>NZ_JACAAX010000015.1 GCF_013377085.1 Rhodoplanes sp. | reverse complement strand
GGCGCCATCCTGGCCGCGACCGTCGCTTGGTGGCTCAATTGAGTCCCGACCCTAGTGGGGCAAATCTGACGCTTAGTACCCGGGGGCAGAACTCCGCTCCCGGGCATCGATGGGTCCGCATTTGACCCTGAGCAGACCTTCAGAATGTAGTATAGATGCCTCTACCGACGGACTGCAGGATTCGCTGTCAGCTTAAGGCGCGTTCGATAGGCGGCACCGTCTGATAAATTGACATTAGGCCTATCGGCGAGAAGCAACAGATGGCCATTAGCTCATGGATAGAGAGAATATAACTCCGCAGACCGCCCGCAACGAAACCGAAATATTTGATGAACTGCAAAGACTTTGCTGCTCACCGGGATACGCTCACGCAATTGCATACTTTTGTTGGCGCGATAATCTGATTCGTTATTCAGGAGACCTAATTACTGAAAAAGACATGCAGCACCTGTACTCTCACGATCGGTTATCAACAATTGAGATCTCAACGCTTGTAGGCCTGATGGCAAAGGGCAAGATCGACGTCGATATCCCTCAGCCTCAAGTCATTCAAACTTACATTTCTCAATCGGAAATACTTCTTTTCGAAATGCACATGAGCCTCCAGAAGCCGTGGGCGGCGGCATTTGAAGCAATGGTGCGTGATCCGCGCGAATCAACTCGAATTGACCCGTTCAGCACCGCAGAGGGCCTACGCGAACCCATTTTCTATGGTGGTGATTCAGCTTATCATTTTCAATACGAAGAACTGGCACAATCAAAATACAAAGCTGATAACGATTGGCTTGAACTGCATGTTGGCTTCACAATTGGTGAAGCCTGTCTAGTTGCCCAGGCGTTCGGCAAGTTGCACCTACAAAAATTTATCTACCTTCGCGAGTCAATGAAGGCACGGCCACCCGATCAATGGACCTTTCTGCCAGCGTTTTTGTTTGATACTCAAGAGTTACAGGCGCTAACAGGTATCGAGATTAAGAAGATTGAGCGAATCGTTTCCGCATTCTGCATTGATCCGGATACGGCAAACGCATCATTCTCAAGCCTAAGCGCTTTTAATGAGATCAATGCCGCTCCTATAATCAAGCTATCCGCCGGTCCATATTTATTATTTCAAATGTATAGCTTCCTTGAAGCCCTGTATGAAACGCCGTTCTTTTGGATGAATCGCGACAAATCATACAATGCAACTGCATCAAAGAATCGTGGCGCATTCGCCGAAAACTTCGTGGCAGACCGCTTATCTCGCGTCTTCGGTCCACAGCACGTATTTCGCAATGTCGATATCTACAAGGGAAAAGACCGCTTCACTGAGGCTGATGTCTTGGTTTTATACGGCGACCAAGCTCTTATTGTGCAGACTAAATCAAAACGACTGACAATCGAAGCGCGCAAAGGAAACGATCTTCAGTTGAAGGAAGATTTTAAGAAGGCAATTCATGAAGCATATGAGCAAGCTCTCTCGTGCTCAAAGAGCCTGTTAAGCAATGAATATAAACTTACGCTGCCGACAGGCGATGAAATCAATATTTCTAGAATACCTAGAAAAATATTTCCACTATGTATAGTGTCGGACCATTATCCTGCATTAGCTGCACAGGCTCGGCAGTTCCTCGAAATTCATGCTTCGGAAGCCATACAACCCCCTATAATTACTGATGTGTTTTTTATGGATGTTCTGACGGAGATACTAGAGTCACCATTGCATTTTTTCAACTATCTGGCATTAAGAGCTCGATTTGACAAGCAACTCATCGTGAATCAAGAGCTTACAATTTTAGGCTATCACCTTAAACATAATCTTTGGTTGGAAGACAATTATGACATGGTCAACCTCGGTGACGACTTTACTAGCTCTCTGGATATAGCCATGCATACTCGCAGGGCGGGAGTTCCCGGTGAGAGGACCCCAAAGGGTATTTTAACCCGCTTTGAGGGGTCGCCCATAGGGAGACTACTCTCCGAGATTGAGGCAAACGCTACACCCGAGCTCGTGGGCTTGGGGATGCTATTCCTGCAGTTCAGTTCCGACGCCGCGAAACATATCAATGCCGGTATCGACGGGCTGGTGCAGTCCGCAGCCAAAGACGGCAAACAACATGACCTTTCTGTGCGATCCGAGACGGACGAATCCGGTTTTACTCTTCATGTAAATTCGCTGCCCGAAGAGTTGGCACGAGAGCGCTTATCCATTCACTGTCGCTTGAGAAAATACGACACAAAATCAGACGTTTGGTACGGAATTCTACTCTCTCCCGGAAACGGCCGCATCAGAGGTGCCTTGGTTATCGAGCAAAAGTGGAGGGTTGATCCAAACATGGAAGAGGCTCTCAAAGCTTGGCCAAGAAAGCCTTCGGTTCCGCTCACTGCGTTGCTTCCGAGACGGCGAAAGCAAAAACTCGGACGAAACGAGCCTTGCCCTTGCGGGAGCGGAAAGAGATACAAGAAGTGCTGCTTAAACCAGTAACTGCCGCCTATGACGTGGTGCTAAAGATATGATATAATTGGATATTTATAAATATTTCTTAGAGTAGACTGCGATACGTTGAGATTCAACCTGACTACATTAAACAACAGCAGCTATTGGCATTCCTCTGCCGTCGGCCTTCGCGTCAGATCGCGGGCGAACGGGACCACAAGCGTCAGGTTCTATCCACTCGCTGACCCCCGTCCGCCGCAACCTGCAAAATCAGCTTGCCCGTGGTGCCGCGGTCGCGCAGGGCGGCCAGCGCGGCCGGCAAGGCGTCGAAGGCGTGCACGGCGCCGACATGCGGCCGGACGGCACCGCGCGCGGCGAGATCCGAGAGGCGAGCGGCGACCCGCGCCAACATCGGCCCGTCGTGCTCGGGACGGAAATAGACGCCGATCGCCGACAGGCGCCGCAGCAGCAGGCGGTTGGCCGGGATCTGCGGAATGGTGCCGCCGGCGAAGCCGGTGACGAGGAAGCGTCCGCCCCAGGCGAGCAGGCGTAAAAGATCCTTGGCGTCGCCACCGACCGCATCGACCAGCACGTCGACGCCGCGCCCGTCGGTCAGCGCCTTGACGGCGTCGGCGAGGTTCTCGCTCCGGTAGTCGATCGCGGCATCGGCGCCGTGGGCGCGGGCGAGCGCGCATTTGTCGGCGCCGCCGGCCGCCGCGATCACGAAGGCGCCGAGCGACCGGGCGACCTCGACGGCCGCGAGCCCGAAGCCGCCGGCCGCCGCCGTCACCAGCACGCGCTCGCCGGGCACCACCACGGTGCTCTCGGTCAGCGCCACCAGGGCCGTGGTGTAGACGACCGGCATCGCCGCCGCGGTGGCGGCGGCGACGCCGTCCGGCACCCGCATGGCGAGGTTTTGGCCCATCACGGCGTACTCGGCGAAAGCGCCGGCCTCCGCCTTGCCGGCGACGCGGGCGCCGACCTCGAAGGTGGCGCCGGGTCCGGCCGCGACCACCGTGCCGGCCATTTCCTGGCCCATCGTGAACGGCCGCTGCGGGCGCACCTGATAACGGTCGTCGACCATCAGCAGGTCGGCGAAGTTGAGCGCCGCCGCCTCGACCCGCACCAGCATCTCGTTCGGCCCGGGCTCCGGCCGTGGCACCTCGACGAGCGCGAGGGCGTCGAGCCCGGGCGCGAGCGAGCGCCAGGCCCGCATCGACGTCCGCATCGAAGCCGGCAGGGTCGATGGCATGATCAGATCCCCCGTGGTGCGAGCCGCGTGGCGCCGCACGATTTGGGGGCGACTGTGACGCAAAGCGCCGAGCGGTGGCAAGCGGCACGCCGATACCGCAGGGGTCGCGCCGCGGACGATCCTCGCGCCCTCACACCTTGCAGTGGCGGGACTGCGGATCCGTGCGGGCCATACCGGACAGGAGCGCGACGACGACGTTGACGACGCTGTCGCCGCGCAACGGCTGCTCGATCAGGGCGACGCCGGCGTCCTCCGCCTCGCGGCGCAGTCGCAGGCTCGGATCGGTGGTGAGCAGGATGGCAGGAAGGCGGTCCCGCTGCCGGCGCAGTTGCGCCACGAGATCGAGGCCCGACATGTCGGGAAGCCGCGCATCCGTCACCACGCAGGCGAGATCGGTCAGGTCGGAGGAGCCGAGCAGGTCCTCGCCCTTGGCGAAGGTCCTGACCGCGAAGCCCTCGACCCCGAGCGCGAAGCGCAACGCGTGGCGCAGCGCCGAATCGTCGTTGACGACGACGATGGTCGGGAGCGAAGGGTCGTCCTGGCTGTCTCGCGTCATGACGATGCGCCGCAGCTCCGCACTCGGCCGCACCGGCATCGGTGCTCCGGCCGCCGTCCGGCCGCCATGCCGACCCTCGGCCACCGTCATCCCGGTGACCCGCGTGCGGCGGCTCGCTGGTGAGAAGAGCGCAAAGGAGAGGCGGCGTCTTGACGCCGCTCAAAAAGCCGGCGGCAACCCCGGATCATCGCTCAACCGGCGACGTCGCCGGAGCCGGCCGGCTGCTCCGCGCCGGCGAACTCGGCCAGCATGGTCATGCGCACCAGCTCGGAGAGGCTGACGGCGCGCATCTTGGTCATCACATTGGCGCGGTAGATCTCGACGGTGCGCGGGCTGATGCCGAGATCCCAGGCGATGGTCTTGTTGGCCTTGCCGGCGACCAGCCCCTCCAGCACCTCGCGCTCGCGCCGCGACAGCGCGGCGATGCGCTGCTGCAGCTCGCGCTGTGTCGCCTCGCGCTCGGCCACGCTCTCGGCGGCAGCGAGCGCGGTGCGCACCGAGGCGAGCAGCACCTCGTCGTCGAACGGCTTCTCCAAAAAATCGATCGCACCGTTCTTCATCGCCTCGACGGCCATCGGCACGTCGGCATGGCCCGTGATGACGATCACGGGCAGGCGCACATGCATGGCCCGCAATCGCTTGAGGAGGTCGACGCCGCTCACCTCCGGCATCTTCACGTCGGTGACGATGCAGCCGGAGGCGACGTCGGGCAGCGCGTTGAGGAAGGCGAGCGCCGTCTCGTAGGTGCAGGTCTTGTGGCCGGCGGCGCGCAGCAGGAAGTCGAGCGACCGGCGGACGGATTCGTCGTCGTCGATGACATGAATGACCGGGTCAGCCGACATCGCCCAGCTCCTCGCCCACCACGGCCGGCAGTGTAAACCGGAACGACGCGCCGCCGCCAGGGCAGGGATCCGCCCAGATGCGACCGTCGTGGCCCTCGACGATGGTGCGCGAGATCGAGAGCCCGATGCCCATGCCGTAGATCTTGGTGGTGGCGAAGGGCTGGAAGAGCTGGCCGGCGATCTCGGGCGCGATGCCCGAGCCGGTGTCCGTCACCTCGACCAGGACGGTGCGGTCGGGCCCCGGCGAGGTCGCCACCGTGAGGACGCGCTGCGGCGACGTCTCCATCGCCTCGATGGCGTTGCGCATCAGGTTGAGCATCACCTGCTGGATCTGGACCTTGTCGACGAACACGCGGTCGGCCGCCGGATCGAGCCGCAGCCGCACCCGCACGCCGATCTCCTTGGCACCGACCAGCGCCAGCGCGCTGGCCTCCTCGATCAGGGTCTTGAGGTTCTCGACCCGCTTCTCGGCCTCGCGGTTGGCGACGAAGTCGCGCAGCCGGCGGATGATCTGGCCGGCCCGCAGCGACTGCTCGACGGCGGCGTCGACCGCCTCGCGCACCATCGCGAGATTGTCCTCGCCGGGCTGCGCCAGCAGGCGGCGCGAGCCGGCGAGATAATTGGCGATGGCGGAGAGCGGCTGGTTGAGCTCGTGGGCGAGCGCCGACGCCATCTCGCCCATGGCGGTGAGCCGCGACACATGCACGAGCTCCGACTGCAGGCGCTGCAGCCGCGCCTCGGTCTCCTGCCGCTCGGTGAGGTCGCGCACGAAGCCGGTGAAGAACCGCCGGCCGTGCGACCGCATCTCGCCGACCGTCAGGGCGATCGGGAAGGTCGAACCGTCCTTGCGCTCGCCGACCACCATCCGACCGACCCCGATGATGTGCCGCTCGCCGGTGCGCCGATAGCGGTCGACATGGGCGCCGTGGGCGTCGCTGTATGGCGGCGGCATCAGCACGCTCAGATTCTTGCCCGTCACCTCGCCGGCCGCGTAGCCGAACAGCCGCTCCGCCGCGGAGCTGAACAGCTCGATGGTGCCGTGCTCGTCGGCAATGATCACGGCGTCCGGCACGTTGGCCAGGATCGATTGCAGATGTGCCTCGCGCGCCATCTGGCCGCGGGTGCGCGACGCCGCCTCGTCGCGGGCGAGGCGCAGGCGCTCGCCGAACACCGCCATGCCGAGGCCGATCAGTCCGAAGGCGGCGGCCGTCACCAGGGCCGGGCCGGCCGGGCCGAGCGGAACGCTGAACGGCAGCACGTGCAACAGCAGCGCGAGAAGGGTGGCGGCGAGCCCCGGTCCGAGGCCGCCGAGCGCGCCGGCGACCAGGACGGGCGGCACCATGAAGACCAGATCGGCCTGCTCGGCGGTGAGCCACCTGACCGCCAGATGCAGCATGTAGGCGAGCAGCGTCAGGATGATGGCCGCCGCATACCAGATCGTCCGGTCGCCCGCGCCGTGACCCGGCTCCGCCGCCGGCGAGTCGTCGGGCCCGGCGCCGCCCGGATGCGAACCGTCCAGGCGGAAGCCGTCCGGCGCTCGCCCCTCCGCGCCGGGTGCCGGCTCCTCCGCTACCCGCTCGATCTGCGCCATCGCCCGCTTCCGGACCGTCCGCCTCCGGGAGAGCCCTTAGGGACACTACCCGAATTTCTCCTTGTCGTCCGCTTGCCTAGGTTCCTACCAGCCGCACCCCGCTCCTTGAAGGAGTCCGCGCCGTGCTGATGCAGAACGCGCAGACCCTGAGCGCAAACCACCCGGCGAAACCGCTGGATCGGTGGGCTGCGGACCCGAGCGGCGACGGCGACGGCACCTTCGACCTGCTCGGGGTACGGATGGGCTACACCCGGAACGCCGAAATCTTCGGCGAGGGCGAGCCGACCTCCTACGTCTACAAGGTGGTGTCGGGCGCGGCGCGGACCTACAAGGTCCTCAACGACGGCCGTCGCCAGATCAGCGCCTTCTATCTGCCCGGCGAGGTGTTCGGCCTCGAAGCCGCGGACCTCCATCACTGCTCGGCCGAGGCCGTCACCCGCTCGGTCTTCCTGGTGGTCAAGCGCAGCGCCCTGGTGTCGCTCGCCGACGCCGACCACGGCATGGCGCATCTCCTGTGGGCCCTGACGGCGCACGAGCTGCAGCGGGTGCAGACCCACATGCTGGTGCTGATCCGCAGCGCCCAGGAACGGGTCGCCTGCTTCCTCCTGGAGATGGCGGAGCGGATGGGTGTCGTCGACGAGATCGAGTTGCCGATGTCGCGTCAGGACATCGCCGACTATCTCGGGCTGACCATCGAGACGATCTCGCGCACCCTGACCCAGCTCGAGAGCACGGGGGCCATCGCGGTTCCGACCTGCCGCCGCATCGTGTTGCGCGACCGCAGGACGTTGAAGCGCCTGCATGCCTGAACCGCCCCTCGGCGGGAACCGAGGGCTTGGTCTCGAGGAGGATGCCATGTCAGCAGTGTCTCCGTGCGAGCCCGTCGTCAGCGACAAGACCGAGCTGCCGCCGCTCGAGCTTCCGTCCGGCTTCCGCATCGTCGCGGTCGACGGCCTGGAGCAGATGAAGGAAGGCTACGAGCAGATCGCCGAAAGCACCGAGGAGGCCGAGGACGTGCTCGAGCAGAGCTACGCCGGAGCCGTGCACGGCAGCACCGAGCTCGGCATGAAGATGTTCGCGGCCGTGCAGGCGAACATCAATGCCGGCTTCGACTTCGCGGCCGAGATGGCGGAGGCGAAATCGCTGCCCGACGTCATCGAGCTGTCGACCCGCTTCGCCGCTCGCCGGATCGAGGCCGCGGCCGCCCAGAGCAAGGAGCTGTGGTCGTGCAGCCAGAAGCTGATGAGCGAGGCGGCAAAGCCGCTCGCCGCCAGCTTCTCGGCGAGCGTCGACAAGGCCGGCTCGACGATCTGACGGGCCTCGCGCGACGCTCCCTCGCCGCGCACCAGTCACGGCCCGACCTGCGCCGGGGCGATCGCCCCCGGCGGGGTTTCAAGTGTTTATTTTATTTCCAATCAATGCGTTGACGACTCCGCTCGACGCCGGAATTGACCCCCGTCAATACCCCGCGGAGGCACCGGCCTATCCTGATGGCGTAGCCTCGCCACAGGTCGGCGAGGCCTGAAAGGAGAATTCCGAGACGATTCGAAAAGGAGACACGTCATGGCCGAAGCCGAGAGAGTGCCGCAGGCGCCTGTCCCGCAGGCCGTTGCGGAGACACGGCCCGAGTCGCGCGTGACGCGCGAGTGGGAGCCGTTCGAGACGCTGCATCGCCAGATGGACCGCCTGTTCGAGGATTTCGGACGCGGCTGGGGACTGGGCGGGCCGCTCGGCAGTGCTTTCTTCGCCATGCGGCCTATGCTGCTGGGCGACGAAGCCGGCGCCCGCAAGCCCGCCGTCGACCTGATCGAGAAGGACAAGGCGTTCGAGATCGTGGCCGAGCTGCCCGGCATCGCGCCGGCGGACCTGGAGGTGAAGCTCGCCAACGGCATCCTGACGCTCAAGGGCGAGAAGAAGGAGGAGCGCGAGGAGACCCGCAAGGGCTATCACGTCGCCGAGCGCCGCTTCGGGTCGTTCCAGCGCTCGTTCCAGCTCCCCGACGGGATCCAGGAGGACGCCATCGCGGCGACCTTCGCGAACGGTGTGCTGACCGTCACGCTGCCCAAGGCGGCGGAGCCGCCCAAGGCCGAGAAGACCATCTCGATCACGCCCAAGGAGGCGTGAGGGTTCCCAGAGAGACGTGAGAAGTGGGGCGCGTGAGAGGTCGGTCGCTGACCGAGCAGGCCGAGGCGCCGGGCGGACCGGCGTGGGGGACAGGGGGATACCGGGCGCGCCGCCGAACGAGGCGAGGAGCGAGCCATGTCCTATGCGACCGTAATGGTTCATGTCGGCGTCGACGAGGCCTCGGACGCCCGCGTGCGTCTGGCAAGCGGCCTCGGCGAGCGTTTTCACGCCACCCTGATCGGGATCACCGGCTGGGGTCCGCGGCCGCCCTTCGCGGCCGAGGGCCTCGTCGTCGACGTCGGCCCGACCGAGGAGGAGAAGGCGGCCATGATGGAGGAACTCGGCCGCCTCGGCGCCCGGTTCCGCACCGAGGTCGGAGCCACCAACCGGCCGGTCGAGTGGCGTGCCGCCCTCGACTTCCCGGTCGAGGTTTTGGCCCGCGCGGCGCGCGCCGCCGACCTGATCGTGATCGGCGGCGGACAGCAACCCGACGACGTGTTCCGGTCCGTCGATCCCGGCACCGTCATCCTGCGGGCCGGACGTCCCGTGCTGGTGGTGCCGGACACTGTCGATACATTGGTGCCGAACCGCATCATGATCGCCTGGAAGGACACCCGCGAGGCGCGGCGCGCCCTCGTCGACGCCCTGCCGTTCCTGCACGAGGCCGACCGTATCATGGCCGTCGAGGTCTGCCCGGCGGGCGCCGAGCCGGCGGCCCAGGAGGATCTCGATGATCTCGCCCGCTACCTGGCACGGCACCGGATCGCCATGGCGGCGGGCATCACGGTGCACGGCAACGGCACGGCGACCGACGAGCTGATCCGCATCGCCCGCGAGGAACGGATCGACCTGATCGTCGCCGGCGGCTACGGCCACAGCCGGCTGGGTGAATGGATGTTCGGCGGCGTCACCCGCGGACTGCTCGGCCACAGCCCGGTCTGTTGCCTGCTGTCGCATTGATCCATAATTGCGGGGGCGCGTGCCGGCCGGCAGCGCCCCTGCGAGGTGCGAGATGGGACCTGGGTTCGACGCTGTGATCGGCGATCGTGATGTTTTGCTGGTGGTCGACGTCCAGAACGACTTCTGCCCCGGCGGCGCCCTGCCGGTCGCCGACGGCGATGCCGTCGTGCCGGTGGTGATGCGGCTCGCCGAAAAATTCCGCCATGTGGTGCTGACCCAGGACTGGCATCCGCCGGCGCATCGCTCGTTCGCCTCGTCGCATGCCGGAAAGCTGCCTTTCGACCAGGTCGCGCTCGACTACGGGCCGCAGATCCTGTGGCCGGACCATTGCGTGCAGGAGACCGCGGGCGCCGCCTTCCCTCCAGGGCTGATGATCCCCCATGCCGCGCTGATGCTGCGCAAGGGCTTCCGCCGCGAGATCGACTCCTACTCGGCCTTCTACGAGAACGACCACCGCACCCCGACCGGGCTCGGCGGCTATCTGCGCGAACGCGGTTTTGCGCGGGTGGTCGTGGTCGGCCTCGCCTTCGATTTCTGCGTCCGCTACTCGGCCGAGGACGCACGCCTGGCAGGCTTCGACGTGGTCGTGGTCGAGGAGGGATGCCGCGGCATCGACGTCGACGGCTCGGTTGCCGCCACCCGCTCGGCGCTCACCGAGCGCGGCGTCCGGCTGATCGACACGCTTTAGGCCGCAGCGCCTCCCTCCCCGGGGCGCGGCCCGCGGCGAACCGAAGGAGGACGCGGTGTTCACCGATCGCAGCGATGCCGGCCGGCGCCTCGCCGTCGCGTTGCGCGGCTGCACGGCGGCACGGCCCGTGGTTCTGGCGCTGCCGCGCGGCGGCGTCCCGGTGGCGGCCGAGATCGCGGCGGCGCTCGACGCCCCGCTGGACCTGGTGATCGCCCGCAAGATCGGCCTGCCGCAACAGCCCGAGCTCGCCATGGGGGCCGTGGTCGACGGCGACAGCCCGATCGTCCTGCGCAACGAGGACGTGATCGCCGAGTGCGGCATCGACGATGCGACCTTCGCGACCGCCTGCGCGGCCGAGCTGATCGAGATCGAGCGGCGGCGGAGCCGCTATCTGCGCGACCGCCCGCGCATCGACGTGCGCGGACGCGCCACCATCGTGGTCGACGACGGGCTCGCCACCGGCGCGACGGCGCGCGCGGCGCTCCGGGCGGTGCGGCGGCGGCATCCCGCCCGGCTGGTGCTGGCCGTTCCGGTCGGCGCACGCGGCACGCTGCGCGAGATGCGCGACGAGGTGGACGCCATCGTCTGCCTCGAGCGGCCCGCCGTGTTCTCGGCGATCGGGGCGTTCTACGACGATTTCCGCCAAGTCGACGATGCCGAGGTGATCGCCATTCTGGACCGCTTCCCGGCCGTTTGACGCCCTCATGTCAACGGCACCGACTTCTCGACTTGTCATTCGCGGGCTCGACCCGCGAATCCATCCTGGAAAAACTGTTGTTTCAAGGAGATGGACCGCCGGATCAAGTCCGGCGGTGACGACCGACGGGTCGGTGTCCGTTGCTTTTGGTATCAGTGCAGGCGCGGCGTGCGCAGGAACCGCATGCGGTCGCCCGAGGCGGCGCGCAAGGCGAGCATGCGGCCGTCCCGCATCACCGTGACGGGCACCTCGACGCCGGCCGGCCCGAGCGACCAGATGCGGCGGAACAGCTCGGCGAGCGTCGTCACGGGCGCGTCGGCGACGGTGAGGAGTTCGTCGCCGGGCCGCAGATCGGCGCGCTGGGCCGGGCTGCCGCTCGCCACCCCGACCACCACCAGCTTGTCGTCCAGCTCGGTCGCATAGACGCCGAGCCAGGGGCGCGGCGGCCGGTTCGGCCGGCCCTGAGTGAGGAGATCGCCGAGCACCGGCGACAAGAGGTCGGTCGGCACGATCATGTTGACGTGAAACACAGTGTCGGGGTCGCGGCGCTGCTCGAGATGGAGCGAGCCGATGCCGACCAGCTCGCCGGCCGCGTTGATCAGCGCCGTGCCGCCCCAGCTCGGGTGGGCCGGCGCCGTGAAGATCGCGTCGTCGAGCAGATACTCCCAGTAGCCGGCGAACTCCTGGCGGGCGACAATGCGGGCCGAAACGGCGCGCTGCCGCCCGCCGGCGGCGGCCAGGACCGCATGCTCGCCGACCAGAAGATCGGACGAGCGGCCGAGCGGCAGCGCCGGCAGGTCGAGCCGGGCGAGCGCCTGCACCAGGCCGAAGCCGGTCTCGTGATCGAAGGCGAGCGCGTGCCCCGGCACGACGCGGCCGTCCGCCGTGCGCAGCCACACGGTCTCCGCCTCGGTGATCAGGTAGCCGATGGTGAGGACGATGCCGCTCTCGCGGATGACGACGCCGTGGCCGGCCCGCTCGGTGCCGAGCGTCTCGGCCGTGGTGGCGTCGGCCGGCACCTCGGCGCGCAGGCCGACGACCGCGCTCAGCGCGCGCTCGAGGTCGAACTTGTAGCCTTCCGCCTTCGGCTGGGCGGCCGGCGGAATCTTCCAATCGCCGGAGGACGGCATCGGCATCTCCCCGGTGCGGCGCGCGACCGCACGCGGCGCGCGCCGAGGGTCGACGGAGCGCGCACCGAGCCTGATTTAGAGATGAAGCGGCGCAAGGACAACAAGCCTGCGTCCTGGCTCCACGATCGGACGAGGGCAGGCCTCGGGACGAGGAACGCGTCAGCGGGCGCTCAAGGCGGCGGCGATCGCCTCGATACGGTTGCGCGAGTAGCTCGGCAGCCCGGCGCTGATCGACGTGCCGGTGTTGAACGAGCTGTTGCCGGCCAGCACTTGGGCCGGAACCATGTTGCGCAGCACCGGGACGCCCTCGAGCTCCTTGCGCTTCTCGAACAGGTCGCTCTCGACCGCGAGCGCCACGAAGGTGCTGGCGATGGTGCGGCCGGGGTCGACCGGGCTCGGCTGCACCACCGCGAGCACCTTGCCGAACTGCATGATCTGGTTGACGTGCACGATTGTCTGCTCGAGCGCCGCGGCGACCGGGGTGTCGACGCCGGTCAGCTTGGCGAATGCCGCCTGATCGATCTCGGCCGGCGGCACGATGCGCAGCTCACTCTGGAACTCGATGTGGTCGGCGACCTGCTTGCCGCTGTCGCGCAGCTTGTTGAGCAGCATGATGGCGGCCGGCAGCTTGCCCTCGAACTGGTAGCGTGACTGGATGCAGATCACCGTGGTGGCGTTCTCGCACCAGCGGCGGGTCGGGTTGTGGCCGGAGAGCTTGGCGTCCTTGTTGGGGATCACGTCGTTCGGCCCGATCAGGCGATGCTTGATGGCCGGGTCCATCTTCTCCAGCGTCGCCAGCGTGGCGAAGCGGGCGAGATCGAGGCTCGCGGCCGGCCGGGCCAGCTCGAAGCGGGCGTCGGCGACATACATGTGCAGCTTGCGCTTCTGGGTCTTGGCGACACCGTTCACCGTGGTGGTGACGCTCGGCTCCTCGTAGCCCGGATAGAGGGCGAGGAGCTGCTTCTGCAGCGGCCGCGCATGAGCCCAGTCGGAAAACCGGATCAGCCCGGTCTTCGGGTCGGCGAGATCGTCGGTGCGGTGGTCCGCGAAGGCGATGGTGCCGGGCGGAAGCGAGCCCGGCGCCACCTTGGTGATGTCGGCGACGTCCTGGATGCGGAAGTCGGCCGCCGCGGCCGGCACCGCCGCGACGAGGACGGCGGCCAGAACTGCCGCCGCAGGGACAAGTCGCGTCAACCTCATGGGGATCACCAGTACCGGTCGCGTTCCGCGTAAGGATATTGCGGGTCGACCCGCTGGGCAGGATAGCCCTCGCGGCCGGGGTCGCGATAGCGGGGATCGCTCCCGAACGGCCGTCCGAGCTGGCCGAACAGGCCGCCGGGGGATTGCGGCGGCGGCCGCACGCCCTGTCCGTAATAGGGCGACTGGCCCTGATAGGTGGGCGGCTGCCGCTGCTGGTGGGGGGTCTGGTAGCCGAACGGGAAGCCCTGGAACGGGCTCTGAGCGACGCCGCCCGAACCGTAGGTGCCGGAGCCGTAGGGATAGTTGCCGGTGCCGTAGCCGAACAGCTCGCCGTCGTTCGGATCGCGGTAGGCCTGGGTGGCGACCTCGCTGGCCGAGACCATGTCGTACTGGGTGTCGGCGAGCTGACCCGAGCGGTCGAGCCGGAAATACTCGGTGAAGGCGCCGGGCACCCGCTCGGACAGGCGGTTGCCGCTGCGCAGGTCGATCGGCAGGGCGATGAGCTGCCGCTGCGCCTGCGGCGAGGGCGGCGCCAGCGGCACCTTCTTGAAGGCCGTGCCCCACACCGTGTCGATGATCGAGGTGAAGATCGGCACCGCGACCGAGCCGCCGGTCTGCCCGCCGCCGAGCGTGCGGCGCTTGCCGTCGGCATTGTCGTAGCCGACCCACACGGCGATGGTGACGTCGTTGGAGAAGCCGACGAACCAGGCGTCGTTCTCGTCGTCGCTGGTGCCGGTCTTGCCGGCCACATAGGGCGACATGCTGGAGATCGCCCGCGCGGTGCCGCGCGCCAGCACGCCCTGCATCATGCTGCGGAGCTGCACGAAGGCGACGCGGTCACCGCCGGCGAGCGCGCGAGACTCGCCGGTGTGGCGGAACACCACCTTGCCCTGCTCCTCGACCGATTCGACCGCGTAGGGGGCGGGCCGCATGCCCTCGCTGGCGATCGCCGCATAGAAGGCGGCGAGGTCGATCAGCCGCACCGGCTGCGCCCCGAGCACGAACGGATAGTAGCCGACGCAGTCGCGGTAGACCTGCGCCTCCAGCGCCAGCTCGCACACCTTGCCGAGGCTCTGGGTCGGATCGGACGAAATGCCGCCGTCGAGGAGCTGCGCCGTCACCAGGTTCTTCGAGTATTCGAGGCCGAGCCGCAGGGTCAGGATGCCGGACGAGCCGCCCTCGTAGTTCTTCGGCGTCCAGTAGTCGCGGTCGCGCGCCGACGCGCTGTTGCCGACCGGCGGCAGGGTGATCGGCTCGTCGCGCACCAGCGTGTTGGGCTGCAGGCCCTTGTGCAGGGCGGCCAGATAGGTGAACGGCTTGAACGCCGAGCCGGGCTGGCGCGCCGTCTGGGTGGTGCGGTTGATCTGGCTCAGCGGATAGGAGAAGCCGCCCGTCATCGCGAGGATGCGGCCAGTCTTGTTCTCCAGCACCAGGGCGGCCCCCTGCACGATCGGCCGGATGCGGAGATCGGCGCGGGCGCCCTTGTTGCCGTCGCTCGCCTTCACATAGACGACGTCGTAGAGCGCCAGCGTCCGACGGATCGGGGCCGTGGCGCCGGAGAGCGCCAGCACGCGTCCGTCGGCGAGGCCGACCTTGATCGTGTCCGAGCCCTTCTGGATCACCACGGCGGGCGTCCAGTGAACGTCGTAGAGCGGCATCCGGGCGGCCTTCAAGGCCTCCTGCCAGGGCGCCGCGGGCGGCGCCGGGGCGACGACCGGAGGAGCAGCCTTGCTCTTCGCGGCGCGGCCGGCGGACCCGGGCTGTGCGACGGGTTGCGGCGCCGCGGCGGGCGGGGCGGCTTGCGGCGCCCCCGAGGCCGCCTGCAGCTTCTGGATGGCGACGGCGAGGTTCAGCTCCGGGCCGAAGAACTGGGCCCGCCCGGTGTTCGCCTCGTAACGCGACAGGCCTTCCTGGAGCGCGGCCTCGGTCGCCTTCTGCAGGTCCGGATTGATGGTCGAGCGCACCGTCGAGGACGCCACCGTCAGCGGCGCCACGCCGGGGAGCGAGCGCGCCTCGCGGGCGATGTGGTCGAGCACGTGGAAGCCGCTGGTGCGGGTCAGCCGCTCATAGGCCGCATATTTGACGCCGCCGGCGCGGGCGGCGGTCGCCTGCTCGGGCGTGATGGTGCCGTCCTCCTGCAGCCTCGTGAGCACATAGGAGAGGCGCTCTTGCGCCCGCTCGGGATGGCGGTCTGGGCTGTAGTAGCTCGGCCCCTTGGTGAGGCCGGCGAGCGCGGCGCCTTCGGCCAGCGTCAGCGCCGAGGCCGGCTTGCCGAACCAGCTCCGCGCGGCCAGCTCGATGCCCCACGAGCCGCGGCCGAGGAAGATCGAGTTGAGATAGAGCTCGAGGATCTCGGGCTTGGTCAGCGTCTGCTCGAGCCGCGCCGCGACGATCATCTCGCGCACCTTGCGCTCGTAGGTGAGGTCGTCGCCGACCAAAAGGTTCTTCACCACCTGCTGCGTGATGGTCGAGCCGCCCTGCGGCCGGCCGGGCCGGGCGAGGTTGCCGACCATGGCGCGGATCAGGCCGCGCTCGTCGATGCCCTTGTGCTGATAGAAGCGCTTGTCCTCGGCGGCCACGAAGGCCTTCTGGACGTGCTCGGGAATCTCGGCGAGCGGCACCCAGACACGGCGGTTGTCCGGCTCGAACACCTCGGCGAAACGGCCGCCCTTGGCGTCCAGCACGGTCGAGGTGCCGGACGGCCTGAAGCCCTTGAGCTTGCGGGGGTCGGGCAGGTCGGCGACGGCCTTGTTGTACCAGTCGATCACGGCGCCGATGTCGGCAGGCGAATTGGTCACGTCCTCGTTCTTGCAGAGCTGGCGGTAGAGCGGCGGCAGCGCGGCGAAGTCGAGGCCCTTGAACGCCTTGATCTCGCCCGTGAAGGCCTGCGGATCCTCCAGCGCCGTCGAGATCAGCCCGTCGATGTCGATCGACTCGATGTCGAAGGCCTTGCGCATGTGGGCGCAGCCGTCGCGCAGGATCTGCACGACCGCGGCCTGGTCGCCGGTCCGGTCGAACTCGGTCCTGATCGTCTCCGGCCGGATCGCGACCTGGCTGAGGGCCAGGAACGCCGCGAGGATCTTTACCAGGATCACATCCATGCCACCGGCCACGGTTTCCGCCCCGCGAGGCTGCGGGCGCACATATAGGCGACTTACAACGGCGATTTTGCGGTGGCGTTCCGACGCCCGCGAGCAAAATTGCGGCACCGGAACGGCCGTACGCGCCCTCCCCGGCGCGCCCGTGGCGGCCGGCGTTCCCCAGTCGGCAACGTTAACGTACGCCCGTTAAGAGAGACTTGCGGGCGCGGTCGTTCCGGGGAGCGGCGAAGCCGGGAATCCGGAATCCAACCCAACCCATCATGTTTCCGGCGCTGGAGTCCGGGCCCGGCGCTGTCGCGCCGTCCATACATGACGAGCCCCTACCCGTGCGCGGCGATGCGGCGGTCGACCTCGGCCGTCAGGGCCGTCAGCGCCTCGCCGATCGCCACCGGGTAGGCGCCCGGCGTCGACACGTCGCGAAGCGCGGCCGGCAGCGCCGCGAGTCCGGCGGCGGCGCGGGCGCGGATCTCGGCCAGGCTCGGGTCGTGCCGCACCCCGACTCCGTCGCGCATCACCGGGGCCAGCAGGGTCTCGCCCTCCTGCCGGTCGCCGACGAGCGAGATGACGTCACCGGCCAGCGTGCCGTCGGCGGCGTGGCGGCGCCACACCTGCTTGCGGCCCGGAAAGGTCTGCTTGTCGGCCGAGCGCTTGCGCCGCCCCACGCCGTCGTATTCCTGAAGCTTGTAGACGATGTCGAGCACGGGCTGGTCCTGCGAGGTGGTCAGCGCGGTGCCGACCCCGTAGCCGGCGATCGGCGCGCCGGCCTTGACGATCGCCGCGATCGACTCCTCGTCGAGCCCGCCGCTGACGAACACCTTCACGTCCCGGCAGCCGCCTTCGTCGAGCACCTGCCGCACGCCGCGGGACAGCGCGACGAGATCGCCCGAGTCGATGCGCACCGATTGAATCGTGATGCCGTCGCGCGCCAGCTTCGGCGCCAGGGCGACGACCTTTTTGGCCGCCGCGACCGGATCGTAGGTGTCGATCAGCAGCGTCAGATTGTCGGGCCGGGCACGGGCGAAGCTCTCGAAGGCGGCGATCTCGTCCTCGTGCGCCTGCACGTAGGAATGCGCCATGGTGCCGTAGATCGGGATGCCCCACAGCATCTCGGCCAGCACCGTGGCGGTGCCGGCGAAGCCGGCGACATAGCTGGCGCGCGCCGCCATCAGCCCGGCCTCGGCCCCGTGGGCGCGGCGGAAGCCGAAATCGACCAGAACCTTGCCGGGCGCGGCCAGCATCACCCGGGCCGCCTTGGTGGCGATCAGGCTCTGGAACTGCATCAGGTTGATGAGCCGCGATTCGAGGAGCTGGGCGAGCGGCAGCGGCGCCACGACCCGCAGGATCGGCTCGTTGGGAAAGAACACCGTGCCTTCCGGCATGGCGTCGACGTCGCCGGTGAAGCGCAGGTCCGCCAGGTAGTCGAGCATTTTTGCGTCGAACCGGCCGGTGCGCTCGAGATAGGCGAGCTCGTCGGGCGCGAAGCGAAAGCCCTCCAGCCAGGCCACCACCTGCTCCAGGCCCGCCGCCATCATGAAGGAGCGGCCCGGCGGCAACCGGCGCACGAACAGCTCGAACGCTGCCGTGCCGCTCAAGCCGTTCGCCAGATAGGCCTGCATCATGTTGAGCTGATAGAGGTCCGTCAGCAGCGGACTGTCGCCGATGTTCATGTCGCGTCCGTGGATTTTTGGGGCCGGCCCCGCCGGCGCGCCCTGGCTGGCGGTGTAGCACGGCGGGGGCGGAGCGGGGAGCGACGGATGAATGCGGCCCCGGACGCAACCGCGGAACCGACTGCCATTGTCGCTTTGTGGAATTTTCGCTGCGTGAAGGAGGTTCGCCCTTCACGCGCGGCACGAGCGAGCGAGACCTCGGCTTCAGGCGACCGGGACGCGACCATCGGCAGGACGGCCGAGCCTTCTCGGATTTCGGCATTGATATCCGGGTGCTCGCACGCGACCGGCCGTGGGCGTCGGCGCGAGCTTGAACGTGCCCCCGTTCCACGCGCATTGCGCTTGCTGATCATTTCGCCATATTGTCGGGTGGCTCCATGCGATCTGACTCTAGAACAGAATGAAGAGGGTCGAATGATACGCACGCTCCCGTTTTCGGCTGCCATCGTCTTCGCTCTGCTCGTGCCGGTGTACGGACAAACGCCAGCCCCCAACACAGTGCCGAGCGCAGCGACAACGGCGAACCCAGAGCTTCAAAAGCAGCTTGCGCCCAAGAGTGCGGCTGCGCGGAGACAAAAACGAGCCGACTGCAACGCGCAAGCCGATCAGCAGAAGCTGCACTTCGCGAAGCGACAGCGCTTCGTTCGGAATTGTATCAAGCAGTGACCCGTCGGCTGGACGGCGCTCCGGAGTGTGGCGCGAGCCGAACAGAAGGACGACGAACCGGTGGCGCCTGATCCACGCTGTGCGGCGCGAGGACAGCCGGCGGGTGGTTGCGCTCGGCTCATGGCTGGACGACCGACCGGCGTATCAGCGGCGTGACGCCCCAAGCGCGCTCCGCGGGTCCGGAAGCATCGCTCGTCCGAAGGCGGACGGCCGGCTCTCGGTGGCTCTACGGCCGCTGTCCCACCACAGACCGCTGGCGGAGCGAAGCATAAGTGATTGGCTTCGCTGGCGCGCCCGACACGATTCGAACGTGTGACCTTTGCCTTCGGAGGGCAACGCTCTATCCAGCTGAGCTACGGGCGCGTTGCGGCCTAGATAGCCGATCGGGGCCGGCCCGGCAACCCGGCCGGGGACGCCCGCCGCGGCGAGCCGCCGGACGCCGCGCGGCCGCCGCCGGCGTCTCGCCGGCCCCGCCCCGCCCCGCCCTTCCCATCGCCGGCCGGCCCCATTATGACCCTGGGGCCCCCTTCCAGCGCCGGGAACGAGACCCATGAAAGTCGACGGCAGGCCCATGCGGACCATCTGGCTCGAGCCCGACGGCTGGGCGGTCGGGATCATCGACCAGACCCGGCTGCCGCACCGGTTCGAGACCATGCGGCTGGAGACCCTCGACCAGGCGGCGCACGCGATCCGCGCCATGCTGGTGCGGGGCGCTCCCTTGATCGGGGTGGCGGCCGCCTACGGCGTCTGTCTCGCGCTGCGCGAGGACGCGTCCGACGCCGCCCTCGACGCCGCCTGCGACACGCTGGCGAAAACCCGGCCGACCGCCATCAATCTGCGCTGGGCGCTGGGCGAGATGACGGCGGCGGTGCGCCATCTTCCGCGCGAGGCCCGGGTCGCGGCCGCCTATGCGCGCGCCGGCGAGATCGCCGAGGAGGACGTGGCCATCAACCAGGCGATCGGCCGCCACGGCGGCGCACTGATCGAGGCGACCGCCCGCCGCAAGGTCGGCGAGCGGGTCGAGATCCTCACCCACTGCAATGCCGGCTGGCTCGCCGCCGTCGACTGGGGCACGGCGCTGGCGCCGATCTACACGGCGCACGAGCGCGGCATCCCGCTGCATGTGTGGGTCGACGAGACGCGGCCGCGCAACCAGGGCGCCTCGCTCACCGCCTGGGAGCTCTCCCGGCACGGCGTGCCCTGCACCCTGATCGCCGACAACACCGGCGGCCACCTGATGCAGCACGGCAAGGTCGACCTGGTGATCGTCGGCACCGACCGGGTGACGGCGCAGGGCGACGTCTGCAACAAGATCGGCACCTATCTGAAGGCGCTGGCGGCGCACGACAACGGCGTGCCGTTCTACGTGGCGCTGCCCTCCCCCACGCTCGACTTCGCCGTCGTGGACGGCGTCGCCGAAATCCCGATCGAGGAGCGCGGGGCCGAGGAGGTGACCGAGATCGCCGGCAAGACCGCGGACGGCCGCATCGAGACGGTGCGGATCGCGCCGGACGGCGTGACGGCCGCGAACTACGGCTTCGACGTCACGCCGGCGCGGCTCGTCACCGGCCTGATCACCGAGCGCGGCGTCGTCGCTCCGAACCGCGCGGCGCTTGCGGCGGCCTTCGCGGAGCGGGCGGGTGCGGGGCGAGCCTGAGGCCTATCGCCGGCCGCGGCGCTGCGGCAGGTTCACCTCGAAGGTGAAGCGGTCGGCGCGGGCGAGCGTGACGCCGATGATGACCGGAGCGCCGGCCTTGGTGGTCATCGTGTAGTCGACCCGCATCATCGGCGACCCGGCGGGCAGGCCGAAGAAGGACGACTGCTCCTCGCCCAGCACCGTGGAGGAGAACTCGCAGCGCAGATTGTCGACCTCGATCTTCCGCTTCTTCAGAAGCGGAAAGATGAACTGGGTCGACAGGTCCTCACGGAGCTGCTTGGCGAGGCGCGGCCGAAACCGCCAGCTATGCAGCGCCACCGGCTCGTCGTTGGCGAAGGTGAGCTTCTGGTGCATGAACAGCTTGGCGCCACGCGGCACCCGCAGGCGCGCCGCGACGTCGTCGTCGGCCGTGATCTCGCTGAAGCCGATCTCCTCGAGCCGCGGCGTGAAGCCGGCGCGGGCGATCTCGTCGCCGATCGAGCGGTCGGGGTCGCCGGCCAGCACCCGATGGATGCGCGGCTTCTCCTTGACGAACACGCCGAGGCCCTGGTGCCCGCGGATCAGCCCCTCGTAGGTGAGCTCGGTCAGGGCACGCCGGATCGTGATGGCGCTGACCTCGAACTCGTCCATCAGCTCGCTGAGGCTCGGCAGGCGCTCACCCGCCGGATAGGTCCCGCGAGCGATCCGGGCGCGCAGCGCGGTAGCCACGTCATGGTAGAGGAAAGAGCGACGAGTATTACGCATTGTGATAAAACTGTCGGACCGCAGGGTGGGAACGACCGTAAGGTCTCTGGTCGCAAGGCGGCCCGGCGAATCGCCGCACCACTTGTGCATAACTGTTCCGTTCTTGCCACGATCAGGGCCGGGCTGTCGATTGCACTTTCGCGGTTTCCCCGGGTTCCTGAATTCTCTGTCGGTGACTTTTTTGTATCCCTGGGCCGGCGGCGAGACGCGTCCGGCCCAATGGTTTTGGTTCGGCGGGCGGCTCTGGGCTGAACCCTAATCGCCGGAGCTGCGGAACAGCGGCCGTCCGGCGGCGCGGCGCGCCTCCACGTCGGCCGTGTCGGCGCCGAGCCGCGGCGACGGCGAGCCGTAGGCCAGCGGCGTGCGCGACAGCATGATCGGCGTGCGCACACCCGGTATGCTGCCGGCGGCCGCCTCGGGAGCCGGGAGGTCGACCCGCATGGCGCGGGCGACCACCTGCGGATCGGCGAACACCTCGGCGACGTCGTGGATCGGCCCGGCCGGCACGCCGACCCGTTCCAGCGCCGACAGGAGCTCGTCGCGCGAGCGCGCCGCGGTCAATCGCGACAGCACCGCCGTGAGCTCGCTGCGCGCCGCCACCCGCCCGGCATTGGAGGCGAAGCGCGGATCGGCGGCGAGCTCGGGCGCCGCCAGCACCTCGCACAGGCGGCGGTACTGGCCGTCATTGCCGACCGCGATGACCAGATGCCCGTCGGCGGCCGGGAACACCTGATAGGGCACGATGTTCGGATGCGCATTGCCCATCCGGGCCGGCGACCGCCCGGAGACCAGGTAGTTGAGCGCCTGGTTGGCCAGCACCCCGACCATCGAGTCGAGCAGCGCCATGTCGATATGCTGGCCGAGGCCACTCGTGGCCCGTTCCGCCAGAGCCGCCTGGATCGCCACCGTCGCATAGAGGCCGGTGAAGATGTCGGCGAAGGCGACGCCGATCTTCATCGGCTCGCCGTCGGGCGCACCGGTGAGGTGCATGATGCCGCCCATCGCCTGGATCAGGTAGTCGTAGCCGGCCCGCGCCGCATACGGCCCGGTCTGGCCGAAGCCGGTGATCGAGCAGTAGATCAGGCGCGGATTGACGGCCTTGAGGCTGTCGTAGTCGAGGCCGTGGCGGGCGAGGCCCCCGAGCTTGAAGTTCTCGATCAGGACGTCGGCCTCGCGGGCGAGCGCGATGATGAGGGCGCGCCCCTCCGCGGTCTCGAAGTCGGCCTCGACCGAGCGCTTGCCGCGATTGGTCGAATGATAATAGGCGGCGTCGCGCGCCCCGCCGTCGCGGTCGGCGACGAAAGGCGGCCCCCAGGTCCTGGTGTCGTCGCCGACCTCCGGCCGCTCGACCTTGATCACCTCGGCGCCGAGGTCGGCGAGGAGCTGCCCGGCCCAGGGCCCGGCGAGAATGCGGGCGAGCTCGAGAACACGAACGCCGGCGAGAGGGGGTTTTGACATGAGGCTGCGAGTGGTGACGGGACGCGGACCGATGTGCTAGTCGACAGGCCAGCAAGGAAGCAGATTTCGTTCCCCGAGGCGAGCCCGATTGCGGGCCGTCCGACCCGGCGGGCTTTGCCGCCCGCGCCCCCAGCTCCATGGTCGCCCGCATGACCGATCTGCCGACCGGCCCCATCGTGTTGCACGCCTCCGGATACGGGACGCCGCTCGTCATGCTGCACGGGCTCGGGGCCGACCACACCTTCTGGGATTTCGCCGCGCCGCTCGCCGACAGCTTTCGGCTGGTGAGCTACGACCTGCCGGGCCACGGCGCGACCCCGGCACCGGCCGAGCCCTACGGCGTCGAGGACCTGTCGCAGCAGCTCGCCGACCTCTTTCGCGCCCAGCATATCGGCCGCGCCCATGTCGCCGGCATCTCGCTCGGCGGCCTGGTCGCCCAGCATTTCGCCGCGCATTTCCCGGCCCTGGTCGACCGGTTGGTGCTGATCGACACGATCCCGCGCTACACGGCCGAGATGCGGGCGATGTTCACGGCGCGCGCCGCCGCCGCACGGTCGCGCGGCGTCGCAGCGCTCGTCGACGACCTGCTGCCGATCTGGTTCTCTGAAGCTGCGCTGCGGGAGGACGGGCCGGCGGTCCGACAGGTGCGCGCCACGCTCGCCCGCAGCAACGACGAGGGCTATGCGCTCGCCTGCGAGGCGCTGGCGTCCGCCGACCTGTTGGCCGAGGCGCCCCGCATCGTCGCGCGGACCCTCGTCGTGTGGGGCAGCGACGATGCGCCGAGCTTCGTCGAAGCCGCCCACTGGCTCGCCGCCACCATCCCGAACGCCAGGCCGGCCGCCATCCCGGGCACCCGCCACGCCTCGGTGCTGGAGCGCCCCGACCTGGCGCTGCCGATCCTGCGCGAGTTTCTGAACGCGGAGTGATCCCGCTCATCAGAAACGCCGACTCGTCATTCGCGGACTCGACCCGGCAATCCATCGATTGAATCAAGCTGATTTCGAAGTTCGATGGATTGCCGAATCAAGCCCACGGCTGTCCGGCTCCGCCTCTCGGTCGTCGTGCTCCGCGAAGGCGGAGCACCCAGTAATCCCAGCGAATCCGTCGGAGCATCATCTTCACGGCGAGTAACGGGTCGTCCGCCGGCGCGGGCGACGGCCAAGACTGTTGCCCGCGGACTCCATGTCGTCCTTTCGGAAAACGACGCGTCGTTCGCAAGGCGCAACGATATTCGCCGTCACTCGTTACGCTGAACAGGACAGCCACGGGTCAACCCCGGCAATGACCATGAAGGTCGATGACCACGAAGATTGGATGAGGTGCAAGCGGAGCAAACCTCGGGACGACGGCGCGAGTCTGGTCCGTTGCGGCCGAGCCTCGTGATCAGATCTGACACTTGATACCCGGGAGCAAAGCGCCGTCCCCAGCCGTCGACCTACGGGATGCACAGATCTCGTTTTGTCGAGACCATCTGGTGGTACGGCAAAAAGAGCGCCTTCCCCACCGTCGTCATCGCCGGGCTTGACCCGGCGATCCATCATCCTGCGAACAAAGCATTTTTGCGAAAATCGATGGATGCGCGGGTCGAGCCCGCGCATGACGCTCTCATGCATGGCAAGCGATGTGTGCATCCCGTAGCAGCCGTCGACGGGTCCGCATCTGACCCGAACCGGACACCACGCTCCCGGCCGACGCAAGTCCATTGCCGATGGCTAGCCCAAATCTCGTCGTCTCCGCCGGCAGCCGCCAAATTCAAGTCTGGCCATGGCGAATGCAGGCGTCGGTCGTCGTGCGCGCAACTGCTGGATGTCACCAATCGGCAACGGGTCCCGAGAATGAGAGTTGAGCGCCCCGGGACCCAGCAATCTACCGTGGAACGAGCGAAATATTTATGGCTGATTGCAAATGAGACGTTTCTGATGATTTCTGCGGCTTGACAGGTACAAAATGCGGTCTTCCGGTCCTTGCGCTGCGATTTTCGATGCGATCGGTCCCGCTCCTTCGAACTGCGTGCGCCGGCATAATGGCCGGCTGCTCCAGAGCACGGCGCTCGTTCCGGTCGTCGCGGCGCGACGCCCGTCGCGATGGCTTGCGGGGGCCATCATCGGCGCCGGCAGCCTGTTTGCCACGCAGGCGATGGCGATCGACGTCGCAAACCAGACCGACTGGAACACTGCGGTGGCCGCTGTGGCTGCGGCCGGTGCGGGCTCGACCGTCAGCATCAATATCACCGCCGGCTTCACCTTGGCGAGCTCGCTGGCGCAGCTTCAGGCGAGCAACGCCAACGTCAGCGTCAACATCACCGGCAACGGCCAGACCATCAACGGTGCCTCGTCGTTTCAAGGCATCCAGGTCAACGGCGCCAACGCGCTGACCGTCACGATTGCGAACCTGGCCATCACCAACACCGCGGCACTTGGCGGCAACGGCCAGAACGGGCAGGCCGGATACTACAGCGCCGGCCTGTCCTACGGTTCGGGCGGCGGCGGCGGCGGCGGTCTGGGTGCAGGCGGCGGCTTGATGGTCGGCAGCGGCGCCAACGTCGTCCTGTCTGCAGTCACATTCACAGGCAGCACCGCCACCGGCGGCACCGGCGGCACCGGCGGCAGCGCGCAGAACACGGCGGCCGATCCGATCAATGGCGGCAATGGCGGCACCGGCGGTGCGGCCAATAACGGCGGCGCCAGCGGCGGCGGCGGGGCCGGCGGCACCGGCGGGCACGCCGGCGGCCAGGGGACGAACGGCACTGCGGGAGGATCCTTTGGCGCCGGCGGCGGCGGCGGTGGTGGCTCTGGAACCAACAGCAGTACGAACTACACGACGAACAACTCCGGCGGCGCCGGCAATGCCAGCGGTGGCAACGGTGGCAACGGCGGCGACGGCGTGACCAATAATAACGGCAGCCAAGGCCCTGGATCGGACGGCGGCGCCGGCGGCGCCGGCGGCAGCGCACAGGGCGGCGCCATCTATGTCGCCACCGGCGGCACCCTGACCATTCTGGATACGCCGATTTCCGGCGCCGCCGTCGTGGGCGGCGCCGGCGGCAGCTCCGGTGTCGGCCAGGGGCCGAGCTCGTTCAACGGGTCAGCCGGCGCGGCGGGCACCGCACAGGGTGCCGGCATATTCCTGAGCGGCGTCACGGCCAATATCGGGGTGTCCGGCGGGACCGTGACTTATGGCAACACGATCGGCGGCACCGGATTGACGACCGGCGGCATCAATACCGCCATCAACAAGACCGGTTCGGGCACGCTGGTGTTGTCGGCGGCCAATACGTTTATCGGCAACGTCAACATCACGGCCGGCACGCTGGCCGTCGCGGGAACCGGCAATCTCGGCAATGCCGCCAACCGCGTCGCGATTTGGGACGGCGCCACATTTGCCGTCACCTCTACGGCGACGTTTGCAAATACCCGGCTGTTCTCGATCGCCGGCTTGTCCACGTTCGCCATCGCGCCGGGCACCACGACCACGATCCAAGGGGTCATCTCGAACGGCGCGTCGGCCGGCAGTCTGGTCAAGGCCGATACCGGCACCCTGTTGCTTTCGGGGACCAACACCTACACCGGCGAGACCATCGTCAACGGCGGTACGTTGCGGGCCGGATCGGCCGGCGCGTTCGGGGCCAGCACCGTATTCGGGGTCGCATCCGGCGCGACGCTGGACCTGAACGGCTTCGACAGGACATTCGGCTCCCTGAGCGGCGCCGGCACCGTGACCGGAGCCAACGCCACCATCAGCGGAACGTTCGCGCCGGGCAACGGCACGCCGGGCTCGTCCATGGCGATCGGCGGCAATCTCACCTTCCAGGCCGGCTCGCAATATCTGGTGCAGGTCAATCCGACCACGGCCTCGTTCGCGACCGTCACCGGCACGGCGACGCTGGGGGGCGCCACCGTGGGTGCGACGTTCGCGCCGGGCGCCTATGTGCAGAGGCACTACACCATCCTCACGGCCGCCGGCGGGATCAGCGGCACCTTCGGCGCGGTGAGCGGCATCAATACGCCGACCAATCTGCATTCGACGCTGAGCTACGACGCCAACAATGCGTATCTCGACCTGATTCTGAATTTCGCCATTCCCGGCGGCCTCAACGCCAACCAACAGAATGTCGGCAACGCGTTGACCAACTTCTTCAACACCACGGGCGGAATTGCCGCTGTCTACGCCAATCTGTCCGCGAACGGCCTGTCGCAAGCCGCCGGCGAGACCGGGACCGGATCGCAACAGACGACGTTCGGCGCCATGACGCAGTTTATGGGCGTGATGACCGATCCCTTCATCGCCGGGCGCGACGGGACGGTGAGCCCGGGGGGCGGCGCGCTCGGATACGCCGACGAGGAGGCGATGGCCTATGCGGCCACTCGCAACGCGAACAATCCGCTGGCGGCGATGTACACCAAGGCGGTTCCCGCAGCCGTGCCGTTGAGCCGCTGGAGCGTCTGGGCCGCCGGCTTCGGCGGCTCGCAGACCACCGACGGCAACGCGGGCGTCGGCTCCAACACCGCCACCTCGCGCATCTACGGAACGGTCGTCGGCCTCGACTACCGCTTCTCGCCGTTTACGATCGCGGGCTTCGCTCTGGCCGGCGGCGGCACCAATTACAGCGTGGCCAACAACGGCAACGGCAGCTCCGATCTGTTCCAGGCGGGCGCGTTCGTCCGTCACACGGTCGGGGCCGCCTATCTGTCCGGGGCGCTGGCTTACGGTTGGCAGGACATCACCACCGATCGGACCGTGACCATCGCCGGCACCGATCGTCTGCGAGCCCGGTTCACCGCCAATGCCTGGTCCGGCCGGGTCGAAAGCGGCTATCGGTTCCTCGCGCCCGTCGCGGGCGGGGTCGGCATCACACCCTATGCCGCCGGCCAGTTCACGACGTTCGACCTGCCGTCCTACACGGAGTCCGTCGTGTCCGGCGCCAACACCTTCGCGCTCGGTTACGGCGCCAAGAGCGTGACCGACAGCCGCAGCGAGCTCGGCGTCCGCACCGACAAATCCTACCTCATGGATGCCGCGATCCTGACCCTGCGCGCGCGTGCGGCCTGGGCCCATGATTTCAATCCCGACCGCGGGATCGGCGCGACCTTCCAGGCTCTGCCCGGCGCGAGCTTCGTCGTCAACGGCGCGGCGCAGGCCTCCGACTCCGCCCTCGTCACCGCCTCCGCCGACGTGAAGTGGCTGAACGGCTGGTCCACCGCGGCCACCTTCGAGGGCGAGTTCTCCAACGTGACGCGCAGCTACGCCGGCAAGGGCGTGGTGCGTTACGCTTGGTGAGCGCGGACGTCCGATTATTTTGGCACATCGCCGGCGTCCCGTCCGGCGCAGACCGGCCGGCGAATGTGAGCGCAGTAGGGTGCAATGAGCGCAGGCGAATTGCACCGCAAAGGTGCGGCCGCGGGCGGCTCGTTCCACGGGCTGCTGTCGTCTCGGTGCGGCGCAATTCGCTTCGCTCATTGCGCCCTACGGGCTTCAGCTCGCCCCGCGAAAACCGATATTCGCCGAGATGCGCCGGCCCGCCTCGACGATGCGGCGGATCTGCTCGGGCGTCGGCCGCGCCGGCACGAACTGAATCAGATCGACGATGGCCACCGTGCCGACGAAGCCGCCGGTGGCGTCGAGAATCGGCGCGGCGAGCGCGTTGACGCCGACCACCGCCTGGCTCGGCGCCGTCGCCCAGCCCTGCTTCTTGACCTGCTTGAGCTCTTCGCGCAGCACCGTCGGGTTGGTGATGGTGTGCGGCGTGTTGGCCGGCAGGGTCTTGCGCAGCAGCTTCTCGCGCGGCGAATCGGGGCCGAAGGCGAGCAGCAGCTTGCCCTGGGCGGTCGCGTGCGCCGGCAGCAGCGAGCCGGGCTTGACGCCGATCTCGAACGGCTGCGTCCCGGCGATGGTGGTCAGCACCCGCAGGCCGGCGAGCTCGACCTCGGAGAGCGTGACGGCATGGCCGAGCCGGTCGCGCAGCTCCTCCATCACGGTGCGGGCGGCGCTCATCAGCTCGAAATTCTCGCTGACCACCCGGCCGAGCGCGATCAGCCGGCCGCCGGTGCGATAGCGCTCGGTCTCGGTCTCCTGGATCACGTAGCCGGCCGACATCAGGGTCTGCAGGTGACGATAGATACGGCTCTTGGTGGTGCCGAACACGCGCGCCAGATCCGTGACCCCGACGGTGGAGCGGCGCTGCGCCAGATGTTCGAGAATCTGCAATGCGAACACCACGGCCTGGACGCCGTCGCCGGGCTGCGATCCTGAAATTCGCGGCATCGGGATGCGCTCTCCTGTTCAACGACGGCCGCAGGCGGAAATGCGCCATGGCCCTTTCACCAGGGATGCCCGGCGGGCTCGGCCGGGCGGCTCGGGATCGTCGACGCCGTGGCGGGTCCGGTCGGGGGCGGGCGAAAGTCCCGGCCGCAGCGGTGCGATGCCGACGATTGCGTGGAGCGCGCCCGTCGACATCGGATCTCCTATGGATCAGGTCGGCGCAAATCACAAGCGCCGGTCGCATCTGATAGACCGCGAAAGCGGCGGACTAATCCGCCGAGAGGGTCTTCCGGCACACCGTCGCGACCGCCCTTCCGATCGGCGGGACGTTGTTCCGCACCGCGATATTCTGTTGCGATAATTGAACGACCATGTGTGCCGGCCCGAACGTCGCGAAGCGTCCGCCAAACCGGCTCGCGGAGGCCGGTGCGCCCCGGATCGGACCGGCCGGCCGACGGGACGGCTCGACAGCGGGGGCTGCTTCGGCTCCAATCGGCACCGTCGCGCACGGCTTGCTCCCGGCAGATGCCGCCGGGCGTGGCGTCAGCCGACGGCCTGCGCCGCGTCACTCCCGAGCGCGCGGCCCGCCGGTCGCATCATGGAGGCTTCATGCGTTTCCGTCTGATCGCCGCCCTCGGGCTCGCCGTCGCCCTCGCCGGCGGCGCCACGCCCGGCTCCGCCCAGGAGTGGCCGAGCCGCGCCGTGACCCTGGTGGTTCCCTTCGCGGCCGGCACCACGTCGGACGTGATCGGCCGCGCGCTGGTCGAGCATCTCGGCCGCACGTTCGGCCAGTCCTTCGTCATCGACAACCGCAGCGGCGCCGGCGGCAATATCGGCGCCGCCATGGTCGCCAAGGCGGCCCCGGACGGCTACACGATTCTGCTCGCGACCACCGGCCAGGCGGCGACCAACAAGCTCATGTACAAGGACATGAGCTACGATCCGCAGAAGGACCTCACCCCGATCGTCCTGATCGGACGCTCGCCCGTGATCGTGGTGGCGCGGCCGCAGCTCCAGGCGAGCACGCTCACCGAGCTGATCGCACTGGCCAAGGCAAACCCCGACAAGATCACGGGCGGCTTCCCGGGCAACGGCACGCTCGGCCACATCACCGGGCTGTTGCTGATGGCCCGCGGCGACATCAAGCTCGGCCAGGCCCAGTATCGCGGCAGCGTGCCGATCATGACCGACCTCCTGGGCGGCCACATCGATGTCGGCATGGATTCGATGGCGGCCTATGTGCCTAACGTGAAGGAGGGCAAGCTCAAGGCGCTCGCCATCGCGAGCAGCAAGCGATGGAGCGGCCTGCCCGACGTGCCGACCGCCGCCGAGTCCGGCCTGCCCGGCTTCGAGGCCGCCGTCTGGTACGCCCTGCTGGCCCCGACCGGGACGCCGCCCGCCGTGGTCGAGAAGCTCAACGCGGCCACCAATGCGTTCCTGGAGACCGACACGGCCAAGCGGATGTTCGATCAGCTCGGCGTGCTGGCGGCCGGCGGCACCCCGCAGGACCTCGCGACCTTCACGGCCGCCGAGGTGGAGAAATGGGGCCCGATCATCAAGGGGGCGAACATATCGTTCTGAGGCAGGCTGCGCCGGCGCCCAGCCGGGCGCGGGTCACTCGAGCCGCTGCTGCGGCTCGTCCTCCGGCCGGGTGACCACGTGACCGCAGCGCTTGCATTCGTAGGACACGAGCGCCGGGTTGGCACCGAGCCGCGGCACACTGCGGGCAAATTGCATTCGCGCGCCGCAGACGACGCAATGGGGCCGGCGCACTGGACTGTCGTCGGAAGGAGTCATGACGGCACACTTTTTGGCGGCGCATATTCGAAATCTATTTTCCACCGGGACACAATTCAGGGCAGTTACCTAGTCCGGCAGCCCGACCGGACGAGTTTCGGCGACGGCCGGGCCGCCCGGGGCGAGACCCGCACAAGAACCCGAGAACGAACCGTCACCAGGGAGAACGTCCAATGGCCAAGATCACCCGCACCTCACCGACGGATCTGCACGCGCCGTTCGCCAACTATTCCCACGTGGTCAGCGTCGAGGGCGCGACCCGGCTGGTGTTCTGCGCCGGCCAGGTCGCCGCCGACCCGTCCGGCCAGGTGCTGCCGCCCGACGACTTCACGGCGCAGAGCAAGCTGGTGATGACCAATCTGGAGAAGGCGCTGAAGGCCGGCGGCGCCACCTTCGCCGACGTCACCAAGGTGACGATCTACGTGTGCAACGCGCACGACGTGGCGAAGGCGCGCACCATCCTGCGCGACTGGTTCGGCCCGAACCCGCCGGCCTCGACCCTGTGCGTGCTGCGCGGCCTCGCCAACCCGAATTTCCTGCTCGAGGTCGAGGCGATCGCCGCGGTGTGAGGCGCAGGCCGATCGATCCGGTCTCGGTCATTCCGGGGCGCGGGCTGAACGCCCGCGAGCCCGGAATCCATACTCACGGACAGGGGTTATGGATTCCGGGCTCGCCGCTTCGCGGCGCCCCGGAATGACGGAGCCGAGGTGTTCATTCAGATCGACTCCGAGACCGCCCGTCACCCGATCACCAGCAACTGGTCGGTGTTCGACCAGTCGGACATAAGCTCGCAGCCGGTCTCGGTGACCAGCACCATGTCCTTGTTCTGCATGCCGAAGCCGAAGCCGGTCTCGTAGATCAGCGGCTCGATGCCGAGCACCATGCCGGCCTCGAGCGCCTGGTCGGCGGTCGGGCCGAGATACGGGTCCTCGTGCAAATGAAGGCCGATGCCGTGGCCGATGAAGGAGATGCGCGGCAGCTTCAGCGCCTCCGTCATGCCGAGATAGCGCTCGTAGACGGCGCGGCTCGAGGCGCCCGGCCGGATCGCCTCCAGCAGCATGTGCTTGCACGCCGTCAGGTTCGCCCAGATGCGCTCGGCTTCGGGCGGCGCTGTTTCAACGGCGGCGGTGCGGCAGACGCCGGCGTGGTAGCCGCCGATCATCGGAAAGATCTCGACCCGGCAGACGTCGCCGCGCTTCAGCACCCGCTCGGTCGGACCGACATTGGGAAACACGCTGCGCTCGCCGGTGGCGACGATCATCAGCTTGAAGTACTCGGCGCCCTGCTCGTAGACGCCGCGGGTCAGCGCCGCGGCCAGATCCATCTCGGTCTTGCCGGCCCCGACGGCGTGATAGGCCTCGGTGATGGCCCGGTCGGCGATGCGCGAGAGCTTTCTCAAGACCTCGATCTCGCCCGGCGTCTTGAGCTGGCGCAGCCGCGCCAGCAGCGCCTGGGCCGGCGCAAAGCTCGCGCCCGGCAGGCGGGCGGCGAGGTCGGCATGGTCGGCGGCCGGCAGATAGTCGAGCTCGAGCCCGATCCGCGCTCCGGCGAGCCCGTGCTTGGTCAGCGCCTCCGCCAGCACCGCCATGGCGTCGAACGAGAACTCCTTCCACACCGCGATCTCGGTGCCGGGCGCCTTGGCCCGGATGGTGCTCGCCTCCATGTCGACCACGACCAGCGAGACGCCGCCGTCCGCCGTGACGATCGCCATCGCGTGCCGCCAACGCATCAAGGGCTGGGTCGGCGACAGGAACCCCGTCACATAGGCGAAGTTCTCGGGGGAGCACGCGCAGATGGCATCGAGGCCGGCCGCCTTCATGGCGGCCACCTGGCGGTCGATCACGTCCTGTCGCATCGAGGATCCTTGGTCGGGCGGGGGGCGGCGGGGAATGCGGAGCGACGCCTCAGGCGGGGGCGGCGCCGTCGAGGAGGCCGAGCTCGCGCAGAATGCTCTCGGCCTCGCCGACCGCATGATTGCCCGCCGGCACCCCGCAATACAATGTCGACTGCAGGATGATCTCCTTGATCTCCTCGACCGTGAGGCCGCCGGCGAGGCCGGCCCGCACATGCAGCTTGAACTCCTCCCAGCGGCCGAGCGCGATCATGGTGGCGAGCACCATGCAGCGCCGCGTCTTCTGGTCGAGCCCCGGCCGGGTCCAGATCTCGCCCCAGACGATGCGGGTGATCATCTCCTGGAACTCGGTGTTGAAGGCATTGCGCTTGGCGAGCGAGCGGTCGACCCAGGCGTCGCCCAGCACGGATCTGCGCGCAGCCATCCCTTTGTCGTAGCGGTCGTCGGCGGTCATGAGATTCTCCCGAACGATGACGTCTGGTGATGGCTGGCTTGTGCCGGCCATCAACGGTCTTGCTTCAGTCTCGGGTACAAGGCGGGAAGGCCCGCAGGCAAGTCTATGCAACCTGTGCAAGCTTGGCTGCAAGCGTGGGCACGACCAGCGAAGCAGTCCTCCGGCACCGCCGTCACTCGTCAGGGAACAGCACGGGCGCGTAGTCGCGGGCGCCATGCAGGATGTGAAGAACTTGAACCTGGTCGGCGTCGATTCGGTAAAAGATCAGATAATTCCCGCAGGTCCGACGCCGCACGCCGCGTTCCTCCCATTCGGGCAGCAGCGGGAATGCCCGCGGCATCGCCCCGAGTTGCCGGCACCGATCGTACAGCTCGCCGACAAACGTCTCGGCACGGGCCGTGTTGTCTTGCCCAATCGCCCGCCCGATCTCGAGAAGATCCGCGAAGGCCGCCTCGGTGACGACGACCTTCATTCGTCGGGCTTCTGATCAGGCAGGCCCAATTCGGCGCGAAGCGTTTTGAACGCCCGTTCGAGTGGCACCGTGCGGCCCGCCTCGGCGTCCGCGATGCCCCGCACCAGCGCCGCATCGATGGCCTGCAGCTTGGCGGCACGATCGCGTTCCTTCATGTAGCGTTCGCGCACCAGCTCGCGGATGTACTCGCTGCTCGATGCGAAGGCGCCACGCCGCACTTCGTCGCGGACGAACTGCTCCAGCTCCGCCGTGAGCGTGAGGGTCATCTGTCCGGCTGGTTTCATGGCACCGCACTCCTGCCTGCATCCTGGCAAAAGTGATATATAGTGTAAAACACTTTGTCGGCCAGTGAGGGCCAAACGACAGCCCACCGGACGACGGCGATCGATTCCGTCGCCGTCGTCCGGTGGGCGGTAAAGACTGCCTTCTTCCCGTTCGCCCCGCCCTACTCCGCCGCCACGCGGCCGGCGGCGACGCCGCGGGCCTTGACCACCACCTTGATGGCGCCGTCGAGCTTGTCCTTGGCGGTGCGGAGCGCGGTGGGAAGATCATCGAGCGCGAAGGTGTGGGTGTGCAGCGGGCTGGGATCGAACTTCTTGTCGCGCAGCAGCGCGCAGGCGCGGTGCACGGCGCGCTTGCCCTCGCCCCTGATGCCGAACAGCGCGATGTTGTCGCGCACCAGCCGGCCGACATCGATGCTGGTCGCCTCGGCCGGAAAAGCCGCGAGGCAGACACGGCCGCCGCGGCTCGCCATGGCGATCGCCTGGTTGATGGCGACCGGGGCGCCGGAGCATTCCACCACGTAGTCCGCCCCCGCCGGGCCGACGATCTCGCGCACGGCCACGACCGCATCCTGCTCGCGCACGTCGATCACGTGGTCGGCGCCGAGAGACTTGGCGATCGCCAGCCGCTGCGGCGACAGGCCGGTGACCACCACGGGCGACGCGCCGAGCGCCTTGCCGACCGCCGCCACGAACAGACCGATCGGCCCCTCGCCGATCACCACCAGGCTCTCGCCGGCGATCAGGCCGCCGATCTCGGTCAGCGCATACATGGCGGTGCCGGCCGTCACCACCAGGGTCCCGAGCTCGTCGGAGATGTCGTCCGAGAGCTTGGCCATGGTGTTGACGTGGTTCACCTGGTACTCGCAGAAGCCGCCGTCGGTGGTGAAGCCGTTGGCCCGATGGCCCTTGGCGCGGTTGCCGTAGTTCAGGCACGCCGTGTAGAGACCCTGTCGGCATCGCTTGCACTGGCCGCAGCCCGCGTGGATCTCCACCGCGACGCGATCGCCGATGGCGAACTCGTCGACGGCGGGGCCGAGCGCCACCACGGTGCCCATGTATTCGTGGCCGGGCGTCCAGTTCTTGTTGAACGGCTTGCCGCCGTCGACGACGGCGGGCCAGCCGTACCAGATGTTGTCGATGTCGCTCGGGCAGATGGCGACGGCGTCGATGCGCAGCAGCACCTCGGCGCGCTGCGGCACCGGCACCGGCTTGGTCGTGGCCCTCAGCTCGCCCGGACCGTCCAGCACCCAGGCCTTCATGGTGTCGGGAATCGGAAACGCCACACTCGTCGTCACGCCGTCCGGGGAAAACATGCGGCTCTCCTGAACCCGCGTTGCGCCAGTTGTTGCCTTAGCGGAAAGTCCGCACCCGCGCGATCCGCGATCCCGCCCGGGCAGGGCTGCACACGGAGCAATGGGTCGCCGACATTCGCGCGTTCGGACGCCCGCCGACCCTGCCCCGAACCCCGGCAAGAGAGGCGGAGCAGGCTGCGGCAAGCGCCGCCGGCAACCGTCCGCCGGGCGAAAGACCGAGAACCATGAAGCCGACGCCCGCTTCGCGGAAACGGCTCCGCGACCCGCCCATCGGTCCTCCGTGGCCGTCGTCGTTGTTATATAGACCACCTCCCGGGGGCGACGTCGAAACACGCGGGCGCATCCGCGCGGTCTCGCCAGGCGTGGCCGGCGCGGTCGGATACTGCGCCGCGGCATCACGAACCGCACGGCGGCGCGCCCGCGTGACCTTCATCACAGAAGCGGCCTGGACACGCCCTTAAAGGTTCGCCGGCGGGATGTCCTCGTCCCGTCCTGGAGTGCCCAAGCCGATGTCCCGCTCGTCCGACCGCAGCGCACCACCCGCCCCATCGACCGCAACCGCCGCTGCGCCGGCCGTGTCGCAGATCGCGCCGCGCGCCATCGCGTCGCCGGCCGCGCCGCCTCGGCACTTCACCCTGATCTACAAGCCGTCGGCCGGAGTCACCCTGCAGCGCGAGATCGCCGGCACCCTGGTGGATGCGCTGTCGATCGCCTGCGGCATGCTGCGCGACGGCAGCGCCAAGCACCTCAACCTGATCGAGACCGGCCGCATCGACGGCGTGGTGCCGCACAGCCAGATCGTGCGCTGGTGCACCGGACGGCCGGAGGCCCCGTGACCCGGCCCTCCCGCGCACCCCGCATACAGCCGGGTTCCCGGCCTCGCGGCGGCGTGGCATGGTCGCGCCATGTCGTTCGCCCCGCTCCCGATTCTCCCGCCCGACGGCCGCCAGTCGGCGATCGCGCTCGCCGTCGCCCGCGGCACCCAGCGCCTGCTGCTCTCGCTCGGCTTCGCCTGCGTGTGCGAGCTGCCGCTCGCCTCCGGGCGGCGGGCCGATCTGGTGGCGCTCGGCGGCGAGGGCACGGTGTGGATCGTCGAGATCAAATCCTCGATCGACGATCTTCGCGCCGACCGAAAATGGCCGGACTACCGGCTGCACTGCGACCGGCTGTTCTTCGCCACCGCGCCGCACGTGCCGGCCGAGATTTTCCCCGAGGATGCCGGCCTGATCGTCGCCGACAGCTTTGGCGCCGCGCTGCTGCGCGACGCGCCGGAGCACCGGCTGCATGGCGCCACCCGCAAGAGCATGACGCTCGCCTTCGCGCGCGCCGCGGCACTTCGCCTGCAGGCGGCCGCGGATCCGCAAGGCCGCTTCTTCGAGGGATGACGTCACCGCCCGGGTCGGATCGATCGCAGCGACCGCCGTCCGTTCATGGCGACGGCGCTGTGCGGTATCATCTTATGGACAGATCGTGAGACGGAGCGAGACGATGGATACCGTCACGTTGGTGCGCGACCCCGAGACGACCGCAACGGCCCCGGCGACCCCAGCGGCCGAGGCCGTGCCGCTCACCTTCACGGGCGTGCGCGGCGACTTCTTCAGCCTGGTGCTGGCCGGCGGCCTGCTGCAGCTCGTGACCGTCGGCTTCTATCGCTTCTGGCTGGTCACCGACATCCGTCGCCATCTGTGGCGCAACACCCGGCTGGGTCCGGACACCTTGGAGTACACCGGCACGGCGCGCGAGCTCCTGGTCGGCTTCCTCACCGCGCTCGCCGTGCTGGCGCCCCTCTACGTCCTCTATTTCCTGGCCGGCATCGCCGCCGAGGAGGCCGAGGCGTTCGCCAGCGTCCCGCTGCTGCTGGTGCTCTATGTGTTCGGCCACTACGCGGCGTTCCGGGCGCGGCGCTACCGCCTGAGCCGCACGGCGTTGCGCGGCCTGCGCTTCTGGATGACCGGATCGGGCTTCGCCTATGCGGGCCGCGCCGCGATCTGGGATCTCGCCACCGTGCTGACGCTCGGCCTCGCCTATCCGTGGCGGGCTGCCGCGCTGGAACGCTACCGGATGCGTCGCACCCATTTCGGCGATCTCGCCGGCGACTTCGTCGGCACCGGCGGCCGGCTGTTTCTGCGCGGCATCTGGATGTGGCTCGTCGTCATGGTCGCGATCGGAGCCTCCGGCGCGGCGCTGGTCGGCCTGCAGAGCGAGCGGGTGCTGGGCGAGCTCTCCACCGAGGCGGTGGCCGGGCTGTCCGCCCTCGCCGTCATGCTGGCCCTTCTCCTTCTCGTGCCGCTCTGGCCGCTGTTCCGCGCCACCGAGCTGCGTTGGCGGCTCGAGGGCGTGCGGTTCGGGCCGGTCTCGCTGCACTCGACCCTGCGGCGGCGGACCGTGCTCGGCTGCTACGCCGCGGCGCTCGGCATCTCCAGCCTGATCGGCTCGGCCGGCGGCGTCCTCTTCGGCACCGCCGCCGTGGTGATGAAGGACCAGTTCGAGGGGCTCGGCACCGGCACGGCGCCGGGCCAGCTCGCCGCCATCACCGTGACGGCGGTGATCTATCTCCTCGTCCTCGTCGGCTTCGGCATCATCAAGCGCGTCTTCGTCGACCGCGGCGTGTGGGCTGCCGTCGTCCAGTCGACCACCGTGGTCGGCGCCTCGGCGCTCGACCACGTCAAGGCGGCGGGCGCCGCCGCCGGCAGCCTGGGCGAAGGCCTCGCCGACGCGCTCGACGTCGGGGCGGTCTGACCCGTGCCGGAACTCCCCCCGTCCGGCGGACCGGCGGTCTTCTGGGACGGCGCCACGGCACGACGACGCGTGGTGATGCTGCGGTTCGGCGCCGGCGCACTGGAGATCGTCGAGGACGGAGTCCGGGTGGGCACCTGGCCCTACGCGGACCTCAGGCACCGCGACGGCGGCGCCGCGACCCGGATCGGCTGCGTGTCGGCGCCCGAGCTGGCGCGGCTGGAGATCGCCGACCCGGCGCTCGCCGCCGCGATCACGCGGCTGGCCCCGGACATCGACGCCGCCGACCCGCGCCGCTCGCGCCTGCGCCTGAAGATCGTGCTCGGCTCGCTCGCCGTCGCGGTGTCGCTCGTCGCCACCTCCTGGATCCTGCTGCCGCATCTCGCCGACCGGCTGGTGCCGCTGATCCCGGACTCGTTCGAGCAGCGGCTCGGTGCCGCCAGCGACAACCAGGTCAAGAGCCTGTTCGGCGCCGAGGTCTGCGGCCGGGCGGATGGTGTGGCCGCGCTCGATGCCCTCTCGGCGCGGCTCGCCGGGGTCGCCGGGCTGCCCGGCCCGGTCCGCATCGCCGTGCTGCGCTCACCCGTCAAGAACGCCATCACGCTGCCGGGCGGCCGCATCTATCTGTTCGACGGGCTGTTGCAGATCGCCCGCGATCCCGACGAGGTCGCCGGCGTGCTGGCGCACGAGATCGGCCATGTGCGGGCCCGCGACGGCTTGCGCGCCATGATCCAGACGGGCGGCAGCTCCTATCTGCTCGGCCTCTTGTTCGGCGACGTCACCGGCGGGTCCGCCGTCATCTTCGCCACGCGCCTTTTGGTCGACGGCTCCCACTCGCGCGAGGCCGAGCGCGCCGCCGACCTCGACTCGGCCCGCATCATGGCGGCGCTCGGCCGGCCGGCGGCGCCGATGGCGGCTTTCCTGCTGCGGGTGACCGGCGAGGGAACCGGCAAGCAGATCAGCCTGCTGCTGAGCCATCCGCTCAGCGAAGAGCGGCTGGCGGCGCTGCGCGCGCTCGACGGCGACCGGCCCGTCGCCGGCCCGGCGCTGCTCGACGACGCCCAATGGGCGGCGCTGCGGGGGATCTGCCGGCGCTGACACGCAATCCGGATGATGGGTTGGTCGTCATTCCGGGCCGGCGCAACGCGCCGGACTCGGAATCCAGCCTTTCGCTCCGAGGGCTGGGCTGGATTCGGGGTTCGCGCTTTCAGCGCGCGCCGGAATGACCTCTCGGGAGAGTCACTTCGGCGCGCGCTTCGCAAGAATCCGCTGCAGGGTGCGGCGGTGCATGTTGAGACGGCGGGCCGTCTCGGAGACGTTGCGGCCGCACAATTCGTAGACCCGCTGGATGTGCTCCCAGCGCACCCGGTCGGCCGACATCGGGTTTTCGGGGGGCTCCGGCTTCTTGCCGTCGCCGGCCAGGAGCGCGGCGGCGACCTCGTCGGCGTCGGCCGGCTTCGACATGTAGTCGAAGGCACCGAGCTTCACGGCCGTCACGGCGGTGGCGATGTTGCCGTAGCCGGTGAGCACGATGCCGCGCGCGTCGGGCCGGCGCTTCTTCAGCGCCGAGATGACGTCGAGCCCGTTGCCGTCGCCGAGCCGCATGTCGACCACCGCGAAAGCGGGCGGCTGGCGCTCGACGTGCTGCAGGCCGTCGGCGACCGTCTCGGCGGTCGTCACGGTGAAGCCCCGCGATTCCATGGCGCGGGCGAGGCGCTGCAGGAACGACTTGTCGTCCTCGACGATGAGCAGCGAACGCTCGGGCGCGGTCCCGGAGGTCGCGGTCTCGGACGAAGTGACGGCATCCACCATCGCGAAAAACCTTTGCTGGCGGTCGGCTGACGGCGCCGGACCGAGACAGGAAGCTGCCCGGTCCGCGGCCGAAATGCGCCGGACCAGATGTCGCACCTTGCGGCGCCCTTCAGGTAATGACGCGGAGGCGCCGCCTCAAGGGCGCGGCGCCTCCGCCTCGGCTTCGAGCGGATCGTCCGCCGCGGAGCCGCTCCACAGGGGCGCCGGCGGACGCTCGAACTCGGAGCGGTCCCAGTGCACCCGGATGATGGCGCCGCGCTGCGGGAACTGGCGGTTCTGCAGGGTCAGCTTGCCGCCGGAGCGCTCCAGCAGGGTCTTGGCGATGAAGAAGCCGAGCCCGAGGCCGGGCGAATCCTCGCCCTTGCGGCGGCCGCGCCGGCTGGTGACATAGGGCTTGCCGAGCCGGTCCATGATCTCGGGCGGGAAGCCCGGCCCGTCGTCGCTGATCATGATCCACACCGACTCGGCATTCCAGGAGACCGCCACCTCGACCCGCTCGCGGGCGAAGTCGGCGGCGTTCTCGACCAGATTGCCGAGGCCGTAGAGGATCGCCGGGTTGCGCGAGCCGATCGGCTCCGGCCCGCCCTCGGACGGCATCACCACCTCGATGGCCGCCTCGCCGCCGCGGTGCGGCGCCACCACGTCCTCGACCAGGGCCGAGATCGGCATCCGGACGAACATCTCGCCCGGCTCCGGGAACTCGGACAGCTTGCCGAGGATCTCGCGGCAGCGCTGGGCCTGCTGGCGCAGCAGCCGGATGTCCTCCAGCATGGGAGACTTCGGATCGAGCTCGCGCTCCAGCTCCTTGGCGACCAGGAGAATGGTGGCGAGCGGCGTGCCGAGCTCGTGCGCGGCGGCGGCGGCCAGCCCGTCGAGCTGCGAGAGGTGCTGCTCGCGGGCCAGCACCAGCTCGGTCGCGGCCAGCGCCTGGGTCAGCTTTCGCGATTCTTCGGTGATCTGGCCCGCATAGACGCTGATGTAGCCGATCGCCAGGGCGATCGCGAGCCACACCCCGAACACGTAGATCCACGGCAGCTCGAACGTCCCCTCGCCCGGCCAGGGCAGCGGGAAAAAGACGAACATCAACAGCGTCGCCGTCGAGATCGCCAGCATGCCGAGCAGCAGCGTCAGCCGCGCCGACAGGATGCTGGCCGAGATCAGCACCGGGCCGATGAACAGGAGCGCGAAGGGGTTCTGCAGGCCACCGGTGAGGAACAGCAGCACACCGAGCTCGGCGATGTCGATGCCGAGCAGCAGCGCGACGCCGTCCGGCTGCAGCCGCGCGTCGCCTCGGAAGCGCCACAGCAGGAAGACGTTGAGCGAGCCGTAGAGGGTGACGACGACGAAGGCGACCCAGAACAGCGCTTCGTCGACCAGGCTGTCGTGGACGATCAGCACGGCGGCAAGCTGGCCGAACACCGCGATCCAGCGCAGCCGCACCAAAGTGTCGAGGCGCACCCGACGGGAAGGCTCGTCGTCGTCGGGATCGAACGCGGTCGTCGGCATGGTCATGCTGGCATTGTACAGGATCGCGGCACCACGGACAGCCGTGGCGCGCCGACGTGACGCGCCCGCCAGCGCAGTCCGGCGGCCAAGCCGCTCAGCTCCGCCGGCCCTGGTCCTGCTGGGTCTTCAGCCAGTCCGACAGGCTGCCGCTCGCCTTGGCGGACTTGCCGCGGGCCGGCGCCTTGCCGCCGCGCGCCTTGGCGGGCCCGCCGGCGCCCGAGGCGGCAGGGGCCACCGTTTCGGCGCCGTCGCGGGCGAGCCGCAAAGCGCGCAGCCGCTCGGTCTTCTCGCGCAGGGCCTGGGCCTCGCGCTCGTAGCTCGGCATCCCTGCCTTGTTGCCGTCCTGGCGGTCCTTGGGTCGATCGCTCATGGTTGCTGCTCCGGACTGGCGGTTGGTGGTGGCTACTTGTCGAGCGCCTTGCGAAGCGCTTCGTTGATTCGGTCCTGCCATCCCGGACCGGTCTCGCGGAATCGTTCCAGCACGTCCTGGTCGATCCGCAGGGTGACCTGCTCGCGGACGCCCGGGATGACCGGCGTCTTCGGCAGCGGCGGCGGCGCCGGCACCGTCTTGGCAGTCACCGCCTTGAAGGCCTGCTCGGCCGCCTGGCGCGCATCCTGGCCGCGCCGCGGCTCGTACGGGCGGCGTATCCTGTCGCCGGTCATCGGCTCCCCCTTGTCGTGCTCCGGTGTGATCGGTCGGTGATAGAGTCGGCCGCGTGGCGCCTCGATTTGGCGCTCGGCCGCGGCCACCGGCCACTCTCGCACATCGGAGGCGTCCCCTGTAGCATGGTCGCGGCGGAATGTGGGCAACTCCGCTCCTCGGCCAGCGATTTTACCGGCGGGGTCCGGCAGAAGCCGGCGGAACTTCTCCGCCTGCGGCCATCGGCGCCGGCGCCGGATTCGGACGGCGCGTGGGGCCGCGCCGCGCGGCCGCCCTGCCGGCAGCGCCCTTGCACCGGGCGAGCATCCCCCTACATTCGCGGGACCCATGACAGGCACCCCCGTGACCGACGCTCCCGCCATCGCCGCCGACCGGCTCGTGAAGATCTACAAGAGCGGCGCCGCGGTGGCCGGTGTCACCTTTTCGCTGCCGCAAGGCTCGGTCACCGGCCTGCTCGGCGGCAACGGCGCCGGCAAGACCACCACCATCGCCATGATCATGGGCCTGGTGATGCCGACCTCCGGCACCATCCGGGTGCTGGGCGCCGAGATGCCGCGCCAGCGCTACCGGGTGCTGCACCGGATGAACTTCGAGAGCCCCTATGTGGAGATGCCGCTGCGGCTGACCGTGCGGCAGAACCTCACGGTGTTCAGCCGGCTCTACGGCGTCGAGGACATTGCCGGGCGGATCGCCCGGCTGGCCGAGGAGCTCGACCTCGTCGCCCTGCTCGACCGGCCGACCGGCAAGCTCTCGTCCGGCCAGAAGACCCGGGTGGCGCTCGCCAAGGCGCTGCTCAACCGCCCCGAGGTGCTGCTGCTCGACGAGCCCACCGCCTCGCTCGACCCCGACACGGCGGACTGGATCCGCGCCCGGCTGGAGCGCTACCGCGCGACCCGCGGCGCCACCATCCTGCTCGCCTCGCACAACATGGGCGAGGTCGAGCGGCTGTGCGACCGGGTCATCATCATGAAACGCGGCGTCATCGAGAACGACGGCACTCCGGCCGCCCTGCTCGCCCATTATGGCCGCAGCACCCTCGAGGAGGTCTTTCTCGACGTCGCCCGCGGGCGCTCAGAGGCGCGCGAGGCCGCCCAATGAGCGGCAGCGAGTGGGACCTGTCGGCGCGGCGGATCGGCGCCATGGTGGAGCGCTACTGGTACCTGCTGCGCTCGTCCTGGCCGCGGCTGCTCGACCTCGTCTACTGGCCCGCCGTGCAGATGCTGATGTGGGGCTTCCTGCAGACCTATGTGGCGCAGACCGACGGGTTTTTCGCCCGCGCCGGCGGCACCTTCCTGGGCGCCGTGCTGCTGTGGGACATCCTGTTCCGCGGCCAGCTCGGCTTCTCGGTGTCGTTCCTCGAGGAGATGTGGTCGCGCAACCTCGCCAACCTGATGATGAGCCCGTTGCGGCCGGTGGAGTTCGTCATCGCCCTGATGATCATGAGCCTGGTTCGGCTGGCGATCGGCCTGGTGCCGGTGTCGCTGCTGGCGATCGCCTTCTTCGGCTTCAACCTGTGGGGGCTCGGCCTCGCGCTCGCGGCCTTCTTCGCCAATCTGATCCTGACGAGCTGGGCGGTCGGCATCTTCGTGTCCGGGGTCCTGCTGCGCAACGGGCTCGGCGCCGAGAACCTCGCCTGGACCATCATGTTCCTGCTGCTGCCGCTGGCCTGCGTCTACTATCCGGTGGCGGTCCTGCCGGCGCCCCTGCAGGCGGTCGCCTGGGCACTGCCGCCGACCTACGTGTTCGAAGGCATGCGGGCCCTGATGATCGACCACGTGTTCCGGGCCGACCTGATGCTGTGGGCGCTCGGCCTCAATATCGTGGTGTTCGCGGTCGCGACGGTCGCCTTCCTGGCGCTGTTGAAAAGCGCCCGCCGCCAAGGGTCGCTGCTGCAGACCGGGGAATGACGGCCGCGGGGGACCGTGAACGCGATGCCGCCCGGACAGGATGGGCGCCCACCGAGACACCCCGGGTCGCGGCGGGCGGCGGCGGCCGCGCCAATAGGCGCCCGCCTCATCTCACGCCTTGATATGCCATAAGTCGAAAGGCCCAATTTTTTATCTTTTCGACGGCGGGAAGCCGAAATTGACGTTGCGCAATGCAACAATGCACGGCAGCATTGATCAAACATAAAAACATACGTCAGAGGCGAGCCCGCCACCACGGCGAGCCGAAGGGAGCGCACAATGACCATCCGGGATGCCGACAACGCCCCGCCACCGTCGCCCTTGGAGGGTGGCTTTGGCCTGTCCTCGCCGCTCTACTGGTTCTACGAGATGACGCATGTGGCGCTGAACCCGTCGCGAGCGATGGCTCACGCCGCCCATGCGTTCTTCAAGAGCCCGAGCAATCCGGCCTCCAACACATCGCTGGGAAAGTCGATCTCCGCGGCCTGCGAGCTGTTCGAGCGGGCCACTCGCCGCTACAGCCAGCCCGAATGGGACATCGAGCATACCGTGGTGGATGGCAAGTTCGCCCCGGTCTCGATCGAGACCGTGTGGGAGCGCCCGTTCTGCCGGATGCTGCATTTCGACCGGCAGGTCGGGATCATGCACAAGCCCGACCCGCGGGTCCTGCTGATCGCGCCGCTCTCCGGCCACTACGCGACGCTGCTGCGCGGCACCGTCGAGGCGCTGCTGCCCGAGCACGACGTCTACATCACCGACTGGATCGACGCCCGCATGGTGCCGATGAGCGACGGCCGCTTCGATCTCGACGACTATATCGACTACATCATCGGCATGCTGCGGCTCCTCGGCAGCGACACCCATGTGATGGCGGTGTGCCAGCCGGGCGTGCCCGCCCTGTGCGCCATCTCGGTCATGGAGGCGAACGAGGAAACGCATGTGCCGGAGTCGCTGACCCTCATGGGCAGCCCGATCGACACGCGCATCAGTCCCACCCAGGTCAACCAGGTGGCGGAGAAGCGCGGGATCGACTGGTTCCGCCGCAACGTCATCACCAAGGTGCCGTTCCCCAATCCCGGCTTCATGCGCGACGTCTATCCGGGCTTCCTGCAGCTCAACGGCTTCATGTCGATGAACCTCGACCGCCACATGGAGGCGCACAGCAAGCTGTTCCAGCACCTCGTCGAAGGCGACGGCGATTCCGCGACGGCCCACCGCGATTTCTACGACGAGTACCTCGCCGTCATGGACCTGACGGCCGAGTTCTACCTGCAGACCATCGATGCGGTGTTCATCCGCCACGCGCTGCCGGACGGCAAGTTCATCCATCGCGGCATCAAGGTCGACCCGAGCAAGATCAAGCGGGTCGCGCTGATGACCATCGAGGGCGAGCAGGACGACATCACCGGGCTCGGCCAGACCCAGGCCGCCCAGACGCTGTGCGTGAACATCCCGGAGCACAAGAAGGTCCACTACGTTCAGCCGGGCGTCGGCCATTATGGCGTGTTCAACGGCTCGCGTTTCCGCAACGAGATCCTGCCGCGGATCACCGCCTTCATCCGGGCCAACGATTGACCGGGCGGGCGCCGCGCCGGAGGGCGCGGCGCAGCCCGCCTAGACACGAACCGGCCGGCGATGCAACGCGTTTGGACCGCGTTCGAAGCAGCCGCGCAACTCCCTGACATTCAATCAGAATTTTGAGCGCTTCCGGGTTCCGGCCGGCCCGGAAAGAGCGAACTTATATTCATTTTTTCGCACCCCAGATTTGGGTCCGGATTGCCGGCGACGCACCAGATTTGGCCCCTCCGAGAGGTCCTTTCCGAGGGGGCTTCAAGACAGCGGGAATGTGGCACACTCCGGCCCGGAACGGGGGCCGGAAGCGGACCGTCATGACTCTTCGCGCCATGCTGTATCGTCGGCCGAGCGAGCCGCACGCCATCGAGGTGGTGGTCGATCGCTCCATCTATCTGATCCGGCTGCGGCGGCATCGGCAGGCGCGGCGCTACACCCTGCGTATTCAGGCCGCGACCCGCGACGTGGTGCTCACCATGCCGCCGCGCGGCACCGTGAAGGAGGCGCGCGACTTCGCCGAGAAGCACGGCGGCTGGATCGCCACGCGCATGTGCCGGCTGCCGAAGCCGGCGCCCTTCGCGCCCGGTACCATTCTGCCGCTGCGCGGCACGCCGCACCGCATCGTCCACCGGCGCGCCGTTCGCGGCACCGTGTGGACCGAGACGGACGAGGCCGGCGAGAAGCTCTTGTGCGTCGCCGGCGAGGCGCCGCATCTTGAGCGCCGCGTCACCGACTTCCTGCGCCGCGAGGTCAAGCGCGACGTCGAGGTGGCGGCGCGCGCCTATGCGGAGCAGCTCGGCGTGACGGTCAAGCGCATCGCCATCCGCGACCAGATCAGCCGCTGGGGCTCGTGCTCGACCACGGGCGTGCTGTCCTTCTCGTGGCGGCTGGTGCTGGCGCCGCGCTACGTGCTCGACTATCTGGCCGCCCACGAGGTCGCGCATCTGGTCGAGATGAACCACTCGGCGCGCTTCTGGCGCCTGCTGCTCAAGATCTGCCCCGACATGCCCCGCGCCAAGGTGTGGCTCGACGTGCACGGCGCCGACCTGCACCGCTACGGCGCCCGCAAGGACGAGCCCTCGTCGACCCGCCGGCGGCCGCCCGAGCACTGACAGCCTCCTGAATCCACGTCCGAATCTCGCCTTGCCCGGAGCGCCTCGACAGCGCGCCGTCGCGCGGGCTACATCCTGGCGGCACGGTGACGCCGGTTCTGCCGTGGCGCCGCGATCCCGCACCACCTCGAGAAACACGGACCCGCGGCCCCCGATGCTTCGTCCCGACACCTTCGCCCTGACGGCCCTGCTGGCGCTGCTGACGGCGCTGGGGCCGCTGGCGATGGACCTTTATCTGCCGTCGTTTCCCGACATCGGGCGGACGCTGGTGGCGGCGCCGTCGTCGGTGCAGCTCACCATCTCGTTCTACATGCTGGGCTTTGCGGTCGGGCAACTGTTCTTCGGCCCGGTCTCGGATCGCTTCGGCCGCAAGCCCGTGCTGTCCTTCGCGCTCGTCGTTTTCTGCGTCGGCACCCTTGCGTGTGCCCTGGCGCCGAGCATCGCGACCCTGATCGCGGCTCGCGCCCTGCAGGGCGCCGGCGCCAGCGGCGTGATCGTGCTGGCCCGCGCCGTGGTCCGCGACCTCTATGACGGGCCGCGCGCCGCCCGCGAGTTGTCGCTGATGGCCGCCATCATGGGCATCGCGCCGATTCTCGCGCCCACGGTCGGCGGCGTGCTGGAGGAATGGCTCGGCTGGCGGGCCGGGTTCATCTTGATCCTGGCAGCCGGGGTCGGTGCCATGGCGGTGGTGGGCAAGCTGCTTCCCGAGACGGTGCCGCCCCATCCGCCCGGCCGCAATATTTTCAGCGACTCGCTCGCCTCGTTCGCCGTCATCGCGAGACACCGCGGGTTCGTGGCCTATCTGGGCATTGTCACGGCGAGCTTTTCCGGCCTGTTCGCCTACATTTCCGGCTCGCCCTTCGTCATGCAGGGCGTCTACGGCCTGTCGCCTGTCGGCTTCGGCCTGTTCTATGGGGTGACCAGTCTCGGCTTCATCGGCGGCACGCTGTCGGCCGCCCATCTGGTGATGCGGATCGGCTTCGGCCGCACCATCGGGATCGGCGCCACCCTGCTCCTGGTCGGCGGCATCGCCACCCTGGCGGCCGTCGGGTTCGCTCCCAGCTCATTGATTGCGCTGGCCGTCGCGCTCGTCATCTTCCTCACCGGCTTCGGCCTGGCGATGCCGCAGGCGATGGCCGGAACGCTGCAGCCGTTCCCGGAGCGGGCCGGCGCGGCGTCGTCGCTGGTGGGTGCGGTGCAGCAAACCACCGGCGCGGTGGTCGGGGCGCTGGTGGGGCTGGCGATCGGCACCAGCGCCTGGCCGATGGTGATCGCCATCGCGGCGACCGGGGTGATCAGCTTCGCCATCTGGGCGACGACCAGGGCCGCGCGGGCCACCGCGCACCACCGGTAAATCACTCTGAATCAAAGATTTTTGCGAAGGATGGATCGCCGGGTCGAGCCCGGCGATGACGGCGCGGGGCGTGGGCGAGCCCGGCCATGACGACCCAAAACGGCGTTCTCACCGCCCGAGCAGGCGATCCATGAACCAGCCGTCGAGCCCGTTGGAGGCGGCCGGGCGCACCGGGGCGCCGCCGACGGCGCCGGTGGACGCGCCGCGCGGTGGCGGCATCGCGGCGGCGACCGGCCCGTTGCCACTGCCGTAGCCGCTCGCCTGGCCACCCCCGTTGCCGCCGCTGGTCGGTGCCGTGGCCGTTCCGCCGCCGGGCGACAGGCCGGACATTGGTCCCGGGACTGGTCCCGGGGTCGGCGCCGGCAGGCTCGGCATCGCCCCCGAGATCCCGACCAGATCGGCGACCGGAACCCCCTGCAGAGCGCTGCGCATGAACCGGCTCCACGCCTCGACCGGCATGGCGCCGCCGGTGAGCTTCCTGGTCGGCGAGGAGTCGTCGTTGCCGAACCACACGCCGGTGACCAGATACCCGGTGTAGCCGACGAACCAGGCGTCGCGGAAATCCTGGCTGGTGCCGGTCTTGCCGGCGACCGGCCAGCCCGGCAGACCGGCGCCCTTCGCCGTGCCGGACCGGATGGTCTCGCGCATCATCTGGTTCATCATCGCCACATAGGCCGGCTCGACCACCCGGCCGAGCACGGACGATGGCCGCCCATAAAGCACCTTGCCCTTGGCGTTGCGCACCTTCTCGACCACGTGCGGCACCGTGGCGAGGCCCCCGTTGGCGAACGGCGTGTAGGCGTTGACGAGCTCCAGCACCGAGGTCTCCGAGGTGCCGAGCGCGATCGACGCATTGGGCTCCAGCTTCGACGAGATGCCGAGCCGGTAGGCCGTCTTCATCACGGCGGGCGGGCCGAACTCCAAGGTGAGCCGCACCGACACGGTGTTGAGCGAATGCGCCAGCGCCGTGGTCAGCGTCACCGGCCCCAAATACTCGTGCTTGTAGTTCTCCGGCTTCCAGCCCTTGATGACGATCGGCTTGTCCTCGCGGATCGTGTCGGGCCGCAGGCCCCGCTCGATCGCGGTGAGATAGACGAACGGCTTGAACGCCGAGCCCGGCTGGCGCTTGGCCGCGACGGCGCGGTTGAACTGGCTCTCCTGATAGTTCCGGCCGCCGACCAGCGCCCGCACGGCGCCCTCCGGCGTCATCGCCACCATGGCGCCCTGGCCGACGCCGAACTTTTCGCCGCGCTGCGCCAGCGTGTCGATCAGGGCGCGCTCGGCGATGATCTGCAGCGCCGGGTCGATGGTGGTCTCGACCACAAGGTCGTCCTCCACCCGGCCGACGATGTCGTTGACGACGTCCATCACCCAATCGGCCGCATAGCCGGCCGAGCCGCCGCCCGGCTTCACCACCCGGGGCGGATCGGCCAGCGCCGCCTTGATGGTGGCGTCCGGCACCATGCCCTCGTCGGCCATGGCGGCCAGCACGAGCTGCGAGCGCCGCTCGGCGCCGTCGTAGTTGCGGGTGGGCGCCAGCTTCGAGGGCGACTTGACCAGGCCGGCCAGCAGCGCCGCCTCGCCGACCGAAACCTCGCGGGCGGACTTGCCGAAATAGCGCTGCGCCGCGCCGTCGACCCCGTAGGCGCCGGAGCCGAAATAGACCCGGTTGAGATAGAGTTCGAGGATCTCGCGTTTGGAGTAGTTCTGCTCCAGCCACAGCGCCAGCATCACCTCCTCCAGCTTGCGCATCATGGTGCGCTCCGGCCGCAGGAACAGATTCTTGGCGAGCTGCTGCGTGATCGACGAGCCGCCCTGGGCGATGCCGCGCTTGGTCACGTTCGCCCATACGGCGCGGGTGAGCCCGAGCACGTCGATGCCGAAATGCGAATAGAAGCGCCGGTCCTCGATGGCGATGAAGGCGTTGGGCAGATGCGCCGGCATTTCCGACAGCGGGATCGCCGAGCCGCCCATGTCGCCGCGGCTGGCCAGGAGCGTGCCGTCCATCCCGACGACCTGCACGTTGGGCGGCCGCTTGGGCACCGCCAGCTCGTGGATCGGCGGCAGATGCATGGCCACATAGACGAACAGCCCGCCCGCCGCGATGACGACCCACAGCCCGGCGACCGCCAGCCAGTAGACGCCCCGCCCGAGCAGCGAGCCTTTTGGGCCGCCGCCGCCCTTGCCGCCCTTCTTCTTCGACTTGCCCTTCTTGCCGCCGGGACTCGACCCGACACTGGTGCCGCCGGCACTGGCACTCGTGCCGGCGCCGCCGCCGGCCTTTCCCTTGGCCCGCGCCCGCGGCGGACCGTCGTCGTCATCGTCGCCGCGCTTGCCGGCGGGCCGCGGAATGCCGACCTGGGCGTCCTCGTCGACCACGAAGATGGGCGCCTTCGACGCCCGCGGCTCGCCTCTTTGCGGCGGTTTCACCTCCGGGACTCGTCCCTCGGAGACTCGTCCCTCCGACGCACGCCCGGCGCCCTTGCGGGCCGCGGCCGCAGCCGAAGCCTCGTCCGACTCGCGCGGTCTGCGTGCTGCCGCCATCCTGCTCCCCGCCCGGCGCGCCAGCGGCGCCCGGAGTCCTGCGCAGGCGCCCGACACGCGCCCGCCGCCGGCGGCCCCACGGCGCCGGCACGTCCCCGCGCCAGCGTAGGGGCGGCGGGCTTACGAGCGGGTTAAGGAGGGGGGCGAGACGCCGTGGGGTGGGTTGAGCGCAGAGAAACCTGCCGCGGAACTGTAGGCTGGACAAAACGAAGTGTCTTCACCGATTCAGATGGCGCTTCTACGCTGCCCGACTTCGCCTGTGGGCATCCAGGTTCGTCTGCCCTATCCGCGTCATAACTACTTCCATTCCGCCTGAACTAAGAATAGATTATGTTGAGGTGAAGCCCATCCGGAATGGAACACTGACGTGCTGCTTGCACCTATCGTGAAGCTTGTCCGGGCTTATGATTCTGTCGAGTGGGAAATATTCATCTCAGAATGGCAGAAGGGCCTGCAGGGGTACCACTCCGTCAAACGGCTTGGGGGCACCAGCGATCTGGGACGGGACGTGATTGGCCTGTGCAGTTCGCTGGGCTGTCAAGGCGATTGGGACAACTATCAATGTAAGCACTACGAAAGTCCGCTGGCGACCCCGCCTGCTTGCGAAGATGCCGGAAAGATTATTTTTCACGCATTTCGGGGTGAGTTCACGCCCCCTCGTCGTTGCATTTTTGTTGCGCCAAGAGGGCCGAACACTGCGTTACGTGATATGTTGTTGAATCCGGATAAATTCCGAGCCGAGGTGCTTGCAACGTGGAACACACGGGTGGCGCCAAATGTTATTGCTGGTGAAAAGCACGAACTAGCCGGCAACCTTGCCGCATATGCCTCTGCTTATGACTTCACGTCATTTAATTATGCAACGCTAGACGAGATTTTAGATGACCATCGCCGGACAGCATACTGGGCGTCTCGGTTTGGCGGACTGCTCCCGCCGCCCAAAGCGGGCATAACTCCCGCCACAGTTGCTCCGGAGGAGACCGTATATATAGGTAAGTTACTTGAGGTATATACTGAGACTACGGGAGCCGCCATTACTTGCGTTGATGACCTAGCGGTATACCGGGAATGGAGGAGCGATCTCCAAAAGCAGCGTGTGAGATTTTATGACGCCGAAGCATTCATGGCAACATACCGCGATCAGACGGAACCCGGAACTATAGAGGACTTTGCCGAACAGATCTTTGATTCAATAGAACCAACCATCACCGCACCCGGACCAGCGCATCAGCGTTTAACTACCGCGCTCTCTGTTGCCGGCCACACAACTCCTGCCAGTGTCCTCGCGGCTCAAGCTAAGGTTAGGGTTAAACAGGGAGTGTGCCATCAACTCGCCAACGCTGACCGAGTGACCTGGAAGGTTTGAGATGGATCAAAGTGAGGCAGCACGCCGCCGCCCGCGCATCTTCAACACGCCGTTCGAAACTGGCTTGCGCTCAGTCGTAATTTTGACTGGTTGCTTTCCAGAAAAACTCAGTTTGCACCGACTTGTTGTGTTTGATCATCTCATCGTTCACACGAGCGACATTGATGGACCGCTCAGCATACACCCGAAAGACCGTTCTCGGGCTGCGGAGATTTTAGTCAGGCGGGGACTCGTCCGCTCCGGACTTGCTTTGATGCAGACTAGGGGCTTAGTCACCACAAGCTTGACACCATCCGGATTTAGATTCCAAGCGGGGGAGGAAGCAGGGTCATTCGTAGATCTTCTCGCCACCCCATACGTTGAGGCATTAAAGGACCGTGCTGAATGGCTGGTTAGTCACGTGCTCCCGCTGACCGACGAAGGACTCGCTGATCTGGTGCGTACACGAATGCACGAATGGGCGCCCGAATTTCAGATCGGTGAAGGGCCGGGAGCCTGACCATGCAGCTACGATTTCTCCTCGTTACAGGCCCCAACAGCGCGCCCGCGACGATCGACTTTGTTGCGGGCTTAAACGTAATTTACGGCGGCTCAAACACCGGAAAATCTCATATCCTTCGTCTGATCGATTACTGCCTAGGGGCACGCAAGCCACCGGAGTCAATAACTGAGCAAGCAGAGTATGACTTAGTTCATTTGGGAATCGTGCTTGACGATGGGACAAAAAAGACTCTTGTTCGTGCGCTAAAGGGGGGTGATGTCAAGCTCCTTGACGGCCTCAGTCGTGAGAGACCGGCCCCCAAGCAGGGCATATCGATCTCCGCGAAGCACGGCGCCAAGGAATCGCTTTCCAAATTCCTCCTGGCGCAACTTAATGCTAGCGGCAAACGCATTCAAACGAGCGCATCAGGCGGCACTCGCGATTTGAGCTACCGCGACATCGAACGATTTGCCATCGTTAATGAGACGAAGATACAGGAAGCCACCTCTCCGGTGCTTACTGGTCAATATGTCACTAAGACCGCAGAAGTTTCTGTATTTAAATACCTTCTCACAGGCGTTGATGATTCAGCGCTTGACCTTGCAAAACCGGATCCAGGCCAACCGCTACGGCAGGCAGCACAGCTGGAATTGATCGATCGCCAGCTCCAGAAACTCGAACAAGATATTTCCGAATCGGATCAAGATTACGAGCAATTAGAGCAACTTGATGTTACCTTAGATGGTGAGCTAGCGAAATCCTTCAGCATTCAGGAGGCTGCAGAACGGGACTATCGGACCTTAACAGGGCAACGGAGAGAATTGCGCCGCGAATACGAGAGTGTTCAAGACCGGCTTGATGAGATCGACACGCTACAAGCGCGTTTTATACTGCTGGCGCAGCACTACGATTCGGATCGAGAGCGGCTGGCATCAGTGATTGAAGCCGGCACGTTGTTTGCTTTGGAAGACGGACAGGTTTGCCCTATTTGCGGCGCGGAAGCAGAGCATCATCGACCAGATTTCACATGCGATGGGAACGTCGAACAAATCGTAGAAGCAGCAAGGGCAGAAGCAGCAGAACTTCGAGGTCGCGCGCATGAATTAGCGCTAACAATGCAGGGCCTTTTTGAAGAAAGGGCCGAGCTCAGGCATCGAGCCGGCGAAATCTTACCAGAGCTTGACGCATTACAAGGCGACATTCTTCGGGAAGTTCCATCCGTTCAGAGTGTAAGAAGCCAGACAAACAATGTCGTTCAGCAAAAACTCGCTGTTCAGAAAGAACTCGATCTCATTCGCCGCCGCAATGAACTTGTCTCGCAGCGCGCAGAGCTAGGAGTTATTCCTGGTTATGATAGCAGCACAATGGTTGCGGCACAAACCTTGGATGGCGCCATTCTTGACGAGTTTTCTCAAGTCATCGAATCGGAGTTGCAGTCATGGGACTTTCCGAACGCACGGCGAGTCTTCTTTGACCTGCCAAAAATGGACATCTCGGTCGCTGGTAAGGCGCGAGCATCTAACGGAAAGGGCGTTATGGCCCTATTACATGGCGCATTCAGTATTGCACTGATGCGTTTTTGCCGCGACCGAGACAGAGCGCACCCTGGCTTTCTGGTGCTGGACTCAGTGTTTGTAACCTACAGAGATCCAGATGACCTCGAAGATATTGCAATCCAGAACACGCCCCTTAAAGACAAAGCATTCCGCGCCTTCTCAGACCTTCCGGATGACTATCAACTCATCGTACTAGATAACGTAGACGTGCCTGACTGGCTGGCGTCACAATCTAGGTGCACTCACTTCACCGGGCAGCCATCGGTAGGGAGAGCAGGATTTTTCCCGTCTGTGACAAATCAACAATAGCAAGCGTAGCCCGGATTGAGCGCAAGAGACTGGGCAAGAATCGGCGGTGCGAGCTGATGTAGGCTTCGGGAATTACGGTGACAGTGCACTCAATTCTGGAAGGGGTGACAGCGGCTCCGGTGCGTGGGGCTTCACCCCACCCCGCCGACCTGCGGTCGGCGACCCTCCCCCTCCAGGGGAGGGTGGCAGAACGCGTAGCCCGGAAGCGCGGAGCGACATCCGGGGACTTCGGGCGCAGCGGTCCCGGATGCCGCTTTCGCACCATCCGGGCTACGGCTGCCGCCTTCCGGACCGCGGCCGCTGCCGCCGACGACGCCTCGTTCGACACCCGCGGCTTGCCGCTGATGCCATGTCTCTCCCCGGCCGGCGCGATGTGACGGCACCGGCATGTCCGCAGACGGCCCGACACGCGCCCGCCGCCGGCACCCCACAGCGCCGGCACGTCCCCGCGAAGCGTAGGGGCGGTGGGCTCGAGTGCGGGTTAAGGAAGGGGAATCAGCGAGGTGCCGTAGGGTAGGTCGAGCGCACGGCGACACCCGCCGGGAAAACGTGTCGGCAGAATGGGAGGGTGCGCAAATCAACGGGCGACCGGCCAACTCGACCGTTTGAAAATGAGCTTTATCGGGTTGCGGATCCTAGTTCGCGCAACCCCCTTTACGATTTTGGGCTGCGGGGGTAGGTTCCGGCTCCAAATTTTTGGGGGGAAAATCAGCGATGAATCTCGAGGTCGACCGGGAAGTGGCAACGTCCACCCTTCATCTGCCGCCGGCGCTCCCGCTCGGTCCCATGACGGCGCAGTGGTCGGGTGACGACACGGTCTCGCCGGAATTGAAAGACCAGTGGATCAAGAACGGTTTCTTGGTTCTCGAGGGTGCCTACTCATCCGAGGAAATCGCGCGCTACAACGCGATTGTCGCGAAAGTCCGCCGAGAGGTCGACGACGGCAAGGACGACCACGGCTATGGCGACCGGATCGGGATGCTTCATCAGAAAGAGCCGGAGCTTCTGCGCCTGGCCGCGAACGCAGAAGTCCTTTCCTTTCTGCGCTGGGCATTCAATGACGACCCGGTTCTCTTCGGCTCGCTGAACTTCGAGCGCGGAACCACGCAGGATGCCCATATCGACGCCATCTTTTTCTGGCCCGAGCCCAGCTATTCCATGGCCGGTTGCTGGATTGCGTTGGAAGACATCCATCCGGATTCTGGCCCGCTTTTCTATGTTCCAGAAAGTCATACGTGGCCGTTTTACCGGAGCGACGATGTCGTCGCATCGCGTCCCGATTTGGCTGCGAAGCGAGCGGCAGCGCGCCAGGCCGACTACCCACCGGATCAAAGAGCGCAGCTCGTTAGCGAACTGGGACTCGCCTGGACGCAAGACTTCCGGGCGCTCGAAGGCATCTACGAAACGGAGCGACTGCCCATCACGTTAAAAGCAGGCGACGTCGTGTTCTGGCACTCGCTGCTGGCGCACGGCGGCTCGCCGCGGATCAATCCTGCACTGAGCCGCCGCAGCGTCGTGTTCCACTACATCGGCAAGAAGACCAAGCTGTTCACGTATGAGCAGTTTATGCTGTTCGACAGAGTCGAGATGCTCGACCAAGCCCCGCAGCCGATGAACCTCGCAGATTTCGAAGGCAAGGCTGAATATATGAAGTACCCCCACTTTGTGACTTACGCGAACGGCGAACAGAAAACACACCCGGTGTAGCAAGCGTAGCCCGGACGGAGCGAAACGACATCCGGAGCTCCGGGTGCATCGCTCCCGGATGTCGCTTCGGGGCTGGGCCGGCACCGCAGAATCCCGGGTCTCGTTTCACTCGACCCGGGCTACGGCCCCGCGCACGCGCTTCGTCTGCCGCTACCGCGCCTTGATGTTGAACGCGATCGGCGAAAAGTGCCGCGGCACGCGCTTGGCGATCATCGGGCCGCTCTTCTCCCAGTACGCCTTGAAATGCGCCGTCTCGCGATGGGCCGCCAGCGCGGCCGCGTCGTCGTAGACCTCGTAGAGCAGCACGTGGTGAGGATCGCTCTCCTCGAACAGCACGTCGAACTGCCGGCAGCCGGGCTCCTTGACGCTCGCTGCCGCGTTCGCCTGGACGGCGGCTTTGAAGGCCTCGTACTCGGCCGGCACGATGTCGAGCTCGACCGCGTTGATGTAGGGCGTGGAGGCAGGCATGGAAAATCCTCGGATCTCACGGCCGCGGCGGGGTTCGGCGGCGGCGCGGTTCACGCGGAGCAACGACCCCATCGTCCGCGCGGCGCGCAGTATGTCACCCGCAACGGCCCGGACAACCGCAGCCGGGTTGCGCTCCAGGCACAGCAGACCCGGCCCGATGGCGCGGCGGCGACATCGCGGGCCCGCGCACGGCGCCCAAATTAGCGGCAGGGACCCGGCCCACCCCCGTCCGGCGCGGGATTTCGAAAAATTCTCGGTAAATCTACGGACTCGATACGCGTTCGTTATCCGGGCACAGCTTTCCGCGCCCCCCTCACCTGTTTCATCGGGACGATCATGGTCGAAATCACGTTGGCGCATTGGATTTATCTGGCGGGCGTCCTGGCCGTCATCGCGACCATGGTGACCCGGCTGAACGTCGTCGTCCCGTCGATCCTGGCGACGTTCGCGGTCACGCTGGCGTGGAGCCACAACCCGGTGCGGGCGCTGGGCAGCATTTTCGACGCGAGCTTCATGGCCGCCAAGGAGCTGTTCAACATCTTCCTGGTGATCGCGCTCATCACGGCGCTCTTGAACGCGCTGCAGGTGCTGCGCTCCGACGTCCGCATGGTGCAGCCGTTCCGCACCGTGATGACCAACGGGCACACGTCGTTCTTCATCCTGTCGGCCATCACCTACGTCATCTCGCTGTTCTTCTGGCCGACCCCGGCCGTGCCGCTGGTCTCGGCCGTGCTGCTGCCGGCCGCCATCATGGCCGGCCTGCCGCCGCTCGCCGGCGCGCTCGGCATCGCCATCGCCGGCCAGGGCATGGCGCTGTCGTCCGACTACGTCATCGGCGTCGCGCCCGGGATCAGCGCCAAGGCCGCCGGGCTCGGGGTCAGCGCCGCCGTGGTCGCCGATCGCGCGCTCGTTCTCTCGCTGATCACCGGCGTCATCGCGCTCGGCCTCGCCTATCTGTCGATCCGCAAGCTGATCGTGCGGCCGGACCCGGCGCTGCTCGACCGCTGGCAGCGGACCGGCGACGTCAAGCTGGAGCCGCACGAGTTCATCGGCAGCTTCGACAAGTCGGAGATGGCGCTCGCCACCGCGCACGAGCCGGCGGACGTGACGGATGTCGGAATCGAGAAGGAGCTGCACGGCATGGATCGCCGGCGCGCCTTGTTCTCGCGGCTGTTCGCCATCCTGACGCCGCTCGGCTTCGCCGCCGTGATCGCCGCCATGGTGCTGCCGCGGCTCGGCTTCGGGCTGCCGGAGCTCAAGGGCGGCGACGCGGCCGCCCTGGTCGGCGGCATGGGCGCGTTCCTGATGATCTTCGCCACCTTCGCGGCGGAGGGGCCGAAGAAGGGCTTCGACGCCTGCGCCGACCACATCACCAACGGCTTCGTGTTCGCCTTCAAGGCGATGGGCTCGGTGCTGCCGATCGCCGGCTTCTTCTTCGCCGGCGCCGGCGGCGAGCTGGCGGCCGGCATCCTCGGCGTTCCGGTCGCGCAGGCCCCGTCCTTCCTGTTCGATCTCATCCAGGCGGCGCAGGCGTGGATTCCGCACAGCCGCTTCCTGGTCGGCTTCGGCGTCCTCCTCGTCGGGATGATCACCGGGATCGACGGATCGGGATTCGCCGGCCTGCCGCTGACCGGCTCGCTGTCCGGGGCGCTCGGTCCGACGGTCGGCTTCAATGTCGAGACGCTGGCGGCGGTCGGGCAGATGGGCGCGGTGTGGACCGGCGGCGGCACGCTGATCGCGTGGTCGTCGCTGATCGCGGTCGCCGGCTTCGCCCGGGTGCCGGTGCTGGAGATGGTGCGCCGGCTGTTGTTTCCGGTGCTGATCGGGCTCGCCGTGTCGACGACCTGCGCGGTGCTGTTCTGGAGCTGAGCCGGAGCTGAGCCGCGGATCCATGCCGGCAGCCGAGCTGCCGGCATGACGCGGGCGGAAACGTCTACTCCGCCGCGACCGCGGCGGCGTCGCCGGCGACGCGCGCCGGCCGGCGTCGCGTCACCGTCGGAGCCCCGAACACGTTGGTCAGGCCGGCCGCCTCGACGCGGGCGCGGATGTCCGCAACGTCGATCACGTACAGGCCGCGCTCCTTCATGCGGTCGAAATACACGGATCCCGAGAACGTGTATTTGAGGCCGAGCCCTTCCTCGGTCTGCATCCTTTCGCGCACATGCGTGATCGCGTCGCCGATGGCGAGGCTGTCCGGCAGCACGCAGAGCTCGTCGCCGACCGCCTCGCGCACGGCGTTGTGGCCGGCGAGGAGTCCGGTGACGATCGCCTCGGTGTGGCCGACCAGCAGGCCGGCCTTCTCGCCCGCCACGAACAGGTTGTCCAACCCGTCGGCCTTGAGCGCGTCGTCGCGCGGCGTCATCGCGACGAACCGGATCGAGTTGCCGATGCCGCCGGAAATCGGATCCTGGTAGCGGGCGTTCTCGAATCCCGGCACCTGATGCAGACGGTCGAGCGGAATGTGCGTCGTCATCAGCTTGGCGTGGCCGGTGTCGAGCAGGACGATGTTGTCGGCATAATCGGCCGTGGCGTACTGCTGGCAGCATTTGCTGCCGAGCTTGTCCTCGCCGGCGCGAAGTTCCGCCGGAATGGCGGCCACGAAGACGCCGTCGCGATTGAGCGCCTCGGCGATCTCGGGGGCGAGCGAGTCCTTGACGATCTTGCAGGCGCCGCTCATGGCGCCGACCTGCGTGCCCTTGTGCCCCACCATCTCGGTGAGGCCGGCCCGCCCGGCGACGCTGACCCGGTTGCCGAAGGTATGGCAGCGCAGCACGCACATGCTGCAGCCGTTGCCGTGCTGGTTGCAGGTGCGCGGAACACCGGAGGTTCCGGTCGAGTCGACGAACGCGTCTGCGGCGAAACGCTCCGCGTCTGCGCCCTCGGCCACCGCGACCGAAAGAATCCTCTCGCCGTCCACCTCGACCTCGGTGATCCGGGTCATCATGCGGACGTCGACGCCCGCCGCGTCGAGGCGCTTGCGGACCGCCCGCTCGATTGTGTTGACGTTGTACAGCCACGCGTGCTTGTGGCCGGGAAACTCGATGTTGCGGTGAACCGCATTCGCCTCCATGACCTCGAACAGGTCGCCGCCGCCCATGGCGAGCGCCTCCTCGGCGGCCGTGAAGCGGCCGTTGTTGCGGAAGATGCCGCCGACCAGGCCCGTGCCCAACAGCATGTCGGTGCGCTCGATCAGGGTGACATCGGCGCCCTGCTTGGCCGCGACCAACGCGGCCGCACAGCCCCCCCAACCGCCACCGACGACAACAATCTTAGGCATCCCCGCCAAGCTCCTGCTCAGTCTTCGCTCGTCTGAAATCCATCGGGTTCTGTATCATCCCACGGCCAAAATGGCCATCTCGGGAGAATTGCCGATCGCGCCAGCCTGTCCCGAGCGGCCCGCGCAGGCCGTGACGCACGCCCGCGCGGCGGTGTAGCCTCGTCGCTCCGCCCTTCCCCGCCCCATCCCCAGGAGCTCCCGCGATGACCTCCGAAACAGACACCGCGCCGCTCGCCGGCCGCATCGCCCTCGTCACCGGCGCCGGACGCGGCATCGGGCGGGCCTGCGTCGCGGCGCTGGTCGGCGCCGGCGCCCGCGTCATCGCGGTGGCGCGCACGGCATCCGATCTCGAGGCGTTGCGCCAGCAGCTCGGCGAGGCGGTCGAGCCGTGGGTCGGCGACGTGCGCGACGACGCGCTGATCGGGCGCATCCGCGGGCTCGACCGGCTCGACGTGCTGGTCAACAATGCCGGCACCAACAAGCTGCAGCCGCTCCTGGAGGTCGACGACGCGACTCTCGACCTGCTGCTGACGCTGAACGTACGCGCGGCGTTCAAGGTGGCGCAGGCGGCAGCAAGCGTGATGGTCGCGGCCGGGCGTGGCGGCTCGATCGTCAACATCTCGTCGCAGATGGGCCATGTCGGCGGGCCGAAGCGCGCCGTCTACGCCATGACCAAGCACGCCATCGAGGGGCTCACCAAGGCGATGGCGATCGAGCTCGGCGCCCACAAGATCCGCGTCAACGCCGTGGCGCCGACCGTGGTGGAGACCTCGATGACGAAACCGTTCTTCGAGGACCCCGCCTATCGCGAGTTCGCCCTCTCGATGGTGCCGCTGAAGGAAATCATGCAGCCCGAGGACGTCGCCGCCGCGGTGCTGTATCTCGCCTGCGACGGGGCGCGGCTGGTCACCGGCACGAGCCTGCGGGTCGACAGCGGCGCCACGGCACAGTGACGCGCGTGGGCGCCACCACGACCGCCCGTCTCACATCGGCTTCTGGAACTTCAGCACGAACTCGTCGACCTTGATGGGCGAGCGGAAGATGATCGCCGTGCGCGGATCGTCGGGATTGCGCAGGAAGTCGGCGCTGGCGACGTACTTGAAGCCGGCCGCCTCGATCTCGGCGCGCAGCGTCGCCTCGGCGATGCGGTGCAGCGACTTGCCGACCGTGGCGCCGTCCTCCGGCCGGGCCGAATGATCGGCGATCACCAGAACGCCGCCCGGCTTCAGCGCGTCGAACAGCGCCTTGTTCATCTTTGCGCGGTCGACCTCCATGAAGGTCGTGTCGTGATAGGCGAACAGGAACGTGATCAGATCGAGCGGCGGCAGCCCGGCGGCCGGGGCGTCGAAGGGGCGGACCAGGCCCGTCGCGTTGGCCATGGCCGGCGTCTTCAGCCGCGCGTCGAGCTTGTCCGACGCCTTGTCGTTCTGGCCGAACACTTTGCCGGTCGGCCCGACGGCGCGCGCCATCAGCTCGGTGCTGTAGCCGCCGCCGGCGCCCATGTCGAGCACCTGCTGGCCGGTCCTCGGCGCGATGAAGCCGAGAAGCTTCGGCGCATCGCGCCGCGCGTCGACCTGCCGGTCGGCCTCGCTGCGATCGGGCGCCGCCAGCACGGCCGCATAGTCCTGGGCGTGCACCGCGGCCGTGCCGCCGACCTGGACAACCGCCAGCGCGAAGACGACGACACTGCAAACCCCGAGGGCGCGGCGAAGGCTCGTGATCATCATCGGCATCGCTCCTGGTGATTGTCGCGAACCTTCGCAGACAGGCGCAGAAATGCAATTCGCAGAGAGTTGACCGGCGCAACGCCTCGACGACCGGCCGCGCCGGCGCGCCCGCTCAGTTCGGCGTGATGCCGGCCGCCTTGATGATCGGCACCCACTTCTCCATCTCGGCCTTGTGGTAGGCCGAGAAGCCGGCCGGCGTCTGGTTGGCGGCCGGCGGGATCTGCTGGGCGATCTCGGCAAAGCGCGCCTTCACCTTGGGATCGGCGAGCGCCTCGCGCACCGCAGCGGAGAGCTTTTCGACGATCTCCGGCGGCGTGCCCTTGGGCGCCCACAGGCCCTGCCAGACCGAGAGATAGAACCCCGGCAGGCCCGCCTCGTCGACGGTCGGCACCTCCGGCAGCACGTCGAGCCGCGCATTCGCCGTCACCGCATAGGCGCGCACGCCGCCGCCGCGGATCTGCGGCAGCGCCGCCGAGGTCTGCTCGAAGATGGTGTCGAGATGGCCAGCCACCACGTCCTGCAGGGCCGGCGCCGAGCCGCGATACGGCACGAACTGGAATTTGACGCCGATCCGGTCCTGCAGCGAGAGCCCCGAGACATGCCCGGGCGCGCCGACGCCGCCGGTCGCCATGGTGACCGAGGGCTGCTGCTTCAGCCACGCGATCAGCTCGGTGAGATTGGTCGCCGGGATCGTCTTGCGCGACAGGATGATCTGCGGCCCGCTGGCGAGCTGCGCCACCGGCGCGAAATCGGCAAAGAGGTCGTATTGCAGGTTCGTATAGATACCGGCGTTGACCACGTAGTGGTTCCAGCCGCCGATCCCGAGCGTGTAGCCGTCGGGCTGGGCACGGGCGACCCGGCCGGTGCCGATGGTGCCGGAGGCGCCGCCGACATTCTCGATGATGATGGTGCCGCCGAGCGCGGCGCTCATCCGTTCGACGACGATGCGGGCGATGGTGTCGGTCGGCCCGCCGGCGCTCGCCGCCACCACGGCGGTGATCGGACGGGTGGGATAGGGCTGCGCGACGGCGTCCTGTGTCACGACGAGACCTGCCGCGCAGGCGGCCAGAACCAGCACTGCCTTCATGTCGGATGCTCCGTGGCGACGAATGGCCGGAAACCGGGAGTGGCAAAGCAGGAAAGGGGAGGACGGAAAGCCGAGCTGAGAGCCTAGCACGGCCCGCCGGCGATGGAAGCGCGCGCTGCGCTGCATCATCGGGACACACGGATGTGAAGGGCACCCCGCCGCGATCGGCGCTCGTCGCGCTTCCCAAGCAATAGCCGGGCTGCTTGGGTTGTGCTGCGCCCGCGGCAGCCGCGGCGCGTCTCTCACAGGTATTTCGGTAGGACTTTGCCGGCGCGATCGTCACGGTCGCTCGTGCGCTTCGGTAGAGGCCGGTGGGGAGCCCGGCCGGCATCTCACGGCACAGCAAAATCAGAACACGCGGGACCAGGCAGCAAGCTTGGCCGCACACAGGGAGGAGACAATGACGGATTGGCATTCGGGCGTGGCGGCGCTCGCGCTCGCCACGGCGCTCACCGTATCGGCGCCGGCACTCGCCCAGCAGGCCGGTGATGCGGCTGCGGCGCCGAGCTTCGGCGACAGCGATCTCGCCGGCGTCGTCACCGGGCCGAACGGTCCCGAGGCAGGCGTCTGGGTGATCGCCGAGACGACCGATCTCCCGACCAAATACGCCAAGCTGGTCGTCACCGACGAGCGCGGCCGCTACGTCATCCCCGAGTTGCCCAAGGCGAGCTACGACGTCTGGGTACGCGGCTACGGCCTCGTCGATTCGCAAAAGCAGAAGGCGACGCCCGGGCGGCGGCTCGACCTCGGCGCCGTGCCGGCCCAGAACGAGGCAGCGGCGGCGCGCTACTATCCGGGCGTCTACTGGTACTCGATGATCCGCATCCCGCCGGCGAGCGAGTTTCCCGGCACCGGCGCAGGCCCGGGCGGCAACGGCATCCCCGAGGTGATGAAGGCACAGTACTACTGGGTCGATTCGCTGAAGAACTCCTGCCAGTCCTGCCACGCGCTCGGCTCCGAGGGCGTGCGCAACATCCCGACCTTCTTCAAGACCCAGGCGACCACCACGGGATCCAAGACGCAGACGACGTCGGCGGACGCGTGGGCGCTGCGCACCCAGGCCGGCCAGGCGCAGGCCAACATGGCGCTGACGCTCGGGCGGCTCGGCCCCGACAAGGCCTATGCTGTGCTGGCCGACTGGACCGACCGCATCGCCGGCGGCGAACTGCCCTTCGCCAAGCCGGAACGGCCGCAGGGGCTCGAGCGCAACATGGTCGTCACCATGTGGGACTGGTCGAGCAACAAGCACTACATGCACGACGCCGTCTCCAGCGACAAGCGCAACCCCACCGTCAATGCCGGCGGCAAGATCTACGGCTCGCCCGAGGAGTCGACCGACAACGTGCCGGTGCTGGATCCGAAGACCCATACGGCGAGCGTCATCGTCCATCCCTATCGCGACAAGGACACGCCGTCGTCGCTCGATCTTTCGCGCGGCACCTCGGCCCACTGGGGCGACGAGGCAATCTGGGACGGCCACACCAGCATCCACAACCCGATGATGGACGAGAAGGGCCGCGTGTGGTTCACGGCCCGCATCCGCCCCGCCGCCAATCCGGACTTTTGCAAGCAGGGCGGCGACCATCCCTCCGCCAAGGTGGCGCCGCTCGCCGAATCGGCGCGCCAGCTCTCGGTCTACGACCCCGGCACGCAAAAGTGGTCGCTGATCGACACCTGCTTCACCACGCATCATCTCTATTTCGGCAAGGACGCCAAAAACACGCTGTGGACCAGCGCGGGCGGCCCGCAGAGCGGCGTCGTCGGCTGGCTCGACACCAGGACATTCGACGAGACCGGCGACGCCAAGCGGGCGCAGGGCTGGACGCCGCTGATCATCGACACCAACGGCAACGGCAAGCGCGACGCCTTCGTCGGTCCGAACGATCCGGTCGACCCGACAAAGGACAAGCGCGTGATGGCGGCGTTCTATGGCGTGCAGCCGAGCCCGATCGACGATTCGATCTGGGGCCAGTCGATGGATGTCGGCTTTTCGCGCGTCGACCAGCCCGGATACATCATCCGCCTGGTGCCGGGCGAGAACCCGGCCGAGACGGCGCTGGCCGAGGTCTATCTGCCGCCGGACGGCGCCTTCGGCTCGCGCGGCCTCGACGTCGACCTCGACGGCGTCGTGTGGACCACGCTGGCGAGCGGCCACATGGCGAGCTTCGACCGGTCGAAATGCAAGGGCCCACTGAACGGCCCGGCCGCGGCGACCGGCAAGCACTGCCCGGAGGGCTGGACGCTCTACCGCTTCCCCGGGCCGCAGTTCGAAGGCCTGCCGGAGAGCGGCGCCGCCGACCACGCCTATTACATCTGGGTCGACCGCGACGACACGCTCGGGCTGGGCAAGAACGTGCCGATCGCCTCGACCAACGGCGGCGAGGCACTGCTGGCGCTGGTCGACGGCAAGTTCGTGCGGCTGCGCGTGCCCTATCCGCTCGGCTTCTTCACCAAGAACGTCGACGGCCGCGTCGACGACCCCGCCGCCGGCTGGAAGGGCCGCGGGATCTGGACCACGTCCGGCACCCGCACCGTCTTCCACAACGAGGGCGGCACCGAAAACCGGCCAAAGGTCTACAAGGTGCAGATGCGCCCCGATCCACTGGCGCGGTAGGGGCGGCGCATGTCAAAGGGTCGTCGCCGGGCCGGCCGGTCCGGCGACGACATCACGACGAACTCACGCCGTTCGGAGTTGCGTGGCCGAGACCCGCGCGACACGAGGCGCTTCGAGCGCGTTAAGCAAAGGCGGAGTCCGACTCTGCGTCCGAAACCGCTCTAAATCTCCGTGCCGAACTCGGCGCTTTCGCGCGTCCAGGCGCGCGCCTGCGCGCTCAGCGACAGGCCGAGACCGGGGCGTGTCGGCACCAGCATGCGGCCGTCCGCGATCTCAAGGCGTTCGTTGAACAGCGGTTCGAGCCATTCGAAATGCTCGACCCACGGCTCGCGGGGATAGGCGGCGGCGAGGTGCACGTGCAGCTCCATGGCGAAATGCGGCGCGATCATCAGCCCCGCGTGATCCGCCAGCGCCGCGACCCTGAGAAACGGCGTGATTCCACCGACGCGCGGCGCGTCGGGATTGAGATAGTCGGTCGCGCGGGCGCGGATCAGCTCGGCGTGCTCGGCCGCGCTGGTCAGCATCTCGCCGGTGGCGATCGGCGTGTCGAACTGGGCGGCGAGCCCCGCGTGCCCCTCGAAGTCGTAGCAGTCGAGCGGCTCCTCGATCCAGATCAGGTTGAACTTTTCGAAGATCCGGCACATGCGCTGGGCCGTCGGGCGGTCCCACTGCTGGTTGGCGTCGACCATCAGCGGGAACGTGTCGCCGAGATGGCTCCGGATCGTCTCGATCCGCTTGATGTCGACGGCGCAGTCGGGCTGCCCGACCTTGATCTTGATGCCGCCGATGCCGCGCGCCCGCGAGGCCGTGATGTTGTCGAGCACCTGGTCGAGCGGCGTGTGCAGGAAGCCGCCCGAGGTGTTGTAGCAGCGAACGGAGTTGCGGTGAGCGCCGAGGAGCTTGGCGAGCGACAGATCGGCCCGCCGCGCCTTGAGGTCCCACAAGGCGACATCGAAGGCGGCGATCGCCTGCGTCGACAGTCCGCTGCGCCCGACCGAGGCACCGGCCCAGGCGAGCTTGTCCCACAGCCGTCCGATGTCGCTCGGGTCCTCGTCGATCAGCGCCGGCGCGATCTCCTTGGCGTGGACGAACTGCCCCGGCCCGCCGGCGCGCTTGGAATAGCTCAGGCCGAGGCCGCGATGGCCGTCCGTGGTGGCGATCTCGGCAAACAGAAACGCGATCTCGGTCATCGGCTTCTGCTTGCCGGTCAGGACCTTGGCGTCGCTGACCGGCGTCCCCAGCGGAAGGAAGCACGAGGACAGCCTGATCCAGGCGATGCGGTCGTCGGCGGTGCGGTCGTGAGCAGTCATGTCGGTCCTCTGCAGCAGGATGGTTGAATCAGTCGACCGTGACGCCGTTCGTCTTGACGACACCGTCCCACTTCTCGATCTCGGCCTTGATGAACGCGCTGGCCTGCTGCGGCGTGCTGCCGACGACGACGAATCCGTTGGCTTCGAGCTTCTGCTTCAGGGCCGGGTCGGCGAGGATCTCGGCGCAGGCCTTGGCGAGCTTGTCGATGACGGCCTTGGGTGTGCCGGCGGGCGCCGACAGGCCGAACCAGGACACAGCGGAGAATCCGGGAAAGCCGTGCTCGGCCACGGTCGGCACGCCCGGATAGGCGGGGTTCCGCTCCAGGCTGAGCACCGCGAGGGCGCGCAGCTTGCCGGCCTGCACATGCGGCAGCAGGACGTCCTGGTTCAACGTGATGACCGGCACGTGCCCACCGACGACGTCGGTGATGGCCGGTGCGCCGCCCTTGTAGGGCACGTGCACGACCTTGAACCCGGCGGCCTTCGCCAGCATCGTCATGCCGAGATGGTTCGAGGACCCGTTGCCGGAATGCGCGGCCTGGAACTTACCGTCCGCGGCCTTCGCCAGGGCGATCAGGTCGGTCAGCGTGCGGGCCGGCGACTCGGGATTGACCGCGATGACATTGGGCCCGGTGATCAGCAGCGAGACGTGCTGGAAGTCTTTGTCGGCGTAAGGCAGCTTGCTGTAGAGCGCATAGTTGATGGCGTTCGAGCCGATGCCCGAGATGAGCAGGGTGTAGCCGTCGGCCGCCGCCCGGGCGACACCCGCCGAACCGATGCTGCCGTTGGCGCCCGCGCGGTTCTCGACAATGAAGGTCTGCTTGAGCTTGTCCTGCAGGGCAGGCGCGAGCCAGCGGGCGACGAGGTCGGCGCTCCCGCCGGCCGGAAACGGCACGACGATGCTGACGGTCTTGGACGGATAATCCGTTTGAGCCTGTGCAACCGGCGTCGCCACGGTGCCGATCGCCAGTGCGACGGCGACGACGCAAGCCGACCGGCGAGGCGGGCGGATCATGCAGCGCATGGAGTGTATCCTCCTTGACGGGAAAGGCGGGCATTCGGCGTCGAGGGCGGGACCCCGACGGGCTTGTATTCGGGAGGCAGAATGACAACGTTGTCATTCTGCGGAACAAGAAAAACCGGCGCACGCCGCTGGACGAAATCGACATTTCCGTAAGACGCAGCCGGAAATTGCATTCCAAGCGGCTGGTATGATAACGTTGTCGTATCGTCGACCGCAAGCCTGGGACTGCTACGTAGCCGCACGCCATTGCCCCGCAAGTCCGACCTCGAGCCCTTGTCCGCCAAGTCCGCGACGCTCCACGACGTGGCCCGTGCGGCAGGCGTTTCGTTGATCACCGCATCGCGGGCGCTGACGAATCCCAAGCTGGTGTCGGAGAAGACCATCGCCCGCGTGCAGGCGGCGGTGCAGGCGACCGGATACATTCCGAATCTTCTCGCCGGCAGTCTCAAGTCCAATCGCAGCCGGCTGGTGGGCGGGCTCGTGCCGGCGCTGTCCGTCGCCCAGTTCCTGCCGACCCTGCAGTCGCTCACCGACGTGCTCGACGGCGCCGGCTATCAATTGATGCTGGGCCAGATGCGCTACGACGATTCGCGCCAGGACGCGCTGCTCAATGCGATGATCGGCCGTCGGGTCGACGGCATCGTGGTCACGGGGCTGATCCGCTCCGAGGCGGCGCGCCGGCAGCTCGTGCGTCTCGGCACCCCGGTGATCGAGACCTGGGACTTGACGGATCGGCCGCTCGACATCGTGGTCGGTTTCTCCCACATCAAGGTCGGCAGCGCGCTCGCCGGATACCTCCTCGGCAAGGGATACGGCAGGATCGGGATCGCCACCGGCGACGACCATCGCGCTCAGCTCCGCCGCGAGGGATTCCTGGCGACTGTCGGGCACAATGTTCCGACCGCCGTCGTCCCGGCGCCGAGCAGCCTCGCTCTCGGCCGCAGCGCCTTGGGGGAGCTTCTCCGCCAGGATCCGGCGTTGCGGGCGGTCGCGTGCAGCGCCGATCAACTGGCCCAGGGCGTGATCGTGGAGGCGCAGGCGCGCGGGCTGCGCGTTCCGGACGATCTCGCCGTTTGCGGGTTCGGCAACGCCGACTTCGCCGCCCACATCGTTCCGTCGCTGACGACCGTGCATGTCGACGGCGCATCGATCGGCAGGCTCGCCGGCGAGCTGATCATCGCACGGTGCAGCGGCGAGACAATCCGCGAGCGGGTCATCGATGTCGGTTTCGAGATCGTGCAACGTCAATCGGCTTGAAGCGATTGGGAACGGTGCGAAGGTGTGCGGCCGCGGACCGGACCCGGCCGTCAAAAAAGCCTCGCCGCCCGGAGCAAACCCTCAACCGCGGCATGAGGCGCGCGGCTCGGGACGGGTCGGGCGGCAGGCAAGTCCAAATCTCGACGCAACTGACTCCGCCGACGCAACAACGCAACTGATCGACACGACGCAACTGATTATTTTCAGCACAACTGACACCGGCTGACGCAACGGACTGCGTCACCGTCCCGGCGGGCGGAGGTTCGTCGTGACGTCTGCCGCGAGCAGCACCCGAGTCGGCAGCACGATCGCAGCCCCACACCCGCATCGCAACATTCGCGCGCCAAGCAAAACCGGCTCGCAAAACGGCGTCTCGTCCCCAGACTCCAGGGCGGATTCGGACGCAAGGCCGGGTCCACCTCTATGAGCTGTTCTTTTACCACGATCAGCCACCCGGATCTGTTCTGTTTTGCTCACCCGGCCGGACTGTCGCGTCACGCCGGGCGTCGCCACCGCCGGCCCGTGCTGTGGGTCACTGCTCCGGCTCGTCCGACTCGGCGGGGGTGCCGGCGATGTGCGGATAGTCGTGCAGGACGACGTTGAGCAGCGAGCTGTGGACCTCGATGCCGCCGTTGTAGTCGATGAAGCCGAGCTTGCGAAACTTGTTCATGAAGAAGCTGACGCGCGACCTCGTCGTGCCGATCATGTCGGCGAGCGTCTCCTGGCTGATCTTCGCGATCATCGGCTCCGGCTTGCCCTCCTTGCCGAAGTTCGCCAGCAGCAGCAGCAGGCGCGCGAGACGTTTTTCGCTCGAGTTGAACAGTTGGTCGACGAGATCGGCTTCGACCCGGATGTTGCGACCCAGCAGACGGGCGATGAACAGCTCGGAGAACGCCGGCTCCTCGTGGATCACCCGCAGGATGGCCGACTTCTCCAGCCGCAAGACGACCGAGTCCGTCATCGCCACGGCGGTCGCCATGCGGGTCGCCCGCCCGGCGAGGCAGCCTTCGCCGACGAACTCGTCGGCAGCCAGGATGGCGACGACCGCCTCCTTGCCCTGCTTCGAGACGACCGTGACCTTGACCTTGCCGCTCTGAATGTAGAACACCGCGTCCGCCGGCTCGCCCTGGGCGAAGAGAATCTGGTCCTTGCGGTACTTGCCGATGCTGCGGCCGTCGCCGACCTTGGCGAGAAAGTCCTTGGGATCGAATGTCGGAGGCTGTCGGTCCGCCATCGCGACCTCCTGCGATCGAGATTGCGCTGTGTCTCGGCGTCGCGACGGGGGCCGGATTCGGTTCCGCACCGCCGTCGCACCGGCGTCGGATGACGATCCACCCGACGATCCGTATTCCTGTGAATATTTATGTCGCCGCCGCAAAACGCACAACTCCGCGGCCGCCGCACCGTCGACACGGACGGTCCGCCGGACGGCCAGCCGCGGCGGCAGGCGGGTCGGCGCGACGTCACACGGACCAGTCATCCGGATCGCCCGCGACCGCGGCCGGATTGCCGGGCGGGAGCGCGGCCGACGGGCCGGCCCCGGGTGCCCCTCGGGTCGCCAGGACCGACCGGACCTGGCACCAGGTCCGGACCGCGCCGGCCGGCGAAAGGCCGAAATGATCCTCGGGTGCCGTCACTTGGCCCGAGGCTCCGGCCATCCAATGCCACCCGGCGGCGTCCAGGCGCACGCGATAACTGCCGCGGACGGACCGCGCGGTGGTGCAGACCTTGGCGAATCCCGGATTTCCGGGATTGTCGAAATCACGTCCCGATGGCATGCCGCCGCCTCCAGGGGTCGGGAAAGACACCCCTGTATCGGCAAAAAGTAACGCATACCCATGGCGAGAACTGTGCAGAATTGCTCACAGCCACGCCGGCGCGCGGGTAGCGGCTACGACGGCCGCGGCGACCATTGTGCGGCGCGGAGGTCGGCCGCCCCCGACCCCGCCGCGGGGTGTCGCCGGCGGGCGTTCAGGTGCGGGACAAGAGGTGGCATCCCGAGCCAACGGCGGCCGACGAACGGCCCCATTAGATTTGGCTTTTCTCACCAGGTCGCCCGACTATGATGGCGCCCGACGCGGCATTGCCGTTCCATTGATTTCAAGCGGCAGAAACCTAATGGCTTCAACGCTAGACGACCTCCTTCCGACAATCATGAACGCGGAGGATGCTGGGCTCGCGCTCGGCACCCTCAAGACCTGTTTCGTGGGAAAAGCGAAAGCCACCGCCAAGGCACGAGAAGAACGTCTGCGCGACGCATTGAAGACCCTCGCCGAGCGTGGCGACATCTGGGGGCCCGTGAAACATGGCAGCACCCAATACTATTTCGCCGCTGGGAGGGGTCCGTCGATCGAGACTGCGAGCGCCTTGCTGGTCCGCTTGGTCCTCCAATCGGGCACCAGGCTCTTGTCGCGCCCCGGGCTCGAAAAGAAAGTGACCGGCATGCACCGCCGGTTCTTTCCCGATGCGGTGAAGCATGCAATTGCGGGCCGAGCGATCGTCGAACTCACCTGCGGAAAGTCGAAATACTACCTCCACTGCGACGTCGCCGCGGAGCGTTTCGCCTTCGAGACGACGACGATGCCGGTCGATCCGAGCCCCGTACCGGGGCCGAACCCGCCACACGGCCCGTCGTTGCGTTTCGAGGATCTCCTTCCGGTCTACCGCCGGCTCAAGGCCCAGCAGGGTGGATTCTCGGCCGTCAAGATCTTCGACCTCATGAAGGCGCTGAACGTGCCGAAAGAAGCGCTGCACACGCTGCTGGTGCAAGAAGCCAAAGCGGGGCGGATCACGATTCATCCGACGACCTCGGTGGAGCTTCCCCGCGAAGTGATCGATGCCGGCATCCGTCTCGACGGCTTCGCCGAGCCCTTCATCACGGTGGTCGTCAAGGACGATCGATGACGACCTCCTTTGCGGACGCGAAAGTGAACCCGTTCGAAGACGACGTGGTCCGGGAGCCCCGCGAAGTGTCGTTCTCGGTCAAGGGCCTCAACGATTCACCGCTGAGCAGCCTGCATCGCGACTTCTCCGCGTTGGACGGCGGCGCACCGCCACGTAAACCCGCCCGCGCCAAGAAGGCACAGCTCGTGGTGTCGCCGGACCGCGGCTACGGCAAGTCGCACCTTCTCGGCCGCCTATTCTCGAAGCTCGGGCGGCGAGCCATCAAGGTGTATCTGCGGCCGTTTCAGGATCCCTACAAAGCATGGCACTCGATCCTGCTGCTCACCATCCAGGAGCTCGAGCGCCCGGATGTCGAAAAGACCGGGGCGGCCACTCAGATCGAAGCGATGGCGCTCGGCACGCTCGCTCATGTCGCCGCCGACTTCATCGCCGCGGACGGCATTCCGAACTACAAAGACAAGACAACCGCTGTCGAGTTCCTGCGCAAGCTGGGCGGCAGCACGGCGCTGCCCGACGCGAAGGCGCGGCAGTGGCTCGAATGGCTGAGCGGGCGGATCTTCGACCCCGTGGACATCGGCAAGCTCACTGCCCGACTACACCACCGTGACATCGACCTCGGCGGGCGCGAAGCCGCCTGGCTGACGATCCTCGCCGCGATCGCGCTCGACGAGCGCGACGGCGCGGGACGCCGTACCGCCCTGAAATGGCTTCGCGCCGAGCCGCTCGAGGCCAACGAGGTCGACTTCCTCGGCCTTGCCGCCGCCGACAACGAGGGACGAGGCGATTCGACCGCGCAGGAGATCAACACGCTGAGCTTCCGCCGGCTGCAGGGGCTCTGCCGGCTCGCGTCCTACTATCGACCATTCCTGTTCTGCTTCGACCAGACGGAGTTCTATGCGAGCGACATCGCCCTCGTCAGAACGCTCGGCAACTGCATCGACCAACTCTACGTCGATCTTCCGAACCATCTGACCGTCATCACGGCAAACCAAGAAAACTGGATGACGGAGATCCTGCCGCATATCGCCAAGCCTCAACACGAACGCATATCGCCCGAGATCAAGCTGGACGGAATTCGCGCCGAGGGGGCTCGCGAGCTGATCGTGGCACGGCTCACGGAGTACGATCTCGGCGCGGACGACATCGCCCGGTTCTTCGCCGATGGCTGGCTCGAAACCATCTTCACTCCGCTTCCGGAACTCGGTGTTCGCGCTCTTCTGATGAAGTCAGCCGAGAGGTTTCGCAGGCTCGCCAATCCGGATGACCCGCCACCGCCACCGAAAACGCTGGACGACCTCTTCAAGCTTCAGGTCAACGAGGTCCGATCCAAGAAGGCGATGCTGGCTTACAACCAGGACGCCCTGATGTGGTTCGTCAAGGACATCGGCCAGGGCCAGGAGAACGTATCCGTGACGCGCCCGGCGCACCGCCGATATTATTCGGTCGAATGGGCCTGGCCCGAGCGATCCGTGTTCTTCGCCTTCGAGGGCGGCGACCATTGGCACCGGTGGGGCAGTATCGCCAAGGAAGCGATCGAGTTGGCCGAGGCGCATCGCGGCAAGACGGTTCTCAGCTACGTTTTTCGTACGCCGGACCTGGCGAAAGTGCCCCGGCCGACCTGGAGAGTGATCAAACAGACCATCGACGACGCGAAAGCGCGAGGATTCCAGATCACCGAACTGACATTGGAGCAGGTTTGCGAATTGCACGCCGCCCGTGAACTCTACTCGAATGCACGGCAGAGCAACATCGCATATTCCGGACCGGAAACCCTCGCCTGGCTTCGAACCCACTTCGCGGCCATGCTCACGGATCTGAGTTTTCGCGAGTGGCCCGCCGAAACAAAATACAATGTGCCCGGCAAGAAACCCGAGACCGAGCCGCCGAACGACAAAGCCACGCCACCCGTCCGCACGACTGAGCTCGACTCCGAAAAGCTCAAAATCGTCCTCGATACGGTGCGATCTCAGAAGATCGTCGACATCCAGGTCGTTCTGGGACGGCTCGGGAGCGAAGGCCTCCGTGACCCCCTGCTGCGAAGCGTCGAGGCTCATCCGAATCTGAAAGCGCACCCCGGCCCCAAGACCATCTTCCTGCAATGGCGCATCACAGCATAACGGCGAGCGAGCTGAAGTTCGCCGTGCTCGATTCCGAGTGGCGGGCGAAGTGGCTCGCCGGCGATAAGCCGTCGACCCGCACTTTCGCGCCGCCCGGCACCGTGCGGGCGCTCGGCGTCCAATTTCACAAACAGGCGGAGACGCTGGTCGGGTGGCTGACCGCACGCGACAGCCTCGCGGCTGCGGCGATGATCGACTCCGCGGAGGGGCTGGTCGAGCATCTGTGGGCGACATCGCTGCAGACCTTCACAGACAAACTTTTTGCGGAGGGTCGTGCCGAAGAGGCATTCCTCTTCACCCAGCGGATGCACAATTTTTGCGCCAGGCTGATCAATCTGAAGCGGCGGACCAAGGCCTTCGAGAACTGGCAGGACGTCTTCATCGGCACCGAGGAACCGCTCGCCAAAATCCCGGTTTCGGTCGGGGAAACCGTGGTCGAGATCCGTGCACGAGTCGATGCCCTCCGGATTCATCCCGATCATCGCCTGGAAGTGGTCGACTACAAGCTGAGCCAAGGCCAGGAACAAAAGGCAGATCTGGTCCAGCTCGCCATCTATGCGCACCTGCTGCCGATCTGGCGGCCGGGCTGCGAGTTTTGCGGCACGCTCGAATACTACCTGCCCGATTTCAGCGAGGTGCACGTCTCCCGCGGCGATCTGGCCGACATCTTTTCCGGTCTGGTCGCACCGGTGCTGAGCGAGATGTTCGCGCCGGCCGCCTCGGCGCCGGCAGCATCGCCTCCAGTCCAGGCGGCGCCGAGCCGGGAGGCACTCGGGCAAACCGTCGTCCAGGCGTTCCGCGGCTTCAATCTCGGCGTCGAGGTCTCGGGCATCATCGAAGGCCCGCAGCTCGTGCGCCTCCGGCTGACGCCGGCGCCGGGCGTGAAGGTCTCGTCGCTTGCGAACCGCGCCGAAGACCTGCAGATTCCGCTTTCGCTCGCCGTGCCGCCGCTGATCAAGGCCGGCAAGGGCTTCGTCATCCTCGATCTGCCGCGGCCGGAACCGAAGGCGTGTCTGCTGAAGGTCGAACTCGCCGGCGGCCTCGGTAGCGCGTTGACGAGCATCGTGGCGTTTCCGATCGGGATCGGCGTCGAGGGCGATCCGGTGGTGGCGGATTTCGCCGATCCGAACACCTGCCACGCGCTCGTCGCCGGCTCGACTGGCAGCGGCAAGAGCGAGTGGCTGAAGGCGATGGTCGCCAGCATGCTGTTGCGCAGCTCGCCTAAGCACGTCCAGGTCGCCCTGATCGATCCGAAGATTCTCACTTTCACGGGGGTCGAAGGCAGCCCCTATCTCTGGCGGCCGGTCGCCACTACGCTCGCGGACGCCATGGCGATCCTGCGGGACGCCGTCGCCGACATGGACGCCCGCTATCGGGTGCTGGCGCGGGGCGGCTTCGTGAATCTGGGTGAGCGCTTCAAGGCCGGGCAAACCGACATTCCCTTCCTGGTGCTGATCTTCGACGAGTTCGCCGACCTGATCCTCGCCGGCCGCGAGGAGAAGAAGGAATTCGAGTCGCTCGTCGCCCGCATCGCCGGCAAGGGCCGGGCGGCCGGCATCCATCTGGTGCTCGCGACCCAGCGGCCGGACCGCGCGGTGGTCACGGGCCTCGTCAAGGCAAACCTACCTCTCAAGGTGTGCCTGAAGGTCGCCAATGCTGTAAACGCGCAGATCGTGCTGGACGAGCCTGGCGCCGAAAGCCTTTTCGGCAAGGGGGACCTGTTGTGCGACTTCGGCAAAGGCCTGGTCCGCGCGCAGGGTCTGTTCATTCCACAGCCGGACTTCCTCGCGGCCGTGCGGCCGAAGCCGTAGGCAACTGGCCAGGGCTGAGACAGAGGCGTCCCCGCTTCGTTTCCCCGCTGCCCAGGTGTCGCCGCGAGCGACCCGTTCGTCGTCGCGACGGGCACGAGCGCCACTCTCAAGCTCGGCGTCCTCAGCGCGGCGCGGCGACGCTGTTCGAGAGCCCGTCCGGCAAGACGCGCATCTCGGTCGTCAACCTGTCGGGGCTGGGGAGCGACGAGGCACGCGACGCCTTCGTCAACCAGTTGCAGATGACGCTGTTCACGTGGATCAAGCGCCACCCGAGCCCGAGCGGACGCCTCTACGTGCTCGACGAGGCCCAGAACTTCGTGCCGTCGCAGGCCGGCACCGCGTGCAAGGCAAGCGCGCTGTCGCTCGCTGCCCAGGCCCGCAAATACGGGCTCGGCATGGTGCTGGCGACCCAGACCCCGAAGGGCATCGACAACAAGATCGTGTCGAACTGCACGACGCATTTCTACGGGCGCATGAGCTCACCGGCGACCATCGAGGCGACGCGCGAGCTGATGGCTGCGAAGGGCGGCGCGGCGGACGACATCGGCCGGCTGGCGCGCGGAGAGTTCTATTTTTCGACCGAAGGCATGCGCCGCCCCGTGAAGGTGAGGACGCCGCTCTGTCTCAGCTTCCATCCGGCCAACCCGCCGACCGCCGAGGAGATCGTCGAGAAGGCGCGCGCGCAGGCGGGGTGAGGCGGCGCGGCGCCCGCGACGGCGATCAGCGGCGGGATCGTCAAGCCGGGCTCGACCGCCGAGCCCGCCGTCTCAGGGTCCGCCGCAGCCAGATCCAGAGGCCGGTCGTGAGCAGGCCGATCATGGCGACGGAGATGATGACGTTCATGGCGGCCGACCACGCGCCGGCAAAATTCCCCTCGTGCCACAGGCGCGGCCAGTTGCGCTGCAGCGCCGTGGCGCCGTCGTTCGTCACGGCATAAAGCGTATACTCGCCGCCTTCGGCGAGACGCGCCAGCAGGCGCCCGCCCATCGGCCGCATCCAGATCAGTGTCGAGAGGTCGTGGTCCCGGCCGAGGATCTGCACGGCCGCCGGCAGCGTCAACGGCGGGCCCTGGGCCGCGGGAGCGGCCGGCGGCAGCGTCGTGAACGTCACACCCGCGGCCATCAGCAGAGCGGTCAGTGGCGACAGCACGACGAGCGGCAGGAGCCCCCACGCCATCGCCTTGTGCCATCCCGCCAGCGTGTTGGCGAGACGCGGCCAGCCCATCAGCGTCCCGAGAATCGCGATGATCAGCATCGCTGCCGTCGAGGTGGTGACGAGCCAGCCGGCATTGGCCAGAAGCGCCTCGTGCAATCCTCTGGAGGCCCCCAGGACGCTCGCCAGCACCGATGATCCGGCCTGCACCTGCCCGGAGACGGCATCGACCACGATGCCGCCGCCGCGCCCCGCCCCCAGGACGATCGCCTGGTCGTAGCTTCGATAGGAGAGGGCGCGCACCTGCCCGCCGGGGTCGTGCCGGCTCAAGAGAGCCTGGATCTTCTGCGGGTTCAGCGTGTCGGGCTGGATGGCACGGGTGACGAGCCAAGGCTCGAAGGACAGGATCAGTCCGGTGACGATCACGACGGCGAGCGGCAGCGCGAAGACCAGCGCCAGCCACCGGTGAAACTTGAAGAACCACGCTTTCATGATCGCCTCTCGTCTTGCTCACGCATCACTTGCTTTTGCTCACGCGTCACTTCCGCCCGGCTCGAGCCTGGCGAGCAGCTTGCACAACAACTTGGTCAAACGCTCGACCTCCGTGTCCGAAAGCCCGTTGGCGACCAGCGCCTCGTCGCTGCGCATCACGTCCGCCATCACGCGCTCGGCGAGCACGCGCCCTTTGGCCGTCAGGCGCACGGGCTTGCTTCGCCGATCCGCGCCGCCTTCGCCCCGCGTGACCAGCTTTCTGTCCTCGAGCGCGTAGAGAACCTTGGTCAGGCCCCCCGACGTGATCAGGACGGCGGTGTAGAGGTCGGTCGGGGCGAGCTCGTGCGGCGGCGGCGCGCTCCTGAGCGTGACCAGCACCTCGAACTCGGTGAAGGTGAGCTCGTGCGCCGCCACCCGACGGGTGGCGTTGTCGCGAACCAGAGTACTGAACCGAAAGATGCGTACCATCAGATGGGTGATCGGCGACACGGCCTCGGGCCAGTTCACGGCTCTCGCCTTCAAGAGATCGTCCGCAGTCCGGCGACGACCCGATTTCATCAGCTCAGCTCCTTACGATCTTTTCATCTTATATATCTTGCCAGAAAGATATTTGCAAGCTATATCTTCCCATGAAGATACATGAGGTTCCAACACACATCTCGATCGACGAGGAGCCGGAGATGGAAAACCACAGCAGACGCGACGTCATGCAGCTCGCCGCCGCGGGCGCCCTGGCCGGCGCCATGGGAGCGACGACCGCACAGGCCCAGCCGGTGGCCGGCCCGGTGATCGATGCCAACATGCATTGGCTTCCCGAAACGCTGTTCACGGACGAGCGGTTGCTGTCGGCCTTCGTGGGATCCGTGCCGCGCGAGTACGGAATCCGCGCCGGGGTCGCACCGGTGCCGGGCAAGCCGCTGCGCCAGATCGTCATCGAGCAGCCCCCCGGATACGAGGTGCTCAACTACGCCGAGAACCAGTACAGCGCCGACGGCCAGATCGCCGACATGGACCAGGCCAGGATCGACAAGGCGATCCTGCGCCTGCCGTGCTGGCAGGAGTGGCTCGGGCTGGAGGCGTGCAAGACGGTCAATGACGGCCTGGCCCGGCACGTGAAGCGCAACCCCGGGCGCTTCCAGGCCCTCGCCGTCGTCCCGCCCTGGGGCTCGAAGGACGCGCTCGCGGAGGCGGAGCGGTGCATCAAGGATCTCGGCTTCTGCGGCGTGCAGATGGCCGCACATTACGGCCAGCTCTATCTCGACGAGGACGAGTTCAGGCCCTATTTCAAGTTCCTCGCCGGTCTCGGCGTGCCGGTCGTCGTCCACCACACGCCGATGCCCGTCGACTACGGCTCGATCGTCAAGTATCCGAACCTGCGGCGGCAGTTCGGCCGCTGCATCGCGCAAGGCACCGCGGTCGGACGCGAGCTGTTCAGCCCCCTGTTCGAGGAGTTCCCGAACCTGCGGCTCGTCCACTCCATGCTCGGCGGCGGGTTCTTCGCCTTTGCCGACATGCTGGCGCCGCCCAGCACGGGCAAGGACGCGGTCGATCGTTTCGAGGACCAGAGCGCAAAGATCCGCCGCTACCTCGCGAACAACATCTTCTTCGATCTCTCCGGCGCCCCGCAGTGGGGAAAGGCGCAGCTCGAATGCGCCGTGAAGGTCTTCGGCGCCGACCATATCCTGTACGGCGGATCGTATCCGATCCGGCGCGACTGGTTCCAGGACGGCGCCGCCTATGTCCGCAGCCTGGCGATCTCCGAGCCGGACAAGGCGCTGATCCTGGGCGGCAACGCGAAGAGGCTGTTCAAGCTCGGCTGATGGGCGCGACGTCGTTTTCCGGAGATCGCGACGACAGGACTCGACAAGGGGGGCGCGCCAGACGCGCCCCTTCGGTCGTGGCGACGACCCCGCAGACGCGACGCGTTCGACCCCCGCCCGGGATCTGCGCAGGCGATTGCGCGGCGACCGGCACTCTCATGAGGACACAAGACATGACCCGATCGACCGCGCGCCTCGCAACCGACCGCGCGAGCACCTATCTCCAGCAGCTCTGCAAGCACTTCGCCCACAAGCTGCCCGTCGAGGTGACGCCCGAAGCGGGCCGGATCACCTTCACGATCGGCGTGTGCCGCCTCGCGGCGAGCGACGGCCTTCTGACGCTGCGGGTCGAGGCCGAGGATGCCGCCCGGCTGGCCGAGCTGCAGGACGTCGTCGCAAGACACCTTCTCCGCTTTGCGTTCCGCGATCCGCCCGCGATCGAATGGCGCACCGGGGACGAGGAATGAGCCGGTGGAAGCCCGGATGCTCCGTCCCGACACCTTCGCCCTGACGGCCTTGCTCGGGCTTCTGACCACCATCGGTCCGCTGTCGGTCGATCTCTATCTGCCGGCGTTGCCGGAGATCGGGCGCGAGCTGGCTGCCCCGACCGCACAGGTGCAGTGGACCATCTCGGCCTATCTGGTCGGCTTCGCCTTCGGGCAGGTCGGCTACGGTCCGCTCGCCGACATCCACGGACGCCGTCCCGTCCTGCTGGTCGCCCTGGTGGCGTTCTGCGCCGCGACGCTCGTGTGCGCGGTCGCGTCGGACATCGGCTGGCTGATCGCCGCGCGGGCCATCCAGGCGATCGGCGCCTCGGGCGCCGCCGTTCTCGCACGGGCCGTGGTCCGCGACCTGTACCATGGCGCACGCGCCGGCCGGGAGATGTCGATCATGGGCATGATCATGGGCCTCGCGCCCGTGATGGCGCCGACGGCGGGCGGCGTGCTGCAGGCGGCATTCGGGTGGCGGTCCTGCTTCTATTTTCTCTTCGCCATCGGGGCGGTCGCGGTCGTCCTCGTCCGGCGCCTGCTCCCGGAAACCCTTCCGACGCGCCCGCCTGGCCGCTTTCACCTCGGCGATCTGTTCCGTGGCTGCGGGGTGATCGCCCGCCATCGCGGCTTTCGCGCCCACCTCGCGCTGATCTCCTTGAGCTATGCCGGCCTGTTCGCCTACATCTCCGGCTCCCCTTTCGTCCTGCAGGACTTTTTTGGTCTCTCGCCGATCGAGTTCGGGCTGGCCTTCGCCGCCGCGGCGATCGGCGTGGTCGCCGGCTCCTGGCTCGCCGTGCACATCGTCATGCGAATCGGGCTGAACCGCACCATCGGGCTCGGCGCCGCGGCGCTGGCGGCCGGCGCCATCATCCTGGCGCTGACGACCGCGATGGCGCCGGGATCGACCGTCGCGTTCGTCCTCCCGATGATGCTCTATCTGGCCGGCATGGGACTGACGATGCCGCAGGCGCTCGCCGGCGCGCTGCAGCCGTTTCCCGATCGTGCCGGGACGGCCTCGTCGCTCGCCGGGTTCGTGCAGCAGACCGCTGCCGCAGCAGCCGGCGCCATCGTCGGCCATTTCCTCGCATCGACCGCTTGGCCGCTGGTCATCGTGGTGGCGGTCACCGGAACGCTGACCCTGGCTGTCTGGGCCACGACCGAGCAGGTCCGCGAAATGCCCGTCAGGCGATCATGACCTCGAACAGCGAAGCCGGGTCGACGGCGCATCCCGCCACATCCGGCTGATCCGGATCTCGTATCCTCGTCCCCCGCCGCCCCCTACCCCACCGCCGCGGCATCGTCGGCCGTCGCGCCGGTCGATGCGTCCGGGCGCTCGGGCCGCGGCGTGAAGGGCTGCAGCAGCGCGCGCTTGATCGCGGCGATGCGGGTCGGCGAGGTGATGCGGGCGCCCATCAGGTCGGTGACGTAGAACACGTCGACGGCGCGCTCGCCGAAGGTCGCCACATGCGCCGAGGTGATGTTGAGGTTCAGCTTCGACAGCGTCGTGGTCAGCTCGTAGAGGAGGCCGGGGCGGTCGAGGCCGGAGACCTCGACCACGGTGTAGCGGTGCGACCACTGATTGTTGACCGACACCTCGGGCTCGATCCGGAAGGCGCGGATGCGGCCCTTGCCGGGGCCGCGCTTGGCCACCACGTCGGGCAGCTTCAACTCGCCGCGCAGGCCCTTCTCGATGGCTTCGGTGATGCGGGCGGCGCGGCGCGACTCGTCCTCGTCGCGCTCGAACTCGCGCGACACCGAGATGGTGTCGAGCGCGAGCCCGTCCGTGGTCGTGTAGATCTGCGCGTCGACGATGTTGGCCCCGGCCGCGGCGCATGCCCCGGCGATCACCGACAAGAGCCACGGATGATCGGGCGCCAGCACGGTCAGCACCGTGACGCCGCGGTGCTGATCGAAGGCCCAGCGGGTGGCGAGCGGCAGGCCGGCCGCCTCGGTCTCGTGCACGAAATTGGCGTGGCCTAGCTGCGAGGCGATGTCGACCTTGAGCCAGTAGGCCGGATAGTGCCGGCCGATATACTTCTCCAGCGCCTCCGGCGACCAGTCTCCGATCTCGTGGCGGAACTGCCCCTGCGCGGCGGCGACGCGCTGCGCCCGGTTGACCTCGGAGAAGCCGCCGGTCAGCGCCGGCTCGGCCTCGTAATAGAGGGCGCGCAGGAGTTGCGCCTTCCAGGAGTTCCACACGCCGGGGCCGACCGCCTTGATGTCCGCCGTGGTCAGCATGGTCAGCAGCTTCATGCGCTCCAGCGACTGCACGATCTGGACGAAGTTCTCGATGGTGCGGCGGTCGGAGAGGTCGCGCGACTGCGCGATCGCCGACATCACCAGGTGATACTCGACCAGCCAGGCGACCGTCTCGGTGTCGGCGGCCGACAGCCCGAAGCGCGGGCACAGATGCCGGGCGATCTTGGCGCCGGCGATCGAGTGGTCCTCGGGCCGGCCCTTGGCGATGTCGTGCAGGAACATCGCCACATAGAGGAGGTCGCGGTGCTCCGGCTGGATGGTGCGCATCAGCTCGTTGGAGAGCCCGTACTCCTCGCTCTGCCCGGCCTCGATCTCGGCCAGCACGCCGATGCAGCGCAACAGGTGCTCGTCCACCGTGAAGTGGTGGTACATGTTGAACTGCATCATCGAGACGACGCGGCCGAAGTCCGGCACGAAGCGGCCGAGCACGCCGGCCTCGTTCATCCGCCGCAGCACGATCTCGGTGTCGTTGCGGCCGGTGAGGATTTCCAGGAACAGCCGGTTCGCCTCGGGATCGGCGCGCACATGCTTGTCGATCAGCTTGAGCGAGCGGGTCACCGACCGCATGGCGTCCGGATGGAAGGCGAGGCTGTGCTTCTGGGCGAGATGAAAGATGCGGATCAGGTTCTTCGGGTCGCGCTGGAAAACGTCAGGATCGGCGATGTTGATGCGGTTGTTGTCGACGACGAAGTCGTCGCTCTCGCGCAAGGTCCGCTGCGGCCGCGGGCGCAGCCGGTTGACGAAGCGGTTGAGCATCGGCACCTCCTTCTGGTGCCGGCTTTCCAGCCCGGCGCACAGAATGGCGGTGAGGTCGCCGACGTCCTTGGCGATCAGGAAGTAGTGCTTCATGAAGCGCTCGACATCCTGCATGCCCGGGTGCTCGGTGTAGCCGAGCCGCACCGCGAGATCGCGCTGGATGTCGAAGGACAGCCGCTCCTCCGAGCGGCCGGTGACGAAGTGCATGTGGCAGCGCACCGACCAGAGGAAGTCCTCGCAGCGCTCGAACAGCTTGTATTCCTGGCGGTCGAACACGCCGCGCTCGATCAGCTCCTCGGGCTTGTGCACCCGGTAGACGTATTTGGCGATCCAGAACAGCGTGTGCAGGTCGCGCAGGCCGCCCTTGCCGTCCTTGACATTGGGCTCGACCAGATAGCGCGACTGGCCGACGCGCTTGAGCCGCTCCTCGCGCTCGGACAGCTTGGCGGCGACGAATTCCGGGCCGGTGCTCTGCACCACCTGCTTGTCGAAGCGGGCGACCAGCTCGTCGAACAGCGCCTGCTCGCCGAACAGGAAGCGCGCCTCCAGGATGGCGGTGCGGATCGTCATGTCGGCCTTGGCCTGGCGCACGCTCTCGTCGACCGAGCGGGTGGCGTGGCCGACCTTCAGGCCCATGTCCCACAGGCAGTAGAGGATCGCCTCGGCGATCGACTCGCCCCAGGCGGTCTGCTTGTAGGGGAGCAGGAACAGGAGATCGATGTCGGAGCCGGGCGCCATCAGGCCGCGGCCGTAGCCGCCGGTGGCGACCACGGCCATGTGCTCCGCCTCGGACGGATTCTGGCTGGTGTAGAGATGCGTCGAGGCGAAGTCGTAGAGGAGCGCGATGATGGCGTCCTGCATCTGGCACAGCCGCTCGGCGCAGCGGCGGCCGCGCCTGTCGGCGAGCAGCAGCTCCTCGGCCTTGGCCCGCCCCTCGGCGACCACGATCTTCAGGCGTTGCGCCACCGCGCTGCGCAGCTCGCGCTCGCGCCCGGGATAGTCACGGGCGAGCTCGTCGAGGTCAGCCGCCACGGCCGCGACGTCGAACAGCTCGGAGGCGGGGCGCGTCGGCCTGTCGAGAATATCGGTCATGCTTCTGGATAGCGAACCCGGCGGACCATGTCACGGCCGCCGTGGCGGGACTGTCCGGCCCGCCGCGTGCACAAAATCTGAGCCGTCATCGCGGGCACGCCGGCCCGGCCATGGCCGCGAAGAGCCGGCTGCGGCCGGCCCCCGCGCGAAGGCGACATAGAGAACAACCTGCTGCCGGGATAAGAGGTGGGAGAAGTTCCTGCTACGGACCGCTAAATACAAGTAATTCCTGTGATATTGACGACGGTCCCGGCCTCCGCCAGGGTTTTGGTCAGCCGCCGGCGAGCCTTTTTGCCCGCCGGACCCGCTCCCCCGACGGGCCGCGAACTCCGTTCGACCCCCGGCCGATCCATTCATGTGCGGAGGTTCCATGTCGTCGATGTCGCGTCGTGCCGCCGCCGGTGCTCTCGCCGGCCTCGTCCTGTCGCTCGGCGGGCCCGCGCTCGCGGCCGATCCACCCAAGGAAATCCGCCTCGATTGGGCGACCTACAATCCCGTCTCGCTGGTGCTCAAGGACAAGGGGCTGCTGGAGAAGGAGCTCGCCAAGGATGGCATCACGGTCCGCTGGGTGCAGACGCTCGGCTCCAACAAGGCGCTCGAGTTCCTCAATGCCGGCTCGATCGACTTCGGCTCGACGGCCGGCTCGGCCGCGCTGGTCGCCCGGATCAACGGCAACCCGATCAAGTCGATCTACGTCTATTCGCGACCCGAATGGACCGCGCTGGTGACCCGCAAGGACTCGCCCGTCACCTCGGTCAAGGATCTGAAGGGCAAGCGCGTCGCCGTCACCCGCGGCACCGATCCGCACATCTTCCTGGTCCGCGCGCTGCTCGACGCCGGGCTGACCGAGCGCGACATCCAGCCGGTGCTCCTCCAGCATCCGGACGGCAAGACGGCGCTGATCCGCGGCGACGTCGACGCCTGGGCCGGGCTCGACCCGATGATGGCGCAGGCCGAGGTGGAGGACGGGGCGACGCTGTTCTACCGCAAGCCGGAGGCCAACACCTGGGGCATCCTCAATGTCCGCGAGGCCTTCCTGAAGGATCACCCGGAGCTGGTGCAACGGGTGCTCGCCGTCTACGAGGAGGCCCGCAAGCAGGCGCTGGCCGACCCCGAAGGCCTGAAGAAGACGTTTGTCGCCGTGACCAAGCTGCCCGAGGCCGTGGTGAAGAAGCAGCTCGAGGAACGCACCGAGCTGACCCACAGCCGCATCGGCGCGCCGCAGCGGGACTCGATCCTGGCGGCCGGGCTCGCGCTGCAGCAGGCCGGCGTGATCGGCCCGAACGTCGACGTCAAGGCGACCGTCGACGCGCTGATCGAGGACCGTCTGGCGACGGCCGGGAATTGACGCCGCCCGCCGCTCCGGCGATCGTTTCGCCCATGGTGGCCGACGCCGACATTGCCGCTCTCGACGCGACGCCCTCGGGACGCGCCCGCGCGCAGGCCGCGGGCAGCGCCCGACGCTGGCGCGGCGTCGGGCTCGGCCTGATCGTGCCGGTCATCGCCGCGGTCGGCTGGGAGTTTTTTGTGCGCGCCGGCCTGTCCGACGGCAGGCTGGTGCCGCCGCCCTCGCGCATTGTCGAGACGTTCTCCAACCTCGCCGCGACGGGCGAGCTGACGCGGCACACCGCCGCGACGGTTCTGCGGGTCGCCGTCGGCTTTGGGCTGGGGGCGGCGGCTGGCACGCTGTTCGGCGCCATCGCCGGCTACTCGGCGCTGGCCCGCTCACTGGTCGATCCGACCCTGCAGGCGCTGCGCGCCATTCCGTCGATCGCCTGGGTGCCACTGTTCATCCTGTGGCTCGGCATCTTCGAGGCCTCGAAGGTCGCGTTGATCGCCGTCGGGGTATTCTTCCCGGTCTATCTCGGCGTGATGGCGGCGATCGCTTCGGTCGACCGCAAGATCGTCGAGGTCGGCCGCATCTTTCGCCTGACGGGACCCGCGATGGTGCGGCGAATCCTGTTGCCTGCGGTGCTCCCCAGCTTCGTGGTGTCGCTGCGTGCCGGGCTCGGGCTCGGCTGGATGTTCGTCGTGGCGGCCGAGTTCATGGGCGCGGCCGAGGGCCTGGGCTACCTGTTGGTCGACGGCCAGCAGCTCGGCAAGCCGACCCAGATCGTCGCCGCCATCGTCGCCTTCGCGATCCTGGGCAAGACCACCGACTGGATCCTGGTCGCCATCACGGCCCCGTTCCTGCGCTGGGAGGACGTGGTGGCGCATGGCGAGGCGAGGTGATTGCAAGAGTGGGGCCTTGCTCGGTGCAGGCGCCGAAGAGCCCCCCACCCCCGACCCCTCCCCACCACTCGCTTCGCTCGGGGGGGAGGGGAGCAGAGGCGCTGCGGCTCCCCTCCCCCCGCGAAGCGGCGGGGAGGGGTCGGGGGTGGGGGGAACGGCACCGGCCCAAGCCGAACCGATCAGCCGAATTCTTCGTGAGAGGCCCCGCATGTTGGTCCTGGAAAACATCGGAAAGACCTACAGCAATGGGGTGCGGGCGCTGGACGGCGTGTCGCTCACCGTGCCGATCGGCGAGATCGTCGTCGTGGTCGGCGGCTCGGGCTGCGGCAAGTCCACGCTTCTGCGGCTCGTCTCCGGCCTCGACCGGCCGACCGACGGCCGCATCGTGCTGGACGGCGAGCAGATCACGGCGCCGCATGAAAAAATCGGCATGGTGTTCCAGGAGCCGCGGCTGCTGCCGTGGTTGACGGTCGCCGACAATGTCGGCTTCGGCCTTCAGGCCCGGCCGCGAGAGGAGCGCGACGAGCGCGTCGCGGCGCAGGTCGCCCGCGTCGGCCTCGCCGACAAGGCCGGCGTATGGCCGCGCGAGCTGTCCGGCGGACAGGCGCAGCGGGCGGCGCTCGCCCGCGCCCTGGTCACGCGGCCCGAGGTGCTGCTGCTCGACGAGCCGTTCTCGGCGCTCGACGCGTTTACGCGCACCGATCTTCAGGACCACCTGCTCGATCTCTGGCACGACGGCGAGCCGACGCTGGTGGTCGTCACCCACGATGTCGACGAGGCGATCGTGCTGGCCGACCGCATCGTGGTGATGCGCCCCCGCCCGGGCCGCATCGCCGCCGAGATCGCAGTCGCGCTGCCGCGCCCACGCGATCGAGAATCCGCCGCCTGGGACGCGGTGAAGCGGCAGGTGCTCGCCGCACTGCACGGCGCCCGCGAAGGGGCTCGGGAGAAAGCCACCGAGGACGGCGGCGCGATGTGGTGGTGAGACGAAACCCGAGTGATCCGTTCGGGGGCCAATCGCAGACGCATTCATACGGGGCCTCCCCCCACCCCCGACCCCTCTCCGCCACGAGCTTCGCTCGCGGGGGGAGGGGAGAAGACGGCGCTGCGGCTCCCCTCCCCCCATTCGCGTCAGCCAACGGCGAGGAGGGGTCGGAGGTAGGAGGCAGCGGCCTATCCGCTGAATTCAGAGCAAGTTTCGTCCGTCCAAAACAGTCTCCAAACACTTACCCGCCGAGAACGACGCGGCGGAAGCGCCGCAAGGCGGCGGCCAGATAGACGCCGCCGATGGCCGCGACGGCGATCAGGGGTGGCGACGCCGTCATGAAGCCGGCGCCGCGATACAGCACCGCCTGCGCAAAGCTGACGAAGTGCGGCGTCGGACTGATGATCCACACGATCCAGCGCAGCCAGACCGGCATGCTCTCGATCGGGGTGGCGCTGCCCGACAGCAGCATCGTCACCAGCAGCACGGGAATCGCGAGCAGGCCGAACTGACCCATCGTGTTGGCGATGGTGCCGAGCAGGATGCCGAGCGCCGCGACCGTGAACACGTAGACGGCGGCGCCGCCGAGGAACAGCAGGATCGAGCCGGCGATCGGTACCTGCAGCCACCACTCGACCACCAGCACCAGCGACAGCCCGGCCGCGACCAGCGTCACCAGGCCGTTGGCCAGGATCTTGGCCAGCATGATCTCGCTCGCCACCACGGGCATGACCAGCAGGTGCTCGACCGTGCCCTGCTCGCGCTCGCGGATCAGCGCCGCGCCGGTGAGGATCACGGTCAGCATGGTGATGCTGTTGATCACCTGCATCACCGAGGTGAACCAGCTCGATTTCAGGTTTGGATTGGAGTTGGCGCGAATCACCACATCGACCGGGTTGGTCGAGACGCCGTCGCGCCCCGCCTTGAAGGCGGCGACCTCGTTCAAGATGACGGTCTGCAGATAGGCCGCGCCGTTGCCGGCCTGGGTGATCGCGGTGGCGTCGACATTGACCTGCACCGTGGTGGTCCGCCCGGCCAGCACGTCGGCCTCGAACCGCGGCGGGATCTCGACGACGAAGACGTAGCGCGCGGCGTCCATCTCGCCGTCGATGGCGGTCGCGGCGATCTCCACGGCGGGGCGAAACAAGGGCGGCGTGAGGCCGTCGGCGATGCGCCGTGACAACGCCGAGCGGTCCTCGTCGACGATGGCGACGGCGAGGTTGTTCGCCTCGACGGAGGCGCCGGTCGCCACCGTGTAGACGTTGATGCTGAAGGCATAGACGACCAGGATCAGCATGACCGGGTCGGCCCGGATGCTGCGCAGCTCCTTGATGGTCAGCCGCCAGATGTTGGCGAGGTGGGCGCCGATCCCGAGGCGGCCCGTCTCCGGCTTGCGCGCCACTGTGTCAGATCCGTGCGCCGCCATCTCACGCCTCCTGCTTGCGCAGAAACAGCCGCGCGGCGACCAGATAGGCGACGGCGAACAACGCCAGCACCAGCATTTCGGGCCACACGGCGGACAGGCCGAGCGCCTTGGCGAAGGTGCCGACGCTGATCGGCTGATACCAGGCGGCCGGGAATGTCAGGCCGAGAAACCGCGCCCCGCCCGACAGCGACGACACCGGCACCAGCAGGCCGGAGAAGTTCACGGCCGGCACCACGGCCAGGATGGCGGTGGCGAACACGGCCGCCACCTGGGTGCGCGTGAAGGTGGACACGAGCTGGCCGAAGCCGGTCGTCGCGAAACAGTAGAGCAGCGTGCCGAGCGTCAGCGTCGCCAGCGACCCGGTGATCGGGACGCCGAACACCGTGACGGCGAGCAGCACCAGCAGCACGAAGCTCACCATCGAGACCGCGACATAGGGGAGCTGCTTGCCGACCAGGAACTCGACCTTGCTGGTCGGCGTCGAATGGAAATTGGCGATCGAGCCGGTCTCGATCTCGCGCACCACCGCGACCGCCGACATCACGGCCGGGATCAGGATCAGCATCAGCACGATGATGCTCGGCACCATGGCGTTGACGCTCTTGAACGACTGGTTGTAGCGGAAGCGCGTCTCGATGGTCACCGGGCTGACGGCGGCATTCGGCCCGACCGTCTCCACGGTGCGCCGCTTGGCGTATTGCAGGGCGAGGCCGGCGACGTAGCTGCGCGTCGTCTCGCCGCGGAACGGCATGGCGCCGTCGATCCACACGCCGACCTCCGGCACGCGGCCGTTCTGCAGGTCGCGCCCGAAGCCGGGCGGCACCTCGACGACCAGCGTCACCTCGCCGCTCCTGAACCGCGCGTCCATCTCGGCCGTCGTGCCGACCGGCGGCCGTTCGGTGAAATAGCGGGAGCCCGAGAAGCTTTCGAGGAGCGCACGGCTCTCCGGCGTCTGGTCCTGATCGAACGCCGCCCAGGTCAGATTCTCGACATCGAAGGAGATGCCGTAGCCGAACGCCAGCATCAGCACCAGCGGACCGACGAAGGCGAAGATCAGGCGAATCGGGTCGCGCAGCAGTTCCATGGCCTCGCGCCGCGCATAGGCCCACAGGCGCCCCGGATCGAACCGCTTCGGCGCCGTGCCCGCCGTGGCCGCCGCGGCGGGCGCATCCTGTGCCGGCGATTCCGCCGCGACCTTGCCGACGCCGCCGGCCTCGGCCAGATACGACACGAAGGCGTCCTCGAGGGTCGCGGCGCCGCGCCCCTTCGCCAGATCGGCCGGCGTGCCGACCGCCAGCACCTTGCCGGCATGCATCAGCGAGATGCGGTCGCAGCGCTCGGCCTCGTTCATGAAATGGGTCGACAGGAAGATGGTCACGCCGTCGTCGCGCGACAGGTCGATCAGGGTGCGCCAGAACGCGTCGCGGGCGATCGGGTCGACGCCCGAGGTCGGCTCGTCGAGAATCAGAATGGCCGGACGGTGCAGCACCGCGACGGCGAGCTGGAGCCGCTGCTTGATGCCGAGCGGCAGCGAGTCCGGCCGCGCGTCGGCGACATCCTTCAGGTCGTAGCGGGCAAGCAGCTCGGCGATCCGCGGCGCGATCTCGTCGGCCGGCAGGTGATAGAGCCGGGCGTGCAGATCGAGATTCTGGCGCACCGTCAGCTCGGTGTAGAGCGAGAAGGCCTGCGACATGTAGCCGACCTTGCGGCGCATCGCCATGTCGTCGCCGCCGATCGGCTCGCCGAGCAGCTTCGCCCGCCCCTCGCTCGCCGGCAACAGGCCGGTGAGCATCTTCATGGTGGTGGTCTTGCCGCAGCCGTTGGAGCCGAGGAAGCCGAAGATCTCGCCACGGCCGATGCGGAAGCTGACATGGTCGACAGCGACGAAGTCGCCGAATTTTCGCGTCAGCCCCTCGGCCTCGATCGCCGGCACGTCGTCGGCCGCGGCGACGCGCGGGCGCACCACCACGCCCTCGTGGCGGGAGCGCTTCTCCGGCGGCAGCAGCGCGATGAAGGCGCCCTCCAGCGAGGTCTCGTGCGCCTGCGCCAGGATTTCGTCCGGTGCGCCGCGGGCGATCACCTTGCCGTCGTCCATGGCGGCCAGCCAGTCGAACCGGGCGGCCTCCTCCATATAGGCGGTGGCGACGACCACGCTCATCTGCGGGCGCCGCGCCCGGATCGAATCGATCAGATCCCAGAACTGGCGACGCGACAACGGATCGACGCCGGTGGTCGGCTCGTCGAGCACGAGCAGGTCGGGGTCGTGCATCAGGGCGCAGCAGAGGCTGAGCTTCTGCTTCATGCCGCCGGACAGCTTGCCGGCCGGGCGGTCGACGAACGGATCGAGGCCGGTGGCGCGGGTGAGATCGGCGATGCGGGTGCGGCGCTCGGCCTCGCCCTGGCCGAACAGGCGGCCGAAGAAGTCGATGTTCTCGAACACGCTGAGCGTCGGATAGAGATTGCGGCCGAGGCCCTGCGGCATGTAGGCGATGCGGCCGCAACTGGCGCGGCGGTGGCCCGCATCCGCCATGTCGCCGTCGAACACGGTGACATGCCCGGCCTGGATTTTTCGAACCCCGGCGACCAGCGCGAGGAGCGTGGACTTGCCGACGCCGTCCGGCCCGATGATCCCGACCATGCCGTGCGCCGGAATGTCGAGGCTGACGTCGTCGAGGGCATGCGTCGTCCCGTAGCGGTGCGTGACCGCGACGACCCGCGCGACGAGGTCGGTCATTTGGGCAGCTTCACCACGAGATCCTCGGGCCAGGCGATCGTGGCGCTGGTGCGGGCGAAGCCGACACCGCGCACGCCCGTCTTCACCTGGCGGTGGTACTTCTGCAGCACGTCCGGATCGACCTGAAGCTTGACCCGGAACATCAGCTTCTGGCGCTCCTCGGCGGTCTCGACGCTTTTCGGCGTGAACTGCGCCTCGGTGGCGACGAACGCGACGGTGGCCGGGATGACATATTCGGGAATCGGGTCGGCGATGATGCGCGCCTCGTCGCCGAGCGTCAGCTTGCCGGCGTCCTCGGCCGGCAGATAGATGGTCAGGTACACGTCCTTGAGATCCAGGATGGTGAGAACGCGCTGCCCCGTCGCGACCACCTCGCCGGCGCGGGCGAGCCGGTACTGCACGCGGCCGCTGCGCGGCGACACCAGCACCAGGTCGACCAGCACCGACTGCAGCCGCTCGACATCGGCCTCGGCCACCTTGATGGCGAACTGCGCCTGCTCGTGCTGGGCCGTGGCGGCCCGGAAGGCGGCGTCGGCGGCCTCGAACTTGTTCCGCCGCTGGTCGACGACCTGCACGGTGATGCTCCCCTTCTCGAGCAGGCTCTTGCCGCGTTCCAGGTCGGTCCTTGCGAAGTTCACATCGCTGGTGCGCTGCGCGATGAGCGCGACGGCCTCGGCCAGCGCCTGCTTGGCGCGCAGCACCTGGGCCTGGGCGCCGCGGAGCTGCGCCTCGTATTCGGGCGACGAGATGGTGGCGACGACCTGGCCGGCCGTGACCTCGTCGCCCTCCTCCACCGTCATGGTGGCGAGCCGGCCGCCGTATTTCGCCGCGATGTCGACCTGGGTGGCCTCGATGCGGCCGTTCGACTTGACGATGCCGTCCGGCATGGTGTTGCCGCGCAACCGCGCGATGAGGGAGCGCACCGCCGACTCGGCGCGGGCGGCCGCACCTGGTTGGGTTGATTGGGCCTGGGCCGGCCCGGCTGTCGGGAGGGAGGCAAAGAGCGTGAGCGCAAAAACAACGACAGCGGCAACGCGAACGGGCATCGGGGGACTCCTCGGGACGATCGCGTCCCGACGTCGACCACGGTCCGCGACACCATCCCCGAGGAATCATACGCCGTTTCGGCGACGGTGTCCCGACAGGCCCGGCATGCGCGGGTCCCGTTGAAAGCGTGTCACCGCGGCGTCGACATCAGCGCATCGAGGCTGCCGGCCCGCGTGTTGGCGAGTGTGGCGCGAATACGGCGGTCGAGATCGACGTCGAGAAACGGCTTTCGCAGGATGTGCTCGTGGCGAACGCCGGCCAGCACCGTGGAGTCGGCGTAGCCGGTGATGAACACGATCGGCAGCGCCGGGCGGCGCATGCGCGCCTCCCGGGCGAGATCGAGGCCGCTCATGCCCGGCATGGCGAAGTCGATCAGCGCGATGTCGATATCGTCGCGCGCGGCGAGGCGCTCCAGCGCGGCGCCGCCGCTGCCCGCCTCGACCACCCGGTGGCCGAGCCCCTCCAGCATGGACGCCGTGATGTGGCGCACGTCGTCGTCGTCGTCGACCACGAGCACGCAGGCGGACGCCGCCGCGCCGGCGGGCGCGTCGGGCGAGGCCGAGGCGTCGGCCTCGTCGGTGACCGGGGCGCGCGGAAAGAACACCCGCACCGTGGTGCCCTGCCCGGCCACGGTCTCGATGGCGACGCCGCCACCCGACTGCTTGGCGAAGCCTAACACCTGGGAGAGCCCCAGGCCGGAGCCCTTGCCGACCGTCTTGGTGGTGAAGAACGGCTCGAACGCCTTGGCCAGCACCTCGTCCGCCATGCCGGTGCCGGTGTCGACCACGGCGAGCTCGACATACTCGCCGGCGGCGGGCTGCTCCGGCCGCTGCGGATCGCCGCGCACGACATTGGCGGTGCGCACCGTGAGACGGCCGCCGACCTGCATGGCGTCGCGGGCGTTGATCGCGAGATTGAGCACGACGAGCTCGAGCTGGGTCGGATCGACCAGCGCGGCCCACGGCGTCGGAGCGAGCACGGTCTCGAGCTCGATGCCGCCGCCCATCGTGGTGGCGAGCAGCTCGTGCATCTTGCCGACGGTCTCGTTGAGGTCGAGGGCGCAGGGCTCGAGTCGTTGCCGGCGCGAGAAGGCGAGGAGCTGGGCGATCAGCTTGGCGCCGCGCTCGGCGGCGATGCGGATATGGGTGATCCGCCGCATCAACTTGGGATCGTCGGCCTCCGCCCACAGCTTCTCGAGATAGCTGGCATTGCCGAGGATGACGGTGAGCAGATTGTTGAAGTCGTGGGCGACGCCCGAGGTGAGCTGGCCGACCGCGTCGAGCCGCTGCATCTGCCGCAGCGTCGCCTCGACCTGCTCGCGCTCCTCGATCTGGGCGAGGAGCTGGCGGTTGGCGGCGGCGATGTCCTCGGTGCGCTCGGCGACCCGCGTCTCCAGAGTCTCGTTGAGACGCAGGAGATCCTCGCGGCTCTTGCGCAGCGCCGCCTCGAAGCGCCGCGCGCCGCTGACGTCGACGCAGGAGCCGATGAAGCCGAGAAAGGCGCCGTCGGCGGCGTAGTGCGGCACGCCGGTGTCGTCGACCTGGCACCATTCGCCGTCGTGCCGGCGCAGCCGGAACTCGACGCGGAACGGCTCGCGCTGATCGAGGGCGGAGCGGTAGACGGCGGCACAGCGGGAGCGGTCGTCGGGATGGACGCCGGCGAGCCAGCCCTCGCCCAGCTCGTCCTCCAGGCCGCGGCCCGTAAAGACGAGCCAGGGACGGTTGAACCAGGTGCACAGCCCGCCCGGGTCCGACAGCCAGATCATCACGGGCGCCGAATCGGCGAGGTCGCGGAAGCGCGCCTCCAACCGGACGAGCTCGTCGGTGCGGCGGCGTTCCTCCTCGGTGGCCCGGGCATTGGACATCGCGGTGGCGACATGGCCGGCGACGAGCTCGAGAAAGCCGCGATAGTCATCGTCGAGGGCACGGCGCGGATTGATGCCGACGACCACGGCGCCGCACACGGCGCCGGCGACGCCGAGCCGCGGCACCGGCAGCACGAGGGCGCGCTTCACCGGCTCGGGCCACACCGTGCCGGTGAGCGAGCCGAAGCGGAACGGCAGATAGTCGAGCAGCACCGGCTCGGCCGCGCGGATCGCCCGGGCGACGCACCAGGGATCGTCGTCGTCGAAGCCGACCTCGGCCGGATACTTCTCGGCCGGTACCCCACAGGCGCCGGCGACCTGCAGCACCGAGCGCTCCTCGTCGACCAGATACAGGAGCGCGACCGGGATGTCGGGATTGTTGGCGCCGAGCACGTCCATGATGCGGCGGCTGGCATGCTCGACCGTGCGGGCCTCGGCCGTCTGGGAGGCGAGCTCGCGCAAGATGCGCAGGCGGCGTTCGCCCAAAACGCGCTCGGTGGTCTCGGTGACGGCCGTGAAGACGCCGCCGATCCGCCCGTCGGCGTGCTTGATCGGGCTGTAGGAGTACGTGAAGTAGGCTTCTTCCAGATAATTGTTGCGGTCGAGCGGCAGCAGCACGTCGTGCGACCAGGTCGCCTCGCCCTGCCAGATGCTGTCGAGCTGCGGCCCGGTGATGCTCCAGGTCTCCGGCCAGATGACGCGCCCCGGGCGGCCGAGGCTGGCCGGATGCTTGGTCATGCCGAGGATCGGCCGGTAGGCGTCGTTATAGAGCATCACGAAATCGGGCCCCCACCAGATCAGCATGGGGAAGCGCGAGTTCAAGCAAATGCTCACCGCCATCTTGAGGGCGTCGGGCCAACGCTCCGGCGGCCCGAGTGGCGAGCGGGTCCAGTCGTGGGCCCGCATGAGCGCGCCCATCTCGCCCCCGCCGGCGAGGAATTGGAAGGTCCTTGTGATGATGTCGACTCGTTCGGGTTCGGTGTCGGAGGGTTCGGCGTCCGCGCCTTGCGCTGTCATTCCGGAAACCCTGAACACAGCATCGAAACGTGGCGGACGGACGGCGTCGGAAAACGGCGCTTCGTGATGGCTCGGAGAAATCCGAAACGGTTTCATCTAAAGTGACGGAATGTGAGGGCTCAGTCAAACTGCACGCATTCGCAATGATTTAGAGACCGGCACCTGCACCCCTTGCGCACGCGGCCGCGGTCTGTAACGTGCGAGCCCTTTCGTGCCCCCGACAGAAGAGACCCGACCCGATGGATGCGACCGAGCTGCGGGCCCTGCAGGCCCCGATCAAGGACCGCTACAAGGCCGACCCCGCCGCCGCCATGATCACCCTGAAGGCCAGGGGGACACTCGACGACAGCAATGTCGCCTGCAAGGTCGAGACCGGGCGGGCGCTGGCGGTCGCGGGCCTGCATCCGGCGACCGGCGGCACCGGCCTCGAGCTGTGCTCCGGCGACATGCTGCTCGAGGCGCTGGTCGCCTGCGCGGGTGTGACCCTGAAGGCGGTGGCGACCGCGCTCGCCATTCCGCTGAAGAGCGGCACCGTGGCGGCCGAGGGCGATCTCGATTTCCGCGGCACGCTCGGGGTCGCCAAGGACGCGCCGGTCGGCTTCGCCGAGATCCGCCTCGCCTTCACGGTCGATACCGACGCGCCGCAGGAGCAGCTCGACCAGCTCCTCAAGTTGACCGAGCGCTATTGCGTGGTCTACCAGACCATCCGCAACGGGCCGCGCGTCGCCGTCCGTCTCGATCGCGCCTGAGGCCGCCGCCCGCCGTAGCCGGGCGCAGGCCGCGCCCACCCCGCCCCCGGTTCACGTGCCATGTCCCCCGACCTCCAGGTGCTGCTGCCGCTCGCGAGCAAGATGGCGGTCACGGCGCTGATCGTGGTGATCGCCACCGTGGTGGCCGAGCGGGCCGGGGCGCTGCTCGGCGCCATGATCGCGACGCTGCCGACCTCGGCCGGGCCGGCCTATGTGTTCCTGGCCCTCGACCACGGCGCCGACTTCATCGCCGCGAGTGCGCTGGCGAGCGTCACGGCCAATGCCGGGAACGGCCTGTTCGCGCTCACCTATGTGTGGCTGGCGCAGCGGCACGGGATTGTCGCGAGCGCCGCCGGGGCGCTCGCCGTCTGGGTGGTCGCCGGCTTCGCCGTGCAGGCGGTGACATGGACCACATGGCCGGCCGTGATCGTGATCTTCGCCGTGCTGATCGGCTGCGTCGTGCTGGCGGCGCCCTATCGGCATGCCAGGATCCCGCTGACGCGGCGGCGCTGGTACGACGTGCCGGCCCGTGCCCTGATGGTGGCGAGCCTGGTCGGCTTCGTCGTCACCATGAGCGAGCGGCTCGGCACCGGCGTCACCGGCCTGCTCTCGGCCTTTCCGATCGTGCTGCTGAGCTTCGTCATCATCCTGCAGCCGCGGCTCGGCGGCCCGGCGACGGCCGCCATCATCGCCAATGCGCTGATCGGCCTGGTCGGCTTCACGGCCGCCTGCCTGACCATCCATCTCACCGTGCCGCTCGCCGGCGTCTGGCTCGGCCTCTCCCTCGCACTCGCCGTCGCGGTCGGCTTCAATCTCGCGGTGCTGCTGGTGGGCCGCAGCCCGCTCGGGCCGAAACCGCGCGGCAATCCGCCGACTTGATTCGCCGGTTCCCACTTCGCTCGAAAACGCTCTAGGCTCGCGGCGTCCTCGAACCGACCGGCCATCATGGACATTCGCCAGCTCCGCGCCTTCGTCATCATCGTCGACCTCGGCAGCCTGACCCGCGCGGCGGCGCATCTGCATGTGGCGCAACCGGCGCTGAGCCAGCGGATGACGAGGCTCGAGGCCGAGCTGAAGACCGCGCTGCTGCTGCGCAGCCCGCAGGGCGTGCGTCCGACCGAGGCCGGCAAGGCGCTCTACCGCCATGCCCGGCTCGTGCTGCGCCAGCTCGAGGAGGCGCGCGCCGAGGTGCTCCACGGGGCGCAGGGCGGCGCCACCGGCACGGTCGCGGTCGGGCTGCCGACCACGGTCGCGGCCATGCTGGCCGCGCCCCTGCTGCGCCGCATGCGCGACCAGCATCCGGGCATCCGGCTGCAGGTGTTCGAATCGATGAGCGGCTACCTGGCCGAGCTTCTGGCCAACGGCCGGCTCGACCTCGCGGTGCTGTACCGGGACGTGGAGACGCCGAACGTCGCAGTGGAGCCGCTGCTCGACGAGGATCTGTTCGTGATGGGCGCGGTGCCCGGCGACGACGTCCCCGGCGAGGCCGGCGACGCAGGCGAGGCGACGCAGGCGACCCTGCGGGTCGCCGCGCTCTCCGGCGTGCCGCTGGTGCTGCCGAGCGGCGGCCAGGGCCTGCGGCTCCTGGTCGATCGCGCCTTCGCCCAGGCCGACGCCGAACCGCCGACCGTGATCGCCGACATCGACTCGCTGCCGCTGCTGCTCTCCGCCGCGCTCGACGGGCTCGCCTGCACGGTGCTGCCGTGGTCGGCGCTCGCCGCGCTGCCGGCCGGCGTGACGCTCGCGCATCGCCGCCTGGTCGAGCCGGCGGTGGCGCGTCCCGTGAGCCTGTGCCGACTGGCCTCGGCGGCCCGCACGGCCGCGGCGGAAGCCGTGCACGACATCCTGGTCGCCCTCACCCGCGAACGGGTCGAGGCGGGCGCCTGGCGGGGCGTCCGGCTGCGCGAGCCATAAACCGGCCTTATGGCCCGCAGAGCGAGACGGTATTTCCCGCCCGCCGTGCCGGCCGCCTACCCTCGGTTTCATCCGGTGGCGGAGATCGCCGACTCGCAACCAGGGAGGATTTTTCATGACCGACGTTTTCGTACCGACACGCCGTGCGGCCCTGGCCGGCGCCGCGCTTCTCGGCGTGACGCTCGCCGCCGCCGTGCCGGGCACCCCGGCACCGGCGCAGGAGGTCTACCCCGCCCGTCCCGTCACCGTGGTCGTGCCGCAGGCCCCGGCCGGCACCAACGACATCGTCGCGCGCGTTCTCGCCGACAAGATGGGCGAGATCCTCGGCCAGGCCCGCTTCGTGGTGGAGAACCGGCCGGGCGCCGGCGGCAACATCGGCACCGCCTCGGCGGCCCGCGCCGCGCCGGACGGCTACACGCTGCTGGTCACCATCTCGTCGACCCAGGCCATCAACCCGTCCCTGTTCGCCAAGCTCGGCTTCGATCCGGTCAAGGACTTCGAGCCGATCACGCTGCTCGCCACCGTGCCGAACGTGCTGGTGGCCCATCCCTCGCTGCCGGCCAACACGGTCGCCGAGCTGATCACGCTCGCCAAGCAGCAGGCCGCGACTCAGCCGCTGCAATACGCCTCCGCCGGCAACGGCACCCTCAACCACCTGCTCGGCGAGATGCTCAAGAGCCGCGCCGGCATTCCGCTGACCCACGTGCCATACCGCGGCGTCGCCCCGGCCATCAACGACATGGTGGCCGGCCATGTGATGCTCGGCTTCGCCAGCATGCCTTCGGTGATGTCGCATCTGCAGGGCAAGTCGCTCAAGGCGCTGGCGATGAGCTCGGCGCAGCGGACGCCGGCGGCGCCCGACATCCCGGCCATCGCCGAGACGCTCCCGGGCTTCGCGGCGGACCTCTGGGTCGCGCTGTTCGCGCCGAGGGGGCTCCCGAAGACGGTCCGCGACAAGCTGCATACGGCGGCCGTGCAGGCCATGAAGGACCCCGGCGTCCAGGAGAAGCTGAAGGCGCAGGGCGCCACCATCGTCACCGGCACGCCGGAGGAGCTCGCCGCCCTGCTCGACACCGACCTCGCCGCCTGGGCCGAGGTGGTGAAGACCGCCGGCGCCAAGGTGGAGTGACGGCGGCCGACCGTCTCCCGACCGGACGATCCAATAACAAGCCTTGTGAGAGCACGAACAATGATCACCTCCCCGCCGGACGAGCTGAGAATCCTCTCGCCGACCGCGATCCTCGGCTACGGCTTCCCGGAGTCGTCCTTCGCGGCGGGGCTCGCGCGCAATCCGCACGTCATCGCGGTCGACGCCGGCTCGTCCGACCCGGGGCCGTACTATCTCGGCGCCGGTGTGCCGTTCACGGACCGCGCCGCCGTGAAGCGCGACCTCCGCCTGATGCTGATCGCAGGTCGCGGGCGGAGCATTCCCGTGATCGTCGGCACGGCGGGCGGCTGCGGGGCGCAGCCGCATCTCGACTGGACGCTGTCGATCGTGCGCGAGATCGCCGACGAGGAGGGCCTCTCGTTCCGGCTCGCCGTGATCCCGGCCGACATCGACCCGGACGCGCTGCTGGCGGCGCACCGGGCGGGCCGACTGGCGCCGCTGCCGCCCGGACCGGAGGCGAGCGAGGACGACATCCGCGCCTCCACCCATCTGGTCGCCCAGATGGGCGTCGAGCCGCTGATCGCCGCGCTGCGGGCCGGCGCCGACGTGATCGTCGCCGGCCGGGCCTACGATCCCGCCGTGTTCGCAGCCGTGCCGCTGATGCACGGCTTCGATCCCGGGCTTGCCGTGCATCTCGGAAAGATCCTCGAATGCGCCGCGATCGCGGCCGTGCCGGGATCAGGCGGCGACTGCATGCTCGGCACGCTGCGGCCCGATCACTTCCTGGTCGAGCCCCTCGCGCCCGAGCGGCGTTGCACGGTGGTCTCCGTCGCGGCCCACACGCTCTACGAAAAGAGCGATCCATATCGCCTGCCGGGCCCGGGCGGCGTGCTCGACCTGACGGCGGCGGCGTTCACGCAAGAGGACGACCGCACCGTGCGGGTCACCGGCAGCCGTATGGTGCGCAAGCCCTACACGCTCAAGATCGAGGGCGCGGCGCTGGCGGGCTTCCGCACCGTGTCGATCGCCGGCGTGCGGGACCCGTCCTTCATCGCGCAGGTCGACTCGATCCTCGACGCGGTGCGCGGGCGTGTGGCCGAGAATTTCGCCCGCACGCTCGATCCCGGCGCATACCGGCTGCTGTTCCGGCTCTACGGGCGCGACGGCGTGATGGGGCGCAGCGAGCCGCTGCGCGACACCGCGACGCCGCACGAGCTCGGGTTGGTGATCGAGGCCGTCGCCGCCAGCCAGGAGATCGCCGACACCGTGGTCAGCTTCGCCCGTGCGAGCTTGCTGCACTGGGGCTATCCTGGCCGCGTCTCCACCGCCGGCAATCTCGCCTTCCCGTACTCGCCCTCCGACTTCCAGGCCGGCGAGGTGTTCCGCTTCAGCGTCTATCACCTGCTGACCGGGATCGACGACCCATGTGCACCGTTTCCGATCCGGATCGAGGAGGTCGGCCGCGGGGCCGCCGTCGCGGAGGTCAAGCCATGAGCACGGTCCGCCTCGTCGACATCGCCGGCGTGATCCGTTCGAAGAACGCCGGCCCGTTCGAGCTGACGCTCGACATCATGTTCCGCGACGCCGCGTGGTACCAGCGCGTCCGCCAGAGCGGCGCGATCAGCGCAGCCCGGATCGCTGCCCTTTACGGCGTGACCGAAGAGGATGTTATCTCCATCGTCGCCTTCGACCCCGCCAATGCCCTCAAGATCACGCTCAAGCGGCCGCTCGCCTCGGGCGCGATCGGCGACGCCGACGTCTACGGGGCGCAGCAGCACGCCCCGCTGCTCGGGCTGACCTTCGAGGATCCGGCGTCCTGACCGTCGGCCTCGCCGCGGCTTGGCGCGGCGCACGGTCGGCAGCTCGGTTCCGTTGAGACAGATCAACGACGGCGGAGAGGCGATCTCGGCAACGTCACGGTTCATCGACCGACCGTGGAGCCGCGCCGCGAGACCCCTCATGCCGACCAGAGTCGTCGTCCCGACGCGAGTATTCGCCCTGCTGTGCTGCTGTATCGCAGTCGCGACGGCCGCGATCGCGCAGGATGCCCCGCCGATGGACTGCGACAGTCTCGCGGCGAGTGCCGACGACCCGCAGCGCAAGGCGCCCGGCGTGCCGATCGACCGGATCGTCCCCAAGAAGGCGATCGCCGCCTGCTTCAAGGCCAAGACGCTGTTTCCCGAGGTGGCGCGCTTCCGTTTTCAGCTCGGGCGCGCTTACGAGGCCAGCAAGGAGCCGGACATCGCGGCGCGCTGGTACGGCGAGGCGGCGGAGCGCGGGCATGCGCCGGCGCAGACGAGCCTCGGCCGCTTGTACGAGGCCGGCGACGGCGTTGCCCAGGACGACGGCGAGGCGGCACGCTGGTTCCGCAAGGCGGCCGAGCAGGGCGACCCGGTCGCCCAGACGAGGCTCGGTAACATGCATGCGAGCGGCCGTGGCGTCGACGAGGACACCGCTGCGGCGCTGACGTGGTTCCGCCGCGCCGCCGATCAGGGCTATGCGCCGGCCCAATACACGTTGGCCGTCGCGCTGGAGGACGGCGAGGGCATCGAGAAGGACGAGGAGCAGGCCCTCGCCCTCTACCGCAAGGCCGCCGCCCAGGGCTACGCCCCGGCCAAGGAGCGGCTGGAGGCGAAGTGAGGGGGCGGCCGTACATGGACGGCGCAGATGGGACTGCTGCATGGCACCCCCCTCCCCGCCGTCGTGCCCCGCGAAGGCGGGGCATCCAGTACGCCGTGACGCATCGGTCCAATCTCCGGCGACGGCGACTGCTGGATCGTCCGCCTGCGCGGACGATGACGATCGCTGGCGTGTTGCCCGTCGATGAGGCTATGGCGCAAGCCTCACTCCAGGCTCGGCATGATCAGGCCCTTTTCGCGGGCGCAGGCCTGCGCGGTCTCGTAGCCGGCATCGGCGTGGCGGATGACGCCGGTCGCCGGGTCGTTCCACAGCACGCGCGCGAGCCGTCGCGCCGCCTCCGGCGTGCCGTCGGCGACGATCACCATGCCGGCATGCTGCGAGTAGCCGATGCCGACGCCACCGCCGTGATGGATCGACACCCAGGTGGCGCCGCTCGCGCAGTTGACCAGCGCATTGAGCAGCGGCCAGTCGGACACGGCGTCCGAGCCGTCCAGCATCGCCTCGGTCTCGCGGTTGGGGCTTGCGACGCTGCCTGAATCGAGATGATCACGACCGATGACGATCGGGGCGCTGATCTCGCCCTTCGCCACCAGCTCGTTGAAGGCGAGGCCGACGCGATGACGGTCGCCGAGCCCGAGCCAGCAGATGCGCGACGGCAGGCCCTGGAATTTTATCCGCTTCTGGGCCATGTCGATCCAGTTGTGCAGATGGCGGTCGTTCGGGAGCAGTTCCTTGACCGCCGCGTCGGCGCGAAAAATGTCGGCGGGATCGCCGGACAGCGCGGCCCAGCGGAACGGGCCGATGCCGCGGCAGAACATCGGCCTAATATAGGCCGGCACGAAGCCCGGGAACGCGAAGGCGTCAACGAGGCCTTCGTCCTGCGCCATCTGGCGGATGTTGTTGCCGTAGTCGACGGTCGGCACGCCGGCGCGATGGAAGTCGAGCATCGCCTGGACGTGCTCGACCATCGAACGCTTGGCCGCGTGCTCGACGGCTTTCGGATCACTCTCGCGCTTGGCCTCCCACTCGGCCAGCGTCCAGCCCTTGGGCAGATAGCCGTTGACCGGATCGTGCGCCGAGGTCTGGTCCGTCACGGCGTCCGGCCTGACGCCGCGCCGGAAAAGCTCGGGGAACACATCGGCGGCGTTGCCCAAAAGGCCGATCGACACCGGCGTCTTGGCCGCGCAAGCGCGGCGGATGATCTCCAAGGCCTCGTCGAGCGTGTCGGCTTTGACGTCGAGATAGCCGGTCTTGAGCCGCATCTCGATGCGGCTCGGCTGACATTCGACGACCAGGCAGGAGGCGCCCGCCATCACGGCGGCGAGCGGCTGCGCGCCGCCCATGCCGCCGAGGCCGGCGGTGAGGATCCATCTGCCCGCGAGGTCGCCGCCATAGTGCCGGCGACCGAGCTCGGCAAACGTCTCGTAGGTGCCCTGCACGATGCCCTGCGAGCCGATATAGATCCACGAGCCGGCCGTCATCTGGCCGTACATCATCAGGCCCTTGCGATCGAGCGCGTTGAAGTGGTCCCAGGTCGCCCAGTGCGGCACCAGATTGGAGTTGGCGATCAAGACGCGCGGCGCATCGGCATGGGTCGTCAGCACGGCGACCGGCTTTCCCGATTGCACCAACAGTGTCTGGTCGCTCTCCAGCGCCCGCAGCGCTGCGACGATGCGGTCAAAGCTCTCCCAGTTGCGCGCGGCCCGGCCGATGCCACCATAGACGACGAGCTCGTTCGGCTTCTCGGCGACATCGGGATCGAGATTGTTCATCAGCATGCGCAGCGGCGCCTCGGTCAGCCAGCTCTTGGCCGAGAGCACGTTGCCGTGTGGCGCGCGGATAGTTCGGGCGTTGTCGATGCGGGTCATGGTGTGGTCCTCTGGTTGGTCATTCCGGGGCGCGGCGAAGCCGCGAACCCTGAATCCAGAAACGCACTCAGAGAGTCTGGCTGGATTCCGGGTCCGGCGCTGTCGCGCCGTCCCGGAATGACCGAATGAATGTTCGGCATCACGCGCCCCTGAACACTCTGGCATAGAGCGGGTTGAAGCCGATGCGGTAGACGAGCTCGGCGGGCGTGTCGACGTCCCAGATGGCGAGGTCGCAGTCCTTGCCGGGTGTGAGCGTGCCGATCTCGGAGGCGAGGCCGAGCGCATGCGCGGCCTCGCGGGTGACGCCGGCGATCGCCTCGTCGACGGTGAGGCGGAACAGCGTCGCGCCCATGTTCATGGTCAAGAGCAGCGAGGTGAGCGGCGAGGTGCCGGGATTGCAGTCGGTCGCCAGCGCGATTCTGGTGCCATGCCGGCGGAACGCCTCGACCGGCGGCTTGTGGGTTTCGCGCAGCACATAGAAGGCGCCGGGCAGCAGCACCGCCACGGTGCCGGCCTTCGCCATCGCGGCCGCGCCCTCCTCGTCGGTGTATTCGAGATGATCGGCCGACAGCGCGCCGTGCTCGGCCGCGAGTTTTGCTCCATGCAGATTCGAGAGCTGGTCGGCGTGCAGTTTTACGGGCAGCCCCGCGGCCTTGGCAGCAGCGAACACGCGTGCCGTCTGTTCCGGCGAGAAGGCGATCCCCTCGCAGAAGGCGTCGACCGCATCGGCGAGCTTTTCGCGCGCCAGCATCGGGATCAGATCGCACACGGCGGCGATATAAGACTCCTTGTCGGGCGTCTCGGGCGGCGTCGCGTGCGCACCCAGATAGGTGGTGACGACCCGCACCGCCGCCTCGCCGCCGAGTTTTCGCGCGGCGCGCAGCATCCGGGTCTCGGTCTCGGCATCGAGCCCGTAGCCCGACTTGATCTCCACCGTGGTGACGCCTTCGGCCAAGAGCCGGTCGAGCCGCGCCCGGGCGCTCGACACCAGCTCATCCTCGTTCGCGGCGCGCGTCGCTTTCACGGTGGAGACGATGCCACCGCCCGCGCGAGAAATCTCCTCGTAGCTCGCCCCGGCGAGCCGCAGCTCGAATTCCCGCGCCCGCGACCCGCCGTAGACCAGATGGGTGTGGCAGTCGATCAGCCCGGGCGTCACCAGCCGCCCGTCGAGCCGCACCGTCTCGGCCGCGTCGCCGGGCGGCAGCTCGGCCTCCGGGCCGGCATAGACGATCCGGCCATCCCTGGCAGCCACCGCGCCGCGCTCGACCAGGCCGAGCCCCGGCCGGTCGGGAGCGAGCGTCGCCAGCCGCGCGTCACGCCAAACCCTGTCGAACCGCATGATCGCCTCGTCGTCGGTCTCGCCTGGCAAGGCTCGCCTGGCAAGGCTCGCCTGCGCCCTGTCCCATACAAAATCGCCGCGCCCTCCGCTATGGTCCAGCGCGCGCGGCAGGCGAGGCGCCGCTCCGCGCGGCGATCAGCACGAGGATTCTCCATGGCTCAGCAAGTGGTCGAATGCGTCCCCAATTTCTCCGAAGGCCGGGACATGGCGAAAATCCGCCGGATCACCGATGCCATCGAACGCGTGTCGGGGGTCCGCCTGCTGGACGTGGATCCCGGCGCCGACACCAACCGGACCGTCGTCACCTTCGTAGGGCACCCGGACGCCGTGCTGGAGGCCGCGTTCCAGGCCGTGCAGACCGCCGCGGACGTGCTCGACATGACCACCCACCAGGGCGCCCATCCGCGCATGGGGGCGACCGACGTGTGTCCCTTCGTGCCGGTCGAAGGCGTGACGCTCGACGATTGCGCGGCGCTCGCCCGCAAGCTGGGCGAGCGGGTGGGGCGGGAGCTGGCAATCCCCACCTACCTCTACGAGCATGCCGCGAGCCGCCCCGAGCGGTGCAATCTCGCGGTGGTCCGCAAAGGCGAGTACGAGGGACTGGAGGAGAAGCTGAAGGATCCGCAATGGGCCCCCGATTTCGGCCCAGCGGTCTTCCATCCCAAGGCCGGCGCCCTGATCACCGGGGCGCGCGAGTTCCTCATCGCCTACAACATCACCCTCAACAGCCGTGACAAGAGCCACGCCGCCGACATGGCGCTGGAACTGCGCGAGACCGGCCGGGTGGCGCGCCGCGGCCAGGCGACCGCCTTCTACAATTCCGGCGAGCTGATCTTCTATCAGGACGGCAGGTTTCCCTGCGGCAACTGCGATTTCGACGGGGCGACCTTCGCCGAGACGGAGGCGCATTGCCGCGAGGTCCACGGCTACGACCTTCGCCACCTGCTGGCGCTCAACGGAGTCGACGCGGCGAAGGGCGTGGTCGGCCAGAAGGTCTATCGAGCCGGGCTGTTCAAGCAGTGCAAGGCGATCGGCTGGTACGTCGAGACCTACAAGCGGGCGCAGCTCTCGATCAATCTCACCAACTACAAGGTGACGAGCCCGGTCGACGTGCTGGAGGCGGCGCGAACCATGGCGGCCGCCCGCGGCCTCGTCGTCACCGGCAGCGAGATCGTCGGCGTGGTGCCGTTCCAGGCGCTCCATCAGGCCGGCCGGCGCTATCTGAAACAGCAGGGCAAGAGCCCGTTCGTTCCGGTCGCCGACGTGCTGGAGAACGCGGTTTTCTCCATGGGCCTCGCCGACGTGGCGTCATTCGAGATCGACAAGAAGGTGCTGGGCCTGCCGAAATCCTATCCGGGCGGACTGATGAGCATGACCGGAACCGCCTTCGTCGACGAGGTGTCGCGCGACACGCCGGCGCCGGGCGGCGGCTCGATCGCGGCGCTGGCCGGCGCGCTCGGCGCCGCACTCGCCTCCATGGTGGCCAATCTCACCCAGGGCAAGGCCAAGAGCCCCGACGCCGAATTCGCCCTCGGAGAGGCCGCCGAAAAGGCCCAGCGGGTGAAGGACGCGCTGGTGCTGGCGGTCGACGAGGACACGGCCGCCTTCACGGCCTACATGGAAGCCCGCCGGCTGCCCGCCGGCACGCCGGACGAGAAGGCCGCCCGCGAGGCGGCGATGCAGCATGGGCTGATGGTCGCCGCCGACGTGCCCTGGTCCACCGCCAAGGCCTGCTTCGAGGCGATGGAAGCGGCCGAGGTCGCCATGCACCACGGCAATCCCGCCTCGATCACCGACACCATGGTGGGGTTCACCATCGCGTTCGCGGGCGTGCGCGGTGGCCTGTGGAACGTCCTCATCAATCTCAAGGACATCAAGGATCCGGCCTATGTGGACCGCATGAAGGCGCAATGCGCCGACCTGCTCGGCAAGGCGCAGGACCTGCTGGCCCGCGCCGGCCAGCACGGCGACGCCCGGCTCGAGGCGATGCTGACGAAGAAGTAGGCGACCTTGAATTAGTATCAATAAGTGATACTATATGGACCTGAGCAGGAAGCATCGCGCCACTCTCGAGGCGATCTTCGCGACGCCCGTGCACGCCGGCATCGTCTGGACCGATATCGAGACTCTGTTCCGGGCCTGCGGCGCCGAGGTCAGCGAGGGCAGCGGCTCCCGGGTGCGGGTCGCGCTCCGCGGCGTGCGCGCTGTCTTCCATCGCCCGCACCCGCAGAAGGAAACCGACAAGGGCGCGGTGAAATCGGTTCGCCGTTTCCTGACCGAGGCCGGGATCGAGCCATGAGCACGATGAACCACAAGGGCTACGAGGCGATCGTCGAGTACGACGAGAACGCCGGGATCTTTCATGGCGAGGTCGTCAACCTGCGCGACGTGATCACGTTCCAGGGCCGGTCGGTCGCCGAGCTGAAACAGGCCTTCGCCGAATCGGTCGAGGACTACATCGCCTTCTGCAAGGAGCGCGGCGAGGAGCCCGAGAAGCCGTTCTCGGGCCAGTTCGTGGTGCGCACCGATCCGTCGCTGCACAAGGCCGTGTCGGGCGCGGCGCGCCGCGCCGGCGTCAGCCTCAACAAATGGGTCACGGCGACGCTGGAGAAAGCCGTCCGCGGCTGAGGGACCGATCCGGGGCCGGGTGACGTATTCAGTAGTCAATCCGGGACGGCGCAGAGCGCCGGACCCAGAATCCAGCCAAGAATACCAAGTTGGCCGCTGGATTCCGGGTTCGCGCCTTCGGCGCGCCCCGGACTGACGGCGAAATGATCGTCCGGTGCGGCTCGTCCCTACGCTCGCACGCCGCCCATATAGGCGCCGAGCACCTCGGGATTGCCGCGCGCTTGCGCCGCCGTGCCGGTCCAGGCGAGGCGGCCCGATTCCAGCACCACCACCCGGTCCGCCATGGCGAGCACGCGTTCGAGACTCTGCTCGACCAGCACGATGGTGAGACCGCCGCGGCGCAACGCATCGAGCGCCTCGTAGCAGATGTCGACGTTCTTCGGCATCAGGCCGAGCGACACCTCGTCGATGAGCAGGAGCCGCGGCGCCGCCATCATGGCGCGGCCGATGGCGGCCATCTGCTGCTCGCCGCCGGAGAGCGAGCCGGCCTGGTTGTCGAGCCGCTCCTTCAGGCGCGGGAAGAGGTCGAGCACGCGGGCCATCGCCTCGTCGGTGCGCCGCGCGTCGCGCACATAGCCGCCGACGATCAGGTTTTCGCGGACCGTGAGATCGCGGAACAGCCGCCGCCCCTCGGGCGCCAGTGCGATCCCCCTGGCGCAGCGCCCCATCGGGGAGAGCGCCGTGATGTCCTCCCCGTCGAACGTGATGGTGCCACCGCCCACCGCCACATGCCCGGCGATCGCCATCAGGGTCGACGACTTGCCGGCGCCGTTGGCGCCGAGGATCGCCAGCGCCTCGCCCTGCTGGGCCGCGAAGGAGAGGTCGCGCACCGCGACGAAGCGGCCGTAGCCGCAGGTGAGGCCGTCAACCCGCAGCATGCGACGCCTCCGCGTGCGAGGGGTCTCGACCCGAGGCGTCCTTGCCCATATAGGCGGCGATGACGGCGGCATCGGCCAGCACGGCGGCAGTCGAGCCGTCGGCTATCTTGCGGCCGTTGTCGAGCACGACGAGGCGCGGGCAGATCTCCGCCACCTTGGCGAGATTGTGCTCGATCAGGATCATGGTGATGCCGGACGCGTTGAGGTCGGCGAGCGTCGCGGCGAGCCGCGTCGCCTCGACCGAGTTGAGGCCGGCGAGCGGCTCGTCGAGCAGCAGCACCTCGGGCGAGATGGCGAGCGCGCGGGCCACCTCGAGCCGCTTGAGCGCGCCGAGCGGCAGCACGGCGGGCGCGGCGTCGGCATAGTCGGCGATGCCGACCAGCGCCAAGAGCTCGCGGGCGCGCGCCCGCTCGGCCGTCCGCGACACCGAGGTGAGCGCGCGAAGGAGATGCGTCGTCTTGGCGAAGCCGGCCGCCAGCGTGACATTGTCGAGCACGCTCATGCCGCGGAACGGCCGGACGATCTGGTGGGTCAGCGCAAGCCCGAGCCGGGCGCGGGCATCGGTCGACAGGCGGGTGACGTCGCGGCCGCCGACCAGGACGCGCCCCTTTGTCGGCGTCACCACGCCGATCACGGTATGCAGCAGGGTCGTCTTGCCGGCGCCGTTGGGGCCGATGAGGCCGAGCAACTCGCCCTTGCCCAGAGAAAAGCTGACGCCGGCCAGCGCCGTGACGCCGCCGAAACGGACCAGCACGTCCTCGACGGCGAGCAGTGCGCTCATGGCCCGCCTCCCGGCCGCACGCGCGCCTTGACGGCCGCCACCACGCCGGCGAGCCCGCCGGGCGCGAACCGCATGGTCAGCACGATCAGGGCGCCATAGAGCAGGAGCTTGTAGTCGTTGATGACGCGGCTGAACTCGGGCAGCAGGGTGAGCAGCACGGCAGCGACGACGACGCCCCAGATCGAGCCGACGCCGCCGACGATCACCATGGTGAGGATGCTGATCGACACCGTGAAGCCGAAGGCGCCCGGGATGATGAAGCGGGTGAAGTAGGCGTAGACGGCGCCGGCGACGCCGGCCAGGAAGGTGCCGATGACGAAGGCGGCGAGCTTGTAGGCGGCGGCGTTGATGCCGAGGGTGCGGGCGGTGCGCTCGTCGTCGGCGACAGCGGCGAAGCCAAATCCCATCCAGCTCCGCTTGATGTGCCAGGTGAGCAGCGCCATCAGGGCGACCAGCGCCAGGCACAGTCCGACGAAACCGAGATCGCCGAGCCCGTGGTCGGGAATGTCGGTCAGCCCCATCTCGGCGCCGAGAAAGCCCTGCTTGCGCACGACGCCGACGAAGACGAAGCCGACCCCCATGGTGGTGATGGCCAGAAAGTCCTCGCGCACCCGCAGCGAAGCGACGCCGACCAGAAGGCCGAGCGCGCAGGCGAAAAGGCCGGCGACCAGCAGCACGGCGGGCAGCGGCAGGCCGCCGGCGACCAACGCGGCCGCATAGGCGCCGGTGCCGAAGAAGGCGGCATGGCCGAGGCTGACCTGGCCGCAGAAGCCGGTGATCAGGTTGAGGCCGAGCGCCAGCATCAGGTTGATGCTGACGACCGCGACGAGCGTGATCTCGTAAGCGCCGATCACCGGGTCATCTCGCCGCGAACAGGCCTTGCGGTCTCACCATGAGAACCGCGATCAGGAACACGAAGGCGATGGCGTCGCGGTCGAGGAACGCTCCGGCATAGATGGTGCCGTAGGCCTCGATGACGCCGAGCAGCAGCGCCGCGGCGAGCGTGCCGCCGACATTGCCGAGTCCGCCCAGCACGATGATGGCGAGCGACTTGTAGCTCGGCACGCTGCCCATGGTCGGCTCGACCAGGTTGTTGAGCACGGCGACCAGCGCGCCGGCCGCGGCGGCGAGCGCCGAGGCGATGAAGAAGTTCACGTAACGCACCTTGATGGTGTCGATGCCGAAGGAGCGCGCCATCGCCGGGTCCGTCACGGTCGCCCGCCAGGCGATGCCGAAGCGGGTGCGCTTCATCAGCAGGCCGAGCCCGGTCAGCAGCACCACGGCGCCGACCAGCATGGCCGCGTCCGCCGCCGCCATGCCGATCGGCCCGATGGTGATGCGCTGCGTGAGCTGCATGGTGTCGAACGAGTTGCCGTAGGGCCCGAAGACGATGCGGTAGCTCTCCTCCATGCAGATGAACAGGCCGATGGAGGCGATCAGCGCCACATAGGGCGGGCGGTCGAGCAGCGGCTCGTAGAGCAGCCGGTAGACCAGCATGCCGGCGACGCCGACGACGAGCGTCGCGGCGAGCACCGCGAGCGGCAGGCTGCCGGTGGCGTTGGTGATCAGCACCGTGATGTAGGCGCCGAGCGTGAACAGGCCGGCATGGGCGACGTGCAGGATGCGCAAGAGCCCGTAGACCAACGTCAGGCCGACCGCGATGACGGCATACATGCTGCCGTTGATCAGCCCCTGCAGCACGAGCTCGACATGGAGCATGGCAGTTCCTTCAAGCGCGTGCGGGCTAGGAGATCACGGCGGCGCCTTCTTCACCTCTCCCCGCTGGCCGGGAGAGGTCGGACCGCATGCCGAAGGCATGTGGTCCGGGTGAGGGGGCGCCTCCGTATCCACGAGACGCCCCCTCACCCCGACCCTCTCCCCGCACGCGGGGAGAGGGAGAGCCGGCGTTTTACCGGCCTGACGCGTGAAGCGTGCCGGATCGAGCTTCACTTCTCCGGCGGGGCCAGGAACTGCAGGTCGTCGATGATGGCGAAGCGGTGGAAGTTGGCGTCCTTCACCACCTGCACCTGGACGGCCTTCTTCACCTCGCCGAGGTTGTTGAAAGAGAGCGTGCCGATCGCCGTGTCGAAGCTGCCGGCCCTTATGGCGTCACGGATCGCCTTGGGATCGGTGCCGGCTTTCTTCAGGGCGGCGATCGCGACCGTCGCGGCGGCGTTGCCGGAGGCGGCGACCATGTCGACCCGGTCCTTGAACGCCTTCTCGTACTCGTCGATGAAGGCGCGGGTGGCCGGCGACGTCGAATCGCGGTCGAGCGACGTGGTGACGATCACGCCCTCGGAGGCCTTGCCGGCGATCTCGATGAAGCGCTGGCTGTCGTAGCCCTCCTGGCCGATGATGGTGGCCTCGACGCCGGCGGCACGGAGCTGTGCGACCAGCGGGCCGGCATTGAAGAAGTAGCCGGGCGCGTAGATCACCTCGGGGTCGGACGCCTTCACCTGGGCGACCAGCGGACCGAACTGCCGGTCCGGCATGGCGAAGGTGTGCTCCTTGAGGATCTCGATGCCGAACTTGGGCGCCACCTCCTTGAAGCCGGCCGTCAGCGCCTGGCCGAAATCGTTGTTCACGGCGACGATCACGACCTTCTTTTTCTTGAGGAGGTCGGCGACCAGCTTGGCGCCGGCGCGGCCCTGTACCTCGCCCATCATGCCGGTGCGGAAGATGAAGTCGCCCGCCCTGGTGATGTCCGGGTGGATCGCATAGGCCGACAGATAGGGGATGCCGGCGCGCTGCAGCACCGGGGCGGCGGCGCGGGTCGGACCCGAATAGCCGCCCGACACGACCACGGCGACCTTGTCCTGGCCGATCAGCTTGTTGGCCAGCGGGATGGTATTCTCCGGCTTGCCCTCGTCGTCGTAGACGACGAGCTCGATCTTCTTGCCGGCGATGCCGCCGGCCGCGTTGGCCTGGGCGACGGCGAGCTCGGCACCCTGGCGGGCCGACTTGCCGTCGGCGGCCGCGAAGCCGGTCAACGGGGCATGAAACCCGATCTTGACGACGTCCTGGGCGGGGGCGGTGCCGGGCATCAGCCACAGGACCGCGAGCGCGAGGAGCGGCAGAATGCGACGCATGTCGTTTCTCCCCTGAGTATGCTCGCGTCTGGGTAGACGCCCGGCCGGAGCGAGTCAACGAACGGCGCCGCGTGGCGAGAAATTGCGCCTCGCATGCCCGGCATACGAGGCAGCGGAGGCGCTCCGGCCGCGCCCGCCCCGCTGGCGCGGCCCGTCAGCGGCAACCGCAGAACGCGCCGGGTCCGGGTCTGTCCGGATGCCTGCCCCGCCGCCCGCTCTCTCGTCGGGGGCGCCGCAATCGTGTACAGAACAGGCTTCCTCGGGACGGCCCGACCCGCCGGCCCGCAGCCAGCCCAGACGCGCGGCCCGCTCCTCGAGACCTGCCCGGCGCCTTGACCAACCGAACGGGACGAACCGTTGAGTCCACTCCTCGACAAGATCCGCGTGCTCGACCTCACCAATGTGCTGGCCGGACCGTTCTGCTGCTACCAGATGGCGCTGCTCGGCGCCGACGTGATCAAGGTGGAGGTGCCCGGCACGGGAGACCTCGCCCGCCAGCTCGGCGCCGATCACGAGCTCAACAAGGCCCTGATGGGCGTCTCCTTCCTGGCCCAGAACGCCGGCAAGCGCTCGGTCACGGTCAATCTCAAGGACAATGCCGGCAAGGCGGTGTTCCGCCGGCTGGTCGAGAGCGCCGACGTGCTGGTGGAGAATTTCCGCCCCGGCGTCATGGACCGGCTCGGACTGGGCTGGACGACCCTGAAGGAGTTCAAGCCGAGCCTCGTCTACTGTGCCATCTCGGGCTTCGGCCAGACCGGCCCGCTGCACGCCAACCCGGCCTATGACCAGATCGTCCAGGGGCTCGCCGGCGTGATGAGCGTGACGGGCGACGAGACCACGGCGCCGCTGCGGGTCGGCTATCCGGTCGCCGACACCATGGGCGGCATCACGGCGGCCTTCGCCATCGCGGCCGCGCTGGTGCGCCGCGCCCGCACCGGCGAGGGCGAGTTCATCGACGTCTCGATGCTGGAATCGACGCTGGTCGCGATGGGCTGGCAGGTGTCGAACTATCTGGTCGCCCATGTGCAGCCGCGGCCGATCGGCAACGAGAACATGACGGCGAGCCCGTCCGGCACCTTCGCCACCGGCTCCGGCCCGCTCAACATCGCGGCCAACAAGCAGGAGCAGTTCGTCGCGCTGTGCCAGATGATCGGCCGGCCCGAGCTCGCCACCGACCCGCTCTATGCCGACCGCGAGGACCGCAAAAAGCGCCGCTTTGAGTTGAAGGCCGAGATCGAGAAGGCCCTCGCGCGAAAAACCGCCAAGGAGTGGTCGGTGCTGCTCAACGCCGAGGGCATCCCGGCCGGCGAGGTTTTGTCGATCCCGCAGGTGCTGGAGCATCCGCACATCAAGGAGCGCAAGCTGGTGACGCGCTTCCCCGGCGCGCCGGGGGTCGAGCGCGAGGTGCCGGTGGTGCGTTCCGGCTTCAAGCTGGAGAGCGGCGATCCGGATCCGCGCACGCCGCCGCCGGCGCTCGGCGCCGACACCGACGCCATTTTGGACGAGCTCGGCTACACGGCCGACGAGCGGGCGAAGCTGCACGCCGACGGCGCGATCTGATCAGGACCGCGATGAGCGCGTCCCATCCGTGGCCGACGCCGCGCTGTGCATCGGGGCTTCCCCCCACCCCTGACCCCTCCCCGCCGCTTCGCGGGGGGAGGGGAACCGCAGCACCGTGATCGCAGCAACGCGCCGATGGAGGTGCGTCGGCCTCATACCAAGGGTAAAGAGCGGCGCCCCGTCTCGGTCGTCACCGCCGGACTTGATCCGGCGGTCCATCTCTTCGAAAGAAACCACTTTTTCGAGGATGGATTCGCGGGTCGAGCCCGCGAATGCCGAGTCGAGAGGTCGCGCCGTCCGCCTCACTCCGCCGGCGTGCCGAGCGGACGGCCGGAGCCGCCGGACGGCGCGGCGCGCTTCACCCGCAGCTCCTTGGGAATGAAGAGCAGCGTGATCGCCGCGCCGATCACCAGGATGATGGCGATGCAGTACATCGCGGCCGATGGGTCGGCCGAGATCGCCTTCACCCAAATGGTCACGTTGGGACCGACATAGCCGCCGAGATTGCCGACCGAGTTGACGATGCCGATGCCGGCCGCCGCCGCGGTGCCGGCCAGGAAGGCCGATGGGATCGGCCAGAACAGCGGCATCGAGCCGACGACGCCGAGCGTGCCGATCGACAGGAAGGCGATCGAGACGACCGGGTTGGAAGCGAACACGCCGCTCAGGGCGAGGCCGATGGCGCCGGCCGTCACGTTGAGGGCGTAGTGCCAGCGCCGCTCGCCGGTCTGGTCGGAGTGGCGGCTGATGATCAGCATGCCGACGGTGGCGAAGCCCCATGGGATCGCCGAGAGCAGGCCGACGCTCAGATAGCCTTGCACCCCGAACGCCTTGATGATGGTCGGCAGCCAGAAGGCGATGCCGTAGAGGCCGATCATCAGGGTGAAGTAGATGGCGCACAGGACATAGACCTTGCCGCTCTTGAAGGCGTCGAGCACGCTGTGCTCGGTCTTGTGCTTGTCCTCGGTGACGAGATTGCGGGCCAGCATCGCCTTCTCCTCGACGGAGAGCCACTTGGCCTCCTCGATGCTGCTGTCGAGATACCAGATCACCCAGATGCCGACGATGATGGACGGGATGCCCTCGGTCAGGAACAGCCACTGCCAGCCGGCGAGCCCGAACGCGCCGGAGAACAGATCCATGATGGCGCCGGAGATCGGGTTGCCGATCACGCCGGCGAGCGCGATGGCCGAGACGAACCACGCCGTGCGGGTCGATCGCTTGTCGGAGGGATACCAGAGCGTCAGGTAGAAGATGACGCCGGGGAAGAAGCCCGCCTCGGCCAGGCCGAGGATGAAGCGCCCGATATAGAAGGTCCACTCGTCGGTCACGAACATCATGGCGGAGGACACGATGCCCCATGTCACCATGATGCGGGCGATCCACATCCGGGCGCCGTACTTCTTCAGCAGGATGTTGCTCGGCACCTCGAAGAAGAAATAGCCGATGAAGAAAATGCCGGCGCCGGTGGCGAAGGCGGCGTCGGAGAGCGACAGATCCTTCGACATCTGCAGCTTGGCGAAGCCGACATTCACACGATCCAGATAGGCGAGGATGTAGCACAGGAACAAGAACGGAATGATATGGCGGTCGACCTTGGCATAGGTCCTCGCCTCGACGCTCTGATCAATGGCCATCGGACCACCTCATGGACAAGCGTTCGGCCGGAGGGGTCTCCGGTCGCTCAGCAGATCGTCAATGTGAAGTGATGACTAAGAGCCGTCCGGCACGCCCGGTCGCCCGACCAATACCGGTCCATGCGCAGCAGGTGCGGCGCATGTCTGACCGCAGACGATACGCCGGTCCCATGAGGCCGGCAACGCGACCCTGATACCTAATAATACTGACAGTTGCCGGCTCGCCGGCTGCAATATCGGCCGTCGCGTCAGCCGTTTGCCGCGGCACGGTCAGTCTCCGGCTGCGGCAAAGGCGACGCCGCGTGGGACACGGCGATGCGCTCGGCCCGCGGCGTGCCGTAGAGCGTGGTGCGCTGGCGTGGCGTTCTGCCAATGCCTCTGATCAGCAATTCGAGCGCGGCGGGCGTCATCTCCTGACCATGCGCGGCACCGGCCGCCCGGGTGATGCTCTCGTTCATCAGCGTGCCGCCGACGTCGTTGGCGCCGGCGTTCAGGCAGACCTGCGCGCCCTCGGTGCCCATCTTCACCCACGACGTCTGGATGTTTTCGATCAGCCCGTGGAAGACGATCCGCGACACCGCATGCATCAAGACCGACTCGCGAAACGTCGGCCCGAGGCGCGACTGGCCGCGCAGATTGATCGGCGACTCCATCGCCACGAAGGGCAGCGGCACGAACTCGGTGATGCCGCCGGTGCGCTCCTGCAGGCGGCGCAGATGCAAGAGATGCCGCGCCCAGTGCCGGGGCGTGTCGACATGGCCGAACATGATGGTGGCGGTGGTGCGCAAGCCGGCGCGGTGCGCCGACTCGACGACGTGCAGCCACTGCTCGACCGTCACCTTGTCGGGACAGATGATGGCCCGCACCTCGGGATCCAAGACCTCGGCGGCCGTGCCCGGCAGCGTGCCGAGCCCGGCGTCGCGCAGCATGGGCAGAAACTCGGACGGCGTGAGGTCCAGCGTCTTGGCGCCCTGGAAGGTCTCCAGTGGCGAGAAGGCGTGGATGTGCAGGTCGGGCAGCTCCGCCTTTATGGCACGGCAGAGCTCCAGATAGAACGCCCCCGTGTAGTCCGGGTGGATGCCGCCCTGCAGGCAGACCTCGACGGCGCCGCGCTCCCACGCCTCGCGGCAGCGCGCCACCACGTCGGGAATCTCCAGCTCGTAGGGCCGGCCGCGCAGATGGTCGGCCGTCTTGCCCTTGGAGAAGGCGCAGAAGCTGCAGCGATACGAGCAGATGTTGGTGTAGTTGACGTTGCGGGTGACGATGTAGCTGACGGTGTCGCCGTTGGTCTCGCGGCGCAGCGCGTCAGCCGCCGCGCACACTTCCGAGAAGGCTTCGCCGCGGGCGCCGAACAATGCCCCGATGTCGGCCTCGGAGAGTTCCTCCCGGCGCGTCGCGCGCAAAAGAATCGGCGACAGCGAGCCGACGCGCGGGCCGATCGCCGGCATGGCGGGCAGCGGCAGAGAGGCGCCCGGCGTCCACGCCTCGGCGCGGGCAAAGCCCTCGGAATCGCTCGCCCGCAGCACCGCCGTGTGCAGCCCTTTGTCGATCCAGCGGGCGCGGTCCGCCAGAAAACGGCGATGCACGGCGAGCCGCGGCACCAGCACCTTGCCGACCGCGGCGGTCTCTCGCGCCAGGGCATCGAGGTGAGGCCACGGCTTCTCGGGATTGACGTGGTCGGGCGTCACCGGCGAGACGCCGCCCCAGTCGTCGACGCCGGCGGCGAGGAGCCCGCGCAGATAACCGGAGCCCAGGTTGGGCGGCGCCTGCACGGCGACGTCGTCGCTCATGATCAGCCGCGCCGCCGCGACGCTCCACAGATGCTCGGCCGCGTCGGGCTCGGGATGCGCCGCCATGCGGGTGCCGGGCTTGGCGCGAAAATTCTGGACGATGATCTCTTGAAGATGCCCGTACCGCTCGTGCAGGGCGCGCAGCGCCAGCAGCGCCTCGATGCGCTCGCGCCGCGTCTCGCCGATGCCGATCAGGATCCCGGACGTGAACGGCACGGCGGCTTCGCCCGCCGCCGCGATGGTGGCGAGCCGCACCGACGGGCGCTTGTCGGGCGAGCCGAAATGCGCCCCGCCGCGCTGGGAGAGGCGATCCGAGGCGGTCTCCAGCATCAGGCCCTGCGACACCGAGACGACGCGCAGCGTGGCGATGTCGTCCGCCGTCATCACGCCGGCATTGAGATGCGGCAAGAGGCCGGTCTCGCGCCGCACCAGATCCGCCATGGCGGCGAGATAGTCGAGCGTCGTCGCATGGCCGAGCCGGTCGAGCTCCTCGCGCGCGACTCGGTACCTCAGCTCCGGCTTGTCGCCGAGCGTGAACAGCGCCTCCTGACAGCCGGCCGCAGCGCCGGCGCGGGCGATCGCCAGCACCTCGTCGGGCGTCAGATAGGCCGCCTCGCCGCGCCGCGGCGGATGCGCGAAGGTGCAGTAGTGGCAGGCGTCGCGGCAGAGCTGGGTGAGCGGGATGAACACTTTTCGCGAGTAGGTGACGCGGTCGCCGAAGGCCCAGTCGCGTCGCGTCGCGGCGGCGCGCATCAGAGCCGGGCCCGGCTCCATGTCGGCGAGCAGCATGGCCTCGTCGTCGGCGAGCCGGCGTGGCGCGCGCACCAGCGCCAGACAATCGATCGGCTCGCTCATCATCTCGCCTCCACAGTCACGTTCGCCCCGCTTTGGTCATAAGCCGCCAGCCGCGCCAAAAGCTCCGGGCCAAAACTCGCCACCAGCCGCCCGGCCCGCGTCTGCGCCTTCAGGCGCGCAAACGCCGCCAGATCGTGCGGCTCGTCGACGTCGAAGCCGATCGACGCCGCCTCGACCACGGTCGGCTCGATCCCCTGTTTTCGCGCGGCATCGAGATGGGGGTAGAAGCTGTCCGGTCCGAAGCGCAACGGCACCGCGTCGGCGGGCGAGCATGCAATCGCGTTCGAGCCTTGCAAGTCGCGGGCCGGCGCGATGGTGAAGGCCGGCGCACTGCGATGAGCCGCTATGACACGGCTGACATCGGCGGCGTTCAAGATCGGCAGGTCGCCCGGCAGCGTGATCATGCCGAAGCCTTCTCGGACAAGCCGCCGGGCGGCACCCGTCACTGCGCCCGTGTGGCCCTCGCCCGCATGCGCGTCGGTGACCTCGCAGCCGTAACGCCGCGCCAGCGCCGCCGCGGTCGCGTCCGCCGTCACCACCAGGATACGGGCAAGCTCCGGAACGGTGGCCAGCACCTCGAGCACGTCTTCCGCCATGGCCATGGCGAGCGCACTGCGTGCGTCGGGCGACAGCACGTCGGCAAGGCGCTGCTTGGCGCCGACCAGGCCCTTGACGGGCACGACGGCGCAGAGCTTCGGCGCGGGGATCATCCGGGGGTGGCTCCGATCCGGTCGGCGAAGGCGAGCACATCCTCGGCCAATCGGATGCGATCGGCCAGGGTGAGCATCAGGGTCTTTGTGGCGATCGTGGGTACGGCGAGAGCGGGCGCGGCTTCGGCGTCGGCCTCGTCGAGCACAAAGCCGTCGAGGAGATCGCGGTAGCGCTCCACCACGGCGCCGACGGTCGCGCCGGCGCCGAGATCGTTCAGCATGGCGGCGGTCGGTCCCTTGACGGCACGGCCGCCGATCAGCGGCGACACGGCGACCACGGGCGCCGTGCAGGCCCGCACCGCCTCGCGAAGGCCGGGCACGCACAGGATCGGCTCGATGCTGATCAGCGGATTGGACGGGCAGACCACGACGGCGTGCAGCTCGGGATCGGCGAGCGCGTCCAGCACGGCGGGCAGCGGACGCGCCGTTGCGGCCCCGTCGAAGGCGAGCTCGCGCACCGGCGGGGCGGCGCGGCGGCCGACGAACCAGTCCTGGAAATCGAGCCAGCCCTCGTCGAGCCGCACCCGGGTGCGAACGGAATCGTCGGTCGCCGGCAGCACGCGCGGCACGACGCCGAGCGCGGCACAAATGTCGGCCGTGACGGTGGAGAGCGGCACGCCCTGGGCGCGGCGATGCGTCCGCATCACATGCATGGCGAGGTCGCCGTCGCCGAGCCGGAACCAGGCCGGGCCGCCGAGTTGCTCCAGCGTCGCCATGAAGGTCCAGGTCTCGCCGGTGCGACCCCAGCCGAGCTCCGGATTGGCGAGGCCGGCGAGCGTGTAGACCAGCGTGTCGATGTCGGGTGACACGTGCAGGCCGAGATGCTCGAAATCATCGCCGACATTGGCGATGATCGTGAGGTCGCCGGGCGCCAGCACGCGAGCGAGGCCGAGCGCCAGCTTGGCGCCGCCGATGCCGCCCGACAGGGCGACCACCTTGCGCCGCGTCGCCATCAGCGGAACAGATCCTCGGCCGCGTCGCGGATCAGATCCGCGGCCGGGCGCGGTGGAGCGTCGAACGCTAACCCGCGCAGAAGAACGGCGGGCTGGCCTTCCGCCCCCTGCCCCATCAGCAGCGAAGCGGCGGCGGCGATCTCGTCGGCGAAGCCGGTCTCGGTGACGCGCAGCGGCCGGCCGTAGAGGTCGGGCTCGCCGCGCAGATCCTGCAGCGCCGGCAGGCCGGCGGCGCCGAGCGCGACCCCGACCGTGCCCTGTCGCCAGGGGCGCCCGAAGCTGTCGCTGACGATCACGGCGAGCGGCAGGCCGAAGCGGGCCGACAGCGCATGATGGAGCCGGCCGGCGGAGGCGTCGGCATCCTGCGGCAGCAGCAGCACCGGGTCGCTGCCTTCGACCGGATCGACATTGGAGCGGTCGATGCCGGCATTGGCCATGACGAAGCCGCAGCGGTGCTCGACGATCAGCACATGGGGCGAGTGGCGCACCACGCGGCGCGATTCGCGGAGAATCAGCTCGACCAGTCGGGCGTCCTTGCCGGTCTCGACGGCGAGCGCCTCGGCGCGCGGCGACGGCACCACGGTGTCGAGGTCGACATAGCGGCCCTCGGCCTTGGAGACGATTTTCTGGGCCAGCACCAGCACGTCGCCGGGGGCGACGCCACCGGCCGCCTCGATCGCCGCCGCCAGCAGGCCGGCGAGATCGTCGCCCGGGCGGATCAGCGGCAGGCCGGGCAGAGCCACCATCTCCAGCCGGCGCGGCGCGGCCGGCGCGGGGCAGGCGGCGGGCTCAGGCGGGGAGGCGGCGGGAACGGCCCGCGGGGCCGACGGGGTGCTCATCGATCGGGGGCCGACCTTGGCGACGGGGTCGCTCGGGAGTTCCGGCCGCGAGGGGCCGGCGTTTTCGATTTATCGACCCTGGCGCGACGCAATGCAAACCGCTGCCGCGTGCCTTTTTACGGCGTCGGCAACCTCTGCACGAAACCGCTCAGCGACGGCGAAGCCCTGCCGCCAGCAACGCGGCCCCACCGGTCAGCCCGGCCGGCACGGCGAACCACGCGTAGCGGACGTCGGCGGCGACGCCGAGCACCGCGAAGCTCGCGACATAGACGATCGCCGCACCCGACACCGCGAGCGCATAGGCGCCGGAGGGCTCCTCACGACGCCGCCAGGCGAATGCGGCGACGACGCTGCACACCACTAGCCAGGCCCCGACCCGGAACAGCGGCGTCGGCTTCAACACGTCATGGACGGCCAGCATCGCCGCAAAAGCGTGGTTGTCGGGCAGCGCCAGCCGCGTCTTGTCGTCGAGATCGAGGACCCAGAGCGTAAAATTCTCGCGGAGCAGGAACTGCTCCGTGAAGGCGGCGCGGTGGGTCAGCCAGGCACGCGGATGCGCCGCGACGGCATTGCGCCAGGCCAGCGTCAACGCCGGCGTGCCGAACACGCCGTCGCGTTGTTCCAGGCGCTCCATCACGAAGGCGCAGGGGCGGTTATACCAGTAGGCGTCCCACAGATAGGGGTCGTAGCAGTCGGTGGCGAGGCGGCGCTTCTCCTCGGGCGTCCACGCGCCCGGCAGGCGGATGTCGCCGGAAAAATGCGTGATGCCGCCGAGGTCGAACACCGCGAGCGAGTGCTCCGGATGTTCCCGCGCGGCGCCGAGCACGCCGTAATAGACGAGCTGCAGCAGGCCGAACAGCGCGAGCCCGGCCGGCCCATAGAGGATCGCGGTGCGCCGGACTTCGAAGCGCGCCGGCCACAGCGCATAGACGACCAGGATCGGCGCCGCGAAGATCGCGTTGGGCCTCAAGAGCACGCCGAGGATCACGAGGCCGAGCGCACCGATTTGCAGTGCCGGACGGACCGGCAGCCGCGTGCTCATCGCCACAAACGCGAGCGCGGCGGCCAAAAACCAGACGGAGCCGAACAGCACGTCGCGCCAGAGAATTCCCAGGAACATGAATCCGGGTGGCGCGAGGCCGAGCACGACCGTGACGACGCCGAGCCAGGGCGCGCGCCGCGCCAGCGCCAAGCCGACCAGGGCAAAGCCGAGCCAATAGAGCAGAGCGGTCGTGAGCAGCATGCCGGCGGCGCCCGGCACCAGCGGGTCGATGGCGCGCCACAGGGCCGCCATCACGGGCGACTGCCAGTCGCCGTAGATGCCGGCGCGAGCGGCGGCGAGCACGAAGCGGGCATCGAACGTCATCACGCCGGGCCAGAACACCGCGAGCGTGAGGGCGAAGCCCGACATGGCGATCAGCACGACGGTGAGCGCCGGGACGAGACGGCGCGCCGGGGCCGGGTCCAGTGCGGAAAGCGGAACGGCGAGCCGTTCAGCGGAGCGCATAGACGTCGCCGGAATTCGCCGCGTGCGGCAGACCGGCGATCCAGTCGCGCATGCGCGACGCGCTCTGCCAGGCGCCATGCATCAGCCGGTGCGATTCGCCGAGCGAGGCGTCGAACTTTTCGTAGCCGAGCGCCGCCAGAGCGGACAGCGCCGTCAGCGCGACGTCGCGCTGGATGGTGGTGAACTCGAAGGACAGCGCCGGCACCGGCGTCGACAGGCCGGCCAGCGCCTCGGCCTCGAAACCCTCGACGTCGATCTTGATGAAGGTCGGCATGCCGTGCCGCGCGATCAGCGCGTCGAGCGTCGTCATCGGGAGGCGCAGGCGCTCGGTCCAGCTCTCCTTCTCCCAGCCGGGCGCACCGGCGGCGGCAGCGACGAAAGCCGGCGACGCCGTCGACACGGTGGGGTTGGCATGGTTGATCATCAGCTCGGCGTAGCCGTCGGTGCGGCCGATCACCAGCGGCTCGATGGTGACGGCACGGTCGCGCCCGTACAGCACGGTCAGCACCCGCACCAGGGCCGGCTGCGGCTCGACCGCGACCACCCGCGCCCCGAGACGGCGGAAGGCGCCGACCCGGTCGCCGACATGGGCGCCGACGTCGAAGACGAGATCGCCGCGCTGCACGAAGCGGGCGTACAGCCGATCGAGCCCGTCGCGGTGCTCGCGGCGACCGTGATAGGTGCGCAGCGACGCGAAGATACCCTTCAGGGCGTGGAAGCGTTTGAGCATGACGGCAGTCCGGCGACGGGGGACGTCGGTGCGACAGGGAGCGGTGCGGCGGATTTCGGTTCGAGCGCGGCGAGCGCGACGGCCCGCAGGACAGCAGGCGGCTCGCGTTCCTCCGGCAGGCGGGCGAGGCCGAGCCGGCGCACGAGACGGCCGACCCGCGGCGACGCGGTGAGCACGGCGAGCGG
>NZ_JACAAX010000014.1 GCF_013377085.1 Rhodoplanes sp. | reverse complement strand
GACCGCATTGGTCTTGAACACGGCGACGGCCTCGGCCATCTCGCCGATCTCGTCGCGCCGCCCGACGCCCGGGATGGCGACCTGAAGGTTGCCGGCCGCGAGCTCGCCCATGGTTCCCGTCATCGCCTTGAGGGGGCGTGTGATGCGCCGCGCCATGACGATCGACACCACAAGGGTCAGCAGCATCACCAGCACGGCCGCCAGCAAGGAGCGCTGTGCCGCCGCCCAGGTCTGCGCATCGAGATCGTCGACATAGACGCCGGTCGTGATCGCCCATCCCCACGGCGCAAAGCCGGCCACGTAGGACAGCTTCGGCTGCGGCTTGTCGGCGCCCGGCTTGGCCCAGACATAGTCGACGAAGCCGCTGCCGTTCTTGCGGACCGCGTCGACGAGATCGACGACCAGGCGTTTTCCGGTCGGATCCTTGGTGTCGGAGAGATCCTTGCCGACGAGCTGGGCGGAAACGCCGTGCGCCAGGATGCGGTGCTGCATATCGCTGACGAAGAAATACTCGTTGCCGTCGTACCGCAGGGCGGTGATGCGGGCCAGCGCGATCTTCTGCGCCTCGGCGGCCGGAACAGCCCCGCGCTCCGCAGCGGCGTGCTCCTCCTTGGCGATTCCCACGGCGAGATCGACGAGGTGCCGCAGCTCGACCTGCTTCTGCTCCTTCAAGCTGGTCGACAGCTCGCGCAGATCGATGGACGCGATGCCGATCAGGCCGAGGAAGCCGAGACCAATGAGGATATAAATCGACGCCCCGACCGACAATTTGAAACGGCGCACCACGGCACACTCCGTAAAACATTTTCGATGACTGACAACAGAGGCGCAGGTGCTCGTTAATTGGCTCTAAATTACCGTCAAATTGTATTCACCTACGTTACCGGACATAGTCCGAATCCGATGAAATTATCCGAAAGTACTATTTGAGCCCCACGTCTGAGCGCCGGCGGACGCGTGTCGCCGGGGGCCGCTCGTATTCAGATACCGATAAGGGCCCACCGGGTCGCCGGCGCACCGCGTCATGCAGACCGTGATCTGACCGAATCCCTCCACCGTGCCGCGCGCCGTCTGGCCCAGCAGGATCGGATGGCTGCCGCCGAACGAGCCCGTCGTGACCATCTGACGCGACGTGCGGGACGCAGCGTACTGAAAACGACTGCCGCCTCGCCATCACGGGCCGGTACGGCGGCGCAACCAGTCGACCAGCGCCGAGAAGGCCGACGACATCGTCGCGTCGCTGGCCCGCATCGTGAAGGGCGCACCGCCGTCCTCCACCGTGACGGCGATGCTCTGGACATCGCCCGGCACGGCGCCGGGCGACAGCGTCCGGGTCGGCACCTGCCGGGCCGCCTCGACCAGCCGCCGCAACTCCGCCGCTTGCGCCGGCGGAAGAGCGGCGGCGTCCACGACCTGGGACGGCAGACGGCTCGCGAAGGCGCCCATCTGACCGCCCCGCACGACGACCGTGACCTTCATGGCACCCGCTCCCGACATGTCGGCGACGACACCTCAGTCGTAGCGCCGACGGCCCGTCGGGTCACGCGCCGGATCAGGCCGCCGACCGGCTGCTTCGCCGCAACCCGCTGACCTCGGTCTGCAGCGCCCGCACCTGCGAGGACAGCGCGTCCATCTGCTTGGAGAGCGCCGCGAGCGTGTCGGCCTCGCGCCCGTCCGTGGCCGACCGGCCCCGCCGCCCCGTCCGCCCGGCGACCATGCCGCTGACCCGGATGCCGACCTCGCGCCAGGCATGCTGGACCGCGTGCTGCTCGTGGCTGCCGGTACCGTAGAGCTGGCCGGCCTTGCCGTAGGTCAGATCGGCGAACTCCTGGAACTCCGTGGTGGCGGTGGCGGCCCCCAGCGCCTCGTACCAGATGTGCCCCGGCGCCTCCCAGGCGACGCCGCCGATCGCCGTGGCGGTCAAGTAGAATGCCTTGTTCGGGATGCCCGAGTTGATGTGCACCCCGCCATTGTCGTCGTCGTCGGGGAGCTGCACGTAGTTGCTCATGGTGTCGGGCTGCGGATCCTTGCCGATCCGGTCGTTGTCGAACGCCGTGCCGGGCGCCTTCATGGAGCGCAGCGCGTCGCCCTTCATTCCCGGCGTGAAGATGTCGGCGCCGATCAGCCAGTCGGCCTCCTCGGCCGTCTGGTCGAGCGACCACTGCTTCACCAGCGAGCCGAACACGTCGGAGATCGACTCGTTCAGGGCGCCGGACTGGCCGTGATACTCGAGCCCGGCCGTGAACTGGGTGACGCCGTGCGTCAGCTCGTGGGCGATCACGTCGAGCGACCCGGTGAAGTCGCCGAACAGGATGCCGTCGCCGTCGCCGAACACCATCTCCTGACCGTCGAAGAAGGCGTTGTTGAAGCGCACGCCGTAATGGACGTAGCCGTCGAGCCGCATGCCCCGGCCGTCGAGCGAGTTGCGGTCGAGCACCTGGCGATAGAAGTCCCGGGTCTTGCCGAGCCCATCGAAGGCCGCATTGACCGACTTGTCCGACGAGGCGGCGCCGTCCTCCGAGCGCGCCAGCCGGGCCGAGGGCAGATTGGACGTGTGGTGGCAGTCGAAGATGGTGCGGCGGCCGTTGGCCGGACCGCTCGCCGCCGCGAAGGCGGTGCGGACCGAGCGCTCGCCGCGCAGTTGCGCCGTGCTGAGCAGGGTGTCGAGCGCGGCCTTCCGGATCTCCCGGTCGGAGCTCTCCAGCAGCCTCTTCAGGATGTATGGCGGCATGATGCAGTTGACGCAGCCGCACAGGCGGCGATGGCCGCCGGAGCGGGACGACAACCCACGCCGAAGCGTCGATCCAGGCACCGAATTCGCAGACGACATGACAGTCCTCCGTTCTGCCGTTGAAGTTCCGAGCAGTTCCGAATTCCGACTGTTTGTACGCATGCTGTCCCCGCGGCCGCGGGGTCGGACGGCCAAAGGCCGTAGGGGTCGTCCCTCGTGGATCTCCCGTGCCGACGGGTGCCGCGATGGGGCGAGCTTGCACCGGGCAGGCTTTACGCACCGGATGAGCCGACGATCAAAGCGCCGGACTGTCCACTGGCGCCAATCGATCGCCATGCGGACTTGGCGGGAGCATGACTCCCCTCGCCGAGCGAGGGAAGCCCACAACGGAACGCAACCATCACGTGTCCGTCATTGCGGCGTGATGGCGGGCACCGCGATGGGTCCTGCAGGTCCCGGCGTGGTCTGCCGGTCGATCAGGCCAGCGACCAGAAGGCCGATCAGCGTCACCAGGCTGGCGACGCTGACGGCGTTGACGACCAGCATCGCTGCGTCCTGGTCGGGCCGGAACTGCACCAGCGGCGCCCCCAAAAGTCCGCCGAGCCAGAAGTACGCGATGAACGGCAAGGCCAGCACCGGCAACGCGACGAGCCGCTCGCGCGGCCGCACCAGCGCGGCGGCGAGCAGCGCGCATGGGATCAGGAACAGGTCGAGCCCGCTGTCGCGCCCGACCGCCTTGATCGCCAGCAGCGTGTTGGCGATCCCGACCACCGGCAGCATCAGCCGGCCCGTCAGCGAGCTCCGCCGCGCGAGCGCGGGCACGGCGAGGAAGAACGGCGTCGAGGCGAGCGTCAGCCACACCGGCCAGGCGGCCGTCCCGGCGATGGCGTGCAGATAGAGCGGATAGAAGGGCTGATTGCCGACCACGACCACGGCGACCGTCGCGGCGGCGGCGGCGAGCGGATCATCGACGGTCGCATAGGCGCGCAGCCGCGCCACCAGATCACGCATTCGGCCCTCCGGACGGCGATATGACCGGAGTACGACGGCCGGGCGCGGCGGGATCACCGGAGGCGGCAGGGATCAAAGAACGCCGTCGATGTCGGTTCTTGAAAAGTCTTCGCCGACATAGAGCAGCCGGCACCCGTGATCCTTGGCGACCGTGTAGGCGAAACAGTCGCCAAAATTCAGCCTCGCCGGATGCACGCCCCTGCCCCAGGTCGCGTAGGCTTGGGCGATCCGTCGCGCCGCCGCCGGTGTCACGCTGACGATGTCGAAACCGAGGCCATCGATCAAGCGCACCATCTCGTCGCCGACATTGCGCCGCGCCGAGACGATCAGGGCTTCTGCCACGGTCCCGGCCGAGATCACCAGGTGGTCCTCGGCCTCCAGTGCCGCGATGCAAGCATCCGCCACGGGATCGTCGAGAACGACCGCCATCAGGGCCGAAGTGTCGACGGCGATCATCCGGGCAGACCGTCATCGTCGTAGAGCGCATCTTGGCTGCGGGCGGCGTTCGGCCCAGCCGTCGCCCGTGCGGCGCCGGCGACCCGGACGGCGTCGAGCAAGGCGCGGCGGCTGGTTCGGTCGGGCATGGCTTTGAGCGGAACGAGGCGCACGGCGGCGTGGCCGTGCCGGGTGAGGATGACTTCCTCGCCCGCCTCGGCGCGCCGCACCAAGTCGGTCAACTGTCCTTTAGCGTCGGACACGGACACGCGCATCCAAAACCCCGATCTCGACCCGAGGATATTCTTCAAATCAAATGTAGACTATTAGGTAGTCCAACTCAACCTTCGGTTCCAAGGTGCGCGCCGGGGACACGCCACGACATATCGTGCCCTGCCGCCCACTACGAAAAGGCCGGGGTGTTGACCCCGGCCTTTCGGTCGCGCGAAGACGTCGAAGCGCGTCAGCTCGCCGCTGGGGCGCTGACCGCGATGCCCTTGTCCTTGAAGAACTGCTGCAGCTCGTTGGCCTGGAACATCTCCCGGATAATGTCGCAGCCGCCGACGAACTCGCCCTTGACGTAGAGCTGCGGGATGGTCGGCCAGTTGGAGAAGTCCTTGATGCCCTGGCGCAGGTCGTCGTTCTCCAGCACGTTGAGGCCCTTGTAGGGCACGCCGAGGTGGTCGAGGATCTGCACCACCTGGCCGGAGAACCCGCATTGCGGGAATTGCGGCGTGCCCTTCATGAACAGCACGACGTCGTTCGACTTCAGCTCATTGTCGATGAATTGCTCGATGCCCATGATCACGTCCCTTGGGAGGCCGGTCGCCCAATCGCGGCCGGACCCGCTCGGCCTTATTTAAACGAGGATCCGGTGGTCCACCAAGCCCTTCGGCGCATTTGCCGCGACCCGGCCGGTGGACCGTGGTTCACTTTTTCGCGGGTGCGTAGAAGGTGCCCTCGACCTCGCAGATGTCATCCTGGTTCAGGCGGTCGACCTCGATGATGGTGCGGGGCGGATACGGCCCCTTGCCCCAAAGCTCCTCCTGCACCTTGTTCACCAACGGGCGAAACCGGTACATGTCGGTGACATAGACGACCAGCCGCACGGCGTCGCGCAGCGAGGCGCCTTCGGACTCGGCGATCAGCTTCATGTTGAGGAAGGCCTGGCGGATGCGGGCCTCGTCGCCGGCGACCAGCGTGTTGGTGGCGGCATCGATGCCGCGCATGCCGGCGATGTAGACGAAGTCGCCGGCCCGCGTGCCGAGGCTCCAGGTGCCGGTGGTCTTGATGGCGCCGGCCGGCGCCAGCGTCTTCACGCCGTTCGGCGAGAGGTCCTGGGCGACGGCGAGGCTGGCCGAGAACGAGAGCGAGAGCGCCGCGAGCGCGGCGACACGGGTGCGGGTCATGACACCTCCGGGGGAAAGAGAACGACGAGACGCGATGCCAGATCAGACACGCGCTCGCCCGGACGAGCAAGCTCCGTACCAGCGCGGTTCGCGAACTTCGCTCACCGGCGAATGCGGCAAGGCCGCCACAGAAGAGGGCTGTCCGCCGTCGTGCTCCGCGAAGGCGGAGCACCCAGTACGCCGCAGCGGTTCGATGAAACAACGGACTCCGGCGGGTACTGGATCGTCCGCCTTCGCGGACGATGACGACCGAGAGGTCGTGCGTCGCGCTGCGCCGCCAAGTCGCGCCCAGGACTGCGGGAGCCGCTCAGCCCTTCGGCGTGCCGGTCTGCAGCGCCAGCGCGTGCAGCTCCCCGCCCATCTCGGACTTGAGGGCTTGGTAGACGAGCTGGTGCTGCTGCACCCGCGTTTTTCCGCGAAACATCTCGGAGACCACGGTGGCTGCATAGTGGTCGCCGTCGCCGGCGAGGTCCCGGATGGTCACCTCGGCGTCCGGAATGTGGCGCTTGATCAGCGCTTCGATGTCGTTGGCATTCATCGGCATGGCCGTCTCCGCACCGTCGATCTCAGTGTGCACCGTCGATCCGCGCCCGGCAACGCGCCTCGGCCATGCTCTCAACCGGCGCCGCCCGCCATATAGGTCGGCAGCCAGCGCTCGAACTTCTCGGTCAAGGTCTGTAGCTGACTCGGTCGGTCACCGGAAATCGCAACCGCGTGCCCGCCGGTGGTGCCGAGCTTTTGCACCGGCACGCCCGCCTCGCGGGCGCGCGCCGAGACGATCTCGGCGGCGGCGGCCGTCGCCGTGACGACGTAGCGGGCCTGGTCCTCGCCGAACCAGAAGGCGTGCGGCTGCACGCCGCCCGCTGCGGCGGCATCGAGATGCGCGCCGTGGCCGCCCGCCATCGCCATCTCGGCGACCGCGACCAGGAGGCCGCCGTCGGAGATGTCGTGCACGGCCGTGACCAGGCCGTCGCGGATCAGGCCGCGGACGAGGTCGCCGTTGCACTTCTCCACCGCGAGGTCGACGGGCGGCGGCGCCCCCTCCTCCCGGCCGAACAGGTCGCGCAGATAAAGCGACTGTCCGAGCCAGCCGGTTGTCGCGCCGAGCACCAGGATCGTCTCGCCGGCCGCCTTGAAGGCGACGGTGGCGCTCTTGGAGAAGTCGTCGAGCACGCCGACGCCGCCGATCGTCGGGGTCGGCTGGATGGCCCGCCCGTTGGTCTCGTTGTAGAGCGACACGTTGCCGGACACGACCGGGAAGTCGAGCGCCCGGCAGGCCTCGGCGATGCCGGCGATGCAGTCGACGAGCTGGCCCATGATCTCCGGCTTCTCGGGATTGCCGAAGTTCAGGTTGTCGGTCACGGCGAGCGGCCTGGCGCCAACGGCCGTGAGATTGCGCCACGCCTCGGCGACCGCCTGCTTGCCGCCCTCGAACGGATCGGCCTCGCAGTAGCGCGGCGTCACGTCGGTGGTCATGGCCAGCGCCTTCGGCCCGTCCAGCACGCGCACCACGGCGGCGTCGCCGCCGGGGCGCTGCACCGTGTTGCCCATGATGACGTGGTCGTACTGCTCCCACACCCAGCGCTTGCTGCACAGATCGGGCGTGCCGATCAGCCCTTCGAGTGCATGGGCGAGCGTCATCTCCGACGTGATCGAGGCGGGGTCGATGACGGCGGGCTTGTCCGTCGACACATGCGGGCGGTCGTAGACCGGCGCCTCGTCACCGAGCTCCTTGATGGGGAGATCGGCCATCACGACGCCGTTGCGCTCGACGATGAACCGCTTGGTCGGCGTGGTCTCTCCGACCACGGCGAAGTCGAGGCCCCATTTGCGGAAGATCGCCTCGGCCTCGTCGCGCTTGCTGGGCTCGAGCACCATGAGCATGCGCTCCTGGCTCTCCGACAGCATCATCTCGTAGGCCGTCATCGCGGTCTCGCGGCACGGCACCTTGTCGAGGTCGAGGGTGACGCCGAGGTCGCCCTTGGCGCCCATCTCGACGGCCGAGCAGGTCAGCCCGGCCGCGCCCATGTCCTGGATGGCGACGACACAGCCCTTGGCCATGATCTCGAGGCAGGCCTCGAGCAGCAGCTTCTCCGAGAACGGGTCGCCGACCTGCACGGTCGGGCGCTTCTGCTCGGCGTCCTCGTCGAACTCGGCCGACGCCATGGTGGCGCCGCCCATCCCGTCGCGGCCCGTCTTGGAGCCGAGATAGACGATCGGCATGCCGACGCCGGACGCCGCCGCGTAGAAGATCTTGTCCGCCTCGGCGAGGCCGAGCGCGAAGGCGTTGACCAGGTTGTTGCCGTCGTAGCTCTTGTGGAAACGCACCGAGCCGCCGACCGTCGGCACCCCGAAGGAGTTGCCGTAGCCGCCGACCCCGGCGACGACGCCGGCCACCAGGCGGCGGGTCTTGGCGTGCGAGGGCGCCCCGAAGGAGAGAGAGTTGAGGCAGGCGATCGGCCGCGCCCCCATGGTGAAGACGTCGCGCAGGATCCCGCCCACCCCGGTGGTCGCGCCCTGGTAGGGCTCGATGTAGCTCGGGTGGTTGTGGCTCTCCATCTTGAACACCGCCGCAAGCCCGTCGCCGATATCGATGACGCCGGCGTTCTCGCCCGGGCCCTGGATCACCCAGGGGGCGCTCACCGGCAGCGTCTTCAGGTGGATCTTCGAGGACTTGTACGAGCAGTGCTCGTTCCACATGGCCGAGAAGATGCCGAGCTCCGTGAAGGTCGGGGCGCGGCCGATCAGGGCGACGATGCGCTCGTACTCGTCCGGCTTCAGCCCGTGCTGGGCGATCAGCTCCGGGGTGATCTTCGGCTCGGTCTGGCTCACGGAATGGCCTTCATGCTGCACCGCTTCGAGGCGGCAGGCATCGCCCGGCCCCGCGCCGGCGTCAACCTTGAACAGCGCCTGCGCACCAGTCTCGCCGGGCGTCCCGTCGCCGCGCCCCTCGCCCGTCAGTTGAGGCGGCTCGGCCGCTCGCCGTTCGGCCCTTCGGGCCGCGGAGCCTCGGGCGGCACGGCCGCGGCCGGGGGGGGCGCTCCCGTCGAGAGGCCGGACTCGGCCGGCTGCGGCGATCGCCCGGCGGCCGCCCGATCGGCGGCGGCGCGATCGGCCTCGGCCTGTCGCCGATAGGACTTCCAGCCGAGCGGCAGGCAGCCGAGATAGACCACGGTCCCGGTGGTGAGCACCTCCCAGGGGTAGCTGATCAACAGGGCGAAGAACAGCACGGCCAGAACGAAGGCCGGCAGCACCATCTCGGGCGCCACCCTGGTGCCGAGCTTCTTGCCCGACCACACCGGCAGCTTGGAGATCATCAGGAGGCCGATCGCCAGCGTATAGATCAGCACCAGCGGCATCGGGATCAGGGACTTCGCCACGCCGAGGAACTGCAGATAGATCGGCAGCAGCACCACGATGGCGCCGGCCGGCGCCGGAATGCCGGTGAAGAAGTTGCCGGCCCAGACGGGGCGATTGGGGTCGTCGATCATCACGTTGAAGCGGGCGAGGCGCAGGCCCGCACAGATCGCGAACACGATGGCGACGATCCAGCCGACATTCTTGAGGTCGTGCAGGCCCCAGAAATACAGGATCAGGGCCGGCGCGACGCCGAAATTGACGAAGTCGGCGAGACTGTCCAGCTCCGCCCCGAAGCGCGACGTGCCCTTCAGCATGCGGGCGAGCCGGCCGTCGATGCCGTCCAGCACGGCGGCGAACACGATGGCGGCGAGCGCCAGCTCGAAGCGCAACTCGGCTGCGAGCCGGATGGCGGTCAGGCCGGCACACAGCGACAGCAGCGTGACGATGTTGGGGACGAGCGTCCGGATGGGGATCGGGCGGAAACCGCGCAGGCGCGGCTCGCGCCGGTCACGGTCGGGATCGAAGGGGGGGAACAGGGACATGGCGGGCGACTATAGCGCCGGCCGCACTGTTTCGCCATGCCGCGCAGTGCTCAGAATGTCGCGGATGAAACATCGGGTGGCGGGCAGACGGTCAGGCTTGTCGTTCCGGGGCGCAGCGCAGCGGCGAGCCCGGACTCCATAACCGCGGAATGGAATGACGGAGGTTTCAGGCCGTCGTGCCGCCGACGCTCCTGCCGCCGCCCGTCTTGACCCGATCCTCCATCCGGGCGTGCCGGACGGCGCGGGCGACCGCGGCCCAGTAGCGGGCGCGTTCGGCCCGGTGGAAATTGCGGCGCTGCATGCGACGCGCGACGCCGTAGGCGCGCGGCCCGAACAACGCCATCAGGTCGCGGGCCTGCGCCGGCACCGGCTTGTCGTGATCGATCTTGAACCTGCTCATCGCCCCCGCCTCGCAATGTCGTCGTGCTGCTGCGCCGATATCGGCGCAGCCACAAAAGAGCCGCCGCGGTCACAATGAAACCAGAACATGATTCCGATCAAAAATAGCAATAGATCTGAGATTCCAGGCTAACGAACAAGCCTGAAGCTCGTCTCTACCATACTGTTATTGATCGTGAGCCGACACCTGTATTCCCGAAAGACAGGACCACATGGATCGACCTCTTGTTTATTGTCGTTGTGCAGACGCCCCGATGCCTCGTCGGACTGTTTTGAGTCACGGCGCGGCGCTTTTCAATGCCTACGATAGTACCGTCGTCGGGTGGGACTCGTGAATTTCACATACATTAGAGGTCCTCTAAAGAGGAGATCCCCTGTGCAGCACCGCGCGCGGCCATATGGACTCCAAACGTTCTCGTCCGCGTCCTCTCCGGCTCCTCGCAGAGGCCTTCGAAGCGGCCTCGCCGGGTCGCGACTCGCCTACCCCACCCGGAAGGTGCGGCCGGGGTCGCTCGCCTTGAGGTCGGCGATCACGGTCTCGCCGGCCAGCATGGTCTGGCCCTCGGCGACCAGCGGCCGCGACCCCTCGGGCAGGTAGACGTCGACCCGCGAGCCGAAGCGGATCATGCCGACCCGCTCGCCCGCCCCGACGCTGGCGCCCTCGCGCACGAAGCTGACGATGCGGCGCGCCACCAGGCCGGCGATCTGCACCATGCCGATGCGCACGCCCGCCGGCGTCGCGATGACGAAGCCGTTGCGCTCGTTGTTCTCGCTCGCCTTGTCGAGCTCGGCATTGATGAACAGGCCCGGCGTGTAGGCGATGCGCTCGATGCGGCCGGCGATCGGGCTGCGGTTCACGTGGACGTCGAAGACATTCATGAAGATCGAGACGCGCGGCAGCGGCGCATCGCCGAGCCCGAGTTCGACCGGCGGCTTGGCCGGCGACACCCGCGCGACGCGGCCGTCCGCCGGCGACACCAGGATGCCTTCGCGGAGCGGCGTGACGCGCGGCGGATCGCGGAAGAAATAGACGCACCACAGCGTCGCGACGACGCCGAGCCAGCCGAGTGGCGACCACAGCCAGAATAGAACCAGGCTGACCAGCGCAAAGGCGCCGATGAAAGGATAGCCCTCGGAATTGATGGGCACGAGCTGGGAGCGAATGGAATCGACGATGGACATGGGAGCTCTCGAAATGTGACCTCGGGCCACACTCTGCCTCTGTCATTCCGGGGCGCGGGCTGCAGGCCTGCGAGCCCGGAATCCATACTCGCCGACAGGGATTATGGATTCCGGACAGCCGAGCTTCGCTCGGCTTCCGGAATGACGGAGTCGGGGGTGGCCGCGGCGTCCGCCTGAATCGGCCTCGTTCGTACCACATCGTCGGCCGCGAAGGGTGGTTGTGCGAAAGGCGTACACAGCCGCGTCGCCATGGCGGCGAGTCGCGACGGCGACGAGCCGCCTCAGGCGGCCGCCTCGGCGCGGTCGGACGGCGGACCGTCCTCCGGGCCGCCGGCGGGGTCGAGATCGTCGGTCCCGGGCGGATTGCGGTTCGGCGCCGCCGGCGTGTCGCCGACCTCCTCACCGACCTGCGCCAGCTTCTCGCGCGCCTCCTCGGCCTCGCGCTGGCGGTTCCACATCGAGGCATAGAGCCCATCCTCTGCGAGCAGCGCCGCATGGGTGCCGCGCTCGACGATTCGGCCCTTGTCCAGCACGATGATCTCGTCGGCCCCGACGATGGTGGAGAGCCGATGCGCGATGACCAGCGTGGTGCGGTTCTTCGACACCAGCGCGAGGGCGTCCTGGATTTCCTTCTCGGTGTGGCTGTCGAGCGCCGAGGTCGCCTCGTCGAGCAGCAGGATGGGCGGCCCTTTCAGGATCGTGCGGGCGATGGCGACGCGCTGCTTCTCGCCACCCGACAGCTTCAGGCCGCGCTCGCCGACCTCGGTCTCGTAGCCCTTCGGCGCCATGCGGATGAAATTGTCGATCTGGGCGAGGCGCGCGGCCTCCTCCACCTCGGCGTCGGTCGCCTCCCAGCGGCCGTAGCGGATGTTGTAGCGGATGGTGTCGTTGAACAGCACGGTGTCCTGCGGGACCATGCCGATGGCGTTGCGCAGCGAGCCTTGAGTGACGCTGCGGATGTCCTTGCCGTCGATGGTGATGCGGCCGCCGGTGACGTCGTAGAAGCGATACAGCAGCCGCGAGATCGTCGACTTGCCGGCCCCGGACGGACCGACGATCGCCACCGTGCGGCCGGCCGGCACCTCGAAGGAGAGCCCCTGCAGGATCTGCCGCGCCGGCTCGTAGGCGAAGCGCACATCCTCGAACTTTATGGTGCCGGCCGCAACCGCGAGCGGCGGCGCGCCGGGCGCATCGGCAATCTCGGTCTCGCGCGACAGCAGCGAGAACATCGCCTCGATGTCGATCACGGCCTGCTTGATCTCGCGATACACCATGCCCATGAAGTTCAGCGGCTGGTAGAGCTGGATCATCATGGCGTTGATCATGACGAAGTCGCCGATCGTGTGGGTGCCGTTGCGCACCCCCATCGCGCACATGCCCATCACGGTGGTGAGGCCGACCGTGAAGATCGCGGCCTGACCGGCATTGAGCACGGCGAGCGACGTGTAGGCCTTGACGCTGGCGTCCTCGTAACGGGCCATCGAGCGGTCGTAACGCTTGGCCTCGCGCTCCTCGGCGCTGAAGTATTTCACCGTCTCGAAGTTGAGGAGCGAGTCGATCGCCTTGGTGTTGGCGTCGGTGTCGCTGTCGTTCATCTTGCGGCGGATGCCGATGCGCCACTCGGTCGCGACGTAGGTGTACCACATGTACAGCACCACCGTGACCACGATGGTGGCGACGTAGCGCCAGTCGAACTGCCACAGCAGCACGCCGACGATCAGGCCGAGCTCGACGATGGTCGGGACGAGCTGCAGCAGCACCATCCGGACGATGATCTCGATGCCGTTGCGCCCGCGCTCGAGCACGCGCGTCAGGCCGCCGGTCTTGCGCTCGAGGTGGAAGCGCAGCGACAGCCTGTGCATGTGCTCGAAGGTGAGAATCGCCAGTCGCCGCACCGCGTGCATGGCGACCTTGGCGAAGATGCCGTCGCGCACCTGGGTGAGCACCGCCATCAGGATGCGGGTGCCGCCATAGACGACCGTCAGAGCGATCGGCGCGGCCAGCACCCAGGCGAGCATGGTCGCGGTGCTCTCCGGCGCGCCCGTCGCCGTCAGCGCGTCGGTGGCCCATTTGAACGTGAACGGCATCGCGATGGTGGCGAGCTTGGCGCCGATCAGCAGCACCATGGCCAGCATCACGCGCGCCTTGAGGTCGGCCCGGTCGGACGGCCAGATATAGGGCCACAGCGCCACCAGGGTGCCGAACAGTCTGCCGCCGTCGGCGGATGTGTCGCGGGATTCGGCCGCAGTCGGTCTCATCTCGTCTCGATTCGCGGGTTGGCTCGGGTTGGTTCGATTCGGGGTCTTCGGGAGGCGCGGCCCGCCGCGACGCGCCGGACGGCAGCAGGACGGGCGGGCCCGCCGTCTCCCATATAGGCGTTCCCGCCTCCCATATAGGCGTTCCCGCGCCGGCTTGCAGCACCGACGGCCGGGGCCGACCGCCTGCCCTGCCCCCGCGGCGACGGCCGACCGGCATGCGTGGCTTGTTTCATGCGGCCTTGACGCGGCGCGCCCGGGACGCCAGATGCGCAAGATGAGCACTATTCGAAACATTTGCGTCTATTGCGGCTCGAGCACCGGGACCGACCCGGCCTTCCTGGCCGCCGCCCGCCGGCTCGGTCGGCTTCTCGCCGAGCACCGAATCGGCCTCGTCTATGGCGGCGGCTCGAACGGCCTGATGGGCGCCGTCGCCGACGCCGTCGTCGACCATGGCGGTATGGTGATCGGCGTCATCCCGGAATTCCTGCGCACCAAGGAGAACATGTTCCGCCGCGCCACCGAGCTGATCGTCACGCGCGACATGCACGAGCGAAAGCGGATCATGTTCGACCACGCCGACGCCTTCGTGGCGCTGCCGGGCGGCATCGGCACCCTGGAGGAGCTGGTCGAGCAGCTCACCTGGGCGCAGCTCGGCCGCCACAGGAAGCCGATCCTGCTGGCCGACATCGGCGGCTTCTGGCAGCCGCTGATCGGCGTGCTGGAGCGCATGCGCGAGGCCGGCTTCATCCACAACGGCGCCCTGATGAGCTACCGGATCTGCGCGCGTGTCGAGGACATCCTGCCGACCCTCGAGGCCGCGGTCGCGTCGATGAGCGAGCAGGAGACGGCCGGCGACACCGCCACGGTCGAGAAGCTCTGAGCGGCTGCGCCGTCTGTCCTTTCGGTGCGACGATTGTGCACGTCGCGCGAATCACGGAGTGTGGCATCGGTTGCGTACGTGTTCCCCGAGTATTGGCGAGATATGAGCGCGATCCGTCGGAGTGTCTCACGGGTTCCGCACAAGCAGTCCGTGAGTCGCCGACGCTCGACCGCTCGCTTTCGGGGAGCCCCCTACGCAGTGCTACCTAAGCTACGCAGACGTACGTAAGACATCATCTGAGTCAGAAGCTACGGTTTTGACAGATCAAAGTTCGTTCTAGTAATCGCACCAGTGCCACGGCGTGTGTGTGCTGTGCCCTGCGTCCCCTGATCGAAACCCCGACATATCGGGAGGGTGGCGATGAGCCGTCGAGCACAGCCGGTCCGAAAGTCTGCCGCGAACGACGACGCTGCCGTCGACACCTCCGGATCACGGGGCGGCCTCTACGTGGTCGGCATCGGTGCCTCGGCCGGCGGGCTCGAGGCCCTTCGCCCCTTCGTCGCCGCCCTGCCGACCTCCTCCAATTTGTGCTTCGTGGTCGCGCAGCATCTGTCGCCGCAGCATCGCAGCATGATGGTCGAGCTGCTCGGCCGCGAGACCAAGATCCCGGTGCTCGGCATCAACAACGGCGTCACGGTCAAGCCGAACACCATCTACATCGCGCCCCCCAACAGCGACGTGTTCTATCGCGCCGGCAAGCTGGTGCTGCGCACGCCGCTGGAGACGATCGGGCCGAAGCCGTCGATCGACCACTTCTTCACCAGCCTGGCGGGCGGGCTCGGTGCCCGGGCCATCGCCATCGTGCTGTCGGGCACCGGCTCGGACGGCGCCAACGGTCTGCGCGCCGTGAAGGCGCATGGCGGGATCACCTTCGCGCAGGAGCCCGCCTCCGCCAAGTACGAGAGCATGCCGCGCGCCGCCATGACGGTCGGCGGCGCCGACCTGGTGCTGCCGCCCAAGGAGATCGCCGGCAAGCTCGCCGTGATCGCCCAGGGGCACGACCTCCATCTCGGGCTCGCCGAGAAGAGCGACGACGGCGGCGGCACGTTCCAGACCATCATCCGCTTCATTCGCCACCACACCGGGATCGACTTCAGCAAGTACAAGGAGGCGACGCTGCGCCGCCAGATCGCGCGGCGCATGTCGGCGCTGCAGATCGGCGCGCTGAAGGAGTACATCGGCTACATCGAGGTGCATCGCGACGAGCTCGACATCCTCACCAAGAATTTCCTGATCTCGGTGACGTCGTTCTTCCGCGACAAGGAGTCGTTCGCGACGCTGGGCAAGACGCTCGACAAGATCATCAAGGAGAAGCGCGCCGGCGAGGCGCTGCGCGTCTGGGTTCCGGGCTGCGCCACCGGCGAGGAGGCCTACTCGATCGCACTGCTGCTCGCCAGCAAGCCGCAGGCCCGCATCGGCTCGTTGCGGGTGCAGATCTTCGGCACCGACATCGACGCGCTGGCCACCGCCCATGCGCGCCGCGGCGAGTATGCCGAGAGCAGCGTCATCAATCTCAACGCCGCCATGCTGCACAACCACTTCTCCAACAGCGGGCGACTGTTCCGGATCGACAAGGCGGTGCGCGACATGGTGGTGTTCTCGCGCCACGACGTGGTGCAGGACCCACCGTTCAAGAACATGGACCTGATCAGCTGCCGCAACATGCTGATCTATTTCAAGCCGACCCTGCAGGAGCACATCTTCAAGCTGTTCCACTACGCGCTGCGGCCGGGCGGCCATCTTTTTCTCGGCAAGTCGGAATCGCTCGGGAGCTGCAAGTCGCTGTTCACCACGGTCGACTCGCGCCACAAGCTGTTCCGCCGCCGCAACGTCTCGATCCGCCCCTATTACGTGCCGCGCGTCGAGGGTGTGCTGCCGACGCCCGATCTCGGCGTACCGGCGCGCCGCCCCTCCGAGCCGCCCGACCAGGACTTCGGCCGCATCGGCCGCGACCTCCTGGTCGACCGCTACGGGCCGGCCAGCATCCTGATCTCGCAGGAGGGCGAGCCGCTGCACTTCTACGGCGACGTCAGCCGCTTCGTCCGCCTCGGCAGCGGCAGCGGCAAGGTCGACGTCAACCTGATGACCATCATCGATCCGTCGCTGCGCGGCGAGCTGCGCGTGCTGATGCACCGCTGCAATCGCGACCACGCCTCGCATCACGGCCAGGTCCACACCGATCCGAAGACCGGCGGCGGCGTGCGCATGTCGATCCACGCGGTCGACCGCACCCGCAGCGACGAGCGCCTCTACCTCGTCTCCTTCGAGGAGCGCGATCCGGTTCCGCAGCCGACCTCGATCGTCGCGCCCGAACGCTTCGACGACGCGACCGTGCAGCAGATCGCCGCACTCGAGCAGGAGCTCAAGGCCACCAAGGAGAACCTGCAGACCGTCGTCGAGGAGCTCGAGACCTCGAACGAGGAGCTGCAGTCGACCAACGAGGAGCTGCAGGCCTCCAACGAGGAGCTGCAGGCCTCCAACGAGGAGCTGGAGACCGCCAACGAGGAGCTGCAGGCCACCAACGAGGAGCTCACCACGGTCAACGACGAGCTGTCGGTGAAGACCGGCGACCTCGCCGAGGCCAACAGCGAGCTCGAAGGCATCATGACGAACTCGGCGGAGGGGATCGTGCTGATCGATCCGACCTTCCACGTCGTGCGCAGCAACGAGAAGGCGGCGCGGATCCTGCGCCTTTCGGCCGACGTCGATCGCCACCATCTGCTCGATCTCGCCACCTTCGTCGGCGCCCCGACGATCCGGCCCGCCATCGACGCGACGCTGAAGACCGGCAGCAACCATGCCGAGGAGCTGCAGATCCAGGACCGCCTCTACCTGATGCAGGTCTCGGCGCACCGCATCGAGAAGCGCATCCGCGGCGCCATCCTGACGCTCTCCGACATCACCGAGCTGCGCACCGCGCAGCGGATCGCCGCCGAGGAGGGCCAGCGCGCCCGTACCCTGATCGAGACCTCGACGGACGGCATCGTCATCGCCGACCGGCAGGGCCTGGTGCATGTCTGTAACCCGGCCGCCTGCGCCATCCTCGATTCGCCGGAGAGCAGCATCCTGGGTCGCCCGGCCCGGGGCCTGTTTCTGGGCGGCGACGCCAACACGGAATCGCTGGTCGACCATCTGCTCGGGGGTGAGCAGCCAGACCGGCCGAAGCGCTCGGAGATCGCCGTCACGCGGCGCGGGCGCACCCGCCATTTCGATGCCGTGCTGAGCGAGTTCACGCTCTCCGGCGCGCCCTATCGGGCGGCGACGCTGCGCGAGATCACCGAGCTGCACGACGCCCGCGAATCGCTCGCCCACGCCAAGAAGGTCGCCGAGCAGTCGAACCGCGCCAAGACCGAGTTCCTCACCCGGATGAGCCACGAGCTGCGCACGCCGCTCAACGCCATCGTCGGTTTCTCGGACGCGATCCTCTCGGAGATTCACGGCCGGCTGCCGCACGACCGCTATCTCTCCTATGTGCACGACATCCACACCTCGGGCGTGCATCTGCTCGGCCTGATCAACGACGTGTTCGACATCGCCAAGGTCGAGGCCGGCGTACTGCGGCTGCACGAGGTGCCGGTCGATCTCGTCAAGCTGGTCTCCGGCGCCGTCAGCTTCGTCGGCCCGATGGCCGCCAAGGCCGGCGTCACCGTGGTGTTCGACTTCGAGGCGAGCGCCGTCTGCCTGCGGGCGGACGAGCTGCGCGTCCGCCAGGTGCTGCTCAACCTGCTCTCCAACGCCATCAAGTTCTCGCACCGCGGCGGCAAGATCCGGGTGACGGTGCGCTCGCTCGACAGCAGCGGCGTCGTCGTCGAGGTCGCCGACCAGGGCATCGGCATCGAGGCGCAGACGATCGAGAAGATCGGCACCGAGCCGGTCACCTCCGGCTTCGTGCGCGGCGGCGAGAAGGAGGGCAGCGGCCTCGGCCTGCCGGTCAGCATGGCGCTGATGAAGGCGCTGGGCGGCGCGCTGACCATCGACAGCACGCGCGGCAAGGGCACCACCGTGTCGATGCGATTCCCGGCCGACCGGGTGCTGCCGTCCGAGGCCCTGACGGACGCACCGAGCGACGGCCGCCCCGACGGCGGCATCCTGGCCGCACCGGCCGCACCGCAGTCCGCCAACGGCCACGGCAAGGCACCCGCGGCCCCGGCATCATCCGCGGCCCCTCGCCCGCGCGCCCGCCGCGGCACACGGCGCGAGGCCTGACGAAACCGATCCGACGAGTGTCCCTATAAGGCGATACGGACACGCGAGGCGTTCATCCGGGGCATCGGCGAAACCGGGCGCGAACGCCCGAAATCACGCGGTCGCACCCGAGCGGACGAGCTTGTAGACGATCGAGTCCATCAGGGCCTGGAACGAGGCGTCGATGATATTGGGCGAGACGCCGACCGTCGTCCAGGTGTCACCGGTTTCGTCGTCCCGGCTCTCGATCAGCACGCGGGTCACCGCCTCGGTACCGCCGTTGAGGATGCGCACGCGGTAGTCGGTCAGGCTCAGGCCCTTGATGTAGTCCTGGTACTTGCCGAGATCCTTGCGCAGCGCGAGGTCGAGCGCGTGCACCGGGCCGATGCCCTCGGCGGCCGAGATCAGCGGGCCGCCGTCGCCGACCTTGACCTTGACGACTGCGACTGTGGCGGTGACGCGCTCGCCCTTGGCATTGATGCGGTGCTCGACATTGACGTCGAACTTCAGCACCTGGACGTAGTCCGGCACGTCGCCGAGCTCGCGTCGCGCCAAGAGCTCGAACGAGGCCGGCGCCGACTCGTAGGCGTAGCCGACCGCCTCGCGCTCCTTGACGACCTCGAGCAGCCGGGTGATGCGCGCATCGTCCTTGTCGACCACGATGCCGACGCGGGCGAGCTCGGCCAGCACGTTGGAGCGGCCGCCCTGGTCCGACACCAGCACATCGCGGCGATTGCCGACCGATTCCGGGCGGACGTGCTCGTAGGTCGCCGGATCCTTGAGGATGGCGGAGGCGTGGATGCCCGCCTTGGTGACGAAGGCGCTCGGCCCGACATAGGGCGCGTGCCGGTCGGGCGCGCGGTTGAGCATCTCGTCGAGTTTTCGCGACACCCGGGTCAGGCTCGCCAGCGCGGCGTCGGAAACGCCGATGTCGAAGCGCTCGGAGAACTCGCGCTTGAGCTTGAGGGTCGGGATCAGCGACATCAGATTGGCGTTGCCGCAGCGCTCGCCGAGCCCGTTCAGCGTGCCCTGGATCTGGCGCACGCCGGCCCGCACGGCGGCGAGCGAGTTGGCGACGCCGTGCTCCGTGTCGTTGTGGGCATGGATACCGAGCCTTTCGCCCGGCACCCGCTCGACGACCGCGGCGACGATGCGCTCGACCTCGTTGGGCAGCGTGCCGCCATTGGTGTCGCACAGCACCACCCAGCGGGCGCCCTCCTCGTAGGCCGCCGCGGCGCAGGCGAGCGCGTAGTCGGGATTGGCCTTGTAGCCGTCGAAGAAGTGCTCGCAGTCGACCAGCACCTCGCGGCCGCGGGCCCTGGCGGCGCGCACGCTGTCGCGCAGCGACGCGAGGCTCTCCTCCAGCGTCGTCTCCAGCGCGACGCGGACATGATAGTCCCACGACTTGGCGACGAAGCAGATCGCGTCCGCGTGCGCGTCGAGCAGCATCGCAAGGCCTGGATCGTTGGAGGCCGAGCGGCCCGGCCGCCTGGTCATGCCGAAGGCCGTGAAGATCGCGCCGACGTGACGGTCCTCGGCGAACAGCTCGGTGTCGAGCGGGTTGGCGCCCGGATAGCCGCCCTCGATGTAATCGATGCCGAGTTCGGCCAGCATGCGCGCGATCGCCAGCTTGTCGGCCAGCGTGAAGTCGACGCCGTTGGTCTGCGCGCCGTCGCGCAGCGTGGTGTCGAACAAATAGAGGCGTTCCGTCATGCGAGGCCCCGAAGGCTGAACACGATCCATCAAAGATGGCGGCGGGCAAAATTCCCGGGCGCTCACCAATATTGCAAGTACTTCAGAACGACGGCGACGCCGCCGACGAGCACCAAAATCTTGATCACGATGTAATAAATCCAGTGGCGCGGAAATGGCGTGTCGGGGCGCTTCATGGCGATGCCTTCCCGGCCAGCGGTTTTTCCATGGTGGTGGTGGCGAGCCATTCGCCGCCGCGCAGCACCGTGTTGCGCCGCTGCGGAACGAAGCCGCGCTTCTCGAAGAAGCCGCGCGCATTGTCGCTCGCGTCGGTCGTCAGCGTCTTGGCGCCGCGCGCGCCCGCGAGCTTCTCCAGCGCGTCGCACAGCATCGCACCAGCGCCGAGCCCGGCGACGCCGGGATGCATATAGAGCAAATCGATGGTCTCGCCGCCCGTGAGCGTCCCGAAGCCGACCGGCGTGCCGTTCAGCGTGACCACCAGCGACAGTGCCCCGGCGAGCCGTGCCCCGAACGCCGCCTCGTCGTCGGCCGCCGCCGACCAGGCATCCTGCTGGGCCTCGCTGTAGTCCTCGGCCGCGAGCTCCAGTATGCTGGCGCGAAAAATCTCGACGAGCAGCGGCGTGTCGTCCGGCACGACCGGCCGCAGGGCGAAGCGGGGATGCGCCGTCGCCATCACGTTCCCTCCGCCCGGCCGGACGGAGCCGCCGCGGGCCGCAGCGGCCGCTTCGGCGCACTGCGGATCTCGGTCTCGATGATCGACAGGACGCCGTCGAGATTGGCCGCGATGTCGTCGCCGCGGAACAGCAGCACCCGGTAGCCGTGGCAGAAGAACCACTGGTCGCGCGCGGCGTCGCGCGCGATGCCGGTTGTCGCCACGTCGTCGACTTCGACGACGATCGGCACCGTGTCGCACACGAAGGTCGCCCGGTACGGCCCGACCGACACGTCGCGCCGGAACTTGGCGCTGCCGAACTTCTTCCCGCGCAGCGCCCGCCACAGCCGGCGCTCGCTCTCGCTCATCTCGCGGTCCTGCTCGTCGGTCATCTCGCCACACTCCAGGTGGTGCCGTCCTTGGAATCCTTCAGCACGACGCCGAGCGCCAGCAGCTCGTCGCGGATGCGGTCGGATTCGGCGAAGTTCTTGGCCTGCCGCGCAGCGATGCGGGCGGCGACGCGCGCCTCGATCTCGGCGGCGGGTATCGGCGGCGCCGGCTCGTGCTCCGCCTCCCAGGCCTTCAGCGCGTCGGCCCGGAAGCCGAAAAAGGCGAGCGTGCCGGCCAGCGCCCGGCGGCCGGCGGCGTTCTTCAGCCCATGCATGGCGGCGAGCGCCATCGGCGTGTTGAGGTCGTCGGCGAGCGCGTCGAGCACGGCCGGCGCCGGCCGCGGCTCGGCGTCGGCGGAGGCGGCGTCGAAGAAACTGCCGAGCGCCTTGTGGGCCTCCTCGAGGCCCTTGAGGGTCCAGTTGATCGGCTGGCGGTAGTGGGTCGACAGCATGGCGAGGCGGGCGACGTCGCCCGGCCAGTCCTTCAGCACCTCGCGAATCGTGACGAAGTTGCCGAGCGACTTCGACATCTTCTCGCCTTCGACCTGCAGGAAGCCGTTGTGCATCCAGGTCGCCGCCATCACGGTCGTGCCGAAGGCGCAGCACGACTGGGCGATCTCGTTCTCGTGGTGCGGGAAGACGAGGTCGATGCCGCCGCCGTGGATGTCGAAGGTCTCGCCGAGATGCTTCCAGCTCATCGCCGAGCACTCGATGTGCCAGCCCGGCCGCCCCTCGGCCGAAATGCCGCTGGGCGACGGCCAGCCCGGCTCGCCGGGCTTCGACGGCTTCCACAGCACGAAGTCCATGGCGTCGCGCTTGTAGGGCGCCACATCCACCCGGGCGCCGGCGATCATCTCGTCGAGCGGGCGCTTGGACAGCTTGCCGTAGTCCGGCATCGACGGCACGCTGAACAGCACGTGGTCCTCGGCCACATAGGCGTGGCCAGAGGCGACCAGGCGCTCGATGATGGCGCGCATCTCGGCGACGTGCTCGGTCGCCCGCGGCTCGACGGTCGGCGGCAGACAGCCGAGCGCCGCCACGTCGGCCTTGAACTCGGCGTAGGTCTGCTCGGTCAGCTCGCGAATCGAGACGCCGCGCTCGGCCGCCCGCGCATTGATCTTGTCGTCGACGTCGGTGATGTTGCGGACATAGGTGACATGGTCCGCCCCGTAGACGTGGCGCAGCAGCCGAAACAGCACGTCGAAGACGATGACGGGCCGCGCATTGCCGATATGGGCGAAGTCGTAGACGGTCGGTCCGCACACATACATGCGCACCCGCGCCGGATTGAGCGGGACGAAGGGCCGCTTCTCGCGGGCCAGCGTATCGTAAAGCCTGAGTTCCATCGCCTCGTCTCTTTCGGACGCAAAGATGCCGTGGGCCCGCGCTGGCCCGGCGTCTGTTTGTCGAGAAAGAGGACAAGACGGCCGTAGCCAGCGGGAGCCGCTAGCGAATAATACCCCGGCAAATGCCGATCTGGGTGTGGTGGCCGTTCATGGGGCCGCACAATGGTCAAGGGCGCCCGTCCCGTCAAGTGCGGCGGACCCCGCCTCCCCGCCGCCCAGGAAGTTAACGCGCCCTTAACGGATCCCACGGCATTTTAGCCGGGCGTCCGGTGCGATCGGTCTTGCCGTCCGCCCCGCCGGGGACGCCGTTGCCCTTCTACCGATCGAGCATGCCGATGCGGTCCCTGTTCACGGTCACGGTGGTGGCCAGCCTTCTCGCCGGCCTCTCGGCAGCTCAGGCCGAGAAGCGCATCTTCATCCTCAACAACAATCCCGACGCCTACGGCATCGACCGCTGCCTCGCCAGCGGCGAGCGCTGCGGCAACGCGATGGCGACGGCGCTGTGCAAGCAGCACGACTTCAAGCAGGCCGTGTCCTTCCGCAAGGTCGACCGCGACGACATCACGGGCGCGGTCCCGGCCAAGGGCACGGCATGCCGCGGCGCCTCGTGCGACGACTTCGTCGCCATCGAGTGCACCCGCTGAGCGGCTGAGCTCCGACAGCCGAGTCGATAGCGTCGGTCATTCCGGGGCGCTGCGAAGCAGCGAGCCTGGAATCCATAAACACATACAGCGGTTATGGATTCCGGACGGTCTGGCTGCGCCCGCCGTCCGGAATGACGGGCCATGTCGGCCCACCCTCCGCTTGCACGCCTCTCCCCGTTCCGCCACTCTCGGACACCCTGTTCCGGCCCGCCTGGTCCGGTGCCCGCCGCCGGTCTCCACCCCCGCCCCCGGAGCCGCCATGACGCTCTACTCGTTCTTCCGCTCGTCGGCCGCATTCCGGGTGCGCATCGCCCTGAACCTCAAGGGCCTGCCGTTCGAGACCGTCCCGATCGACCTGTTGGCGAAAGGCGACGGCGAGCAGTTTTCCGGCGCCTTCCGGGCCGTGAACCCGCAGATGCGGGTGCCGGCCCTGAAGCTGCCCTCGAGCGACGTGCTGCTGCAGTCGCTCGCCATCATCGACTATCTGGACGAGGTCTATCCGGAGCCGCCGCTGCTGCCGGGCGATCCGCTCGCCCGCGCAAAGGTGCGGGCCGTCACCTTGATCATCGCGGCCGACATCCACCCACTCAACAATATCGGCCCTTTGCGCTACCTGAAGCGGACGCTGGGCCACGACCAAAGCGAGATCGACGCCTGGTCGGCGCACTGGATCGGCGCCGGCTTCGAGGCGGTGGAGCGGCTGATCGACCCGGGCCCCTACGCCTTCGGCGCGGCGGTGACGCTCGCCGATGTCTGCCTGGTGCCGCAGCTCGCCAACGCCCGGCGGATCAGCATGCCGCTCGAGCGATTCCCGAAGATCCTCGCCGTGGAGAGCGCCTGCCTGGCCCTGCCGGCCTTCGCCGAGGCCCGCCCCGAGGTGCAGCCCGACGCCCCCGGCTGAGGGCGGGCCCGGCCCGTGCGGCGGGCCCGATCCACACTTTGGACACCATTCCGGCGCTCTGGTTTGCACATTATAAGGGCCGTTCGACGGCTGCGGGCACGAGGGCGGAATGGTCACAGGGGCAGGCTGGCGGCGCCGGCTGGGGATGGGGGTCGTGCTGCTGGCGGCAAGCGCCGGCGCCGCGCTCGCGCAAGGCTATCCGCAACCAGCCTATCCGCAGCCGCAGCAGGGCGCCCCCCAGCAACAGGGCTATCCGTCCCAACCCGGCTACGGGCAGAACCCGGTCTGCGTCCGGCTGGAGAATCAGCTCGGCCTGATCAACCGCGGCGGCGACCCGACCCGCAACGACCAGGCCCGGCGCTACGAGGAGGCGGTCACCCGCCAGACCGCCGACCTCGACCGGATGATCGCCCAAGCCCGCCGGCTCGGCTGCGAGAGCAACGCGCTGTTCTCGCTGTTCAGCAACCAGCCGGCCGAGTGCCGTCCGCTCAATTCCCAGATCCAGGAGACGCGCGACCGGGTCAGCCGCGCCCAGGCCGACCTGCAGCGCCTGCAGGGCGGCGGCGAGCTCGAGGGCCAGAAGCAGGCCGTCATCGCGGCGCTCGCCCAGAACAATTGCGGGGCGCAATACCAGGCGGCGGCGACCCAGAATCGCGGCCTGTTCGGTGGTCTGTTCGGCAACAACCCGGCCCTGCCCTCACCGGACGGGATGCAGGCCTCGACATTCCGAACGCTGTGCGTGCGCACCTGCGACGGCTACTACTTCCCGATCTCGTTCCAGACCAACCAGTCGCGATTCATCGACGACGAGCAGGCCTGCCAGCGCCTGTGCCCGGCCGCCGAGGTGCAGCTCTACACCCATCGCAATCCCGGCGAGGAGGTCGGCCAGGCCGTGTCGCTGCAGGGGCAGCCGTATCGCAGCCTTTCGACCGCCTTCAAGTATCGCCAGTCGCTCGATCCCGCCTGCACGTGCCGCAAGCCGGGCCAGAGCTGGGCCGACGCGCTCGGTGTCCAGAAGGACCTGACCATCGAGCGCGGCGACATCGTCGTCACCGAGGAGCGCTCCAAGGCGATGGCGCAGCCTCGTACCGACGCGCAGGGTCGCCCGATCCGCACCGACCGCAAGCCCGGGACGGCCGCGCCGGCCGGTACGGCCGCACCCGCCGGCGCCACACCCGCCCCGGCCGCCGACGCCGCCGCCGGCACCCAGATGCGCACCGTCGGCCCGACCTTCGTGCCCAGCCAGGGGCGGTGAGCCGGGGTCTCCAGAGTTCGGCCCGCCTTCCCAACGAACGTGATCTCCGCCGTGGGTTCGTCGCCGCGAGAGCGCAAAGGCGCCGAGGTGACGGGAACGACCTCGCGGCAACGTCCTCCGCGAAAGAGAGGCGCGCGCACCCGCCTTCGCCGGGAAGCGTCTTGCCGGTCCACGCGCCCTCGGGCGCGCCGGATCGGGCCGAAGCCCGGACCCGGCTTCCTTTCCCTCCCGTCACGATGGTCGTTCGATCTCAGGTGACCGGCCGACCCTCGGACGACACCGCGGGTCCGGCGGCACGGCGGGAGCCGAGCCGATGCAACACCGTGAAGAAGGGCGGCACGAACAGCACCGCGAGGAGCGTTGACGCGAGCATGCCGCTGACCACGGCGACGCCGAGCGACACGCGGGCGCCGGCTCCGGCCCCTGACGCGAAGACCAGGGGCAGCATGCCGAAGATGAAGGCGAACGACGTCATGAGGATCGGGCGGAAGCGAAGGCGCGCCGCTTCGACGGCCGCCGCCGCCGGCTCCATGCCTCCGGCGCACTTCTCGCGGGCATACTCCACGATCAAGATGGCGTTCTTGGCCGCGAGCGCGACGAGAAGGACGATGCCGATCTGGGTGTAGAGATCGTTCGGCAGGCCCGTGATCTGCAGAGCCGTCACCGTGCCGAGCAGCGTGAGCGGCACCGCGAGGATGACGGCCAGCGGCTGCAGCCAGCTCTCGTATTGCCCCGCCAGCACGAAATAGACGAGCAGCAATGCGACGGAGAACACGTAATAGATCTGATTGCCCACCACGGCTTCCTGATAGGACATCCCGGTCCAGGCCGTTCCCATGGACGGCGGCAGCGATTTCGCGGCGATTTCGCTCACGAGCGCCATCGACTCTCCGGAACTGAATCCGGCCGCCGGACTGCCGACCACAGTCGCGGCGGGATAAAGATTATAGAGCGTGATCAATGGGGGGCCCACCTCGTCGGCGATACGCGCCACCGTGCCCAGAGGCACCATCTGGCCGCCCGCCCCCTTGACCTTCAGCTTCAGCACATCGTCCGGCAGCAGACGAAACGCGGCATCGGCCTGCACATAGACCTGGAAGACGTTGTTGAATTTCGTGAACTGGTTGACGTAGCTGGACCCGAAATAGGATTCCAGCGCCGAGAACACCTGGCCCACCGAGAGCCCCAGCGTCTCGGCCTTGACCCTGTCGACCACCAGCCGAAGCTGCTTCACCTTGCTCTTGAACGTGGAGGCGACGTGGGCGAGGCCCGTCTGGGTCGCGGCGTTGGCGGCGAGCTGCTCGGCGGCGTTCTGAAGCGCGATGAAATCGGAGCTGCCGTCCTTCATCTCCACCATCATGGTGAAGCCGCTGCTGTTGCCGACTCCCTGGATCGGCGGCGGCATCAGGATCTGCGCCGTCGCGGTGTCGATCCCTTCGAGAGCGGCGCGCAGCTTCGCCGTGATGCTCTCGATGCTCAGCTCCTTGTACTTGCGCTTGCTCCAGTCCTCGAGCACCACGTAGAGCATGCCGGTGTTGTAGAGCGTGGAGTTGTTGTCGAGCGGCGAAATTCCCGAAACCCCGATCGCACTTTCGACGCCAGGCGTCCGCCGGACCAGATCCACGGCCTGCGCCACGGCCTTCTCGGTGCGCGACGCGGAGGCGGCGTCCGGCAGGTTCACGGCGATCACCAGATAGCCCTGGTCCTCGCTCGGCAGAAAGCCCGTGGGTACCGACGAGAGGCCGTAGAAGGACAGGCCGATCAAAGCGAGCCCCGCCACCGTCGTCGGAATGGCGAACGCCACCAGACGGCCGACCAGCGCCGCATAGACGTCCTCGCAGCGCCCATAGACGGCGTTGAACGCCCGGTAGAAGGCGTTGCGCTGCTCGGGCGGCACCGACTTGCGCAGCCACAGCGCGCATTGCGTGGGTTTCAGCGTCACCGCGTTGACGGCCGAGATGAGGGCCGTGGCGGCGATGACGAGGGCGAACTGCTGATACATCTTGCCGGTCAACCCCGGCAGGGTCGCGGCCGGCAGGAACACCGCCATCAGCACCAGGGTGATGCCGATGATGGGGCCGAACAGCTCCGACATCGCCTTGACGGCCGCCTCGCGGCTGGACAGCCCCTCGTCCATGTGTCGCGCCACGCCCTCGACGATGACGATCGCATCGTCGACGACGATGCCGATGGCGAGCACCAGCGCGAACAGGCTCGTCGTGTTGATCGTGTAGCCGAGCAGCGCCATGGCTGCGAACGCGCCGATGATGGTGACCGGAACCGTGGTCGCCGGCACCAGCATGGCTCGCCAGTCCTGGAGGAAGATCAGGATGACGGCCAGCACCAGCACGGCGGCGATGAGGAGGGTTTCATAGACCTCGTCGATGGAGGCGGTGACGAACTTGGTGCTGTCGAAGGAGACCTTGTAGTCGAGACCGGCCGGGAAGGATTTCGCCAGCTTCTTCATCTTGGCGTCGACGCTCTCGGCGACCGTCAGCGCATTGGCGCCGGAGAGTTGCGAGATGGCGATGGCCGCCGACGGCTTGCCATCGAGAGTCGCGGTGTGGCCATAGGAGGCGGCCCCGAGCTCCACGCGGCCGATGTCGCGGATGCGGACGATCCTGCCGCCCCCCTCGTGGATCACCTTGACGACGATGTTCCCGAAATCCTTGGCATCGTCGAAGCGCCCGGTGACATTGAGCACGTACTGGAAGTTCACCTGGGAGGGCGTCGGCGGAGCGCCGACGAGGCCGGCCGTGACCTCGGTGCTCTGCTGCTGGATGGCCGAGGTCACATCGGTCGGAGTGAGGCCGTAGGCCTGCATCCGATTGGGATCGAGCCAGATGCGCATGGCGTAGGAGCCGGACCCCAGCACCGAGACGTCGCCTACTCCGGGCAGGCGTGCCAGCTCGTTCTCCAGGTTGATCTTCGCGTAATTGGCCAGAAACAGATTGTCGTAGCGGCTGTCCGCCGAATACAGGTTCACGAACTGGAGGATCGCCGTCGACTTCTTCTTGACGTCGAGCCCCTGCGTGGAGACGGCGCTCGGCAATTGGGCGGTGGCCAGCGAGACGCGATTCTGCACCAGCACCTGGGCCATGTCGGGATCGGTGCCGATGTCGAAGGTGACGACCAGGCTGTAGCTGCCGTCGCTGGCGCTGGTCGACTGCATGTAGATCATGCCCTCGACGCCGTTGACCTCCTGCTCGATGGGAAGCGCCACCGTGTCCATCACGGTGCGGGCGCTGGCGCCGGGGTAGGTCGCCGTCACCGAGACGGTGGGGGGCACCACGTCGGGATATTGCGAGACCGGCAGCGACATCTGGGCCAGCGCGCCGACCAGGACGATGAGAAACGCCAGCGTGTTGGACAGCACGGGCCGTTCGATGAAGAAGCGCGAGAACATGGCACAGCCTCGTGACAGCCGGTCGGTCAGGGTTTGGTCTTGTCGAGGCTGGTTCCGGCTCCGGGCGCCGCGGCAGTCGGCTTCGCCGCATCGGGGGCGGCGGCCATCGCACCCGCCACGGGGCTCACGGTGTTGCCGGCGACGGCGCGCTGGATCGAGCCGATGACCACTTTGTCGTCGGCCGAGAGCCCCTTGGTGATGACGCGAAGCTGGCCCTCGACCGGACCGGTGGTCACCTGCCGTTGCTCGACCACGTCGTTCTTGCCCACCACCATCACGTAGCTGCCGCTCTGATTCGACATCACGGCGGTGTCGTCGACCAGCAGGGCCTTGTCGATCCGGCCGATCGGCACCCGCACACGGACGAAGAGCCCGGGCACCAGATCCACGTTCTTGTTCTCCAGCACGGCGCGCATCTGCAGGGTCCCGGTCGCGGCGTCGAGCTGCGGGGCGATGTAGTCGATCTTGCCGGTGTACTGGAATGCCGTATCGGCCGACAGGGCGACCGTGATCGGCAGATTCTGTTCCTCCTCCCGAAGGGACCTCAGCGTCTTGTCGTGCTGGGCGAGCGAATCACGCAGCTCGATCTGCTGCTGCTCGGAAAGATTGAAATAGACGTAGATCGGGTCGACCTGAAGGATGGTCGCGAGCTTGGTGGGACCGGAGGATCCGACCAGCGCGCCCACATCAGCCAGATGTCGTGTCACCACGCCGTCGGACGGCGCCTGCACGGTGGCATAGCCGAGCGAGGTTTCGGCGAGCTTCAGGTTGGCCTCGCTCGCCGCGACCAGGGCGTTCGCCGTGTCCAGATTGGTGCGGGCATCATCCACGCTGCGCTGGCTGGAGACCTCGCGCTGGCCGAGGGTGGCCTGCCTTTCGAACTCCCGCTGGGCATTCGCCTGCTTGGCCTTGGCGCTGTCGAGCTGAGCCTTCTGCAGCGCCACCTGGGCCTGATACTGGTCCTTCTCGATCTCGAACAGAACGCGGCCTTTTCTCACGGCCTCGCCGTCGCGATATCCGATGGAGTCGAGAAAGCCCTGCACCCGCGCTTCGAGATCGACCGACGAAACCGGCGCGGTGTTGCCGGTGAACTCGGCGTAGAGCGTCACCGCCATCGCATTGGGGGTGGCCACCGTCACCTTCGCGGCCGGCGGCGCCGCATATTTGTTTCTCTCGTTACAGCCGGAAACAAACAGAGCCGTGCCGAGGACGAACACGAAAATCTGCAGCCTGCCGCGCTCCGAAAACAACTCGGCGTGCACTGGATCCACCCCACCGTATTCCCCCTCGCAGTGTTCGCCACTGTGAGTGTCTCTGCCAGAACCAAATCACGCCGCACCATGGCGTTGATGCTATCGCAGCATCCTGCCTCCTGTCATCCAGGCATGATGTGTTCGAGCAAATATTGCCGGTGCCCACGGCCCCGCTGCGGAATCAGCGCGCGACGGAGCAAGCTCCGCAAACTCAGGGTAGCCGCGCCGAGCCCTTTGCCCGGCCGATTCCTCGTGCTGGCCGGCACGGGAGATCGATCGCACCGCGGATGATCGAGTCGAGTGCAAAAGTGACACCGAGACCGCAGGATACGATGCAGCCCGATTCGATTCCGTTCTGGCAGTCGACTATGGGGTCCTGATCGTGGATGGCCGCGGCGAGCGCGGCCATGACGATTCAGAAATGGACGATTCAGAAATTCGCCTTCAAAGATCCAGCGCACCGCTGCGCGCCGGCGCCGCCACCTTGCCGTCGGCGGGGGCCTCGGGCACCGGCACGCCGGGATCGCGAAACCGATTGGTGATCGGATAGCGGCGGTCTCGCCCGAAGTTCTTCAGCGTCACCTTGACGCCGGGGGCGGCCTGGCGGCGCTTGTACTCGGCGAGATTCAGCATGCGCTCGACCCGCACCACCATGTCGCGCTCGAACCCGTCGGCGACGATCTTGGCGATCGGCTCCTCGCGCTCGACCAGGCGCTCCAGCACGGCGTCGAGCTGATCGTAGGGCGGCAGCGAATCCTGATCGGTCTGGTTTTCGCGCAACTCCGCGGTCGGAGCCCGCGTCATGATGTTCTCCGGGATCACCGGCCCGTCGGGGCCGAGCGCCCCTTCCGGCTTCCAGGTGTTGCGCAGCCAGGACAGCCGGTAGACCTCGGTCTTGTAGAGGTCCTTGATCGGATTGAAGCCGCCGTTCATGTCGCCGTAGAGCGTCGCGTAGCCGACCGACATCTCCGACTTGTTGCCGGTGGTGACGACCATCAGGCCGAACTTGTTGGACACCGCCATCAGGATGACACCGCGGGCCCGTGCCTGAAGATTCTCCTCGGTGACGTCGCGCGGCATGTTCCCGACCAAGGGTGCGATCGCCTGCTCCAGCCCCTCGACCGCGGGGGCGATCGGCAGCACCTCGTATTTCACCCCGAGCGCCTGGGCGACCTTCGCGGCATCGGTTTTCGAGACGTCGGACGTGTAGCGGTAGGGCAGCATCACGCAGCGCACCCGCTCGGGCCCGAGCGCATCCACGGCCATGGCGGCGCACAGCGCCGAGTCGATGCCACCGGAGAGGCCGAGCACGATTCCGGGGAAGCGGTTCTTGTCGACGTAGTCGCGAAGCCCCAGCACGCAGGCCGCGTAGTCGCCGCGGTCGCCCTCCTCCAGCGCCGCCACCGGCCCGCCGGCGCAGCGCCAGCCGCTCTCGCTGCGCTCCCACACCGTGGTGGTGACGCATTCGCGGAACGCCGGAAGCTGGAAGGCGAGCGAGCGGTCGGGGTTGAGCGCGAAGGACGCGCCGTCGAACACCAACTCGTCCTGGCCACACACCTGGTTGACGTAGATGAGCGGCAGCCCGCTCTCGGTGACGCGGGCGACGGCGACGTTGAGGCGGACCTCGTCCTTGTCGCGGCTGTAGGGCGAGCCGTTCGGCACCAGAAGGATCTCGGCGCCCGTCTCGGTGAGGCACTCGACAACGTCCTCGTAGTCGCCCCACTCGGTCCAGATGTCCTCGCAGACCGGCACGCCGATGCGCACGCCGCGCACGCTGACGGGACCCGGCAACGCGCCGGGTGCAAACACGCGGCGCTCGTCGAAGACGCCGTAGTTCGGCAGGTTCACCTTCAGCCGCACGGCGGCGACGCGGCCGCCTTCGAGCAGGCAATAGGCGTTGTAGAGCTTGCCGTCCTCGGCCCAGGGCGTGCCGACCAGCACGGCCGGCCCGCCGTCCGCGGTTTCCCGCGCGAGCGCCTCGACGGTCGCCCGGCAGGCGGCCTGGAAGGCCGGCTTGAGCACCAGATCCTCGGGCGGATAGCCGGCGATGAACAGCTCCGGAAAGGCGACGAGGTCGGCCCCCTGGGAGGCCGCCTCGCGGCGGGCGCGCCGCACCTTCTCGGCGTTGCCGTCGACATCGCCGACGGTCGGGTTGAGCTGGGCGGCGGCGATGGCCAAGCGGTCGGTGGGACGGTCGGCGGATCGGTCGGCAGGACGGTGGGTCATGATTTCGGTCTAGAGCATTTGCGGTTTCAGTGAAATCGGGTCTGCCCGCGGGCCGTTCTCCCGCGCCGGCATGCCAGCCGCGCGTTCCGCGGACGGGACGCTCAACCGAGCCGGACGAGCTGCTTGCCGAAATTGTCGCCGGTCAGCAACCGGAGAAAGGCTTCGGGCATGCGCTCGATCCCGTCCAGCACGTCCTCGCGGTATTTTATGTGCCCAGCCTTATGCCAAGCGGCGAGGCGCTGCAGCGCCTCGCCGCGGCGGTGCCACCAGTCGTAGACCAGGAAGCCGGTGACGCTCGCCCGGGTCGAGATCAGCCGGCCGAGATGGCGCTCGCCGACCTCCGGCGCCTCGTGCGTGGCGGCGAGCGCGATGCGCCCGCAGATGATCACCCGGGCGCCGATCGACAGGCGCTTCATCACGGCGTCGTGGATCGGGCCGGAGGTGTTGTCGAAGAAGATGTCGACCCCGTCCGGGCAGGCGTCCTTCACGGCGGCACGCAGATCGGTCGCGGTGCGGTGGTTGACGCCGGCGTCGAAGCCGAGCGCGCGGCACCAGTCGAGCTTTTGGTCGCTGCCCGCGATGGCGACGGCGCGACAGCCGCACAGCTTGGCGATCTGCCCGACGAGCTGGCCGACCGCCCCGGAGGCGGCCGAGACCACCACGGTATCGCCCGGCCGCGGGCGGCCGACATCGAGCAGGCCGAAATAGGCGGTGAGGCCCGGCATGCCGAGCCAGGACAGCGCGCTCTCGATCGGCGCCAGCGCCGGGTCGATGCGGTTGACGGCATCGGGGCCCGGATGGCCCGGGGTCAGCACCGAGAATTCCTGCCAGCCGAACGCCATGCTCTCGGCGGTGTCGCCCGGTTTCCACTCCGGGTGGTTCGAGGCGACGACCTCGCCGACCCCGCCGCCGCGCATCACCTCGCCGATGCCGGTGCCGGCCGCATAGCCGGCCGTGCGGCTCATCCGGCCCCGCATATAGGGATCGACCGAGAGGAAGCGCGCCTTGACGAGAATCTGGCCCGGTCCCGGTGCCGGGACCGACGCGGTATCGAGCGAGAAGCAGCCGGCGTCCGGCATGCCCTCGGGACGACGGGCGAGCAGCCAGCGGCGATTGACGGTGGTCATGGACGATCCTGAGAGTTGCCCCTGGTCCGGTCGAGCCCGGTCGCGGGCGATCGGCGGAGCGGCGCCGGGGCGGCATGGCGGGCGCTTCACGGCCCCACGATAGCGACGAGGCCGGCGGCCGACAAATCTGCGCCGGAGGCGTTGCTCCAGCCTGCCTTCAGCGGCTCGCTCCGACCCACCCGTCAGGTGGGCGGATCATGCGCTCGACGTTGCACTCCTGCGACTCGCGGAGGGATTTCAGGAAGAACTCGAGCGCGGCGCGGCGGTCGTTGCGCCGATAGACGACGACCAGATCGAGCTGGGGCACCGGCGACACGTCGAGCGGCCGCACGACGACGTTCTTGGGTGTGATCTGCCTGACGTACTCGCAGTGCAGGCTGAATCCCAGGCCCGACGCGATGGCGTTGAGGGTCGCCGTGATGCTTTCGACCACCATGATGGTGTTGAAGCGGACGCCGGCGTTCGCGGCGATCCGGTGGATGGCCCGATGCAGGGCTGGCGCCACGGCTTCGGAGATGTCGACCAGCGGCAGCGCCGCCGCGAGCGTGCGGATATCGATGCGCTTCTGCCGTGCCAGCGGGCGATCCGCCGGCAGCAGCGCGATCATGTCCTCGCGGACGATGATCTCGGACACGAGGCCGTCCTCGAGCTCGATCGGGCCGCGCAGGAATCCGATGTCGATCGCGTGGTCGCGGATCGCGTCGAGCTGCTCCGGACCGGTGAGGGTCCGCAGCACGATCTGCACGCCGGGGTACTGCCGGAACATCGCGGCGAACACGGTCGAGAACAGCTTGTTCTCGGGTCCGGCGACCATCGCGATGGTCAGCAGGCCCGCCTCGGTCTTGGCCGCCTGGCGGGTCAGCACCACGGCGCGTTCCGTCAGGACGATGATGTTGCGGGCCTCGTGCAACAGGGTGCGACCCGCCTCGGTCAGTTGGAGGTGGTGTCCCTCGCGAACCAGCAGGGGAGCGCCGATGGCCGCTTCGAGCTGACGGATCTGCTGGCCGAGCGACGGCTGGGCGATGTGCAGGCGCTTCGCCGCCCTCGTGAAGCTGAGCTCTTCGGCGACCGCGACGAAGTATTTGAGAATCCGGTTTTCCATGGCGCCGGCAGGACATGAGAAAACGGGGGTCGCACGGGCCACCGTATGCCCGGCGCCGAGGGTTTGCCAATGGGACGGTGCCCGCCCGGGATCCGTCCCGAACCACCTGCGATCATCACAATAGGCATTCGTGATGGTGCCCTGCGCGGGGCGCGCACCACGCACGGCCGAGACGCATGGCCTGCACGGACAACGCGGGCACCGCCCGACGCGGTCCGGACGATTTTTTCGCCGACCCGCGGGACGACCGCAGGTCGGTACGCGCCACCGACCCCGTCGCCGCCGGCGCGGCCGACGGTCCGGCGATGCATCTGATCGTGGCCGAGATTTCAGCCCGGCAAACCCGGCTACGTAGACTTACTTGCTTACGCCCGGTTGTCAAAAGCACTCGGAGCGAAGGCTGCGCCTTTCCATTGAAAGATACAAAGTATTATCTCTCCCCATCCGAAACAGATAGCTTCCAGATCGAAGGACTAAGCAACAGAAGGCCGACAATTGTCGCGCCAATAACTGGTCGTGCCTTGTCTCGCGCCAGTGAATACGAAAGTAGAAGCCAATGCTCTCAAAAGACGTCGTCATCGTCAGCGGGGTGCGGACAGCCATCGGTACGATGGGGGGTAGCCTGAAGGACGTACATCAACACGACCTCGGCGGGATGGTGATCAAGGAAGCCGTCAAGAGGGCGACCATAGACGGCAAGCTGGTCGACGAAGTCATTGTCGGCAATGTCGGGCAGATCGCCGAGAGCGGCTTCATCGCCCGCGTCTGCATGTTGAAGGCCGGTCTGCCGCTGGAGACGACCGCCTACTCGGTCAATCGCCAGTGCGGGTCGGCTCTCCAGGCGGTCAATTCGGGCGTGCTCGCGATCCAGGCCGAGGAGGCCGAGATCGTGGTGGCGTGCGGCACCGAGAACATGGATCTGCTGCCGCACTACATCCGCAAGCACCGGTACGGCAACAAGTTCGGCAACGAGACCCTCGAGGACGGCCTGCTGTCGATCCTGACCTGGCCGATGGGCCCCTACCCCAACGGCATCACGGCCGAGAACGTCGCCGAGCAATTCGCCGTCTCCCGCCAGGCCCAGGACGAGTTCGCGCTGTCGAGCCAGCACAAGGCCGAGGCGGCCATCAAGGCGGGCAAGTTCGTCGACGAGATCCTGCCGGTCGAGGTGAAGGTCGGGCGCGAGACCACGCTGTTCCGGCAGGACGAGCATCCGCGCTTCGGCATCACCCTCGAGACGTTGAGCAAGATGAAGCCGGCCTTCAAGCAGGGCGGCTCGGTGACGGCGGCGAACTCCTCGGGCATCAACGACGGCGCCGCCGCCGTGGTGCTGACGAGCCGGGAGAAGGCCGAAAGCCTCGGCATCGCGCCGTGGCTGCTGGTGCGCAGCCAGGCCGTGGTGGGCAACAGCCCGGACGTCATGGGCTTCGCCCCCGCGCCGGCGACCCGCAAGGCGGTCGCCAAGGCCGGCCTGACGCTCGACGACATCGACCTGTTCGAGATCAACGAGGCGTTCGCCTCGCAGTCGGTCGCCGTCGTGCGCGACCTCGGCATCCCCGGCGACAAGGTCAACGTCAATGGCGGGGCGATCGCCCTCGGCCACCCGGTCGGCGCCACCGGCACCATCCTGGTCGTCAAGCTGATGAACGAGCTGAAACGGCGCCGCGCCCGCTACGGCGTGGTCGCCATGTGCATCGGCGGCGGCCAGGGCATCGCCACCGTGTTCGAGAACCTGCAGCGGTAGGACCCCGATGACCGCCAAGTTCGTCACGGCCGCCGAGGCCGCCGATCTCGTCCGCGACGGAGCGACCATCTGCTCCGTCGGCATGACCCTGGTGGGCGCCGCCGAGAGCGTGCTCAAGGCGCTGGAAACCAGGTTCCTGACCGCCGGGACGCCGCGGGACCTGACCCTCGTCCACGCCGCGGGGCAGTGCGACCGCGAGCGCGGCATCCAGCACTTCGCCCACGACGGGATGCTCAAGCGGATCATCGGCGGCCATTGGGGCCTGGCGCCGCGCATCATGGAGATGATCGGCACCGACCGGGTGGAGGCCTACAACCTCCCCCAGGGCCAGCTCGCCCAGCTCTATCGCTCGATGGCCTGCGGCCTGCCCGGCAAGATGAGCAAGGTGGGACTCGGCACCTACATCGATCCGCGGATCGAGGGCGGCAAGATGAACGCCCGGACCAGGCCGCTGCCCGACCTCGTCGACGTCATCACCTACGGCGGCGAGGAGTACCTGTTCTACAAGGCGATCCCCATCGACGTCACCCTCGTGCGCGGAACCACGGCGGACGAGATGGGCAACATCAGCTTCGAAGAAGAAGCCATGAAGCTCGAGGTGATCTCCGGCGTGCTCGCCGCCAAGCGCTTCGGCGGCAAGGTGATCGTGCAGGTCAAGCGGGTCGCCCGGACCGGCACGATCCATCCCAAGCAGGTGCTCGTGCCCGGCTTCTTCGTCGATGCGATCGTCGTCTGCGACGAGCCCGAGCTGGACCACCGGCAGTCGTCGTCGTTCTTTTTCGATCCCTCGCTCAGCGGCGACCTGGTGCTGCCGCAGACCGCGATCGACCCGCTGCCCCTCTCGCTGCGCAAGGTGATCGGCCGCCGCGCCATGCTCGAGCTCTCGCCCGAGACGGCGATCAATCTCGGCACCGGCATACCCAACGACGTGATCGGCTCGATCGCGGCGGAGGAAGGCCTGTCGGACATCCTGGTGACGGTCGAATCCGGCGTCTACGGCGGCGTTCCCGAGGGCGGCATCGACTTCGGCGTGTCGCACAGCCCGTTCGCGCTGCTCGAGCACTCCGTCCAGATGGACTTCTACAACGGGATGGGCGTCCCGTTCACGTTCATGGGGGCGGGCGAGCTCGACAGCGTCGGCAACGTCAACGCCACCAAGTTCGGCGACCGCTGCACCGGCTGCGGCGGCTTCATCGACATCACCCAGAACGCCGGCCACGTGGTGTTCTGCTCGACCTTCACGGCGCGCGGCCTCGACGTGTCGTTCGCCGACGGCAAGGTGACGATCGTTCGGGAAGGCACCCAGAAGAAGCTCGTCGACCGGGTCACCCAGGTGTCCTTCAACGGCAGCCTCGCCGCGCGCAACGGGCAGAAGGTGATCTTCGTCACCGAGCGCGCCGTGCTCGAGCTGCGGCCCGACGGGCCCGTGCTCGTCGAAATCGCACCGGGTCTCGACCTTCGGCGCGACGTGCTCGACCAGATGGAGTTCGTCCCGACCATCGCCGACGACCTGAAGATCACCGACGCGAGCGTCTACAGCCCCGGCGCCTTCGGCCTGAAGTCGAAGCTCGGCGCCAAGGCCCAGCCATAGGATGAAGCGGACATGCGGTTGGAGAACAAGGTCGCCATCGTCACCGGCGCCGGTCGTGGCCTCGGCCGCGGCATCGCCCTGAAGCTCGCCCGCGAGGGCGCCGAGGTGGTGGTGGGCGACGTCGTCCGGGAGAATGCCGTCGCCGTCGCCGACGAGATCACCGGCGCCGGCGGCAGGGCGATCGGCGTCGCCGCCGACATTTCCCGCAAGGCCGACGTCGAGGCGATGTTCGCCGCGGCAGCGAAGGGGTTCGGCGAGCTCGACATCCTGGTCAACAACGCCGGCATCAACCGCGACGGCGCCCTGCACAAGATGACGGACGAGAGCTGGGACAAGGTGATCGCCGTCAATCTGACCGGCACCTTCTACTGCCTGCGTCAGGCCGCACAGATCATGCGCGAGCGCGGCTACGGCCGGATCGTCAACGTCGCCTCGATGAGCTGGCTCGGCAATTTCGGGCAGGCCAACTACGCCGCCTCCAAGGCCGGCGTCGTCGGCCTGACCAAGACGGCGGCGCGCGAGCTCGCCAAGAAGGGCATCACGGTCAACGCGATCTGCCCCGGCTTCGTCGACACCGAGATGACCCGCGGCGTGCCGCCGGCGGTGTGGGACGCCATGATCGGCAAGATCTGGTGCGGCCGCGTCGGCTCTCCCGACGACGTCGGCAACGTCGTCGCCTTCCTGGCCTCCGACGACGCCGCCTACGTCACCGGCGAGGTGATCAACGTCTCGGGCGGTATGGTGCTGTAGACGGCCCCCGACGGCGGCCCGCCACCGCCCGACATCGAATGCGGCCGCGCGAGCCCCGGCTCGCCCGGCCCGAGACCATCGACCCGGCGAGCCGGATTCGTCCGCGCGCCATCGAAACGAGGATCGAGACATGAAGGAACTATCGGTCGGCGTGCTCGGCGCCGGACTCATGGGAGCGGGCATCGCCGAGGTCGCGGCACGCGCCGGCAGCGACGTCGTGCTGGTCGACACCGACCCGGCCGCCGTGGCGAAGGGCCGCGCCCGCATCGAGAAGAGCATCAAGAAATCGGCCGAGAAGGGACAGCTTTCCGCCGATGCCGCCGCCGCCATCGTCGGCCGCGTGCATTCCGCCTCGTCCTACGACGCGCTCGCCGCGGCCGACCTGGTGATCGAGGCGGTCTACGAGGACCTGCCGGTCAAGAAGGAGGCCTTCCGGAAGCTCGACGCGGTGGCGCGGCCGAGCGCCCTGCTCGCCACCAACACGTCGGGACTGTCGATCACCGAGATCAGCGCCGTCACCCGCCGACCCGAGAACGTCATCGGGCTGCACTTCTTCTATCCGGCGCCCCGGATGGCCCTGGTCGAGATGATCCGCGGCCTGGCGACCTCCGACGCCACCTTCCAGAAGGCCCAGGACTTCGTCGACGCCGTCGGCAAGAAGGCGATCCTGGCGCAGGACTATCCCGGCTTCATCGTCAACCGTGTCCTGCTGCCGATGATCAACGAGGCGGTGTTCTGCGTCATGGAGGGCGCCAAGCCCGAAGACGTCGACGCCGGCATGAAGCTCGGCTGCAACCATCCGATGGGCCCGCTCGAGCTGGCCGACTTCGTCGGCCTCGACGTCGCCCTGGCGACGATCTCAGGCCTCTACGAGAACCTGCGCGACTCCAAGTACCGGCCCTGTCCGCTGTTCGTCCAGATGGTCAAGGCCGGCTGGCTCGGCCGCAAGACCGGCCGCGGCTTCTACAAATACGCCTAGAGCGTTCTCGAGCGAAGCGCGAACCGGTTCGCGTGAAGAGAACGCTCCGAATCACACTCATGGAGCGCGTTCGGACGCAAACCCGGCCTCCACTTTCGCCGAACGCGCCCTGCGGCCCGACACCACATCGTCGTTTCCGAAAAAGAAGGCAGCCCCCCCGACCGGACGTGATTCGACAACAACGATCGATCAAGCATCAGGAGTGAGGGAATGAAGCTAGGCTCATGGTTGACGTCCACGGCGGTCGTCTCGGCCGCTCTGGGCCTCGCAATCGCAATCTCTCAAGGCGCCGAGAAGGAAGTGCAGATCGCCTTCCTGAATCCTCTGTCCGGCAACAATGTCGACGCCGGTCAGCAGGACCTCAACGCGGCGACTCTGGCGATCGAAGACATCAACAAGGCCGGCGGCATCAAGGCGCTCGGCGGCGCCGTGATCAAGCTGGTGATCGTCGACACGACCAGCGACCCGAAGAACGCGGCCTCGACGGCAGAACGCGTCTTCAGCACCCAGAAGGTGGCCGGCGCGGTCGGCACCGGCATTTCCGGCCTCACGCTTCCGATCCTGCCGGTCGCCGAGAAGAGCCGCATCCCGATCATCACCAACTCGGTGAACGACCAGATCACGTCGCTCAAGTACAAGTACACGTTCCAGGTCACGCCCAAGGGCAGCCAGTTCGGCAGCACCCAGGTCCAGTTCCTGAAGGCGCTGAACGAGACGTACGGCCTCGGCATCAAGGACGTCGCCGTCGTCTACGAGAACTCGGGCTACGGCGTGTCGACCGCCTCCAGCATCAAGGAGATCGCGGCCTCGGCGGGCCTGAACCTGGTGCTCTTCGAGGCCTATCCGCACGGCTTCACCGACGCATCGTCGCTGGTCACCAAGATCAAGGCCTCCGGCGCCAAGGCGCTGTTCCCGGTCGCCTACACGACCGACGCCAAGCTGATCATCAACACGATGAAGCAGATGGACGTCAGCCCGGTCATCATCGGCGGCGGCGCCGGGTTCCTGTGGCCGGTGTTCGCCAAGGAGATGGGCCCGGCCGTCAACGGATTCGTCTCGGTGGCCTCGTGGAACTGGGACTCCAAGAGCATCTCCAGCGTCCCGGAGCTCGCCTCGATCACGACCCGCTACGAGGAGAAGTTCGGCACCTTCATGACCGAGCACGCCGGACCGACCTACGTCGCGGTGCGGATGCTGGCAGAGGCGATGGAGATCGCCAAGTCGGCAGACCCGGTGAAGGTGCGCGAAGCCCTCTCGACCTTCGACAACGACAAGATCGGCGGCTTCATGCAGCCCGGGCGGGTCAAGATCGACGGCACCGGCTGGAACGGCGCCGTCCACCCGGTCATGATCCAGTGGCAGGACGACAAGCCGCGGACCGTGTTCCCCGCGATGGACGCCGTGCGCACCTTCAAGAGGTGACGACGGTCGGGCGGGGAAGCGACCTTCGCGCCCCGCCCTCCGTCCAGTCGCAGAGTTCTCGCACCGACGGGGGACGCTCTTGGACTCCACCATTATCCTGCAGACGACATTGAACGGCCTGATGATCGGCGGCGTCTACGCGCTGGTCGCGGTGGGGCTGACCCTGATCTTCGGCGTCATGAAGATCGTCAACTTCGCCCAGGGCGAATTCGTCATGCTGGGGATGTATGTCAGTTGGGCGCTGGCGACCTTCGTCGGCATCGGCCCCTATCCGGGCCTGCTCATCGTCGCCGTCATCATGTTCGTGGGCGGCTGGCTCACCTTCAAGCTCCTGATCATCCGCATCATCGGCAAGAGCGACGAGGCCTTCATCCTGCTGACGCTCGGTCTCTCGATCTTCCTCCAGAACATCACCCTGCTGGCGTTCGGAGCCGACTACCTGACCGTCACGACGACCGTGAAGGATGCGGCCATAAGGTTCGGCGGGCTGGCGATCTCGCTGCCGCGCCTCATCGCGTTCGGCGTCGCCCTCGTCATGGTGGCGGCGCTGACCTTGTTCCTGAACCGGACCGACACGGGGCGGGCGATGCGGGCGACCGCGGAGAGCCGCGAGGTCGCGACGCTGCTCGGCATCGACCCGGTAAGCTGCTTCGCCGTGGCGTTCGGGGTCGGCACCGTGATGGCTGGTATCGCCGGGGTTCTGCTGACGCCGATGTTCTATGTCTATCCCGGGGTCGGGACCCTGTTCAACACCACGGCCTTCATCGTGGTGGTGCTCGGCGGCATGGGCTCGCTCACCGGCGCGCTCGTCGGCGGCCTGCTGATCGGCATCGTCGAGGCGCTCGGCGGCACGTTCGTGTCTCTCGACCTGTCGCAGCTCTTCGCGTTTCTCATCTTCCTCGCCGTGCTGTTCGTGCGGCCGAGCGGGCTGTTCGGGAGGAGTGCGTGATGAACCGCACCGGACGCATCTTTCTCGCCGCCCTCGCCGGCGCGGCCGTTCTGCTGTTCCCGGTCGTGACGACGACGCCGTACTACATCCACACGGTCCTCATGGTGTTCCTGTTCGCGACCATGGGGCTCGGCTGGAACCTGATCGGCGGCTACGGCGCGCAACTGTCGCTCGGGCACTCCACCTTCTTCGCCATCGGCGCCTACAGTGCCGTTCTCCTGATGGTCAACTACGAGATCTCGCCGCTCGTCGGCGGCATCGTCGGCATGGTTCTGGCCTGCGGCGCGGCCGTCGTCATCGGGCTCCCGTGCTTCCGTCTTCGCGGACCGTATTTCTGCCTGGCGACGATCGCGGCCGGTGAGATTGCCCGCATCCTGTTCCTGCACTTCCAGGAGTTCACCGGCGGGGCGAACGGCGTTCCGCTGCCGTTCCACGGCGACGACATCCTGACCCTGCAGTTCAGCTCGAAAGCGCCCTACTACTATCTCGCGCTCGGCCTGCTGGTCGCCGTCTTCGTCCTGGTGCGCTGGATGGAGAAGGCGAAGATCGGGCGCTATCTCGCCGCGATCCGCGAGGATCAGGACGCCGCCGAATCGCTCGGCGTGCGAACCGACAGGGTGAAGCTGATCGCCTACGTGCTCAGCGCGGCCATCACGGCGGCGGCGGGCGTGCTCTACGCCTTCACGGTCGGCTATATCGACCCGGACGGGGTCGCCAGCCTGAACCTCTCGATCGAGATCGCCGTGGTCGTCATCGTCGGCGGGATCGGCACCCTGTGGGGACCGGTTCTCGGCGCCACCGTCGTCGTGCTGCTGACCGAGCTGACCAACATGTATCTCGGCTCGCTGCGGAGCGGGGCCAGCCTCGTTCTCTACGGCCTGCTCCTCATCGTGGTCGTGGTCGCGAGACCCAAAGGTCTGATCTCGCTGTTCGACCGCGCTCCCGCCGCCAGTCTCCCGAAACAGGTTGGAACCCGTGTCCACGTTGCTTAAGGTGACCAATCTCAAGAAGTCCTTCCAGGGCGTCCACGCCCTCAAGGACGTCAGCCTCGACCTCGCGGAGGGCGAGATTCTCGGCCTGATCGGACCCAACGGGTCCGGCAAGTCGACATTCGTCAACACCATCGCCGGAACCTTCAGGCCCGACGGCGGCAGGGCGCTCCTCCAGGACGTCGACGTCACCGGGCTGCCCACTCCCGCCATGGCGCGGCACGGGGTCGCCCGCACGTTCCAGTCGTCGCGGCCCTTCCTCGGCATGACGGTGCTGGAGAACGTCACGGTCGCGGCACTGCTGCACACCGACCGCCCCGCCGAGGCCGAGGCCGCGGCGCGCGAATGCATCGCGCTGACCGGTCTCGCCGATTGCGTCGACGTGACGAGCGCCAACCTGCCGGTCGAGCGCCGGCGGCGGCTCGACCTCTGCCGGGCGCTCGCCCTCAAGCCCAAGGTCCTGATGCTCGACGAATGTCTCGCCGGACTCAATCCGCGCGAGATGGACGAGGGCCTCGACCTCGTGCGGCTGATCAACAGGACCGGCGTCAGCGTGATCTTCATCGAGCACGTGATGAAGGCCGTGGTGGCGCTCTGTCATCGCGTGGTGGTGCTGAACCAGGGCGAGCTCCTGGCCGAGGGCTCGCCGCAGGCCGTGATGAGAGACGAAAAGGTGATCCGGGCCTATCTCGGGGGGAGTTCGAAGCTGTGCTCGACGTCAAAGCGATCAGCGCCGGCTACGGCGACATGAAAGTGCTGGACTGCGTCTCCCTGACGGTGGAGTCGGGAGAGGCGGTCTCGCTGGTGGGGTCCAACGGCGCCGGCAAGACGACGCTGCTGCGAGCCATTTCCGGGCTGGTGCCGGTCTGGTCGGGCAGCATCGTGTTCGACGGACAGGATCTCGGCGCGCTGCCGGCGCACAAGCTTCCGGCGCTCGGCATCGCCCATATCCCGCAGGGGCGCGGCGTGCTCACCCAGCTCACCGTGAAGGACAACCTGCTGCTCGGCGGCTACGTACCGGCGGCCCGCGAGCGGCGCCCCGAGACCATGAAGATGGTCTACGACCTGTTCCCGGTCCTGCGCGAGAAGGAATCGCAGCTCGGCGGTTCGCTGAGCGGTGGACAGCAGCAGATGCTGGCGATCGCACGGGCGCTGATGAGCCACCCCAAGCTGCTGATCCTGGACGAGCCCTCGCTCGGGCTCGCCCCCATCATGGTCGAGGCCGTGTTCGAGATCATCAAGACGATCTCGGGCCAAGGCGTGTCGCTGCTCCTGGTCGAGCAGAACCTCGCCGAGGCGCTCGCGGTGTCGACCCGCGCCTACGTGCTGGAAACCGGACGCGTGGTCCTGCACGGGGCGAGCGACGAGCTGGCGAACAACGAGCACGTCCGCACCGCCTATCTGGGGATTTAGACGCGCCGCGGACGGGCCGGGCCGGAGCCCCTCGCCGAGCCCCGGGTTCGGCGAGGGCCTTCCCTCGGCCCCCGACCGGCGGTCGACCAGCCCGCGGCGATGCAGGATCACCCGCGGCTGCCCGCAATCGCCCTGCTCGGCCGTGACGTCGGCGCGGCGGGCGAGATCCCGCCAGCGATCGTCATGGTGCGGTGAAGAACGCGTCCAACAGGCGCACCTCCTCCCGCCCGGACTCGACGTCGGCCGCGATGCGGGCAAACAGCTCGGCCATGCCCTCGAAGATTTTCCGCGCCGCCGGATCGTCGCCGAGAAATTCCGCGATCTCGTGCATCTCGGCGACCCAGCGATACGCCTTCGGATACATGTCCGGGACGGTGCGCGAAAAGCGCGCCAGCACCTGCGGCTGGCTGCTCGCCAGTTCTTCGCGCAATGCCCTGGACGCACCGGCCCGAGACGCGGCGAGCATCATGGCGGCGGCAAGCCCGGTCATGCCCTTGTTGAGACCCGCGAACGACATCTTCAGCGCCGACGCGGCGCCGACCGGCGCCTCCATGACGATCACGTTCAGACCGAGCGTACCCAGCACGGTGGCATCACGCGCCGCCTCGCCCGAGAGATAGACGGCGGGGCCGACCTCGCCGGGTGCGGGGGGAAAGCCGATGATCGCGGCATCGACGAAGCGGGCGCCGCCTGCCATCGCGATGGCACCGATCTCCTGCTTGGTCGTCACGTTGACGGCGTTGCAGTCGACATAGACGGGGGTTTTCCCCGTGCGGGCGAACGCCTGCGCCAGTCGCCGGGCCAGTGCGGCGGCCTCGGCAGGTGGCACCACGGAGAAAACCAGGTCGGCGCCGGCTATTTCGTCGTCGGTCGCGGCCGTCATACCCACTGCCGCGGCGCGCTGCGCCGTCGCGGCGCCACGGCTCTCGAGCGACGTCAGCACCCGCGCCCCGTTCTCGATGCAGCGGCGCGCGACCGCGCTTCCCATCGCTCCGGCGGCGACGATGGCGATGACCGGGCTCATGTCGGTTCTCCGATTGCTGTCGATTCTCAGGGTCTCGCGGTCGCGCGGCGGTCGTGTCGCCGGCGTTCAGGCGCTACGCGCCATCTCGTCGAACAGCGCGAACAGCGCCGGCTGCTCCTCGAAGCCGATGCCGGGTGCAGACGGCAGGCTGGCGCGGCCGTCGCGGATGTCGATCTCGCGGCTGAACCCGCCAAAGATGCCGAACTGGCCCGGATAGGCTTCGAGCCCGGCGAGCCCCAGACCGGCGACGATATGCAGCGACATCATGTTGCCGCCGTGCGGATAGATCGCGGCCTTCGACAGGCCGTGCGCCTGCGCCACCGCGACGATCTCGCGCAGGCCGGTCACGCCGTAGGCGAGCGCCGGATCGGGCTCGAGCACGACGCCGGGACCAAGCCGTCCGTAGCGGAGGAAATTGTCGAACTCTCGCGCGGCGAAGAGATTTTCTCCCCCGGCGATGCGGCAGCCGGTCTGCGCGACGGCGTGATAACCCTCGAAGTCGAGCGGATCGCAGGGCTCCTCCAGGAACCACGGATCGTAGGGCTTCACCGCCTGCGCGAACTGCACGCCCGAGGCCGCGTCGAAGGCGCAACTGAGATCCAGGGCGAGCCGGCCGCCGGGCGGCTGCGCCGCGCGCGCCGCCTCGATGCGCCGGCAGTCGAGGCCGAGATCGCCGCCGCCCGCCTTGATCTTGGCGTCGACGAAGCCGGCGTCGCGCCAGCCCGCCACCGTGGCGCCGACCGCCGGGACCTCGTCGGCATTGCCGTAGAAGCCGCCGGCCGCATAGGTCGGAATGTCCCCCGGCAGCGTGGCCGCGCCGCCACCGAACCGGTCGGCGAGCACCTGATAGAGCGGCCGCCGCTCGACCTTGGCGACCACGTCCCACAGCGCCAGCTCCAGCGTGCCCAGCGCCATCGAGCGCTCGGCATGGCCGGCGGCTTTTTCGCGCGTCAGCAGCGCGGCGAGAATGCGGCCCGGATCGACGTTCGTGCCCGCCGGGTCGAGCAGGTCGGCCGGCTCCAGCGCCAGCAGGCGCGGGATGAAGCGGTCGCGCAGCGGGCCGCCGCAGCCGTAGCGGCCGAACGAGTTGAAGGCGAAGCCGGTGATCGACCCGCCGTCGCCGTGGACATCGGTGACGACCGCGACGGCCGACACCGTCATCTGGCCGAGATCGACCCGCGCATTGCGCACCTTGGAGTCGACCTTCACGGTCCGCTCGATCACGGTTTTGATGCGCACGGCCCTGCCCTCGCCTCTCTGCTGCGGCCGACGTCCGGCGGCGTTCTCAGTTCGCCGTGGTCGCCTTGAGCCCGGCGCTCTCGATCAGCTTGGCCAGCCGGTCGAACTCGGTTGAGAACAGTGTTGCATGCGCAGCCGGCGAACGCCGGTCGGCCGGGAACGGCGTCGTACCGAGTTCCTTGAAGCGCTCGATCACCAACGGGTCGTCGAGGGCTTTGCGCAGGGCGGCGTTGAGCTTCTCGACGGTCGCCGGCGGCGTTCCCTTCGGTACATACAGGCCGTGCCACACGGCATAGTCGACCTCCGGCAGGCCGACCTCGGCCATGGTCGGCACGTCCTTGATCGAGTCGAGCCGCGTCTTCGACGTCACCGCATAGGCCCGCACCGTGCCGCTCTGGACCTGCGGGATGGCGTTGCTCGACTGGTCGCAGATCATGTCGATCTGGCCGGCGACGAGGTCGTTCATGGCCGGCGCCGCACCGCGATAGGAGACGAAGCTCGGCCGGAAGCCGACCACGTTGCCGAGTTGCACCGTGCAGAAGTGCTGGCTTGTCCCGTTGCCCGCATGGGCGAAGTTCACCTTGTCGCCGTTCTGCTTCAGCCAGGGGATCAGCGCGGCGCCGTCCGCCGGTGCCAGCGTCTTGCGCCCGACCAGCACCATCGGCCCGGTGTTGACCAGGCCGACCGGCTCGAACGCCGTGCGGGTGTCGTAGGACAGGTTGGAATACAGCCCGGGCGCCGCCAGCAGGGAAATGTGGTGGATCAGGATCGTGCTGCCGTCCGGCGTCGACCGCGCGACCCGGGCCGGACCGATGGTGCCGCCGGCACCGGCGACATTCTCGACGATGATGGTCTGCCCGAGCGTGCGGCCCATGCGGTCGGCGAGCAGCCGCGCCACCACGTCGGTCGGGCCGCCCGCCGCATAGGGAACCACGATGGTGGTCGGCTGTGCCGCGGCCGCGACACACGACAGCGTCCAGATCGCGGCAGTCAGCGCACAGAGTCGTCCTGTCAGGTCGCGCATCATGAACTCCTCCCGATCGGCCTCTCGCGGACCGTTTCGATGATCTGGTGAAAAAGTCCGGCGGCATTGCGCCGGACCCCAGTCGTGCCGTTCGGCGCCGGCGTCAGCCTTTCTTCGAGGCCTCGTAGCGCGCCTTGGTCGCCTCGTTCATCGGATAGAGGCCGGGCAGCGGGGCGCCGCGCGTCACCTCCTCCATGATCCACCCTTCCATGCGCTCCTGCTCGGGCGCGGTGGCGAGCACATGGTCGAGCAGCGCCGCCGGGATCAGCACGGCGCCGTCCTGGTCGACCACCACCACGTCGTTCGGAAACACCGCGACGCCGCCGCAGCCGATCGGCTCCTGCCAGTTGACGAAGGTGAGCCCGGCGACCGAGGGCGGCGCGGCCGCGCCCCCGCACCACACCGGCAGCCCGGTCGAGAGCACGCCGGCGAGGTCGCGCACCACCCCGTCCGTCACCAGCGCGGCGACGTTCCGCTTCTTCATGCGGGCGCAGAGAATGTCGCCGAAGATGCCGGCATCGGTGATGCCCATCGCGTCGACGACGACGACGACGCCCTCCGGCATCGCCTCGATGGCGCCGCGGGTCGAGATCGGCTTCGACCAACTCTCCGGCGTCGCCAGGTCCTCGCGGGCCGGCACGAAGCGCAGCGTGAAGGCACGGCCGACGATGCGCGGCTGGCCGGGCTGCAGCGGGCGGGCGCCGCGCATCCACACATTGCGCAGGCCTTTCTTCAGCAGCACCGTGGTGAGGGTCGCGGTGGTCACGCCCTGCAGGGTCTCGATGACGTCGCGCGGCAGATCCAGGCTGGTGTCCGACATGTTGCTGTTGTCCGTTGTCGATGGATGAAGCTAGATGCTGGGAACGAGACCGCCGTCGACCCGCACGACCGAGCCGGTGACGTAGGAGGCGCGGCTGCTCGCCAGGAAGGCGACGACGTCGGCGTATTCCTGCGGCTCGCCGTAGCGGCCGATCGGGATCGAGCCCTCGCTCTCGGCCGCGATATCGGCGACGGCGCGCCCGTCCCGCTTGGCCTTCTGCTCGTCGAGGAAGCGGATGCGGCCGGTGGCGATGCGGCCCGGCACCACGATGTTGACCGTGACGCCGTCGCGGCCGACCTCGCGGGCGAGCGTCTTCGACCAGCCGACCAGCGACAGCCGCAGCGCGTTCGACACCGCGAGATTGGGGATCGGCGCGATCACGCCCGAGGACGTCGAGGTGACGATGCGGCCGAATTGTCGCGCCCGCATTTTCGGCAGGACCCGGTCCGTGACGGCGATGACCGACAGCACCATCGACTGGAACGAGCGCGTCCACAGCGCCGGGTCCTGGCCGGCGGCCGGGGTCGGCGGCGGACCGCCCGTGATGGCGACCAGCACGTCGACCGGGCCGAACGCCGCCTCCACGGCCGACACCCGCGCGTCGACGACGCCGAGATCGGCGAGATCCCAGGCGAGCGCCAGGCCGCGCCCGCCGGCGGCCTCGATCGCCTGAACCACCTTTTCGCTCGCCGCGAGGTCGATGTCCGCCACCGCGGTCGCCGCACCCTCGCGCGCCAGCGTGGCGGCGATCGCGCTGCCCAGTCCGCCGCCGCCGCCCAGCACGAGCGCCGTGCGCCCCGTCAGCCCGAGATCCATGCCTCGCCTCCCCTTGTCGCGTTGCGGGGAATGGTCGGGCAGGCCGATCCGATAAAAAAGATGGATTCTCCTGCGTTCAGACCTTAGTTTTTCTGACGATGGACACGCGCTTCCTCGAGAGCTTCATGCTGGTGGTCGACAAGGGATCGATCGCCGCCGCGGCGCGCCATCTCAACGTCACGGCGGCGGCCGTCACCCAGCGGCTGCAGGTGCTGGAGGCGGAGATCGGGACGCGGCTTCTCGCGCGGTCGGGCCGCACCATGGTGCCGACCGCGGCCGGATCGGCCGTGATGGCGCGGGCGCGCGCCATCCTGCGCGGCGTCGAGGATCTGCGCAGCATCGCCGTGGTCGACGAGCCGGCCGGCGCGCTGCGGCTCGGCGCCGTCGCGACCGCCATGACGGGTCTGCTGCCCGACCTCCTGAAACGCTGCAGCACGGCGTTCCCGCGCATCGACGTCCATATCGCGCCGGGCACGTCGCGCGACCTCTATCCCAAGGTGCTGGCCGGCGAGATCGACGCCGCCATCATCGTCCAGCCGGAGTTCGCGCTGCCGAAGAGCTGCGCCTGGCGGGTGCTGCGGCACGAGCCCCTGATGGTGATCGCGCCCGGCTCGGTCGAAAGCTCGGATCCGCGCGAGATCCTGACCGGCCACCCGTTCATCCGCTACGACCACACCCATTGGGGCGGGCGCCTCGCCGACCGCTATCTGCGCCACGCCAAGATCAGGCCGCGCGAGCGCTTCGAGCTCGATTCGCTCGACGCCATCGCCGTGCTGGTCGACCAGGGATTGGGCGTGTCGCTGGTGCCCGACTGGGCGCCGCCCTGGCCGGCCGGGCTGACGCTGAAGAAGCTGCCGATCCACAAGACCAAGTTCGTCCGCCGCATCGGCCTCGTCTGGCTGCAGGCCTCGTCCCGCGCCCATTTGGTGCGGGCGTTTCTGGGCCAGGAGCCGAAGCGTGCCCGACAGCCCTGACAACGAAGCGAACGGCCGAGGCGACGACAGGCGGCACAGCCCTGGTCCGGCCCCCGGGCGGATATTCAGCAAGCGGAACGTGCGGACTGAGCAAAACGAGCCGATTCTCTGTGATGCGTAAGCAGATTAAGCCGCAACTACTATATTACGCAGTATTACTCTGTATTACGATTTATTAACCGCTTTTTGTTACGAATTATTTACCACTTCGATCCAGGCCCCCGAAAACGCGAAGCCGTGAAACGCGAGCAGCAACCGATCTCGGTTGTCGAGCGATGTCCCTGTGGTCCGCCAGCCGTCATCGGGTTTGGCGCATGCGAGGCGAGCGACATGAACAGACATCGGCGGTCCATGCTGAAACGGGGCGTCGCGCTGGCCTCGTTGCTGATCGGAGCGGTTTCCGGCGCTCAGGCGGGTCCGTATTCGAACGCCTATTTCTTCGGTGACAGCCTCACCGATGCCGGTGTCTTCGCCGCGATCCCCGGTGTCGGGGCGAACAGCCACTTCTCGACCAACCCCGGAACGATCTGGGCGCAGAATCTCGGCGTCCGGTACGGTCTGTCGGTGACGCCGTCCTACGCCGTCGTGCCGACGCTCCCGGTGTACGGTTTCACGCCCATCGCCGGCGGCAACGACTTTGCAGTCGGCATGGGCCGCATCAGCCTCGCACCGACAGGGCCGTCCTACGCCGTGGGCATTCCACCGGTGAGCACCCAGGTCGACGACTTTCTGGCGCGCGGGCCGGTGGATCGAAACGCGCTCTATGCTGTTTCGGGCGGGCACAACGATGTCATCGCGCAGTTCAGCGCGGTCATGGGCGGCGGGACGCTCGCGGCCGGCCAGGCGGCGCTGGTGACGGCGGCGGACGACATGGTGGCGCAGGTGACCCGTCTGCAATCGGCCGGTGTGCGCAATCTGATCGTCGTCGGCATCATGGACATCAGCAGGACGCCCTATGCCCACGAGGCGGCGCAGCTTCCGTATTCGGCAGAGCTTCAAAGCCTGGTATCGACGTTCAACACGGCCCTGGTGACGGGGCTGGCCGGCAAGAACGCCCTCTATTTCGACACCAGCCGATTGCTCGGCACCATTCTCGCCAATCCGGCGGCTTACGGTTTCACCAACACGACCGACGCGGCCTGTGCGGCCGCGCTGGGTTGCCCAGCGCCTGCAGGAACGGGCGGCTATCTGTTTGCCGACCCCAAGCACCCGTCGGAGGGCGGCCACAGGATCATTTCCGATTGGGTCTATTCGTCGTTGGAAGCGGCGAACCGCGCCGGCCTGCTGTCCCAGGTGGCGATGGCGCGTGCCGGTGCACAGTGGCGGTCCATCGACTCCCGGCTGCAGGAGTTCGAAAACTTCGGCTACACAGGCCAGGGGGTCTTTTTCAGCACCGACTATTCCTATTCGAAAAGAGATGCGTCAGGCGGAATTCCATCGGGCGACGACTCCGGCACCAACTTCGTCATCGGTTACGAGAAGGCCTTGAACGACCAGATGTTCGGGGGCGTGACCCTGGGGTACGGGCATGTCCCGTTCGATTACGGCAACAACCTGGGTTCGGTGAACTACGACGAGTGGACGCTTTCGGGATTCGGCGCGTACAAGCTCGGCGCCTTCTATGCAAATGCCTTGGCGAGCTACTCCCGGCTCGATTTCGCGAGCACCCGCAGGATCGCGCTCGGTCCCTTCAACACCGTCGAAAGCGGCGACACGGGCGGCAACCGGTTCGCCGCCAAGGGGCAGGTCGGCTACAACTTCGTTTTCGGCGACGTCGTGCACGGCCCTCTTGCCGGGCTGGCTTGGGCGCGTGTCGACGTGAATGGCTTCAGCGAAAACTCGAGCAGCGTGACGGCGATGAGCTATGGCGATCAGGCCCGCGAGTCGCTGCGCTCGCGGCTCGGCTGGCAGGTTGCCGCCGAAAGCCACTGGTTCGGCGTCCGCGTGCGTCCTTACGGACAGTTGTCCTACGATTACGAACACAAGGACGACGAACGCACCTACCGGGTCGGATTTGTCGGCGGAACGTCCAGCCTGGAAATTGCGATGGCCAACCTGACCGGCGGCTACGGCACCATGCTGGCCGGATTCAACGCCGAGTTCAGCAAAATCGTACGTCTCGGAGTTGGCGCGTCGACGACGTTCGGCCAGCCGGGGGACCGCATTTCAGCCGTGACCGTCACGCTCGGCGCACCGTTCTGATCGGGGCGTTCGGAGCAGGACGCGAAGCGTCGCCGCTGCAAGACACCGCAGGTCGAGACACCAGCCAGTAAATCATCCTTCGGAATCGGCGGGCCGAAGGCGAGACGGACGGCTCGAGGAACGGCTGATTGGCCGCCATGGGCGGCGCGTCCCCAAAAACATTGTCATCCAAATGGATAGGGACAGACAGGCGCCGCATGGTGGGCGGTGACGAAGTCGAATTCCTCCGTAGCGCAAGGAGTTGGCGCAAGGTGCGGGAGATTCTGGCGCTTTGAGGCGGAACAAGATTTTTCTGTCCATCCCGCACCGTTTTCCGGCGTTTTTGAGCGGAAGGGTTCTTACGTACTGGCGTGGTCATTATCCCGATTCGAGGCTCGCGGCGTAAGGCGGAGTGCTGATTCGGTTCGCCGCCAATAAACGAGGGGGATCGATGACAAGAATTGCATGGCGCATTTCAGCGTTTGCCGTCGCGCTGATACTGTGCGTCGGCAGCGCCATGGCCCAGCAGGTGCGTCCGGCGGGCAAGATCATCGCTCGCGACAGCCAGGGGCATGCCATCCGTCAGGTCCACGCCAACGGCATCGACATCGGCTACAAGCTGGTCGGTTCGGGTCCGCCGCTGGTGATGATCATGGGGCTGGGCGGCACCATCGAGCACTGGCAACCGCAAATCGTCGCCGCGCTGGCGAAAAAATACCAACTCATCATGCCCGACAACCGCGGCATGGGGCACACGAGCGCCAACGCCACGACGTTCACCTACAGACTGTTCGCCGACGACGTCATCGGTCTGCTCGACGCCCTCGATGTCGAGAAGACGCATGTGCTCGGCTATTCCATGGGCAGCACCATGACGCAGGAGCTGTTGCTCACCTATCCGCAGCGGTTCGACAAGGCGATCGTCCACGCGACCACCACCGATGGCAGCAATGTCGCGGCGGCGCTGAAGGGCAAGACGATCCCGGATCCGATCGTCGCCCGCCAAGTCGAGGCGACGACACACTGGAAGACGCCGATGGATCGCATCGCTGCCGTCACCAACCCGGTGATGTTCGTGGTCGGCACTGCGGACACGGTCGTGTACCCCGAAAGCTCGAAAGTGCTGGCGGCGGCGATCGCGGGCGCGTGGCTGGTTCAGTTCAAGAACGCGACGCACGAGTTGATGTACGAGACCCCGACGGGGTTCGCGCGCATCGTGCTGACGTTCCTCGGCACCGATGAGACCGTGAAAGCGACCCAGCCGCCACCCATGCTGCAGAAGGGTGGAAACAGTGCGCGGCCATGAAACCCGCGATCTTTGATCGCAACCTCATGGGCAAAGCAAGCGTTGCCCGGATAGAGCGCAAGCGAAATCCGCGGTTGTAACGGGGAATGCCGCGGGTTTCGCTGGCGCTCGACCCGGACTACGAGTTCCTGCTGGACCCGCACGGTGCGGGAAGCGAAAAAGACACGACTTCAATGATTTAGGATCCATTGGTGGGCGGTGACGTGGTGGAATTTTCAGGACGGGCAAGGGGTTGGCGCAGGGTGCGGGAGTTTCTGGCACTTTGAGGTGGAACAGGATTTTTCGGTCCGTCCCGCGCCTGTGCACGCCTTCCTACCTACTCCGGCTTGAAGCCGGGCTGAGCACTCCCTAAACTGGTGAAGAATTTGGTTCGGCAGTAGGTTCGACCAACTTCCATCTCGTCGCCGTTGTGGCGTGGTGGCTCACCGTCGGGCTTCACATTGACTGGTCAATCAGCCTTTCACTGGAGGTTCACATGGTGGCACTCGTCGAAATCGGCTTGGGGATGCTCGCGGCGCTGTGGGGCCTGAAAGGGTGAGCAAGCCACGTCAGTGACAGGGCGTTTTGGAGGAAGTTCGAACCCAAAAGCCGAAAGATGCCGCAATGGCGGACTCCTAGTCCGCCACCCCACACCAGTTTAGAGGCCCTGGCGCAAGCCGGAGCCTTTTTATAGGCCTCCCGATGGTCGAAGCGCCTAAACCGAGCGACATCCCTAATGTGTTCGGCCTAAACGAGCCTCAGCACATGGTCTCGAAGCTTTCCTTCGAGATTGATAAGCTGATGAACTCGCAGTCCGTTTGGACGAAGTCAGAGGGCTTTCCAGAGCCACTATTCATCGCGTTCAACACGGCGGTTACGGCGTGGCACATCACTGACTGGCTTTGGGAATCACGGCAAGAGACTCGGGCGCTATTGAGAAAGCGTTTCAAGTTCGAGTTCAATGAGTGGACTATGAGCGGCCGCGATAAAGGTCTTGAGCGCTTCCAGAACGCTGTTTGCAAGGACAGTCGAGAGATCCACATTTGCCGTGAGATTGCAAATGCTTCGAAACATATGCGGAAGCGGAAAAGCGATCCTGATGTAAAAGCGCTTGCGGAATGGTTGCCTGCTATAGAGCCTGCCGGACATGTCAAGGTCGGCGACTTGGTACTTCAACTCTCAATCTACGACGGAGAAAAAAAGTGGGATGCTGTTCGGCTGTTCATTGAGGCGTTTGGTTATTGGGAACAGCTTTTGAGAGAAGAAGGCCTCATTACCAGAGACGCGCGTCTGCCTGATAAGATAGTTAGCCCGTAGGGCGAATCAGGCGCGAGGCGCCATCATCCGCCGGTTGGCGAAAAATGGCGGAATACGCTTCGCTATTCTGCCCTACGCCCGGACGCTCGACCCCGAGGACAAGCCGCGGCGAGGAGGCCGTCCCGCGAGGCGCGGTGCGGGAGCCCGGAATCCCTACGACATCAAAGACATAAGGCCGGTTGGTGGGCGGTGACGGGCTCGAACCGCCGACCTACACGGTGTAAACGTGCCGCTCTACCAACTGAGCTAACCGCCCCTGCCTCTTCCCTTAGCGCCGGAGGCGGACCTGAGGCAAGCCACCGCGCCACCACCCCGGCGAAGGCCAGTGCTCCGACGCGAACGGCCTCGCGGGCGAGCCGCGAGGCCGTTCGGCGGTTTCAAGGCCCGTCGGTCCTGCGCGACTCAATAGCGGGCGACGACCGGGGTCGGGTCGAACTTGTAGTTGATGCCGACCCGCAGGATGTTGTCGGTGAACCCGGTGCTGATCGCCGTGTTGCGGGTCGACGTCGTATCGATCACCCGCGTCAACGCCGTCTGCGGCGTGTTCTGCAGGATCACCGTGGAGGTTGCCGAGGCGCCGCCGACCTGGTCGCCATAGTCGCCGAGATCGACATAGAGATACTCGAGCTTGACGGTCCAGTTCCGGGTCAGGAACGCCTCGACGCCGGCGCCGGCCGTCCACCCCACCCGCGTGCGGTCCGTCGACAGCAGCGCCGCCGCGCCGCCGATGAAGCCGGCCGCGTAGTCGGAATTGATGCGGCCATAGGCGAGACCGCCGGTGGCGTAGACCAGATACCGATCCACCGTCACGCCGACGCGCCCGCGGCCCGTCCCGAACCAGGCGAGCTTGTGGTCGACCGTCGTGAACGCCGACCCGGTGACGCAGCCGATCGCGCAGACCGTCGTGTCGCCGCGCTGGCCGGTCCATTGGAAGTCGGTTTCCAGACCGAAGACGAACCGCCCGGATTGGAAGTTGTAACCGGCCTGCAGTCCGCCGAGCGCCCCGTTCACGTTCGTGCTCGCGTCGCCGAATATCGTCGTCGTCGCGCCCACCACCGTGGTGTCGCTCAGCAAGGTCGGTTGTGGCGTGGTGAAGCCGCGATAATCGCGCGTCCGAACCGAGGTCGTCGTGACGTCGGTGTAGTCCGACTTGGCGCGCCCCCAACTGTAGCCGACGTTGCCGCCGACATAAAAGCCGGTCCAATTCCACGGATCCACCACCGGCACCATGGGCTGGGCCTTCAGCGCCATGTCCGCCGCGTACGCGGCCGGCATCACCGCACTCGCGGCAACGGCCGCCAGCATTGCAAGAACTGTCCTGGTCATCGTCGCCCCCCGATCTCGAGTCTTGCGCAGTAGTGTATTTACGACGGGACAACCAGATAGTGATTCCTTGCAACACATCGGGTGAAAATACGACAGACCTCCCGCGCTCCGTGTAGCCCCACTGCGCCGGCGCGGGTCAATCCCGCGCCACGACGGCCGCCGGCGCGTCCCAGCGATACGCGGCCTGGAACAAGGCGCCGAAACGTTCGGTCTTGAACTGCATGTCCTGCAGCGGCGCCGGGCAGTCGCCGTTCGGCGGCTCGCGGCAGGCCGAGCCGCTTTTCGTCCACATCGCCCACCAGCGGCCGCCGGCCCCGACGCTGATTTGGGGCGTGACATACCAGGTCACGAACAGCTCCGCCTGGGCGCCGATCCCCTGCCCCCACTCGTCGGCGACGAAGGGGCGCTGCGGATGAAAGTCCTGCCCGTCGAATTTCACCCAGGGCAGGTACGCCACGTCGGCCGTGAGCGTCAGGCCCGGCATCAGCACGATCTCGGCGGCTGTGCCGACCCGCAACGAACGCCAGCGGTCGTTCTCGCCGAGGACGAAGCCGGTGAAGGGCGGGCTGCAGATGCCGGAGGCCGGCAGCGCGATCTGGGTGCAGGAGTAGGAGCTCTTGTCCTCGCGAAAAACGTTGTAGCCGACGAAGCCGCCGACCTTGTAGGAGGCGCCGCGGAAGAAGTCATAGCCGGCGTCGATGGTGGCGTAGCTCAGCCGGCCGGAGGCATCGCCCTGCGTATTGGTGTAGGCGGTGTTCACTCCGGCGCCGCCGAACGGGACGCCCCAGTCCTCGTCGTTGATCTTGCCGCCCGTGAGCGTGCCGCCGCCGACGAAGCCTTTGACGAAGACGGTCCAGGGCGTGTCGAGGCGGCCAAAAACCTCGCCGGTCGTGCCGGCGAGGTTGTCCCAGGTCAGCCGGGAGACGTTCACGGTCGGATTCTGGTAGCCGAGATTGCCGCCGGCGATGTCCTTCTGGAAGCGTCCGGAACTCACCCAGACGCGGCCGCCGCCTTCAAAACTCCAGTCGGAGACGAAGGCCGGCTTCGGCACCCGGCGGGAGGCGCGCGACAGCAGGCTGGCGAACGGCAGCGTCATGCCGTCCTGAAACGGCGCCGTGTCGGGCCCGTATTTGTAATTCACGCCCAGCTTGAAGGTGTGCAGGCGCTGCGCCACCTCGGTGCCCGGCACCGTGACCAGCACGCCGGAGGGCGGCCCGATATCCGGGATCGTCACCGGGGCGCGGCGCGGCGCCGCCATGGCAACCGTGCCGAGGTCGCGATAGTCGTACTCGGCCTTGACGGTCCAGTGCGCCGAGAGCGCGTATTCGGCCCCGGCCCCGCCCGTCCAGCCGAGCCCGAAGGCGCTGGTCCGGGCCGTCGCCCCACGGCCGAACAGGTTGTCGTTCAAAAGCGTCTCGAACTCGGTGTGGCTCCAGGCAAAGCCGCCTTTCACATAGGCGAGGCTGCGGCCGAACTCGCCGAGGGTCAGGCCGGCCCGGGCCGTGGCGGTGCCGAGCACGTCGGTGCGGGCCCGGCAGTTGAACGACGTGAAGGCGCCGGAAACGGCGTAGCAGGTGTTGGTGCCGTCGAGATCGGCGAGGCTGGTCTCGACCTCGACGCCGAGCACGACGCGGGAGCCGACCGGCTGCCAGTTCCGCCCGACCTGCAGGCCACCGAAGAAGCCCGGGCTGCGAACCGTGTCGCCGAAAATCGACGGGCCGAGCGGGTCGGCGATCGTGTTCAGCCCGAGCGCCATGCCGGTGTGGGCGCCGACATAGAGGCCCGTCCAGTTCCAGGCCGAGCCCGGCTGCTCGATCAGCGGCGGCAGCGGCGGCAGAGGGAGTGGCGGCAGGTCGGCGGCCTGCGCGAAACCCGCCAACGTCATACTCAACGCGAGGCTACTCCAACGCGACCGCCACATGATGCCCTCGACACGCACAGCATCGGCCCCCGCGCCATGATTGCGATCTTGGGTTGCATGTCCAGGGCATAGATTGTGCAACCCTAGGGCGCAGCGCGAGTCGTGGCGGGTTGTGGCGCGGGCGACACACCGTAGCCAGCAAGCCGGGCGGCGTCTCTCCGCCCTCGTCCTGAGGAGCGCCCCCGGGTCCGCGCTCCGCGCGGCCCGAGGGCAGGCTCCGGCGCGTCTCGAAGGGGGGGGCGGGCCCCACGGTGCCTGGCCAGCTCGGTGGCCGCATGGTTCGAGGCTGGCTTCGCTCGCACCTCACCATGAGGGCGAGCGAGGTGGCGTGGATCAAGGCAGCCGCGTTGCCGATGTCGAAGAATGCATCGTCCAAAACGAAAACGGTCCAAAACGAAAACGGCGCCTCGCGGCGCCGCTTTCAGTCGTCTGCAAAACCCGTCCGGCGTCAGTGCGCCGTGAGGGCGGAGGCTTCCTCTTCGGCGGTCGTGTCGGCCGCCGGGGCCGGATGGGCCTTGTCGTCCCACTCGATCGGCTCCGGCATGCGGGTGAGCGCCCGGGCCAGGACCTCGTCCATCCGGGTGACCGGAACGATCTCGAGCCCGCTCTTCACGTTCTCGGAGATGTCGACCAGATCCTTGGCGTTCTCCTCCGGGATCAGCACCGTCTTGATGCCGCCCCGCAGCGCCGCCAGGAGCTTCTCCTTGAGACCGCCGATCGGCAGCACGCGGCCGCGCAGCGTGATCTCGCCCGTCATCGCCACGTCGCGGCGCACCGGGATGCCGGTCATCACCGAGATGATGGCCGTCACCATGGCGACGCCCGCCGACGGCCCGTCCTTCGGGGTCGCCCCCTCCGGCACGTGCACATGGATGTCGCGCTTGTCGAACCACGGCGGCTCGATGCCGAAGGCGATGGCCCGCGAGCGGACATAGGATGCCGCCGCCGAGATCGACTCCTTCATCACGTCCCGCAGATTGCCCGTCACGGTCATCTTGCCGCGGCCGGGCATCATCAGGCCCTCGATGGTCAAGAGCTCGCCGCCGGCGTCCGTCCAGGCGAGCCCGGTGACGACGCCGACCTGATCCTCCTCCTCGATCTCGCCGTAGCGATACTTCGGCACGCCGAGATAGTCGCCGAGCGTCGCCGTGGTGACCTCGACCGACTTCTTCTTCGAGGTCATCAGCTCCTTGACGGCTTTGCGGGCCAGCGTCGAGAGCTCGCGCTCGAGATTACGCACGCCCGCCTCGCGGGTGTAGCGGCGAATCATCAGCAGCAGCGCGTCGTCGTCGATCGACCATTCCTTGGCGTCGAGGCCGTGCTTGGAGATGGCGTTCGGGATCAGATGCCGACGGGCGATCTGGACCTTCTCGTCCTCCGTGTAGCCGGCGATCCGGATGATCTCCATGCGGTCCATCAGCGGCGCCGGAATGTTCAGCGTGTTCGCCGTGGTGATGAACATCACGTTGGAGAGATCGTAGTCGACCTCCAGGTAGTGGTCGTTGAAGGTGTGGTTCTGCTCGGGGTCGAGCACCTCGAGCAGCGCCGACGACGGATCCCCGCGGAAGTCCGAGCCCATCTTGTCCACCTCGTCGAGGAGGAACAGCGGGTTCGAGCTCTTGGCCTTGCGCATCGACTGGATGATCTTGCCGGGCATCGAGCCGATGTAGGTGCGCCGGTGACCGCGGATCTCCGCCTCGTCACGCACGCCGCCGAGCGACACGCGCACGAACTCGCGGCCGGTCGCCTTGGCGATCGACTTGCCGAGCGAGGTCTTGCCGACGCCGGGCGGACCGACCAGGCAGAGGATCGGGCCGGTCAGCTTGTTGGCGCGGCTCTGCACGGCCAGGTACTCGACGATGCGCTCCTTGACCTTCTCGAGACCGAAGTGGTCGGTGTCGAGGGTCTCCTGCGCCAGCGCCAGATCCTTCCTGACCTTGGTCTTCTTGTTCCACGGGATCGACAGGAGCCAGTCGAGATAGTTGCGCACGACCGTCGCCTCGGCGGACATCGGCGACATCTGGCGCAGCTTCTTGAGCTCGTGCTGCGCCTTCTCCCGCGCCTCCTTCGAGAGCTTGGTCTTCTTGATCTTGTCCTCGAGCTCCTGCAGCTCGTCGCGGCCGTCCTCGTCGCCCAGCTCCTTCTGGATCGCCTTCATCTGCTCGTTGAGGTAGTACTCGCGCTGGGTCTTCTCCATCTGCCGCTTGACGCGGGTGCGGATGCGCTTTTCCACCTGCAGGACGGAGATCTCGCTCTCCATCAGGCTGAGCACCTTCTCCAGGCGCTCGGTGACGATGGTGGTCTCGAGGATGAGCTGCTTGTCGGGGATCTTCACGGCCAGGTGCGAGGCCACGGTGTCGGCGAGCTTGGCGTAGTCGTCGATCTGCTGGACGACGCCGACCACCTCGGGCGACACCTTCTTGTTGAGCTTCACATAGCCTTCGAACTCGGTGACGACCGAGCGGGCCAGCGCCTCCGCCTCGACCTTCTCGCCGATCGAATCGGCGAGCGCGTCGGCCTCGGCCTCGTAGTAGTCGCTGCGCTCGGTGTAGCGCACCACATGGGCGCGCTCGGTGCCCTCGACCAGCACCTTGACGGTGCCGTCCGGCAGCTTGAGGAGCTGCAACACGCTGGCCAGCGTCCCCACCTCGTAGATGGCGTCGGCGGCCGGGTCGTCGTCGGAGGCGTTCTTCTGGGTCGCGAGCAGGATGAACGAATCGGACCGCATCACCTCCTCGAGGGCACGGATCGATTTCTCGCGCCCCACGAAGAGCGGCACGATCATATGCGGGAACACCACGATGTCGCGCAGCGGCAGAACCGGATAGGCCCGGACTTCCCCGGGCTGGGGCGGCACGCGCGGCTTGGCAGGTGTGGTCATGGTCCGATCCTTGTTGTTCTGAAAACCCCTCCGCCTCGACCCGACGAGCGGCATCGCGGCAGAGTGTCGTGGACCGGGAAGGGAGCGCAGAAACGTCAGACTGGCCTGCGCGCCGCGGCGGGGACGAGACCCTGCCCGGACATCGGCTCGAACGCCTCACTCGACTCTTTGGACGTCCGCCGTACTTAGGTGGCGACCCGTCGGGGGCGTGTCAAGGAAGCGGCCCTCACCCCCGAAACAGCCGCACGAATCAGCGGCTGACGTCCTCGCCGGCGCATTCCCCGCACGCCGGCGCTCGGTGCTCGTCAGACGCTGACGCGCAAAACCCTCATGCACTGGCGCCGGCATCCCCGGCGGCGCGGTCCGCATAGATGTAGAGCGGACGGGCGGTGCCTTCCACCACCTCGCGGGAGATCACCACCTCCTCGACGCCTTCGAGGCTCGGCAGGTCGAACATGGTGTCGAGCAGGATGCTCTCCATGATCGAGCGCAGGCCGCGCGCGCCGGTCTTGCGTTCGATCGCCTTGCGGGCGATCGCGCCGAGCGCCTCCTCGGCGAGCGTGAGGTCGATGTTCTCCATCTCGAACAGCCGCTGGTACTGCTTGACCAGCGCGTTCTTCGGCTCGAGCAGGATGCGCTTGAGGGACGGCTCGTCGAGATCCTCGAGGGTGGCGACCACCGGCAGGCGGCCGACGAACTCGGGGATCAGGCCGTATTTCAGCAGATCCTCGGGCTCCACCTCGCGGAAGATCTCGCCCGCCTTGCGGTCCTCGGGCGCCAGCACCCGGGCGGCGAAGCCGATCGAGGTCGAGCGGCCGCGCGACGAGATGATCTTCTCGAGGCCGGCGAAGGCGCCGCCGCACACGAACAGGATGTTGGTGGTGTCGACCTGCAGGAACTCCTGCTGCGGATGCTTGCGCCCGCCCTGCGGCGGCACCGAGGCGACGGTGCCTTCCATGATCTTCAGGAGCGCCTGCTGGACGCCCTCGCCCGACACGTCGCGGGTGATCGACGGGTTGTCGGACTTGCGGCTGATCTTGTCGATCTCGTCGATATAGACGATGCCGCGCTGCGCCCGCTCGACATTGTAGTCGGCGGCCTGCAGCAGCTTGAGGATGATGTTCTCGACGTCCTCGCCGACATAGCCGGCCTCGGTCAGCGTCGTCGCATCCGCCATCGTGAACGGCACGTCGAGGATACGGGCGAGCGTCTGCGCCAGCAGCGTCTTGCCGGAGCCGGTCGGACCGATCAGCAGGATGTTCGACTTCGCGAGCTCGACGTCCTGGTGCTTGGTCTGGTGGTTGAGCCGCTTGTAGTGGTTGTGGACGGCGACCGACAGCACCTTCTTGGCATGGTCCTGGCCGATCACGTAGTCGTCGAGGACCTTGCGAATCTCGCGCGGGGTCGGGATGCCGTCACGCGACTTCACCAGCGAGGACTTGTTCTCCTCGCGGATGATGTCCATGCACAGCTCGACGCACTCGTCGCAGATGAAGACCGTCGGTCCTGCGATCAGCTTGCGAACTTCATGCTGGCTCTTGCCGCAGAACGAGCAGTACAGCGTATTTTTGGAGTCGCTCCCGCCAACCTTGCTCATTCTTCACTCTCCACAGGTCCGCTGCCCCCGCGCGGTCGGCGCGGTCGCATGCGAGTGTAACGATGAGGACCCGTCGTGCCTGAAACGTAGCAAACTTGTCACCTTCCGCCAGTGGATCGATGGCACGTTCTGCCCGTAAACCTAACGAAACACGCTACTGCCCGGACAATCAAGATTTCATTAACGATACGAAGCCGGCCGCCCGAGCCATTGTTCCGTCGCTCACGCAACATCCATGCAAGACGTATTCCAGTTCTCAATGGCCCACGGTCACGACCGTGAAGCCCAATCGTGGCGAAATCGAAGCACGCGGTGCGGGCGCCACCCCGGCCATGCTGCAATGCAGCGAAGACGAGAGGCCGCCCAGACCGGACGGCGTTGCCGCAGCCGGGGCTGCGGTCGCGTTCGGCTTCGATGTCGTCGGAGCGTCCTCGAGCGAAGCCCGACCCGGTTCGCGTGACGAAAACGCTCTGTCCATAAACGTCTGGAGCACGTTCGGGCGCAAACCCGGAGTCCACCCTCGCTGAACGCGCCCTGGCCGTATCAGAGCTTCTCCGGCTCCTCCGGCCGCCGCTCGATCACGCTGTCGATCAGCCCGAACTCCTTGGCGCCCTCTGCCGTGAAGAACTGGTCACGCTCCAGCGCCTCCTCGATCCGCTTGATCGGCTGGCCCGTGTGCTTGACGTAGATCTCGTTGAGGCGCTTGCGCAGGTTCAGGATCTCCTGCGCGTGAATCATGATGTCCGAAGCCTGGCCCTGGAAGCCGCCGGACGGCTGGTGAACCATGATACGGGCGTTCGGCAGGGCGAAGCGCATGCCCTTGCGGCCGGCCGTCAGCAGCAGCGAGCCCATCGAGGCGGCCTGGCCGGTGCACAGTGTCGACACCGCGGGGCGGATGAACTGCATGGTGTCGTAGATCGCCAGGCCCGACGTCACCACGCCGCCCGGCGAGTTGATGTACATGGCGATCTCTTTCTTGGGGTTCTCGGCCTCCAGGAAGAGAAGCTGCGCGACGATCAGGGTCGACATCCCGTCCTCGACCACGCCGGTGACGAAGATGATCCGCTCCTTCAGGAGGCGCGAATAGATGTCGTAGGCGCGCTCGCCACGATTGGTCTGCTCGACCACCATGGGCACGAGATAGTTCATGTAGGTGTCGGCGGGATCGCGCATGTGCTCAACCTTGTCAGTGATCCGGGCCGACGCATGCCGGTGCCTTCGGCCCGCCCGAGAGACCGTGCGCCGGGTGCGGCGCACTGGTCACAGATATACGTTGATGCGCCGGCGACAAGACATCCGTCGGCGGCCTTGCGTTCAGGACACGGCACCCGCCCGGCCAGGGCAGCGACTCACCGCCGTAGGTCTATCGACTTGCCGCCGCACACCGCCGTGACGCATGGCCGCAGCCGCGCCCCGCGGCGGCGCAGCGGGTTGCCCAGGCGACCATCCAACGGAAGAAACGAGACTCTTCGATCTTCTGCCGGAGCCGCGGGCGGCGCCCGCGGCGGACGCCCTCTGGCACGGCCGGGAAGGCACGCAGGCCGCTGCGCCGGCCGGGACAGCGCGCGAGCGCCGCCCGGTCCGGCCCGGTTCACGCCGCAGCCGGCTCGTCGTCCTTGAACAGCTCGTCCTTGCCGACAGGCCGCTCCGTCACGGTGGCGAGCTCGAGGATGTAGTCGACGACCTTCTCCTCGAAGATCGGCGCGCGCACCGAGGCGAGCGCCGCCGGCGTCTTGCGGTAGAAGTCCCACACCTCCTGCTCGCGGCCCGGGTACTGGCGGGCGCGCTCGATGATGGAGCGGGAGATCTCCTCGTCCGTGACCTTGATGCCGTTCTTGTCGCCGATCTCGGCCAGCACCAGGCCGAGCCGAACGCGCCGGTCGGCGATGCCGCGATACTCCGCCTTGGCCTTCTCCTCGTCGGTGCCCTCGTCGGCGAAGCTGCGGCCCTGCTGCTTGAGATCGGACAGGACCGTCTCCCACACCGAGGTGAACTCCTCCTCGACCAGGGTCGGGGGCGGCTCGAACTTGTGCAGTTCGTCGAGCTTGTCGAGGAGCTGGCGCTTGACCCGCTGGCGGCTCTGGCCGGCGTAGTCGGCCTTCAGGCGCTCGCGGATCGCCTCCTCGAGCTTGGCGAGCGACTCGAGGCCGAGCTTCTTGGCGAAGTCGTCGTCGAGCGCCAGCTCGCCCGGGGCCTCGACGGTCTTCGCCGTGACCTCGAACTCGGCCGTCTTGCCGGCGAGCTTCTCGGCCATGTAGCCGGCCGGGAACGTCACCGTGACGGTTCGGGTCTCACCGGCCTTGATGCCGACGAGTTGCTCCTCGAAGCCCGGGATGAACTGGCCCGAGCCGAGCATCAGCGGAATGTCCTCGCCGGTGCCGCCCTCGAAGACCTCGCCGTCGATCCGGCCCGTGAAGGCGACGACCACCCGGTCGCCGGTCTCGGCGGCGGCGTCCTCGGCCTTGGCGGCGAAGGGGCGGTTCTGGTCGGCCAGGCGCTTTGTGGCCTCCTTGACCTCGTCGTCCCCGACCTCGGCGACCAGACGCTCCAGCACGATCCCCTGGAAGTCGGCGAGCTCGATCGCCGGCACCACCTCGAGGGCGACCGTGTAGGAGAGGTCGGCGTTGCCTTCGACGACGCCCTCCAGCTCGGCCTTGTCCTCCGACATCTTCACCTGCGGGTCCATGGCGAGCTTGAACCCGTTGTCGGAGACGATCTTGGCGTTGGTCTCGCGGACCAGCTCCTCGATCGCCTCGGCCATCACGGCCCGCCCGTAGAGCTTCCGGAGATGCGCGACCGGCACCTTGCCGGGGCGGAAGCCGTTCAGCCGGACCTGATCCTTCAGGCGCGCCAGCCTGTCGTTCAGCCGGGTCGCCAGATCGGTGGCCGGGACGACCACCCGGAATTCGCGCTTCAGCCCGTCGGCCGTGGTTTGGGTCACATCCATGTCAGTCTCATGTGGTGAACAAATGGGGCGGTCGCGCGCCTAGCGCGGTCTCCCGGTCGGTCGGCGGCAGCGAGCCCCGGCGTGGTGCGGGCGGAGGGACTTGAACCCCCACGACTTTCGTCACTGGAACCTAAATCCAGCGCGTCTACCAGTTCCGCCACGCCCGCCAGGGGCCGCTCGGCCAGCCATCCTCCGAGCGGGCGGGCTTATAACATGCTCCCTTGCCGGCGCATCACAAAAAATAGGCAAGGAGGCCGGTTCGGCCAACGGGGCAGCCGCGACAGCCGTTTCGGACCCCGCCGGGCGGCCCGGCGGGACGGTCGGTCGGCGGTTCAGTTGGCGGTGCCGTTGCCGCCCATCAGGGTGCGAATCGTCTCGGCGATCGCCGAGGGTCGGTAGGGCTTCTTGAGAAACACGCTGCCGGGCACCTGCGAGGCGCGCTCGACCGTGTAGCCGGTGGCGTAGATGACGGGCAGCGAGGGCTTCGACTCGCGCACCGTGGCGGCGAGGCGCCAGCCGTCCATCTCGCCGGGCAGGCGGATGTCGGTGAACAGCACGTCGACCGCCTGGCCGCTCTGGATGATCGACAGCGCCGCCTCGGCCGTGTCGGCCTCCAGCACGGCGAAACCCTGGTCGGTGAGCTCCTGGGAAATCATGTCCAGGACAAGCGGCTCGTCCTCGACGATGAGGACCGTGACGCCGCCGACGGCAGGTTGCTGACTCATGGATACGCCGGGGCGTTCGTGAGCAGTCCGGACGTGAAGCTGCGCGCATAGGCGGGCGCGGCGGCGATCTGGGCCCGGGGCAGGTAGAGCTTGACGGTGGTGCCCTGCCCCTGGCTGCTGTCGAGGACGGCGGTGCCGTCCGACTGGACGGCGAAACCGTAGGCCTGGCTGAGCCCGAGACCGGAGCCCTCACCCACCGGCTTGGTGGTGAAGAAGGGCTCGAACGCCCGGCTCGCGACCTCCTCGGCCATGCCGACACCGGTGTCGGCGACGGCGATCTCGATGTAGTCCCCTTCGGCCAGCCCAAGCTCCGCCACCAGGCCATCGCCGGCCGCGACATTACGGGTGGTCATGACCAGGTTCCCTCCCTCCGGCATGGCGTCGCGCGCATTGACGGCGAGATTGAGGATCGCGCTTTCCAGCGCGTCGGCATCGACCCTTGTAGGCCAGAGATCGAACATCAGGTTGCTGACCACCCGGATGTTGCCTCCGAGGGTCCGCCGCAGGGTATCGGCGAGATGCTCGAGCACATCATTGACGTTCATGACGTTGGGCGCAAGCGGCTGGCGGCAGCCGAAGGCGAGAAGGCGGTGGGTCAGCACCCCGGCGCGCTCGGCGCCGAGGGCCGCGCCGCGGATCGCCCGGGCGAGCTGGCGCGAGCCGTCCTGCGGCAGCAGCCGGCGGGCGCGCTCGAGATTGCCGATCACGGCGGTCATGAGGTTGTTGAAGTCGTGGGCGATGCCGGCGGTGAGCTGGCCGATCGCCTCCATCTTCTGCGCCTGGCGCAGCATGTCCTCGGCGCGGCGGCGCTCCTCGCGCTCGCATTCGAGGGCTTTCAGGGCGATGTCGCGCTCGCGGATCTGGATGCGCAGCGCCTCGACGGCACGGCGAAGCTCGCCGGCGGACGGCAGCCTCAGGGCTTTCGGCAGCAGCGGCCACAAGACGATGGCGGTGGCCAGCGAGGTCACGGCGGTGAGCGCCTTGACGACGCCTTCGGCGCCGAAATGCGGATACCAGACGGTCCAGATGTCGAGAAGATGCGAGGCGCCGCAGGCGACCAGGAAGATCGCGAACGCCCAGGCGACCCAGCCGAACACCAGGTCGGGCCGGCGCGAGACGAAGACCGCAAGGACAATGGGAATCGACAGGTAGGACACCGCGATGATCGCGTCGGAAACGACGTGAAGCGAGATCAGCTCGGGCCGCCACCCCATGCAGGCGCCGTGCGGGATCGCATCTCCCGTCTCCAACAGATTTTGCAGAATGGCCATCCACCGCCTCCCGAAACCAAGATATCCCCCGAAGGATCGCCGCCCCCGACGACATTCGGATGTAGCCCGGTCACGAGGGTCCCCACTCCTCGTGCGCCGGAATCCACCTACAAATTATGGCAAGGTTGAGCCAAAGGTCGGTATAGACACCGATTTCTGCTCCAGACCGAGAACGGTTTCACAGCGCCGGACGATCCCGGCACCGGCGCCTGGCGCCTGCGCGACACTCATCGGACACCCTTCACGCCGGCCGCCTCGAGGGCCGCGAGCGGATCGAACAAACGCGCATAAACACTCGGCATGACTTCGGAAAGATCCTCTGAGATCAACCCCGGTCCGACCTCGCAGGCCGCTTTTCCGTGGAGCCAGGTGGCCGCCGCGGCAGCCTCGAAGGCGCCCGCCCCCTGGGCGCACAGGCCGGTGACGATCCCGGTGAGAACGTCGCCGGCTCCCGCAGTCGCGAGATGGGCCGGGGCATTGGCGTTGATCGCAGCCCGCCCGTCAAGGTCCGCGATCGCGGTGTCGGCCCCTTTCAACAGGACCACGGCACCCGCACGACGCGCCGCAGCCCTTGCTTTTTCGAGTTTGGAAGCCCCCTCACGAACCTCGTCCAAGTGACCGAAAAGCCTCGAGAACTCACCCTCGTGCGGGGTCAGGATCGTGGCCGCCCCGCCACGCCCCCGCACCGCAGCGAACAATTCCTCGGGAGCGGCTGCAAAGCTGGTCAGCGCATCGGCGTCGAGCACCACGCTGCGCTGCCCAGCGAGCGCCGCGGCGACCAGGTCGCGAGTCGCAGGGCCGACGCCGAGCCCGGGTCCGAGCGCCACGGCGTTGAACCGGCGATCCTCCAGAAAGGCCGCGAGCGCCGCCGCCCCGTCGACGACCCGCACCATCACGGCGAGGTTGGCGGCGACATTGACGGCGAGCGCGTCGGAGGGCGACGCCAGCGTGACCAGCCCCGCCCCGGCCCGCAGCGCCGCCCGTGCGGAGAGCCGCGCCGCCCCGGTGGTGCTGGCCGATCCCGACACCACCACGGCATGGCCGCGGCTGTATTTGTGGCCGGCGAGGCTCGGCACCGGCACAATGCCGCGCACCATCGCCGGGCCGACCCGGACGCAACCCGGCCGCACCGTCTCCAGCACCGAGGCGGGAATCCCGATGTCGGCGACCGTCAGCCGCCCGCAATGCAGCCGGCCCGGCAGCAGCCAGTGCCCCGGTTTTGCGCGAAAGAACGTGACGCTCTCGGCGGCCTCGACGGCGGCGCCCATCACGGCGCCCGTGGTTCCGTTTATGCCGCTTGGCAGATCCACCGCGACCACGGTGGCGCCGCGTGCCCCGGCCGCATTCACGGCCTCGATCATCTGCTTCGCGAGGCCGTCGACCGGGCGGGCAAGCCCGGCCCCGAACAGGGCGTCGACGACGACATGCGCACCATCGAGCCGCTCCAGCGCCGCCGGGAAAGTCGGCCCGGTCCAGCGCCGCGCCGCCTCGGCGGCGTCGCCCTTCAAGGCCTCGACGGCGCCGACCAGCAGCAGCTCGACCCGGTATCGCCGCTCAGCCAAAAGGCGCGCCGCGACAAAGCCGTCGCCGCCATTGTTGCCGGGACCCGCCACCACGACCACCCGGCTGCCCGGCGGATCGCGCCGCGCCACCGCGTCGGCGACCGCCCGGCCCGCGTTCTCCATCAGGACGATGCCGGGCGTGCCGGCCGCGATCGTCAGGCGGTCGCACTCGCCCATCTCGGCCGTGGTGAGGAGCTCGTTGCGGACGGGGGGCATGACCGGCACACGATGACGGGGGATCGGTGAACCACCATAGACCGGCATAAGCCACTTCGTCATGACCGGTGACGAAATCGGCCGACGTCGCGCCCCCGAACGACTTAAATGCCGCAGCCTGCCATGATGCGAGGAATAGTTGCGTTGCGGCCACAGATCCCTGGAATTCCGGCCCAAACCCGGGATCGCCCACCCGGCGCGATTGCTGCGGCTAACCCGGACCGGTTACCTTCGACAACAACAACGGGTAACGACGAACCAGTTCCTCCCCCGGGACATGACACATGGCAGCGGCGCGGTCGCAGTGGACGTTTTCGCCTCGATCGCCCGCCGCCGGGGGCTGCGCCGGTCCCGGCGGGAGGCTGGTGCAGACATCGGCGTCGGTCGAGGCTGGGTCTTTGCATTTCGGCAAGGTCCCATCGGCCGCAGCGGCTTTGCCGGCCATCCTGCTCTGCGGGCTGGCCGTTGCGGCCGGTTTGACACTCGCGCCGGGGCCGGCCATGGCCGGCTGCGTCTCGGGCGTCGGGACCTTTCCCGACTCGGTGGCGCTGGCTGATTGCCAGGCGACCGCGGACGATCAGTTTTCGACGGCGGTTGGACGCGGCGCCGTCGCCACTGGACTCCGAGCCACGGCAATCGGCGACAGCGCCAACGCGAACGGCGGCTTCAGCACGGCGGTAGGATATCAAGCGACCGCTCTCTTCCTGGGCACGGCGGTCGGCGAGCGAGCGAACGCGACCGCCGGTGCCACGGCCCTCGGCGTGGGGGCCAATGCCAGCGGGGGCACCGCCGTCTCGGTCGGCTTCAACAGCTCGGCGAGTGGCAGCAGCGCCACGGCGATCGGCTCGACCGCCTCGGCGAGCGGGGACAATGCTGCGGCGTTCGGCATCAACGCGCAGGCGAGCGGCGTGTCCAGCCTGGCGGCCGGCAACGCCGCCCATGCCACCGCCGACGGCTCGACGGCGCTCGGAGCCAATTCCCAGGCGACCGCCACCAACGCGATGGCGCTCGGCAATGCCGCGCAGGCGACCGGCGTGTCGAGCTTCGCGGCCGGCGACGGCGCGCTGGCCTCCGCCACCGGCGCGGTGGCGATCGGACAGACCAGCCAGGCGACCGGCGTCAACGCCATCGCGATCGGCACCGGCGCGGTCGCCACAGGCTCGGTGGCGGTCGGCACGCTGGCGAGCGCCGGCAACGGCGGCGCCGCCTTCGGCGACAACACGGTGGCGACCGGATCGCTCTCCACCGCCATCGGCCCCGGCGCCCAGGCGACCTTCGCCAACTCCACAGCGATCGGCACCGGCGCCGTCACGACCCGGACCGACCAGATCGCGCTCGGCACCGGGACGTCCACCTACACGATGGCCGGCCTCGGCTCGGCCGCGAGCCTCGCGGCGCAGAGCGGCGCGACGCGCTTCGTCACCACCGACGCGGCCGGAAATCTGGCCACGGCGAGCTTCGGGCCGCAGGACATCACCGGCCTGCAGTCGAACGTCGCGACCCTCCAGCAGCAGGTCGGCGCCCTGCAGACCGATGTCCGACGGGGTTTCGAGGGCAGCGCCGTCGCGATCGCGCTCGGCGGCGGCGCCCTGCCCGAGGGCAAGCGGTTCGCCGTGTCGACCAATTGGGGCACGTTCCGGGGCGAGAACGCCGGCAGCGTGGTCGCCCATGTGCGGGTCAACGAGACGCTGGTGCTCAACGGCGGCATCGCGTCGGGATTTCAATATGGCGGCGTGGGTGGGCGGGTTGGTGCGACACTCGCCTGGTGAGCACGGGATGCAGCCCGGCCCGACGCGGCGAACCCCCGCGTTCGTCGGTTTCGTCGCAGCGGCATTGGCGATGGTGAGCGGCGCCGCGATGCTGTCCGGCGCCCTCGCCCAGCCGGCCGCCAAGCCGGCCCAGCCCGCGGCGACGCAGAGCGCGCCACGCCCGGCCCAGATCGACCGCAACGGCGTGCTGATCCTGGTCCGCTCGACGATCCTGGCCCTCGACCACGCCAACCGAACCGGCAACTACACGGTGCTGCGCGACCTCGCAGCACCCGGCTTCCAGGTCAACACCGCGGCGCGGCTCGCCGAAATCTTCGCCGACCAGCGGCGCGACAAGCTCGACCTCTCCGGCGTCGCGGTGATCGAGCCGCAGCTCAGCCTGCTGCCGCAGATCGAACAGAACGGCATGATGCGGCTCGCCGGCTTCTTCCCGTCGATTCCGAAGCAGGTCAATTTCGAGATGATCTTCGCCGCCGTCGACGGCCAGTGGCGGTTGTTCGGTCTGTCGGTCGCACTCGGCCAGACGTCGCCCGCCGCCCCGCAGGCCGCGCCCGCCGCGCCACCGGCCCCCGCCGCGAGCCCGGCCCCGCGGCCGGCTCCCGCCGCCCCGATGCGCTGAGCGAGCGAGCCGACCGGGAGGCCGGCCGTCCGACCCCGAAGTGTTCAGGCGCATGCCCGTGGGGCCGCCATGCGCGGGCCGCAGGTGGCCGTGATCCGCACGTCGATACCGCCTTCCGGCCTCGCAGCGGACTGGAGGCGTGCTTTGCGAGCAGGACTTGCCTCGTTTATAAGCAGGGCGCCCAAGGATTGGGCTCAGGCGTGGGGGCGAGTCCGGCCGGCTCCCGGGCCGTCGGTGTTAATGGCTTGGCGCGGCGGAAAAATAATGCGTTGCGGCAATTGGCATAGACCCTGCTATCGGGTGAGCGGGCCGGCTGGCATCGGCCTCCGGCGGGCCGGGGAGACGAGGTGAGATGAAGAAGATCGAGGCGATCATAAAGCCCTTCAAGCTCGATGAAGTGAAAGAAGGACTTCAGGAAGTCGGCCTCCAGGGGATCACCGTGACCGAGGCCAAGGGCTTCGGGCGGCAGAAGGGCCATACCGAGCTCTACCGGGGGGCCGAATACGTCGTCGACTTCCTTCCCAAGGTGAAGATCGAGGTTGTCCTGGCCGACGAGATGGTCGAGAAGGCGATCGACGCGATCCGTCGCGCTGCGCAGACCGGTCGCATCGGGGACGGCAAGATCTTCGTTTCCAATGTCGAGGAGGTCATCCGGATCCGCACCGGAGAGACCGGAGTCGACGCCATCTGAACCACCGCGGGTTGGCCGAACTCCCGGGTTGGACAATCGTAATTCTCGCAAAGCAAAGGACGCATCTATGACGACGGCCAAAGACGTGCTGAAGCTGATCAAGGATAATGACGTAAAGTACTGCGATCTGCGCTTCACCGATCCGCGCGGCAAGTGGCAGCACGTCACCATGGACATCTCGCAGATCGAGGAGGAGACCTTCTCCGAGGGCGTGATGTTCGACGGGTCCTCGATCGCCGGCTGGAAGGCGATCCACGAATCCGACATGTGCCTGATGCCCGACCCGTCGACGGCGACGATCGACCCGTTCTTCGCCGAGACCACGGTGGTCCTGGTCTGCGACGTGCTCGAGCCGACCACCGGCGAGCCCTACAATCGCGATCCGCGCGGCATGGCCAAGAAGGCCGAGGCGCTGGTCAAGTCGATGGGCATCGGCGACACCATCTCGTTCGGACCCGAGGCCGAGTTCTTCGTGTTCGACGACGTCAAGTTCTCGGCCGACCCCTACAACACCGGCTTCAAGCTCGATTCGATCGAGCTGCCGATCAACGGCGCGACCGACTACGAGGGCGGCAATCTCGGCCACCGGATCGGCTTCAAGAAGGGCTACTTCCCGGTGCCGCCGCAGGACTCCGCGCAGGACATGCGCTCGGAGATGCTGGCCGCCATGGCCAAGATGGGCTGCAAGGTCGAGAAGCACCACCACGAGGTGGCGTCGGCCCAGCACGAGCTCGGCCTCAAGTTCGCGCCCATGACATTCATGGCCGACCAGCTCATGATCTACAAGTATTGCATCCACATGGTCGCCAACATCTACGGCAAGACGGCGACCTTCATGCCGAAGCCGATCTACGGCGACAACGGCTCGGGCATGCACTGCCACCAGTCGATCTGGAAGGACGGCAAGCCGGTGTTCGCCGGCAACAAGTACGCCGACCTCTCGGAGACCTGCCTGTCCTACATCGCCGGCATCATCAAGCACGCCAAGGCGATCAACGCCTTCACCAACCCGACCACCAACTCCTACAAGCGGCTGGTCCCGGGCTTCGAGGCGCCGGTGCTGCTCGCCTACTCGGCGCGCAACCGCTCGGCCTCGTGCCGCATCCCCTACACCACCAACCCGAAGGCCAAGCGCGTCGAGGTCCGCTTCCCGGATCCGCTGGCGAACCCGTATCTGGCCTTCGCGGCGATGTGCATGGCCGGCCTCGACGGCGTGAAGAACAAGCTCGATCCCGGCCCGGCGATGGACAAGGACCTCTACGACCTGCCGAAGGCCGAGCTCAAGCAGATCCCGACGGTGTGCGGCAGCCTGCGCGAGGCGCTCGAGTGCCTCGACAAGGACCGCGCCTTCCTGAAGGCCGGCGGCGTCTTCGACGACGACTTCATCGACGCCTATATCGAGCTGAAGATGGGCGAGGTGATCCGCTTCGAGCACACCCCGCATCCGGTCGAGTTCGAGATGTACTACTCCGGCTGACGCCGGCTCGTCCGCGATCGTCAATCACGATCCGACTTTGGGGCGCCCTTCGGGGCGCCCCTTTTTGTTGGTCCGCCGACGCCGCGCCGACGAACCGTCGCCCCGGCGGATAGTGCACCGCAGGCCCACCGGGCAACAAGGAATTAACCAAAACGCATTATACTGAGGTCTGAGACATGGCCGATTCGAGCGCAAGTCGAGCGCTCGGCCGACCTGAGATCGCTGACGACGCGCGACGACCGAGTGCCGGGCTCTGCGTGGCAGCGCCGGCACCGCAACCACAGAACGTGGTGACAACATGAGTACGATCTCGACCTCGACCACCGGCGATGGTCCGGGTTCGCTTGCGCGAACCGGCTCGTCCGCTTCGCCGACCTCCAGCCCGACGTCCTCGACCACAAGGTCCGCGACCACGACTTCCGCGGCGACGAGCGGCCATGGCCCTGCCGTGGTGGTCGATCTCTCCGACACCGCAATGGTTGCGGCCCAGGGCGCCGGATCCGCCGCGCTGGCATCGCTCGATCTGCCGAAATCGTTCGACGAGCTGCTTTTGCGCCGCACCGAGGCCCTCGCGCAGAAGCTCACCCAAAACTTCGCCGACGCCGGCATCGATGTCGACAGCAAGATCGCGCTGCAGGTCGACAGTTCCGGCCGGATCCGCACCGACGGGCCGCAGAAGGAACGGATCGAGCAGTTCTTCCGCGACAATCCGGAGATCGCCAAGGAAGTCCGCGACGTCGCCTCGCTCAACACGATGAAGGCGGCCGCGGAGGCCCTGCGCCGCTACAACGAGGAAATGAAGTCCGCCCACGACAAGGATTCCCAGTCCGCGGTGCGGGACCGCTACACGACGCGCAGCCTCCGCATCCAGGAGCTGTCGGGCTCCCTCACCCTGGAGGATGGCAAGCTGACCTCCGCGGCCGTCGAATACGCGGACTCGCTGTCGCCGGCGGACGACAAAGCCCGATCCCGGAACCAGACCGACGTGCTGACCTGACATCCAATCCGGCTGATCTATTCGGTCGTCATTGCTGACGGAGAAAAGGTGGGTCACGGCGTCATGCGCCTGACCCACCCCACGACGCCGAAGCTGTCGTCGCCGTCAGCTCCGCAGGAACTCCAGCATGTCCTTGTCGAGCTGGTCCTTGTGCGTATCCCCGAGCCCGTGCGGGGCGCCGGGATAGACCTTCAGGATCGCGTGCGGCACGAGCGTCTTGGAAGCACGGCCGGCGGCGTCGATCGGCACGATCTGGTCGTCGTCGCCGTGAACGATCAGGGTCGGCTTGTCGAACTTCTTCAGGTCCTCGGTGAAGTCGGTCGCCGAGAACGCCGCGATCGAGTCGTAGGCGTTCTTGTGGCCGGCCTGCATGCCCTGCAGCCAGAACGAGTCGATCATGCCCTGCGAGACCTTGGCGCCCGGCCGGTTGAAGCCGAAGAACGGGCCCGAGGCGATGTCCTTGTAGAGCTGCGAGCGGTCGGCGAGCGCGCCCGCCCGGATGCCGTCGAACACCTCGATCGGCAGGCCGCCGGGGTTCTTGTCGGTCTTCAGCATCAGCGGCGGCACGGCGGAGATCAGGCCGAGCTTCGCCACCCGCCCGGTGCCGTGGCGGCCGACATAGCGGGCGACCTCACCGCCTCCGGTCGAGAAGCCGAACAGCGAGACGTCGCGCAGATCCAGCGCCTCGATCACCTGGGCCAGATCGTCGGCATAGTGGTCCATATCGTTGCCGTCCCAGGGTTGGCTGGAACGGCCGTGGCCGCGGCGGTCATGGGCGACCACCCGGAAGCCGTTGGACGCGAGATGGAAGGCCTGGGACTCCCAGGAGTCCGAGGACAGCGGCCAGCCATGGCTGAGCACGACCGCGGGGCCCTTGCCCCAGTCCTTGAAATAGATGTCGACGCCGTCGCGGGTGGTGATGGTGGAGGCGGTCTTGGTCACGGGGGCGACTCCTGTGTAGGGCTGATGCCTATCGTGCGATTATATCGCACGCGATATAAATGCCGAGAGCCGGGACTAAAGTCAAGCGCTTGCGATCCAATCGCACGCAATCTATATCGTCACTTCCGAGTGAGGCTACCGCCATGCCCGCCCCGAAAGATCTCCGGACCCGAAAAGACCCGGGCGCCGCCGCCGACACGGCCGCCATGGACCACGCGCTGGGACGCGACGAGTTCCTGTGCTTCGCACTCTATTCGACCAGCCATGCCTTCGGGCGCGTCTACAAGCCGCTGCTCGACCCGCTCGGCCTGACCTATCCGCAGTACCTGGTGCTGGTTCTACTCTGGGACCATGACGACCAGACGGTGGGAAACCTCGGCGACAAGCTCTTTCTCGAGTCGAGCACGCTCACGCCGCTGCTCAAGCGCATGGAGGCGGCCGGCCACGTGACGCGGCGGCGCGATCCGGCCGACGAGCGCCAGGTGCGGGTGCGCCTCACACCGGCCGGTCGGGCGTTGCGCAGCAAGGCGGCGCGCATTCCGCGCGGCATCGCCGAGGCATCCGGCCTCTCGCTCGACGACGCGCGCCGCCTGCAGGCGGAGATCACGGCGCTGCGCACCTCGCTCGACCGCCATCTCGCCGGCTGAGACGGGCGCACGGTCGGGCGGTCTCGCCCGGCGCGACGTTGTTGCCGGGATATCCGCCGATACGTCATCATCGTCACGAGACTGTCATGTGGGCGCCGTACCACGCGGGCGGCACCCACGGACATCGGAGGTCTTCATGGCTCGGTCGCTCGCGCCTCGCGCCGCGCTTTTCGTCGTCTCGACGCTCGCCCTGACCGTCGCGGCTCTGCCGGCGGCCGCCCAGACCATCTATCCGATCGACCGGGCCGAGATCCTGGCGGGCTCGAAATTCGATCTCAAGGTCGAGTTCCCGGGCGCCCCGGCGGCCGGGGCCGCCAAGGTGACGATCAACGGGCAGGACGCGGCGGCCGTGCTCGGCAAGCCGGTGGCGTTCCAGGAGCGCGAGGACGGCCAAGGCCACTCGGCCTTCTGGGTGCGCGACGCCGTGATCACCAAGCCGGGCCGCTACACGGTCGAGGCCACGGCCGGCGACCGCAAGGCGAGCGTCACCTGGGAGGTGTTCGACACCCAGGCGGGCGGCAAGGCCAAGAACGTCATCCTGTTCATCGGCGACGGCCTCACCGTCGCGCACCGCACCGCCGCCCGCATCCTCGCCAAGGGGCTGAAGGAAGGCAAATACGGCGGCGAGCTCGCCATCGACGACATGCCGGCCATGGCGCTGGTGTCGACCTCCGGTATGGACGCGGTCGTCACAGACTCGGCCAACGCCATGAGCGCCTACACGACCGGCCACAAGTCCTGCGTCAACGCGATGGGCGTGTACTGCTCGCTCAGCAAGGGCAACCTCGCCCACCCGAAGGTCGAGACGATCTCGGAGATCGTCAAGCGCTCGCGCGGCATGGCGGTCGGCGTCGTCACCAACACCGAGATCGAGGACGCGACCCCGGCCGGCATGGTGGCGCACACGCGCCGCCGCGCCGACTACAACGACATCGTCGACATGTTCTGGGCCGTGAAGCCCGACGTGATCATGGGTGGCGGCTCGCCCAACTTCCTCGCCAAGTCGACGCCGGGCTCGAAGCGCACCGACGACACCGACTACATCAAGAGGTTCGAGGAGACGGGCTGGAAGTTCGTCTCGACCAGGACCGAGCTCGACGCCGCCAAGGGCGCGCAAAAGCTGCTCGGCCTGTTCCACACCGGCAATCTCGACGGGGCGCTGGACCGCTTCGTCCTCAAGAAGGGCACGGTGGACAAGTTCCCCGACCAGCCCGACCTCACCGACCAGGTGCGCGCCGCCCTCGACGTGCTGTCGAAGAACGACAAGGGTTTTGTGCTGATGGTCGAGTCCGGCCGCATCGACAAGTACAGCCACTCGCTCGACTGGGAACGCGCCGTCTACGACACCATCATGCTCGACAACGCCGTAAAGATCGCCAAGGATTTTGCCGCGCCGCGCAACGACACCCTGATCGTCGTGGTCGGCGACCACGCGCATGGGGTGTCGATCATCGGCACCTACGACGACGAGCGGCCCGGCCAGCGGCTACGCGACAAGCTCGGCGTCTACGAGCAGTCGATCGTGCCGAACTATCCGGCCGCCAATGCAGCCGGCTATCCCGACAAGGTCGACGTGTCGCGCCGCCTCGCCTTCATGTTCGGCTCCTATCCGGACTGGTGCGAGACCGGCCACCCTTATTTGTCCGGCGAGAACGTGCCGGCGGTCGCCGGCCCCAACAAGGATTTCATCGCCAACGAGGCCTATTGCAACGTGCCGGGCGCGGCCCGTCGCGAAGGCAACCTGCCGCAGAGCGCGCCGCAGGGCGTGCACTCGGCCGACGACGTGGTGCTGACCGCCACCGGCCCGGGCTCCGAGCTGTTCCGTGGCCGTATCGACAACACCCGCGTCTTCCGCATCATGGCGACGGCGCTCGGGCTGTCGCCCGGCAACGGCGAGTGAGGTCTGCAATACCACCTGACGAGCGGACATTGAGCACCCAACCTTCACCTCCCCCTGGGTGTCGCGGCTTTGCCGCGACGGGGAGGTCGGCGGACGAAGTCCGCCGGGAGGGGATGATCGGCGAAGCCGACGCTTGGGGCTTCACCCCACCCCGGTGCGCGCTGTCGCGCGCTCCGACCCTCCCCCTCCAGGGGAGGGTGTTTCAGTGCGACCGCTCTCTCACCCGCCGCAGCGCCTTACTCTCCCTCCCTGCCCTCGCCCTCCTCTCCCGCCCTGCCCACGCGGTCGAGCCGGTGCCGCTGTTGTTCGAGCAGCTCTACAAGAGCATGGGCGTGCGCGGCCTGGTCTTCTCCGACATGGTGCAGGCGCTGAAAGGCCAGCCGGTGGCGATGCGTGGCTACATGGCGCCGCCGCTCAAGCCGGAGAGCCGCTTCTTCGTCCTCACCCGCGAGCCGATGGCGCTCTGCCCGTTCTGCCAGTCGGACGCCGACTGGCCGGCCGACATCGTCGTCGTCTATCTCGACCGCACGACACCGCTTTTGGGCGGCGGCGAGGCCGTGGTGGTGCGCGGGCGCCTGGAGGTCGGCTCGGCCACCGATCTCGAGACCGGCTTCGTCAGCCAATTGCGGATCGTCGATGCCGTTTTCCGCCACGCCTGAGCGCGCCGCCGCGGCGGCGCTGCGTCTCGCCCGTGTCGGGGTCGACCGCCGCGAGCGCGGCCGCCCGGCCGGCGCCATCCTGGACGACATCGACCTCGTGCTGGCGGCCGGCGAGACGGTCGCCGTCACGGGCCCGTCGGGCGCCGGCAAGACGACGCTGCTGCATGCCGTCGCCGCCCTGCTGCGGCCCGACCGCGGCACGGTGAGCTGGGGCGACACCGACGTCTCGGCCTGGCCGGAGCGCCAGCGCGACCGCTGGCGGCGCGACACGGTCGGCCTGGTGTTCCAGGATTTCGCCCTCGTCCCCGAGCTCGGCGTGATCGAGAACATTTTGCTGCCGCTGCGCTTCGACGGTTTTCGCCTGCCCGCCGAGGCGCGCCGGCGGGCCGAGGCCCTCGCGGCCCGGGTCGGCATCGAGATGCTCGCGCCACGAACCGCGGCGCTGTCGCGCGGCGAGCAGCAGCGGGTCGCCGTCGCCCGCGCCCTGATCCGCCGGCCGGCCCTGCTGCTCGCCGACGAGCCGACCGCCAGCCTCGATGCCGCGACCGGCGCCCGTGTCGCCGACCTCCTGCTCGACGCCGCCCGCGAAACCGGCGCCAGCCTGCTGATCGTCAGCCACGATCCCGCCCTGCTCGCCCGAGCCGACCGGGTGCACCGGCTGGTGGCCGGACGGCTCGTCGCAGAACCGCTCGTGGCGGAGGCTGCGCCGTGAACCCCTTTCCGGTCGTCCGCGCCGACCTCCGCTCGCTGCGCTGGATCGCCTTGATCGCCCCCCTGCTGGTCGCCGTTGCCGTGTCGGTCGGCGTTGCGCTCAGCGCCCAGGAGCGCGCGCTGCGGCAGGCGGGCACCCAGGCCGCGGCCGATTTCGATCTGCTGATCGGCGCGCCCGGCAGCCAGACTCAGCTCGTCCTCACCGCGATCTATCTGCAGCCCGAGGCCCTGCCGCTGATCGACGGCGCCGTGCTGGCCGCCCTCGCCCGGGATCCGCGGGTGAAGGCGGCGGCGCCGATCGCCTTCGGCGATATGTTTCGCGGTTTTCCGATTATCGGCACCACGGCGGACTTTGCCACGCGCTTCGGCCGGCTGGCGCCCACCGAGGGCCGCGTCTTCGCCCGCGAGGGCGAGGCCGTCGTCGGCGCCGACGTCACGCTCGCGCTCGGCGACGCGGTCGCGCCGTCGCATGCCCATGCGGGCCAGAAGAGTCCGTTCGGCGTCGAGGCGCCCGACGAGGCGGCGCACCGCCATGCCGGCGTGCACTACACCGTGGTGGGCCGGCTGCCGCGGCTGGGCTCGCCCTATGACCGCGCCGTGCTGGTGCCGATCGAGAGCGTGTGGGAGACCCACGGGCTCGGCAACGGCCACGCCGCCGAGGGGCCGATCGGGCCGCCCTTCGACGCTGCGACAGTGCCGGGCGTGCCGGCCGTGGCGGTGAAGCCGAACGCCGTCGCCGACGCCTATGTGTTGCGCGCAAGATACCGGCAGGGCGGCACCATGGCGTTCTTCCCGGCCGAGGTTCTCGTCTCCGTCTACCGCACGCTCGGCGACGTGCGCGATCTGATGGTGATCGCCGCCGTGCTCAACGACGTGGTGGTGTTCGCCGCGATCGCGATCCTGCTCTTGGCGCTCGCCGGCCTGCGGCGGCGCCGCTACGCCGTGCTGCGGGCGCTCGGCGCCTCGCGGCTCTACGTCCTCGCGACCGTGTGGCTCGGCGCCGCCGTCATCCTCGCGGCCGGCTGCGCCGCCGGGCTCGTGCTGGCCCAGCTCACCGTCTGGATCGTCGGCGCCCTGGTCGAGGCCCGCACCGGACTGTCGCTGTCGCCGTCGATCGCGACCGCCGACGTGCTGCCGCTGCTCGCCCTGCTCGGCGCCGGCAGCCTGCTGGCGCTGCTGCCGGCGCTCGCCGCCTTCCGCATCCCGGTCGCCGACACGCTGCGGCAAAGCTGAATGCCGGCCCCTGTGCGGACCGGCATTCGCCACTCGGGCATCGTCTGTGCTGAGAAGAATCAGGCCACGGCGCTGCCGAGCTGTGGATCGTCGTCGGCATGCGCGCTCCACAGGATCGCGGCATGCGCCTCTTCCCAGGCGGCGGCATCGGCCTGCGAGGTGCCGAGACCGATGCCGGTGACCACCACGGGCGGCATCTCCGGCACGGTCTCGGCGGCCGCCAGCCCGGCCTCGCCCGGCAGCGCGCGGATCACGCGGTTGCGCCCGAGCGCCTTGGCCCGATAGAGCGCCGCGTCGGCCTCCATCAGCAGCACCGAGACGTCGCCCGACGGATCGCCCGCCGCCACGCCGACGCTGACGGTCGCGCCGATCGCATGGGTGCCGACCTGCCGCCCGGCCTCCTCGAAGGCGTTGCGGACGCGCTCGGCCGCGATCGCCGCCTCGTCGACGCTGCCCGGCAGCAGCACCACGAACTCCTCGCCGCCGAACCGCGCGACCAGGTCGGTCGCCCGCAGGCTGGTGGAGATGACCGAGGCGAACTGCTTCAGCACCTCGTCGCCGACGAAATGGCCGTGGCGGTCGTTGATCGCCTTGAAGTGGTCGAGGTCGAACACCAGCGCGGCGAGCGGCTCGCGCTTGCGCATCTGGGCCGCCTTGAGCTGCGGCGCCCCTTCGAAGAAGGCGCGGCGGTTGTAGAGGCCGGTGAGCGGGTCCGTCGAGGCGGCACTGCGTTGCAGCCGCAACACCTGGTCCTTGCTCAGCGTCATCACGATGAAGGCGGTGCCGACGATGTAGAGGATCGCCTCCAGCGCGAACACGGCGAACCAGCCGGTGGCGAGGCTGAGCATGCCGTTCTCGTCGGGGATCAGGCTGGCGAGCGGAACCGGCGCCAGAAACACGATGCCGTGCAGCAGCGGCACGAACAGGGCCGGCCAGCGCTGGATCAGCGCCTTGCGGCGCTCGCGCCACAGCTCGAAGGCGGTCAGGAACGCATAGATCGAGATGATGACCGAGCTGGCGATCACACGATGCGACGCCGCCGCCATCAGGTCCGGAAAGGCGCTCGCCAGCAGCCAGGCGAAACCGCCGGCCGACATCGCGACCCACAGGACCGGACGGCCGTGGAACACCCGCGCCGCGCTCCAGATCAACCCGCATGCGAGGTAAAGGAGCGCGTTCGGCAGCCCGGACGGCAACGGCAGGCCGCTCCCCTCGAGGCTCCACAACGCAACCGAGAACCCGCCCAGCAGATAGGCCGCACCCCACCAGGCCAGCGCCCGGATCCGCTCCTGGCGCCAGACGCTGAGCAGGAACAGGCCGAGCAGCGAGCTGATGCAGGTGGCGATCACGAACAGCGTCGAGACGTCGAGGGCGATCGTCGCTGTAGGATAATGCGTGACCATGACGGGCTCCGATGGCCGGTGAACACTGCGACTGTAACGCTGTCGCGGTGCACCGACGAGCAGAGCTTGGGGAGACGCTTTGCGGGCTCCTGAACAAGATAGGCGGGTTTTCTCGGTGAAATTCCTCGCAACATGGGAAGAATGCGTCGAAATCACCGCACAAAGCTTAGGCGTGCTCGTTTCTACTGTTCTGTCCGTGGGTTGCGAGTGTCGCCGGGGCAGACCTCCGGGCCGCCCGCGGACCACGCGCGCGCCGGGGAGCCGAACGACGCCAAGCCGTCCGTTTCGGATTAACCCAGACGGGGGTGCCAGCACACCACCGTCGACGGCGTCGATGGCGTTCGTCTTGGCAAAATCGGTGTTGTTCGCTGCGAATTGGCTCTGCTTCGTGTGTTCGCCAGATACACTACAGAAACAATTACGGTGCCGCGGTTTTACTTAGCGTCAATACGGTGGTGCGATCGTAGAGGCCATCGAATCGAAGCTGGCCTGCCGCATGCGCGACATCCCAGGCAGCAAGGACGAAATTCCATGAGTGTGGGTTCGGTGTCGTCGGCGTCCTCCAGCGCGCTGCTGCAGACGCTGTACAACAAGATCGACCAGGACCAGAGCGGCGGCATCACGCTGGACGAGCTCAAGTCCTCCTCGCAGACCATGCTGGGCAGCAGCACGTCCAGCACCGACGCCGCGACGCTGTTCACCAGCTCCGACACCAACAGCGACGGTCTCCTCTCGCAGTCGGAGGTGAAGACCGCCTTCGACAGTCTCTCCACCGACATGCGCAGCCAGCTCATCGGCGAGCAGGAATCCTCGACCGCCTCGACCGACACGCTGCAGGCGCTGACCAGCGCCGCGACGGCGACGGCGACCACCGACAGCTCGTCCGGCACATCGGCGGCGCCGCCCGCAGGCGGCGGCGGCGGAGGTGGTGGTGGTGGCGGCGGCGGCGGCGCAGGCGGAGCCGGCGGGGCCGGTGGCTCGTCGTCGTCGAGCGAGACCTACGAAGCGGCCGACACCAACAAGGACGGCGTCGTCAGCTCCGCCGAGCAGGCCGCCTACGATGCCGCGCATCCGGCCACGGCAACCGCGACCGACACGAGCACGTCGAGCTCATCCACATCGAGCGCCAGCGGCAGCACGACCAGCAACGTCACGAGCCTGGCAGCAGCGTAAACCGCGCCGGCGGGGGGCTGCCGCCGTCGACTGGCGATAGAGCAAACAAAAAGGGGGGCCGGAGCCCCCCTTTCGCATTCCGTCGACGCGACGCGCGATCAGCGCTTCGAGAACTGGAACGACCGACGCGCCTTCGCCCGGCCGTACTTCTTGCGCTCGACCACGCGCGAGTCGCGGGTGAGGAAGCCGCCGCGCTTGAGGATGCCGCGCAGGTCCGGCTCGTAGGCGGTCAGCGCCTTGGAGATGCCGTGGCGCACCGCGCCCGCCTGGCCCGACAGACCGCCGCCCGACACCGTGCAGATGATGTCGTACTGGCCGTTGCGGTTGGACGAGACGAGCGGCTGCTGGATCATCATGCGCAGCACCGGACGGGCGAAGTAGACCTCGACGTCCCGGCCGTTGATGACCACCTTGCCGGGGCCCGGCTTGATCCAGACGCGGGCGACCGCGTTCTTGCGCTTGCCGGTCGCGTAGGCGCGGCCCTGCTTGTCGATCTTCTGCTCGTATTTCGGCGCTTCCGGCGTGGCCGGCTTCAGGGCCGAGAGCTCTTCCAGCGACTGCATGGTCTCGGCCATGATCACGCGCTCCTTGCGTTCTTGCGGTTCAGAGCCGCGATGTCGACCTTCTCGGGTGTCTGGGCGGCGTGCGGATGCTCGGGGCCGCGGTAGACCCGCAGATTGCTGAGCTGCTGGCGCCCGAGCGGGCCGCGCGGCAGCATGCGCTCCACGGCCTTCTCCAGGATGCGCTCCGGAAAGCGTCCCTCCAGGATCGAGCGCGCCGAGCGCTCCTTGATGCCGCCGATGTAGCCGGTGTGCCGGTAGTACACCTTCTGCTGCACCTTGCGGCCCGTGAACACGACCTTCTCGGCGTTGACGATGATGACGTTGTCGCCGCAGTCGACATGGGGCGTGAAGGTCGGCTTGTGCTTGCCGCGCAACCGCATCGCGACGATCGCGGCGAGCCGGCCCACGACGAGGCCGGAGGCGTCGATCATCACCCACTTCTTGTCGACCTCGGCAGGCTTGGCCGAATAGCTCTTCATGGCGTCCTGTTCCGATGTGTCTGAAATCGGCGGGCGCCGAAAGGCCTCCACCGTGGCGGCGCTTCTAGCCTGCGGGACGGCCTCGCGTCAATCCGCAATGGCTGAAATTCGTCCTTTTAGATCAGCGGCTTATAAATATGGTATTTTGATACCTGTTCCGAACATGCTGCAGCGAAGCGGATCGTCGCGCCGCGCCGACGGGGGATCCGGACGGCTCGGCCCGCGTTGCCCTATCGGCAAGACCGCGGCGAGGTGCGTGACGGCGCCTCGGGAGTAAGCTTATCGTTCCAACCCGCCGACGGAGCAGGATGACCACCCGCGCGGGCATTGCGGAGCAAGGGTTTTCGAACTGGCGTCCGGGCCTTCCGGGGTCCGACGCCTGAGAGTATCGGACGGCCACACCACAGCGATCGTTGCGGGCGACCACCGCCGGCGCCCCGCAGCCCGCTGCGACCCGCACCCCGCTGCGATTGCAGCCAGGAGACCCGTGATGACGGCCGCTTCCACCCTCGCCTCCCCCACCCCCGCTCCGCAAGGCGCCGATGCTGCGCCGAGCGCAGCCGCGATCCTGCGCCGCGAGGACGCCGACGGCGTCGCCCTGGTGGTGCTGGACCGCCCAAAAGCCCGCAACGCCCTCTCCGACGACATGCTGGGCGCGCTCGCCGCGACCTTTGCCGCGATCGCCCAGGACCGCTCTGTTCGGGCCGTGGTGCTGGCGGCCGAAGGGCCGGTGTTCTGCGCCGGCCACGACCTCAAGGAGATGACCGGCCGCCGCGCCGACCCCGACCGCGGCCGCGCCTATTTCGCCGACCTGTTGGGGCGTTGCGCCGCCGTCATGCAGGCGATCGTCGCCCTGCCGCAGCCCGTGATCGCCGCCGTCCAGGGCACGGCCACGGCGGCCGGCTGCCAGCTCGTCGCCACCTGCGACCTCGCGGTCGCGGCCGACGACGCCCGCTTCTGCACGCCGGGCGTCAATATCGGGCTCTTCTGCTCCACCCCGATGGTGGCGCTGTCGCGCAACCTCGCCCGCAAGCACGCCATGGAGATGCTGCTGACCGGCGACCTGTTCGGCGCCGAGGACGCGCTGCGCTTCGGCCTGGTCAACCGGCTGGTCGACCCGGGCCAGGAGCGCGCCGTGGCGCTGGCGCTCGCCAAACAGATCGCGACGACGTCGGCGACGGCGATCCGCTTCGGCAAGCAGGCCTTCTACCGCCAGCTCGAGCTTCCGCTCGCCGACGCCTACCACTATGCAGCCGCCGTCATGACCGAGAACATGCTGGCACGCGACGCCGAGGAGGGCATCGGCGCCTTCGTGGAGAAGCGCCCGCCCCGCTGGGAGGATCAATGAGACCTCACGCCGCCCTCGCCAGGCTCACGCCGGTCCGCCTCGACGCGCGGCTGCTGCGCCGCATGGTGCTCGCCGGCACGGCCTGGGGCGTCGCCGCCCTCGCCAGCCTCACGGCGATCCGCACCTGGAGGTACGGCACCGTCTGTCTCGAAGCCGCCGCATTCGACGGACTAGTGACGGCCATGATCGGCACCGTGACGATCGGGCCGCTCGCCGCCGTCGGCCGTCGGGTCGATCGCCGCCGCAACTGATAACGAGGAGACGACCCATGCGGAGTTCCCTGCTCACCGCTTTCGCCCTCGCGCTTCTGCTCGCCCTCGGCGCCGCCCCGCAGGCTGCCCGCGCCCAGGCCGCCGACGATCAGCAGGCCTGCCAGTTCGACGCCCAGACCTATTGCCAGGAGGCGATCCCGGATCACGGCAAGGTCTTCCGCTGCCTGCAGCGCAACAAGGCGAGGATCAGCCAGGCCTGCCGCGCCGCCATCAGCCGTGGCCAAGCGCCCCGCCGCAACCGGCCGGGCTCGTCGTACTGAGGCTCACGGCCGGACGTCTTCCCAAACTGCGCGGGACGCTCTACGACCGGCCCAGCTCTTCTGCTCGTCATGCCCGGCCTCGTGCCGGGCATCCATGTCTTCGTCCGGGGCACGGGCGGCGCCGTGGATGGCCGGGACGAGCCCGGCCATGACCAGGCGAGCGATCTCGGACCTGGTCTCGAACCCGTCATGACTCACGACACGTACCCCGACTCCTACATCCGCGGCATCCTGGTCACGTGCCGGACCATTGCGATGGTCGGCGCCTCGGCGAAGGACAATCGGCCGAGCTTCTTCGCCTTCAAATATCTGCTCGAGCGCGGCTACCTGATGATCCCGGTGAATCCGGGCCTGGCCGGCCAAAAAATTCTCGGCCAGACCGTTTATGCGCGGCTCGCCGATATCCCCGAGCCGGTCGACATGGTCGACCTGTTCCGCAATGCGAGCGTCGCGCCGCAGGTGCTCGACGAGATGCTGGCGATGACGCCGCGGCCCGCCGTGCTGTGGATGCAGCTCGGCGTGCGCGACGATGCGACCGCGGCGCGGGCCGAGGCGGCCGGCATCAAGGTGGTGATGGACCGCTGCCCGAAGATCGAGTACGGCCGCCTCTCCTCCGAGATCGGCTGGATGGGCGTGAACTCCCGCACCCTCTCCTCGAAGCGGGCGCCGATGCCCCAGAAGGGCGTCCAGCGCCTGGCTCTCGGGCGCGTCACCACGGCCGGCGGCAGCATCGCCCGCGCCTCCGAGCCGGACGAGACGGGACGGCCCTGAGCGGCGCCCGCCGGCCTTGGGGCGCTCCCTGCCTGCAACGGCCCGGTGGGTCCGCGGCAGCGATCGCATCGCCGGCCGGCCGTGCGGGCCGGTTCACGCGAATGTTGCGCAACGGCGACACCGGGCTAACAAATTGTTCTCAGCCCAGATCGGCTAACCGGTCACGAGCGTGAAATTCGCTTTTGTTAACAAATCGTAAGCGCCGTCGAGCCACGTGAACGACCGTTTCTCGTTTATTGACTTAAAGTAGCAGCGATAATTACCGTCAGCCCCGACGAGACAACCTCTAGCGGGGAACCGCGGTGGACCGTATCGGGCTAGCACTCGTTTCATGGACGGCCCGGCGATACCCGTCGGCAGCCCGCCCCGGACGCCGGGCGGTCACCCGGGCAGGCCTGCTCGCATCGTCGGCCCTGAGCCTCGCGCCGCTCTCCTTGTGTCTCGCGGTGAGTCTGGCGGCGGTGGCGCAGGCCGGCCCGATCGTCGGCGCGAACGGGGCGGCGGGCAGCGATGGAACGACGACCGGCGGCTCCGGCGGTGACGGCGCGGGTTCGCCCGGCAGCGGCGGCACCGGCGCCGCGACAGCCGTCGGCGGCACTGGCGTTGCAGGCGTCAACGGGAACGGGGGCGGTGGTGGCGGCGGCGGTCGGGACATCTCTTATCCCCCTCTGACGTATCCGACCGGAGGCGCCGGCGGCGGCAGCGAGTTCGGGGTGGGCGGGGCCGGCGGCACGTCGACCGCGCCGCCCAAGGGCGGCGGCGAGGAGGCCGGCGGCGGCGGCGGCTACGGCGGCCTCTCGTCCACCGACGCCGGGGGCGGCGGCGGGGGCGGCGGCGGCCGCGGCGCGACGATCTCGACCGCCACGGCGACGATCGCCGCGACCGATCCGGTCACGGGCGGGATCGGCGGCAAGGGCGGAAACGGCGTCGGATCCTTCGGCGACGGGGGCGGCGGCGGGGGCGGCGGCATCGGCGCGGTCTTCACCGGCGCCGGGGTGCTGACCGTGAACGGCACGATCACGGGCGGCAACGGCGGCGTGGGCGGCGACGGCGGCCTGGGCTACGGGAGTCTCGGCAGCTATCCGGGCGGCGGCGGCGACGGCGGCACCGGCCTGCGTGTCACCCAGCAGGGCGCCACCGTCGTCGTCAACGCCGCCATCACGGGCGGTGACGGCGGCGCCATCGGAATCGGACAAAACTCCAACTCGGCGGCGCGCACCAGGGCCGGGGCCGGCGGCGACGGCATCGTCGGGGCCGGTATCACCATCGTCGACAACAGCGCGATCTCGGGCGGGATGAGCGGCGGCGGCACGACGCGCGGCAATGCCGTCACGCTGACCGGGGGCGCCAACGTCCTGACCCTGAACGCCGGCTGGAGCCTGCTCGGCAATATCGGCGTCGCCGGCACCGGAACGACCCTCACCTTCACGCAGACCACCATCGACGCGACGGTGGCCAACATCATCACCGGGACGGGCGGCGTCATCGTCGACGACGGTCGCTCGGGCCATGTGCTGACGCTGTCCGGCGCCAACGCCTACACGGGCGGCACCACGGTCGCGGCCGGCACCCTGCTGATCGGCCTCGGCGGCACGCTGGGCGCCGACACGGGCAGAACCACGGTGAACGGGGCGACGGCGGTGCTGGATCTCGGCGGCACCACCCGGATTCAGGACGGCGGCCTCACGGTCCAGAACGGCGGCACCGTCCGCAACGGCACGCTCTCCTCGTCCGGTGCGTTCGACCTTCAGGACGGCAACATCGGCGCCGTGCTGGCCGGCTCCGGCAACGTCAGCAAGACGACGGTCGGCACCGTCACGCTGACCGGCACCAACACCTACACGGGCGCGACGCAGGTCTCGGGCGGCACCCTGATCGTCAACGGCTCGATCGCGTCGTCGAGCGGGCTCACCGTCGACGCCGGGGCGACGGTCGGCGGCACCGGCACGCTGCCGACCACCGTGATCAACGGCACGCTGTCGCCCGGCAACTCGATCGGCACCATCACGGTCGCGGGCAATCTGACCTTCGGGGCGGGCAGCACCTACCGGGTCGAGGTGTCGCCGAGCGCCGCCGACCGCACCAATGTCACCGGCACGGCGACGCTCGCCGGCTCGGTCGCGGCGCTGTTCCAGCCCGGCACCTACGTCACCCGCAACTACGTGATCCTGTCGGCCGCCGGCGGCCTCGGCGGCACGCAGTTCGCCGGCCTGGCGTCCACCAACCTGCCGGCCGGCTTCACCACCGGGTTCAGCTACACGACCACCGACGTGTTGCTGAACCTCACGGCCGCGCTCGGCGTCGGCCAGGGGTTGAACCAGAACCAGCAGGCCGTCTCCTCCTCGCTGAACACGTATTTCAACAATGGCGGCGCGCTGCCGCCGGCCTTTGCCGGCCTGTTCGGCCTCACCGGCCCGACGCTCGGCGCGGCGCTGACCCAGATCTCGGGCGAGCCGGCGACCGGCGCCCAGCAAGCGGCGCTGCAGTCGACCGGCGCGTTCCTCAACCTGATGCTCGATCCGTTCGTGATGGCGCGCGGCGACGCCGGCGCGGGCGGCCCTGCCCTCGCCTTCTCGGGCGAGCCGGCGTCCGACCCGTCGGGCAATTTTTCGCCCGAGACGGCGCTCGCCTATGCGCGGGCGATGCCGGGCCTCGTCACCAAGGCCCCGCCGCTCGCGGTCGTCGAGCCACGCTGGACTTTTTGGGGCGCCGCCTATGGCGGACGCGCCCGGGTCGCCGGCGACGCCGTGATCGGCAGCCACGATCTCGACGCCCGCGCCTGGGGCCTCGCGGCCGGCGCCGACTATCGGCTGTCGCGCGACACCGTGCTGGGCTTCGCGGTCGCCGGCGGCGAGACCGCGTGGGGCGTGTCGACCGGCAGCGGCAAATCCGACGTCGCGCAGGCCGGCGCCTACGGCTCGCACCGCTTCGGCCCCGCTTATGTCTCGGCCGCGCTCGCCTATGCCTGGCACGACGCGACGACGACCCGCAACATCACCATCCCGGGCATCGAGACGCTCGAAGGCCGCTTCCATCCGCAAGTGTTCGGGGCGCGGCTGGAGACCGGCTGGCGGCTCGGCGGCCCGGCGCTCGGCCTCACCCCCTACGCGGCCGGCCAAGTGCAGGCCTTTCGCATGCCCGGCTACACCGAGGCGGCGGCCTTCGGCCCCGGCACCTTCGCGCTCTCCTATGCGGGCGAAACCGTCACAGCGCCGCGCACAGAACTCGGCGCCTGGGCCGACACGAGGCTCGCCGGCCGCGACCGCGTCGTGATCCTGCGCGCCCGCGCCGCCTGGGCGCACGACTACCAGACCGATCGCCGCCTCACCCCGACCTTCCTGGCCCTGCCGGGGGCGAGCTTCGCGGTGAACGGCGCGACGCCCGACGCCGACCTCGCGCTCCTCTCCGCCGCGGCCGAGCTGCGGCTCGCCAACGGCATCGCCCTGATCGGCAAGTTCGACGGCGAGGTCGGCCGCAGCACCAGCACGGTCGCCGGCACCGGAACGCTCCGCTACACGTGGTGACGACCCGCGCGCGCCGCGGCACCGGGCAGCCTTGACGGCCCGTCGGGGTGGGCTACACCGGACGGAATAAAATTCCGCCCCCGGCGACCCACGGAGCACCCATGACCGACCGCCAGCCCGGCTTCTCCACGCTCGCCATCCATGCCGGCGCCCAGCCCGACCCGACCACCGGGGCGCGGGCGACGCCGATCTACCAGACCACCTCCTACGTGTTCGAGAGCGTCGACCACGCCGCCTCGCTGTTCGGCCTGCAGGCGTTCGGCAACATCTACACGCGCATCGGCAACCCGACCAACGCCGTGCTGGAGGAGCGCGTCGCCGCGCTCGAGGGCGGCACCGCGGCGCTCGCGGTCGCCTCCGGCCACGCCGCGCAACTGCTGATCATGCACGCGCTGCTGACGCCGGGCGACGAGTTCGTCGCCTCGAAGAAGCTCTATGGCGGGTCGATCAATCAGTTCAACCACTCGTTCAAGAATTTCGGCTGGACCGTCGTGTGGGCCGACCCGGACGACCTCCAAAGCTTCGAGCGCGCCGTGTCGCCCAAGACCAAGGCGATCTTCATCGAGTCGATCGCCAATCCGGGCGGCGTGATCACGGACATCGCGGCGATCAGCCAGATCGCCAAGCGGGCCGGCGTGCCGCTGATCGTCGACAACACGCTGGCGACGCCCTATCTGTGCCGCCCCTTCGAGCACGGCGCCGACATCATCGTGCATTCGCTGACCAAGTTCCTGGGCGGCCACGGCAACTCGATCGGCGGCATCATCGTCGACGGCGGCACCTTCAACTGGTCGCGCGAGCGCCGCTATCCGATGCTGTGCGAACCGCGCCCCGAGTACAACGGCATCGTCCTGCACGAGACCTTCGGCAACTTCGCCTTCGCGATCGCCTGCCGGGTGCTGGGCCTGCGCGACCTCGGCCCGGCGCTGTCGCCGTTCAACGCCTTCCTGATCCTCACCGGCATCGAAACGCTGCCGCTGCGCATGCAGCGCCATTGCGACAACGCGCTGGCGGTGGCCGAGTGGCTGTCGGCGCATCCGCGCGTCGCCTGGGTGAGCTATCCGGGCCTGCCGGGCGACCGCTATCACAACCTCGCGAAGAAATACGTGCCGAAGGGTGCCGGCGCGGTGTTCACGTTCGGCCTCGAGGGCGGCTACGACGAGGGCGTCAAGCTCGTCTCCAACGTGAAGCTGTTCTCCCACCTCGCCAATATCGGCGACACCCGCTCGCTGATCATCCACCCGGCCTCGACCACCCACAAGCAGCTCTCCGACGCCCAGAAGGTGCAGGCCGGCGCCGGCCCCGACGTGGTCCGCCTGTCGATCGGCATCGAGGACAAGGCCGACATCATCGCCGACCTGGAGCAGGCGCTGGCGGGGTGAGGCGGACGGCACGGCCGTCCAAAGATCAAACCGGACGGGGGCTGGTTCGCCAGGCGCCGGCCCGGACGACTTGGACCTGCGCAGCGCCGATCGAGATCGCGATCGGCACCGGACCGAGTCCGTCACCAGCAGTTCAATCGGCTCCGCCGATGGGCCGCAACGGACGACTTCTAATCCTGGCATCCTCGATGACGGTGTAGCGGCCGAACAGCTTCTCCCCGTGCAAGTCCAAGGCCGCACGGACGCGTGCCGCCTTGGTGGCGCGCCGTTCCGGGTCGATCCGCAGCAACACGAGACCGGGCACGGCGTTCGCGCGGCGGAAGACGAGGTCGCCGAAATCCTTGTCCTCGGTCAGCAGCAATCGTTGCTCGGACTGTGCCAGCCTGACGACCTCCCGGTCGGTCGCACCCGGCACATGCTCGGCGACCTCGAGAACGTCATGACCAGACTGGCGCAGGAAGACAATGAGCGAGGCATCCACGCATTCGTCGGCGAGCCATCGCATGGCCGCTCAACCGTAGGCGACGTCTTCGTCGGCCAGATAGTCGGCGGCAAACGCCTGAGCGGCTCGAATGTCGTCCGCCGTCAGGCGCGGATGATCCGCCATGACCGCGTCGGCCGTCATCCCGGCACCGAGCTTCCGGAGGATGGTCTCGACCGGAATACGCGTTCCCCGAACCACAGGCTTGCCGCCCATGATCTCCGGGTTGATCTCGATCCGCGTGTGCTTCATGGCGGCATCATAACAGGCCGCTCGGACGACGCGAAGAGACACGATGCGCGGTCGCTCTGGCCCGAGAGAGCCACCGGTAACCGACCTGGAACAGGCGCTGGCGGGGTGAGGATCAGGCAGCGTCGTCGCGCGCGCCGCGCGCGCCCCCGAAGGAGCGCATCGCCCGGCCGGCCCAGCACAGGCCGTTGCGGCCGCCGGCCTTGACCCGGTACATGGCCTGGTCGGCCTTGCGCAGCAGCGTCTCCAGGCCGTCGCCGTCCTCGGGGGCCAGCGCGATGCCGATGCTGGCGCCGATCTCGACGGTGCGGCCGTCGATCCGGTAGGGTTCGGCGACCGACTGCAAGAGGCCGCGCACCATCGCGTCGAGCTCACCGTTGACATCCGTGCGGGTGGCCACCACGGCGAACTCGTCGCCGCCGAGCCGCGCCGCGAGGTCGCCGTCGCGCAGGCAGCTCCGCAGCCGCTCCGACACCCGGCGCAACAGCTCGTCGCCGACCGGATGGCCGTGCAGGTCGTTGACCTCCTTGAAGCGGTCGAGATCGATGCTGAGCACGGCGAAACGGGCGCCGCGCTCGTGCAGGCGTTTCAGCGCCTCCTCCATGTGGTCCTGGAACATCGCACGGTTGGGCAGGCCGGTCAGCGAATCGTGCAGCGCCATGTAGGCGATGCGCCGCTCGCTGGCGCGCCGCTCGGTGACGTCCGTGTAGGTGCGCACCATGCCGCCGTCCGGCATGGAGACGCAGCAGATCTCGATGGTCTGGCCGTTCGTCCGGATGCGCTCGAACATGGCGGTGGCCCCATCGCGCCTGGCCGCGTGCCCGAACGCGACCAGGTCGGCGTTCGCCAGCTCGCCGGCCGAGCCGAACTCGCCGCGCCGGCGCATCTCGGCGAGCACCTCGGAGAAATGCGGCCGCTCGGCGAGAAACGCCTCCGGCACGCCGAGCAATTCGACGGCCCGGCGGTTGAACACCGCGATACGGCCGTCGCGATCGATGGTGACGATGCCCTGCGAGATGGTCTGCAGCGTGACCGCGAGCTCCTGCGAGCTGCGGCGCGCCGCCGCCTCGCTGGCGAGCAGCGCCGCGGCCGTGCGCTCCAGCGCCAGGCGCTGGCGCACCGCCAACGCGATCGCGGCCAGGATCACCAGGGTGAGGACGGCGGCGATCACCGAGTAGACTTTCACGTACCAGGCGTTGTCGGCGAAGGCCTCGACCGTCGACACGGCCGCATAGACGGCGAGCGGCAGTCCGTCGACCTTCCGGTACGAGACCAGGCGGGTCACACCGTCCCGCGGGCTGCGGACGACCAGCGAGCCGCTCGGAGCCTCGTCGAGCCGTCGCAGCGTCGCCCACTCGCGAAACGAGCGGCCGACCAACGGTGTCCCTGCCCCGGCTCCGGCCCGCACGACTCCGTCGGTGCCGACCAGCACGATGGCGCCGCCGGCGCCGAGATCGATCGAGCGGTAGAAGCGCGAAAAGTACTCGGCGTCGAGCGAGGCGACCAGGACGCCGAGCAGGATGCCGTCGCGGTCGCGCACCGGCCGCGACAACTGGATCGACCGCTTGCCGGAGACGCGCCCGAGCACCGGCTCGCTGACGAACAGCGTGTCGTCGTCGCCGTCGAGGTGAACCCGGACATGCCGCCGGTCGGACAGATCGACGGGCCCGGAGGCCTGGCCGCTGGTGGCGAGAAGCATGCCGTCCGGGCCGACCAGCGAGAGCTGCAGCGCCACGCCGCCGGACATCGTCGCGCCGTGCGCGAAGGCCCGGAGATCGAAGCCGGCCGGATCGAGCAGATACGCCGCGCGGGCGAGCCGCAGGATCTGGTCCGGTTCGGCCACCGAACGGACGAAATGCTCCTCGACGACGCGCGCGATGTTGCGCGTGTTCTGAAACGCCATCGCCTGCAACTGGTCGCGCTCCAGGCCGAGGTGATAGCCGATGATCACCCACAAGAGCGCGATCGTCAGGAGGCCGAGCGCCGTCGCAGGCTGGCACAGACACCTCACCGGGAGTCTGGCATTCACGCGAGCCCAACCGGCACTGATCGAGGTCCACCACATCATTGCGGCGTTCTAGGCCGGAACGATTTCGACTCCCTTACGCAGACGTCGCCGGAACAGCGTCGAGTTTATCGCTTTTTTGCTGATGCATTGCGGCTGTTGCCGAAACCTCGCAGTGACCATTGCGGCCGGCATCGGGTGGTTCCGGCGGGCATTTCGCGTGGCCGGCGCGGATGCGCTATCCTGCCCGCGATCGGGTCAGGAGAATCGACCATGCCGTTCCGATGGCTCGCTGCGCTCACCGCCATGGCGGTCCTGCTGGTCGTCGCGCCGCCGTCCGCCGGCGCGCAGCAGAAAGTTGCGCTGGTCGTCGGCAACGGCGCCTACCGCAACGCGACCCCGCTCGCCAATCCACCCAACGATGCCGCCGACGTCGCGGCGGCGCTGCGCCGGCTCGGCTTCGCCGTGATCGAGGGCCGCGACCTCGACAAGCACGCCCTGGAGGACAAGATCCGCGCCTTCGGCCGCGCCCTCGACGGCGCCTCGGTGGCGCTGTTCTTCTATGCCGGGCACGGCCTGCAGGTGGCGGGCAGGAACTATCTGGTGCCGGTCGACGCCAAGCTGGAGCGCCCCGGCGACCTCTCCTTCGAGACCATCGATGTCGGCCAGGTGCTCGGCCAGATGGAGGCGGAGGCGCGGGTGAACCTGGTTTTTCTCGACGCCTGCCGCGACAACCCGCTGGCCCGTACGCTCGCCCGTTCGCTCGGCGCGCGCTCCGCCTCGGTCGGCGCCGGCCTCGCCTCGATCCAGAGCGCGGTCGGCACCATGATCGCCTACGCGACCCAGCCCGACAATGTCGCGCTCGACGGCGAGGGCCGCAACAGCCCGTTCACGACGGCGCTGCTCAAGCACCTGCCGACCCCAGGGCTCGACGTCGCCGTGCTGATGCGGCGCATCCGCTCCGACGTGGTCGCCTCGACGCATTCGCGGCAGGTGCCGTGGGACCATTCCTCGCTGATCGGCGATGTCGTGCTGGTCCCGGGATCTGCGGCATCGGCCGGCACGGAGCCCCCGGCCCAGCCGTCCGTCACACCGCCACCCGTCAAGCCGCCACCGGCGACGAGCGACCGTGGCCAGGACGTCGATATCGCCTACTGGAACTCGGTGAAGGACACGGGCAACGTCGCGCAGATCCGCAGCTACATCGCAGCCTTCCCCAACGGCACCTTCGTGGCGCTGGCCCGCCTGCGCATCGAGGAGATCGAGAGCCGGACGCCGGGCCGCCCGACCGACGACGGCCGCACCCGGGTCGGCGCGCTGGAGCCGGCCGGCGGCGTGCCGCCCCGCCCGCAGTCGCCGCGTGAAAATTGCGCGAGCTTCAACGCGCCGGCCGGGGTCGATCTCTACTGCGCCAGCTCGGTGCTGCAGCCGCAGCTCGGCAACACCTATGGGGTGCGCAATCTGTTCGGCGGCGACATCAGCGCGGCCTGGGTGGAGGGCGCGGCCGGCGACGGCACCGGCGAATGGGTGACGGTCGCGTTCGACGGCGAGCGGACGGTGCGGGCCGTGGTGGTGAACAACGGCTACGAGAAGAGCACGGATCTCTACGTCAAGAACGGCCGGGTGCAGACGCTGCGGCTGGTCTTCTCGACCGGCGAGAGCCGCACCGTCACGCTGCAGGACCGCCTCGGTCCGCAGACCATCGCGCTCGACCGTCCGGTACACGCCCACTGGGTTCAGTTCGTCATCGACCGCACCTATCGGGGCACGACCTACACCGACACGGCGATCTCCAAGCTCGCGGTGTTTTCCGACCGAGCCCGATAGGGCGCGCCCTGCCCTCACCGCGCCGCCAGCACCAGATTGGGCACCGGCATCGCGACCGAGGCGGGGCGGGTCAGGCGCTCGGCATGCAGGGTCGCCAGCGCGAGGACCACCAGGGCAGCGCCCTGGTGCAGCAGCGCAAGCTCGATCGGCACGCGATAGACCAGCGTGAAGACCCCGACGGCGATCTGCGCCAGGATGGCGAGCGCCAGCGCCAGCGCGCCGCCGCGCACGCCCTTGCGGGCGCCGGCAGTCGCGACCGCGTCGACGAGATGCAGCAGCGCCACCAGCGCCAGCACGTAGCCGACCATCCGGTGGGTGAACTGGATCGTCAGGGCGTTCTCGAAGAAATTCAGCCACGGCGGATCGGCAAAGAACAGGTCGTCGGCACGCGGGAAAAACCTGTCGTCGATCAGCGGCCAGGTGTTGTAGACGAGGCCCGCCCGCATCCCGGCGACCAGTGCGCCGAAATAGATCTGCACCAGCACCAGCGCGCCGAGCAGCATGGCGCCCGCCCGCAGCCGCCACGAGACGGCGAGACCGCGCGGCGCCCCGACCCGCGCCGCCGTCCATACCAGGGCGGTGAACACCAGGCAGGCGAGCGTCAGATGGAAGGCGAGCCGGTAGTGCGAGACGCTGATGCGGTCGGCGAGCCCGGACGACACCATCCACCAGCCGACGCCGGCCTGCACGGCGCCGAGGCCGAAGATCACGGCGAGCCCGCCGCTCAGCCCGGGCGGCAGCGCGCGGCGCCACAGCAACCACAGGAACGGCAGCAGGAAGACGAGGCCGGTCAGCCGCGCGACATTGCGGTGGCCCCACTCCCACCAGTAGATCGTCTTGAACTCGGAAAGCGACATGCCGCGATTGACGATCTCGTATTGCGGGATGGCCTTGTACTTGTCGAACTCGGCCTGCCAGCCGGCCTGCGACAGCGGCGGCACCGTGCCGGCCAAGGGGCGCCACTCGACGATGGACAGCCCGGACTCGGTGAGCCGGGTCGCCCCGCCGACGACGACGGTGAGGAACACCAGCGCGGCGACGAGCGACAGCCACAGCCGGACGAGACGGATGCGTCGATATGGCACGAGCGGATCCCGGGGGTTCGGCCCGCTTGCGCGGGCACGGGCGCCTGCGCTGCAACGCTGCTTGCGCGGGCACGAGCGGACCATATAGACGTGGGTTCCGGGCCGCAATCGTCAACCGAACCGGTCCTTTTCGACCGCGCCCGACCGGGTCCGGCAGCGATTTTTCAGGGGCGCGCCCGCGTGGTCGCGACCCGCCATCACGGTGATCCCATGAATCGTCGCCGGCGCCGCTTCATCGGCATCTTCGGGCTGATCGCCCTGTTCCTGGTCTGGGGATTCCTGGCGCTGGCCGCCGCCTATTTCGTTCTCGACTCGCCGAGCTGGATGGTGCGCATGGCCTTTTACGCCATCGCCGGCGCCGGCTGGCTGCCCTTCGCGATGCCGATCGTCAGCTTCATGTCGCGGCGCTGAGCGAACACGCCTGGATGGTCGTCGTTCCGGGACGGCGCGACGCCCCGGAATCACTTGCGTCACGCCACCCGGAGCCGGCGCAGGCCGTTCCACAGCGCCGTGCCGGCGCCCGACACCAGCACGTCGACGTAGCGGCTGCGCTGGAACTCGCCGTTGATCGAGATGCGCGGCAACGCCATCAGGGTCTGGGCATGGGCCGGGAACAGCACGCCGGGGCGGGTCGTGACGGCCGTCTTGAAGCCGAGCTCGGCCGCGATGGCGAACTCGCGCGGCCCGGCCGAGTTGCAGTCGCCGTACGGATAGGCGAGGTGCAGCGGCCTCACCCCGAGGGCGGCCTCCAGCACGGCGCGGCCCATCTTCAGCTCCGAGCGGGCGACCGTGTCGCACGCCTTGGCCAGCCTCACGTGGTTGACCGTGTGGGCCCCGATGGTGACCAGAGGGTCGGCGGCGATCTCGGCGATCTCGTCCCAGGTCATGCACACCGCGTCGCAGATCGCGCTGGTATCGATCCGGTAGCGGGTGGTGAGCTCGCGGACGGCATCGAGCATGCGGGCGTCGCTCGGCATCGCCCGCAGCCAACAGTACAGCACCTGGTAGGCCTCGAACTTCTCGGCCGGGGTGGCGCAGTCGATACGGCAGTCGCGACCGTCCATCTCCAGCACGATCGAGTCGTTGCGGGCGATCACGGCCTCGAGGGCGTCCCACCACAGCTCGCCGAGGCGGTCGGGAAAGCTGGTCGGGACATAGACGGCGAACGGAATGCCGTGCCGCTTGAGGATCGGGTAGGCCCACTGCTTGTTGTCGCGATAGCCGTCGTCGAACGTGAAGGCGATGAAGCGGCGGCCGTAATCGCGCTCGGTGAGGCGACGATGCACCTCGTCGAGCGAGACGAAGTCGGCCCCCGTGCTGGCCAGCCGGTCGATCACGGCCTCCAGGAAGTCCGGCGTGATCTCGAGAAGCTGGTTCGGCTGGAATCCGTCCCGGCGAGCCGGGCGGACATGGTGAAGCACCAAGATGGCGCCGACGCCGCCGACGAAGCGGCGCATGACCCGGTGAGCGCCGGAGAAGTACAGCGCCTCGAGGCCGGATCGGATGATGGCTTTTCTCAACTGGTCCACGTCCTGCGTCCGTCGAGGCGATGCGGCGCAACCTGATCGGCCATGATGCGTCACCTCCGGGCTCGCCGCCAAGCCCACCGCGGGAGCCCCTCTGGTCGGCTGGCGTAGCTCCGGCGTCCGCACGGGTGCGGCGCGCGGGCCGCCCGGCCCCTCGACCGGACGATACGTCCAATGGCTTTACCAACGCTTTGTTGATTTTTCTTTGCCAGCCTCACTCACCAACATCGATTAATCCGGCCAGGATCCCCATGACCGTCGTCACCGTCGACCTGACCGCAACCCATGTGGCGCAAAGGAGCGATCCCGCGCCTGCCGGGATGCCTCTGTCGCGGGACGACACCATGCCCGGATCGGTCGATTGGGTGGAGGATTTCGCCACCGCCGAGCCCATTTGGCGCGACCTCGCCGCCCGCGGGGCGGTCGGGACCGCCTTCCAGCGGTTCGACTGGGTGGCTGCCTGGCAGCGCCATGTCGGCGCCCCGGCCGGGCTGCGCCCCCTGGTGGTGATCGGCCATGACCGAACAGGCTCCCCCGCCTTCCTGTGGCCCTTCGTCTACGCCCCGCGCGCCGTCACGGTCGCCCGCTTTCCCGGCGGCGACCATTCGGGGCTCAATATCGGCCTGTGGCGGCGCGACGCGGCCGCCGCGATGGACGCTGCGGCCGTCATCGACATCCTGCGCCGCACCGGCCGCCGCTGCGGCATCGACGTCTTCGCCCTGACCCGGCAGCCGCCGCGCTGGCGCGGCATCGCCAACCCGTTCGCAAGCCTGCCCGCCCAGGCCGCGGTCGACGACGTGCCCGGCCTGACCTTCCCGGCCGGCGGCCCCGAGAAGGCCCTCGAGGCGGCGCTGACGCGCGACATGCGCGGGCGCCTGCGCGGCAAGGAGCGCAAGCTCGAGAAGCTGCCGGGCTACCGCTATGTCCGCGTCACCACGCCGGCCGAGGCCGACCGGGTGCTCGACGCCTTCCTCATCCAGAAGGCGTCGCATTTCGCCGCCCAGGGCATCCACGACGTGTTCGCAGAGCCGGGCGTCGCGGCCTTCCTGCGTGAGGGCTGCCATATCGGCCTCGCCGACGGCATGCCGCGGATCGAGCTGCATGCCCTCGAGGACGACGACGAGGTGATCGCCGTGATGGGCGGGGTCGCCGACGACCACCGCTTCTCCTCTATGTTCAACTCCTACACGACCAGTGAGAACGGCCGCTGGAGCCCTGGCCTGGTGCTGATCACCCACATCATCCGGGACTGCGCCGAGCGCGGCCTCGCCGGCTTCGACCTCGGGCCCGGTGCGGCGCCCTACAAGGCATTCTTCTGCCGCGAGCCGGAAGGGCTGCTCGACAGCATCGTGCCGGTGTCGTGGCGTGGCCACGCCGCCGCAGCCGTGCTCGCCGCCACGGCCGCCGCCAAGCGGCGCGCCAAGGAGAGCGAGACGATCAAATCGCTGGTGCAGCGGCTGCGCCGCGGCGTCGCCGCCGCCGGATGAGCGGCGGTCGATCTCGCGAATCCCGATTCACGCCGCCTCTGGCTGCGGCGTCGGGGCGACCAGCGGGGCGCCGGCCAGCACGATGAGATCCTCGCCGTAGCCGGACGATGCGAGGCGCAGGCGGGCGACCCCGGCGATCGGGTCGGACGTCTCTGACACCACCAGTACGCCGGCCGGCGCCAGCTCGGCGATCTGGTCGGCCGCCACCCCATCGAACGAGCCGACATCGATGATGACGTGGTCGTAGGTGCGGGCGAGCGCATCGATCATGGTGACGAAGCGCAGCGAGGCGAGCAGCGCGCCGGTGTCGGCCTCGCCGCGGCCGCGCGGCACCACATGGGCGCGCGAGAGCTTGTCGCGGGCGATGATCTCGCCGAACGTCGCCTCGCCCCGGATCATGTCGGTGACGCCCGGCCCGTCCCCGCCGATCGCCGGCGCGGTCGATCCGGCCGGCTCGGCGCCGAGCCGCACCAGCACCACGAGGGAGTCGCGGGCGAGCAGCCGCGCCACCGCGACGGCCGCCTGGGTGGTGCGCCCGTCCGGAGCGGTGCCGAAGATCGCCACCTGACGGCCCAGGTCACCATCGCGCAGGCGGCGGGCGAGCTCGTCGACCGAGGACAGCGTCAGGACCGTCCGCTCGTCGTCACCCTCTGCCGGCGCGGATGGCGCCGCGGCGATCTCGGAGGCGAGGGTCTCGGGGTGCGCGGCGGCTTCAGGCTCCGCCGCAGGCGCCGAGGGACCCGCAGCAGGCGCGTCAGGCTCGGTTCGCGACGAAGGCGGCGCGCGCGACGTGATGGCGGGCAGCGCCCGCCCGAACAGGCGGCGCGCCAATCCGGTCGACCCGCCGGACGGTGCGGCGAGCGCCGGACCGGCCGGCTCGGCCGCCGGCCTCGGGGCCGCGACGACGGCCGCCGGCGCGCGGGACGGCTCCCACCTGGACGGATCGATCCGGGCCGGCTCGGGCCGGGCCGCAACATCCTCGGGTGTCGTGCGCAACAGCTCGCCGGCCGTGACGATGGCGGCGAACACCGCCAGCGTCGCAAAGGTGGCGACCAGAACCATCGGCAACTTCTTGGGGAAGAACGGCGTGTTCGACACGATGGCGCGCGAGATGATGCGGGCGTCGGCCGGCGCCGAGCCGATGCTCTCGCGGGCGCTCGTCTCGCGGTACTTGCCGAGATACGACTCGAGCAGGTCGCGCTTCGACTTGGCGTCGCGCTCGAAGGCACGCAGCCGCACGTCGTCCTCGTTGCTGGTCGTCGCCTGCCGCTTGAGCGAGTCGAGCTCGGTCCCGAGCTTGGTGACCCGCTCGGCCGCCTCCTTGGCGTCGTTCTCGAGCGTGCGGACGAGCTTCTCGGCTTCCGAGCGGATCTGCCGATCATAGTCGGAGATCTGCGCCTTCAGCTCCTTGATGCGCGGATGGTTGTCGAGCAGCGTCGAGTACTGCTCGGCGAGCTGGGCGCGCAAGGCCACGCGCTGCTCGGAGAGCCTACGGATGAACTCGGAATTGGCGATCTCGGAGGCTTCGATGGCGTCGCCCCGCCGCAGCATGTCACGCAGCAGGCGGGCCCGCGTCTCGAGGTCCGCCTTGCGGGCGCGCGCCGTCCCGAGCTGGGTGTTGAACTCGCCGAGCTGCTGATTCGACAGCGTGGTGTTGTTGGTGCCGACGAACAGATTGCTGCGCGAGCGAAAATCCTCGACCCGCGCCTCCGCCTCGCCGACCTCGCGGCGCAGCCGCTCGATCTCGCCGGAGAGCCAGCGGCTCGCCGCCTGCATCTCATCCTGCTTGTTGCCCTGCTGCAGCTTGAGATAGCCCTGGGCGACCGCATTGGCGATGCGGGCGGCCAGCACCGGATCGTAGGACTGGACCTCCAGCGTGATGACCCGCGACTTGTCGACCGCGAAGGCGGTGAGCCGCTCGTAATAGGCGTCGAGCACCCGCTCCTCGGGAGTCATCCGGTAGGGGTCGCGAGAGATGCCGAGCGCCACCATGACCTGCTTGTAGATCGGCAGGCCCTCGATCAGCGGGTCGAACTCCCACCGCTCGTTCAGCTTCAGCTCGGCGATCACCTGGGTGGCGAGCTCGCGCGACAGGATGAGCTGAACCTGGCTGGTCATCGCCTCCTGGTCGGCGGCGCTGCGCTCCATGGTGGCGCGCTCGGCCTCCGGCCGCAGGAAGACGTTCTCGCGGCCCTCGTAGAGGATGCGCGCCTCGGACTTGTAGCGCGGGGTCAGCAGATTGACCGCGACGGTGGCGGCCAGGGCGACCAGGAGCGTCGGCAGCACGATCAGCCATTTGCTGCGCCACAGCGCGCGGCCGATGGCGCGCATGTCGAGTTCCCCGACACGCGCGCCCATGGGATCACGGTCCGCTCCGAACGACATACTGGAACTCCACAACCGGCAGACAATACGCACGCAGGTGGATTTCAACCCATTATGGTTGCCATCGCGTTAATCGTCACGGCCCGGGACGCGATGCCGCAAGACCGGCTTAACCTTGACAGAGGGTTTCCGCTGTCATGAATTCGCAATGGGCTAGTTTCTGCCGCCGGGTCCGCTGTCGATGCCGCGGCCCTCGACCCCTGCCCGACGCGCGGAGGATTCGGCCATGCACGTGCCGGTTCGGTTGAGAATCGTGCACGTCGTGCGTGCCCCGATCGGCGGTATTTTCCGCCATGTCTGCGACCTCGCCACCGCCCAGAGCGCCGCCGGCCATACGGTCGGGATCGTCTGCGATTCGCGCACCGGCGGGGCTTTCGAGGCAAAATCCGTCGAGGCGGTCGCCGGCCGGCTCGCGCTCGGCGCCACCCGCCTGCCGATGCGACGCGATGTCTCGCCGGCCGATCTCGGCGCGCTCGTGCGCCTGACCCGGCACGTGCAGACGCTCGCTCCCGACGTGATCCACTGCCATGGCGCCAAGGGCGGGGTCTACGGCCGGCTGATCGGAGCCTGGCTCGGGCGCCGCCGGCCCATCGCCTGCCTCTACGCACCGCATGGCGGCAGTCTGCACTATGCGACCGGCTCGATGGAAGGCCGCTTCTACTTCGCGATCGAGCGGGTGCTGGAGCGCGTCACCGACGCCCTCGTCCATGTCAGCGCCTACGAGGCGGAGACCTATCGGCAGAAGATCGGCCCGCCGCGCTGCCGCGCCGTGGTGATTCCGAACGGGCTGCGCGAGGAGGAGTTCGAGCCGGTCATCCCGCGCGAGAACGCCCGCGACCTGTTGTTTCTGGGGATGTATCGCGAGCTCAAGGGCACCGACGTGTTCCTGGAGGCGATCGCCCGGCTGGAGAGCCGCTGGGGCCGGCGCGCCAGCGCCCATCTGTTCGGCCAGGCCGAGGACGAGGGCCGCGCCCGTTACCAGGCGCTCGCCGCCGCGCTCGGCATCGGCGATCGGGTGACGTTCCACGACCCCGCCCCGACCCGCGAGGCGTTTTCCTTCGGCCGCGCCGTGGTGGTGCCGTCGCGCGCCGAATCGATGCCCTATATCGTGCTGGAGGCGATCGCGGCCGGGCTGCCGATCGTGGCGACGCGGGTCGGGGGCATCCCGGAGATTTTCGGGCCCCGCGCCGGCGAGCTGGTGCCACCCGGTGATCCCGACGCGCTCGCGGCGACGCTGAACGCCCTGCTCGCCGACCCGGTACGGGCCCAGATCGACGCCGCGGCGCGGCTTGACTGGGTGCGGCCCCGCTTCCACATTGATGCGATGCAGCGCCGCGTGGACGAGCTCTATCGCGAGATCCTGGCGACCAAGACCCGGGCCCTGAAACCGTTGGCCAACAAGGCCCTCGGGAACGACGCCAAGTCGACGAACGGGTCGTCCGCAACGGTCTAGCCGGCATTTACCAGATTGTGTGAATACCGGGCGGGGCCCATCGACGTTTACGCGTTCCTCGCCATTTGAAGCTAAGACTCTTTCGGGCGTTGCTCCGACGCGCAGACGGGCCGGAGGCACGACCGCTCCGCAGCCCCCCGGAGAAACTGACGATGGCGCTCGCCATACCGCCGATCAATGATCCCCTGCCCGGTCGACCCGGGAGCCATTCGCCGACGCCGCGCGAGCTCAGCCCGATCGCCCGCGCCATCGCCGAGGAGCCGGTCGCCAAGGCGGTCTCGCCCGTGGTGATCACCGGCATCGTGCGGGTCGTCGAGTTCGTCCTGATCGTCCTCACCGGCGCGCTGGTGCACGCCGTCTGGATCTATCCGGTCGAGGGGCTCGAGGCCATGTATGTGGTCATCGAGTTCGCGATCGCGGCGGCCGCGATCGTCGCCTTCCAGGTGTTCGACATCTACAACGTGCCGGCGTTCCGCTCGCATGTCTACCAGCTCGGCCGCCTCGGCCTGGCCTGGACGCTGGTGTTCCTGCTGGCGCTGGCCCTGTCGTTCTTCGCCAAATACGAGAACACCTTTTCGCGCGCCTGGACGGCCGGCTGGTACGTCGTCGGCCTCGTCACGCTGTTCAGCTTCCGCATCGCGCTCGGCGCGCTGGTGCGGCATTGGGCGGACCAGGGCCGGCTGATCCGCCGCGTCGTCATCGTCGGCGGCGGCCGCGAGGGCGAGGCCTTGGTGCGCGCCATCGCCTCGGAGGCGCATTCCGACCTGCGGGTCTGCGGCGTGTTCGACGACCGCGCCGACGACCGCTCGCCCTCCGTGGTGGCCGGCGTGCCGAAGCTCGGCACCGTCGACGACCTGGTCGAGTTCACCCGCCGCACCCGCGTCGACCTGATCCTCGTCTCGTTGCCACTGACGGCCGAAGAGCGGGTTCTGCAAATGGCGCGCAAGCTGTGGGTGCTGCCCGTCGACGTGCGGCTCGCCGCCCACATGAACCGGCTGCGCTTCCGCCCGCGCGCCTATTCATACATCGGCAATATCCCGGTCCTCGACATTTTCGACAAGCCGATCGCCGACTGGAACCTGGTCATCAAGTCGGTGTTCGACCGTGTCGCCGCATTCCTGATCCTGCTGGCGATCTCGCCGGTGTTGCTGGCGACCGCCGTCGCCATCAAGCTCGACAGCCGCGGCCCGATCCTGTTCAAGCAGCGCCGCCTCGGCTTCAACAACGAGGTGATCGACGTCCTCAAGTTCCGTTCGCTCTATCACGAGCATTCCGATCCGGACGCCAAGCGCGTCGTCACCAAGGGCGACAACCGCGTCACCCGGGTCGGACGCTTCATCCGGAAAACCTCGATCGACGAGCTGCCGCAGCTCCTCAACGTGCTGCGCGGCGACCTTTCGCTGGTCGGCCCGCGGCCGCACGCCATCCACGCGCCGCTCGCCAACAAGCTGTGGGACGACGTGGTCGACGGCTATTTCGCCCGCCACCGGGTGAAGCCAGGCATCACCGGCTGGGCCCAGATCAACGGCTGGCGCGGCGAGCTCGACAGCCCCGAGAAGCTGCAGCAGCGCGTCGAGCACGACCTCTACTACATCGAGAACTGGTCGCTCTTGTTCGACCTCTACATCCTGCTGCGCACGCCCTTCGCGCTGCTGAAGACCGAGAACGCGTATTGAGCGCACGACCGCCGTGTGGCGGGAAGAGGCCGGGCTGATGTCCATCGCCGCCACCGAGCCGCTCGGAGACGCCGCGCCCCGCGCTGCGGCGTTTTCGCACGCCGGTGCGGGGCGTCCGGGCGCCGATTCCGCCACGGCGGGCGAGCGGCTGCGCCTCGCGCTCCTGTGGATGATCGCCTTCACCAGCGGCTTCGTGCAGATCGAGCCGGCGCCCTACGAGCTGTTCGTCTCGGTCGCCATCGTGGTGTTCGCCGCCACCGGCCTCACCTTGCGGGCGTCGTTGCTGCCGCTCCTCGCGCTGCTGCTCGTCCAGAACATCGGCTACATCGTCTCGCTGATGCCGGTGATCGAGCTGCCCCGCACCTTCATGTGGACGATCGTCACCTGCTTCCTGTCGCTCACCACGCTGTTCTTCGCCATGGTGCTGTCGCAGAGCACGGCGCGGCGCCTGGACATCCTGATGCGTGGCTACGTGGCCGCCGCGCTGGTGACCTCGGCCATCGCCGTGCTGGCGTTCTTCCGCCTGATCCCGGGCGCCGACTCGTTCATCCTCTACGACCGCGCCGCCTCCACCTTCAAGGACCCGAACGTGTTCGGCCCCTTCCTGGTGCTGCCGGCCCTGGTCCTGCTGCAGCGCATTCTCTCCGGCGCGAGCCTGCGCGTCATCGCCGGCGCCGGCGCCAAGGTGCTGCTGATCGCAGCCGGGCTCCTGCTCACCTTTTCGCGCGGCGCCTGGGGGCATTTCGCCGTCTCGGCCATCGTGATGCTCGGCCTCACCTATGTGACGACCCGCTCGGCCGCCGACCGTTTCCGCCTGACGCTGCTTGCCGCCATCGGGGTCGCCGTGCTGGCCGGCCTGGTCGTCGTGCTGTTGTCCTTCGACGTCGTCGGCGACATGTTCAAGGTGCGCGCCAACCTGGTGCAGGACTACGACGCCGGCGAGCAGGGCCGCTTCGGCCGCCACGTCGCCGGCATGCTGCGGGTGTTCGAGCTGCCCTTGGGCGTCGGCCCGTTGCAGTTCTCGACCGTCTTCAGCTTCGAGCCGCACAACTCCTTCATCAGCGCCTACATGAACGGCGGCTGGCTCGCCGGCACGACCTGGCTGGCGCTGACGATCGTCACGCTGGTGCTCGGGCTGAAGCACGCCTTCGTGCGCACCCCCTGGCAGCCGACCTTCATCGCCGCCTATGCGGCCTTCGTGGGCGAGGTCGGCGAGAGCTACATCATCGACGTGGCGCACTGGCGCCACTACTTCCTGATCATGGGGATCGTCTGGGGCCTGATGGTGGCGTCACGTCCGGCGCGGCCGGCGGGCCGCCTGACGAATGACGCGCCCGGACAGATGATACCAGCCTTCAGAAGCTCCGACTCGTCATGCGCGGGCTCGACCCGCGCATCCATCGCTTGAAAGAAAAGCTTCTTTCGACGTTCGATGGATTGCCGGGTCAAGCCCGGCAATGACGGTGAAGGTCGAGGACGACGAATACCGGCATGATGAGCCGCGCAGCGCTCGCACCGACCTGACAGGCGGGGCGCCTGTCAGCGAGGTGTCGGGTTTTCGTGCGGCTTCCGGCCTGCCTCAGCCCTGCACGCGAACATATTGCTGATACGAGTAGCGCTTGCCGATGTCGTGGCGGAAGAGAAAGTCGTCGACCGCGACCATCGGCTTCATCAGGCGGCTGCGCAGCAGATAGAGCGAGGCCAGCGCGAAGAACTCCATGCGCGGATACTCGATGGTCACGTCGAACACGCCGCGCAGAACCTCGATCTCCGACGGGGTCAGCGGAAACTCGTGCGGATCGCCGTATTTCGGCACCCACAGCTTGCCGACCACGTGCTCGCGGAACCACAGCAGCAGGTCGCTCGCCGCGTTGTTCTCCCAGAAGAAGGCCTTTCCTCCCGGCCGCACGGCGCGGCGCAGCGCCTGGCAGAACTCGCCGAACGGCTCGAGATGGTGGAGGATCATCGAACCGTAGACGAAGTCCACCGGCCCGAGCGTGTCGATCGTCATGGCGTTGCAGACCACCGGCCGCACATTGGTGACGCCGAGGCTGGCGCAGCGGCTCTCCAGCGACGCGATCGCCACCGGCGAGGCATCGACCGAGACGACATTGGCGCCGGTCTCGGCGAGCAGCAGCGAGGAGGCGCCGGCGCCGCAGCCGAGATCCAGCACGGTCTTGCCGCGCAGGTCGCCGAACCAGTCGGCCGCCGCATGGATCGCCTCGCGGGCGTGCGGACCGAGCTCTTTCGAGTAGATCGGGTTGGTCGTGTAGACCTCGTCCCAAAAACCCGAGGAAACCGAGGCACCTTGCTGTTTCATCGAGACGGCCTGGCTCACGCGATCCTCCCGCGGGCACGTGGTCGCCGTCGCGACCCAGGCCGCCTTCGCGGCCCGAGGGGGCGCACCCGAAACGTCAGACGATTACGCGACGGACGTTGGTTTTAGCTTAACGCCACGGTCCTGCGGGACAATTCACTGCGAGGTCGCGGCCGTGCGGTACCGGGGCGGCACACTAGTACCGTTTTGGTCGGATCGCCGGCGCCCCGCCCGCTGCATCGCAGCCTCCCGCTCCACCCGTGCACGGCCGCGGCCGGGTCGGTTGCGCCGCCGCGGCCGCATCACTATAGTCCCGCCGCTCGGAGCGTAGCGCAGCCCGGTTAGCGCACCAGTCTGGGGGACTGGGGGTCGAGAGTTCAAATCTCTCCGCTCCGACCATCCTTCTCGAAAATCGAATGATCTCCGCTCCACCGGCCGCGGCGCTGCGACCGGCCCCACAGATGAATCCGCCCCTGAGAGCCAGGATCGGCGAGGCGCCCGGTGCGCTCGCGCCTTGAACTATACCCCTAGGGGGCATATTATGCCGGCGGGTGGGGGACATGCGAGTTTTCATGACGCGGGTCTTCGCGCGGTTCGCCCGCAAGGAAGGCCTCGACGACAGGCGCCTGTGCGAGGCCGTCGCCCGTGCGGAACGCGGCGCGGTCGATGCGGACCTCGGCGGTGGCCTCATCAAGCAGCGCGTCGCGCGACCGGGCGGTGGCCGGTCCGGCGGGTACCGCACCGTGGTTGCGTTTCGGACGGCCGAGCGGAGCGTGTTTTTGTACGGCTTCGCCAAGAACGAACGGGCCAACATCGATGTGGCGGAGCTGACCGACCTGAAGAAGCTCGCCAAGCTGGTCCTCGCCTACACCGACCGCCAGATCGCAAAGGCGGTCGCGGAGCAGGAGCTGAAGGAGCTACCCTATGCCGACGACGAAGAAGAGCACGGCCGGTAAGCCGCGCAGCCGCATCGCGGCCGCCATCCACGAGACCGCCGCCGGCCTGCACCGGATCGGGCTGGTGGACAAGGCCACCATGCGCGAGTTCGACGCCTCGTGCCTGACGGCCGTCGAGCCCCTGTCGGCCGGGGAGATCGTCGCCATCCGCAAGCACGCCGGCGTCAGCCAGGGTGTTTTCGCGCACTACCTGAACGTCAAGCCGAAGCTCGTGAGCGAATGGGAGCGCGGCGAGAAGCGGCCGAGCGGCCCGTCACTGAAGCTGTTGTCGATCGTCAAGGCCAAGGGCCTCGACGCCATCACGTAATCGAGCAGAGGCCTCATCGAGTTGAGGCCTCGGTTTACGAGGCTTCCTTGGGCAGGCATACGGGCAGTCGCATGTCGGCGCGAGCCCGGCCAGGCCGAGTCCAGGTCTCCCCCTTCGCGGCCCTGGATGAGACCCGCGATGTTCGATGATCTGATCACGCGTGTGCCGGAGGAGTTCCGCACAGCCGGGTCAAACCGTTCCCGCGGGGCGGCCCGTCCGTTTCCGAAAGTCCCGAAACGAGTCCCGAGCTGACTGCAAATTCTCATACAAATAACTGATATTACAGAATATTATACTCTCTACTGTCCGGTCTGGGGGACTGGGGGTCGAGAGTTCAAATCTCTCCGCTCCGACCATCTCTTTCGAACCCCGAACGAATCCGGATGATGCGAGTTCGCGCGAGCTCACGGGCCGGGAATTCGTGAGTCGCCGTCGACGCCCGTGGTTTTCATCGCTGTCGAAAAGGCTCTAAGAGTCGGATCTGATGTCCGGCAACCCACCCCCATCGAGAAGACCCGCCGTGCGTCGCGCCGTGATGCTCGCCTTTGCCGCCATCGTCGGAGGCCTCGTCGGAGGTCTGGCCCTGCTGGCCGGGACGTCCGGCGCCGCCGCGGCCGAGCAGACCGTCATGATCGTGCCTGACGCCACCGCGCCGGTGCCGGCCGGGACGCCGGCGGCGCGCGGGCGCATTCTCGTGCCGCTGCATTCCACCGTGATCGCCGGCGGCGGCCGCACCCGGCTCAACTTCTCCGGGCTCCTGTCGATCCATAACGCCTCCGAGCGGCACCTGCTGGTGGTCGACGCCATCGAGTATCGCGACCAGGCCGGCCGGCTGATCGAGCGCTCGCTGGACAAGCCGGTCGCGCTGAAGCCGTTCGCCTCGCTGCAGGTGGTGATCGCCCAGGAGGACGTCCGCGGCGGCATCGGGGCGAGCTTCTTGGTCGACTGGTCGTCGCCGGAGGCGATCGACGAGCCGGTGGTCGAGGCCGTGATGGTCGCGGTGCATGGCACACAAGGCTACAGCTTCGTCTCCACCGGCCGCCGCATCGCCAGGCCTTAGAGCATTTTCCGGCGACCTCGACCCACCCCTCCGCTCATTCCCGCGAAAGCGGGAATCCAGAGGCCACGCCCAGCGCACTGGGTCCCCGCCTTCACGCTACGGGATGCACAGATCTCGTTTTGTCGAGACCATCTGGTGGTACGGCAAAAAGAGCGCCTTCCCCACCGTCGTCATCGCCGGGCTTGACCCGGCGATCCATCATCCTGCGAACAAAGCATTTTTGCGAAAATCGATGGATGCGCGGGTCGAGCCCGCGCATGACGCTCTCATGCATGGCAAGCCTTGTGTGCATCCCGTAGCGCCTTCACGGGGACGAGCGGTGCGAATGCCGATTCGTCGCCATCGAAAATCGCTCCAGCCGCTGCGCCGGCCTGCGACACCCTGCCCCGGGTTGCCCGGCCGGTCGGCGGCGCTCCATAATGGCCGGCATCCAAAACACCAACTGACGTTCCGCAGGCCGGACCGCGTCGAGGGCCGAAGCCGTCATGCCGCACGAGACCCCGCTGATCGCCACCATTGTCGCGGGGCTCGGGCTCGCCTTCGTGCTCGGCGCGCTGGCGCACCGGCTGAAAATCCCGCCGCTGGTCGGCTATCTGATCGCCGGCGTGCTGGTGGGGCCGCACACGCCCGGTTTCGTCGCCGACCAGGCGCTCGCCACCGAGCTCGCCGAGATCGGCGTCGTCCTGCTGATGTTCGGGGTCGGGCTGCATTTCTCGCTCGACGATCTCCTGTCGGTGCGGGCCATCGCGGTGCCGGGCGCGATCGTCCAGATCGCGGTGGCGACCGCGATGGGCGCCGGCCTCGCCTGGCTCATGGGATGGCCGCTCGCGGCAAGCCTGGTGTTCGGCCTCGCGCTGTCGGTCGCATCGACCGTTGTGCTGCTGCGCGCCCTGCAGGAGCGCCGCCTGGTCGAGACCGAACGCGGCCGCATCGCGGTCGGCTGGCTGATCGTCGAGGATCTGGCCATGGTGCTCGCCCTGGTGCTGCTGCCGGCGCTCGCCGGCGCGCTCGGCACGGGCTCGCCCGGCACGGGCGGCGCCCACGCGGTCGACGCCACCTTCGGGCTCGATCTCGGCGTCGGCGGCATCCTCGCCGTCACGCTGGTCAAGGTCGCGGCCTTCGTTCTGGTCATGCTGGTGGTCGGCCGCCGCGTCATCCCGTGGGTGCTGCATTGGGTGGCGCACACCGGCTCGCGTGAATTGTTCCGCCTTGCCGTGCTGGCGATCGCGCTCGGCGTCGCCTTCGGCGCAGCCAAGCTGTTCGGCGTGTCGTTTGCGCTCGGCGCCTTCTTCGCCGGAATGATCCTGGCCGAATCAGAATTGAGCCACCGCGCCGCCGAGGAGTCGCTGCCGCTGCGCGACGCCTTCGCGGTGCTGTTCTTCGTCTCGGTCGGCATGCTGTTCGATCCGATGAGCTTGGTGCGCGAGCCGCTCGCCATCCTGGCCACGCTGTTCATCATCGTGATCGGAAAGTCGGTCGCCGCCTTCCTGATCGTGCGAGCCTTCGGGCATCCGCTACGGACGGCGCTGACCATCTCGGCGAGCCTGGCGCAGATCGGCGAGTTCTCGTTCATCCTGGCCGAGCTCGGCGTCGGCCTGAAGCTGCTGCCCGAGGATGCGCGCGACCTGATCCTGGCCGGCGCCATCCTGTCGATCCTGCTCAATCCGTTGGCTTTCGCCGGCGTCGCCGCCGTCAAGGCCCGGCTCGATCGCCGCGCCACGCAGGCGGCGCCCGCTGCCGACAGCGCACCGCCTGCCGCCGCACCGCCGGCGGCCACGGCGGCGGACGCCGATGAGGCGCTGGTGCCGACCACACTCACCGGCCACACCATCCTGGTCGGATACGGCCGCGTCGGTCGGCTGGTCGGCGAGGCCCTGCTGGCCGCCGCCGTACCGTTGCTGGTGATCGAGGACGCCGACGATGCGCTCGCGGATCTGCGTGTGCGCCATGTCGAGACGCTGGCCGGCAATGCCGCCGGCGCCGAGATTCTCGCCGCTGCCAATATCGCCGCAGCGAAGCGGCTGGTGCTCGCGATCCCCAACGCGTTCGAGGCCGGGCAGGTGGTCGCGCAGGCCAAGGCGGCGAATCCGGACATCGAGATTCTGGCGCGCGCGCATTCCGATGCCGAGGTCGAGCACCTGCGCAGCCTCGGTGCGACCATCGTCATCATGGGCGAGCGCGAGATCGCGCGCGGCCTCATCGAGCGGATCGTTCCGACCACGACGCATACAGGCGCGCAGGGCAACTTGCCCGAGGCTACATCCTGACGTCGACAGTGCTGCGCCGACATATCAACGCCGGTACGGCGACGCCGACAGTCGGCCGAGGACAGTTCTCAGTACCAGAGCTTACGCGGCACCGCAGGGTCGCCGGCGCTGTCGGCGAGACCGGCGGGCGGCGACGGATGGGCGCGCGTCATCCAGCCCTCGGCCTCGAGAGCACGCACCAGCGCGTCAGTCGCCAGCCGAACGTCGATGGTCGATGACGTGTCGGAGGCGATCAGCAACAGCCGGCCGAACGCCGCCCAGTGCGGTCGTCTGCGGCAGCCGAACGGCAGATCGTCGAGAAACGCCCGGTTGGCGTCGATCAACGTCCGCATGGGCCGCATCGGACCGGACTTCGGAGTCACGAAGTAAGCGAGCTCGGTGTTCCAATTCATCGACAATGACAGCGCGGTGCCCGGCGCAACGTTTACGAATGTCAAAATACGAAATCCTGGATACCGCATTCGCCATGGCGGTTGCGAAATTTATGACGCTAGCGCGACGATGGCAACGATCCGTGGCGCGTCGGCAACGCCGCCGGCCGGGTTACCATGATCGCGCGATTCGTCACGCCGTCACAGCGATGGATCGTCGATCACCCAGCCGACCTTGTCGAGCGGTGCTTCCATCCGGTATTTGAGACCGTCCGGCGCATACTCGATCTGGTGCTTGCCGATCCGCCGCATCGTATCCTCGATGATCTTGCGACCGTAGCCGCTGCGGGTCGGCGGCGCGACACGCGGTCCGCCGTCCTCCTGCCAGGAGAGCACGAAGGCCGTCGGGCGCAAATCCCGCTCCACCTTCCAGCTCACGGCGATGCTGCCTTCCGGCGCCGACAGCGCGCCGTACTTGACGGCGTTGGTGGTGAGCTCGTGCAGCAGCAGAGCGAAACTCTGCGCAGCATTCTGCTTCACCATCACGTCGATGCCGTCGAGCGTCACGCGGTCGGCAAAGGCCGAGGTCTCCGAGGCGAGGATCTGCCGCAGCGGCGCGCCGCGCCATTCCTGCTCGGTCATCAGCGTGTAGGCGCGCCCGAGCGACTGCAGGCGATCGACGAAAACGTCGCGCGCCTCACGCAGCGAGCGCTCGCCGCTGAGGCTCGACAGCGCCACCGACTGGATGACGGCGAACAGGTTCTGGATGCGATGGTTGAGCTCGCCGATCAGCAGGCGCTGGCGGTCCTCGGTGCGCTTGCGCTCCGAGATGTCGACCAGCACGGCCAGCACGTAGGTCTGCCCGTCGACCACCATCGGCTTGAGCGCGATCTCGACCGAGAACTCGGTCCCGTCCTTGCGCTGCGCCAACAGGTCCCGCCCGACACCCATCGGCCGCTCGCGTGGCGCCAGATCGAAGATGCGCCGCATCTCCGGATGATTGTCGCGGAAGCGGTTCGGCACCAGGGCGTCGATCGGAAGGCCGAGCAGCTCGCCGCGCTCGAAGCCCAGCATCTCTTCCGCGTGCTCGTTCGCGAAGGCGATACGCGCCCCGCCATCCACCAGGATCAGGCCGCTCGGTCCCGATTCAAGGATCATGTGAACGATGTCACGTGGAGACCGCATCTCAATCCAACATAGGTCCAAGCTATTGCAGGTCACGCGCTCCGGCAACCACGCCGTTCAACGGCAACCACGCCGTTCAACCGCGACCCGGAAGTATAATCCGCTTCCGCGCGGCCGAAGACTCCGGCATCCAACTGGCAAAAAATGTGACGTCCGTCACGCAGCCCCGTGAACCGAGAGCGAAGGACGCGCAAAACAATGAGGCAACGCCAAAAAACCCGGCGAAAGCAATGCCGGCCCGGCGACAGATCGCGGCAACGCGCCCGCCGTGTGCCGGAGCAATCGAAGCGGCACACAGGCGGACCTCGATCCGGAGGCATTTCTGGGTCATCAGCCGCCGGAATTCGTTGACCGAGATCAAGCGGATAAGCCAGCTCGACCGGCTTTGCCGCCACTCGTGTCGGCTAGCATACCGTATAACCCGTCGCACCCGTCGTGTTCTCCGTCACAACCATATCCCAGTACTGTTCGGACGAACGGTAGGCCGCAACTGTGGAAAATAGGGTGGATCGGAGCGTGTGAGGCCGTGCTGCACCGGCGGACCGCACAGGCGCTCGGAGACCATTCAGTTCTCGACGAAGTCGGCGCAGCGCTGAATTGTATCGTTCGCGCCCCACGGCATTATCGGCACCGTCGATGTCGAGTTCTTCGGCGACCCTTCGATGATCCTGTCCGAGTAAACCATGTAGACCAGCACGTTTCTTTTGGTATCGCAGCCGCGGACGATCTGCATTTTTTTGAAGAAAAGTGAGCGCCTCTGACGGAATACGTCGACACCCTGCTCGAACTTCTTCTTTATACGGATCGGCCCGATCTGCCGACAGGCGAGCGAAATGTCCGACACTTCCTCGGCCAGGCCGAGCCAGCCCTTGAAGCCCCCCTTCTCGGGGACCGTGAAGTGGCAGGCGACGCCGTCGACCTCGGGATCGTCGAGCCCGTAGGTGGCCAGCTTGTCGTTCGGGCTCAACCACTTGAACACGGTGGAGCGGCGGAAGATCAGGTCCGGCTCGTCGGCCGCGGACGCGGGCGTCGTGGCGGCGAGGCCGAGCACGACGGCGAGCACCGAAAACGCCACCCGGGCCGACGAATGGCGAAGGAGGATTTGGCGGCTCGGGCGCATGTCGAACTCCATGAGGTCGCGCGTCGGCCCGGTCGTGGGCGACCGGACCGGTAAATTGTTACGGTCAGTCAGATAGGGGTTCGGCCCGTGGGCGGAAGGCGGGTTCGGTAAAAATACTCGCATCCGCACGAGATCGAAGCGGCGCCGGCCTCGCTCGAGCGTGCCTCAGTACGGATAGAATCCGCCGGGGCGGTATCCGTAGCCGTAGCCGGAGCCGGAGCCGGAGCGCGGATAGGCCTCGGCCCGCTGCCAGTCGCCGCCACGCGACCGGTCGGCCGTGTTGGAGCGGGTTTTCTTGCGCGCCTTCTTGAGCGGCTTCGGATGGTCGGTCGCAACCGGCTTCTCTTCGCCCAGGGCGACGATCGCCTCCTTCGGGGGCTCGACGGCCTTGCGCTCGACCGCGTCCTTGGCGGGCAAAACGGCCGCCGGCGCCGCTTTCGCGGCAGGGGCCGGTGTGGATTTCGGGCTGCCGTCCGGAACGCTCCGCCCGTCGGTGGTGCTCGGCGGCCCGCCAGTGCCGATCGGCGCCAGCGCGACGGGGGCGACCGCCCCGCGGCTGCGTGGACGAGCCGCGTCACCGGTCACGCGCTCCGCCATGGAGGCGGACCGCGTCGCGACGGGGGGCGCCGGCGCGATGGCCGGGGCTGCCATGGCCGACGCCGGCGCGCTCGCCGTGGTGGCGGCAACCGGCGCGACAAGCGCCCCGGTCTGCTCACTCGCCGCAAAGGCCTCCCAGCTTCGGCCGATCGGCGCCTCGAGGGCCGTCGGGCGCACCAATTCGGAGACGACGGCATAGCCGGCGACCAGACAGACGAGGCTGGCCGCAACGCCGCCTGCCACACGGGACGCCGATAATTTCCGGCGCACCGGACGAGCCCGTTCGGGCCACAGCGAGAAGTCGTGGGGAGAGCGGGAGGTCATGGTCAATCCACTGAGACGCCGAACACGTACACGGCCGGCTCGTGATAACGCGCGAACCGGCAGAGAGTTCCCGCCCGAACCGTGTGCCGAGCGAGATTCACACCCTTGAGTTCGCGCGACGCTCCCCGTGGTTCGATCCCTGTCCGCCTGCGATCGTCGACGACGCCACCTCAGACGGCGACCGGCTCGCCCTTCTCCGGCACGATCACCCGGGTGGCATGGCCCTTCATGGCGTCGACGAACTTTTCGGCCGTCGGGTCGATGATCGGGAACGAGCCGTAATGGCATGGGATCACGGCATCGAGCCGGAAGAAGCGCTGCACCGCGAAGGCCGCCGACCGCGCCCCCATGGTGAAGCGGTCGCCGATCGGCACCATGGCGATCTTCGGCTCGTGCAGCTCGGCGATCAGGCCCATGTCGGTGAACACATCGGTGTCGCCCATGTGGTAGACGGTCGGCTCGCCGGCCGCCTTGACGATCACGCCGCAGGGATTGCCGAGATAGATCGGAATGCCGTCGACCATGTCGCCGGAGGAGTGATCGGCCCGCACCAGCGTCACGGTGAAGCGGCCGAGATTGGTCGTGCCGCCGGTGTTCATCGGGTTGAACTTTTCCAGCCCCTTCGACACCAGCCACATGCCGAGATCATAATTTGTCGTGACGGTCGCGCCGGTCTCGCGGGCGATCGCCAGCGTGTCGCCGACATGGTCGCCGTGCCCGTGGGTGACCAGGATGTGGCTGACGCCCTTGATGGCGGCGGCGCGGTCCGACACGAAGGCCGGATTGCCGGTGAAGAATGGATCGATCAGCACGGCCGTGCCCTTGAAATCCAGCCGGAAGGCGGAATGGCCGAACCAGGTGATCTCCATGACGACTCTCCTCACGGGGCAGCGGGGCGGCACACTCGCGCGCCCTCGACATGACCGACGCGGAAGATAAGCCGCAGCCGGCTGCGAGCGTCAATCGGCGGCTCGTCCGCCGGCAGGCATCGCGCGGAAGAGTCTGGACTGGCCGCGGCGGCGGCGCCGTGTTAGGCGGGCGCATGCCCTCCCCGATCGTGCCGCTCGCCGACCTCGATGCGCTGCTGCCCGAGCGCGGCGCGCTCGTCGGCCTCGATCTCGGCGAGAAGACCATCGGGGTGGCGGTCAGCGATCCCGACCGGCGGGTCGCCACCGGGGTCGAGACGATCCTGCGCAAGCGGTTCACCGACGATGCGGCGCGCCTGCTGGCGCTGGCGGGCGAGCGCCGCGTGGTCGGCCTGGTACTCGGCCTGCCGCTCAACATGAACGGCAGCGAGGGCCCGCGGGCGCAGTCGACCCGCGCCTTCGCCAGAAACCTCTCGCGCATCACCGCGCTGCCGATCGGTCTGTGGGACGAGCGGCTGTCGACCGCCGCGGTCGAGCGCGAGCTGATCGCGGCGGATGCGAGCCGCCGGCAGCGCAAGGCCGTGATCGACCAGCACGCGGCGATCTTCATCCTGCAGGGCGCGCTCGACCGGCTCTGCCGCGGCACGCTGCCTTGACCGGGCGGACCCGGCCGCCGCCAGCCCAGCCAATGTTATTGACATAAAGACGTTATTCACGCCTGAACGCGATAAGTCATCAGCGGTCGCGAAAGCACCGCGACAGCACCACGGGGGCCGTCACTCCGGCATCGCCCGGGTGAGCAGGTGATGGGTCTCGATCGGGGTGAGCCCGCTGGTGCCGGCCGTGAGCCCGCCGCCGCCCAGCAGGCGCGTGCGCGCGAACAGCTCGGCGACCGGCGAGTCCGAGGTCCGCAGTGCGGCCGCCGCCGCCAGCAGGGCCAGCCGCTCGACCGCCAACCGCGCGGCGCGCTCGGGCTCGTCGCTGTCGAAGGCGTCCTTCACTGACGCCACCGTCGCGGCCACGCCCGGCAGGTCGCTCGCCTCGCGGGCCAGATCCGCCACCACCGCGAGAACCGCCTCGCGATGGCGATCGAGCGTCCGCAGAACATCCAGGCAGACCACGTTGCCGGAGCCCTCCCAGATCGCATTGACGGGCGCCTCGCGATAGAGCCGCGGCAGCACGCCGTCCTCGATGAAGCCATTGCCGCCGAGACACTCCATGGCCTCGGCCACGAAGGCGGGAGCCGCCTTGGCGATCCGGTACTTGGCGGCCGGGGTGAGCAGGCGGACGCGCATCCGCTCGGCCTCGCTTTCGCCGGCGAGGTCGAACGAGCGGGCGAGCCGGAAGACCAGCGCCACGGCGGCTTCCACCTCCAGCGCCAGGTCGGCCAGCACGGCGCGCATCAGCGGCTGCTCGGACAGGCGGCGACCGAAGACGCCGCGATGCCGGGTGTGATGCAGGGCCTGGGCGAGCGCCGCCCGCATCAGGCCGGCGGAGGAAACGGCACAGTCGGCGCGGGTGAGCTGCACCATCTCCATCACGGTGCGCACCCCCGCCCCCTCCTCGCCGAGCCGCCAGGCGAAGGCGCCGCGGAACTCGACCTCGGCCGAGGCGCTCGAACGGTTGCCGAGCTTGTTCTTGAGGCGCTGATACTCGATGGCATTGACGCTACCGTCCGGGCGGAACCGCGGCACCAGCACCGCGGTCGGTCCCGCCTGGGCCTGGGCCAGCACCACGAAAGCATCGCTCATCGGCGCCGACATGAACCACTTGTGGCCCGCGATGGTGTAGCCGTCGGCGGTCGGTTCGGCCCTGGTGACGGCCCCGCGGACGTCGGTGCCGCCCTGCCGCTCGGTCACGCCCATGCCGATCGTGATGCCGAACTTCTCCTCCCAGGGGCGGAAACCCGGGTCGTAATGGCGCGTCACCACCTTGCGGATCATGTCGGCCGCCGCTTTCGGCCCCGCGGCGAGCGGCGCGACCGCGGCACGGGTCGTGATCATCGGGGAGAGGTGGCCGTTCTCGACCTGCGCAACCATGTAGAAGCGCGCGGCCCGCGCCACCTCGGCCGGGGCGTCGGCGCGCTCGCCGGACGATGACCAGGTCGAGCAGTGCAGGCTCGCGCCGATGCTCTCCTTGAGCAGGTGGTGATAGGACGGGTGGAACTCGACGGTGTCGCGCCGAAACCCCTTGGCGTCGAAGGCCTGCAGGCGCGGCGGATTCTCGTTGGCGAGCCGCGCATGCTCGGCCATCTCGCCGGCGCCCCAGCGGCGCCCGAAGGCGGCGAGCATCCGCGCCTCGTCGACCGCCTCGTTGGCGATCACGGCATCCTTGAGGGCGCGATCGCTGTCATAAAGGTCGACATCCGCGAAGGACGGCGACTGGTTGAAGCGGTCGTCACCCACCATGATGCCTTCGGCCATCGTGCGTCTCCCCTGGCGCAACCGCCGCCTCGCCTGTGCCGTCCCGTCCGGCTGGGGACAACTGGCAAGCATAGCACGATGCGCTTGCTGCCATCCTCGAACGCGCATATACGGCTGGCTTTGATGAATGTCGCACCCAAAGCCGCTTTCGTACTCCACCAGCGTCACTTGTTGGGGATAGAAGGCCTATCGCGCGAGGAGATCGTCGGTCTCCTCGACCTCGCCGAAGAATTTGTCGATCTCAATCGCCAGGTCGAGAAAAAGCGCACCTCGCTGCGCGGCCGGACGCAGATCAACCTCTTCTTCGAAGCCTCCACCCGGACTCAGTCGTCCTTCGAGCTCGCCGGCAAGCGGCTGGGCGCCGACGTGATGAACATGGCCGTGCAGGCGTCCTCGATCCGCAAGGGCGAGACGCTGGTCGACACGGCGATCACGCTCAACGCCATGCACCCCGACATCCTGGTGGTGCGCCACAACGCGTCGGGCGCCGTCAAGCTGCTCGCCGACAAGGTCGACTGCTCGGTCGTCAATGCCGGCGACGGCGCCCATGAGCATCCGACCCAGGCGCTGCTCGACGCGCTGACGATCCGCCGCAACAAGGGCCGGATCGAGCGCCTGACGGTGGCGATCTGCGGCGACATCCTGCATTCGCGGGTGGCGCGCTCCAACATCATCCTGCTCAACGCGCTCGACGCGCGGGTGCGGGTGATCGGCCCCTCGACCCTGCTGCCGCCCGGCATCGAGCGGTTCGGCGTCGAGGTCTATCGCGACATGCGCGAGGGGCTGCGCGACGCCGACATCGTCATGATGCTGCGCCTGCAGCGCGAGCGCATGAACGGCTCCTTCATCCCCTCCTCGACCGAGTACTTCGCCTATTACGGGCTCGACGAGACGAAGCTCGGCTGGGCCAAGCCCGACGCCCTGGTGATGCATCCGGGCCCGATGAACCGCGGCGTCGAGATCAACTCGACGGTCGCCGACGGCTCACGCTCGCTGATTCGCGAGCAGGTCGAGATGGGCGTCGCTGTCCGCATGGCGGTGCTCGAGGCACTGTCGCGGAACCTGCCCAATGCCTGACGGGCGCGCCGGCGCCACCCTCCGGCCCCGGCTCCGCCTCTGTGTCGTCCCCGCCGGTCCGCCGGCGGAGCGACCTGCCTGACGACCCGCGAGAGAACAACGCCATGCTGTCCGACCGCCGCCCGATCCTCCTCACCAACGCCCGCATCGTCGATCCCTCCCAGGATCTCGACATCACCGGCGACCTCCTGATGGCCGACGGGCTGGTGCGCGACATCAAGCGCGGCATCGGCGCGGCCGGCGTGCCGGGCGGCACCGAGGTGGTCGACTGCACCGGCAAGGTGGTGGCGCCCGGCCTCGTCGACATGCGCGCCTTCATCGGCGAGCCCGGCGCGGAGTATCGCGAGACCTTCGCGTCGGCGAGCCTCGCCGCGGCCGCCGGCGGCGTCACCACCATCGTCTGCCAGCCCGACACCCATCCGCCGATCGACGACCCGGCGACCGTCGACTTCGTCATGCGCCGCGCCCGCGACACCGCGATCGTGCGGGTGCATCCGATGGCGGCTCTCACCAAGGGCCTCAAGGGCGAGGAGATGACCGAGATCGGCCTCCTCAAGGCCGCCGGTGCCGTCGCGTTCACGGACGGGGCGAAGAGCGTCACCGATGCCAAGGTGATGCGACGCGCGCTGACCTATGGGCGGGACTTCGACGCCCTCGTGGTGCACCACACCGAGGACCCCGATCTCGCCTCCGACGGCGTCATGAACGAAGGCGAGTACGCCGCACGGCTCGGCCTGCTCGGCATCCCGAAGACGGCCGAGACCATCATGCTGGAGCGCGACGTCCGGCTCGTCGGCCTCACCCGGGCGCGCTACCACGCCGCCTCGCTGACCTGTGCCGACTCGCTCGAGGTGCTGGCCCGCGCCAAGCAGGCGGGGCTGCGCGTCACCGCCTCCGCCTCGATCAACCATCTCACGCTGAACGAGCTCGACGTCGGCTCCTACCGCACCTTCTGCAAGGTGACGCCGCCGCTGCGGCCGGAGAGCGACCGCGCCGCGCTGGTCGAGGCCCTGCGCGCCGGCCTGATCGACGTGGTGATGTCCGACCACGACCCGCAGGACGTCGAGACCAAGCGGCTGCCCTTCGCCGAGGCCGCCCCCGGCGCCATCGGCATCGAGACCATGCTGGTCGCCGGCCTGCGCCTCGTCCATGCCGGCGACGTGCCGCTGACGACCCTGATCAAGGCGATGTCGACCCGGCCGGCCGAGTTGCTCGGCCTGCCGGCCGGCACGCTGCGCGCCGGCAGCCCGGCCGACGTGATCGTCGTCGATCTCGACACCCCCTGGGTGCTCGACCGCGAGGACCTGAAATCGAAGTGCAAGAACTCGCCCTTCGACGAGGCCCGTCTCCAGGGCCGCGTGGTGCGCACCATCGTCGGCGGCCGCACCGTCTACGAGCTCGTGTGAACGGCGCGCCGAGGCGCATTGCCGGCCGCCCTGTCGCTCGCTAGGGTCCGCCGCGACGTCCGGCCGAATGCGGCCGCGGCGCACGGATTCACCCCCGGAGCGACGACACCATGCTCCATCCCGCCGACTGGTCCGCCGCCCTCCCGGTTTACGCGGCGGCGATCGTCTTCGGCTATCTGCTCGGATCGATCCCGTTCGGCCTGCTGATCACCAAGATGGCGGGCGCCGGCGACATCCGCGCGATCGGCTCCGGCAATATCGGCGCGACCAATGTTCTGCGCACCGGCCGCAAGGGCCTCGCCGCCCTGACGCTGCTGCTCGACGCCCTCAAGGGAACGGCGGCCGTGCTGCTGGCACCGCTCGTCGGCAGTGCCGCGGCACCCGGCCACGACCTCGCGCTGCTCGCCGGGCTCGGCGCGTTTCTCGGCCATCTCTTCCCGGTCTGGTTGCACTTTCGCGGCGGCAAGGGCGTCGCGACCTTCATCGGCGTGCTGGTCGCATTCTCGCCGCTGGTCGCCGTCGGCTTCGGCCTGGTCTGGCTCGCGGTGGCCGCCGCGACCCGCTACTCCTCGCTCGCCGGCCTGACCGCGAGCGCCGCGACACCGCTCATGCTGTGGGCCGCCGGACGGCCGTCGGAGGCGCTCCTGTTCGCACTGCTCGCCGTGCTGTCCTGGATCAAGCACGCCGCCAACCTGAAGCGTCTCCTGGCCGGCACCGAATCGAAGATCGGCAAGGGCAAGCCGCCGGCCGACGAGGCCGCCTGAGCGCACCGGCCGACGGCGGCGTGTTGCCGGCGCAACAGTGTGGCGCCCCCGTATTACTCCGGGCTGACACCAACTTTACACTTCCAGGCTTAATGCCGTATCGCGGGAATTGGTGAAGCTGCGCCCCGCTGTTTGCGAATGGCGAGTCGTACCGACCGCTTGTATCCCGTGTTGCGGGTGAACGGTCGCAATGGCGACACCGTGCGCCGGGGGGCGCGCGACGTCCGGGGGGTCACGTGGCAATCCAGTGGGCCGACTACGATCTCGATTTCATCCGCCGCCGTTACGATCGCATCGCCGGCCTGATCGTTCCGTTCGAATGGCTCCTGTTCATGCCGACGGCGTTCCGCCGCGTCGCGGTCGAGCGCATCGGCCTGCAGCCGGGCGCGCGGGTGCTCGAGATCGGCTGCGGCACCGGGCGCAACCTGCCCTTCCTGCGTGAGGCGGTGGGCGCCGGGGGCCAAGTCTACGGCGTCGATTTCTCGCCCGGCATGCTGGGCCGGGCCCGCAACCTGGTGGCGCGCGGCGGCTGGAGCAATGTCCACCTGACCGAATCGGACGCCGCCGACTACCGCGCGCCCGAGCCGCTCGACGGCGTGATGTTCGGTCTCTCCTACAACACCATGCCGCACCACCGCGCCGTGCTGGCGCGTGCCCTCGAGCTGCTCAAGCCCGGTGGCCGCATCGTCATCATGGACGCCAAGCTGCCGCCCGGCGTCGGCGGCAAGCTGGTGCTGCCCTTCTCGATCTGGCTGATGAAGTGGACCGTTCTGGGCAATCCCCACATCCGCCCATGGGAGCACCTCGCGCCGCTGGTCGACGGCTTCGAGATGGAGGAGTTCCTGTTCGGCTCCTATTATGTCTGTCGGGGCACCAAACGCGCCTGAGCTGTCGCCGAGACCGGGCGTCAGCGGCCGCCGCCGCGTCTTCGAACGCGTGCACATCATCTTCCTCTCGCGCATCGCGCGATCCCGTGACACCATGCGCCGGTGGAGCGAGGCGGCCCGGCGTTCGGCCGCCCCGGCAGGGGGAGCGTCCGCGTGGCGCCCGGCGTGCGTCTCACCGACGAGCAAAGGCTCGACTGGCTGCGGCTGATCCGCAGCGAGAATGTCGGTCCGCGCACCTTCAAGGCCCTGCTCAACCGGTATGGCGGCGCCCGAGCGGCGCTCGCGGCCCTGCCCGAGCTGGCCCGGCGCGGCGGCGCCGTGCGGGCCCCCCATGTCGCCACCCTGGCCGAAGCCGAGCGCGAAATGGTCGCCGGCCGTCGGCTCGGCGTCCGCCTGGTCGCACTCGGCGAGCCCGATTATCCGCCCGCCCTGCAGGCGATCGACGACGCCCCGCCGCTGATCGGCGTGCGTGGAAAGCTCGAACTGTTGCAGCAGCCGGCCGTCGGCATCGTCGGAGCCCGCAACGCCTCGGCGGCCGGGCTGATGTTCGCCGAACGAATCGCCCGCGAGCTCGGCGATGCCGGCTTCGCGATCGTCTCGGGCCTCGCCCGCGGCATCGACGGCGCGGCCCACCGGGGCAGCCTCTCGCGCGGCACCATCGCGGTGGTGGCCGGCGGGCAGGACCGCCCCTACCCGCCCGAGCACACCGAGCTTCTGGAGGCGATCGCCGGGGCCGGCGCCGTGGTCTCGGAAATGCCCATGGGTTGGATTCCGCGCGGCCGCGATTTTCCGCGCCGCAACCGAATCATCTCGGGGCTCGTCATGGGCGTCGTGGTGGTGGAGGCGGCGCGCCGCTCCGGCTCGCTGATCACGGCGCGGCGGGCGCTCGACCACGGCCGCGAGGTGTTCGCCGTGCCGGGCTCGCCGATCGACCCGCGCAGCGAGGGAACGAACGACCTGCTCAAGCAGGGCGCCGGCCTGGTGACGTCTGCGGCCGACGTGATCGCGGCCCTGGAGCCGATGCTCGGCAAAAGCTTCGAGCGCCCGCTCGACGAGCCGGCGCCGATCACCCTGCCGCTGCCCTTCGACCTGCCGGCCGACGGCCAGGCGCGGGACGGCATCACGGCGCTGCTCGGGCCGACCCCGGTCGGCGTCGACGACCTGATCCGCTGGTCGGGCGCCGCCCCCGCCACCGTGCTGACCACGCTGCTGGAGCTGGAGCTGGCTGGACGGCTCGACCGCCAGCGCGGCGGCCGTGTCGCCCTGTTGTGACGCCGCGCTTAACCCAGCGCTCATCATACCTCGATACCGAGAACGAAGCCTCCTCCCCCGCCTTGCCGGACCTGCGGGCTCCGGTCTGCACCCAATCAGGGCGACGGCGCCCCGTTGGCGCGGCCGCGGTCGCGGCCGGCCTCCGATGTCGCTTCCGCCTCGATGTGCGCCATCTCGAGCAGGTAGCCGAGCGTCTGCAGCCCGTGACGGCGGGCGATCCGGGCGAGATCGCCAGTCAGATCCGCAATATAGGCGGCGACCGATTGCGGCGTGGAGTCTTCGACGGCGGGTGGCGGTTCGGGCATAAGAAACCTTGCCGCGGCCCGGCCCAGGCGGGCCGGACGGCGCCGGGAATGCGAGTTTCGCTCGACGTCTTGGACAGGAATACTATCTCAAATTGGACCGCTAAAGAAACACAACTTTTGATATATGGCCACGTGTGCCGTCGACGCGCGGCAGCCCGGATTTGACACCCGGCCCCTGCTTAACCATTTTCCCCGGGCCCGCGGCGGACCGGCGACCCGGTCCACCGCCCCCCGATTTGCGCCCAGTGCAAGGCTTTTCATGAACGTCGTTGTCGTCGAATCTCCGGCCAAGGCGAAGACCATCAACAAGTATCTCGGCCGTGGCTACGAGGTGCTGGCCTCCTTCGGACATGTCCGCGACCTGCCGCCGAAGGATGGCTCGGTCGATCCCGAGGCCGACTTCAAGATGGTGTGGGAGGTCGACGGGAAGGCGCAGAAGCGGATCGCCGACATCGCCCGCGCCCTCAAGGGAGCCGACAAGCTGATCCTGGCGACCGACCCGGACCGCGAGGGCGAGGCGATTTCCTGGCACCTGCTCGAAGCCCTCAAGGAAAGGCGCGCACTCACCGCCGACCAGCCGATCGAGCGGGTGGTGTTCAACGCCATCACCAAGCAGGCCGTCACCGAGGCGATGAAGCATCCGCGCGCCATCGACCAGGCGCTGGTGGACGCTTATCTGGCACGCCGGGCGCTCGACTATCTGGTCGGCTTCACGCTGTCGCCGGTGCTGTGGCGCAAGCTGCCCGGCGCCCGCTCGGCCGGCCGCGTCCAGTCGGTCTCGCTGCGGCTGGTCTGCGACCGCGAGCTGGAGATCGAGAAGTTCGTCACCCAGGAGTACTGGTCGCTGATCGCGACGCTGGCGACCCCGCGCGGCGACAGCTTCCAGGCCCGCCTGGTCGGGGCCGACGGCAAGAAGATCACCCGGCTCGACATCGGCAGCGGCGCCGAGGCGGCCGACTTCAAGGCCGCGCTCGAGGCCGCCCGCTACGCGGTCGCGACCGTCGATGCGCGGCCGACCAAGCGCCACCCGCAGCCGCCGTTCACCACCTCGACGTTGCAGCAGGAGGCGAGCCGAAAGCTCGGTTTCGCGCCGGCCCATACCATGCGGGTGGCACAGCGGCTCTATGAGGGCATCGACCTCGGCGGCGACACGGTCGGCCTGATCACCTATATGCGAACCGACGGCGTCCAGATGGCGCCCGAGGCCATCGCGGCGGTTCGCGACGTGGTGCGGGCCGATTACGGCGACCGCTATCTGCCGGGCGCGCCGCGCCAGTACCAGACCAAGGCGAAGAACGCCCAGGAGGCCCACGAGGCGATCCGGCCGACCGACATGGCGCGCCGGCCACGCGACCTCAAGCGCCATCTCGACGCCGACCAGGCCCGCCTCTACGAGCTGATCTACATGCGCGCCGTGGCGAGCCAAATGGAATCGGCCGAGCTCGAGCGCACGACGGTCGACATCACGGCGAACGTCGACGCGCCGGCGAAGTCGCGCGTGCTGGAGCTGCGCGCCACCGGCAGCGTGATCACGTTCGACGGCTTCCTGGCCGTCTACCAGGAGGGCCGCGACGAGGATCCGGAGGACGAGGAAAGCCGCCGCCTGCCCCAGATGAGCGCCGGCGAGGCGCTGAAGAAGCTCGCGCTCGACTCGACCCAGCACTTCACCGAGCCGCCGCCGCGCTATTCCGAGGCGTCGCTGGTCAAGCGCATGGAGGAGCTCGGCATCGGCCGGCCGTCGACCTATGCGTCGATCCTGCAGGTGCTCAAGGACCGCAGCTATGTGCGGATCGACAAGCGCCGCCTGGTGCCGGAGGACCGCGGACGTATCGTCGTGGCGTTCCTGGAGAGCTTCTTCTCGCGCTATGTCGAGTACGACTTCACGGCCGATCTCGAGGAGCAGCTCGATCGCGTCTCCAACAACGAGATCGAGTGGCACGAGCTGCTGCGGCGCTTCTGGACCGGCTTCACGGGCGCGGTCGACGGCATCAAGGACCTCAAGATCAGCGAGGTGATCGACGCTCTCGACGCGATGCTCGCCCCGCACATCTTCGCGCCCCGCGAGGACGGCACCGATCCGCGCCTGTGCACCACCTGCGGCACCGGCCGCCTGTCGCTGAAGCTCGGCCGCTACGGCGCCTTCATCGGCTGCTCGAACTATCCCGAGTGCCGGTACACGCGGCCGTTCTCGGTGCCGGGCGCCGACGGCGCGCCGGAGGCCGAGAACAAGGTGTTGGGTCAGGACCCGGACACCGGGCTCGAGGTCAGCCTGCGCAACGGCCGCTTCGGGCCGTATGTGCAGCTCGGCGAGGCCGCCAATGGCGAGAAGCCGAAGCGCGCCGGCCTGCCCAAGGGCACCGAACCGGCGACCGTCGATCTCGAGCTGGCGCTCGGGCTGCTGTCGCTGCCGCGCGAGGTCGGCAAGCACCCGGAGGACGGCGAGCCGATCCTCGCCGGCATCGGGCGGTTCGGCGCCTATGTCCAGCACATCAAGACCTACGCCAATCTGGAGCCGGGCGACGAGGTTCTGTCCATCGGGCTCAACCGGGCCGTGACGCTGATCGCCGAGAAGCTGGCCAAGGGGCCGCGTGGAAAACGCTTCGGCGGCGATCCCGGCCGCGCGCTCGGCGATCATCCCGAGCACGGCGGCACCATCGTCGTGAAGGCCGGCCGCTACGGCCCCTATGTCAGTCACAACGGCATCAACGCCACCCTGCCTCGCGACAAGACGCCGGAGACCATCACGCTCGCGGAGGCCGTCAGCCTGATCGCGGCGCGCGCCGAGAAGACCGGCGGCGCCCCGAAGCGCAAGGCACCGGCCAAGAAGGCCGCCGGCACCAAGACGGCGGCCTTCTTGGCC
>NZ_JACAAX010000013.1 GCF_013377085.1 Rhodoplanes sp. | reverse complement strand
CCCGGTCTGTGAGTATGGATTCCGGGCTCGCCGCTGCGCGGCGCCCCGGAATGACTGCGCGAGTGCAGTAGGCTCCCAACCTAACTCAGCGCCTATGCGCGAATGCGGGGCCCCAGCGCCAGAACCCTGGATTCCCGCTTGCGCGGGAATGAGCGGAGGTCGGGGCCGGCACCCTCGGCATCCCGCTTGACAGCGCGCCGACGGCGCGCAAAGCCCTCGCCCATGGTTTCCGACACCGTCACGCCGGCGCGCCCGGCAGCGTCCCTGTCCGATCTCCTGCGTGCCGGCCGGCCGCTGGTGATGGGCGTGCTCAACGTCACGCCGGACTCCTTCTCGGACGGCGGCCGCTTCTTCGCTCCCGAAACCGCCATCGCGCAGGCGCGAAAGATGGTCGCCGACGGCCCCGACATCATCGATGTCGGGGCGGAGTCGACGCGGCCCTATGGCGGCGCGACGCCGATCACGGCGGCGGACGAGATCGCCCGGCTCGCCCCGGTGCTGCCGGCCGTGGTCGGCCTCGGCGTGCCGGTGTCGATCGACACCATGAAGGCCGAGGTCGCGGCCTTCGCGCTCGACCAGGGCGCCACGATCCTCAACGACGTGTGGGGCCTGCAGGGCGATCCGGCGATGGCGCCGCTCGCCGCCGCCCGCCGCGTGCCCATCATTGCCATGCACAACCGCAAGGCTGCCGATCCGGCGATCGACATCGTCGCCGACATCGAGGCGTTCTTCGCCCGGACGCTGGCGATCGCCGAAGCGGCCGGCCTGGAGGCGGAGCAGATCGTGCTCGATCCCGGCATCGGCTTCGGCAAGACGCCGCAGCAGAGCATCGCGACACTGGCGGCGCTGCCGCGCTTTCGCGCCTTCGGGCGGCCCCTGCTGGTCGGCGCCTCGCGCAAGCGATTCATCGACACGGTGTCGCCGGCGACGCCGCAGGAGCGCATCGGCGGCTCGCTCGCCGCCCACCTGCTCGCCGTGCTCGACGGGGCTGCCATCGTGCGGGCCCACGACGTCCAAGAAACCGCCCAGGCGCTCAGAGTCGCGCAAGCCATCCGGAACGCCCGATGACCTCCGCTCCCGACACCGTCTTCATCACCGGCCTCGCGCTCCACGCCTATCACGGCGTGATGGAGCACGAGCGCACCGTCGGCCAGACCTTCCTGCTCGATCTCACGCTGTCGGCGGATCTCGGCGAGGCATCGCGCACCGACAAGCATTCGACGACCGTGTCCTACGACCAGGTGGTGGACTGCGCCGCCCGGGCCTTTGCGGCGAAGCGCTTCCGCCTGGTCGAGGCGGCGGCCGGCGCGGTCGCCGACGCGATCCTGGAGGCCTTCCCGCGGGTCGTGGACGTTCGCATCACGGTGCACAAGCCGCATGCGCCGATCCCCGCCACCTTCACGGATGTCGGCGTCTCGATCCTTCGCGCCCGGCATGGCTGAGGCCGTCCTCTCGCTCGGCGGCAATCTCGGCGATCCTCGCGCGACCCTGGCGCGCGCCATCGATCTCCTCTGCGACGGCGAGGCGGTGCGGCTGATCGCGCGCTCCTCCGACTGGCGCACGCCCCCCTGGGGCGATCCCGACCAGCCGGCCTTCGTCAATCTGTGCCTGATCGTCGAGACGACGCTCGCCCCGCGTGAGCTGCTGGCACGGGCCCGCGACGTCGAGACGGCGCTCGGCCGCAACCGGTCCGCCGAGCGCCGGTGGGGACCGCGTACTGTCGACATCGACATCGTCACGATCGGCGACGACACCAGCGGCGAGCTGATCGTCGACGAGCCGGGCCTGACCCTGCCGCATCCGCGTGCCCTGGAGCGCGCCTTCGTGCTGGCGCCGCTCGCCGAGATCGCACCGCAGCAACGTGTCGCCGGCATGACGGCGCGCGACGCTTTGGCGCATCTCGACGTTGCCGGAGTCGAACGACTGCCCTAGCAAATAACGAGAAATCCGCAGGGCGCGCGCCCAGACCACCGCTGCGAATGCTTGCGGACGCGGCCCGCATACGGACCTATACTTACAAATCAGGACGCACCCAGCGCGTCGCGTGGGTCCAGCTATGCATAGCTCACGCCTTCCTTGGCGAAGCGGCCTAGTCGTGGCATCTTCCCGCCCATGACGCACACCGCCGAAGACCTCACACTCGCCGCCGAGTTTCCGCCGGCCACCCGCGAGCAATGGCTCGCGCTCGTCGAAGGCACGCTCAAGGGCGCGCCGTTCGAAAAACGGCTCGTCGCCAAGACCTATGACGGGCTGCGCATCGAGCCGCTCTATCCGAGCGACCGCACCGCCCGTCCCGTGGCCGCGCGCGCGAGCGGCGCGCCCTGGCAGGTGCTGCAGCGGGTCGACCATCCCGATCCGAAGACCGCCAATGCCGAGGCGCTGCACGACCTCGAGAACGGCGCCACCGGGCTGACGCTGGTGTTTGCCGGCAGCCTCGGCGCCCACGGCTACGGCATCGGCTGGGACGCCGACACGCTCGCCAAGGTGCTGGACGGCGTTCGGCTCGACGCGATCACGCTGGAGCTGCAGCTCTCGCCGCAGGCCAAGGACGCGCCGCAACGCCTCGCCGAGTTCGTCGAGGCGCGCGGGTTCTCGCCCGGCGCGCTCGACATCCGCTTCGGCATCGATCCGCTCGGCGTCATCGCCGCGACCGGGGTCGGACGGGTCGCCTGGCCCGACATGACGCCCTCGTTCGTGACGCGGGTCCGCGATCTCGCCGCCCGCGGCTTCAAGGGGCCGTTCGCCGTCGCCGACAGCCGCGTCGTGCACGACGCCGGCGGCTCGGAGGCGCAGGAGCTCGCCTATGCGCTCGCCGTCGGGATCGCCTATGTGCGGGCGCTCGAGGCCGACGGAGTACCGCTCGACGCGGCGCGCCGCACGCTGAGCTTCCGCGTCGCGGCCGACGCCGACCAGTTCCTGACGATCGCCAAGATCCGCGCCCTGCGGAAGCTGTGGGCCCGGGTCGAGGAGGCCTGTAGCCTCGCCCCGGCGCATGTCGTGGTGTCGGCCGAGACGGCCTGGCGGATGATGACGCGGCGCGACCCCGCCGTGAACATGCTGCGCGCGACCGTCGCGGTGTTCGCCGCCGGCGTCGGCGGCGCCGATGCCGTCACGGTGGTGCCGTGGACGGCGCCGCTCGGCCTGCCCGACCGCGATGCGCGGCGCACCGCCCGCAACACTCAGCTCATCCTGCTGGAGGAGTCGTATCTGGCCAAGGTCTCCGATCCGACGGCCGGCGCGGGCGGTATCGAGGAGCTGACCCGTCAGCTCTGCGCCAGCGCCTGGACGCTGTTCCAGGAGATCGAATCGGGCGGCGGCATCTGGGCCGTGCTCAGCCAGGGCACGCTGCAGAAGAAGATCGCGGCGGTTCGGGCGGCGCGCGAGAAGGCCGTCGCGTCGCGTCGCGAAGCGATCACCGGCACCAGCGAGTTCCCGAACATCGCCGAGGCGCCCGTGACCGTGCTCGACGTCGCCCCGGTCAAGGTGCCGCCGATCACGACCAGCGTCGCGATCGAACCGATTGCGCCGATGCGGATCTCCGCCGCCTACGAGGCCCTGCGCGACGCCTCCGACACTGCGCTCGCCAAGACCGGATCGCGGCCGAAGGTGTTTTTGGCCAATCTCGGCCGGCTCGCCGAGTTCACGGCGCGCGCCACCTTCACCAAGAACTTCTTCGAGGCGGGCGGCATCCAGGCGATCGGCAACGACGGCTTCCTGACCGACGGCAAGACCGATCTCGCCGCGCTCGTTTCGGCGTTCCGCGAATCCGGTGCGACGCTCGCCTGCCTGTGCTCGTCCGACAAGGTGTACCCCGTGGAGGCCGCTGCGGCCGCCAAGGCGCTCGTCGCGGCCGGCGCGAAGCAGGTTTACCTGGCCGGACGGCCGGGCGAGATCGAAGCCGAGCTCAAGGCGGCCGGGGTGACGCACTTCGTCTTCATGGGCTGCGACGTGCTCGCGACCCTGCAGGAAGCGCAGCGGCTCGCCGGGACCGCGTAAGCCCGAGGACGAACACGGCACGCGCCGCGCGGACTGTCTGCGCGGCCGGCCGGACGCCAGAGCGCATGTCGACGACGTATCGATCCATGTGGGCGTCCAAGATTCTGGATTGACGACACGGCGGCCGGCGGGTCGCTTTACTCGCACGAGGCTCGAAATGACCAGGATTCCGGATTTCGCCACGGTCGCGTTCGCTGACACCGCCAATCCGCCGGCCCCGACCGGGACCGCGGCGCCGCCCTGGCTGACGCCGGAAGGCGTCACGGTGAAGCCGTTCTACACGTCGGCCGACCTCGCCGGCCTCGACTTCCTCGACACCTATCCGGGCATCCCGCCGTTCCTGCGCGGGCCCTACCCTGCCATGTACGTCACCCAGCCCTGGACGGTCCGCCAATACGCCGGCTTCTCGACCGCCGAGGATTCAAACGCCTTCTACCGGCGCAATCTCGCAGCCGGCCAGAAGGGCCTGTCGGTCGCCTTCGACCTCGCCACCCACCGCGGCTACGACTCGGATCACCCGCGCGTCTCCGGCGACGTCGGCATGGCCGGCGTGGCGATCGATTCCATCTACGACATGCGCACGCTGTTCTCCGGCATCCCGCTCGACCAGATGAGCGTGTCGATGACCATGAACGGCGCCGTGCTGCCGATCCTGGCACTCTACATCGTCGCCGCGGAGGAGCAGGGCGTGCCGCCCGTGAAGCTCGCCGGCACGATCCAGAACGACATCCTCAAAGAGTTCATGGTACGGAACACCTACATCTATCCGCCCCTGCCCTCGATGCGGATCATCTCCGACATCTTCGCCTTCACCTCGGCCAACATGCCGAAGTTCAACTCGATCTCGATCTCCGGCTATCACATGCAGGAGGCGGGTGCGACGCAGGACCTCGAGCTCGCCTACACGCTGGCCGACGGCGTCGAGTATGTGCGGGCCGGCGTCGCCACCGGGCTGACCATCGACAAGTTCGCGCCGCGCCTGTCGTTCTTCTGGGCGATCGGCATGAACTTCTTCATGGAGGTGGCGAAGCTGCGCGCCGCCCGCCTGCTGTGGGCGAAGCTGATCAAGCCGTTCGATCCGAAGGACACGCGCTCGCTGTCGCTGCGCACCCATTCGCAGACCTCGGGCTGGTCGCTGACCGCACAGGACGTCTACAACAACGTGGCGCGCACCGCGATCGAGGCGATGGCGGCGACGCAGGGCCACACCCAGTCGCTGCACACCAACGCGCTCGACGAGGCGCTGGCCCTGCCGACCGACTTTTCGGCCCGGATTGCCAGAAACACCCAGCTCTTCCTGCAGCAGGAGAGCGGCACGACCCGTATCGCCGATCCGTGGGGCGGCTCGTTCTATGTCGAGCGGCTCACCTACGAGCTCGCCAAGACCGCCTGGGGCCACATCCAGGAGATCGAGGAGCTCGGCGGCATGGCCAAGGCCATCGAGGCCGGCATTCCCAAGCTGCGCATCGAGGAGGCCTCGGCCAAGACCCAGGCCCGCATCGACTCCGGCCTGCAGTCGGTGATCGGCGTCAACAAGTACAAGCCCGAGCACGAGGCGACGCTCGACGTGCGGAAGGTGGACAACTCGGCGGTCCGCCAGATGCAGATCGAGAAGCTCGAGCGGCTGCGGGCGGAGCGTGATCCGAAGGCCGTCGAGGCAGCGCTCGACGCCCTCACCCACGCGGCCGCCGACCCCTCCAAGGGTAACCTGCTGGCGTTGGCGGTCGACGCGGCGCGGGCCAAGGCGACGGTCGGCGAGATCTCGCTGGCGCTGGAGAAGGTGTTCGGCCGGCATCGGGCCGAGATCCGGGCGATCTCGGGTGTCTACAAGCGGGAGGCCGGCGCGATGTCGCAAGGGATCGATCGGGTGCAGAAGCTGGTCGCGCAGTTCGAGCGCGACGAGGGTCGCCGGCCCCGCATCCTGGTCGCCAAGGTCGGCCAGGACGGTCACGACCGCGGCCAGAAGGTGATCGCCTCGGCCTTCGCGGACCTCGGCTTCGACGTCGACATCGGCCCGCTGTTCGCCACACCCGGCGAGGCGGCCCGGCAGGCGGTGGAGAACGACGTCCACATCGTCGGCGTGTCGTCGCTGGCCGCCGGCCATCTCACGCTGGTGCCCGAGCTGAAGGCGGCGCTGGCGGCGGAAGGCCGGCCCGACATCATGATCGTGGTCGGCGGCGTGATCCCGCCGCAGGACTGGGACGCGCTGAAGGCCTTCGGGGCCGAAGCGATCTTCCCGCCCGGCACCGTCATATCGGATGCGGCGGCGGATCTGGTGAAGTCCCTCAACCGCCGGCTCGGCCACGCGCGCGAGGCAGCGGAGTAGCGGCTGACGTCCGAACCCCGAAGCGGGTCACGGATACCAAGACAGTGCGGCCGGCATTTCCGGATGCCGGCCGTTTCGGTTCCGGCAGCCGCATCATGCCCGCGATCCCGTCTCCCCGTCCTCCATCCGAGCGCCGCAAGCGACGGCTGGCGCGCGAGCTCGTCGCCCTCCAGGCGATGCGCGGCCACTTCCGCACCCGCGAGATCGTCTGGGCCGTGCTGTCGATCCCGCTGCTCGCCTTGCTCTGCCTGATCGTCGCCCTCAAGCTGCACTGGCTGTCGGAGTCGCCTGCGCTCGCCATCGGCGGGGCGCTCGCGGCCGGCGTGGCGATCTGGTGGGTCGGACGACGCTGGTTCGCGCTCGCGGCGCTGATCGTGATCGGACTCCTGGTCATCGCCTTCGAGGACATTCCGGATCTCGGCAGCTTCAGCAGCGACGACAAGCCGGACCGCAAGGCGGCGCGACGCGAAAAGCTCGAGCGCGCCATTGCCAGGCGCGAGGCCTTGCTGCAGGGAAGCGGCCGACCCTCACCATGACCTGGACGTGCTGTTTCATGACGCGTACCCGACCGACCCGTGCCCGGACGCTTTTGTCTGCGGTCGTCCTTGCCCTGCTGGTCGCGGCCACTCCCGCCGCGGCCGACATCGTGATGTCGGCCAAGAGCAAGTACGTCGCCGTGAAGGTCGAGGTCGACGCCGCGCTGAGGACGACGCCCGGCCTGTTCGACAATCTCGCGGCCGAAGGCAGAAAGTGGGGCGAGGTCAGCCGCCGCGAGGCCGAGAAGGCGTACCGGGAGAATCCGGCCGACTTCTCCGACGGCCGCGGCTGGTTCTTCGAGCGCAACTACATCCTGCTCTCGACGGCCGGTCGCTATGTCGGCGTCGTGTTCACGGACCATGTCTATTCGGGCGGCGCCCATCCGAACACCGGCGTCGATACCATCCTGTGGGACACGACCGCCAAGAAGCGCGTCAGCGTGCGCCCCTTCTTCACCGAGACGGCCGACAACGGCCCGACCATGACGGCGCTGGCGACGCTGATCCGTACCGCGGTGGCCAAGGAGAAGAAGGCGCGCGACGCCGACGTCGCCGCCGATCCCGCCAAGGACGAGTGGCTGAAGGCGATCGAGCCGTCGCTCCTCAAGCTCGGGCCGCTGGTGCCGGCGCCGTCGACCGAGCCCGGCAAGAGCGGCGGCCTCAGCATCCACTTCTCGCCCTATGCGGTCGGCTCCTATGCCGAGGGCCTCTACACCGTGGTGGTGCCGTGGCGCGATTTCGAGCGCTTCCTGTCGCCCGAAGGCCGCACCGTGTTCGGCGGCACCCCGCTGCCGCCGAAGAAGGACGAGTGAGGACGTGCCTCAGCCGAGATCGGCGAGGCGGACAGAAAAGCCCGGGATAGCGTCGCAGGTCAGCGCCTCGTCAGCCTGGTGCGACACGATCGACGACCAGCCCTCGCCAGCCGGGCCGGTGTGCACGACGGTGACCCGCTCGGTCGCGTCGATCACCCAGTACTCGCGGATGCCGTGGCGGGCATAGAGCCGCGCCTTGACCTTGCGATCATAGGCCATGCTGGTGACGGCGATCTCGATCAGCAGCAGCACGTCCTCGGCGCGCGGCTGGGCGAAGCTCTTCGGGTCGGCGTCGTAGACGGACTGCGCGATGACGGCGAGATCGGGCTCGACCAGGATGTCGCGGGCGAGTTGGACCGTCGACTCGACACCGACATAAAGTCCCGGCCCTACCGCCCGCGCGAGGGCGAGGTTGAGCGCGTTCTTCACCTTGTCGTGGGCGACGCTCTTCGACTGCATCGGCACGATCTCCCCCTCGATCAGCTCGAAGCTCTCCTCCGGGCCGATCAGGCCGATATCGATCATCCGGCGGATGTCGTCGACCGTGAAGGCGCGGCGGGGGAAGCCTTCGGCACCACGGGTGACGGCGACGGTCATGGGCGAGCCCTCGTTGGCTGCCTCAATATAGGCTGGGGCACTGCCGGCCGCGAGCCGCCGAACGGCGCCCGTCAGTGGGCCGACTTCGGCCGGCGGCGGGCCAGAAGGTCGGCGAACCAGGACTCGGCGCGGACCGCGGCGAGGTCGTCGTCGGCCGCGAGGTGCTCGGGCGTCGGCAGCGTGCCGGCCGCCTCGGCGATGTCGAGCGCGGCGCGGCAGTCCTCGGGCTTTCCACGCAACGCCGCGATGCAGGCGAGATTGTAGGTCTCGTGCGGCACGATGCGCAGCGCCGCCCGGCAGGTTTCCTCGGCCCGCTGCAGCAGCGCGTCGTGCGCCTCGGCACCGTCGGCGCGCTGCGCCCAGCGCATCAGCGCCGTGGTGCGGTCGCACAGGGCGTCGTACTGGGTGGGGTCGATGCCCAGCGCCTGCGCGTATTTCTCGTCGGCCTGGGCGAACAGGCGCTGCGCCGCAGCGGGGTCGGTGGTGCGCTCGGCCCGCTCGGCGAGCTCGGTGCCCCAATTGATCAGCGCCTCCGGCCGGTCGGGCCGAAGCCGCACCGCCTCGGCGTATCTGGCCTCGGCCTGGGTGAGCAGCCGCTCGGTCGCGGCCGGGTCGGCCGCCAGCCGCGCCCGTGCCGTCAGGGCAGCGCCCCAGCTATACAGCGCTTCATGCGAGGCCGGGTAGACCCGCAGCACCGCCGCATATTTGGCCTCGGCCTGGGCGAACAGCTTTTCGGCGGCGCCGAGATCGGAGGACCGGCGGGCCCGCTCGACCAACGCCGCGGCGCCGTTGATCAGCGCCTCCGGCCGGTCCGGCCGCAGCCGCAGCGCGGCGGCGTATTTCGCTTCCGCCGCGGCGAGGAGGCGCTCGGCCTCGCCGCCCGCGGCGCGGCCGGCCCGCTCGGCAAGTGAATTGGCCCAATCGGTCAGCGCCTCGTACTGGTCCGGGACCAGCCGCAGCGCCTCGGCGTATTTGGCTTCCGCCTCGTCGAACAGCCGCACCGCGGCGGCCGGATCGGCGGCCCGCTCGGCCCGGTCGGCGAGCGCATTGGCCCAGTCGACCAGCGCCTCGACTTTTCCAGGCGCGAGCCGCAGCGCGGCGGCGTATTTCTCTCCCGCAACGGCCCACAGCCGCTCGGCCTCGGCGGCATCGTCGGCGCGGCGCGCCAGTGCCGAGAGCGCGACGCCCCAGTCGACCAGCGCCTCCGGCCCCTCGGCGCCGAGCTTTTGGGCGGCGGCGAACTTCACGTCGGCCTCGCGCAGCAGCCGCTGCGCCGAAGCGGCGTCCGCGGTGCGGCCGGCCCGTTCGGTCAGCGCGGTCGCCCAGTTGACCAGCGCCTCGCCCTCGTCGGGGGCGACGCGCAGGGCGTCGGAGAATTTTTCCTCGGCGGCGCGCCACAGGCTCTCGGCCGCGTCATGATCGGCGGCACGCCCGGCCCGCTCGGCGAGCGCGATGCCCCAGCCGTTGAGCGCCTCCGCGCGCGACGGCGCGAGCCGCACCGCCTCGGCGAACTTGCGCTCCGCGTCGCGCAGCATGCGCTCCGCCGTGGCGGGATCATCCGAAAACCCCGCCCGCTCGATGAGCGCAAAGCCCCAGCCGACCAGGGCGTCACGGTCGTCGGGCCGCGCCCGCAGCGCCATGGCGAACGGCTCCTCCCAGGTTTCGAGCGGCCGCTCCAACGACTGGTCGGCGACGCTCTCCTGCCCCGCTCCGTGGTCCATTTGGCGCTTCCCCGGTTGGCCGCAATATGACGATCGTGTTCGTCCGCGATTCGGCGCGAACGCCCGACGTCTCTGGCGTGCGACCCTAAAACCGTACCACTGGGAACGGGCGTGCGACAACGCGCGTTCGCGCGGCTTGGTCGATATACGGTCAACACTTGCGGAGGGGCTGCAGATCGGACGCACGGCCCTTCTCACATCCTTGAGAAGAGCCGGCGTCGGAGCGTCGGAGCAGCCTACCGTGCGTCCACGATGGCGCGGTGGTCGACGACCTCGCGGGCGTGGCGGATCACCGAGTCGGCGACGATGGCATGGCCCTCGGCGGTCGGGTGGAAGGCGCCCGAGTAGAGCGCCGCATAGGCCGGCTGCAGGATGTCGAACGGCGAGATGCCCTCGGCGTGGGTGTTGGCCGTGAGGAAGGCGTCGTTCGGGCTGTGGATCAGCCGCCAGCGCCGGCCATAGGGCAGCGCCGCCGCCGGCGAGTAGGGCTGGAACTCGTCGACGTTGGCCGACAGGCGCGGCATCATCATGTTGATCTGGTCGGCGAGCGCGCGCTGCGGATCGCGGGCGCAGACGCCGCGCCGCGCGAACATCGCCGTGTGCTCGGTGACGAAGCGGAAGCCGGTGCCGTTGCCGGTGGCGAGCCGCGGGCAGCCGGGCCGCTTGCGGGCGTCGGCGATGCACTCCTGGCGGGCCTGCAGGTCGCGGGTGAAGTCCGACACCTGCTGCACGCGGGCGCGGCCGAACTGCAGCCGGGGGTGGACGTCGAGCCCGATGGTCGGCTGCGTGCCGCAGACTTGTCCGGTCTCGTCGAACTGCACCGGCTCGTAGGCGTTGTGCAGCACCGTCGAGGGATCGACCCCGAAGCCGTCGGTGAGCGCGTCCTTGAGCGCCTTCATGCGGCGGTCGAGCACCTCGAGATAGGTGCGCGCGACGGTCGGCTCGAAGCGGATCTGGCGGCCGACCAGGCCGGCGATCGGCGCGAGGTCGGCGGCGCTCTCGGTGATGCCGTAAGCGACCAGTGCGCCGAAGCCGACATCGTTGCCGCCGATCGACAGCAGCACCAGGTCGATCGGGCGCTTGCGGCTCTCGGGCGGGCACCAGAACTTGGTGAAGGTCTGCGAGCCGATATTGGTGGAGCCGAACGTGTAGCTCGGCAGCGTGTAGGTGGCGTCGCGCGAGCGCGGCGCCCCGGGCCGGCAGATCAGCTCGGTGAGCTGGTCGAGCTGCGGCACCACGGACTTCTGGGCGTTCGGCCCGGTGGCCTGCTCGCGCGGCTCACGGGTGCCGAACAGACCCTCGACGGTGTCGGAGCCCGAGCAGGCGACGCTGACGAAGCTGACGGCGCGGTGGCGGTTTTCCAATGCGAGCTGGAGACCGACGCGGAACGGATAGCCGTATTGGGAGCGGTGGCAGTCGGGCGACAGCCACTGGGCCCGGCGCTTGTCGAAGGCGGCCAGGAACTCCTCCGAGGTCGGGCGGTACATCAGCCCCTTCTCCTCGTCCTCGAGGAGGCGCTTGGGCAGCGACTTCGGATTGACGGCCTGGGGGGCCGAGGCGACCCCGTAGCTCGGCGTCCGCATCGAGCGGGTGGCGACGTCGTCGCGGGTGTTGACCGGGTCGTAGACCATCTCGCGCGCGGCGCTGAACACCACCGGGCGGTCCGGGTTGCTTTCGCCGGACGCAAACGAGTCGCCCATGGCGACCACCAGCACGTCCTCGACCATCACGTTGGGATCGGCGAGCTCGCGCCCGTCCGGCAGCCGCACCGACACGGAGACGCCCGAAACGGAGCGGTTGGTCGAATAAGGTGCGCGCTTGATGACGAACGGGTTGGCGCAGGCCTGGCGGACCGTCTCGCCGGGCGGGCCGGCGCGGCGCGGCTTCCAGGTCCAGGTGCACTCGCCGACCGCGGTCGCGACATGCTGGGGGGCGAGCCGCACGATCACGGTGTGGGCGTCGGGGAGGATGTAGTCCTCCTTGGCCGTGCCCCAGGAATACTGGCGGTCGCAGGTGGTCGGGTAGCGGCGCGGCCGCGCGTTGCGGTCGTAGCAGTTGAGGTCGAGGGTCTGGGCGGCCCAGCCGAGCCGGCTGCGCTCGTAGCCGCGGCCGGCCGTGCTGGCGCAGGCCAGCGGGCTGGAGGAGTCGCGGCAATCGGGATCGTTGAGGCGGCGCTCGGTGCGCCAGACGATATTGCCGGGGACCGGATCCTCCGGCGTGCCGCGGACCGCCTTGTAGGCGCGTTCGTGCAGATCGAAGGCGCTGGTGCGCTTGAAGAAGCGGAACGGGCTCTCGACCTCCCAGACGAGGTCGGCCGCCTGTGCCGCCCCGAGCTGCACCGTCAGGGCGAAAGAGGTCGCGACAATCGAGGTCGCCAGAATCGTCCTGGAGCGCATGCGTCCCCCTCCGCGCGGAATATTTCGCAATGTTATCCGTTTGGTCGCGGGTGGGGAGAGGAAAGTTCAATCTTCGTTAACCACCTGCGTAAACCATTGTTTAACCATGTGAACATGATTTTGGGCCGCGCCGCGGCGAGATCGCGGGAGCGCCGTTGCCCGCGGCTTCGGCAAGGTTTGATTTCGGACACCGGAACAACTGACGTCCGACATGGCTGCCGGCGCATGGCCCGGTCGAGCGCGCGGGCGTTCCTCTCGAGCCGTTCCTGCTCTACACAGGGCCATCATGAATCCGCGCCCCACCCACGTCCCGTCGGCTTCCGACATCAACCGCCTCGTCGCCGGCGTCCGGGCCGGCGAACGGGCTTTGCTCGCCCGCGCCATCACGCTCGCCGAATCGAAGCGGCCCGACCACCAGCTTGCTGCCCGCACCCTGGTGCAGGAGCTGCTGCCGGCGACCGGCAAGGCCGTGCGGGTCGGCATCACGGGCGCACCCGGGGTCGGCAAGTCGACCACCATCGACGCGCTCGGCTCCTATCTCACCGCACAGGGCCACAAGGTCGCGGTGCTCGCCGTCGACCCCTCCTCGGCCCGCACCGGCGGCTCGATCCTCGGCGACAAGACCCGCATGGCGCAACTCGCCGCCGACCCGAACGCCTTCATCCGCCCGTCGCCCGCGGCCGGCACGCTCGGCGGCGTCGCGGCGAAGACGCGCGAGACCATGCTGATCTGCGAGGCGGCCGGCTACGACGTGATGCTGGTCGAGACGGTCGGCATCGGCCAGTCGGAGACCGCGGTCGCCGACATGACGGACTTCTTTCTCGCCTTGATGCTGCCCGGCGCCGGCGACGAGCTGCAGGGCATCAAGAAGGGCCTGGTCGAGCTCGCCGACATGATCGCGGTCAACAAGGCCGACGGCGACAATCTCGTCCGCGCCCGCGCCGCAGCGGCCGAGTACCGGGCTGCGCTGCATATCCTCTCCCCCCGCTCGCCGAACTGGCAGGTGCCGGTCGTCACCTACTCGGCCTACACGGGAGACGGCCTGGCGGCCGTGTGGTCCAAGGTCGTCGAGCACCGCGAGACCATGACCAAGAGCGGCGAGCTGGCAGAGCGCCGCCGCGAGCAGCAGGTCAAGTGGATGTGGGCGATGGTCGAGGACCGCGTGCACGCCCGCATCGCCTCCGACCCCACGCTCACGGCAAAGCTGCCGAAGATCGAGGCCGACGTCGCCGACGGGCGCCTGTCGCCGGCCGTCGCGGTCGACCAGATTTTTGCCGCGCTCGGCTGGTGATGGTTCTTCGTCGTCATGGTCGGGCCGGCGCAAAGCACGACCAGACTCTCCGGCGTCATCGCCCGCGAAGGCGGGCGATCCCGTGACCACCGAGGCCGGCGAGTATCCTCACCGTCACCGGGCTTACTGGATGCCCCGCCTGCGCGGGGCATGACGAACTGCCGGGGCTCCGCACGATGACCACCATCCTGGTCACCGGGTTCGGGCGGTTCCCCGGCGCACCGTTCAATCCGACCGAGGCGATCGTGGCGCAGCTTCTGCGGCGGCGCCGCCCGACCCTCGCCGGCGTCCGCCTCGTCGGCCATGTGTTCGAAACGCGCTACGCCGCGGTCGATCGCGATCTGCCCGCACTGCTCGCGCGTGAAAAGCCCGATGCGATCGTGCTGCTCGGCGTGGCGACCCGGGCCGACCGCATGCGCCTCGAGCTCACCGCCCGCAACCGCGTGTCGGTGCTGTTCCCGGATGCGGGCGGTGCGCGCCCTGCGCGCCAGACGATCGCGCCCGGCGTCTCGTTCTTCTCACGCGGCATGTTCCCGGAGGCTGCACTCCGCGCCGCGCTGCGGTCGGCCGGGATCGACGCGGCGCTGTCCAAAAATGCCGGCGGCTATCTGTGCAACTACGCCTATTGGCGCGCGCTCGAGGCCGCGGCGCAGCCGCACGGGCCGCGGCACGTCGTCTTCGTGCATGTGCCGCCGCTGCATCGGCTCGGACGAACCGGCACGCCGCCGATCTCACGCCGTTGTCACGTCGCGCAGCGGCGCGCGCGGTTCGTCGCCGCGATCGAGCAGCTTCTCGTCGCCGCCACCGCATCCCTCCGTTAGGTCGCGGCTCTGCAAGATCAAGAGGCGCGAGGACCGGCGTTTCGCCGCGCCGGCATGCGGAACACCTCCGGCTCGCCCGGGTTGTCCCGGCATCAGCGACAACGGAGGCAGCGCATGAACTGGGATCGCATCGAAGGAAACTGGAAGCAGGTGCAGGGCAAGGTCAAGGAGCAGTGGGGCAAGCTGACCGACGACGACCTCACCGTGATCGACGGTCGACGCGACCAGCTCGAGGGCAAGCTGCAGGACCGCTACGGCTACACCCGCGACCAGGTGAAGAAAGACGTGGACACCTGGCTGAGCCGCCACTCCTGATCACGACACGATTCCGTGAGAGCGCCCGGGGCCCTGCCCCGGGCGTTTTCGCGCATGCTGCATTCTTGCGCTCGCGATCCCATGTATGATGGCGCGCCATGACGCCCTCGACCGACCCCCTCCCGCAAACCCCGCGTCCGCGCCGCTCCCGACGCACCCTCATGATTCTCGCCGCTCTCGCCCTGTTCCTGTTGCCGATCGCCGTGCGGGCCGCGCTCTATGCGGGCGACACGGCGCCACGGAGCTGGCGCGACGCCGACTGGTCGAGCGTCGGCAGCCTGCCGGCGCCGGCCGCGCATCCCGACGCGCGCGTGCTCGTGCTGTCCGGCCGCACCGGCGGGTGGAAGGGCGTCGTCTCGGTGCATAGCTGGATCGTGCTGAAGGCGAAGGATGCGCGGGGCTGGTCGCGCTTCGACGTGGTCGGCTGGGGTAATCCGGTGCGGCTCAATGGCTGGGAGCCGGACGGCCGCTGGTACGGCAACCCGCCGACCGTCGTCGCCGACGTCTCCGGCGAGGCCGCCGAAGCCCTGATCCCGAGAATCACGGACGCGATCCGCGGCTATCGATACGCCAATGCGGGCGACTACCGGGTATGGCCCGGACCGAACAGCAACACCTTCGTGGCGGGCGTTCTGCGGGCGGTGCCCGAGCTCGGGGCGGCGCTGCCGGCGAACGCGATCGGCCGCGACTTCCGGCCCGGCGCCTATGTGGGCGCGAGCGACAGCGGCACCGGCGTCGAGGCGAGCGTCTTCGGCGTGCTCGGCGTCAAGGCCGGCTGGGTCGAAGGCCTCGAGGTGAACCTGCTCGGGCTCGTGGTCGGGCTCGATCTGCGGCGGCCCGCCGTCAAGCTGCCGGGCTACGGCCGGATCGGACTCGGCCCCGTGCCGACGGCAATCGCGGCGGGCCACTTGTGATGTGAGGTCGGCGACTAAGTAATCCCCCGAAGCCGCCTCGCCACACTCCCGCACGCAATACTCTGCCAGAAGGACCCGGAAGGCGGCGGTCGTTCGAACCCGACGAAGGCCTTTTCGAGAACGAATTGAATTTCGTCGGCGCGGCGGGGGTTGACGTGAAGATCGTCATGATCAGGTGCCCCTATCGTGGGCAATCTGTCTCGACGGGCATCGAAGTAGAGGAATCCACCTTCGCGGGACTGCCCGACACGCTGATCCTGTCGCGCTGTCCGTTGTGCGGGCTCGAGCACGTGTGGTGGAAGACAGAAGCCTGGCTGGAGCCGATCCGCTACGACAACGACTCGCAGGCGTCGACCGACTGATCGCGGGTCACGGCGAGCGGTTGGGGCAGAACGTCGATTGCGACATGGTCGGCCATGTCGGTCGCGCCGCCCGCGACGGTCAGCGGATCATCGGCTGACTGATCGCCGCGCAGCGGATCAATGCGGATGTCATGCGGGATGATGCGCTCCACGCCGGCGTCGGCCGGGGTCGCGGCGGGTTCGTCCCACAGCGCCGCCGCCGCTGTCCACTGGTCCACCTCGCGGACCGCCTCGCGCATCCGGGCCAGGAACTCGTGCTCGGTGAAGTAGCGTTTCCACCGGCCGGTCTTGTACAGCTCGACGAAATGGGCGCGGCGCCGTTCGGCGAGCATCAGGCCTTTACGGCTCGTGGACGCCGGGATACCGCGCGGAATCAAGGAGGGCATGGGGGCCGCCCGTTCTCGGATGATCCTGGATGCTGGGATACGCGTACAGGAAGGCGACCGAATCGGTACGCGCCACGAAGGCGACATTAAGGCAATACCATTGTCGGGCGCGATAGTATTTTCCACAGCATTGCGATGATCAACGCAGGACTGCGCTGCAGCCCCGCAAAACCTTTGCGTGCGCGAGAATGCACCGAGACAACACCGGCGAGCTGCGGTGAAGCTGCCGCAAAACCTGCTCGCAATTGCAAGACGAATCGCCGTCGCGGAATCGGCGCGGCGTTTACGGCACCGGCCTTTACTGTGCCTTGGCGATGAAGCCGACCACGGCGCTCTCGGCCTGCAGGGCGCCGAGAACACGCCCGAGCTCATCGTCGGGCAGCACCCGGTCGGCGATGCGGACCCGGTAGAGCCCCCCCGGCTTCGGCCCGTCGACGATGGCGGCGCGATGGGCCTCGAGCACCCGCGCAATGTCGGCGGCGCTCGACTGCGGCACGAAGCGGACGAGCGCGAAGGTCGCAAGCGCAGCCGCGTCGGCCGGTTCCTCGTAGGAGGCCATCTCGACGGTCCCGCCGCTGCGATCGCCGACCGTCAGACCGGCGATCAGGCCGGCCTGGACGACGATCACCAGCGCGGCCGCGGCACCGGCCCAGGCGACGGTACGGGGCGACAGCATCTCGAAAAAGCCGGCGAGCCGGCGGGTGAGGGATACGGTCGGTCGCGCCCGTTGGAGCCCGCCCTCGGCCGCGATGGTGGCGAACACCCGGTCCATGGCCCGGGCCGAGGGAGCGCCCAGGCTCTCGTTGAGGTGGATCGTCTCGGACAGCTCCTCGCGGACCAGCTCGTAGCGGCGGGCGAGCTCCGGGTCGCGGGCCAGCGCCTGCTCCACCGCCTCGGCCTCGTCCCGGCTCAACGTCCCGGCGGCGTGCCACGGCAGCATCTCTTCGAGGGCAGCGCGGTCGAGACCTCTTTTGTCCGTCGTCATCATGGCCAACCTCGCTCGACCCCGGCCGCCTTCAGCAGCTCACCCAGTCTCTTGCGCGCATAGAACATGCGCGTCTTCACGGTGTTCTCCGGGATGCCGACGATGCTCGCCACCTCCTCCACCGACCGCTCGTGGTAGTAGACGAGATCGACGATCTCCCGATGCTCGGGGGACAGCGACTGCAGGCACTTCCGCAAGACCGCACCCTTGTCCTTCTTCTGCACCGCGGTTTCGGGATCGTCGGACGGGTCCTCGATCGCCGCTGCCGCCTCGTCGTCCAGCGAATCGTCACTCTTGCGACGGATCGCCGACAACGCCTTGAACCTCGCGATCGCGAGAAGCCATGTCGACACGGCGCTGCGACCTTCGAACCGGCCAGCCTGGCGCCACACGTCGAGAAACACCTCGCTGATCAAGTCCTCCGCGGCCGACTGGTGGCCCACGATCCGCAAGACGAAGCGATAGACGCGGACGTGGTGCCGGGAGAACAGCACCTGCATGGCGAGCCGATCGCCATTGGCGATCCGATTGATCAGGTCGATGTCCGAATTCGCGGGATCGGCATTCAACGGTCGGCTCGTGAGGGTAGTCGCGTTGGAAATGACACGGGTTCAAAGACGAAGGGCATGGATCGACCCATCCTTGTGGATGCGGATCGAGTGCGGCTGATTTGCAACACTCCGGGGCCGCTGGCCAGCCGAAATTAGTGTCATGACGCCATGGTGGGTCTAGCCAGCCCCCCGGTTCGACGACCCTCGCGGGCAATACAATGGAACTTGCCCCTCTGGCCGCTCCGTAAAGGCCCTCGCCACACTGTGGCCTCCCGCGGTACGGCTGGCGGACGCTACCACAGCAACGCCGATTCCCCGACCGCAACCCGGGACGGCTTGCGCCACCCTGCCGGCACGGCATAACAGCCCTCCGCCCGGCGCCCCCGGCAGACCCGGGGCGAGCCGAAAGCGAAAAAAGAAGAACGGGATGGGTTTCACATGGGCGAGTTCGGAATTGGCCAGCCGGTGCCGCGCGAGGAGGACCCCTATCTGCTGCGCGGCCAGGGCCGGTATGTGGGTGACGTCGCCCTGCCGGGCGAGCTGCGCGCCATCGTGCTGCGCTCGCCCCACGCCCATGCCGACATCGTCTCGATCGACGCCGAGACCGCGCGGAGCATGCCGGGCGTCGTGCTGGTGCTGACCGGGCGGGACGCCGCGGTCGCGGCGCTCGGCACCCAGGTCCCGCACACGAGGCGGTCGCGCCGGGACGGGACACCCGCCTTCGTCACCCCGCAGCCGATGCTGGCGACCGACCGGGTCCGCCATGTGGGGGAGGCGGTCGCCTTCGTGGTGGCCGAGACCGTGAATGCCGCCAAGGACGCCGCCGAGGCGATCGCGGTCGACTATGCCGCACTGCCGGCGGTGCCGGGCCTCGCCGAGGCGATCGCGCCCGGCGCCCCGGCCGTGCATGCCGGCTGCCCGGAGAACGACGTGTTCCTGCACGCGCTCGGCGATGCCGCCGCGACCGAGCGCGCCATTGCCGGGGCTGCCCGTGTGGTCCGCCGCCGCCTGGCCATCAGCCGCGTCGCCGGCAACCCGATCGAGCCGCGCGGCTGCCTCGCCGACTACGATCCCCGCGGCGGCCGCTATACGCTGCGCTGCACCTCGCAGGGACCCCACACCCTGCGGCGCATCCTGGCGGGCGAGATCCTGGGGGTGCCGGAGGCGCGGGTGCGGGTCGTCTCCGACAATGTCGGCGGCGGCTTCGGGGTGCGCGGCCAGGCCGCCCCCGAATACGCCCTCGCCTGCCTGGCGGCGCGGCTCACCGGCCGGCCGGTGCGCTGGACCGCCGAGCGCGGCGAAAGCTTCCTGTCCGACGAGCACCACCGCGACAACATCAGCGACGCCGAGCTGGCGCTCGACCCGGAGGGAAAATTTCTGGCGTTGCGGGTCAAGACCTTCGCCAATCTCGGCGCCTATTACACGACCGACCGCACCGCCGGGCCGCTGGTCAACAATCTCGGCGTGCTGACCGGCACCTATGCGATCCCGGCCATGCGGGTCGAGGTCACGGGCGTGTTCAGCAACACCATGATGACAGGCCCCTATCGGGGCGCCGGCCGGCCGGAAGCGGCCTATATGATCGAGACCATGGTGGATGCCGCCGCCCGCGAGCTCGGCATCGACCCGGTGGAGCTGCGCCGCCGCAACACGATTCCGGCGGCCGCGATGCCGTTCAAGACCGCGTTGGTCTACACCTACGACTGCGGCGACTTCGGCAAGAACATCTCGGACGCGTTGGTGCTCGCCGACGCGACCGGCTTCGTGGCCCGGCTGGCGGAGTCGCGGTCGCGCGGAAAGCTGCGCGGAATCGGCGTGTCGAGCACGGTCGAGGCGTCGAATGGCGGGCTGATCGAGCATGCCGACATCCGCTTCGACCCGAGCGGGTCCGTCACCGTGTCGGTCGGCACCCACGACCACGGCCAGGGCCACCAGACGACCTTCCGCCAGATCGCCGCCGACCGGCTCGGCCTGCCGCCGGAGCAGATCGCCTTCCGCTACGGCGACACCGACCAGGTCGACATCGGCACCGGCACGTTCGGGTCGCGCTCGACCGTGACGGCGGGCAGCGCGATCGTCGCCGCCGCCGACAAGATCATCGCCAAGGCGCGGCTCATCGCCGCCGCGATGCTGGAGGCGGACGCGGCCGATCTCGTCTTCGCCGACGGCCGTTTCACCGTCGTCGGCACCGACCGCGGCATCATGCTGGCCGAGGTGGCGCGCGCCGCGTTCGCGCCGGCGCGGATCCCGAAGGGCCTCGAGCCCGGCCTGTTCGAGGCGTTCACGTCGGACGGCGGCGTGCGCACCTATCCGAACGGCTGCCATGTCGGCGAGGTCGAGATCGATCCGGAAACCGGCGTCGTCACGCTGGTCCGCTATGCGGCGGTCGACGATGTCGGCCACATGATCAATCCGCTGCTGGTCGAGGGCCAGATCCACGGCGGCATCGCACAGGGCACCGGGCAGGCCCTGATGGAAAGCGTCGTCCACGACTCGAGCGGCCAGCTCCTGACCGGGTCATTCACCGACTACTGCATGCCGCGCGCCGGCGACTTCCCGCCGTTCGTGCTCGGCGAGAACGAGGTGCCGACCACCACCAATCCGCTCGGCGTCAAGGGCGCCGGCGAGTCCGGCACGGTGGGGGCGCTGTCGGCGGTCGCCAGCGCCGTCAACGACGCGCTCGCGCGGATCGGCGCCGGGCCGGTCGCGATGCCGGCCACGCCCGAGAAAGTATGGCGGGCAATCCGTGCCGTGGAGGTATAGCGGCTGCGCGCTGGAGCTGCCTACGGATCACTGCTTATTGATTCGTCAGCACTATATGGCGCCAGTGCATAACTGCCGCGAGGGCCTGAGGATTCGACGTAGGCCTGCGCTTATGGTGTAGTCGCCTCGACCGCGGCCGCGGGGTGATTTGACCGAGGGCTGCGACTGATTCCGGTGGACGAGCACGGGGCGCCGTCATCCATCAGGTATCGTTGGACAAGGGGGCGAGCATGCCGCTCGACGAGGAACTACGGTCCACACTCAAGAAAAAGCGCGACAAGATTCTTGCTGCCGGCGGCGCGAAGAAGGCGGCGGATCGGCACAGCAAGGGTCTGATGACGGCGCGCGAGCGTATCGCCGCGTTGATCCAGGACGGGACTTTCCAGGAATACGGCGCGCATGCGCGGCACGGCTGCACGGCGTTCGGCATGTCGGAAGTCGACATCCCCGCCGACGGCGTCGTGGTCGGCACCGGCTATGTGGGCAGGCGCCAGATCGCCGCCTTCAGCCAGGACTTCACGGTGGTCGGCGGCACGCTCGGCAAGATGCATGGCCACAAGATCGTGTGGGCGATGGACTACGCCGAGAAGAACGGCGTGCCGCTGGTCGGCTTCAAGGATTCGGGCGGCGCCCGCATCCAGGAGGGCATCGACGCGCTCTCCGGCTACGGCGAGGTGTTCTATCGTAACGTCGTGCTCTCCGGCGTGGTGCCGCAGATCGCCATCATCGCCGGCCCGTGCGCCGGCGGCGCCTCCTACTCTCCCGCGCTGATGGACTTCATCATCATGACGCGGCAGAACGCCCAAATGTTCATCACCGGCCCGCAGGTCATCAAGGCGGTGTCGGGCCGTGACGTGAGCATGGACGAGGTCGGCGGCGCCGAGATGCATGCTTCGGTGAGCGGCAACGTCCACCTGCTCGCCGACGACGACCGCCACGCCGTCGAGCTGACGCGCAAGCTGCTGTCGTTCTTCCCGAGCAACAACACCGAGGACCCGCCGCACGATCCGACCCCGGAGCTCGACCTCGAACCCGATCCGGGGATGGACGCGCTGGTGCGCTCCGACGCCTCCGATCCGATGGACATGCACGCGATCGTGCGGCGCGTCCTCGACGGCGGCGACCTGCTCGAGATCCACGCGCAGTTCGCCAAGAACATGATCGTCGGCTTCGGCCGGGTCCAGGGCGTGATCGTCGGCATCATCGCCAACAACTCGATGGAGAAGGCCGGCTGCCTCGACATCGACTCCTCCGACAAGGGCGCGCGGTTCATCCGCTTCTGCAACGCCTTCAACATCCCGATCGTCACCTTCGTCGACGTGCCCGGCTTCCTGCCCGGCATCGACCAGGAGCGCGGCGGCATCATCCGGCACGGCGCCAAGATGCTGTTCGCCTACTCCTCCGCGACGGTGCCGAAGATCACCATCGTCACCCGCAAGGCCTATGGCGGCTCCTATCTCGCGATGTGCAGCCAGGAGATGGGCGCCGACGTGGTGTTCGCCTGGCCGACCGCCCAGATCGCCGTGATGGGCGGCGAAGGCGCCGTCAACATCCTGTACAGCAAGGAGCTGAAGGCGATCGACGACGCCGGCGCCAAGAAGGCCAAGCGCAAGGAGTTCGTCGAGCAGTACCGCAACGAGTTCGCCTCGCCCTATCTGGCGGCCTCCAAGGGCTACATCACCGACGTCATCGAGCCGGAGATGACCCGCGCCACCGTCTCGCTGTCGCTTCGCAAGCTGCTCACCAAGCGCGAGCTGCGTCCGGCCAAGAAGCACGGCCTGATCCCGCTCTGATCGCCATGCCTCAGACAAACGGAGTCCTTCGGACATGACTCAGGAGATGCTCGGGGGCGTCCTCCTCCAGCTCTACGGCTCGTTCCTGGTGAGCGCCGTGGTGGCGGCCCTGACGGCCATCATCACGGTCAGGATCATGACGCGCCGCTCGCCCGAGCAGGCCGTTTCGGTCCCGGCCGCAGCGAGCCTGCCGGCCGCGGCGCCGGCCGGCCGCCCGGTTCTCGGACCGGGTGTCGGTACCGACGACCTCGCGGTCATCGCCGCCATCGCAGCGGCGGCGTTCGGTGCGCATCGCGTCGTCTACATCGGCGAGGCGCGGCCCGGCTCCGGCTGGACCGCCGAGATGCGGACGCGGCACCATACGTCGCACGCGCCATACAAACCCAACCACTGACATCGCGCCGTTCGGGGAACGAGACCTATCATGATGAGACACCTGCGGATCACAGTCGACGGCCGAGCTTTCGACGTCGTCGTCGAGGACGTGACGGACCTGGGGGGCGCCTACGCGCCAGCACCGATTCCGGCGCCCGTCGCCTATGCGCCAGTCGCCGCGCCGCGGCCCGCCCCGGCGGCCCCGGCTCCTGCCGCCGCGCCTGCGGCTCCCGCTCCTGCCCCTGATGCCCCGGCAGCGTCGTCCGGCGGCCCGTCGGCCGCCCCGAGCGGCGGCCCGGATGACCGGCTGGCGCCGCTCGCCGGCGTCGTTCTCGAGATCAGCGTCAATATCGGCGACACCGTCGACATCGACGACCAGGTCGTCGTGCTCGAGGCGATGAAGATGAAGACCGTGATCGGCGCCCACAAGGCGGGCAAGATCACCGGCATCCACGTCAAGCAGGGCGACGCGGTCGACGCCGACCAGCCGCTGGTGACGATCAGCTAACCGCCGTCGCTTTCCCTCGCCCGGTCATCCGGGCCGTCGAGAACCGGCCGCCACGCGGCCGGTTCTCTTTTTTGGACGTGCCCGCCTGCCCGCCGCCAGGCCGGGTCCTTGCGGACCGGGACCTGCGCGATCCCCTCCGGCATGTCGCCGGCCGGGGCCTCGCGATCCGGCGCCGCGTCGAGCCCGGCGCAATCCCGGCTCATGCCGCCGCGCGAGCGGAGGCCTCGGCGCTGTGCGGGACGACGGCGGCCTTGCCCGACATGGCCTCCTCGAGCTTGGTCCGGTCGAGCTCGCCTTCCCACCACGACACCACGATGCAGGCGACGCCGTTGCCGGTGAGGTTGGTCAGGGCGCGGCACTCGCTCATGAACTTGTCGATCGAGAAGACGATCGCCATGCCGGGAACGAGCGCCGGATTGACGACCGTCAGGGTGGCGGCCAGCGTGATGAAGCCCGCCCCGGTGACGCCGCTCGCCCCCTTCGAGGTCAGCATCGCGACGATCAGGATGGTCATCTGCTGGCCGAAATCGAGATGGACTCCCATCGCCTGGGCGATGAACAGGGTGGCCAGCGTCATGTAGATGTTGGTGCCGTCCAGATTGAACGAGTAGCCGGTCGGCACGACCAGGCCCACCACCGACTTCGAGCACCCCAGCGCCTCCAGCTTGCGCATGAGCTGCGGCAGCGCGCTCTCCGACGACGAGGTGCCGAGCACGATCAGCAGCTCGTCCTTGATGTAGGCGAGGAACCTGAAGATGTTGAAGCCGACGACCCGGGCGATGGTGCCGAGCACGACGAAGACGAACAGCGCGGCCGTCAGATAGAACAGCCCGACCAGGCCGGCGAGGTTGCCGAGCGCCGACGGACCGAACTTGCCGATCGTGTAGGCCATGGCTCCGAAGGCACCGAACGGCGCCGCCTTCATGACGATGCCGATGACGCCGAACACGCCCTGGGCGAGATCGTCGATCAAGGTGCGCACGCCGTGCCCGCGCTCGCCCAGCAGCATCAAGGCGAAGCCGAACAGGATCGAGAACAGCAGGATCTGCAGGATGTCGCCCTTGGCGAACGCGCCGACCACGCTGTCCGGGATGATGCCGAGCACGAAGTCGACGGTCTTGTGCTCGCTCGCCTGCTGGGCGAACTTCGCGACCGCCTGGGCATTGGCCTGCGCCCCGATGCCGTGGCCGACCGGAAACAGGTTGCCGACGACGAGGCCGATCACCAGCGCGAAGGTCGACACCACCTCGAAATAGAGGAGCGCCTTGACGCCGACCCGGCCGACCTTCTTGGCGTCCTGGATATGGGCGATGCCCGAGACGACGGTGCAGAAGATGATCGGGCCGATCACCATCTTGATCAGCTTGATGAAGCCGTCGCCGAGCGCCTTGATCCAATCATTGGTGGCGATATCGGGCGCCAGCCAGCCGAGCAGGCCGCCGACGACGATCGCAAACAGCACCTGAACATAGAGCGTGTGGTAGAACGCTTTGCGGGCGCGAACCGGAGTCCCCGCCTCGATATGCATCGTCATGGTCGACATGAAGAAACCCCACCGCGGAATAAATTCTGCAAAAAATCGGCAGTGGGAGAGTCACTGAAGACGGTCGTCGGAGTCTATCAGTAGTATAGCCGATAAAAGGCAACCGGCCGCGCGCCTCGCACGGCCCGCAGAGGGCCGGCCCCGGGGGCGCGAGGGATCAACCCGCGGATCTTTGGCGAGCGGTCGTCTTGTCGACCAGGGCGATCAGCCCCTGCAGCAGATCGAGCGGCCGCGGTGGACAACCGCGCAGCGACAGGTCGACCGGGATCACCTTGTCGACCGCGCCGACCACGGCATAGCTCTCGCCGAACACCCCGCAGCCACAGCCGCAGTCGCCGACCGCGACGACCCATTTGGGATCGGGGGTCGCCGCATAGGTGCGCTCCAGCGCGACCTTCATGTTGCGGGTGACCGGTCCCGTCACCATCAGCACGTCGGCATGGCGCGGCGAGGCGACGAAGCGCAGGCCGAAGCGCTCGCAGTCGTAGACGGCGTTGTTGAGGGCGTGGATCTCCAGCTCGCACCCATTGCAGGAGCCGGCGTCCACCTCGCGGATGGCGAGCGAGCGGCCGTAGAGCCGGCGCACCCGCGCCTCCAGGGCGCGGCCGACCTCCTCCAGGGCGGCGGCTGACGGGTCCGGCGCCGGGATGGTGACGGGCTTGGCGAACAGCGACTTGAGGATCAGGGTGCGCATCGGAGCGAAGTCCCGTCGTTCGCGTTCGTTTCGAACCGCCGGCCCTGGCCTCCGCTCATTCCCGCGAAAGCGGGAATCCAGAGCCGCACGTCGCGTGGCCCCTGGGTCCCCGCCTTCGCGGGGACGAGTGGAAAGTAGCGCCCGCGTCTCACAGGTCGTGTCCCGAGTAGGAGCAGTTGAACGACTTGTTGCAGAGCGGGAAGTCGGCGACGATGTTGCCCTCGATCGCGGCCTCCAGCAGCGGCCACTGGAACCAGGACGCGTCGCGCACATGGCAGCGCGCGACCTTGCCGCCCGGGAGGAGCCGCAGCCACACCAGGAGGTCGCCGCGGAACGCCTCGGTGACGGCCACGCCCTCGCAGGGGCCAGCGGCGTCCGGCACCGGCACCAGGGTCGGCCCCTCCGGCAGCATCGCCAGCAGCATGCGGATCAGGTCCATCGACGCCGCCACCTCGCGGATGCGCACCTGCACGCGGGCATCGACATCGCCGGTCGTGAGCACCGGCACGTCGAAGGGAAGTCCCTCGTAAGGCGCATAAGCGAGGTCGCGGCGGGCGTCGAAGTCGCGCGCCGAAGCGCGGCCGACCGGGCCGCCGGCGGCGAACCGCACCGCAAGGTCGGCGGGGAGGTGGCCGGTGCCGCAGGTGCGGTCCTGGATCGACGGCGTGTCCTCGTAGAGGCGGACGATCTCGGCGAAGGCCGGCGCCACCTCGTCGAGCGCCGCCCCGATCAGCCGGGCGCCCTCCGTGGTGATGTTGGTGGTGACGCCGCCCGGCACGATGGTGTCCATCATCAGCCGGTGGGCGAACACGGCCGCCGACACGGCGAGGATGCGCTCGCGGAAGATGCCGCAATGGGCGAGCACGATGGCGAAGGCGGCGTCGTTGCAGATCGCACCGATGTCGCCGAAATGATTCGCCAATCGCTCGAGCTCGGCCATCACGCCGCGGATCGCGCTGGCGCGCGGCGGCACGTCGAGGCCGAGCGCCGCCTCGACGGCACGGGCGAAAGCGAAGCTCGCCGCCACGGTCGAGTCGCCGGACACGCGCGCCACCACCTTGCCGGCGCGATCGATCGGCGCATTGGTGGTGAGCGCGTCGATGCCCTTGTGGACGTAGCCGAGCCGCTCCTCCAGCCGCGCCACCGTCTCGCCGTTCGCCGTGAAGCGGAAATGGCCGGGCTCGATGATGCCGGCATGGACGGGGCCGACCGGGATCTGGTGCAGCCCCTCGCCCGTCACCGGCAGCATCGGATAGTCGGCGGGGTCGCGCGGCACCGCCTCGCCGCGGGTGCCGAGCGGGCCGCTGCGGTCCCAGGCGCCGTGGTCGAGCCAAGGCCGCTCGTCCGGCGCGCCCTCGGGGACGTAGCCGTAGAGATCGTGGATCGCCCGCTCGAGCCGGATCGCCGGCGCGTGCCAGCGCCCGACCGAGGGAAAGCGTCCCTCGATCACGGCGGTGGACACCACGCAAGGGGTCTCGCCGATCGGGCGGATCGCCATGTGGACCATGCCGGACTCGGCCCACAGAGCGAGCATCTCGCGCTCGCCGTCGCCGACCGCCCGGGCGACGGCGTCGAAGGCCGCCGTCGCGAGCTCGTAGCGCGGCCACGGGCGCAGCGGCACCACGGCGAGAGCGTCGGCCAAGAGTGCGGAGATGCTGTCCTCGTGCATCGCGATCACCCGAGCAGCGCCGCGACGCTGCGGAACCAGCGCACCAGTGCGTCCGGCAGCCACAGGCCGGCGACCAGCGCCAGCAGCAGATGGACGAACAGCGGCAAGTAGGACGCCTTCACCGGATCGGCCTTCCCATGCGGCTCGCCGAAGATCGCCTGCTGCAGCCGCAGCAGCAGTGCGCCGAGCGCCAGGATGATGCCGGCGACCAGCAGCACGGTGAGGATGGGCTGACGCGCGAAGGCGGTCGACACCAGCAGGAACTCGCTCATGAACACGCCGAAGGGCGGCAGGCCGACGATGGCGATGACGCCGAGCGCGAAGCCGACCGCGAGCAGCGGATGGGTCGTCGACAGACCGCTGATGTCGGCGAGCCGCTGCGTGCCCTTGGCCTGGGCGACATGGCCGACCGCGAAGAAGATCGCCGACTTGACCAGCGAGTGCATGGTCATGTGCAGCAGGCCGGCGAAGTTCGCCAGCGGCCCGCCGAGGCCGAACGCGAAGGTGGCGATGCCCATGTGCTCGATCGACGAGTAGGCGAACAGCCGCTTGATGTCGCGCCGGCCGTAAAGCATGAAGGCCGCGAACAACAGGCTGATCAGCCCGAGCGTCATCAGGATGGCACCGACATTGATGGCCGCCGGATTGCCGGCCACCACCATCTTGAAGCGCAGCAGCGCGTAGAGCGCGACATTGAGGAGCAGCCCGGACAGCACCGCCGAGATCGGCGTCGGTCCCTCGGCATGGGCGTCGGGCAGCCAGGCGTGGAACGGCGCCAGCCCGACCTTGGTGCCGTAGCCGACCAAAAGGAACACGAAGGCGAGCGACAGCAGCTTGGGGTCGAGCCGGTCGGCATGGCGGACGATCTCGTCCCAGGCCATCGCCGGGATGCCGCCGCCGATCACGTTCGACGACACCATGTAGATCAGGATGGTGCCGAAGAAGGCGAGGCCGATGCCGACGCTGCCCAGGATGAAGTATTTCCACGCCGCCTCGATGGCCTCGGGCGTGCGATAGATGCCGACCATCATGACGGTCGCCAGCGTCGCGACCTCGAGGCCCACCCACATCAGCCCGATATTGTTGGAGACGAGCGCGACATTCATGGCGCCCATCATGGCCTGGTACATGGCGTGGTAGAAGCGCAGGAAGGTCGGCGTCAGCCGCCCGGTCTCCAGCTCGTGGCCGATATAGCTGGCGCTGTAGACGCTGGTGGAGAAGCCGATGAAGGTGGTGAGCACCACCAGGAAGATGTTGAAGTCGTCGACGATGATGAAGTCGCTGCGCGAGCGCGGCGCGGCGAGCATCAGCAGGCCGGCCACGAACGTGAGGCCGGAGAACAGCATGTTGAGGCCGGCGCTGACGCGATAGTTCGACAGCCCCGCCAGCACCGGCACGGCCAGCGCCGGCAGCAGCAGCACCAGCGTGACGGGTGCGAGCGGCAACGCGGCGACGAGGTCCTGCATCACAGGTGCTCCCGTCGCTCGCCGCGGTAGCGTTCGAGCACGTTGACGTCGACGGTGTCGAACCGCTCGCGGATGCGGAACACGAACACGCCGAAGACGATGAAGGCGATCAGCACCGAGAAGGCGACCGAGACCTCGACGACCAGCGGCATGCCCTTGGCGCCGGTGGCGGCGAGAATCAGCCCGTTCTCGAGCGACATGAAGCCGATCACCTGGGTGACGGCGTTGCGCCGCGTGATCATCACCAGGAGGCCGAGCAGCACGACTGCGAGCGCGAAGGCGAAGTCCTCGCGGGCGACCGGGTCGGCGGTCTCGACCACGGGCTGCACCAGGAGGATCGAGAGGGCGACGAGGCCGAGCCCGGCCAGCATGGTCGGGCCGCCCGAGACCACCCGCTCGACCTCGCGATGGATGTCGAGCTTGCGGACGATCCGGTGCAGCGCCGTCGGGATGATCACGCCCTTGGCGACCAGGGCGATCAGGGCGGTGGCGACGAGATGCGGCGCGCTCTGCACCAGCGCCTGCCAGCCGACCGACAGCGACAGCACCACGGCCTGCAGGGCGAACACGTTGATCACTGCCGTGATGCGGTCCTGGTAGAGCAGCATCAGGCTGAGCACCAGCACGCCGCCGGCCAGCAGATGGGCGATGTCGAACCACAGCGGGTTCATCAGAAGCCTCGCGACACGAAGCGCAGGAACACGGCGAGCGCCGCCGCCGCGAACGCGCTGCCGACGAAGGCGGGGTAGCGGAAGACCCGCATCTTGGCGACCGTCGTCTCGGCGATCGGCAGCAGCACGGCGAGCACGACGAGCTTCAGAACGAAGGTGACGAGGCCGACGACGAGCGCGAGTGCCGTCTTCTCGCCCGTCGCCATGCCGAACGGGGCGAACAGGCAGGCGATCAGCGAGAAATACAGCACCAGCTTGAGCTGCGCGGCCGCCTCGATGACGGCGAGATGGCGCCCGGAATACTCGAGGATCATGGCCTCGTGCACCATGGTGAGCTCGAGATGGGTGGCCGGGTTGTCTACGGGTATGCGGGCGTTCTCGGCGATGCCGACCACGATCAGGGCGAGCAGCGCGAGGCCGAGCGAGACGCGCACGCCGACGTCGCCGGTCGAGAACAGCGACGCGATGGCGGAGAGCTGGGTGGTGCCGGCGATCAGCGCCACCGCGAAGGAGATCAGCAGCATGGCCGGCTCGGCCAGCGAGGCGATCATCATCTCGCGCGACGAACCGATCCCGCCGAACGCCGTGCCGACATCCATGCCGGCGAGCGCCAGTGCGAAGCGCGCCGTGCCGAGCAGCGCGATCACGGCGATCAGGTCGGCCGACCAGGAGAACAGGAGCCCGGTCGCGTAGGTCGGGATCAGGCCGGCGGCGACCCAGGTCGCGGCGAAAATCATGTAGGGCGCGCGGCGATACACCCAGGAGGCGTTGTCGGCGACCACGGCGTCCTTGTGCATCAGCTTCCAGATGTCGAGATAGGGCTGCACCAGCGGCGGCCCGCGCCGGCACAGCAGGCGGGCCCGCACCTTGCGGGTGATGCCGACGATCAGCGGCGCGATCGCCAGGAGAAACGTGATCTGCAGGAGCTGCAGCGGGAGATCGATGGTCAGCGCCATGCCGCCACCACCAGCATGAGGACGATGAGGGCGGCGAAGACCAGCGCGAGATAGCGCCGGATGGTGAGGAACTGCAGCCGGTTGAGCTTGTGCGCCGAACGCAGCACGAGCCGCGCCAGCGGGCCGTAGAGGTAGCGCCAGGCCGGGTCGCGCACCCGCAGGCGGTAGTGACCGGCGCGCATCTCGCCGGGGCGGGGCATGTCGACTGTCTCGTGCACGCCGAACACCACCGTGCCGAACACGCGGCGGATCGGCATGGCGAAGCTCGCGCTCGAATACTGGGTGATCGGGCTGTCGAGCGGATAGCCGCAGTCCCAGGCCGGACTCTTGCGGGTGCGGCGCGAGGCGAGGCGATGCACCACCAGGGCCGTCATGCTGCCGGAGGCGATCAGGAAGAAGAAGACGATCAGGCCGTTGTAGGAGCTGCGGCTCTCGGCGATCGGGACGATCGAGAGCCACGGCACGCCGGCCTGGGTGGGCAGCGCGCTGCCGGCGAGCGCGCGCGTCACCGGGTGGAGCGCGTCGATGACGAAGCCGGGCAGCGTGCCGGCGACGACGCAGACCCAGGCGAGCATCAGCATGGCGGTCAGCGCGAAGCCGTCGACCTCGGTGGCGTTCGCGGCCGCGGGCGAGCGTGGCCGGCTGAGGAAGACGACACCGAACGCCTTGACGAAGCAGGCGCCGGCGAGCGCGGCCGCGAGCGCCAGCATGGCGCCGACCGCCGGCACCGCGAACTTGAGGCCCCAGGGCGTGAGCTGCGGGCTGAGCAGGATGGCCTGGAACGTCATCCACTCGGAGACAAAGCCGTTGAGGGGGGGCAGCGCGGCTATCGACATGCAGCCGATCAGGAACACCACGGCGGTCTGCGGCATGCGGTGGACGAGCCCGCCGAGCTTCTCCATGTCGCGCTCGCCGGTCGCCGATTGCACGGCGCCGGCGCCGAAGAACAGCAGGCTCTTGAACACCGAGTGGTTGAGCACGTGGAACAGCGCCGCCGTCAGGGCGAGCGCCGCGGCCGGCGCCTGCCCATCCGCCCGGAAGGCGAGCGCCAGGCCGAGCCCGATGAAGATGATGCCGATGTTCTCGACTGTCGAGTAGGCGAGCAGCCGCTTGAGGTCGCGCTGCATCACGGCATAGAGCACGCCGAGCACGGCGGTGGCGCCCCCCGCCACCACGACCACGAGGCCGGCCCAGGGGCTGAGATCGCCGATCACGTCGAAGACGATGCGCATGAAGCCGTAGACGCCGACCTTGGTCATCACGCCGCTGAGCAGGGCCGAGACATGGCTCGGCGCCGCCGGATGGGCGAGCGGCAGCCAGACATGCAGCGGCACCAGGCCGGCCTTCGAGCCCGCCCCGACCAGCGCCAGCAGGGTCGCCATCGCCACCACGGTCTCGCTCGAGCCGGCGGCACGCATCCGCTCGAAGGTGAAGTCCCCGGTCGCATTCGACAGCAGGCCGAAGGTGAGCAGCAGGCACAGCGTGCCGAAGCTCGCCATCAGGAGATAGATGAAGCCGGCCCTGATGTTGGCGCTCTGGCGATGATTCGAGACGACGAGCGTCCAGGAGGCGAGCGACATCAGCTCCCAGGACAGCAGGAACGTGAAGGCGTCGGCGGCCAGCAGAACGAGGTTCATGGCGGCGAGGAACGGGCCGTAGAACGGCAGCACCCGCAGGGGCGCCTTCTCGTGGCGGCCGTAGCCGATGGCGTAGAGGCTCGCGGCGGCGGCACCGAAATTCACCACCAGCATGAAGAAGGCAGCCAGCGCGTCGAGACGGAAATGCGCTCCCAGACCCGGCAGGCCGATCGGCAGCACCAGGCTGGTGGCCGGCGCGGCGCCGAGCAGCACCTCGAGGGCAAGCAGCACGGCGGCGAGCGCGACGCACATGGCCGTGCCGTAGACCAGCGGGGTCGCGACCGCATGCCGCCCGAGCACGGCGCCGAGCACGCCGGTCCCGAGAAAGCCCGCAATGCACCAAAGCCCGATGGTGACCTCCGGCATTCCCCCCCACCTCGTTGTCTCGATCCGGCCAGCGCCCCGCCGTTCTGCGGCGGCCCTTATGCCGCGACGCGTTCAAGCGCAGCGGATGCGCCGGGCGCACCGGCCAGAAGCGCCACGGACGGCTCACGCTTCGCGCGAGCACGCGACGCCCCCCTCACCGAAGCCGGATCGGCCAGATCGGAAAACGGTTCCTTAACGCACGAGGAGCTGGACGGCCAGAGAATTCCCGCCGGCGCGACGAGCGGTATCCGAAAACGCAGCGGCCGGGACGAGCCCGGCCGCGACAGTCTGGGATTTGCATGCACCCGAATCGGCTGGGCGCGAGGCGGAGCGGCCGGCTCGGCGGAAGGCGGCTTTGGCCGCCCCCACCTCACCGACCCAGCGTCACCGGCCGAGCGTCACCGGCTCAGCACGATGAAGTCGGTGCCGCGGCCGGTGTGCGAGCCGAGGCCCTTGTCGGAGACGATCAGCGATGCACCCGGCGACATCAGCTCGGCGAGACGCTCGACCGCCTCGGCCGGGAGCTGGACGCGATCGAGCGCATCCTTCGCCGAGGCTGTGGGGGTGGCGGCCGCGATGGCCGGAGCAGCCGCCTTGGCGCCCTTGCCCTTGCGGGTCTCGGCAGTCGGCTCAGCCCGCAGCTCGGGCGGCAGCGACAGCGCGGTCCAGCGCAGCGCCTGGCCGTCATCCTCGAAGGCGGTCGCCGTGAAGACATGGGTGCCGAGCACCGCATCCGGCCGGGCGAACGTGATCGGGGTCTCGTAGATCGGCTCGAAACCCTTGCGGACGAACAGCTTGCCTTCCTTCTTGCTGACGAAGATCGACACCGGGCCGGGCTTCATGGGCCGCGGCGGGCCGTACTCGACCAGCGGGGTCGAGGGCGCGGGCGCGGCGGCCGCCGGAGCAGGCGTGTCCGCGGCAGGCGATGCGGCCGGCGTGGCGACGGGCTCGACCGCGGGGGTCGGCGCCGGCTCGGCGGCAAGCGGCTCGCCCGACGGGACGGCCGGGCTCGGCGCATCCGACACGGTCGAATCGACCGCGGCGCTCTTGCCGGCGGCGCGGCTGTCGGCGATCGGAGTGGCGGCATCGGGCTTGCGCTTCAGCAGCGCGAGTTGCGGATGCGAGATGTCGACCGGCGTGACGCCGGAGCGCGCCACGACCACCCGGGTGCCGAGCTTGGTCATGCCCCAGAGCTGCGAGGCGAAGGAGTTCGGCAGCCGGATGCAGCCGTGCGACGCCGCATAGCCGGGCAGCACGCCCGTGTGCATTGCGGTTCCGGACCAGGTGAGCCGCTGCATGTAGGGCATCGGCGCGTTGTTGTAGAGATTCGAGTGGTGATAGCGGTCCTTCTGGATGACGCTGAACACGCCCGTAAAGGTCGGGTGGGCCTTGGTGCCGCTGGAGACCGGCGCCTCGGCGATCTGGCCGGTCGCGTCGAACACCCGCGCCCGCTGCTCGCCGAGCGAGACCACGATGGTCAGCGGCCCGCGCGGCTGGTGCGGCGCGGCGGCGTCCTTCTTGGGCTGCTCGGCCTTGGGCCGGCGCGCCTGCTTCTTCACGGCGGGGCGTTGCTGTGCCGGCAGATAGACGCTGCCCGGCTGTGCCGACTGGCCGTAATAGTAATAGTAGGAGGCATCCGCCGTGCCGACTGACAGAATGGTCAGCGCCGCGCCCAGCGCGATCGCGGAAAATCCGGACAAGGCCGATGCTCCGACCGGGAGCATCCAACCACACTCACGCACTTCGTCACACGTCGTGTCTGTCACGAGAGCCCCCCGTGTTGCTCGGCGCGCCGAAGGTCATATCGCGCCGTGGTAGTAGAACGCCGAAGCCCTAACAAGGTTCCGGCGCTCTTTCTGATTATTCTCGCCGTCAATTCTTAAAAGACATGGCTTTTCAGCCACACCCGAGGACCGCCGGGGCGGTCCGGACAGGCAGTTTCCGAACCGACGGTTAGCCTGAGCCTAGACGGATCGATCGCATTCTAATGATCGAGTCCGCCCCCCGGCGCCGGCCCGATCCCGACAGCCACCGCTCTTGTCGAATCAGCCGCCGAGGCGGCCCGGCGCGGCGGTCGCTCGCCCGCGAGCCGCACCCGGCCGGGCCGCCGGGCCGCCCGGCCCTGCCCTATCCGAGCTGCGGGCGCAGCTCGTAGAGAATGAAGGTTTCGAGCACGATCGAGCGCTCGCCGACCAGACGGGCCGCGAATCCCGCCTCGCTGATCAGGGCGCCGAGGCGGTGCAGGTCGGAGTCCGAGGAGAACAGCACATACATGCGGCCGCCGGGCCGCAGCCGCTCTCGCGCCTGGACGAACAGGCCGGCGATGTCGCGATAGCCGGGCCCCGCCGCCCCGGCCCGGTCGGCCACGTCGCGCGGCTCGCCGGCGAACGACGGCGGGCTCGAGATGATCACGTCGAACAGCGGCTGCGGCGCAACCGCCGAAAGCAGATTCGAGCCGATGCCGGCGACCCGGCCACCGAGCCCGTTGGTCTCGGCGTTGTCGACTGCCTCGCGGACCGCATTGGGGTTGATGTCGACGGCGAGCACCCGCTCGGCACCGGCGCGGGCGGCCGCGAGCGCCAGGATGCCGGAGCCGTGCCGACATCGGCGACCCTGAGCCCCTGCAGGTCGAGGGTGCCGATGAAGCCGGCGAAAAACTCGCTGGTGATGAAGCGCCGCGGGTCGAACACGGTCGGCAGCACGGCAAGCCGGAAGCCGGCCGCCTCGACGGTGCGCCGCTGCCGGCGCTTGAGAAAGAGCTGATACGAGAAGAAATGGATGAAGGACCGAAAGAACCGCCGCGATGCGCCTTGCGCCGGCTGGGGAAGTCCGAGGCGATAGCGGTCCGTGAGGGTGTCTTGCACGATCCAGGTGCTCCCGTCGTCTCGGCGCGGCCGGGATGCCGGCCATGGCCGGCGACCCGCGCGGCCGCCATCACGCTTGCCATCGGGGCCGGTTCCCGCGCACCCTGCAGCCTGCCGCCTCAGTGCATAGGTCGTTCCGGACCCGACAGGAGTTCACCAAGGCTTCGCCAGCCCCGACGCCCTCGCCTGCCAACGCCGCGCGCCCGCGTCGGTTCGATCGCCCCCCGCAACAAACCTGCATCCACCCCCGCACCCGATCACGACGAGGACACGCTCCGCATGCCCAATCTTCGCCTGTCGGTCGCCGTCGGCGACTACGACCGCAACCGCCCGCTGATCGACGGCGCAGTCCAAATCGACGGGGTCGATCCGGTGTTCATGAGGCTGTCGCCGGAGGAGATCTTCTTTCGGGCCTTCCGCACGGTCGACTTCGACATCTGCGAGCTGTCACTGTCGAGCTTCACGGTGAAGACCGCGACCGGCGACGCGCCCTATGTCGGCATCCCGGCCTTCGTGTCGCGTGCCTTCCGGCACACCGCGATCTATGTGCGGACCGACCGCATCAAGGAGCCGCGCGACCTGATCGGCAAGAAGGTCGGAGTGCCCGAGTACCAGCTCACCGCGAACGTGTGGGCGCGCGCCTTCCTGGAGGACGACTACGGCGTGACGCCGTCCGACATCCACTGGATCCGCGGCGGCATCGAGACGCCCGGGCGCCCCGAGAAGATCGCCGTCACGCTGCCGGCGGGCGTCCGGCTCGACGACGCGCCGCCCGGCGCGACGATTTCCGCGCTGTTGCTGGCCGGCGAGATCGACGCCTTCATCGCGCCGCGACCGCCGTCCTTCATCGCCGGGGCGCCGAACATCGGCTGGCTGTTTGCCGATCCGGTCGCCGTCGCGAAGGACTATTTCCGCCGCACCGGCATCTTTCCGATCATGCATCTGATCGGCGTGCGCCGCACGCTGGTCGAGCAGCATCCGTGGCTGCCGGCCGCGGTGCTGAAGGCCTTCGAGGCCTCGAAGACGGCGGCGCTGGCGCTGCTCGGCGACACCTCGGCCACCAAGGTGACGCTGCCCTTCGTCGAGGAGCGCCTGAAGGAGGCACGCGAGCTGATGGGCGACGACTTCTGGGCCTACGGCGTCGAGCCGAATCGCAAGACCCTCGACGCCTTCCTGCGTCACCATCATGCGCAGGGGTTGTCGTCCCGACGCGTCACGGTCGAGGAGCTTTTTCACCCCGCGACAGTCGCCTCCTTCAAGCTCTGACAAAAGCGATGCATCTGGCGGCGCACCGCGCTGTCCAATCGTCTTTACACACGGCTCCCGTCGCGATGGCGTGATCGCCGCGCTCTCCCGATTCCCTTGCAACCGGACAGCGTTCCCGCAACTGTAGGGGTCGAGGAAACGCCGACGTGCCGAAGGGGGTCGCCATGAACCACCACGAACACGCCGTCCACGAGACCAGCCTGCCCGCCGCCGTCGCCGACGCCGCCGCTCCGGCCGTCGTCCGCCGCAGCGACCCGCAGGTGCGCCCGGTGACGGTGAGGGACATTGTCGAGGCGCTGGCCGCCGGCCTGCGCGACTTCCAGGCCGCGCCGCTCTACGGCCTCGCCTTCGGCGCGCTTTACGCGATCGGCGGCATGCTGATCGTGTATTGCGCCTTCGCGGCCGGGGTCGGCTATCTGGCCTATCCGCTGGCCGCCGGCTTCGCGCTGGTCGGCCCGTTCATCGCGGTCGGCCTCTACGAGGTGAGCCGGCGGCGCGAGACCGGCGAGCCGCTGTCGTGGTCGGCCGTGCTGCGCACCATCTGGGCGCAGGGCCATCGCGAGCTCGGCTGGATGGCCTTCGTGACGCTGTTCGTGTTCATCGTCTGGATGTACCAAGTGCGGCTGCTGATCGCCCTGATGCTCGGGCTGCGCTCGTTCACGTCGCTGCAGGAATTCCTGGTGGTGATCTCGACCACGCCGGAGGGCTGGCTGTTCCTGATCATCGGCCACGCGGTCGGGGCGGCGCTGTCGCTGGTGCTGTTCTCGCTCACCGTGGTGTCCTTCCCGCTGCTGCTCGACCGTGACGTCGACTGCGTCACCGCGATGATCACCAGCGTCCGCGCCGTGACGACCAGCCCGGTGCCGATGATCGGCTGGGCCGCCACGGTCGTTCTGCTGCTGCTGGTCGCCTCGCTGCCGGGCTTCCTCGGCCTCGTGGTCGTGCTACCAGTGCTGGGTCACGCGACCTGGCATCTCTATCGGCGCATCGTGCTGCCGATCGCCTGATCCGGTTCGCCCGTCTCAACTGTTCGGGCCGTCGCGACGCAAGTCGCGGCGGCACGGTGCGTTTTCCGGAGCTTCTGCATGATCGCCATCGACGGCGACCGCCTTCTCGCCGACCTGCGCGCCCTGAAGCAATTCGGTGCCCACGGATCCGGGGTCGACCGGGTCGCTCTCTCGGCAGCCGACCTCGCCGCCCGCCGCTGGCTGGTCGGGCGTCTGCAGGAGGCGGGGCTGACCGCCTCGCTCGACCGGGTCGGCAACGTCGTGGGCCGCGACCCCGGCGCGAGAAAGACCATCCTGATCGGCTCCCACACCGACACGGTGCCGCGCGGCGGCTGGCTCGACGGCGCGCTCGGGGTGATCTGCGCGCTGGAGATCGCCCGGGCGGCCCGCGAGGCGGGCGACAAGGGTGCGGTCGGGATCGACGTCGTCTCGTTCGAGGACGAGGAGGGCACGTTCCTGCCCTTCCTGGGCAGCCGCAGCTTCTGCGGGACGCTCGCCGAGGCCGAGATCGCCGCCGCCCGCGCCGAGGACGGCACCGGCCTTGCCGCCGCCCTGGCGCCGCTCGCCGGCGAAACAACGCTGCACCGGCTCGACCCGACCCGCCACCTCGCCTATCTGGAGGCCCATATCGAGCAGGGCCCGCGCCTCGAGGCCTCGGGGCGCCGCATCGGCGTCGTCACCGGCATCACCGGCATCCGCCGCTTCCGGGTGACGGCGAAGGGCGCCGCCAACCATGCCGGCACCACCCCGATGGCGATGCGGCGCGACGCCGGCGCCGCCCTGATCCGGATCGCCGCCTGGATCGGCGACGCCTTCCCGGGGCTGGCCGGCGCCGAGACGGTGTTCACCATCGGCGCCATGGCGTTTCGCCCCGGTGCCGCCAATGTGGTGCCGGGCGAGGCCGAGATGGCGGTCGAGATCCGCGATCTCGACACGGCGCTGCTCGACCGCATGGAAAACGCCCTGAGGGAGCGGGTCGCCGAGGCCGGACGCGGCAACGTCTCGGTCGCCATGGAGCGGACCACCGAGGTGACGCCGACCGCCATGGCCGACGACCTCGTCGCGGCGCTGGCGGCGGCCGCCGCAGCGCATGGCGAGGAGCCGGTGCGGCTGCCGAGCGGCGCCGGCCACGACGCCATGGTGCTGGGCCGCGTCGTCCCGGCCGGCATGCTGTTCGTGCCGAGCATCGGCGGCATCAGCCACCATGTGTCGGAGAACACGGCCGATGCCGACATCGTGCTCGGCTGCACCGTGCTGGCCGACGCGGTCTCGCGGCTGCGGAAGATCCTGGCGGCATAAATTCATTTTATGCCGCATCACGATTTTTGAATGAACAGCAGCGCCGATCACCCGCGTCGGCGGGAGGCGATCTGATCAGCACGCAACGCGGCTGCCCGAACTCGGGGATTGTGCGCAATTGCGCTGCGCCGTCGCATCCCTTATGGAAACAAGATTATCACGCGAGAGCCTCGAAGCCACCTCGGTATTCCCGATTGTTGCTGTGTGTACAAACACTTCCGCAGTGCAGACCGGTTCGACCGGCGGCCGGCTCCCCCGACCTCGACCACACCCGTCGCGACGAACGAGCGGGCTCAGCCCGTTCGGCCGAACGCGCACCAGACCGAAGGGGACATGAATGAACCGGCCGGCCCTGATCCGTGAGCCAGACACCACGGCGCTGTTCGACCCCAAGGCCGAGACGATGCCGCGGCGCGACATCGCCGAGTTGCAGCTCGCACGCCTGAAGGCGACGCTGCAGCGCGCCTATGACAACGTCCCGCACATGCGCCGCCGCTTCGCCGAGACCGGCGTCACGCCGGACCATCTGAAGACGCTCGCCGACATCCGCCACTTCCCGTTCACAGGCAAGGCGGATCTTCGCGACAACTATCCGTTCGGCCTGTTCGCCGTGCCGCGCGAGGACGTGGTGCGGGTGCATGCCTCGTCGGGCACCACCGGCAAGCCGATCGTGGTCGGCTACACGGCAGGCGACATCGCCCTGTGGGCCGACCTGATAGCGCGCTCGCTCACCGGCGCCGGCGTGACGCGGCACGACATCGTGCACATCGCCTATGGCTACGGCCTGTTCACGGGCGGGCTCGGGGCCCATTACGGCGCCGAGGCGCTCGGCTGCATGGTGGTGCCGGTCTCCGGCGGCATGACCGAGCGGCAGGTCACGCTGATGCGCGACTTCGGCGCCAATGTGCTGTGCTGCACGCCGTCCTATGCGCTCAACATCGCCGAGGTGACGGAGAGCAGCGGCATTGCGCGCAACGAGCTGAAGCTGCGGGTCGGCGTGTTCGGCGCCGAGCCGTGGAGCGAGGCGATGCGCCACGAGCTGCAGACGCGGCTCGGCCTGCAGGCGATCGACATCTACGGGCTCTCGGAAATCCTCGGGCCCGGCGTCGCCTGCGAATGCACGGAGCAGGCCGGCCTGCACGGCTGGGAGGATCACTTCCTGTTCGAGATCGTCGATCCGAGGACGCTGGAGCCGCTGCCGCGCGGCGAGACCGGCGAGCTCGTGATCACGACGCTCACCAAGGAAGCCCTGCCGATGATCCGCTATCGCACGCGCGACATCACCAGGTTGGTCGACGAGCCATGCGCCTGCGGCCGCACCCATGTGCGGATCATGCGGGTCACCGGCCGCGACGACGACATGATGATCATCCGCGGCATCAACGTGTATCCCTCGCAGGTCGAGGCCGTGCTGGTCGGCCTGCCCGGCATCGCACCGCATTATCAGCTCGTGCTGACCCGCCAGCAGGCGCTCGACCAGATGACCGTCGAGGTCGAGATCGCCCCCGAGCTGCCGCGCGACGAGGCGACGCTCACGCGCGTCTCGCGCGAGGTGCAGCACCGCATCAAGTCGACCATCGGGATCAGTTGCGGCGTCGTCGCCAAGCTGCCCGGCGAGGTGCCGCGCTCGCAGGGCAAGGCCGTGCGGGTGAAGGACCAGCGCCACACGCCGGGGTGATCGCTACACCCGCTTCCCAGCGCGAATGACATCGCGACTCCTGCGTTCCCTCCCCCCTTGTGGGGGAGGGACAGGGAGAGGGGTACAGCGCTCGCGTCGTGCTCGGGGGCTACCCCCCTCTCCGCCTCTCCCCCACAAGGGGGGAGAGAGCAGGCTGCGGCGCGCGGCAATGCATGGACATGCCAAATCTCCGTTTGACCTTTCTCAACACCCGTCCGGGCGAGACGGACCAGAGTGATTCCAAACTGGCCGGTCGGCCCTCCGACGGGCCCGAAGGAGTATGCCGTGAACACTGAAGCGCTGGCGCACGACGCGGTCGACACCAAGAGCAGGGCCGCCGAGGCGTTTCCGTTCACCGGCAACGAGGCGATCGCGCGTGGCGCCTGGGAGGCCGGCGTGCGGGTCGCCGCCGCCTATCCGGGCACGCCGAGCACCGAAATCCTGGAGAGCCTGTCGGAGTACGACCCCGCCGACGTGACGGCGCAGTGGTCGACCAACGAGAAGGTGGCGCTCGACACCGCGATCGGCGCGTCGTTCGCCGGCGTGCGCAGCCTCGCGGCGATGAAGCATGTCGGCCTCAATGTCGCGTCCGACTCGCTGATGAGCTTCTCCTATATCGGCGCGCATGGCGGTCTCGTGCTGGTGGTGTGCGACGATCCCGGTATCCACTCCTCGCAGAACGAGCAGGACACGCGGCTGTTCTGCCGCCTCGCCGGCGTGCCCGTGCTGGAGCCGGCCGACGCCCAGGAGGCGCTCGACTTCACCAAGGTGGCGTTCGATCTGAGCGAGACCTTCCAGACGCCCGTGATCGTGCGCGGCACCACGCGACTGTCGCACACCCGCAGCGTCGTGCGGGTCGGACATCGCACCGTGCCGGCGCCGCGCGGCTTCATCGACGACCACACCCGCACGGTGACGATTCCCGCCAATGCGCGCCGCCTGCATCCCAAGGTGATCGCCCGCGAGGCCGCTCTGGCGCGCTGGCTGTCGACCACGCCGCTGACCAAGCGCGAGGACGGCGACGGCGACAAGAGCTGCGGCATCATCACCAGCGGCCTCGCCTATCTCTACGTCAAGGAGGCAGCACCGCATCTGCCGATCCTCAAGCTCGCCGGCTCCTATCCGCTCGCCGCCGACGCGATTCGCGACTTCGCCGCCTCGGTCGAGCGCGTCATCGTCGTGGAAGAGCTCGAGCCAGCGCTGGAAGAGGCCATCCGGTCGCTCGGGATTCCCGCCGAGGGCAAGAGCCTGTTCCCGCGCCTCGGCGAGCTCTCCGTCGAGCTCTTGCGCGAGGGCCTCGCCAAGGCCGGGCTGATGGAGGCGCCGGCCGTCATCGCTCCGCTCGACATCCAGCCGATGGCGCGCCCGCCGGTGCTGTGCTCCGGCTGCCCGCACACCGCGAGCTTTCTGGCGTTGCGCAGCGTCGGCGCCCATGTCGCCGGCGACATCGGCTGCTACACGCTCGCCGCGATCGATCCGCTGCGCTCGATGGACACCTGCGTGTGCATGGGCGCCAGCATCGGCAACGCCATCGGCATGGCCAAGGCCGGCACCGACAAGCCCGTCGTCGCCACCATCGGCGACTCGACCTTCCTGCATTCGGGCATCCCGCCGCTGATCGACGCCGTCTACAACAAGGCCGACATTACGGTGGTCGTGCTGGACAACCACATCACGGCGATGACGGGCGGGCAGGACCATCCCGGCACCGGCCGCAGCCTGCGGGGCGACGCGGCGCCGCGCGTCGACTACGCCGCACTCTGCCGCGCCATCGGCATCGACTGGGTCCGGGTCGTCGATCCCTACGACGTCGGCCGCCTTCTGCAGACTCTTCGCGAGGCGACGGCGCATCACGGCGTCTCGGTCGTCATCGCGTCGCGACCCTGCGTGCTCGATCCGGTCAAGATCAAGGGCGCGCCGGTGGCGGTGCGGGCCGAGGGCTGCATCGCCTGCAGCTCCTGCATGAATCTCGGCTGCCCCTCGATCACCTGGTCGGGCGAGCTGTTCGAAGGGCGCCACAAGGTGAAGATCGATGCGACGACCTGCATCGGCTGCACGCTCTGCGCCCAGGTCTGCCCGTCCGACTGCATCCAGCCGGTCACGCTGCGAGCGACACACTGATGCGACCCCTTCCCAACGACGATTTCGCCCCGGCGCCCTGGCCCGTCACCACCGGCATGAACATTCTGGTGGTCGGCGTCGGCGGCCAGGGCGTGCTGATGATCTCCAAGGCGATCGCCTTGATGGCGCAGCGTCGCGGCTTCGCGGTGAAGCAGAGCGAAGTGCACGGCATGGCCAAGCGCGGCGGCATCGTGTTCAGCCATGTGCGCTTCGCCGAGGAGGTGTGGTCGCCGACCATCGCCAAGGGCGAGGCCGACATGCTGGTGGCGCTGGAATGGGCCGAGGCGCTGCGCTGGCTCGACCATCTGCGCCCCGGCCGCGGCGTCTTCATCGCCGACACCCGCCAGATCGTGCCGCCCTTCGCCTGCCGCAGCCGCAAGGCGGGCGCAGCCTCCGCCTACGCCCGGGAGACGCCTGCGGAAATCGTCGGCCGCCACGCCGACGGCTGCGCGCTCGACGCGACCGGCATCGCCACCGCGCTCGGCGACGCGCGTGCAGCCAACACGGTGCTGCTCGGCCGCCTCTCGGTGTGGCTCGATTATCCAGTCGCCGAGTGGCACGAGGTGATCGACGCGATCGTTCCGAAGGGGACGCGCGAGATCAACCGCAAGGCCTTCGACGCCGGCCGCGCCTGGACGGCGCCGGCCCCCGACGAGGACGACGCGGCGGCGCCGGCCGTCGCCGCGCCGATGCCCGATCTGCACATCAGCGTCGCCATCGATCCCGCGTGGTGCAAGGGCTGCACCATCTGCGTGAAGCTGTGCCCGGAGCGCTGCCTCGCCATGGAGGGCCCGGTCGCCGTGGTGGCGACGCCCGCCGCCTGCACGGGCTGCCGGGTGTGCGAATGGCTGTGTCCGGACTTCGCCGTCACGGTCAAGAACGAAGGAGTGCCGGCATGAGCGCCCGGCTGACTGCACTGCACGGCAACCACGCCTGCGCGCTCGCGTCGATCGCGGCGGGCTGCCGCTTCTTCGCCGGCTATCCGATCACGCCGTCCTCCGAGATCGCCGAGCACATGTCGCACGAGCTGCCGCGGATCGGCGGCACCTTCGTGCAGATGGAGGACGAGCTCGCCTCGATCGCCGCGGTGGTCGGGGCCTCGCTCGGCGGCCTGCGCGCCATGACGGCGACCTCGGGGCCCGGCTTCTCGCTGATGCAGGAGAACATCGGCTACGCGGCGATGACCGAGGTGCCGTGCGTGATCATCGACGTGATGCGGGGCGGTCCATCGACGGGTATGCCGACCCGCCCTGCCCAAGGCGACATCATGCAGGCGCGCTTCGGCAGCCATGGCGACCGACCCGTGATCGCGCTGGCGCCGGCCTCGGTGCAGGAGATCTACACCGAGACGATCCGCGCCTTCGATCTCGCCGAGCGGCTGCGCACGCCCGTCACCGTGCTGTACGACCAGGTGATCGCCCAGCTTCTGGAAAGCGTCGCGGTGCCGCCGCCCGAGGCCGTGCATGTCAGCGAGCGGAAATGGGCGAACGGCGCCGGCCCCGCCTATCAGCCCTATGCGGCCGGCGAGGACGGCGTGCCCGCGATGGCGCGCCCGGGCGACGGGCACCGCGCCCACACCACCGGCCTCACTCATTCCGAGAGCGGCTTTCCGACCCAGTCGCCGCCCGTGGTCGACCGCATGATGCGGCGCCTGCTCGGCAAGATCGACGTCAATCAGGCGCTGATCGAGAAGTACGAGACGCTCATGGCCGACGATGCCGACGTGCTGATCGTCGCCTATGGCATCACGGCGCGCGCCGCGCGCCGCGCCGTCACGGTGCTGCGGGCCGAGGGCGTCAAGGCCGGCCTGTTCCGGCCGATCACGCTGTGGCCGTTCCCGGAGGCGCCGCTGCGCCGGCTCGCCGGACCGGCGCGTGCCGTGCTGGTGCCGGAGATGAACGCCGGCCAGCTCGTGCTCGAAATCCAACGGCTGGTCGGACGCGATCCGCCCGTCCACCCGCTCGGCCGCATCGACGGCGAGCCGATCGCCCCGGACGAGATCGTCACTGCCGTGAAGGAGCTCGCCGTCCATGCTTGACGCCGCCCCGAGCCGATCCTTCGACCCGAAGGACTATCTGCGGCTGCAATACATGCCGCATTTCATGTGCCCCGGCTGCGGCCACGGCATCGCGCTGCATGCGCTGCTCGCCGCCGTGCACGACTGCGGCATCGCCAAGGACGACCTCGCGGTGGTGTGCGGCATCGGCTGCTCGGGCCGGGTCGGCGGCTATATCGACGCCAACACGTTCCACACCACGCATGGCCGGCCGCTGGCGTTCGCGACCGGCCTCAAGCTCGCCCGCCCCGACCTCACCGTCGTGGTGGTGACGGGCGACGGCGACTGCCTCGCCATCGGCGGCAATCACCTGATCCATGCGGCGCGGCGCAATCTCGACCTCACCTGCCTGATGCTGAACAACGAGGTCTACGGCATGACGGGCGGCCAGGCCTCGCCGACCACGGCGGCGACCCGCTTCACCTCGACGACGCAATCCGGCGCCATCGAGCCGACCTTCGACGCCTGCGCGCTCGCGGCAGCCGCCGGCGCCAGCTTCGTCGGCCGCGAGGTGACGCGCCAGGCGCCGGCGCTGAAGACGCTGATCGCCCGGGCGCTGCGCCACCCCGGCTTCTCCTTCGTCGAGGTGATGTCGGATTGCACCGAGATCTATGGCCGCAAGAACGACCTCGGCGAGGCGCCAGAGATGATCCTCAGCCAGAAGGCAGACATGCGGCCCGATTCGCATCGCGACGCGACCGACCAGCCGTTCCGCCCGCACGCGCTGCCGACCGGCGTGTTCGTCGAGCGCGACCTGCCGGAGTACGGCGCACGCCTGCGGGCGCATGCGGCAGCGATCCGCAAGGAGGCCGGCCGATGACCCAGATGCTCGATCGCCGGACCATGGAACGCCGCGAAATCCGCCTCGCCGGCAGCGGCGGCCAGGGCCTCATCCTCGGCGCCCGCATCCTGTTCGAGGCCTTCGCGATCGAGGGCCGGCGCGCCTCCCAGTCGCAGAGCTACGAGCCGACCTCGCGCGGCGGCTTCTGCCACTCCGACGTGGTGGTGAGCGAGGATCTGTCCGACTTCCCGCTGGTCACCGGCCTCGACGCGCTGATCGCGCTCGACCAGGTCGGCTACGACCGCTCGATCGGGCTCATCAAGCCGGACGCGCTCGTGGTGGTCGACGAGCGCCTCGCCGTGCGCGATGTCGGCCGCCTGCATCGGCTGCCGCTGGCCGCGCGGGCCGTGGCGACCGGCCACGCCCGCATCGCCAACATGGTGGCGCTCGGCGCCTTCGTGACGTTGTCCGGCCTGTGCCACCCTGTTTCGCTGGAGGAGGCGATCCGCCGCGAGACACCGGAGCGCTTCGCCGACCTCAACCTCGCCGCCGCCCGGGTCGGCTACACGCTCGGCGAGACGGTGGCGGTGTGAGGACATCCCACACCCGCCGAGTCGTCATCGCCGGGCTCGCCCCGCGGCAGTGAGACGGAATCCGAGCGATCAGTTCACCGTCATTCCGGGGCGCACCGAAGGTACGAACCCGGAATCCAGCGACGGATGCCGAGGGCGTGGCTGGATTCCGGGTCCGTCGCTCCGCGCCGTCCCGGAATGACCGAAGGGATCAAACGGATCCGGTGTGAGAAAGCATATTCCGACAGGTCGGAACTCGCCGGAACCGCCGGCAATCGCGGCCCGGAACGACCCGATCAGTGGCTGCGTTCCGCGACGAACCGCGCCGCGGCACGCAAAATGTCGGCTTCGGCGCCGAACGGCGCGACCGCATCCTCGGCCTCGGCGACCAGATCGGCGAGCGCCCGGCGGGCGCCGTCGATGCCCATGATGCGGACGAGTGTCGCCTTGTGGAGAGCCGCGTCCTTGTTGGTCGCCTTGCCCACCGTCGCCGGATCCCCCTCGGCGTCGAGGAGGTCGTCGGCGACCTGGAAGGCCTTGCCGATCGCCGTGCCGTAGCGGTCGAGCGCGCCTTGCGCGGCCGCATCGGCCTGCGCCACGATGGCGCCGCCGACGCACGAGAAGCGCAGCAGCGCGCCGGTCTTCATGGATTCCATCGTCTCGGTCGCGGCCCGGTCGAGCGGCTGCGGTGTGCCGGCGGCAAACCGGCCCTCGGCGGCGAGATCGAGCATCTGCCCGCCGACCATGCCACCGAGCCCGGAGGCGCGGGCGAGTGCCAGCACCAGCTCGATGCGCACGGCGGCGTCCGGATGGGTCTCGGGCCGGCCCAACACGTCGAACGCCAGCGTGAGGAGCGCGTCGCCGGCCAGGATGGCGGTGGCGTCGTCGAAGGCCTTGTGGGTGGTCGGCCGGCCCCGCCGCAGGTCGTCATTGTCCATGGCGGGAAGGTCGTCGTGCACCAGCGAGTAGCAGTGGACGAACTCCACGGCCGCCCCGACCATCAGGGCGCGGGAGCGATCGCCGCCGAACAAGGCGGCCGATTCGACCGCCAGGAACGGCCGGAACCGCTTGCCGCCGCCGAGGCTCGCATAGCGCATCGCCTCCAGCAGCCGTGCCGGCCGGGTCCGCTCGCCCGCCACCGGCTCGCCACCGAGCAGGCTGTCGAGCAGCGTCTCCGTGTCGGCCGCTACGGCATCCAGCCGCTCGGGAAACCCGGCGTCGGCCCTGGCGACGTCGGCGTGCTTGGTCTTACCCAACAAGATCGGCTCTCCCCGCGATACCCGTGCGTCGGGACCGGGCCGCCCGCGCCCGCATGGCACAGGGTCCTACCGTCCGATGACGGGACGTCTCGACACAGGCTTAATCATCACGGCCCGCGAGGGCAACCGGTTCCCCCGCCGTTCCATGCACCCGGGCATACCGGCCGGACGCCCGGCCGGGCGATCCGGCCGGGCGTCGCGTTGACTCGACCAAAACCACATGCTTTGAACTTTCCGAGGCTTGCGGCACTCGAACATTGCGTTATCGTGCCCGCGCGCCGTCCTCGAGGGTCCGGCCCGCTCCGCGGCCAAGCGCGCGTCCACGCGCGGCCTTTGTTTTTGACAAGCCCAGGGCCTGCCCGTTCGCCCATGACCTCGATGCTCGCCCCTGTGTTCCATTCCGCGAGGTCCCCGGTCGACCGGGGCACCGTCGTGCCGGCTGGCGGACCCGCGTCGTGACCGGCACCGCCGCCGAGCTGCGGTCCGGCAAGGGATCGGGTGACGAGAATTTCCCGGTCGCGTCGTGGATCGTGCATCCGCGCTACCGCCCGGCGATCCTCGCCTTCTACGAGTTCGTCCGGGTCGCCGACGATATCGCCGACCACCCGACCCTTGCCGAGGGCGAGAAGCTCGCCCTCCTGGACCGTCTGGAGAACAGCCTGCTCGGCCGCGGCAGCAGCGAGCCGCAGGGCGTCGCCCTGAAGATCGCGCTCGCCGACCGGGCGCTGTCGCCGCGCCACGCCCGCGACCTGCTCACGGCGTTCCGGCTCGACGTCACCAAGCGCCGCTACCGCGATTTCGACGACCTGATCGACTACTGCCGGTACTCGGCCATGCCGGTCGGACGCTTCGTGCTCGACGTGCACGGCGAGCGCGGCACCACCTGGGACGCCAACGACCAGCTCTGCGCCGCCCTGCAGATCATCAATCACCTGCAGGACTGCGCCAAGGACTACCGCGCGCTCGACCGGATCTACATTCCGCTCGACGCCTTCGCGGCGCATGGCGCCAAGGTCGAGGATCTCGGCGCCGACCGGGCGACGCCCGCGTTGCGCGCCTGTATCGCCGCGCTCGCCGAGCGCACCGGCGGACTGCTCGACCAGAGCCGGGTGTTCTCGTCGCTGATCCGCGACCGCCGGCTCGCCCTCGAGGTCGCCGTCATCCAGGCGCTGGCCGAGCGGCTGACCGGCCTGCTGAAGGTGCGCGACCCGCTGTCCGAGCGGGTCCATCTGGGCAAGCCGCAGGTCGCCGTGACCGGCCTCGTCGGCGTCATCAAAGGCCTGCTCGGGCGCTTTGCGCGCCCGCCCGTCGCCGCGGCTGCCACCGTGCGCGACTGATCCCGTGAACCAGCGACGTCAGCCATGACCCAGCTCGCCGTTCAAGCCGAAGAACCAGAACCACTTGCGTCGCGTCGCGCCGCCGGAAGCTCGTTCTACCTCGCCATGCGGATGCTGCCGCGGGCCCGCCGCGACGGCATGTTCGAAATCTACTCGTTCTGCCGGCATGTCGACGACATCGCCGACTCGGCCGCGCCGCGCGCCGAGCGGCTCGCCGGGCTTGAGCGGTGGCGGCACGAGCTCGATGCCGTCTATGCGGGGCGGGTCGCGCCCGAGCATCGCGGCCTCGCCCAGGCGATCGGCGAGTTCTCGCTCCGCCAGGAGGACTTCATCGCCATCATCGAGGGCATGGAGATGGACGCGGCCGAGGACATCCGCGCCCCCGACCTCGCCACCTTCGACCTCTACTGCGACCGCGTCGCGAGCGCGGTCGGCCGTCTCTCGGTCAAGGCTTTCGGCATGGGCGAGCCGGACGGCGAGCGCCTCGCCCACCATCTCGGCCGCGCCTTGCAGATCACCAACATCCTGCGCGACATCGACGAGGATGCCGAGAACGGCCGGCTCTATCTGCCGCGCGAGCTGCTGCACCGGGCCGGGATCGAGACGACCGACCCCTGCGCCGTCGCCGCCCACCCGGCCCTCGGCCAGGTCGGCGCCGCGCTGATCGAGCGCGCCCGCGACCATTTCGAGAAGGCCGACGCGGTGATGGACGGCTCGCCGCGCTGGATGGTGCGGGCGCCGCGCATCATGGGCAAGGTCTACCGCGCCATCCTGGACGACCTCGCGGTGCGCGGCTTCGCCCCGCCGCGCGAACCGGTGCGCGTCAACAAGCTGTCGCTGCTGCTGGTCGTGCTGCAGTACGGATTCGTGTGATGACCGGCACGGTTCACATCATCGGGGCCGGCCTCGCCGGCCTCGCCGCCGCGGTGCGCCTGTCCGGTGCCGGCCGCACCGTTGCCGTGCACGAGGGCACGGCCTATGCGGGTGGCCGCTGCCGCTCCTATCACGACCACGCCACCGGCCTCCTCATCGACAACGGCAACCACCTGCTGCTGTCGGGCAACCGCGCGGCGCACGACTATGCGCGGGCGATCGGGACGGAGCACCGGCTCACCGGCCCGGACGCGGCGGAGTTCGCCTTCCACGACCTGCGCAGCCGCAAGGGCTGGCGGATCCGGATCAGCGACGGCCGAATCCCGTGGTGGATCTTCGATCCAGCATGGCGCGTGCCCGACACGACCTGGCGCGACTATCTGGGGCTGGCGAAAATCCTGGTCGCGTCCGACCGGCCGCTCGGCGAGGTGATCGCCTGCACGGGCACGCTCTACGACCGGCTGATCGAGCCCCTGATGGTGGCCGCCCTCAACACCTCCCCGCCGGAATCGTCCGCCCTGCTGGCCCGCAACATCGTCCGCGAGACGCTCGCGGTCGGCGGCGAGGCGTGCCGGCCGCGCATCGCCCGCGACGGGCTCGGCACCGTGTTCGTCGAGCCGGCCGTGGCGATGCTGCGCGACCGCGGCGTCGCGGTGCGCCTCGACCACGAGCTGCGCGCGCTGGTGCTGGAGGGCGAGCGGGTGGTCGCCCTCGACTTCGGCGGCGATCGCATCGATCTCTCGGCGGACGACGCCGTGATCCTGGCCGTGCCGGCCTGGGCCGCGACCGCGCTGGTGCCGGGCGTCAGCGGCCCGACCGCGTTCCGCTCGATCCTCAACACGCATTTCCGCGCCGTGGCGCCTGCGGGTACGCCGGCGCTGACCGGCGTCCTGGGCGGCACCACCGAATGGATCTTCGTCTTCCCGGATCGCGTCTCGGTGACGACCAGCAATGCCGACCGGTTCATGAAAGAGCCGCGCGAAAAGCTCGCCGAGACGATCTGGGGCGAGGTCTGCGCCGTCACGGGCCTCACCGGCGAGATGCCGCCCTGGCAGATCGTGCGCGAGCGCCGCGCCACCTTCGCGGCGACACCGGAGCAGAACGCGCGTCGCCCCGGCCCGAGCACCGCGTGGAAAAACCTCGTGCTGGCCGGTGACTGGACCGCCACCGGACTGCCGTCCACGATCGAGGGCGCGATCCGGTCCGGCAACGCCGCCGCCGCGCTGATGTGACCCGACCAGACCGACGACGAGAGCAGGTTCGATGAGAGACGTCACCACCCTGTCGGCCACGCCGGCGTCCAGCTCGCCCCTGATGGGCGCCCTGGAGACGCACATCCAGAAGGCGACCGACGCGCTCCTCGCCTGGCAGCAGGCCGACGGGCACTGGGTATTCGAGCTCGAGGCGGACGCCACCATCCCGTCCGAATACGTGCTGCTGGTGCATCATCTCGGCGAGACGCCGGACCTGGAACTGGAGCGCAAGATCGGCGTCTATCTGCGCCGCATCCAGGGCGACCACGGCGGCTGGCCGCTGTTCAAGGACGGCGACTTCGACATCAGCGCCAGCGTGAAGGCGTACTTCGCCCTGAAGATGATCGGCGACTCGCCCGACGCCCCCCATATGCGGCGTGCCCGCGAGGCGATCCTGGCGCATGGCGGCGGCGCGCGCGTCAACGTGTTCACCCGCATCCAGCTCGCCCTCTACGGCGTGATCCCGTGGCGCGCCGTGCCGGTGATGCCGCCCGAGATCATCTTCCTGCCGCACTGGTCGCCGTTCACCATCTGGAAGATCTCCTACTGGGCGCGCACCACCATCGTGCCGCTGCTGGTGCTGCAGACCCTGAAGCCCAAGGCCCGCAATCCGCGCGGCATCACGGTCGACGAGCTGTTCGTCGAGCCGCCCGCGACGGTCGGGCCGCCCGCCAAGGCGCCACACCAGAGGTGGTCGTGGTTCCTGCTGTTCCGCGGCATCGACATGGCGCTGCGCGCGCTCGACCCGCTGATGCCGCGGGGGCCACGCAAGCGCGCCATCGAGGCGGCGCTCGCCTTCGTGCGCGAGCGGCTGAACGGCGAGGACGGTCTCGGGGCGATCTATCCGCCGATGGCCAACTCGGTGATGATGTTCGACGTGCTCGGCTTCCCGCCCGAATACCCGGAGCGGGCCGTCGCCCGCCGCTCGATCGAGAAGCTCCTCGTCGTCGGCGACGAGGAGGCCTATTGCCAGCCCTGCGTCTCGCCCGTGTGGGATACGGCGCTGACCTGCCACGCCCTGCTCGAGGCCGGCGGCGAGACGGCCGTCGCCAAGACCAACAAGGGCCTCGACTGGCTGAAGCCCCTCCAGGTGCTCGATCTCGCGGGTGACTGGGCCGTGACCAAGCCGGATGTCCGGCCCGGCGGCTGGGCGTTCCAGTACGCCAACGCCCACTATCCGGACCTCGACGACACCGCCGTCGTGGTGATGGCGATGGACCGCGCCCGCCAGGCTGCGGGTGGGGACCAGCGCTTCGACATCGCGATCGACCGCGCCCGCGAATGGGTGCTCGGCCTGCAGAGCCGCGACGGCGGCTGGGCGGCGTTCGACGCAGACAACTCCTACACGTATCTCAACAACATCCCGTTCTCCGACCACGGCGCGCTGCTCGATCCGCCGACCGAGGACGTGGCGGCGCGTTGCGTCTCCATGCTGGCGCAGCTCGGCGACACGCTGCAGACCAGCGCCCCGATGGCGCGCGGTGTCGACTATCTGCGCAAGACGCAGCTCGCCGAAGGGAGCTGGTATGGCCGCTGGGGGCTCAATTACGTCTACGGCACCTGGTCGGTGCTGTGCGCCCTCAACGCCGCCGGGCTCGGGCGCGACGATCCGGCGATGCGCAAGGCGGCCGACTGGCTGATCCGCATCCAGAACGTCGACGGCGGCTGGGGCGAGGACGGCACCAGCTACAAGCTCGACTATCGCGGCTTCGAGCCGGCGCCCAGCACCGCCTCGCAGACCGCCTGGGCGCTGCTCGGCCTGATGGCCGCCGGCGAGGTCGATCATCCGGCCGTCGAGCGCGGCGTCGCCTATCTGGCCCGCACCCAGGCGCCGGACGGTCTGTGGGACGAGGAGCGCTACACCGCGACCGGATTCCCGCGGGTGTTCTATCTGCGCTACCACGGCTACCGGAAGTTCTTCCCGCTGTGGGCGATAGCGCGCTACCGCAACCTCAAGCGCGCCAACGATCCCCGGGTGGCGTTCGGGATGTGAGGCGGAGGCGGCGGACGGCCGATACCGGCCGTCACGCACTCCGACCCGTCATACGCGGGCTCGACCCGCGTATCCATCTTCGAAAAAACCAATTGGCCTCCTGTTCGTGAGATGGATTGCCGGGTCGAGCCCGGCAATGACGAAGGAGGAGGCCTGCAGCCGTCAGATCGGCCACCACCCCTCGGCACGGCGCTCGAAGGCGGGCGACGTGAACACGGCGCGCAGCTCAAGCCCGTTCAGCGCAGTTCGCCAGCGCTCGGTCTGCGCCATGACGGTGAGGGCTGCGGTGGTCTCGATGCCGATGCTGCCGAGCAGGCGCCGGGCGGCCATGACGGTGGTGCCACGCGACACCACATCGTCGACGATCACGACCCGGCGGCCCTTCAGGCGCGGCACCAGATTGGGATCGAGATAGAGGCGCTTGGCCTGGTTCGGCGTGGTGACGGACGACACCGTCTCGGAGAGCGCCTCGTCGTACCAGAATTTCCGCGAGTACCCCATCGCGACGTAATTCTCGAAGCCGAGGCGCTGCGCGACACGGGGCGCGAGCGTCAGCCCGAGGGTCGGCAGGCCGACGACCACGTCCGGAGCGAGGTCGCGGGCCTGCGCCGCGATCGCGTCGGCGAACCAGTCGACCACGGCGAACGAGGCCTGGTTGATGATGATCGAGGCGACGGCGCGGTCGCCTTCCGGCAGCACCCGCAGCGGCAGATCGAGGATCCGGTCCGCGGCGACGCGGGCCGGATAGCGGTCGACATAGGGCGGCTCTCGCACCTCGTCGGGGGCGTAGAAACGCTGCCAGAATCCCTCGGTCGACATCAGGTCCAACGCCTGTCGCAAGTCGGGCGCGCCGGCCGCAGCCGACGCGCCGGGGACCACGCTCGTCACTCCGCCGCGGTGAGCTGCTGCTTCTTCGGCTCGGCCGCGTGGATCTCGGCGATCTTGGTCTCGACGTGGCGTGAGAAGACGAACTCGGCCGGCCGCTGGCCTTCCAGAGAGATTTCCGGCGCCATCTCGCCCTCGGTGCGCACCCCGAACAGCGCCACCTTGAGGGCCGCGAACGGGTTGGTCATCGAGGCGTCGGCCGCGGTCGGCTCGTAGCCGCAATGCGCCATGCAGTCGGCGCACTTCTCGTAGCGGCCGGTGCCGTAGGAGTCCCAATCGGTGGTCTCCATCAGCTCCTTGAAGGTCTTGGTGTAGCCCTCGCCGACCAGATAGCAGGGCTTCTGCCAGCCGAAGATGTTGCGGGTGGCCATGCCCCAGGGCGAGCAGCGGAACTCCTGATTGCCGGCCAGGAAGTCGAGGAACAGGCCGGAATGCATGAACTGCCACTTCTTGCCCTTGCCGAGCGCGAACACCTTGCGGAACAGCTCCTTGGTGCGGCGACGGGCGAGGAAGTGCTGCTGGTCCGGGGCGCGCTCATAGGCGTAGCCGGGCGAGATCGACACGCCGACGCCGAGCTCCTCGGTGAAGTCCATGAAGGCCGCGATGTCCTCGGCCGGCATGCCCTCGAAGACGGTGGCGTTGACGTTGACGGCGAAGCCCTTCGCCTTGGCGGCCTTGATGGCGGACACGGCGCGGTCGAACGTGCCCTTCTGGCAGACCGAGCGGTCGTGATGATCCTTCAGGCCGTCGAGATGGACCGAGAAGAACAGGTAGGGCGACGGCTCGAACAGATCGAGCTTCTTCTCCAGGAGCAGCGCATTGGTGCACAGCGACACGAACTTCTTGCGCGCCACGATGCCGGCGACGATCTCGCCGATCTCCTTGTGGATCAGCGGCTCGCCGCCCGGGATGGCGACCATCGGGGCGCCGCACTCGTCGACGGCGGCCAGGCACTCGGCGACCGACATGCGCTGGTTGAGGATCGCTTCGGGGTAGTCGATCTTGCCGCAACCCGAGCAGGCCAGGTTGCAGCGGAACAGCGGCTCGAGCATCAGAACCAGCGGGTAACGCTTCCGTCCGAGCAGCTTCTGCTTCACGACGTACGCGCCAATACGCATTTCCTTGAAGAACGGTATTGCCATAGTGCCTGCTTTCCCGAACCTGCATGCGGACCTGCGGCGCCGCCACGGTATTTTGTGGCAATGCGGCAGAACGTCTGGTGTTAGTCGGAAGGCGCTCGCTGATCAAGCACACGCCGATTGCGTCGACGACCCATCCGGTCTCACCCGAGATCAATTCCAGGGCATTTGGGCCCCGCCGGGCGCGGCCACAACCACCCGCTCCGGCAGAATGTGCAGTGCGGCAGCGCGGCCGATGGTGTCCGGCCGCCCTGCCGGCGACCGCGCTTTCTACCGGCAAGACATTGATAATCCATGAGTTGAACCCGTCAACCCCTCCTTGCGTCAGCCGAGAGGGCCGCCCCGACACCGGGGAGGTGCCCGCCAGGCGGGGAGCCGGCTAGCCCATGGCGGGGTTGCCACCTCAATTCCGGCCTGTTTATGAAGGACATGCTCGGCGGCCCTACGGGGCCGCCCTTCGTCGTCGGTGCGGTGATGCGGCTGCGGATCGTCGAGATCGGCTCGACGTTCGGCTTGGCCGTCCAAGGCACGCGACATCATATTGGTCCGACCCCCACGTCCGGTTCCATGCTCGTTTCAACGATCGTCCGCACCGTTCGCGCCTGCATCCGGCACCCCAAGACCGTCATTGCGGTCTATCTGGTGCTGGCGGTCGTGTCCGGCGTCTACGCCGCACGCAACTTCGCGATCGACACCGACGTCAACAAGCTGATCTCGCCGGCACTCGACTGGCGCCAGCGCGAGCTCGACTTCGAGAAGTCGTTCCCGGGCCGCTTCGATTCCATCCTGGTGGTGGTCGATGCGCCGACCGCCGAGCTCGCCTCGCGGGCCGTCGCTACCCTGACCCCGCGTCTGAAAACCAACCAGACCGCGTTCCGCTCGGTCGAGGAGGCCGGCGGCGGGACGTTCTTCGCTCGCAACGGGCTGTTGTTCCAGTCGGTCGACGAGCTCGACGCCACCGTGAAGGGCCTTGCCCAGGCCGGCCCGCTGGTGCGCACGCTCGGCGGCGACCCGAGCCTGCGCGGCCTCGTGCAGGGGATGTCGCTCGTCCTTTCCGGCGTGCGCGGCAACCTGGTGTCGCTCGACGCCGCCGCCCCCGCCTTCAACCGCGCAGCCAGCACGGTGGAGACCGCACTCGCCGGCAAGCCCGCGACCTTCTCGTGGCAGGCCGTGATGACCGGCAAGAATCCGGCGCCCGAGGATCTGCGACGATTCATCATGGTGCGCCCGGTGCTCGATTATTCGGCGCTGGAGCCGGGCGCCGCCGCCTCGGCGGCGATCCGCGACGCCGCCCGCGATCTCGACCTCGCCGGCCAGTACCAGGCGCGGGTCCGCCTCACCGGACCTATCGCCATGGCGGACGAGGAATTCTCCACCATGCAGCACGGCGCCGTGCGCGACGCCGTCGCCACCATCGTGCTGGTGCTCGGCATCCTGTGGCTGGCGCTGCGCTCGGGGAAGCTGATCTTCGCCGTCTACGCCAACATGTTCGTCGGCCTGGCCATGACGGCCGCGATGGGCCTGCTGATGGTCGACGCGCTCAATCCGATCTCGGTCGCCTTCGCGGTGCTGTTCATCGGGCTCGGCGTCGACTTCGGCATTCAGTTCGCGGTGCGCTACCGGGCCGAGCGGCACGAGATCGACGACCTGAAGACCGCGCTGGTCGCCACCGCGCGCCGCATCGGTGCGCCGCTGACGCTGGCGGCGAGCGCCGTCGCGGCCGCCTTCCTGTCGTTCACGCCGACCGACTATTCGGGCATCTCCGAGCTTGGCAAGATCGCCGGCGTCGGCATGCTGATCGCACTGATCACCAGCGTCACGCTGCTGCCGGCCCTCCTGAAGGTGCTGAACCCGCCCGGCGAGCCGGCCGAGATCGGCTACCGGGCGCTGGCGCCGGTCGACCGCTTCCTCGAGCGCAACCGGCTGTGGGTGGTCGGCGGCACGGCCTTGGTGGCGCTGCTCGGTGCGCCGCTCCTCTACTTCCTCACCTTCGACTTCAACCCGATCAACCTGCGCAACAAGCATGTCGAGTCGGTCGCGACCCTGCTGGACCTGCGCGCGGACCCGAATGTCGGCGCCAACGCCATCGACGTGCTGATGCCGAACGCGGCCGAGGGCGCGGCGGCGGCCGAGAAGCTGAAGGCGCTGCCCGCGGTCGGCCGGGTGCTGACCGTCGCGAGCTTCGTGCCGTCCGATCAGGAGCAGAAGCTGGCGATGATCGACGGCCTCAAGAAGGTCTTGGGGCCGGCTCTGCAGCCCCGCATGATGCCGACGCCGACCGACGCCGACAACGTGGCGGCGCTCCGCCGCGGCAACGATATCCTCGGCCAGATCATCGTCGACCGCTCGGGACCGGGCGTCGACGCCGCCAAGCGGCTCGCCGCCGCGTTGGCGAAGCTCGCCGATGCCGACAAGGCGATGCGCGACAAGGTCGAGGCGGCCTTCATCGTGCCGCTCAAGACCGTGCTGGACGACTGGCGCAACCTGCTCGAGGCGCAGCCGGTCTCGGCCGACACGCTGCCGCCGGACCTGGTGCGCGAGTGGGTGACGGCGGACGGACGCGTGCGGGTCGAGGTGACGCCGAAGGGCGACCCGAACGACACCGACGTGCTGCGCACCTTCGCGCGCTCGATCCTGGCGCTCTATCCTGCCGCGACCGGCGCGCCGATCTCGATCCTGAAGTCGGGCGAGACCGTGGTGTCGGCCTTCGTCCATGCCGGCACCTACGCGCTCTTGTCGATCATGGTCCTGCTGTGGATCGTGCTGCGGCGGTTCGGCGACGTGCTGATGACCCTGGTGCCGCTGCTGCTCGCCGGCGTGCTGACGCTGGAGTTCTGCGTCATCATCGGCATGCCGATGAACTTCGCCAACATCATCGCCTTGCCGCTGCTGCTCGGCGTCGGTGTCGCGTTCAAGATCTACTACATCATGGCGTGGCGGGCCGGGCAGACCGGGCTCCTGCAGTCGAGCCTCACCCGGGCCGTGATCTGGAGCGCGCTCACCACGGCGACCGCGTTTGGCTCCTTGTGGATGTCGAGCCATCCGGGCACGTCCAGCATGGGCGAGCTCCTGGCCCTCTCGCTCATCACCACCATGTGCTTCGCGGTGCTGTTCCAGCCGGCCCTGATGGGGCCGCCGCGGGTGATCGTGAAGGAGGAGCCGGTGACGCGTGAGCCGGAGACGTCCACACGCGCCGACCACGTCTCGGCCGAGTGAGGATGCCGTCGTCGGCCGCCATCCCTCTCATTGCTGACGCCTCGCGAAGCGAAGCGATCCGAAATCCATAACTCCAGCCAGTGTCGATGGAGTCCGGGCGCGTGCCTTCGGCGCGTCCCGGAACGACCAGCAGGTGAAAGAAAAATGCCCGCCTCTCGGCGGGCATTTTACCGCGTGGCGGACGGGCGTCGGATCAGCGCGGAGCCGGAGCCGGGCGCGGGGCGCCGCCGCTGCGTGGCGCGGGCGCCGGAGGGTCGGCCACCGGCAGACCGGTCGCCTCGGAGACCGCCACGCAAAGATCCTTGACGGTCTCGAACGCCTTGGTGGCGCCGACCGCCGCCCCTGCGCCGGCGCCCGTGGTGCCCGGCCGGGCCGCCGGCGGCTTGGCACCGGCCGGCTTCTGGGTCGGCAGTGCCGCCGCCGTGCGGGTCCAGGTCTGGCCGCCGCACAGGAAGCCGAGCACGCAGCCCTGCAGCTCGAGCTGGTCGGGGGTCGTGAGCTTGATATTGGCCGTGTAGGTCTTGCCGTTCTGGGCGTTGTAGATTTCGCCGTCCCAGCGGTTGGGATTGGCCTGCTGCATGCCGAGCAGCAGCGGCATGCCGAGCGTCGGGCGCGCCCGCTTGGCCGGGTCCGGGTTGTACTGATCGGTGCCGCCCGGCTCCTTCTCCCAGGAGACGACGCCCCAGAGCTGGTTGCCGCAATTCTCGATGCGGACCTTCGCGACCCCGTCGGCAACCATCCACTCGCCGGTCGGCCCGGCCGGCTCGGCCGCCAAGGCGGGCGCCGCGGCCAGCAGGAGTCCTGCGAGAGCCAACCATCCGCTGCGGCCTGCACGCGTCGTTTCGATCATCGGTCGGCTCCAAACGGTGTTCGTGTCAGCGTCGATCGTACCGGCTTTCAACACGGCAAAATCGACGAAACCTTGGCGGGGCCGCCGGTTTCGGCGCCCCCCGGAGTCGTATTCGGCTCAGCCCGCGAAGCCGCCGCCGTCCAGAAAGGCCTGTTCCTCGGCGGTTGTCGCCCGCCCGAGCAGCACGTTCCGGTGCGGAAACCGGCCGAACTGCCGGATGATGTCGGCATGCACCTCGGCGTGATGCACCCCCTCGTCGTCGCCCACCGCCCGGCACAGGGCGACGCAGCGGTCCTGGTCGGCGAGGTTCTCGGAGTGCATCAAGGGCAGGTAGAAGAAGCGCCGGACGGGGTTTTCGAACGCGCGATCAAAGCCGCGGGCGACCGCCCTGTCGGCGACCGCGCGGGCGAGCGGATCGGCGGCAAAGGCCTGCGGCGAGCCGCGAAAGATGTTGCGCGGAAACTGGTCGACGACGAGGAGGAGCGCCAGCGCACCCTCGGCCGTCTCCTCCCAGGCGGCGAGCCGACCGGCGGCGGCAGCCTCGTAGGCACCGCCGAAGCGCCCCCGAATCTCGTCGTCGACGGAAAAATCCTTGACGAACCAGCGGTCCGCCCCGAGCCAGAGCCACCAGGCGATCACCGCGGCGGGGGTCGGCAGACCGGCGGACGGCGGGTCGGCGGACGGCAGGTCGGTCGGTTCAGCCATGGGCATCTACCGGTCGATGCCGCCGAACGGCACCAGCGGATTGTCGACGAGCGCGGCACGGTCCGGCCGGTCGGGGCCGACCGCCGACAGGAAGGCCGCGAACAATTCGCGAATGCGCGCCTCGGCGATGTCGCGGACAATCAGCACAAGGCGGGTGCGATGGTCGTCGTCCGGCCAGGCGGCGAGCTGCGCCGGCGGATGGAAGACGTGCTGCACCCCGTGGATCACCATCGGGCGGTCGGGCTCCTCGGCGAGCTTCACGACGCCCTTGAGGCGCAGCAGCTCGGGGCCGTGCACGGAGCGCAAGAGCTCGAGGAACATGTCGAAGGCCGCCGCCGGCAGGGCCTCGTCGGTCGCCAGCGTGAAGGCCCGGATATGGTCGTCGTGGCGGTTCGGGTCGTGAGCGTGGTGGTCGTGCCCGTGGCCGTGGTGCCCATGACCGTGGTGGTCGTGGCCATGGGGACGCGGGCGCGCCGCATAGGCCTCCTCGGCGAGCCAGCGCCGCACGTCCGCCGTCTTGGTGGCCGGGTCGTAGAGGCCGCAGTCGAACAGCCGATCGGGCGTCGCCTCGTCGACGGCGAGCCGCGGCGCCGCCGGGTTGAGCACCGCGAGGCGATCGAGCAGATCCTCGCAGGCGGCGCGCCGCTCGGGCGTGTCGAGCAGGTCGGCCTTGCTGATCACCAGCCGGTCGGCGACGGCCGCCTGCTTCACGGCCTCCGGATGGGCGTCGAGGGTCGCGGCGCCGTTGACGGCATCGACCACGGTCACCACGCCGTCGAGCCGGAAGCGCATCAGCAGATAGGGATGCACCATCGCGGTGTGGAGAATCGGCGCCGGATCGGCCAGTCCGGTGGTCTCCACCACCACGCGACTGAAGCGCACGCGCCCGTTGTCGAGGTCGCGCAGCAGGCCCTCCAGCGCCGTGACGAGGTCGCCCCGCACCGTGCAGCACAGGCAGCCGGTGGTCAGCATGACGACGCCGTCGCGCACCGGCTGGACCAGCAGGTGATCGAGGCCGATCTCGCCGAACTCGTTGATCAGCACGGCCGTGTCGGCGAGGGCCGGGTCGCGCACCAAGCGGTTGAGCAGCGTCGTCTTGCCGGCGCCGAGAAACCCGGTCAGCACGGTGAGCGGGATCGGCGGGAGAGGCCCGCGCGACCGCGAGTCGAACGCCTCGCTCATTGCGGCGAGGTGGCCGGCGGCTTGGCGGTCGTCGTCGTCGGCTTGGCGGCCGTGGTCGCGGGCTTGGCGCCGGCGACAACCGGCTTGGCGGCCGGCCGCACCTGCGGCACCGGCATGGCGCCGGCGCCCGACCCGCGCGATGGCAGCGCCACCAGCCCGTTGGGGGCCGGCTTCTTCTTGGCGAGCGCCCCGGCCTCGGGCTTGGCGGACGGCGTCACGATCCTGGCCCCCGACGAGGCGAGCGTCGGCGTCGCCCCCTGCTTGCGGGCGGGGCCGATATAGACGTCGATGGGCGGTCCGACCGCAATGGTCTGTCCGACCAGGCTCGACGGTTTCGGCCCGGCCGCACTCTTGGCGCCGCCGCCGAACAGCAGCGCCTGCACGCTGCCCGGCTCGCCGCTGCCGGTTCCCGTCCCGTTGCCGGCGACCTCCTCCTCGTCCGCCTCCTCGGCGGCCGGTCGGCGGCGGTGCTTGCCGCACATCTCCTCCCGCAGATTCGGCGGCTCGGCCTCGACGGCGGGCAGCGACTCGACCGTGCCGTAGGCCGGCATCAGCCAGTTCAGCCCGGCGTTGTTGAAGGCGTTCTCGAAAAGGAATGCCGCCTTGGCGGCCCGCACGGCCGACGAGGGCGCCCCCATCACGACCGCGATCAGGCGGCGACCGTCGCGGGTCGCGCTCGCCACCACGTTGAAGCCGGAGGCGCAGATGAAGCCGGTCTTCATGCCGTCGGCGCCCGGATAGCGAACCAGCATCGAGTTGGTGTTGTGGATGATCCGCTTACCGAACCGGATTGCGGCGATGCCCCAATAGCCCTCGTATTCGGGGAACTCGCGCAGCAGCGCGCGGGCCAGAATCGCCATGTCGCGGGCCGAGGTGATCTGGCCGTCGGCCGGCAGCCCGTTCGGATTGACCCAGCTCGACTGGGTCATGCCGAGCCGCCGAGAGGCGGCGTTCATCTCGTCGGAAAACCGCTCGACCGAGCCCGACACGCCTTCGGCCAGCACCACGGCGATGTCGTTCGCCGAGCGCACCAGCATCATCTTGAGGGCGTTGTCGACCGTCACCTGGGTTCCGGTCTTGAACCCCATCTTGGTCGGCTGCTGGGCGAGCGCATTGGGCGACACGGTGAATACCGTATCGAGCGTGATTCGCCCCTCCTTGATGGCCCGCAGCGTGACATAGGCCGTCATCAGCTTGGTGACGGACGCCGGATACCAGGGATGGGTGGCGTTCTCCGCCTTCAGCACCTTGCCGCTGTCGGCCTCGATCAGCAGCAGCGCCTCTCCGGAGGCCCTCGCATCGACCGAGGCGACCATGAGCGCGAGGCCGACGACGGCCGGAAGAGCGACGAGCGGAAAGGACACGCGCATCGAGGACTCCAGCTCCGTTGGCAAGGATCACGCCCGGGCGTCCACGGGCGGGCACCTATGTAAGCCGATCGGGCCCATGAACGCAAAGGCCGGGGGGCCTGACCGATCCGGGACAGCCAAGGGCCAGGAAAACGTCCAAAGTTCGACGCGGGCCGGCGGCCGTCGCTTTGGCCGGTCACTCGCTCCCGCCATGGCAGGTCTGTGCCAGGACGGGGCCGCAGCGGCTTGCATCCCCGGCCCGAAGCAGAAAAAATCGAAATTCTCGGATCGACCCCCGCCAAGCAGACACCGAAAGAGAGGCGCGCATGACGATCCACCAGCCGCAATTCGCCCGGGGTATGTTCGTCGACGGCGATTATGTCGATGCCGCCGCCGGCAAGACGCTCCCGGTCGAGAACCCCAAGAACGGCGAGATCATCGGCGTGGTCGCCGACGGCGACGCGACCGACATCGAAGCCGCCGTCCAGGCGGCCGAGCGCGCCTTTACGACCTGGGGCGACACCACCGGAGCCGAGCGCGCCGACATCATGGAGCGGGCCGCCCAAATCCTGCGGCGCCGCCTGCCCGAATTCGTCAGCCTGGAGATCGACCAGATCGGCCGCTGCCGCCGCGAGATGGCGGCCCAACTCTCGCGCGTGCCCGAATGGTTCAGCTATTTCGGCGCCGTCGCCCGCACCCACGAGGACACGGTGCCGCCGTTCGGCCGCACCCACCTCAACTACACGCGCCGGGTTCCGATCGGCGTGGTCGGTCACGTGACGCCGTGGAACCACCCGATCCTGATCCTGACCAAGAAGATCGCGCCCGCCATGGCGGCCGGCAACACCATGGTGGTGAAACCCTCCGAGATCGCGCCGATCACGCCACTGATGCTGGGCGAGGTGTTCAAGGAGGCCGGCCTGCCCAACGGCGTCTACAACGTGGTGCCGGGATACGGGCCGACCACCGGCCTGGCGTTGACGTCGCATCCGCGCATCCGAAAGATCGACCTGACGGGCGGCACCGCCACGGGCCGGGTGATCGCCGAGATGGCCGGCAAGAACCTCATTCCCTTCACGGCCGAGCTCGGCGGCAAGGCGTCGCTGGTGATGTTCCCCGACACCCCGGTCGAGCGCTGCGTCGCCGCGACGCTGTTCGCCTCGTTCGTCGCGACGGGCCAGACCTGCGTGCAGGGCTCGCGCCTCGTGGTGCACCGCTCGATCCACGACCGGGTGGTGGCGGAGCTTTCGCGCCGCGCCGACCTGATTCGGCTCGGCGACCCGCAGGATCCGGCGACGCAGCTCGGCCCGCTGTCGTCCAAGCGGCAGCGCGACACCGTCGAGCGCTACGTCAAGATCGGCCTCGACGAGGGCGCGACGCTCGCGGCCGGCGGCAAGCGGCCGGACGGCGAAGCGTTTTCCCGCGGCTACTATTATCGCCCGACCGTGTTCACGGACGTGAAGAACGAGATGCGCATCGCCCAGGAGGAGATTTTCGGCCCCGTCGTGGTGGTGATCCCGTTCGACACCGAGGAGGAGGCGATCGCACTCGCCAACGGCACCGAGTTCGGTCTCGGCACCAGCGTGTGGACCAAGGACGTCGCCCGGGCTCACCGAGTCGCCCACGCGATCCGGGCCGGCATCGTGTGGATCAACGACCATCATCGCATCGATCCGGCCTCGCCGTGGGGCGGCTTCAAGATGAGCGGGCTGGGCCGCGAGAACGGCCTGATCGCCTATGACGAGTACACCCAGATACAGAGCGTCATCGTCAACCTGTCGGACGCGGCGTTCGACTGGTACTCCGACGACGGGGGCGAGAAGCGTTACTCCTGATCGGGCTACTCCGTCTTTAGTCCGAGTTCCTGGGCACGCGGAGCCCCGGATTGCCGGTCGGGTCGGCCGCGGAAACCCGCGGTCGGGTCATAAAATGTCTGCAGAACGCGCTGCAGGAGCGGAAAACGCCGCACTGCAGCGCGTGAACTGACCTAAATCAAATTTATGGCCGGAAAGATTTGGCACGCTCTTGCGATCGACCCCAGGAGCGAGGCCGATCGAGCGCACGACACCGAGGCAAAGCAGGTTCCTCATGACCAACATCCCGACCGAGCTTCTGCGTACGCTGCTCACGGTGGTCGATCTGCGCAGCTTCACCAAGGCGGCGCAAAAGCTGGGCGTCACCCAGCCGGCCGTCAGCGCCCAGATCAAGCGGCTGCAGTTCCTCCTGGGATTCGACCTCCTCGACAAGAGCGCCCCGGGCGTGAGCCTGACCGAGAAGGGCGGCTGCGTCGTCAGCCAGGCGCGCCGCCTGCTCGCCATCAACGACCAGATCGTCTCGCTGGCGCGCGGCAACGGCCGCAGCCGGCTCTTGCGGTTCGGCCTGCCGGGCGACTTCGTCGGGCTGCCGCTGTGGCAGAGCCTCGCGGCGTTCCGGGCTCGCTGGCCGGATGTGCGGCTGCACATGAAGACCTGCTGCAGCAGCACGCTGCTGCACGAGCTGGAGATGGGCGATATCGATGTCGTCGTGGCGATGACGAGCCCGCAGCCGCACGAGATGGCGAGCCATCACTGGCGCGAGGATCTGGTCTGGGTGCGCGGCCCGATGGCGCCGATCAATCCGACGCAGCCGCTGCCGCTGGTCAGCCGCGGCGAGAACTGCATGTTCCACCGCCATATGGTGGCCGCGCTGGAAGCGGCCGGCCGCAGCTTCGAGATCGTCTTCATGGCCGGCCATGTGGACGAGCTGAGCCGCGCCGTCGCGGCCGGGCTGGGCCTCACCGCCCTCACCCGCACGCTCGCCGACCCGGCGCTGATCTGCGACGACCCGAGCCTGCCCAAGCTCGCCGACCTTGCCTGCAGCATCTGTGTCGGCACCGACACCGAGCCGGCCGTGCGCGACGACCTGGTCGCCCTGCTGGCCGAGACCCTGAATCCGCGTCCGGCCACCAAGCCGGTCATCGCCGAAACGCGGCCACGACCGACCATGCAGTCGGTGGCCTGAGGCGGGACCGTACGACGCCCTTCCGAAACCTCACGGCGGCATGCGGTCTGCCTTCGGCGGCAGGTAGGACGGCTCGAACACGTCGACCGCCTTCGACTTGGCACGGAACTCGTAGCTGAACGCAAGCTGATCGATCGCGCGGGCGAACCGCGCCGGCTCGATCGTGCCGAACCCGTTGGCCCGGACTTCCGAGGTGAGAATGTTGCCCTTCAGGGCCATCTCGAGCCGCTCGAGCTCGCGGGCGCGCGGCTGACCGTCGATCCGCTTGACGACGACCTCGACGGCCCGGCCGGGGTCGCGCACCGTGTCCTTCAGCGCCTCGACGAAGGCCCGCAGGAAGGCCCGCACGGTGTCGCCGCGCTCCGCCGCGAGCCGCGGACTGGCGATGATGGCCTGGCCGTAGAGCTCGACCCCGTAGTCCGCCATCGGTAGGACCGCAATGTCGTCGGCCGGCACGCCGCGCGCCGTGAGGTCGATGGCCGTGAAGGTGGTGGCACTGATCGCATCGACCTGGCCGGCCGCCAGCATCGGCTCGCGCACCGGCAGCGCCACCGTCTCCAGTCGCAGCCGCGCCGCATCGATGTCGTTGAGCCTTGCGAAGATGCGAAAATAGGCGAGCGAGCCGTCGGCCGCGGAGGCGCCGACGCGCTTGCCGTCGAGATCCCGCGGGCCGTTGATGCCGCGGCTGCGCCGCGCCAGCACGGCGAAGGCCGGGCGGTTGTAGACCATGAACACGGCCGGCATCGCGACACCCGGATTCTGGTCGCGGTACCGGATCAGGGCGTTGATGTCGACGACGCCGAGGTCGTAGGTGCCGGACGCCACACGGGTCAGCGTCTCATGTGGGCCGGCCGCCGGATCGATCGAGACGTCGAGCCCCTCGGCCTTGAGGTAGCCCCGGTCGAGCGCCAGCAGGTAGGGTGTCGCCTCGCCGTCGATGCGCCCGTCGAGCGAGAACTTCAGGAAGGGCTGGGCAGCCGCCGGCACACCGGTGGACAACGCGGCCGCCAGCGCGAGGAGCGGACACAGGCACCGCAGGAGCCCGCGGATCGTCATTGTTCTTGCCCTTTTGCGGTCTCGCCGCCTCGCTTTGCCGGCGCCGTCGGGACGATGCCACAAGGGCGCCCGAACCGCGCGGGATTTTGCTTCGGTCGGCGACGCCGCCGCTCGACACTGTGTCGCAGCGGCGACCTGCGCCGTTCATGGCGGCAGCGCGGTGGATCAGGGCCTGTCCAGGAGGTCGCGATGACGGCAGCGCCAGGACACGAAGCAGCCGGCGGGGCGGCAGGCCGGCCGGCGCCGTTCCGCGCCCCCTATGGGCCGCCCGACGAGGCGCTGGCGGCGCGGTTCCTGGCCGAGCCGGGCCTCGATGCCGCGGCCGAGGCGAGGGTCGACGCACGCGCCACCCGCCTGGTCGAGGCCGTGCGCCGGCGCCCCGCCGGCATCGGCGGCATCGACGACCTGCTGCAGGAATACGCCCTTTCGACCCGCGAAGGGCTCGCCCTGATGGTGCTCGCCGAGGCCCTGCTGCGGGTGCCGGACGACGCCACCGCCGACCGGCTGATCGAGGATCGGCTGCGTGCCGCCGACTTCGCCCACCATGCCGGCCGGTCCGGGACGCTGGTGGGCGCGGCCGGCGCCTGGGCGCTCGGCCTCTCGGCCCGGGTCGTCGCCGCGGGCGAGCCGCCGCACTCCGTGCTCACCGGCCTGGTCGGCCGGCTCGGCCGCCCGGCCGTGCGCGCCGCGGTCCGGCAGGCGATAAAGCTGCTCGGCTCGCATTTCGTGCTGGGCGAGACCATTGCCGAGGCGATCGGCCGGGCCGAGCGCCACCCCCGGGTGCGGCACTCCTTCGACATGCTGGGCGAAGGCGCCCGCACGGCGGCCGACGCCGACCGCTATGCCGCGAACTATGCCGCCTCGCTCGCCGGCATCGCAACGCACCGGTATGCCGCGCGCGGCGACGGCCGGCCGAGCCTGTCCGTCAAGCTTTCGGCGCTGCATCCGCGCTACGAAGCGGTTTCGCACGGCCGCGTCGTGGCGGAGCTCGTCCCGCGCCTCGCCGATCTCGCCTGCGCCGCAAGAGCGCACGACATCGGCCTGACCATCGACGCCGAGGAGGCCGACCGGCTGGAGCTGTCGCTCGACCTGTTCGGCCGGGTTCTGGCGGACCCGGCGCTGGCCGGCTGGGGCGGGCTCGGCCTCGCCGTGCAGGCCTACCAGAAGCGCGCCGGCGCCGTGATCGCCTGGCTCGCCGACCTCGCCGCCCGGCACGGCACAAGCATTCCGGTGCGGCTGGTGAAGGGGGCCTACTGGGACACCGAGATCAAGCGGGCGCAGGAGCGCGGCCTGGCCGACTATCCGGTGTTCACCCGCAAGGCGATGACCGACCTCTCCTATGTCTCCTGCGCCCGCGCCCTGCTGGCGGCGCGCCCACACCTCTGGCCGCAGATCGCCACCCACAACGCCCTGACGATCGCCACCGTGATCGAGATCGCCGGCGGCACCGAGGGCTACGAGCTCCAGCGGCTGCACGGCATGGGCGAGGCGCTCCATGCGGCGCTGCTGACCGAGGAGACGACGGCGACCTGCCGGGTCTATGCGCCGGTCGGCGAGCATCGCGACCTGCTCGCCTATCTGGTGCGACGGCTGCTGGAAAACGGTGCCAACTCCTCCTTCGTGTCGCTCGCGGCCGACCCCGCCGTGCCGATCGCCACCGTGCTGCGACGCCCGCAGGCCGTGATCGCAACGCCGGACCGCGCCCGCCATCCCCGCCTGGCGCTGCCTTGTGGTCTCTACCCCGACCGCCGGGGCGCAGAAGGCATCGAGCTCGGCCATGCCGACAGCCTGGCGGCGCTTCAGGCCGAGATCCGCTTGCCCGACGCGCCCATGGCAGCGCCGCTGGTCGATGGCCTCGCGCTGCCGGGCCACGAGCGCGCCGTGACCTCGCCGATCGACGGCGCCCCGCTCGGCCGCGTCACCGAGGCCGACGCGGCGCTGGTGATCGCCGCCATGGCGGCGGCCGAAGCGGGCTTTGCATCCTGGGACGCGACGCCGGTCGATGCCCGCGCCGATGCGCTGATGCGCGCCGCCGACGCCATCGCGGCCGACCGCGGACCGCTGATCGCGCTTCTTCAGGCGGAAGGCGGCAAGACCCTCGACGACGCGATCGCCGAGATCCGCGAGACGGTCGACCTCTGCCGCTATTACGCGGCACAGGCGCGCCGCGCGCTCGTGCCGGAGGCCCTGCCCGGCCCCACCGGCGAATCGAATACCCTGCGCTATCGCGGCCGCGGCGTTTTCGCGTGTATCAGTCCGTGGAATTTTCCGCTGGCGATTTTCACCGGCCAGGTCGCCGCCGCGCTCGCCGCCGGCAATGCCGTGGTGGCGAAGCCGGCCGAGCAGACCCCGCTGGTCGCCGCCCGCGTCGTGCGGCTGCTGCACTTGGCAGGGATCCCGAAGACCGCGCTGCATCTTCTGCCCGGCGATGGCGCGGTCGGTGCCCTGGTGGTGCGCGATCCGCGGCTCGCCGGCGTCGCCTTCACGGGCTCGACCGCGGTGGCGCGGTCGATCGCCCGCGTGCGCGCCGAGCAGGACGGCGCGCTCCTCCCGATGATCGCCGAGACGGGCGGCATCAATGCGTTGATCGCCGACGCCACCGCGTTGCCCGAGCAGCTCGTCGACGACGTCATCACCTCGGCGTTCCGCTCCGCCGGCCAGCGCTGCTCGGCCCTGCGACTACTGTGCGTACAGGACGACATCGCCGACGCCGTGACCGAGATGATCGTCGGCGCGGCCCGCGAGCTTTTGGTCGGCGACCCGCGCGACCCGGCGACCCATGTCGGACCGGTGATCGACGCCGATGCGCGCGAAAAGCTGACGGCCTGGCTCGCCGAGATGGAGCGGCAGGGAAGCGTCGTCTACCGGGCCGACCAGGACCGACTGCTGCCCCGGCGCGGGTTTTACGTGCCGCCCGCGATCGTCGCGCTCGACCGCGCCCACGACCTGAGGGAGGAGGTGTTCGGCCCGATCCTCCATCTGGTGCGCTGGCGTGCCGACGCGTTCGACGAGCTCCTTGACGACATTGCCGGCAACGGCACGCGCCTGACGCTCGGCCTCCATTCGCGCATCGGCACGACGGCCGAACAGGTGACGACACGGCTGTCGCACGGCAATGTCTACGTCAACCGCAACATGATCGGCGCCGTCGTCGGCACCCAGCCGTTCGGCGGCAGCGGCCTCTCCGGCACCGGGCCGAAGGCGGGCGGGCCGAACTATCTGCGCCGCTTCGCGGTCGAGCAGACCGTGACGATCAACACCGCCGCGGCCGGCGGCAACGCCGCCCTGCTGGCCGAGAAGGAGGAGTGATTTCGCTGGTCATTCCGGGGCGCCGCGCAGCGGCGAGCCCGGAATCCATACACACAGACAGGGGTTATAGATTCCGGGCTCGCACCTTCGGTGCGCCCCGGAATGACGGTGAGACAATCGCTCGGGCTGCAAATTGCGCCGCTCAAAACACCCCGAGATGCTGGGTGAGGTCCAGGCCGCCGTGCTCGACCTGATCCGTCGTCGCCGCAACCGCGACCCGGCCCGTGTTGAGGATGACGATGTCGTCGGCGATCTCGAAGACGAGCCTGGGATTCTGCTCGACCAGCACGATCGAGAGGCCGCTTTCCTTGAGCTTGCGGACGGTCGTCATCACGTCGGCGACGATCTGGGGCGCGAGGCCTTCGGAGGGCTCGTCCATCAGCAGCACGCGCGGATTCGACATCAGGGCGCGGCCGATCGCCAGCATCTGCTGCTCGCCGCCGGAGAGATGCGCCGCCATCTGGCTCTTGCGCTCCTCGAGGCGGGGAAACATCGCGTAGACGGTGTCGAACGTCCAGGCGGACGCGGTGCCGTGAGTCGGCTTGCGGGCGGCGACGGCCAGGTTCTCGCGCACCGTGAGGCTGCGAAAGACGCGGCGGCCCTGCGGCACCAGCGCGACGCCGCGCAGCGCGATCTGCTCGGGCGGCAGCCGGGCGACCTCCTCGCCGAACACCAGGACGCCGCCGCGACGCGGCGGCAGCAACCCGACCGTGACGTTCAGGCAGGTGGTCTTGCCGGCGCCGTTGCGGCCGAGCAGGCCGAGAAGCCGCCCTTCGCCCAGCCGGAACGACACCCCCTGGAGCACGTGGCTGTCGCCGTAATAGGCGTCCACATCGTGAAGCTCGAGCGCGCTAGTGGCCAAGATAGACCTCTCTGGTGCGCGGATTCGCGACGACCTCGGCCCGGGTTCCCTCGACGATCACCTCGCCGAAATGCAGCAGCGTGATCTTCTCGGCGAACTCGAGCGCGACGTCCATGTTGTGCTCGATCATCACCATGGTGACGTCGCGCGGGATGGCGAGGAGAAGCTTCTGCACGTCCCGCCGCTCGTCGATCGACAGGCCGGCGAAGGGCTCGTCGAGCAGCAGCACGCGCGGGTTCTGGGCGAGCGCCATGGCGATCTCGACGCGCCGCCGCTCGCCATAGGAGGTCTCGGCAAGCGGCCGATGGGCCAGATGCGCGAGCCCGACCCGCGCCAGCGCCGCCTCGGCCTTCTCGACCAGATCCTGCTGCCGCTCGAAGTCGATCAGCGGGTTCCAGCGGCGCGGGCAGAGGCCGAGCAGCGCCAGCATCACGTTGCGCAAGAGCGTGTCGCGGCCGAACAACGTGATGATCTGGTAGGTGCGGGCCATGCCGAGATGGGCGCGCGCGCGCACCGACGTCCTGGTGATGTCGTCGCCGAACAGGCCGATCGAGCCGCCGTCGGGCGCGATCTCGCCGGTGATCAGGTTGAACAGCGTCGTCTTGCCGGCGCCGTTCGGCCCGATGATCAGCCGCCGCTCGCCCGCCTCGACCGCGAGGTTGACGCGCCGCGTGACGTTGAGGCCCTCGAAAGACTTTTGCAGCTCGCTGACCTGGAGCGCCATCATGCCCCGTCCTCCCCGGTTTTGGCGGCGGGCTGCGCCTTGCCTGCCCCCCAGCGGTGCCGCAGCCAGGCCCACAGCCGTGCCGAGCCGGGCACCAGCCCCTCCGGCATGAAGCTGATGATCAGGATGAAGATGATGCCGAGCACCATGTTCCAGCGCACGATATAGGCGCTGACCACGTTCTTCATGATGACCACGATGGCGGCGCCGACGATCGGGCCGAGCAGCGTCGCGGTGCCGCCCGAGATCACCATCAGCAGCGTCTCGGCCGATGTGGTGAGCGCGACGATCTGCGGGCTGATGAACTGGTTGTAGTAGAGGAAGAGGAGCCCGGCGACACCCGACCAGAAGCCCGACAGCAGGAATGCGTAGAAACGGATCAGCCACACATTGTAGCCGAGCGCGCTCATCCGGCGCTCCTGGTCGCGAGTGCCGCGCAGGCTCGCCCCGAAGGGCGAGCGCACCACCACGGCCATGGTGGCGACGCAGACCAGGAAGACGACCAGGCAGAGATAGTAGAAGCCGTCGGCACCGGCGAGCGAGAAGCCGAACGGGGACGGCCGCGAGGCGACGTTGACGCCGTTGTCGCCGTTGGTGAGGCTCGCCCAGCGATAGGCGATGCCCCAGAGAATCTGGCCGATCGCCAGCGTGATCATCAGGAAGCCGATGCCGGTGGAGCGCAGCGACAGCAGCGCATAGACCGCGGCCGTGACGACGGTGACGGCGAGCGCCGCCGTGTCGGCGACGAGATGCCCGTGGCCGCGGGCGAGCAGCAGCGCCGCCGTGTAGCCGGCCATGGCGAACAGCCCGGCATGGCCGAGCGATACCAGGCCGCCATAGCCGACCAGCACGTTGAGGGCCAGCGCGAACACCGCGAAGAACAGGATCTGGCTGGCGATGTTGATGTAGTAGGGGTTGCCGACCCAGGCCGGCAGCGTGAGCAGCAGCAGCAGCGCGACCACGATGGCGGCGGCGCGCGGCGTGATCAGGCGGGCGACCGCACTCATGCGACGACCTTGCCGAACAGGCCCTGCGGCCGCAGCACGAGCACCAGCAGCATCGGCAGGAACAGGATGACATAGGCGAGGTCGGGGAACATCGCCTGACCGAAATTGTACAGGAACCCGATGATGAAGCTGCCGACCAGCGCGCCGAGCAGGCTGCCGGTGCCGCCGAGAATGACGACGATGAGGGCGAGCGGCAGCATCTCGAAGTCGAGGCCCGGATAGACCGAGAGATAGGGCGCGCCCATCACGCCCGCGAAGGCGGCGAGCGCCGCGCCGAGCGAGAAGACCAGGGTGAAGAGCTGCGACACCCGGATGCCGACCACGCGGGCGATCGGCGGGTCGTCGACGCCGGCCCGGATCATGGCGCCGAGGCGCGTCCAGTCGACCAGGATCCACAACGCGACGGCGATCACCACGGCGACGGCGAGGATCACCAGCCGGTAGATCGGAAAGAACAGGCCGGCGACCTGCACGGCGCCCTGCAGATGCGCCGGCGTCGGCGGCTGCCAGGGATCGCCCGTCCAGATCATCAGGCAGACGTCGCCGATGATGAAGGCGAAGCCGAGCGTCAGCAGAACCTGCGGCAGCACCTGGCCCTCGAGCCGGCGCAGCAGGAAACGCTCGATCAGGCCGCCGAGCAGGGCGGTCAGCAGGCCGCTCCCCAGGGCAGCCAGCCAGAAATTGACACCCTGGCTCAGCAACGTCACGCCGAAATAGGCGCCGAGCATGAAGAACGAGCCATGCATCAGGTTGGGGATGCGCATCAGCCCGAAGATCAGCGAGAATCCCGCCGACAGCAGGAACAGCAGCCCACCGAGGGCGAAGCTGTTCACGGCGAGGGTCAACCAGAGACTCATGACGGGCTCCGACAATTCTGGCTTGCCATTGTCGCCTTCACTGCGGACGTGCGGGGATCGCCACAGGCGTATCGCGGTCCGCTCACCCCCGCACAAGCAGGGACCCGGACGTCGAGACACTGGCGGCCCGCTTGCGCGGGAATGAGCGGAGTTCGGAGCGCCCGCTTCGACTATGACGTTTGCCGCCGACCGGCGTCCGGACGCACCGCGGGGGGGCCCGCGATGCGTCCGTCGCGCCGAGGCTCGTTATTCGAGGTTTTTGGCCGGCGGATAATCGCGCGAGTAGACCGGGTTCGCGAGAAAGGCCTTGTCGCCGTAAGTCCAGAACTGGCTCACGTCGGAATACGTCTTGATGATCGTGTTGACGAGCGCCCCGCCCTTGCGCTCGCAGCGCCGGATATGGATGTCGCCGACCACGTTGCCGTAGGCGTCGAACTTCACCGGTCCGCGCGGCGTGTCGGACAGCGAGACACCGCGCAGCGCCTCGTTGAACGCCTTCTTGTCGTCGGCCTTGCCGCCCGTCTTGGCGAGCGCCGCCTCGACGACCTGACCGGCCACGTACATGCCGGCGGAGTAGCCGCCCGGGATGACGTTGTAGTCCTTCGCCATGTCGGCGACGAACTGCTTGTTGACCGGACTGTCGAGCGAGGCCGAGTACCATGCCGCCGACACCACGCCGATCGCCTCGTCGCCGAGGCTCTTGAGCAACGCGTCGTCCATCGCGGTCCAGCCGGCGAGCAGCGGGATACGCTTCATGCCGAGATCGGCATAGGCGCGCATGAACTTCACCGGGTTGGAGCCGGCGAAGCCGTTGACCACGCAGTCGACGTTGCCGATCTGGGCGATGTAGGGGGTGTAGTCCGGCGTCACCAGCGGCGGCCACAGCTTCTTGACCACCTTGCCGCCGTCGTCCTCGAAGACGCGCTGGAAGCCGGACATCTGCTCGTAGCCGAAGGCGAAGTCCTCGGCGATGGTGACGGCGCGCTTGTACTTGAGCTCCTTGGCGGCGTAGTCCCCGAGCACATGGCAGCACTGGGCCGAGCTCGCCGATCCGCGCATCACCCACGGATTGGCGAGCCGCTGGGTGATGTCCTCGGCGCCGGCGAGGCTCATCAGGGGCGTGCCCTGCTGGCGGATATAGTCGTTGATGGCGAGCATCTCGAAGGCGGCGAGCGGCCCGAGCACCACGTCGACCTTGTCGCGCTCGATCAGCTCGGACGCCTTGGTCTTGGCGCCGGCCGGATTGCCGCCGGTGTCGGCCGAGATCAGCTCGACCTTGCGGCCGGCGAAGGTGTTGTTCTTCTGCTTGAGCAGGGTGACGATGCCCTGCTCCATCTGGATGCCGCCCTGCGCGAGCGGACCGGTCTTGACGGTCAGAAGCCCGATCTTGAAGGGGGCGGCTTGGGCGATGGCAGGCATTCCCAGAGCCGCAGCGGCGGTTCCGGCGGCCGTACCGGCCATGAAGGCACGGCGGTTCACTCTCGGCATGGCGTTTCGTTCCTTCTGTTGTTATTTCGACAGGAACTTCTTCTCCCAGAGACTCTTTTAGAGAGCCGTCTTCGTGCGTTCAAGACGGCACCGCGTGTCGCGGTGAGATTGGAGAGGACAAATCGCAGGGTCGCGATCATCCGACAGGGCCGAGGGAAATGCAAAGGGAAGAGATCGGGGCCGGAGGTCGGCGGGCGGAGACGCATGCCGCGGCGAGGTGGAAACATGCTTTGTGTATAAACCAGCCGGGCGATCGCCCGCGATGACGGCCGGAACAGAATACGCCCTCGTCGCCATGGTCTTCTTCGGCCTCGGCGACTGGATCTATCGGCGCGCCGCCCGCGACGGCGTTTCGGCCCACCATTTCCTGATGGGGCAGGCCTGGCTGTTCTGCCCGTCCGTGGTCCTCTATGCCGCCGCGACCGGGACGCTGACGCTGGCGGGCGGCGCGGCCTGGGGCAATCTCGCCGGCCTGTTCCTGTTTCTCGGCCTCCTGCTGTTCGCCCGCAGCCTGCGGAGCGGCCCGGTCAGCGTCAACGGACCGATCTTCCGGCTCGGCTTCGTCGTCACGGTCGGCCTTGCCGTGGTGGTGCTGGGCGAGCCGCTGACGGCCGCAAAGGCAGCGGGATTAATGCTTGCGCTGATCGCCGTCTGGCTGCTGCTCGGCACGACCGGCGGCACCGCCAGCGGTGCTGCGACCTTTGGCCGCTCGCCGACGTCGCGCCGCTCGTTGCTGGAGGTGCTGCTCGCGACCGTGCTGGCCGGGATCGGCTACTTCTGCCACAAGCTCGGCACCGCGGCTGGAGCAGCGCCGTCGACCCTGGTGGCGGCGCAGGCCATGGTGTTCGCCAGCCTCGCGACCCTGCTCACGGCAACCATGGAGAGGTCACTCCGCTGGCCGCCCGGCCTGTGGCGGCACGCGGTGCCGGCGGCCGTGGTGCTGATCGCTGCCTTCCTGTTCTTCGTGCACGCGCTCGGCTCGGGTCCGGCGAGCGTCGTGGTGCCGATCGCCCAGATGGGCTTCGTGCCGGCGTCCGTGCTCGGCATCGTCATCGGTGGCGAGCCGCTGACGGTCCGCAAGGGGCTCGGCCTCGCGGTGGCGCTCGCCGCCCTCGCGCTGCTCGCCTGGGGGTGAGCCGATCGACCCGTCCAAAGGAAGCGGCGCGCATCGCCGGACGCGCGCCGCTCCATGATCCGCCTCAACCTGTCGAGCCGATCAGGCCGCGAGAGGCTCCTGGGCGCCCTCGCCCCTGCGCAGCCGCTTCGCGGCGCCCTCGGCGCCCGCCTTGTTGAGTTCCTCGAGGTTCTGGCCCTTGGGCTCGATGCCGAGCCAGATGGTCGCGATGCCGGCGATCAGGCAGCCGGTGGCCAGGAAGATCCACATGCCGGTCACCAGGCCGGCCCCCATGAAGGCGCCGATCGCGTAGCCGCCGATGGCGCCGCCGATACGACCGAGCCCCATCGCCGTGGAGGCGCCCAGCACGCGGACGTGCAGCGGATACACCTCGGGCAGGTAGATGGTGCTGCCGCACAGGCCCATCTCCATGAAGAACACGTAGATGGCGGCAACCCAGAAGAACTCGGACGCGCTCGTGGTCCAGATCTGGCCGAGCAACAGCACGCCGGCGCCCGTGAAGCCCATGACGATGAACGGCTTCCGTCCGACCTTCTCGCTCAGCAGGTACACGGTGAGGCGCCCGGCGACCGAGAAGAAGGAGATGTACAGCATGTTGGCGACGGCCTGCTGGACCGGAAGCCCGTGCAGCTTCACGAAGAGCTGCGGGATCCACAGGTTCATGCCCCAGGACGCCATCAGGGGCAGAATCCACAGCATCCAGGTGTGGATCGTCCGGACCCGCATCTCGCGGGTGAACAGATCGCCGAACACAGCCGGCGGCAGCACGGGCGGAGGCATCTCGTTCACCACCGCGGCGCGCGAGCGCTCGATCGCCGCGTCGGAGATGTTCAGGTAGTGGAGCGCATCACGGGCCTCCTGGTGACGGCCGCGATTGACCAGCCAGCGCGGCGATTCGGGCACGTTGCGGCGAACCCAGAACACCAGCAGGGCCGGCACCACGCCGCACAGGAACAGCCCGCGCCAGCCCCAGATCGGCAGCACGATCAGGGCCAGCGACGAGGAGATGAAGGTGGCGAGCGGCCAAGTGATCGGCAGCGCCCCGTTGGAGTAGCCGCGGATGCGGGCGGGCGCGAACTCCGCCAGAATCGACGCGTCGACCGGGATCGAGCCGCCGATGCCGACGCCGCAGAGGAAGCGGGCGCCGAGCAGCGTCCCGACCGAGAAGGCGAGCCCCGACGCACCCGAGAAGATCGAGAACATCAGGATCGTCACCGTGAAGGCGATCTTGCGGCCCCACTTGTCGGCGACCCAGCCCCAGAAGAACGACCCCACGCACATGCCGAGCAGCGTGGACGAGGCGATCAGTCCCAGCGTCTCGGGCTTCAGGTCGAACTCCTTGGCGATGCCCGGCATCGCGAAGCCGAGCAGATAGGCGTCCGCGGCGTCGAACAGCGAGGCGAGCGCCGCGATGACGATGACCCCGAGCATGGGCTTCGTCACCGGCGACGCATCGATCGCATGCCCGACAATTCTGAGATTGAGGTCGGTTGACCCCGCAGCGACGCCCGGTGCCACGGGTGTCGTCTTGGTCTCGTCCGAGATAGACATCGACTTCCCCCATTTGCCCATGGCACGGACCGCATCTGCGGGCCCGGGCCGCGGTGTCACAATCGTGTCGTTGCTTCTGCGAAGACGCGGATCACGGACGCGCGCCGTGACCCGCGGAGAGAGGCGGACGACACCCGGCGACCGTGTCGCCGGGGCGTCGGTGGGGAGCGGCAATCCTGTCGTCGTTCCGCGGGGGTGCCGGATGGAGGGCGTTCGCCGCGGCCTCGCGTCACCGACGCGACGGCCGCGCGCGGCAGCGCCTTCAGGCGGGGCGGGACGGTGCGAAACTGCCCGCCGCCACACTGCGGCGGCGGCTCGGAAACGGGCGAAAAACCTGTCGGACCGGTGGCATCACGATCTCCGATTCAAATCGGGAGTTCGAGCGCGGCTTTGCGGGGGGTGCATCGCAAAGGTCGGAAGCGGCAAGCGCCGGCCGCATCCGGGCGGACCGCGGCCGTCGAGCATCGGACAGTGGGTCGACGGTGAAACCCAGAAAATCGAGAGTCAATATCAAACTTGAATATTCATGGTTATATCGATTTTTTTGATTGCTCCGCGCCGCCACCGCGGCGGCTGTCGGCTCCGGCCGGCGGGCCCATGCGGACATACACCGGCCGCGCGGAGCGCGCGGCGGCAAACCGGACCGATGGGTCACGGCAGTGTCCGTCATCGGCCACTGCCGTGGGGCCTTACGCCTTGATGCCGAAGAGGTTGTGTGATGCGTCCTTGACCGTGAAGAAGACCACGTCGTGGTCCGACGTGACCTTGATCGCGTGGACGGCGTCGGCCGGGATGTAGAGAAGCGAGCCGGCCTTCGCCTCGAGCTGCTTTCCGGCGATGGTCGCCCGGCAGGCGCCTTCGAGCAGATAGATCCACTGCTCGTTGGGGTGCGAGTGCGGCTCCGCCCCGGTGCCGACCGGCATCCGCATCAGGGCGACGATCATGCGGTCGCCCTCGACGCAGGAGCCGTTCGCGCTCGAGTAGTCCGGCCCGCCGAGCATGTGGTTCACGGTGGCGAGCTCGAACAGATGCTCGCCCGGGCCGGCGCGCTTGGCGCCCGGCGTGCGCGAGGCGGCGGCGCTCGGCGCCGACGTGGAGCCGGTGGAGGCGGGTTCGGACATGGATGGGATCTCCCTGGTATCTGGTCTGCGGAACGACGACCGGCGCCGTCTTGTGCCGCGACGCTCCCGGCGCGCCGGGAGCGTCGAACGACGCCGCGATGATCAGGTGGCAGACGGAATCACGGGCACCAGCAGGTAGGGCGCTTGGCCCGGTCCGAAATGCAGCGTGGTGCGGCCGCCGAAGATCTTGGCCGGGCGGTCGCGCGGATCGTTGTGCAGGAACGGGCCGCAGCCCAGGAGCTCGTTCTTGAAGTGCGGCAGCTTGAGGCCGGTATGCTCGGCGAACTCGTAGTCCTTGCCGCGCACCGACAGCGCGATGCGATGGCCGGCCGGCACCACGATCGAGGTCGGAATGATCTCGACGTCGAGCTCGACCGGCACGCCGGGCTCGAGCGGCTGCAGCTCGTCATGGGTGTGATAGGGCCGGTACGGCTGCGTCAGCACCGGGTCGAGCTTGCGGTGCGAGGCCCGCAGCCAGCCCTGGCCGATCGGCGTGTGCGGATCGATCGCGCCGGTGAACACCACCTCGCGCAGATCGCCGGTGAACACCCGGAACACCAGGAACAGGTCGGCGTCGCTGGTGCTCGACGACACGAACAGCTTCGACGCCAGCGGACCCGTGATCTCGGTCTCGGCCGCGAAGGGTTCCGACACGAAGGTCAGCCCGTCGCCCATGGCGTCGAAGGTCAGCGTGTCGCTCTCGGCAGGCGGCGCGCCGGCCAGCGTGTGGTTCGGCTGCAGGTAGACCTTGGTCCATTGCGTGCGGGCGATCGGCCACTCGTTTTCGAAGCGCTCGACGAACTTGTCGGCGTGACGAACCTGGAGCTGCACCTTCGGACGCGCGGCCCAACCGTTGTTCTCGCCTTTCAGGAAGTGCGCGAAAAAGCGCTTCTGGATGTCGACGCCGTAGTCCGTATAAAAGTGCGTCCAGTGCTCGATGCCGTGCGCCTCCAGCCACTTGTTCTTCGACGCGGCGCGCAGAAAGCCTTCGAAATTGCCGCGCGGATGCAGGCCCTGGCCGCCCCAGTTGGCGGCGGACAGCAGCGGCACCTCGATCTTGTCCCACTGCGGCGAGCGCTCGGCGTGATAGGCGTCGTCGAGCGGATGGCTCAGGATCTCGTCGCCGAAGTCGCAGCGGTTGGCGGCGAGCTCTCTGTCGGACAACGTCTCGTCGCCGCAGACGAGCTCGCCCGTGACGACGCTGCGCGGGCCCCGCTCGCCCAGCCCGTACTGCACGCTCTTGACCTGGACGTCGTACCAGTTGGCCCAGAAGGTGGAGAGAATGCCGCCGTGGTGCGTCGAGTCGCGGTACCAGTCGGCCGCGCCTTCCCAGACGCACATGGCGGCGAGATGCGGCGGCTTCAGCGAGGCCACCTGCCACTGGTTCATGCCGAAATAGGAGATGCCGTCGAGGCCGACCTTGCCGTCCGACCACGGCTGCACGCCGGCCCATTCGATGCAGGCGTAGTAGTCGCGGGTCTCGCGGGCCGAGAAGTGATCGACGAAGCCGGGCGAGCGGCCACAGCCGCGCGAATCGACGCGCACCACCGCGTAGCCCTCCGGCACCCACTTCTCCGGGTCGAGGACCTCCCAGTTCTGGTACTTGTTGGTGGAGCCGTGGGCGACGTCTGGATGCTCCGCCACCATGATGTCCCAGGCGCCCGGATAGCCCTGCTGGAACGACAGGCCCTTGGCATAGGGCCCGTAGGTCAGGATCACGGGCCAGCGCCCCTCGCCGAGCGGGCGAAACACGTCGGCCCGCAGCACCAGGCCGTCGTCCATCGCGATCGGCACGTCCCAGTCGATGCGCATGCCGTCGCGAACCTCGCTGCGCTCCGCGGTCCGGATCTCCGCCTTGCCATTCATCACCACATCTCCATGTCGTTGGACGCCCCCGCGGCTCTCGACCCCGGGGAGCGTGGTTCCCGCGCCAAGTCGGGGCGGCGCGGGACACGCCGGGTCTGATGCTGTCGCGCCGAACGACGTCACGACATTCCGGTGGAGCGCAGGGCCGACCGCTGCGCGGCCGGGGAGTCACGGCGGCGATTTTCAGGTAGACTGCGCGGCACCGTCCCGCGCCCGCGGGGCCGCGGCGCATGTCGGACGGCACCAAACGGTGAAACCGAGAAGATCGAAAGTCAATCAATAAATTGACTTTCGTAGGAATATCGATTTTCGCTGAGCGATGGACACCGGCATGCAGATCGACGTCGCCGCGAAGACCCTGGCCGAGGCCGTATTCCGGAAGCTGCGCGCCGACATTCTCAAATGCCGGTTCAAGCCGGGCGAGAAGCTGCTGCTCGACGCGCTGCGAGAGGCCTATGGGACCGGCCTCGCCCCCTTGCGCGAGGCGCTGTCGCGGCTGAGCGCGACGGGTCTGGTCGTCGCCGAGGGACAGCGCGGCTTCCGGGTCGCGCCGATGTCGACCGACGACCTGATCGATCTGGTCAAGACGCGGGTGTGGATCGAGGCGCAGGCGCTGCGCGCCGCCATCGCGCGCGGCGACCGCGACTGGGAGGCCGAGATCGTCGCCGCCGCGCATCGCCTCGGCGTCGGCACCGGCGAGGCGACCAACCGCGCCAATTATCTCGACGACGGCTGGGTGAAGCGGCACGGCCAGTTCCACGCCGCCCTGGTGGCGGCCGCCGGCTCGCGCTATCTGCTCGAGTTCCGCGCGGCACTCTACGAGATGACCGACCGCTACTTCCGCCTCGCCGTCATCTACAAGCCGAGCAGCCGGGACATCGACGCCGAGCACAAGGCCATCATGGATGCCGTGCTGGGCCGCGACGTCGCCGCCGCCATCGCGCTGACCCAGGACCACCTGGTGGAGACGACCCGGATCCTGCTGTCGCACGATTCGCAGACGCGCACCGACGCCGATCGGATGATCGCGCAGCTTCGTCAGGACATCGGCGAGGCCATGCTGGGCGGAGCGGCGGTCGCGGTGCCTGCGGCCGGGAAACGTGTGTCGCGCCCGACCGCCCCGGCACGGACGGCCGCCGTCAGGCCGCGGTCGCGCGCCTGATCGTCACGCGCACCTGATGGTCGGAATGTGGGAACCCGTGGTGCGGCGTCGGGCGCCGTCTCACGGCGCGACGCAGACCAAAACCAGCTTGCCGGACGGGCCGCGGCGCGGCGGCGTGTAGACGACGCTGCGGTCGTCCTCGATCGTGAAGGTTCCGGCCGGGTTGACCGCAAAGGCATTGACCAAGCGCTCGTTGGCCTCGCAGGCGGCCGAGCACGCATTCTGCTGGCAGGTGAACTCGGCGAATCGCAAGCCGCCGCCGCCGCGGCCGGGCTGTCCCGGAGGGCCCGGAGGGCCGGCCGGCCCCGCCGGACCGGGCGGTCCGGGGTCGCCCCTGTCACCCTTTTGGGTGGGCATGTCGAAGAACCCGCACCCCCCCAACGTCAACACCAGCGCCAGTGCCCCGGCCAAACGTGCTCGCATCGAACGGAACTCCGCCGTGCTCTTCGTCGAAGTCCGCAGGATCTTCGATCGACTACGCGAAACGATCAGCTTCCGTCCGAACGGAAGCGTGTCTTCCTCGGTAGCAGAAGATCGTGCGGACCGAAAGCCTTGCGGGCCTCGTGTCCATCATCGTATTTGCCGCCGCGCGCCGGGTCCTTATAATCGACGTTTATCCGTCCCCCTCCCCTCGCGATCGAACCCCATGCCCTCATCGGCCGACACCGAAGTCGTCCTGACCGTGAACGGCGCGCGCGTGCGCCTCGTCACCGACCCGACCCGTCCCTTGCTGTCCGTGTTGCGCGAGGAACTCGGCCTGGTCGGCAGCCGGTTCGGCTGCGGGCTCGAGCAATGCGGCGCCTGCATGGTGCTGATCGACGGCGAGCCCGAGTTCTCCTGCGCCCGCGAGGTCGCGACGCTGGCGGGGCGGGAGGTCGTCACCATCGAGGGGCTGGGCGGTCTCGCGGGGCCAGGCGGCGGCCTGCACCCGCTGCAGCAGGCCCTGCTCGACGAGCAGGCCGGCCAATGCGGCTATTGCCTGTCGGGACTCATGATTTCCGGGGCGGCCCTGCTGTCGAGAAACCCGCGGCCGAGCCGGCAGGAGATCCTCGCGGCGCTCGACCGCCATCTGTGCCGCTGCGGCGTCCACAACAGGGTGGTGCGCGCCGTGCAGCGTGCCGGCGCCGCCATGGCGGGCGCGGGGACCCCGGCATGATCCCGAACGCCCTGCCGCAGAGCCTGGTCGACAACCCGCTGCTGTCGGACTGGGTCGGCTTCGAACAGGGGGGCCGGGTGCGGGTCTCGACCGGCAAGGTGGAGATCGGCCAGGGCATCCTGACGGCGCTGGTGCAGATCGCGGCCGAGGAGCTCGAGGTCGCACCGGGGCGCATCCGCACCGTCTCGGGCGAGACTTCGGCGGGGCCGAACGAGGGCGTGACGGCCGGCAGCACGTCGGTCGCCATGTCGGGGGCGGCGATCCGGCTCGCCTGTGCCGAGGTGCGGGCGCTGTTCCTCGCCCGCGGGGCCGAGCGGCTCGGCGTGCCGGCCGAGGCGCTGAGCATCGCGGACGGACGTTTCCAGCGCGACGGCCGCGAGACCGACCACGACTACTGGTCGCTCGCCCGCGAGGTCGACCTCGCCCGACCTGCCACCGGCAACGCGCCGACCCGGCCGGCGACGCAGTACCGCGTGGTCGGCCAAAGCCTGCCCCGCATCGACCTGCCGGCCAAGATCGAAGGCCGCGGCTTCATCCACGACATGCTGCCGCCCGGCGTGCTGCACGCCCGCGTGCTGCACCGGCCGTGGCGTGACGCCCGCTTGGTCGCGCTCGACGAGGCGGCGGTGCGCCGCGCCGCCGGCGGCGCCATCGACATTTTGCGCGAGGGTGACTTCGTCGCCGTCACGGCCGAGCAGGAGTTCGTCGCCTTTCGGGCCGCCCAGGCGATGCGCGAGAAGGCCGCCTGGGACGGCGGCACGCCGATCCCGCCGGACGCCAACGATCCGGCTTGGCTCGAGGCGCAGCCGGCGCGGACCCGCGTCGTCGACACCGGCACGCCGCCGCAGACCAGCGGCGGCACCGTCGTCGAGGCGACCTATTGGCGCCCGTTCCAGACCTATGGCTCGATCGGCCCGTCCTGCGCCCTCGCCTGCTTGGAGCATGATCCCGAAAAGTGGGGACCGGTTTTCGGAAAAGATCATGCTCAAAACAATGGGCTGGAGCGGGATGACGATTCTAGGAAACGTCATCCCGCTCCAGCCGATGGCCAGCTCACGGTGTGGTCGCACACCCAGAACCCCTACGCGCTGCGCGACCAGCTCGCCCGCTGCCTCGGGCTCGACGCCGCCGGCGTGACGGTGCTGCACCGGCAGGCAGCCGGCTGCTACGGCCACAACACCGCCGACGACGCGGCCTTCGACGCGGCCTTCCTGGCCACCCGGACGCCCGGCCGCACCGTGCGGGTGCTGTTCACCCGCGAGGACGAGTTCCTGGCGGCGCCGCTCGGCCCCGCCATGCTGGTCAAGATGCGCGCCGTGCTCGGCGCCGACCGGCGGCCGGTCGACTGGACCATCGATCTGTCGAGCCCGGTGCACAGCAATCGTCCCGGCGTTCACGGCCATCACGGCTTCCGCAGCCGCGAGGCCCTGCCGAACCCGCCGCCGCAGCCGGCCGAGCGCAACGATCGCCCCGATGCGGTCGGCGGCGGGGCGAGCCGCAACGCCCAGGCGCTCTACGACCTGCCGTTCCACCGCATGATCCACCGCACCGTCGATCCCGTGCCGCTGCGGACCTCGTCGCTGCGCGGGCTCGGCGCCTTCGCCAACATCTTCGCGATCGAGTCCTTCATGGACGAGCTCGCCGACACGGCTGGCGAGGATGCAGTCGCCTACCGGCTGTCGCTCTTGTCCGACCCACGCGGGCGCGCCGTGATCGAGGCGGCGGCCGAGATGTGCGGCTGGCCCGGCACGGCCCCGCCCGGCGAAGGCCGCGGGCTCGGCATCGGCTTCGCCCGCTACAAGAACCGCGCCGCCTACATGGCGGTTGCGGCCGAGGTCGAGGTCGACGAGGAGGTGCGGCTCCTGCGGGTGTGGGGCGCCGCCGACTGCGGCCTGACCATCACGCCGGACGGCGCCCTGAACCAGCTCGAGGGCGGCATCGTCCAGGCGGCGAGCTGGACGCTCTGCGAGGAGCTGCGCTTCGCCGACGGGCGGGTCGCCACCGCGACCTGGGAGGACTACCCGATCCTGCGCTTCACGAAGATCCCGGAGATTTCGCTGCGGCTGATCGGCGACCCGCGCGACCCGCCGCTCGGGGTCGGCGAGGCCTCGATGGGACCGACCGCGGCGGCGATCGGCAATGCGGTGGCGCGCGCGCTCGGCACCCGCATCCGCAACCTGCCGCTCAGCCGCGAGCGGATCATGGCGGCGCTGCTCGCGTAACGACAGGCTCGATCACGACCGCGGTTGCCACCGCGGCGGAGGGGGTTAATCTCGTCGCCCGGGGCAACGAGGAGCGACGCCATGGGTCGTCGTGGACGGCTGCCGCTGATCCTTGGTTCGATCGTGCTTCTCGTCGTGGCCGGCCATTGTATGCCGGCCCGGTCGGAAACCCGGGTCGCGCTCGTGGTCGGCAACTCGGCCTACCGCCACATCCCGGCCCTCGACAACCCGGCGAACGACGCCCGGCTGATGGCGACCACGCTCCGCAGCCTCGGCTTCTCGCTGGTGGACGACGGCCCCCAGCTCGATGTCGACAAGGCTCGGCTCGACGCGCTGGTGCAGGCCTTCGGCGAGCTGGCGCAGGGGGCCGACGTCGCGCTCTTCTACTACGCGGGCCACGGCATGCAGGTCCGCGGTGCGAACTATCTGGTCCCGGTCGGCGCCAATCCGACCAAGGAGGCCGACGTCGATTTCCAGATGCTCGACGCCGGTCTGGTGCTGCGCCAGATGGAGAGTGCCGGGACGCGCTTGAATTTCGTCATCCTCGATGCCTGCCGCAACAACCCGTTCGGCGGACGCGGGCTGCGCTCGACCGGCACCGGGCTGGCGCAGATGCGCGCGCCGGAAGGCACGCTCATCTCCTACGCGACGCAGCCCGGCAACGTCGCCCTCGACGGCCGTGACGGCAACAGTCCCTACACCCGGTCGCTCGCCCAGACGATCAGCCGGCCCGGGCTCGACGTTTTCCAGACCTTCAACGAGGTGGGGCTGGCCGTGATGCAGGCGACCGGCAACACCCAGCAGCCTTGGCTGGCGTCCTCGCCCCTGCGCGGGAGCTTCTACTTCGCCGGCGCCGGCGCCGGCACCGGGACCGGGACCGCCGCGCGACCCGACCTCCCGCCGACGCCGAGACCCGCAGACATCGTACCGCCGCCGCAACCGCAGCCCGTCCAGATCCCCGTGCCCCGACGGATGTTCCGTGTTCTCGAAAGCGTCTCGGAGGGCATCCTCAACATGCGTACGGGTCCCGGGGCCGGCAATCCGGTGGTGGTCGCGATCCCGGCCGGCACCGCCGATCTCGCGGTCGGGCGCTGCCGCCGCGCCGAGGACGGCAGCACGACGCCCTGGTGCGAGGTCCAGTGGCGCGGATCGGCCGGCTGGGTGTCGGGCCGCTATATCGCCGAGGTCACCGAACGCCCGCGCCCGACCTTCCGGGTGCTCGCGGACGTCTCACAAGGCGTTCTCAACATGCGGGCCGGCCCGGGCGTCAGATTCGCCTTGATCGGGTCGATCCCGGCCGGCGCCGCCGACGTCGCGGTCGGGCGCTGCCGCCTGCCCGACGACGGCGGCCGCACGCCCTGGTGCGAGGTGGAATGGAGGGGGCGGACCGGGTGGGCGTCGGCCTGCTGCATGGTCAATGTCGACACCGGCGCATACGCCAGAGCAGGTGAGTGATGAGCCACATGTGGCGTGCCATGATCGCCGCTCTCGGTATCGTGCTCGTCGCGCAGACCGCGACCGCCCGGCCGTACGACGCCGCGCTGCCGGCGGCGCTGGTCCGGCTGCGCGATGTCGCGCCGGAGATTCTCCAGGACATGCGTTATGCCGGACCGTTCAACTTCACGGGCGCGCGCGTTCCCGGCTATCGCGCCCCGGAGTGCATCCTGTGGCGGCCGGCCGCCGAGGCGCTGGCGCGCGCACAGGCCCGGCTCGCGGCCGACGGCCTCCGCCTGAAGGTCTACGATTGCTACCGTCCGGCACGGGCAGTGCGCGCCTTCGCGGCCTGGTCGAAGGCGCCGGGACGCGACGAGATGAAGCCGGTGTTCTACCCCGCACTCGAGAAGTCACGTCTGTTCGCGCTCGGCTACATCGCGTCGCGATCAAAGCACTCCCTTGGAATCGCGGTCGATGTCGGCCTCGTTCGCGCCGGCGAGCCGGACCTGCCGACGCCACAGCGGGCCGGCGCATGCGACGGACCGTTCGACGGCCGGGCACGGGAGTCGAGCCTCGACCTCGGCACCGCCTTCGACTGCTTCTCCGCCACGAGCGCGACCGCGGATCGGGGGATTTCGGTGGACGCGCGCGCCAACCGCGACCGGCTGGTCCGCGCCCTCGCGGCCGAAGGCTTCAGCAACTACGACCGCGAATGGTGGCATTTCGAATTCCGCGGCCCCGGAGCCCCCACTGAGCCCTTCGACGTTCCGGTGGAGTAGCCGGCGAAGAGGCGGGCCGGCGCCCGCCGTTCACACGGTTCATCATGCCCTTTAACGACAACACCATGCGGCGCGCCGGCCGGGGCTGCGTCGGCTTTCGGTGTGTCCTGCGGGCGTGCTAGCGTGCGCTGCCGCCGCTGTCGTCACCCCCGACGATCGGCCTCTCCGCGGACCCGTTCATGAAACTCGCCACCTTCATCGGCTACCGGAAGCGCCCCCGCCTCGGTGTCGTCGACGTCGAGCAGCGGGCCGTCCTGGACCTCGCCGCCGCGGCCGAGGCGATCCACAAACGTCCCGATCCGACCTTCGTCGACATGCTGTCCCTGATCGACGCCGCCGGGCCCGGCCTGGCACGGGTCGACGACCTCGTGCGCGAATGGCCGAGCGAGGCGGTCGACGATCTCGACGGCGTCAAGCTGCTGGCGCCGATCCCGATCCCGCGCCAGCTTCGCGACGGCATGGCGTTCGAGGAGCACGTGCGCAACAGCCGCAACCAGGTCGCGCTGCGCACCGGTCGTCCCCAGAAGGTCCCCGAGGTCTGGTACGAGCACCCCGTCTACTACAAGTGCAACCGCTTCAACGTGGTCGGGCACGAGGCCGACGTGATCTGGCCGGCCTTTTCCGAGTGGATGGACTACGAGCTCGAGCTCGCCTGCGTGATCGGCCGGACCGGCAAGGACGTCAGCGCCGAGAATGCACCCGCGCACGTGTTCGGCTTCACCATCTACAACGACTTCAGCGCCCGCGACGTCCAGTTCGACGAGATGCGCGCCGGGCTCGGCCCGGCCAAGGGCAAGGACTTCGACACCGGCAACGTGTTCGGCCCGTGGATCGTCACGCCTGACGAGCTCGGCGATCCGCATGACCTCGCCATGGAGGTGCGGGTCAACGGCGAGCGCTGGGGCGGCGGCCATTCGCGCGACATGCATTACACGTTCTGGGACATCATCGCCTACGTGTCGCGCTCCGAGACTCTCTATGCGGGCGAGATCATCGGGTCCGGAACGGTCGGCACCGGCTCGGCCCACGAGCTCGGCCGCACGCTGTCGTCCGGCGACGTGATCGAGCTCGAGATCGAGAAGATCGGCGTGTTGCGGAACCGCCTGATCAGGCCGTGACCAAGCGCCGGCGCGACGAAGTGGACGCCGGCTCGCCGCTGTGCCGATACGGTCCCGATGCCGGATCGGCCGTCATGATCCGCAAAAGCCCCGCTTGAGTTTGCTGCGTTTTCGGCGTTTGGTTCGCCTCTTCGCTTCCCGCCTCACGGCCGCGGCGCTGCCGTGGTGTTCTGAACAGGAGAACAGGATGCATCGTGTCGCCCGCGTCGCGCTGGCCGCCGTCCTCACCCTGGCGGCAACGGCAGCTTCGGCCGAGACCTTCCCGGCGAAGCCCGTCCACATTCTCGTGCCCTATGCGGCCGGTGGCGCCGTCGACCTGCTGGCCCGCACGATCGGCCAGTCGCTGGCGAAGACCTGGGGCCAGCAGCCGGTGGTCGAGAACCGGCCCGGCGCCGGCGGCATCATCGCGTCGCAGGCGCTCGCCACCTCGGCGCCCGACGGCTACACGCTGATCCTGGTGGCGAGCGGCCACCCACTCAACCAGTTCTTCTATCCGAAGCTCCCCTACGACACCTTCAAGGACTTCACCGCCATCACCGAGGTGGCGTACTCGCCGCTCGGGATCGTCGTCCGCAAGGACAACCCGGCCAAGACCCTGCAGGACATGCTGACGCTCGCCCGCGAGAAGCCGGACGCGGTGTCCTACGGCATGTCGGGCAACGGCACCTCGGCGCATCTCGCCGGCGAGATGCTGAACTACATGGCCAAGGTGAAGATCCAGTCGATCCCCTACAAGGGCGGCGCCCCGGCCGTGACGGCCGTGATCGCCGGCGACATCCCGATGAGCATCAACCCGCTCGCCGAGCTGGTCGGCCAGATCCAGGGCGGCACCATCCGGGCACTCGCCGTCACCACGACGACCCGCACCGCGGTGCTGCCCGACGTGCCGACCGTCGCCGAGCAGGGCGTGCCCGGCTACGACGCCGCGGTGTGGTGGGGCTTCCTCGGCCCGGCCGGCCTGCCGGCCCCGATCGTCGAGAAGCTGCAGCAGGACATCGCCGCGGCGCTGAAGGATCCGGCCGTCAAGGAACGCCTCGATTCGATCGGCGCCATTCCGGTCGGCAGCACCGCGAAGGAGTTCGACGCCTATATGCGGGCCGAGGCCGACAAGTGGGGCCCGATCCTCAAGGCCGCCGACATCAAGGTGCAGTAGCGTCGCGGTGCAGTAGCGTTCGGCCTGACGCGCCGGCCGTCCCAGGCCGGCGCCCTCACGGCACCAGCACGACCTCGCCGATCAGCGAGGAGTGATCCCACGGGACCTGCTTCTCGCGCGTCGCCGTCACCACGTCGGCGCGCACACGCCGCATGACGGTGCCGATGTCGGTTCCCGGCGTCGCCAGATGCCGCAGCAGTGCCGTCGTGAACGGGCTGTTCCGCCCCTCCCCGTCGAGCGCCACATTGTCGGGCTGGGTGGCGTAGGCGATCAAGGTTCCGAGCGCGCTCTGGATCGAGGCGAGGCCCGAGCCGACGCTCGCCGAGCGGGTGCCGAGCGAGCGCGCCAGGCTGCGCGACAGCGGGTTGTCCCGGCAGGCGTCGAGAAACACCAGATTGACCCGCTTGTCGGCTTCCATCTGGGCCAGCACCAGCGAGACGTCGACCGCATCGAGGGCGAGGTCGCCGGGCCGCTCCAGCTTGGCGTCGACCGGCACCAGATAGTTCTTGCCGGCGACCTGCAGGCCATGGCCGGCATAGAAGAACACCGCGAGGTCGGCGCGATCGAGCTTGCGGCCGAACTCGCGGACCGCGTCGTCCATGCCGCGGCGGTCGAGATTCTGGCCCTCCACCACGTCGAAGCCGATGCGCCGCAGCGCGGTCGCCATGTCGCCGGCGTCGTGCTCCGGATTGCCGAGCGGCGGCGCGAAGCGATATGCGCTGTTGCCGACCACGAGGGCGACGCGATGCGCGAAGGCCGACGGCTTCACGACGGCCGTCTGCGTCATGGCGCTCGCCGTTGCGGCAACCGGAGGCGAAGACGTGGCGGCCGGCGCGGCTATGGCCGGTGACGGCACCGCGGACACCGCGGCCGTTCCGCCGGTCAGCGCCGCGATATGCTCACGCGCCACCTCCTGCGCGGTCCGCAAATCCGCCATCCCGGCACGCGTCTCGCCTGTCACGCGAACAGCCGTGGCATTGCGGAAATCGGCGAGCGCGCGCGCGCGCTCGTTCCTCTGCTCGAGCACCAGACCGCGCGCCGTGTAGGCAGCGCCTTCGGACGGATCGAGCCGGATCGCCTCGGTGAGATCGGCGAGCGCCCGATCCGGATCGCCGATGCGGGCGAACAACTCGCCGCGATTGCGATAGGCGACGGCGTATTTGGGATTGAGCCGGATCGCATCGTCGTAGGATCGCATCGCCGGCCCGAGTTCGCCCCGCTGCACCAGCAACAAGCCGCGGAGCCGGTGCGGATTGGGGTATTTCGGATCGGCCCGGATCGCCTGATCGAAGTCGGCCGCGGCGCGATCGAGGTCGCCTTTCGCCATCAACGCGAAGCCGCGGTTGGCATACGCATTCGCGAAGCGGGGATCGAGCCTGATCGCCTCGTCGTATTCGCGGATCGCCCGGTCGAACTCGCTGCGCTGGGAGTAGACGAAGCCGAGATTGTTGTGGACCGCCGGCTGCCTGGGATCGAGCCGGATCGCCTCGACATAGCTGCGTTCCGCCTGGTCGAAATCGCCATTGCGGCGGTGGGCCAGGCCGCGATTGACGAAGATCGTCGGGTTCCCCGGGTCGAGCTGGACGGCCATGTCGAGGTCGCGAATCGCCTGGTCGTATCGCCCCTTGTCGCCGTAGGCGACGCCGCGACTGTTGAGGATGTCCGCCCGTTCCTTCGCCGACAGCTTGGCTGAGCCCTCCAGCAGGCCCGTGCAGGCCATGATCGACGCGTCCGGATCCTTGCCGGCACAGGCCGCCCGCTCGCGGGCCAGCGCATCACGGCCCTGTGGCGCGGCGACCAGCAGACTCGGCGCAACGATCAGGACGACAGCACAGGCGACGAGGAGGAAAGAACGAGAGATGCGCTTCAACAATGTCATGGCCGCCTCGCGACCGTTTCAGAAACCGGAATGAAACAACGCCATCATACCGCCGTGCAACCACTGCGGCCAGCCTGTCGACCCTATCGCCGACGAAAAACCGGTAGGCCGTGGACGTGAAAACATCAACGCGGTCGCGGCGCTGCCGCCGCGGACCGGACGTGCAATCGATACGCCATCAATGATACGCTTCGCGGCGGCCCGCGCATAGCTGACACGCCGGACTGCCGCTCCAGGCGGGCCGGGCCGCTTGTTATGAACAGCACCTCTTGCGAACAGCACCTCCCATCGTACCCCCTCTCCGTCCCGCGATCTTCCCCCTCCCCCGCAAGGATCAGTTCCGTGACCGAGCCGATCGTCGACGCCCATCACCACATCTGGCGATGCGCCGACCAGCCCTGGCTGCAGGGCGAGAGCGTGCCGCGCATCTTCGGGAGCTACGACGCCATCAAGCGCGACTATCCGATCGAGGAGTACCTGCAGGACATCGCGGGCTGCGGCATCGTCCGCTCGGTCTATGTCCAGACCAACTGGGCGAGAGAGCGGGCCGTCGAGGAGGTCGAATGGGTGCAGGCGGTCGCCGACCGCACCGGCTGGCCGCACGGCATCGTCGGCTTCGTCGACCTGATGGCCGATAACGCCGCCGACGTGATGACCGCACAGGCGCGCTGCCCGCGGCTGCGCGGCCTGCGCCACCAGCTCCACTGGCACGAGAAGGAGCTCTACCGCTTCGCCGATCGGCCGGACCTGATGAACGAGCCGGCGTTGCGGCGCAATCTAGCCCGGCTGGAAGAGTTCGGCCTGCTGTTCGAGCTGCAGGTGTTCGCCGGCCAGATGGCGGACGGCGCGGCGCTCGCCCGCGCGCTGCCGCGCATCAGTTTCGTGCTGGAGCACGCCGGCATGCCGGAGGACCGCTCGGCCGACGGCCGCCGACGCTGGCGCGACGGAATGCGGCGGCTCGCCGACGAGCCGAATGTTCACGTCAAGCTGTCGGCACTCGGCACCTTCATCCGCCGTAACGATCCCGCCCACATCGCCGAGGTGGTGACGGAGACGCTGGAGCTGTTCGGCCCCGCGCGCTGCGTATGGGGCTCGAACTTCCCGATCGAGAAGCTGTGGACCGACTACGGTGCGATCGTGGCGGCCGTCCGGGCGGCGCTGGCCGACCGACCGGAAGCGGAACGCCGGGCCGTCCTGCACGACAATGCGATGCGGCTCTACCGGCTGTGAGGGGAACGAGCAGCTCCTCCACGCAAGAGAATCGCGTTTCGAAGCATCTGCGCACCGAGGCACCGCCACGCTGACGCGCCGGCGCACCACCGCACCGCACACGCGCGAGCGGGGCTGGGCGCGGCAGCCGGTCCGTTGACCGGGCCGGCGCGGTTCTGCAGCATGCGATTCGGATGGCGGCGCCGACGAACGATCCACTCCCCTGCTGGTCGTCGGGAGAAAACGCTTCTCGCCGGGGGTCGCGGGCGGAATGCCCGCTCTTTTCGGGCCGCGCGGCGTTGCACCCGCGCCGCTTTTGCGGGTTTCATCGTTTCATGCGGTGCCGCACCCGATCGCGGCATGTGATCTGACTGGTTCGAAAGGTGTGACGCGATGACGATTTCATCGAGCATCCCGCATCGGATGCGCGCCTCCATGCTCGCGCTGACCGTTGCGGCGGCAGCGACAGCCGCGCTATTCGGCGGGCCGACCAGCGCCCGTGCCCAGGACGTGACGCTGATCAATGTCTCCTACGACCCGACCCGGGAGCTCTACCGCGCCGTCAACGACGCTTTTGCCAAGGAATGGCAGTCCAAGACCGGCCAGAGGGTTACGATCCGCGCCTCGCACGGCGGCTCCGGCCGACAGGCGCGCGCCGTGATCGACGGACTCGACGCCGACGTGGTGACGCTGGCGCTCGCCGGCGACATCGACGCCATCGCGCGCGAATCCAAGAAGCTGCCCGACAATTGGCAGACGCGCCTCCCCAACAACGCCTCGCCCTACACCTCGACCATCGTGCTGCTGGTCCGCAAGGGCAACCCGAAGGGCATCAAGGACTGGGACGACCTCGCCAAACCGGGCATCGCGGTGATCACGCCGAACCCGAAGACCTCGGGCGGCGCGCGCTGGAACTACCTGGCCGCCTGGGCCTTCGAGCTCGACCGCAGCAAGGGCGACGTCGCCAAGGCCAAGGAGCTGGTCGGGGCGATCTATCGCAACGTGCCGGTGCTCGACACCGGGGCGCGCGGGTCGACCACCACGTTCGTCCAGCGCGGCCTCGGCGACGTGCTGATCGCCTGGGAGAACGAGGGCTTCCTGGCCCAGCAGGAGTTCGGCGCCGACAAGTTCGACATCGTCTATCCGTCGCTGTCGATCCTGGCCGAGCCGCCGGTCGCGCTGGTCGACCAGGTGGTCGACAAGCGCGGCACCCGCGTGGTCGCCCAGGCCTATCTGGACTTCCTCTACTCTCCCGCCGGCCAGCGCATCATCGCGGCGAATTTCTACCGGCCCTCGAAGCCCGAGCACGCCGCGCCCGAGGACATCGCCCGCTTCGGCAAGGTGAAGCTCGTCACCATCGACGCGGTGTTCGGCGGCTGGACCAAGGCGCAGGCCGAGCACTTCGCCGACGGCGGCGTCTTCGACCAGATCTACAAGCCCGGCACGCCGTCGCGATGAGCCTCGTCGCGACCGCGGCCGCTCCGACCTGGCGCTTCAAAAAGCCGAGCGCGCTGCCTGGATTCGGCATCACGTTCGGCTTCTCGGTCGTCTATCTCTCGCTGATCGTGCTGATTCCGCTCGCCGCCCTCGTCCTGCGGGCGAGCGGCCTCGGGATCGGCGGGATCTGGCGCGTCGCCACCACGCCGCGCGTGCTGGCGGCGCTGGAGACGAGCTTCGGGCTGTCGCTCGCGGCCGCCGCCGTCAACGCGGTGTTCGGACTTCTGGTCGCCTGGGTGCTGACCCGCTACGCCTTCCCGGGCCGCCGCCTTCTCGACGCCATGGTCGACCTGCCCTTCGCGCTGCCGACCGCAGTCGCCGGCATCTCGCTCGCCGCCATCTATGCCCCGAACGGCTGGATCGGCAGCCTGTTCGCGCCGTTCGGGATAAAAATCGCCTTCACGCCGCTCGGCATCTTCATCGCCCTGGTGTTCGTCGGCCTGCCCTTCGTGGTGCGCACCGTGCAGCCGGTGCTGGCGGATCTCGACCGCGAGATCGAGGAAGCCTCCGCCACGCTCGGCGCGACCCGGCGGCAGACGATCGTCCGGGTCGTGCTGCCGACCCTGCTGCCCGCCGTGCTGACCGGCTTCGCGCTCGCCTTCGGCCGCGCCGTCGGCGAGTACGGCTCGGTGATCTTCATCGCCGGCAACCTGCCGTTCCGGTCCGAGATCGCGCCGCTGCTGATCGTCATCCAGCTCGAGGAGTTCAACTACGCGGGCGCCACCGCGATCGCCTCGATCATGCTGCTGATCTCCTTCCTGTCGCTGCTCGCCATCAACCTGTTGCAGGGCTGGAGCCGGCGGAGGTTCGGGCATGTCTGAGACGACACCCGAAGCGCTGTCGGAGGATCCCTCCGGGGCGGCGTCGCGGCTGCGGCGCCGGGCGGCGGCGCGATCGATCATCGACGAGGCGCCAGCCACCCGCGTCGTCCTGGTGGCCCTCGCGGTCGGCTTTCTCCTGCTGTTCATCCTGCTGCCGCTGGTCGCCGTGTTCGTCGAGGCCTTCCGCCGCGGCCTCGATCATTATCTGGCGTCCTTCGCGGATCCCGACACTCAGGCGGCGATCTGGCTCACCCTGACGGTCGCGGCGATCGCGGTGCCGCTCAACCTGGTGTTCGGCATCTGCGCCGCCTGGGCGATCGCCAAGTTCGAGTTCCCCGGCAAGAGCCTGATGATCACCCTGATCGACCTGCCCTTCTCGGTGTCGCCGGTGGTCTCGGGGCTGGTCTTCGTGCTGCTGTTCGGCGCCCAGGGTCTGTTCGGCAAATGGCTGGCGGCGCACGACCTGCAGATCATCTTCGCGGTGCCGGGCATCGTGCTCGCCACCGTCTTCGTGACCTTCCCGTTCGTCGCCCGCGAGCTGATCCCGCTGATGCAGGAGCAAGGCACCGCCGAGGAGGAGGCCGCCCTCACGCTCGGCGCCTCGGGCCTCAAAGCCTTCATCACCGTGACGCTGCCGAACGTGAAATGGGCGCTGCTCTACGGCGTTCTTCTGTGCAATGCGCGCGCCATGGGCGAGTTCGGAGCCGTCTCGGTGGTGTCCGGCCACGTGCGCGGCCTGACCAACACGATGCCGCTCCACGTGGAGATTCTCTACAATGAGTACAACTTCGTCGCTGCCTTTGCGGTCGCCTCGATCCTGGCCGGACTCGCCCTCGTCACCCTCCTGGCCAAATCCATCCTGGAATGGCGCTACGGTGACGCCCTCAGCCGGACCCGTCTATACTGAGCGGGTGAACACGGTCGCCATTCGGGCCGAGGGGCTGGAGAAGAGGTTCGGCGGCACGCCCGCACTGACCGGCGTCGACCTGTCGGTCGAGGCCGGGGAGCTGGTGGCGCTGCTCGGACCGTCGGGCTCGGGCAAGACGACGTTGCTGCGCATCGTCGCCGGGCTCGAGCGACCGACCGCCGGCCACGTCTATTTCGGCGGCGAGGACGCGACCTATGTGCCCGTGCAGGCGCGCCGGGTCGGCTTCGTGTTCCAGAGCTACGCGCTGTTCAAGCATCTCGACGTCGCCGGCAACATCGCCTACGGGCTGAAGGTGCGGCCCCGCCATCTGCGGCCGAGCCGCGCCGACATCCGCCGGCGCGTGTCGGAGCTTCTCGATCTCGTCCAGCTCGGCGGGTTGGAGCGGCGCTTCCCCTCGCAGCTCTCCGGCGGCCAGCGCCAGCGCGTCGCGCTCGCCCGCGCGCTCGCGGTCGATCCCAAGGTGCTGCTGCTCGACGAGCCGTTCGGCGCCCTCGACGCCCAGGTCCGGCGCGATCTGCGGCGCTGGCTGCGCGACCTGCACGATCGCACCGGCCACACCACGCTGTTCGTCACCCACGACCAGGACGAGGCGCTGGAGCTGTCCGACCGGGTCGCCATCCTCGACCGCGGCCGCATCGAGCAGATCGGCACGCCGGACGACGTCTACGACCGACCGGCCACCGCCTTCGTGGCCGGATTCATCGGCGAGGCCGTGCGGCTCCCTGTCGAGGTCGTCGCCGGCGCCGTGAAGATCGGTCCGCATACGCTGCCGACCCGCACGGGGACCACGTCCGGCGCAGCCGCCCTGTTCGTGCGGCCGCGCGACCTCGTGCCGTCGGACGCCCGCCACGGGCTGCCGACCCGCGTCACCGGCCTGCGCCGTGCCGGACCGGCGCGCCGCGCCGAGCTCCTGATCGCCGAGGGGCTGCCGACCATCGAAATCGAGCTGCCGCCCGACCTCTCGGTCACGCGCGGCGAGCTCCTGCACGTGCAGTTCCGCACCCTGCGGCTGTTTCCGGCATAGTCGCTGCGGCCGCGGTCCCGGCGCCCAGGTCCTGGACGGAACGATGATCGCAGCCCGATCCGGGAAAAGGGCGACCGAGAGAGCGCGACCTGAAACATGAGACCGCCGTCGAAAGGCAGCACATGACGCATTCCTTTTTAGAGATGTATTTGCCTTGCGGGCGCGAGCGCGGATGGGCGCACGATCGCGCCGTCTTGTTGCCGTCCTGCAACGCTTCGACCAATTCGCGAACAATCCCGGTTTACTGATTGCCCGACGTCTTCAACGCCGGACCGATGCCCGATAAGGTGGCATTAACCTATTATTAATCGTCTGCGCCGGTATGCGTCGGTCCATGCTGGCCAGTCGTGATTTGCAACAAGGTTTCGATGCGACGGGCCAGACGAGCGCCGCAGTACGGAAGCCGTGACCTCACGGCCCTGCGCACCGTCGTGGCATCGTCCGTCACGCGCCTGCGCGCCACGCTCCGGCGCACGATGCCGGCATCGCGCCTCGCAATCCTGTGGCTCGCGACCTGCGCGCTGATGTTCCAGGCGATTGTCCCGACCCACCTGGTCGGAACGCCTGCCGACCCGCTCGACCGCATCATCCTCGCATCGCTGTGCCATCCGGGCCAGGACGGCGCACCGGACCCGTCCGGGCCGGACGATCCGTCTGCCAAGACCTGCCCGCAGTGCATCTTCTGCATTCCGGGGCACAGCCTGCTCGCGCCGCAGCAGAGCGTGTTGCGGCTGCCGGGGCTGACACATCCCCACGTCCTCGTCCCGCAATGGACGGCTGCACCCGAATTCCGACGGGAGCACGAACGTCCGGCGGCGCGCGCCCCGCCCGCGACGGCCTGACCGGCCGATCCCTGCCCGGAGTCGTGGCGACCGCCGTCGCCAGCACTGGCAGGCCGGCACGTCGACGTCGTCGCGAGCACGAGCCGATCCCTTCGGTTCAGCGCCGACGACATCCCCGTCGTGATCGCGTCTCGAACGCCATCGAGGACTCCTTCCATGCGTTCCGTTCCATGCCCCCGCCGCCGCGGGCGGCTCATGCTGACGACTGCGCTCTTGTCTCCCACACTCGCTCTCGCCACCGTCGCGGCGATGCCGCAGCCCGCGCGAGCCCAGACGGCGACCGTGGTGCCACCCGTCACGGTCGAGACCGAGAAGCCGAAGCCGCGCCCACAGCGGTCCCGCGCCGCCACGTCGCGCCGCGCCGCGCCGGCGACGCCGGTGCCCGCGGCAGTTGCTCCCTCACCTGCCGGCCCGGCCGGCGGCGCCGCGACGGCGAGCGGCCCGTCGGTCCCGGTCAACACCGCCACCATCTCGGCTGCCGGGGCGTTCTCGCGCGCCCTCGGCACCAGCGACACGGCATCGCTCATCGATCTGATCCCGGGCGGCGCAACCTGGGGGGCCGGCGGGGTGTCGAGCCTGCCCGCCATCAACGGCCAGGGCGCCGACCGGGTGCAGGTGGCCGTCAACGGCATGCTGCTCGGCCCGGCCTGCCCGAACGAGATGAATCCGCCGCTCTCCTTCGTGAACCCGGCGCAGATCTCCAACCTGAAGGCCTATGTCGGGGTGTCGCCGGTGAGCGTCGGCGGCGACTACACGGCCGGCAAGGTCGTGGTCGAGACCGCAGCACCCCAGTTCGCGCCCACCTCTGCCTTGGTGACGTCGGCCACCGTGTCTGGCTTCTACCGCAGCATCAACAACAGCTACGGCGCCGACGCCAACGCCTCCATCGCCAATGCCGACACGGCCGTGACCTATGCGGGCGGCTGGGTCAAGGCGAGCGACTACAAGGCGGCCGACGGCACCAAGGTGAAGTCGACGCTCTACGAGATGCAGAACCACGCCCTGACGATCGCCAAGCGCACCCTCGACAGCCAGTACACGGTCCAGATCGGCGGCCAGTTCATCCCCTACCAGGGCTATGTGAACCAGTGGATGGACATGGTCTACAACCGCGGCCTGTTCGCCAACGGCAAGTACGAGGGCCGGTTCGACTGGGGCAATCTGGAGGCGACCGCCTTCGTCCACCAGACCCGCCACACCATGGGGTTCATCGAGCCCGACAAGACCGGCAACATGCCGATGGACACGAGGTCGCTGGACACCGGCTATTCGGTCAAGGCGATCATCCCGGTGTCGCAGCAGGATCTGCTCCGGGTCGGCAACGAGCTGAACTACAATCATCTCGACGACTGGTGGGATCCGGTCCCCGGCTCGATGATGATGTCCCCCAACGTGTTCTGGAACATCAACGACGGCCGGCGCGCCCGGGTCGGGACCTTCGTCGAGTGGGAACGCCGGTGGTCTCGCGACTGGACGACGGTGATCGGACTGCGCAACGACATCGTCGCGATGAACACCGGTCCGGTTCAGGGCTACAACATGATGATGTACGGGGCCGATGCGACCGCGTTCAACAAGCTCGATCGTGGTCGCACCGACGTCAACATCGACGGGTCGGCGCTCCTTCGCTACACGCCGGACGATTGGAGCGTCTACGAGGTCGGCGTCGCCCGCAAGACGCGTTCGCCCAATCTCTACGAGCGCTACACCTGGTCGACCAACATGATGGCCATGTCGATGATCGGCTGGTTCGGCGACGGCAACGGCTATGTCGGCAATGTCGATCTGGTCCCCGAGAAAGCCCACACGGCGAGCTTCACGTTGGGCTGGCACGATCTGGCCAACAAGGTCTGGGAGGTGAAGGTCACGCCCTACTACACCTATGTGCAGGATTACATCGACGTCGACCGCTGCCCAGTGAAAGCCGGCTCGATGACCTGCTCCGCCATGAACCAGACGACGACCAACAACTTCGTCTATTTGCAGTTCGCCAATCACGACGCATGGCTCGCCGGCGTCAATCTCGCCGGCAAGGTCGCGGTGTGGGACGACCTGGCCTATGGCCGCGGGGTGCTGCGTGGGACGCTCGGCTATGTGCGCGGCCAACGCACCGACGGCATCAATCTCTATCACGTGATGCCGATCAACGGGCGGATCGGTCTGGACCACACGCTCGGCGGCTGGACCAACTCGGTGGAGGTGCAGCTCGTCGGCACCAAGAACGAGGTCAGCGAGGTGCGCAACGAGCTCACCACACCGGGTTACGCGCTGGTGAACATCCGCACCGGCTATCAATGGAAGAACGTCCGGATCGATGCCGGCATCGACAATCTGTTCAACAAATACTACTGGCTCCCGCTCGGCGGCGCCAACCTGGTCAACTACGACGGCGCTTGGGGGTACAGCGTGTTGGGACCTGGGCGCTCCTTCAACAGTCGCCTGACCGTCACGTTCTGATCAGCCCGGAGGCCGGCCCGGGCGCCCGCCCGCGGCCGGCCTCCATCGCATACGAAATCCGTTCGTCGTCATTCCGGGGCGCACCGGAGGTGCGAACCCGCAATCCAGCAACGGATGCCGAGGACGTGGCTGGATTCCGGGTCCGGCGCTCCGAAGTCGGCTGCTGCCGACTTCGGCACCATACGGTGCCGATCCCGGGTAGACCCGGGATCGGTGCGCCGTCCTGGAATGACCACCGAAGGGATCAACCGGGTCCCGTATCAGAGGCGCGCAAGAATGGATATCGTGACGCTGTCGCCCTGGGGCCTGTTCGTGCAGGCCGGCCCGGTCGTCAAGGGCGTGATGATCGTGCTGCTCGCCGCCTCGGTGTGGTGCTGGGTCGTCGTCGTCGAGTCGATCGTCGTGCTTCGCCGCCTCGACGGCGCGCTGCGCGCCGAGCGCACCGCCGGCGACGACGGCGGCCCCACGCTGCTGTCGCCGGTCTTCGCGCCGACTGCGGCCGGCGCCGCGACGCTGCTTGCCGGCGAGCCGCCCGGGGAGGCGAGGCGGCGTCTCGCCGAGACGATGACGCGGGCGGCCCGCACCCTGCTCGCCGACGCCGAGCGCGGCCTGCCCAATCTCGCCGTCGTCTCGTCGGTCGCCCCGTTCGTCGGCCTGTTCGGCACCGTATGGGGCATCATGGCGAGCTTCGCCGGCATCGCCGAGGCCAAGGAGACGAGCCTCGCGATCGTCGCACCCGGCATCGCCGAGGCGCTGGCCGCGACCGCCTACGGCCTCGCCGCGGCGATTCCCGCCTCCGCCGCCTACAACTGGCTCGGCACGGCGTTCGCCCGCCGCGGCCGCACCCTCGCAACTCTGATCGAAGAGCGCGCAGCGGCGGCCACCTCGGCGGCGCCGCTCGCCGCGCCGCGCCGGTGATTCATGCCGCTTCCGTCGACCGAGGATGCGGAGCTCGGCGCCCACCGGCCGCACGCCGACATCAACGTGACGCCGCTGGTCGACGTCATGCTGGTGCTGCTGATCATCTTCATGGTGACGGCGCCCATGCTGGTCGCCGGGCTGCCGGTCGATCTGCCGCGGGCCGGCGCGGCGCAGCCGGTGGTGCGCAAGCCGCCCGTAGTCGTCACGGTCACCAAGGACGGCCGAACCCTGGTCGACAGCGACGAGGTGGCGTCGGACCAGCTCGCCGCCGTCACCCGCACCCGCCTCGGCGACGCGACGGACCGCACCGTCTACATCCAGGGTGACCGCGACACGACCTATGGCCGCGTCATCGCGGTGGTCGATCTGCTCGCCGAGGCCGGTGTGCCGAAGGTGGTGATGATCGTCGACCGCGCGCCCCCCAAGGCGCCGGGAGCCGTCCCATGACGGCGCGGCTGCGGCCGCCTGCGCTCCGCGTGGCCGCGCTGGTCGTCGTGTCGGCCGTGCATGCGGTGGCGTTCGGCGGCCTGGTGCGCCTTCCGGCCCCCGGGGACGCGGCCCCCGATCGCCTCGAGATCGGCGTCGTCGCCCGCGGCGAGATCGCGCTCGACGCGAAGGCGCTGCCGGTGCCGGACCAGATTGCCGCCCAGCCGAGCGAGGCGCCGCCGGCACCGCAGCAGCAGCCGAACGTCCCGCGTTCGGCGGCCGAGCCCACACCGCCCGATCAGCTCCCGCTGCAGCCCACGCGCGAGCCGGAAGCGCCGCAGCCGGAGCAGACGACGCTCGTCGAGCAGATCACGCCGGAGACGCCGGCCGTCGCAGCGGCCGGGACCGCGGCCCCGACCGCACCGCCAGCGACCGCATCGGCGCAGCGCATCGGCGCCGAGGACGCCAGGCTCGACTCCTCCCATGCCGCCGAGGCCCGCTACGCCGCGCTGGTCTCGGCGGCGATCAATCGCGGCAAGCACTATCCGGCCGGGGCGCGCCGGCGCGGCGCCCGGGGAATGGTCACCGTGTCGTTCCGGGTCGACCGGACCGGGCGGGTGGTGAGTCACGCGATCACGCAGTCATCGGGAGACGATGCGCTGGACGCCGCCGCAATCCACATGGTGACGGCTGCCGCGCTGCCCCGGCCGCCGGGCGAGCTCTTCTCCGGCGCCGTGGTGATCAGGTTCCGCTTTGCCGAGTAGGAGCCCGGAGACCGGAACGGCGGCCGGACCGGACAGCCGTGATCGCCTCACGCAAACGCGGGCGTGCGCGCCGGCGGGCGGGCCTCGGCCGGCGGGCCGGGCACCGGATAGGCGGTGCTCGACTTGATCCGCTCCATGGCGAAGCGCGAGGTGACGTTCTTGAGCGGCACCGTCTCGATCAGCTTCTTGTAGAAGGTGTCGTAGGCGCCCATGTCGGCCACCACGACGCGCAGCATGTAATCGACGTCGCCGGCCATCCGGTACACGTCCATGACCTCCGGCAGCGACGAGATCGACGCCGCGAACGTGTCGAGCCATTCCTTCGAATGGTCGCTGGTCTCGATCGAGACGAACACCGTGAGGCCGAGCCCGATCTTCTCGGGCGACACCAGCGCGACCCGCCCGGTGATCACCCCGTCGGCCTCCAGCCGCTGGATGCGCTTCCAGCACGGCGTCTGCGACAGGTGCACCTGCTTGGCCAGAGCGGCCAGGGTGATGCTGGCGTCGCGCTGCAGCACCGTGAGGATCCGACGATCCACCGCGTCCACCTTGCGGACCTGCGGTTTTGTGACATCTTGTTTCATGAACATTCGCTCTTGCAGAATAGATTTTCTTCAGCACGTCATTTAACGTGCCTGAGTAAAAAATATTTCTCTTCAAAAGGCAAGAGCGATGGTTCCGGCGGGCCCGGCGTGGCCCGCCGGGCAGACATGTCGCGGTCAGGCGCCGAAGACGAAACGTGTGCCGACCGCCGAACGGACGACCTTGCTCGGCAGCTCGCGGCGGAGGATGTCGTAGAAGGCGTCGCCCGAGCAGTGCCCCGGCAGCAGGAAGTCGGGATCGAGCTCCTTGAAGGCCGTCACGACGTCGCGGAAATAGACGTCGCTCAGCGGCGGAACCAGATGGAAGCCGCCGATCACCGCATGCACCCGGCTGACGCCCGAGGCCTCCTGGGCCTGCCGGACGGCATTGAGGACGCCGCGGTGGCTGCACGAGGTCAGCACCACCAGCCCCTTGTCCCGGACCACGTAGTTGGTGGCGATCTCATGGTCGAAGTCGTCGGGCACGTAGTCGCCGGTCGCCTTGGCGGGCGACACCCGCTCGGGGAAACAGCCGAAGCCGTTCGTCACGCCGACCTTCTCGCGGGTGGGCTGCAATGGCTTCTCGAAGGTGCGTTGCACGATCCGGCCGGTCGTGAAGGCATGGTCGGCCACCACGGCGGGGCCATCGGTCAGCATCAAGGCGAGATCCGCATCCGTGATCGCCTGCCGGTCGAGCGCCCCGAACTGGCCGCCGATCGAGCTCGTCCGGACGCAGAACGCATCCTCGCCGCCGACGAAGAACGGCAGGCGCCGCTTGAGACGGCCCTTGTTGGCCGCCAGGAACCCGGTGAGGCCGCCGAAATGGTCGTAGTGCCCATGGCTCAGCACCAGCGCGTCGAAGCGCGCCGGGTCGATCTTCAGGATGTCGAGGTTGTTGAGCAGCGTCTCCGGCGTGTAGCCGAAGTCGACCAGCACGTGGCGAACCTCGCTGCCGCGCTGTGATTCCGCGTGCATTGCGAGCCCCCACTCGCCGGCGAGCGCAGTCCGCGGCGGCCGGTCGGGAGACTGGTTGCCGGCCGCCCGCTCCACCCGCAATCCCGGGAGCGACTGCCCCGGCACGAACTGGACGACGATGTTGTCGGTGACGATGCGGACCGCCAGCCGATCGACCTCGGGCACGGGCCCGGCGAGCGCCTGCGCGCGAGCCGTCCGCGCCTGACCGACCAGCGTGGCGACCAGGGCCGACACGAAGCCCGCGCCGCCCGCGCACAACACACCGCGTCGCGACAATGTCGCCGATCCCGGTGCACAATCGCATCGTCCGAACAGCATGCTATTCTCCTTCGTCGCGCGTACCGAACGCGCGGCGATATGCTAGCAGAGGCAGGCTGAATCAGAACGAGCCGGATCTTCTCTTCTGCTGCCTGCTGATAGGTGTTGCTGCTCCGCAGCAAGCGGCCGAGGCCTCATGCGGCGGCTGCGGCAGATCATCCCTGACGCCTCTGCGGACGAGGCGGAACCTGAACGCATCATCGATGAGGAAAGCCTGATGAGGATCGCCCTTCACGTGCCTTACGGCGCCGAGGCCTTTGTCGACGCGCTGCGGGCCGTGCCCGGCGTCGCCCCCGTGGTGGCCGGCGACAAGGACGCGCTGCGCGCCGCGCTCGCCTCCGCCGACGCCCTCGCCGTGATGGCGAGCCTCTACGACCAGGCGACCGCCGATGCGGTGGCGGCAGCGCCCAAGCTCGGCTGGATCCATTTCGTCTCCTCGGGCGTCGACCCGCTGCTGCGCTTCGCGCCGCCCGCGAACGTCGTCGTCACCAATTCGGCCGCCGCCTGGGCCCCGACCGTCGCCGAGCATGCCGTGACGCTGCTCGCCGCGCTGGTGCGCCAGATTCCCGGTGCGTTCGCAGCGCAGCGCGAGCGTCGCTGGGCCAATGCCGAGCTGCGGCCGCGCATGTGCTCGCTCGAGGCCTCGACCGTGGCTCTGCTCGGCTTCGGCGCCATCGGCCAGCAGATCGCCCGACGCCTGAAGGCCTTCGACGCGCATGTGATCGCGGTCGCCCGCACCAGGCGCAATCACCCCGACGCCGACGAGTTCGCGACGGTCGACGAGATCGCACAGGTGCTGCCGCGCGCCGACGCCGTCATCGCCGTGCTGCCGTCGACACCGGAGACGCGTGGATTTCTCGATGCGGCCCGGCTCGCGCTGCTGCCCCCCGGCGCGCTCCTCGTCAATGTCGGGCGCGGCGACACGGTCGACCAGGCGGCCCTCGCCGCCGCGCTGCTCGACGGGCGTCTCGGCGGCGCCGGGCTCGATGTGTTCGAGCGCGAGCCGCTGCCGGCCGACAGCCCGCTGTGGACGATCGACAACCTGATCGTCACGCCGCATCTCGCCGGCATCGGCAGCCGGGCGCTGACTGGCCGCCTGGCAGCAGTCTGCGCCGACAATGCACGGCGCGCCGTGAAGGGGCGTCCCTTCGCGACGCCGGTCGACGTCTCCGCCCTCGGCGCGTGACCGGCTGGTCGGACCTCGCCACGGCGACGGCCGCTCCGGCGGCCGTCACGACTTGGCGAACGATTCGGAACCGTGCATTCTGGCGCCGTTTCAGCCCATCCGTTGCAATCTCCATAAAACATCGGGAGGACATCGTGAGCAGGATCGCGTGTTGGCTCGCGGCCGGCATGGTCGCGCTGGCCGGCTTGACCTCGGCACAGGCGCAGCAACCGGCAGCCCCACCGGAGAAGGTGAGCCTGCTGCTCAACTGGTATCTGTACAGCGAGCATGCGCCGTTCTTCCTCGGGCGCGAGCGCGGCTATTTCGCCCAGGAAGGCATCGACCTCGACATCCAGGAGGGCCGCGGCTCGACGCCGACCGTGCAGGCGGTCGCGGCCGGCACGGTGACGTTCGGCTATGCCGATCTCTCCTCCGCCGTGAAGGCCGCCGCGGTCGGCGCCCCCGTGGTGGTGATCGGCGTGCTGCTGCAGAAGAGCCCGATGGCCGTGATGGGGCTTTCCGAGCGCAACATCCGCACGCCGCAAGACATGCGGGGCCGCACGGTCGCGCTCACCCCCGGGGATTCGCTGTCCCAGGTATGGCCGCTGCTGCTCAAGAAGACCGGGCTGAGCGAAAGCGACGTCAAGGTGATCGGCGGCGACATGCAGACCAAGCTCAACGCCGTGATCAACGGCCAGGTCGACCTCATGCTGGGCTACCTGATGGACCAGAACATGCGGATCGAGAACGCCACCAAGAAGCCCGTGCACGTGATCCCGTTCTCGGACTACGGCGTGAACCTGGTCAGCTCCAGCATCATCGCCTCCAAGGAGACCGTCACGGCCAAGAGCGACCTCGTGCGGCGCTTCATGCGGGCCGCGACACGCGCCGTCGAGGAGGCCGAGAAGAACCCGGAGGCCGCCGTCGACGCGATGCTGAAGGCCAACATCAAGGCGGGCGACCGCGACTCCCTGATCAGGGGGCTCAAGCTGACCATCCCGCTCTACCACACGGCGGAGACCCAATCGCTCCGCCCGTTCCGCGTGAGCCCGGAGAGCATCGCCGACTCGCTCACGATGCTCTCCGAGTATGGCGGGCTCGACAAGACTGCGCCGGCCCGGGCGCGCGACTTCGTCATCCTCGACTTCCTGCCGAACTGAGCCCGCAGGCCGCCCGCCGCGTCCGCGTCCTGCGCGGGCGCGGCGGCGGCGCGGTCGTGCCGCTCCCTCCCCGCCCCCCCTCACTCGCCGCGATCCCTCTCACTGTCCCGAGGACTGCAACCGATGACCGCCGCCCCGCCCCGCATTCTCACCACCACGGTCGGCTCCTATCCGGTGCCCGACTGGCTGATCCAGGCGCCGTCCGAGCAAGCTCTGCTCGACGCCACGCGGGTGGTGCTCGCCACCCAGGAGGAGGCCGGGCTCGATCTGGTCTGCGACGGCGAGCTCTACCGCTTCGACCTCGATCATCCCGAGACCAACGGCATGATCGAGTATTTCACCACGCCGATGAGCGGCATCCGGCGCGATGCGACCTTCCAGGAGCTGCTCGCCTACCGGGGCGAGGCCGGCATGAGCTTCCGCACGCGCCCGCCCGGCGTGATCGACGGGCCGATCGGCAGCGGCACGCTCGACCTGCCCGACGCCTGCACGCGGGCGCGCCGGCTCACCGACAAGCCGTTCAAGTTCACGGTCACGGGCCCGCACATGCTGTCGAAGACGCTGCTCGACCGCCACTACGGAAACGACCGGGCCGCCATCGCCATGGCGATCGCCGACGTGCTGGCCGAGCAGGTGCAGCATATCGACGCCGACGTGGTGCAACTCGACGAGGCCAATCTGCCCGGGCATCCGGAGGAATGGGAGTGGGCCGCGGCCGCCGCCAACCGCGTGCTCGACTGCATCAAGGGCAAGGCCGCCGTGCATCTGTGCTTCGGCAACTATGGCGGGCAGTCGATCCAGCGCGGCGGCTGGGACCGGCTGCTGAACTACCTGAACAGCCTGCATGTCGACCATATCGTCATGGAGAACGCGCACCGCCCGGTCGAGGAGCTCGCCGCGTTCAAGGAGCTGCGGAGCGACATCGGCATGGGCCTCGGCGTCGTCGACATCAAGCGAACCGAGATCGAATCCGCCGAGACGATCGCGCGCAGCCTGGAGCGGGCCGCCGCGCTGCTCGGGCCGGGGCGCGTGCGCTACATTCATCCGGACTGCGGGTTCTGGATGCTGAAGCGCAACATGGCGGACGGCAAGATGCGGGCCCTGGTGCGCGGCCGCGACCTGTTCGAGGGCCGCTGCTGATCAGGTAGCGTCTCGCATCGGGCGGTTGGACCGCCCGATGCGCCCCGGCGCCGGGACGTGATCACGAAACAATGTCGGCGCCTTAACAAATCGTTATCGAGGCGAACCCGAGCAATCCCGAAGGCTGACGAGCGGCGCCGAGCCCGATCACGATCAGGTCCGGTGATCATCCAGAGAGGTCACGCCGTGCTTCGGCCCGACCTCTTTCACGAGGCGCGCGCCACGAATTACACCTGAAAGGTTTACATCCGCGTCGTGATGAGATAACCGAAGCATTCCTTTGCAGCCGCGCGATGGTCGTCATGCGTTTCATCGTGTCGTGATGCGGACCGCTGGACCGCATCACCGAAGACCGCAAAATTGACGACCGCAACATCGCAAGACCGCAACAGCGCAATTTGGAACCAGCCATAATCAAGGAGTCATCGATGGCACGAGCGACCACCGCCAAGCGTCCGAGCGCACCCAAGAAGAAGGCCCCCGCCGCCAAGAAGGCGACCGCAGTCAAGAAGGCGGCCGCAGTCAAGAAGGCGCCCGCCAGCAAGACGGCGGCGACCGCCAAGAAGGCCGGCGCTTCGAAGCGGCGCGGCTGGACCAAGGACGACGTGAAGGAGCTGAAGGGGCTCGCCAAGCAGAAGCTGCCGACCGCGAAGATCGCAAAGGCGCTGAAGCGCACCGAAGGCGCGACCCGCCAGAAGGCCTACTCGCTCGGCGTCTCCCTCGACTCGCGCCGCTGAGAGCCCGACCAGCAGGGCTTCGGCGGTTCGCCGGAGCTTTGCACGGGCGATGTATTCGAGATTTGAGCTGAGATCCGGGCCTGGACTGGCCCCGATCTCCGTTTCCGAAAGCACGGGCGAGCCGAGACGCACGGAAAGACCGTGCGGACTTGATGCCTCCGGCCCGCGAGTGGGGACTCCGGGCCTTCGTCCGCCCCCCGCCTCGCTGATCTTCTCCAACATCCGTCCATAGTGCTGATCGTCCGTATGTCTGACCGTCGACAGTGCTGATCCGTCGACAGTCCTGCGTGGGAAGTGTCCCACGCCGTCACGGCGCGTCTCAGTTGTCGGCGAGCGACGCCGATTCCGCGCGGACGAGATCGTCGAGGCCGGCGCCGAAAGCAAGATGCTGACGGCGCCGATCGCGCAGTCGCGTTGTTCACGATCTGTTGCGGCAAATGCGACCAGTGCCGGGGCGGTTACGCCTCGGTCTGCGAACGCGGCGTTCGCGACACGTGACCGTTCGCCATGATGATGAAGGCGGACCTGACGATCCGCACAGGCCGGGCTCTCGTCGGCCGCCGGACCGACGATGTTTCGAAGCGCATCGCCGAAGGCGAGGTCGACCCGACCGTCGTGATCACGCAGACCGGGACGAGCCCGGCCATGACGACGTGATCGACCGGATCGGCGGTCAGGAGCGGCCGCCGCCGGGTCGGCCCTTGTCGGGCGGCGTGTTGCCCAGGCCGGCGCGCCGCAGCGCGTCGGCGAGCGCGCCGCCGCCGGACGAGCCGGCGTCACGGCCCTGCGGCCGTGTCGCGTTGCGCACGTCGCGGGCGCTGGCCCCGGAACGCCCCGCACCGGAGCGCTGCGTATCCTGCCCGGGCTGGTCGTCGAGCCGCATGGTCAGCGCGATGCGCTTGCGCGGCTTGTCGACCTCGAGCACCTTGACGCGCACGACGTCGCCCGGCTTCGCCACCTCGCGCGGGTCCTTGACGAAGGCCTTCGACATGGCCGAGACGTGGACGAGCCCGTCCTGGTGCACGCCGATGTCGACGAAGGCACCGAACGCCGCCACATTGGTGACGACGCCCTCCAGGATCATGCCGGGCAAAAGATCGTCGAGCGTCTCGACGCCCTCCTTGAACACCGCGGTCTTGAACGCGGGCCGCGGATCGCGTCCGGGCTTCTCCAGTTCGCGAAAAATGTCCGTGACGGTCGGCAGCCCGAAGGTCTCGTCGACGAACGCCTTGGGTGCAAGGCCGCGCAGCACCGTGGCGTTGCCGATGACCGCCTTGATGTCGCTCTTGGTCGCCAGAAGAATGCGCCGCACCACCGGATAGGCTTCGGGATGCACGCCCGAGGCGTCGAGCGGATCGTCGCCGTTCGGAATGCGCAGGAAGCCGGCGCACTGCTCGAACGCCTTGGGGCCGAGCCGCGGCACCTCCTTCAGGGCTTTTCGCGTCGCGAACGGCCCATTGGAGTCGCGGTGCAGCACGATGTTCTGGGCGAGCCCGGCCCCGATGCCGGAGACGCGGGCGAGCAGCGGCGCCGAGGCCGTGTTGACGTCGACCCCGACCGCGTTGACGCAGTCCTCCACCACGGCGTCGAGCGAGCGCGACAGCTTCCCCTCGCTGAGGTCGTGCTGATACTGCCCGACCCCGATCGACTTCGGGTCGATCTTCACCAGCTCGGCGAGCGGGTCCTGCAGGCGGCGGGCGATCGAGACGGCGCCGCGCAGCGTCACGTCGAGCCCGGGCAGCTCCTCGGACGCATAGGCCGAGGCCGAGTAGACCGAGGCGCCGGCCTCCGACACCACGATCTTGGCCACCTTCAGCTCGGGATGCTTGCGGATCAGCTCGGCCGCGAGCTTGTCGGTCTCGCGCGAGGCGGTGCCGTTGCCGATGGCGATCAGCTCGACCTTGTGGGCGCGCACGAGCGCCGCGAGCGTGGCGATCGAGGCGTCCCAGCGGCGCTGCGGCTCGTGCGGAAAGATGGCGTCGGTGGCCACCACCTTGCCGGTCGCATCCACCACGGCGACCTTGACGCCGGTGCGGAAGCCCGGATCGAGCCCCATGGTGGCGCGGGTGCCGGCGGGCGCGGCGAGCAGCAGGTCGCGCAGATTGGCGGCGAACACCAGCACCGCCTCCTCCTCGGCCGCCGTCCACAGGCGCAGCCGCAGGTCGATGGTGAGGTGCACGAAGATCTTGGTGCGCCAGGCCCAGCGCGCCGTGTCGACGAGCCAGCGGTCGGCCGGCCGGCCGCGGTCGGCGATGCCGACCCGGTGCATGATCGTCAGCTCGTAGGGGCTCGGCGCCGTGCTCGCGCCGCCGGCCCCGGCGTCCTCGCCCTCGATCTTGACGTCCAGCATCTCCTCGCGCTCGCCCCGGAACATCGCCAGGATGCGGTGCGACGGCAGCTTGGCGAGCGGCTCGGAGAAGTCGAAATAGTCAGAGAACTTGGCGCCCGCCTCGGCCTTGCCGTCGCGGACCTTGGAGACCAGCTTTCCGCCCGACCACAGCGCCTCGCGCAAGGATCCGATCAGGTCGGCATCCTCGGCGAAGCGCTCGACCAGGATGGCGCGGGCGCCATCGAGCGCGGCGGCGACGTCGGCGACGTTCTTGTCGGCATCGACGAAGTCGCGGGCGATCACCTGCGGGTCGTTGGTCGGGTCGGCGAGCAGACGCTCGGCCAGCGGGCCGAGGCCGGCCTCGCGGGCGATCTCCGCCTTGGTGCGGCGCTTCGGCTTGAACGGCAGGTAGATGTCCTCGAGCCGCGCCTTGCTGTCGGCCGCGTTGATGGCGGCCTCGAGGGTCGCGTCGAGCTTGCCCTGGCTTTTGATCGACTCGAGGATGGCGGTGCGGCGCTCCTCCAGCTCGCGCAGGTAGCGCAGCCGCTCTTCGAGCGTGCGCAGTTGGGCGTCGTCGAGCGCGCCGGTCGCCTCCTTGCGGTAGCGCGCCACGAACGGAACCGTGGCGCCGCCGTCCAAGAGCCCGACGGCCGCCTCGACCTGCTGCTCCCGAACCCCGAGCTCGTCGGCGATGCGGCGATTGATGGTTGCGGTCAACGTCGTCCTCCCCGGCCTGGTCCCGGCGGGCGGCCGAACGGGCCGCGACGCCGGGGGCTGGGGTATGCCGGACGCCGGCACGATTCCGCAACCCCCCCGGACGAAGGGGCGGGACCGCGGCGGACGACTCGTCACACGGCTGTGTAACCGCCGTCGATCAGGAGGTCGGAACCGGTCATGAACGAGGATTCGTCACTTGCCAGGAACACGGCGCCGGTGGCGACCTCGTCGGGCGTGCCGAGCCGGCCCAGCAGGGTGTGGTGGCTGGCGCGCGCCGCTTCGACGGTGGCGAAATTCTTCAGGTACCGCCCGGTCTCGACCGGGCCCGGCGACAGGGTGTTGACCCGGATGCCCTGGGCCGAGTGGTCGACCGCCATCGCCTTGGCGAGCTGGACCAGCGCGCCCTTGGCGGCGCAGTACCAGGGGCGTCCGGGCCGGGCGACGCGGGCCTGCTGCGACGCCACCAGGACGATGCTGCCGCCCCCGCCCCGCTCCATCACCGGGATGGCGTGCTTGGAGAGCAGGAAGCTCGAGTCGAGATTGACCGCGAAGGTGCGCCGCCAGTCGGCGAGCGACAGCGTGGTCAGCGGCGCCAGCGGCAGGTCGAACACGGCGTTGGAGACCAGCACGTCGAGCCGGCCGAACTCGGAGACGGCCCGGGCCACCGCGGTCTCCGCCGTGGATTCCTCGGCCACGTCGGCGACCAGCGTCGACACCCGCCCGCCGGCGCTGCGGATCGCCGCCGCGGTCGTCTCCAGCGGCTCGGCCGCGATGTCGAGGATGACGACGGCGGCGCCCTCGGCGGCGAACTGGCGGCTGATCGCCCCGCCGATGCCCCCGCCAGCCCCCGTGACGATGGCGACCTTCCCCTGCAGACGACCCATGACTGTTCCTCTTTTTTTGAGTCCGAGACAGCCTCTTACACGCTGCCCCGCGCACCCGGCCAGCGGGCGCCGCGACGGACCTGCCCCGCGATTTTGCCGGGCGGCCGCGACCTTCGCCCGCTCTCTCGGCCCGCCCGCGGACCTGATCACGTGGCGGAAGACACCACCTGATCACCCGTTCGGCCGTGTTCATTAACTCGCTATCAGCAGTCTTCGTGAGACAGTGGTGTTTCTCCACATGTCGATCGGGACGCCGGTGGCGAGCCCGACCCGACACATCGTGGTGCCGGGGAGCGAGCGACGGCGTCGCGGTCCGCGAAACAGGACCGTCGGTGCCGACGTCTCCAGCGATGGCGAGGAGGACGCGGTGCCGACCCGATCGAGCCCGCTGCGGCCGCAGCTCACCGATACGCTCTGGCGCCGGGGCATTCTGGTGCTCGACGACGATGCGGCCGTGCGCCGCACCATCTGCGCCATCGCCGACCGGGCCGGCTGGGCCTCGATCACGGCGCCGTCCTTCGCCGAGGCCGAGTCGCTGCTCGGGACGGAAAACTTCGGCTGCGTCGTCACCGACGTGGCGATCGAGGGCATCCCGGTCGACGGCTTCCTGCACACGCTGGCCGACCTCTGCTACACGGCCCCGGTGCTGCTGGTCGGAGCTGGCGGTGCGGCGCTGCGGAACGCCGCGGCCGACCTCGCCTTTCGGCTCGGCCTCAACACCTGCCACCCGATCGCCAAGCCGATCGAGCTCGCCACGCTGGCGATCCGGCTGTCCCGCATCGACACCCGCCTGCAGGCCGGCTTCACCGGCTGCTGCTCCCGCGACTGCCACTGGCACAAGGCCGCCGAGGTGGAGCCGGAGACGCCGGCCCGGGCGGCGGAATAGCACCGCCGGCGGCGTCGTGACGGCGCACGCTCAGCGGTCGATCGGCGCGCCCTTCGGCCCCTCGAGGCGATAGACCGCATAGGTCTCGATCGGCACGCCGCGCCGCGTCCGCGTCAGCCGGGCGAGCTCCTCGAACACCGCATAGCGCGCCCGCACGCCGTTCGGGAAATCGCATTCCGCCAGACAGACATAGAGCACCGGGCCACGGAACAGCGCCGGATCGGGCGGCGGCTCCTGGACCCAGCGGATGCCCTCGTGGAACTGCACGACCGGCGGACGGCTCGGCAGATAGAACGACAGCCAGCCGGTCGCCGCATAGGTCTCGGTCATCACGACGGGGGCGCCCTCGCGCACCCGGATCGCGTCGATCTCGGCCGCCAGCGCCGGCCAGCCGGCGCCGAGCTGGCGGGCGCTCGGGTCGACCCGTCCGAGCGGCACCAGGCCGAACAGCGCCTGCAGATAGATGACGGCCGTCAGCGCCAGCCCGACCGGCACGGCGAGCCGGGCCGACCAGCGGGCGAGCATCGCCCAGCCACCCGTCCACGCGACCGTATGGGCCGCCGCCGCGGCGGCGACGACGAAGGCCGGGAACAGCGGCGCGGTCCAGTTGCCTTCCACGCGGGCATGCAGCGAGTGCCAGAGGAAATACAGCGTCAGCGGCCAGAACAGCGCGCCGACGAGCACCCGCACCGGCCGCTCGGCGCCCTCGCCGCGGGCGAAGGCAAAGAGGCCCATCAGGCCGAGGACCGCGATCGACGGCGTCGCCAGGCCGAACTGCGCCGCCAGGTGCTCGCCCAGATACCGCAGGGTCCAGTCGTCGACGACGGCCCGGCCGAACTGCTTGGCGAAGGACGCCCAGTCGTGGCCGGCGTTCCAGATCACCACGGGGGCGAACAGGGCGAAGGCGACGATGCCGCCGAGATAGGGCCACGGCGTCAGCAGCCAGCGCCGCTGCGCCGGGACGAACAGCAGAAAGATCAGGATGCTGACGCCGAAGAACAGCGTCGTGTATTTCGACAGGAGCGCGAGCCCGACCGCGACGCCGACGGCGAGCCACCAGGCGCCCTGCCCGGTCTGCAAGACCTTGACCAGGAAGAGCAGCACGAAGGCGGCGGCGACGATCAGCGGCGCGTCGGGCGTGACGACGATGGTGCCGACCGCCACGATCAGCGTGCTGTTGAAGTAGAGCGCCGCGGTCGGCCCGGCCCTCCGGTCAGGGATCAGGATTGCGGCCGAGCGCCACACCGCGAAGGTCGCCGGGACGGCGAGCAGCACCGAGACGATCCGGATGCCGAGCGCCGTGTCGCCCGCCAGCATGGTGCCGAGTCGGATGACGACGGCGACCATCGGCGGATGGTCGAGATAGCCGCCGGCCAGGTGCTTGGACCACAGCCAGTAATAGGTCTCGTCGAAGGCGAGCGGCGCAACCGCGGCGGCGGCGAGCCGGATCGCCACCAGGACGGCGATCAGGCCGGCGGCATAGAGACCGAAGCGGTCCCCCTCGGAGCGGGCGTCGAGCGTCAGGGCATCGGGCATGCGGGCATCACGCGGCGAGGTTCTTCAGGAGGGATGGCCGACCGGACCGGATCAATGGGCGCGCCAGACGAAGGCGGCGCTGACGACGTAGTTCCACACCGCCCCCATGGCGGCGCCGCCGAGGCCGGCGATCCACCATTTCGGCCCGTAGTCGTAGATCCAGGTCGCCGCTCCGACATTGGAGATCGCACCGACCGCGCAGATCGCCTGGAAGCGCAGCAGGCCAGCGGCAGCGCGCCAGCCGGTGAGACGCTGATCCCGGTAGGTCAGGCTGTTGTTCAGGACGAAGTTCCAGGTGATGGCGACGAGCGTCGCGACCGTCTGGGCGAGCGTGAAGCTCGCCGTGCCGGCCGCCAGCACCAGCGCCAGCGCCGCCATGTGGACGGCGACGCCGGTCGAGCCGACGAAGCAGAACAACAGGAAGCGCAACGACACCGCATCGTTGGTCAGCTTGGCGATCACCAGCGCGGCGTAGTCGAGCGCGACGCGCATATCGAGCTTGCTCTGGCCGTGCAGGCGGTCGCGGAACACATAGGGCAGCTCGGCCGTGCGCAGCCGGCCGCCGGCCGTCGCGACGATGTCGAGCAGCAGCTTGAAGCCCTGCGACGACAGATCGGGTGCCAGCCGCTCGACCACGTCGCGGCGGAGCATGAAAAAGCCGCTCATTGGATCCGTCAGCGTCACGCCGAGCAACTTTTGGGCGAGCAGCGACGACCAGCGACTCGCCAGCGCGCGGCTCGCCGTGAACACGCCAGCGTCGCCGCCCGGCACGTAGCGGCTGGCGACGACCAGGTCGACATCGCCCTGGCGGAGCCGGTCGAGCATAGCGCCGAGCAGGCTCTCGTCGTGCTGGAGGTCTGCGTCGATCGAGGCGACCCAGCGGGCCTGGCTCGCCATCATGCCTTCGAGCAACGCGCCCGACAGGCCGCGTCGGCCGACGCGCCGGATGCAGCGCACGCGATCGTCGGTCGCGCCGATGGCACGAACCACGGCCGCCGTGTCGTCCGGCGAGTTGTCGTCGACGACGATCATCTCCCAGGCGACCCCGGCGAGCACGCGCCGTACCCGCTCGACCAGCACCGGGACATTGGCGCTCTCGTTGAAAGTCGGCACCACCAGCGTCAGCTCCGGCGCCGGGCGCATCACCTCGGCGTCGAGCGCCGCAACGGGAGGTCGGGGCGACGCGACCATTGACTCGGAATCCATGAGCGTCCTTCACCACGCTGTCGTGGCAGCGCCCGGAAGGCAACTGCGACTCTCGACTTGGTTCGCCCGCGGACCATCGGGACGCGATGACGTCACGGAGTGGCCGGCGGGAACCCGTTCAGAGCGGCCACAGCCCTAGCTGAACGTGCTGACGCCCAGCTTACAACAGCCCTGCCCGGCGTGTCGTCGGGCCTGTCCTGCAAAGACGCCATGGCAGCATTCGGCCGATCGCCCGACCGCAAGTGCACGGGCCGTCGACGGTCGATCCACGTCGTGCCGAGTGCTTTTGAATATTGCGGTGCAGTATAAACGATCTCGCCCTGCACAATTGGCCGATATTGCTCGGCGAGACAGGCCATCGTTTGTTGCATAGGTCATTATTACCTCACGGACATTTGCGGGTATTTCGGCTTGCCGCCGATCAGAGGCGTAGGCACTGTGCTGCTCCCGCCCATCGACGTCGCATCGAAACGGCAGCTTCGCGAGACTCAGAACCGAAGCGCCCAAGGGAGACGCCCGCATGTCGATCGCCTTTCGCGTGAACGGACGACAGGTCACGGCCGATGCCGATCCCGAGTCGCGCCTGCTCTGGTACCTGCGCGACCAGCTCGAGCTGACCGGCACGCGCTACGGCTGCGGCTCCGGCCTGTGCGGCGCCTGCATGGTGCATGTGAACGGCGAGCGCGCCTTCTCGTGCCAGACGACGCTGCGGGACATCGCCGACAAGTCGGTGACGACCATCGAGGGCCTGTCGCCGGATTCGAGCCACCCGGTCCAGAAGGCATGGCTCGCCGAGAGCGTGCCGCAATGCGGCTACTGCCAGTCCGGCCAGATCATGAGCGCGGCCGATCTCTTGGCCAAGACGCCGAACCCGACGCGCGACCAGATCGTCGAGCACATGAGCACCAATCTGTGCCGTTGCGGCACCTATCCGCGGATCGTCAAGGCGATCGAACGCGCCGCCCGGGAGGCCTGATCATGACGATCCACGCCCGCACCGTTTCGCCCGCCACGCGCGGCCCGTCGCTCGACCGCCGGCTGTTCATGCAAGGCGCCGGCGGCCTCACCTTCGCGGTCGCGCTCGGCCTGCCCGCCAGCGCGGCCGAGGCCAAGCGCGTCGACCTCAGCCCGTGGGTGACGCTCGCGACCGACGGCACCATCATGATCCGCGGCCCGGCCATCGAGATGGGACAGGGGTCACGCACCTCGCTGCCGCTGATCTTCGCCGAGGAGATGGATGCCGACTGGAGCAAGGTGCAGATCGTGCGGGCGGCGCCGATCGATGCCGTCTACGGAAACCCAGGCTTCGGTGGGGCCATGTACACGGCCGGCAGCAGCGCCGTCACGGGCTACTACAAGGCGCTGCGCCAGTTCGGCGCGCAGGTCCGCATGGTGCTGCTCGACAATGCCGCGCGGCACTGGAACGTGCCGATCACCGAGCTCACCACCGAGCCGAGCGTCGTGGTCCACAAGGCGAGCAACCGCCGGCTCGGCTACGGCGAGATCGCCGCCTTCGCCGAGGTGCCGGCCAAGGCGCCGGAGGTGCGCGAGAGCGACCTGAAAGATCCGTCGAGGTTCCGCCTGATCGGCCACGACGTGATGCGGGTCGAGTTGCCGACCAAGATCAACGGCACGGCCGACTACGCCATCAACCTCAAGCTGCCCGGCATGATCTACGGCGCGGTGCTGCGCACGCCGGTGCCCGGCGACACGCCTGCGACGATCGACGACACGGCGGCGAAAGCCGTGCGCGGCTTCATCCAGACGGTGCCGCTTCCCTACGGGGTCGGCGTGCTGGCCGACAGCACGGCCGCGGCGCTGGCCGCGAAGGACGCCTTGAAGGTGACATGGGCCCGCAAGGCCAAGGGCTGGGGCTTCGACAGCGAGAAGGGGCTGAAGGAGTTCGCCGCCGCGGCGCGCGATCCCGCCCGGCCGTCGAAGCCGTGGGAGACGGCAGGCACCGGCGCCGCGGCGCTCGCCACCGCCGCGTCCGTCCACGAGGCGGAGTACGCTTGCGACTTCGCCTATCACGCCCAGATGGAGCCGCTCAACGCGATCGCCGCGGTGGCGCCGGACGGCCAGAGCTGCGGCCTGTGGGTCGGCACCCAGTCGCAGACCATGGCCGTGACGGCGACGGCCAACACGCTCGGCATCAGCCCCGACAAGGTGGCGTTCCACGAGCATCTGCTCGGCGGCGGCTTCGGCCGCCGCGGTCCCCGCGACATGGAGTTCGTGGTCGACGCCGTGCTGCTCTCCAACGCCGTGAAGAAGCCGGTCAAGATGGTGTGGTCGCGCGAGGACGACGTCCGCAACGGCCGCTTCCATCCGCTCACCGCACATCACATGCGGGCCGGCTTCGACGCGTCGGGCAAGCTGATCGCCTGGCATCACCGCAAGGCCGCCGACATCGTCACCGAGTTCCAGGACCCGGTGCGCTATCAGAAGGCCGGGCAGAAGGACTTCATCGGCATGCTCGGCGCCGAGCTGAAGACCTACGGCATTCCCAACCGGCAGGTCGACCAGATCACCATGGACAGCGGCATGCGCACCCAGGCGCTGCGCGGCATCGGGTTCGGGCCGAACAAATGGGCCGTCGAGGTCTTCCTGGACGAGCTGGCGCTGTCGCGCGGCGCCGATCCGCTCGCCTTCCGGCTCGACCTCCTCAAGGACGCGCCGCGCGCCCGCGCCGTAGTGGAGAAGGCGGGGCAGATGGCCGACTGGGGACGCAAGCGCGATGGCCGCGGCCTCGGCGTCGCCTATATCGACTATTCCGGCACCCAGATCGCCGGCGTGGTCGAGGTGTCGGTCGACCGCGCGAACGGGCAGATCAAGCTGCACGACGTGTGGATCGCGATGGACTGCGGCGTCGCGGTGCAGCCCGACAACATCGTCGCCCAGACCGAGGGTTGCGTCGTCTACGGCATCGGCCTGGCGCTGAGCGAGCGCATCACCATGGTGGACGGCGAGGTCCAGCAGTCGAACTTCTACGACTACCTGATCCCGCGCATGCGCGACGTGCCCCCCATTCATGTCGAGCTGATCGTCACGCAAAACCACCCGACCGGCGTCGGCCAGATGGCGACCCCGGTGATCGCCCCGGCGATCTCCAATGCGGTGGCGGCGCTGACCGGCAAGCGGCTGCGCCACATGCCGATGACGCCCGACCGGGTGCTGAGCGTGCTGAAGGCGTGACGACGGCGGCCCCTGCCGTTCCGGGGCGCACTACTCAGATCGGCGCGTCCCGCCGTCCGGGTGGTGCGAACCCGGACTCCAGCGGCGAGCTGCGACGATGGGGCCGGATTGCCGGGTCCGGCGCGCTGCGCCGGACCACGTCACCTGTCGCTGCTCGTCCGCTCGTCGCGACCGACCTTCAGTTCAGCGGCGTCTTGTTCGGCCGCACCTGCGGCACGTTCTTCCTCTTGATCTCGGCCTTGCCGTATGAGGCCCCGCCGTATCCCGAGCCGCCGGAGGCGACGCAGCCGCAGGGCGGCGGGATGTTCTTCGGTGGACCCGATCCCTGCAGGCATTTGTAGGTGGTGCCGGGTGGGCACTGCGGCGCGGCCGAGGCCGTCGTCGAGCCCGGACCGAGCAGAAGAATCGCAACGAACGAGGTTGCCAGCAGCTTGAACACCGGAGGCCTCCTGGCTTGCTTCAATTCCGCGGCTGCTTGTTCGGCCGCACCTGCGGCACGTTCGACTTCTTGACCTCGGCCTTGCCGTACGAGGCCCCGCCATATCCTTTCGCCGCGACGCAGTAGCAGAACGGTGGTCGATGGGGCCGCGGCTGAGGGCAGAACAGCGTCTTGCCCGGCGGGCACTGTTGTTCGGCAAATGCCTCGGTGGGGGCGAGGCCGAGCAGGAGTGCGGCGAATGCCGCCATTGCGAGAATGCTGCGCATCACCTGTCTCCCGTCTGTCGAAACGGACGCGCCACGACATCCTGGGCCGGGCCGCGGCCCGCGAGTTGACGCACATCAAGGTCGAGCGGAGTCCAGCCGGCCGGATCGAGGTCCCGGTCGAGGCACGCCGCCGCCCCGCGACGGCGCGGTCCCGCGAGGGACGACCCCTCGCTCAAAAACGTTCTGAATTGTCAGGATCTTGGTTGGTACAGCTGGGTGGACTCGAACCACCGACCTCCTGATCCACAGTCAGGCGCTCTAACCAACTGAGCTACAGCTGCACATCGCACCGAAGGCAAGACGCCGAAAGCGCGCGGACCCGCCCGGGCGGACCCGACGAGCGCGCGGAACCTAGGCGGAGACGATCGGTTTTGCAAGCCGGCGGCGAGGGCCGCCGCCGATCCTCGGATCGCCGGCGGGTCTGCCATGCGGGCGCCAACCGGCGCGGGCGCCAAGCGGCGCGGCGGTCAGGCGGCGCGGCTCGCCACCGCCATGGCGGCGCGGGCCCGGGCGGCATTGACGGCGTCGACCGAGCGGGAGATCGCCGACCACAGGCCGACGATCTCGGCGGCGGCCTGCGAGGCCGGGTCGACCTCCGGGGCGCTGGCGCCGGCGGCGAGCGACAAAGCGAAGCCGGCCCGCTGGGTGATCTGGCCCGACCACACCGGGATGCCGAGCTTGTCGAGATGCGAGCGGGCATAGGAGACGACCGGCGACTCCTTGTCGTCGCGCCGCGCCGGGGCGGCATTGATCACCACGGCATAGGGCTTGTTGCGCTCCTGCGCGGTCTTCACGGTCTCGCGCACGGCATGCAGGTCGAACAGGCCGGGCCGGGCCGGGATCACCACCAGGGTCGAGGCGCGGATCGCCTCGCTCACCACCACCCACATGGTCGGCGGCGTGTCGATGAACACCCAGTCGTAGCCTTCGAGCATGGCGACGGCGAGCAGGCCGTCGACCCCGCGGGCGGCGCTCTTGACCACCGGCTTGCCGTCGGGCCGCAGCGATTGCCAAAGGGTGAGAGATCCTTGCGGATCGGCATCGATCAGCAGGCAGCGTTGGCCGGCCAAATGGGCCGTGGCCGCGAGATGCGCGGTGAGGGTGCTCTTGCCCGCGCCGCCCTTGCGAGACGCAAAGGTAATGACGTTCATGGCTCTCTCCTCGGCTGCCTGGAACCGAGCCTGTCGCCAACATGGTTAACAGGCGGTAAATGGCTGAGGAGCGGCGATTTTTCGGGCCGGACGAAACCGGTTTTTCGTTTGCGGCAGCGGGACGTCGCCCAGGACCGCCACAGATTCGCCTCAGGTTTCAAATTCTTGCCGCAATCGCGAAGCGCAATCTTAAGTCGTTTTGGCTAGCCGACGCACGTGCCGGCCGAATCGGTCCGTCCCGGCAAAACAGAGGTACCGTTTTGCATTTTCACGCCGAATTCGGTCGACCACAGGTGATTCGTCAGTCACGCCGGTCGCCCGGCGTGCCCCGTCCGCCGCGCAGGCCGCGGGCCGCATCGACCAGATTCTTGGGCGCGAGAGGGGCGAAACGGAACACCACCCGATGGCTGCCTGATGGTACCTTGATGCCGCGGAACAGGACATCGACCGTCCGGATCGGTGTTTCGACACCGTCGACCTCGGCGACCCAGCCCGGATAGGCGAGGTCGTGCAGCACCAGCTCGGTCTCGCGATCGGCGTCGGTGGCGATCTCGACCCGGTCGGGCCGCCAGGCCGTAATCCTCGCGCCCTCCCTCGCGCCCTCCCTCGCGCCGGCCCTCGCGCCCTCGCCGCGCCCTGTCGTTTCGTCGTCGTTCGCGGACCCCCGCAATTCCGCCCGCGGGCGGGCCCCGGGCAGCCGGTAGATCCAGGCGTGCGGACCGGCCATCAGCACCTCGGCCGCCGGTCGGCGGGGCAGCCCGGGCATGGTCTCGATCGGCGCCCCGAGCACCAGCAGGGTCAGCCCGAGCTCTTTGGCGAGCGGCGAGTCGAACCCGTCGAACGACGTCGGGAAGGTGCGGAAGCCGAAGCGCCAGTTCTCCTCGGCCGGGGCAACCAGCCGATCATAGGCGCCGATGCGCAGCGGGCCGTAGCCGTTGGTCGCCTCGAAGCCGCGCACCATGGCGAGGTTCTGCCAGGCGCCGCCGAGCCCGATGATTTCCACGCGCGGCTTTTCGCCGGCGGCATGCGCCTCGGCGATCGCCCGGTCGAGCACGGCCAGCACGGCGGCGTCGGCAGGCAGAGGCGCCTCCAGCACGGCATAGTTTTCACGCGGCTCGGCGTTCAGACGGAAGGCGGCGTTCCAACCAACCAGTTCGGCGACGGCGAGAGTCGTGACGAGTCCGGCGGCGAGCGCGCGTTTGTTTGTTCGCGCGCCGAGCACCAAAGCAAGCGCGGCAATCGCGGCGATGCCGCCGGCCTGGGCCAGCGCACCGAGTGCATGCGCCGCATGTCCGGTGGCGTGGGCAAACAGCACGGCCGCACCCGCCGCCGCGGCGACCGCCGCCAGTGCGATCCCGCCCGGAACAAGATGCACCCGCGAAATACCCTCGCGCACATAGGCGGCCAGAAGCGCGCCGGCGAGCGGCGCCAGCGCCGCCGTCAGCACGAAGGCGCCGTCGACCGGCCGGCGGAACAGATCGACGCCCGGCAGATGCGCGAAGGCGAGCGGAAAGGCCGGCGTGTAGCGGCCCAGCATATAAAGAAGCGCCGCCACGGCGACGGCGGTCCACACCCGGCAGCCGCGGCGCCACAGGCCGCCGCCGGCGAGGCCGAGCCAGGCGATCAGCAGCATCGGCGTGGCGCCGACGAACAGATAGTTGAACGAGTCGTCCGTGTTGGCGAGATCGGGCGTAGCCGGTCCGCCCGGGCCGAAATAGGCGCCATGGGTGCCGAGCACGTCGGCCGCGAACAAAGTCGCCAGATTGGCCGGATGCAGCGAGCCGGCGAGCGCATCGGCGAGCGTCACGGCCGGCCGGTTCGACAGCGCGGCGAACTGCAGGGTCAGCAGCATCGGCACGGCGGCGAGCGCCACCGCGACGACGACCATCACGGCGAGCACGCCGAGCCGGCGGCGAAGATACACGAGCGGCCGCGGCGCGCCGGCGAGGCAGCCGATCGCCACGGCCGCGACGACGACGCACAGAAGCAGCGCCGCCTGGTTGCGGCCGAGCACCAGCAGGGCCGCGGCGATGCCGGCCGCGACCGCAAAGACATACGACACGCGGTCGAGCGCGACCTCGATCAGCAGCAGCACGCTCGGCACCAGGGCGTAGCTGACGATCATCCCGGTGTGCTGCAGCCGCCCGGCCGCGGCACCGCCCAGCATGAACAGCACCGCGGCCAGCACGCAAGGCGCCGCCGGCCACCGCGCCCGAAAACCGAGCGCCGCGAGCGCGAGGGCGCCGACCAGCAGATGCACCGACACCAGCACATCGAAGGTGCGCAGCGACGGGGCAGGATCGATCAGCGCGAAGACGACGAACAGCGGCGCGAACACCAGCGACTGCGGATCCGCGATGCTGGGAAAGCCGCCGTAGTAGAACGGATTCCAGAACGGCGTCGCACCGGCCTGCAGGGCGCCGGCGAGAAAGCGGAAGAACGCAAAAACCTGGTTCTTGGGATCCCACGGCACCACGGTGCCGGCCACGATCGTGCGGGCGACCGCGACGCCCCACACGGCGACCACCGCCGCGACGACGACGCCGAGCCGCGCACGGGGGGCGGACACGTCCTGGATCGATTCATGGTCCGACAGCCAGCGCATCCGCGGATTCACCTCTCGTAACTTTGCGCCCCTGCAGAACCCGTCATTCCGGGGCGCGAACCGACGGTTCGCGAGCCCGGAATCCATAGCCCCGGTGCCGATTGCTCTCGAAAGACAGGGGTTATGGGTCCCGGGCTCGGCGCTGCGCGCCGCCCCGGGACGACCGGAGTGGTTCCCGCAAAGCCCTCCAGAAGGGAGATGCAAGCAGACGCCATCGCAATGGTGTGGGGCAACATTCAGCCGCAGTCATTCGCACGCGTCATCGAAAAGACCTGCTACACTGCGCGGACAAGATGTCGCAGCGATTCACCGCTGCTTGGTTCCTATACCCACGCCATGGCTTTTGGTCGGATTTGCGATGCGTCGGGCATGAGCGACACGGATTTCTCGCGGCCCGGCAGCCAGCCGCCGCGATCCGCGATGCGCGACCGCGCGCGGTGAGCTGATGCGGATCGCGCTCATCGCCCTGCTGCCGCTTCTCGGCGCGCTGCTGCCGCCGCTCGCCATCCGGGCCGGACGCAACGCCTGCACGGCCGTCACGGCCGCCGTCACGGTGGCGGCGCTGGTGCTGCTCGCCGCCGACGCGCCCGCCGTCTTCGACGGCGAAGCCGTGCGGACCACGGCCGACTGGGTGCCGCAGCTCGGTCTCTCGTTCAGCTTCTTTCTCGACGGACTCGGTCTGTTCTTCGCCGCGCTGATCCTCGGCATCGGCCTGCTGATCATCGTCTATGCCCGCTTCTATCTCGACCGCGCCGAGCCGATCGGAAAATTCTTCGCCTATCTGCTGCTGTTCCAGGGCGCCATGACGGGCATCGTCGTCAGCGACAATGTCCTGCTGCTCGTCGTGTTCTGGGAGCTGACCAGCCTCTCCTCGTTCCTGCTGATCGGCTGGTGGCACCAGGCGCCCGAGGGGCGCCAGGGTGCCCGCATGGCGCTGGTCGTCACCGGCGGCGGCGGGCTGTTGCTGATGGCCGGCATGCTGCTGCTCGGCCATGCCGCCGGCTCGTTCGATCTCACCGATATTCTCCGGCGCGGCGACGTGGTGCGGGCCTCGCCGCTCTACCTGCCGATCCTGCTGCTGGTGCTCGGCGGCGCCTTCACCAAGTCGGCGCAGGTGCCGTTCCATTTCTGGCTGCCGCACGCCATGGCGGCGCCGACCCCGGTCTCGGCCTATCTGCACTCCGCCACCATGGTGAAGGCCGGCGTGTTCCTGCTCGCACGGCTGTGGCCCGTGCTGGCCGGCACCGAGATCTGGACCCTGATCGTCACGCCGGTCGGTCTCGTCACCATGCTGGTCGGCGCCTGGATCGCGCTGCTCAAGACCGACCTCAAGGCGATTCTCGCCTACTCCACCGTCAGCCATCTCGGCCTGATGACCATGCTGCTCGGCTTCGGCACGCCGGCCGCGGCGCTCGCCTGCATCTTCCACATCCTCAATCACGCGACCTTCAAGGCGGCGCTGTTCATGAGCGCCGGCATCGTCGACCACGAGGCCGGCAGCCGCGACATCCGCCGCCTCGGCGGCCTCCTCTGGCTGATGCCGATCGCGGCGACGCTGTCGCTGGTCGCCGCCGCATCGATGGCCGGCGTGCCGCTGCTCAACGGCTTTCTCTCCAAGGAGATGATGCTCGAGGCCGCCGCCCACGCCAGCTACGCCGGCAATGCCTGGATTCTTGGAACGCTCGCCACCGTCGGGGCGCTGCTGTCGGTCGCCTATTCGGCCCGCTACGCGATCGGCGTGTTTCTGGGGCCCCGCCGCAGCGACTATCCGCACGCCCCGCACGATCCGCCGGCCGGCATGTGGGGCCCGGTCGCCGTGCTGGTGGTGCCCGTGATCGCCATCGGGCTCATGCCGCAGTTTTTCGCCGGGCCGATCGTGGAACTCGCGGCGTCCGCGACCGTCGGGCCGGCGCCGCTGCCGGACGTGACGCTGGCGCTGTGGCACGGCATCACCCCGGCGCTGCTGATGAGCCTCGCGGCGTTCGCGGGCGGCGCCGTGCTGTATGCGGTCCGGACGTCGCTGGCGCGGCTGGTGGCGCGGGCGCCCCGGATCGAGGCCAAGGCCGTGTTCGACGGCGGCGTCGCGATTTTGGTCGCCGCCTGTCGGCGCGTGATCGAAGGGCTGCACACGGACTCGCTGCCGCGCTATCTCGCCGTCATCACGGCAACCATCGTCGTGGTCGGCGCCGCCGGCTTCTTCGCGGGCACCCACGCGGCGGGTGCGCGCGAAGAACTGGCCGTGACGCTGCCGGCGATCGTCGCCTTCGTGCTGCTCGCGAGCACCAGCCTGGCCGCGCTGGTCGTGCACCGGCAACGGCTGCTGACCCTGGTGCTGACCAGCGTGGCCGGCCTGATCGTCTCGCTCGCCTTCCTGCAGTTCTCGGCCCCGGACCTCGCCCTCACCCAGATCGCCGTCGAGGTGGTGGCCACCATCCTGCTGCTGCTCGCCCTCAACCTGCTGCCCAGGACGTCGCCGGCCGAGCCAGGCTTGTCGCGAAAGCTGCGCGACGGCGTCATCGCCGCAGCCGGCGGGCTCGGCGCCGCCGGCCTCGCCTTCGCCGTGATGACGCGCGATGCGGCGACCATCTCGGGCTTCCACGTCGCCCGCGCGCTGCCGGAGGGCGGCGGCGCCAATGTGGTCAACGTGATCCTGGTCGACTTCCGCGGCTTCGACACGTTCGGGGAGATCATCGTGCTGGTGATCGCGGCGCTCGCCGTGGTGGCGCTGCTCGACACCGCGCTCAAGGGCGCCGCGGCGCGCCGGCTCGACACGCTGCGCCGGGAGCCGAAGTCGGCCGACGTCCACCCGACCGTGCTGGTGGTCGTCACCCGCGCGCTGCTGCCGCTGGCGCTGACGGTCGGCGCCTACATCTTTTTGCGCGGCCACAATCAGCCGGGCGGCGGCTTCATCGCCGGCCTGGTGGTGGCAATCGCCCTGATCATGCAGACCATGGCGAGCGGCACCGACTGGACGGCCGACCGCCGCCGCGTCGACGCCCATGTGCTGCTCGGCGCCGGCGTGCTGATCGCCGGAGCGACCGGGCTCGGCGCCGTGCTGCTCGGCCGGCCGTTCCTCACCAGCGCGTTCGCGCATGTCCATCTGCCGCTCGTCGGCGACATCGAGCTCGCCACCGCCATGCTGTTCGACACCGGCGTGTTTCTCGCCGTGGTCGGCACCGTGGTGCTGGCCCTCGCCCGCATCGCCCGGGTCGAGCGGCGGGCCGATCGCACTGCCGTGTCGGGGATGCCGGCGCCGAGCCGCCGCGGGGAGGCCTGAATGGAGCTTTTGGTCGCCGCCGGCATCGGCCTCCTCACCGCCGTGGGCCTCTATCTGGTGCTGCGCCCGCACAGCTTCACCATGATCGTCGGCACCGTGTTCCTCTCCTATGCCGTGAACCTGTTCCTGTTCGCCATGGGCCGCCTCACCCTCGACCGGCCGCCGCTGGTCGACGCCGGCGCGACCTCGTATGCGGACCCGCTGCCGCAGGCGCTGGTGCTCACTGCCATCGTCATCTCGTTCGGCATGACGGCGCTCGCCGTGGTGCTGGCGCTGCGCGGTTTTCTGGAGACCGGCTCCGACCGGGTCGACGGCGGCCGGCCCGACCCGGAGCCAGCGCCGACGGATCGTGCGGGAGAGGCGCCATGATGCCGAAAAACCAACCTGCCTTCACAACCGTCGTCATCGCCGGGCTTGACCCGGCGATCCATCATCCTGCGGACAAAGCCTTTTTTCGAACCATGATGGATGCGCGGGTCGCGCCCGCGCATGACGCTCTCAGGCATGACAGGGGAGAGGGAGGGGAGCCGCCGCGCCTTCTTCTCCCCTCCCCCCGCGAGCGAAGCTCGTGGCGGGGCGCGCTCTTGCGCGCCAAAGGGGTCGGGGGTGGGGGGCAGCCTCGACCAACGGCGCAGGCCGTCACATGACTCCCCTGCCCTTCACCGGCCTGATCGTGATGCCGATCGTGCTGCCGGCGCTGACGGCGGCCGTGCTGGTGCTGGCGTTCCGGTACCGGCTCGACCTGCAGCGCATCGTCTCGGTCGGCGCGGCCGCGCTGCTGCTCGCCGTCGCGATTGCGCTGTATGCGTCGGCACGTGACGGCGATGTGCAGCCTTATGCGCTCGGCAATTGGCCGGCGCCGTTCGGCATCACGCTGGTGCTCGATCGGCTGTCGGCCACCATGGTGCTGCTCACCGCACTGGTCGGTCTCGCGGTCACGCTCTACGCGATCACCGGGTGGGACCGGCGCGGCCGCCACTTCCATCCGCTGCTGCAGTTCCAGCTCATGGGCCTGAGCGGCGCCTTCCTGACCGGCGACGTGTTCAACCTGTTCGTCTTCTTCGAGGTGATGCTGATCGCGTCCTACGCCCTGATGCTGCACGGCGGCGGCGCCCGGCGGCTGAAGGCCGGCCTCACCTATGTCGCCATCAACCTGATCGGCTCGACGCTGTTCCTGTTCGCGGTCGGCGTCATCTATGCCGTGACGGGCACGCTCAACATGGCGGACCTCGCCGCCAAGGTGGCGACCGTGGCGCCCGCCGACGAGGCGCTGCTGCGCACCGGCGCGCTCCTCCTGCTGCTCGTGTTCGCCCTGAAGGCCGCATTGGTGCCGCTGCACTGGTGGCTGCCCGGCGCCTATGCGGCCGCCCCCGGCCCGGTGGCGGCGATGTTCATGCTGATGACCAAGGTCGGCGCCTACGCGATCCTGCGCGTCTACACGCTGGTGTTCGGTGTCGACGCCGGCGCGGTGGCGAATGTCGCTTCGCCCTGGGTGGTGCCGGCCGCGCTTCTGACCCTGGCGCTCGGCGCCGCCGGCGTGCTGGCGAGCCGCAGCCTCACAGCCCTCGCCTGCTTCTCGGTGGTCTGGTCGATGGGCTCGCTGCTCACGGCGTTCGGCCTGTTCGACTTCGGCGGCATCGCGGCGGGCCTCTATTATCTGCTGCACAGCACGCTCGCCGGCGCGGCGCTGTTTCTGCTCGTCGACCTCGTCGCAGGCGTGCGCGACGGCGCCGCCGATCGCATCGTGCCGACCCCGGCCCTGCCGCAGGGCGCGCTGTTCGCCGGCCTGTTCTTCGTCGCCGGCATCGCCGTCGCCGGCCTGCCGCCGCTGTCCGGCTTCGTCGGCAAGCTTCTGCTGCTCGACGCGACCGGCTCGGCACCGGGCGCCGCCGTGATCTGGACCGTCGTGCTGGCGACCAGCCTGGCCGTGATCCTCGGCTTCGCCCGGGCCGGCAGCACGCTGTTCTGGAAGACCGCGCCCGGTCCGGCCGTACCAGCGCGACCGGGTCGCGCCGCGATGCTGCCCACCGTCGTCTGCATCGCGGTGCTGGGCGCCACTGCGTTGCTGGCGGCCTTCGCCGGCCCGGTCACGGCCGAGCTCGACGCGACCGCGCGCCAGCTTCTCGACACGGCGGCCTATCGGCGCGCCGTCGCCCCGGTGCAGTCGGCCGCGATGCCGTCGGGGGGAACGCCATGAGGCACCTCTTGCCCCACCCGCTCCTCAGCGTCGTCGTCGCGTTCGTCTGGATCGGGCTCGCCAACTCCCTGTCGGCCGGCAACCTGCTGCTCGGCGCCGGGCTCGGCGTTCTCATCCCGCTCTACACCCGCCGCTACTGGCCGGGGCGGGTCACCATCAAGCGCCCGCTTCGGGTCCTGGAATATTTCGCGATCGTCGCCTGGGACATTCTGGTGTCGAACGTGCAGGTCGCCGGCCTGATCCTGTTCCGCTCGGGGCCAAAGCTGCGCTCGGTGTTCGTCAGCGTGCCGCTGGAGCTGCGCACCCCCGAGGCCATCGCGGTGCTGACCGGCACCATCACGCTGACGCCCGGCACGGTCAGCGCCGACCTTTCCGCCGACGGCCGCGCCGTGCTGGTGCACTGCCTCGACGCCGCCGATCCGGACGCTGTGGTCCGCACCATAAAATCCCGCTACGAGCGACGCCTGAAGGACATCTTCGAATGATCGAGACAGCCTGCATGGTCGCCTTTGCCGCGATCAGCGTCGCGGCGCTTCTCAATCTCTGGCGGCTCGCCGTCGGCCCCGACGTGGTCGACCGGATTCTCGCGCTCGACACATTGGTGGTGAACGCCATCGCGCTCGTGGTGGTGACGGGCATCTGGTGGGCCACCGCGGTCTATTTCGAGGCGGCGCTGCTGTTCGCCATGGTCGGCTTTTTGTCGACGGTGGCGTTCTGCAAGTACCTGCTGCGCGGCAACGTCATCGAGTGAGGACACATGGCTCATCTCTCCGACATCGTCGTCGCCGGCCTGATCCTGGTGGGGTCGTTCTTTCTGCTGGTCGGTTCGCTCGGGCTGGCCACCCTGCCCGACCTGATGCGCCGGCTGCACGCGCCGACAAAGGCGACGACGCTCGGCATCGGCGCGCTGCTGATCGCCTCGACGGTCCATTTCACGGTCGCGACCGGGACGCCGTCGCTGCACGAGGTGCTGATCACGCTGTTCCTGTTCATCACCGCGCCGGTGTCGGCCCACATGCTGGCGAAGGCCCATATCCTGCGCCATCCCGACCTGCAGGCGCGGCTGCCGGTGCCGGACAACTCCGGCTGGGCGACCGTGACGCCGCCGCCCGAGGACGCGTGCGAGCCGCGATAGCGGTTTTCACAAACTCCGACTCGTCATTCGCGGGCTCGACCCGCGAATCCATCATTTGAAAAGACCTTCTTTCGAAGATCGATGGATTGCCGGGTCGAGCCCGGCAATGACCAAAACGATCGACGACACCGAAGACTGGAATAATTGATCGTCGCCTCAGGGCCCGATGCCCTCGAGCGCTGCGGCGAGCCGGTCGAGCGCCGCGGCCACCATCGGGCCGCCGCAGATGGTGAGCGCCTCGGGGATGACGATGCGCCGCTGCGGCGGATAGAGCCGCGTCAGCGCCGGATGCAGCAGGAAGGCCTGGCCCTGGTCCTCGGCGCTCTCGGCGGCACTGGCGACCAGCACGAGATCCGGCCGCGCCGCGACGATCGCCTCCAGCGACGCGAAGCCGCCGGTGGCGATGCCGAGCTCGCCGGCCGCATTGGACAGTCCCGCCGCAGCGAGCAGTGCGCTCATCAGGCTGTCGATGCCGGGCACCCAGCCGCGCCGCGACACCGCGAGCACGCGCAGCCCGCTCCTCGACCCGGCATTCCGGGCGCGCAAGAGCGCGGCGTCGATGGCGGCGATGTGGGCGCTCGCCCGCTCCGGATGACCGACCAGCGCGCCCATGCGGGCGAGCTGTGCCTTGGCCTCGTCGATCGAGCGAGCGATGTCGAAATCGGCGACGGCAAGGCCGCGGCGCGCCAACAGCTCTCGGGTGGCGCGGCGCTCGAAGCGGCCGGCGACGACGAGATCGGGCCGCAGCATCATCACGTCCTCGGCGCCGCCCGACAGCGCCGGATGGCGCGCCGCCTCCGCCGCCGCCCACGACATGCCGGAGTCGCGCGCATAGGGGCTCAGGCCGATGATCTGCTCCGGATCGGCGACCGCCAGCAGGAGCTGGTCGGTGCACAGATTGAGCGAGGCGATTCTTTTGGGCGCGTCGGCGGCGTGGACGGCCGTGGCGACGAGAAGAAGCGCGGCGACACCGAGTCTCCGGATCATCCGCCGTGCAATAGACCGGCGCTGCAGGCCCCCCACCCCCGACCCCTCCCCGCCACGCACTACGTGCGCGGGGGGAGGGGAGCCGCAGCGCCCGTCTTCTCCCCTCCCCCCGCTCGCGAAGCGAGTGGCGGGGCGCGCCCTTGCGCGCCAGAGGGGTCGGGGGTGGGGGGAAAGGCGCGGAAACGTGCGCCGGCAAAGGCGCATGGGCGCCTGGAGCCAATCCATCCCGTTCCGCATCACACCGCCGCCCATGGCACGATCACGGGCTGGCCGTCCTGGCCGCCCCGGAAGGCGCTGATCCGGAACACGTCGGCGAGCGGGCCTGGCCCGAGCGCCTCGGCGGGCGGGCCGTCCATCGCCAGGCGGCCGTCGCGCAGCACCAGCACGCGGTCGGCGAAGCGCGCCGCGAGGCCGAGATCGTGCGTCACCACGATCACCAGGGCGCCGCCGCGCGCCGCCCGCTGCAGCAGCCCCAAGACCTCGATCTGAAAGTACGGGTCGAGCGAGGCGACCGGCTCGTCGGCCAGCATCACGGGCGCCTCGACGGCGAGCATGCGGGCGAGCGCGACGCGGCTCTTCTCGCCGCCGGACAGCTCGGTGACGGGGCGATCGGCGAGACTGTCGAGATCGGCGGCCCGCATGGCGCGCTCCACCGCCTCGGCGTCGGGGCGCGACAGCCGCGCCGGATCGACGGCGCCGTGCGGATAGCGGCCGAGCGCGACGACGTCGCGCACCGGCAGCGGCCAGTGCACCACATGGCCCTGCGGCAGATAGGCGAACTTTTTCGCGCGGTCACGTGCCGTGAGCGATGCCACCGGGGTGCCGTCGACGGTCAGCACGCCGCGCGACGCCACCAGCCCCGACATGGCGCGCAACAGCGTGGTCTTGCCGGCGCCGTTGGGGCCGACCAGCGCGACGAGGTTTTCACGCGGCAGTGCGAACGAGACGTCCGTGATCACGTCGCGGCCGCCGATCGCGACGCACAGGCGCTCCGCCGTGAGAAGGCCGGCGCTCATCCGACGCCTCCGGACAGCGCCCGGCGCTCGCGCACGATCAGATAGAGGAAGAACGGCACGCCGATCAGCGCCGTCAAAACGCCGACCCGCACGCTGTTGGTCGACGGCAGGAGGCGCACCGCGATGTCGGCGGCGGTGAGCAGCGCGGCGCCGACCAGCGCACTCGGCACCAGGAGGCGCGCCGGATCCCAGCCGACCAGCGGCCTGGCGAGATGCGGGCCGACCAGGCCGATGAAGCCGATCGTCCCGGACACCGCGACCGAGCCGCCGACCCCCAGCGCGACGCCGAGGATCACGGCGAGCCGCAGCCGCGACACGTCGACGCCGAGGCTCTCGGCCGTCTCCTCGCCGAGGCTGAGCGCCCGAAACGCGTGGCGCTGCGACAGCAGGATCGCCCCGCCGGCCAGGATGAAGGGCAGCGCCATCGCGACGTGGCGGATGCTGCGATCCTCCAGCGAGCCGAGCAGCCAGAAGGAGATTTCCAGCGCCGCAAACGGGTTGGGCGCGAGATTCATGGTCAGCGCCGTGCCGGCGCCGGCGAGGCTCGACAGCGCCAGGCCGGCCAGGATCAACAGCAGCAGCCCGGCATTGCGGCCGGCGATCACCAGCAGCACGAACACCGAGACGAAGGCCGCGACGATGGCGGCCAGCGGCAGCGCGAACGACAGCACGTCGGCGAGCCCGGTGGCGATCACCAGCACGGCCCCCAGCGCCGCCGCCTGCGGGGCACCGAACAGCTCGGGCGCCGCCAAGGGATTCCTGAGCAGGCCCTGCAGGGCGGCACCCGACAGGCCGAGCACGCCGCCGACCGCGACCGCCAGCACGGCGCGCGGCAGCCTGATTTCCTGGACGATGATGCGTTGCTCCTCGCTGCCGCCGCCAAAGAGCGCGGTGGCGACGACGTCGGGCGACAGCCGCACCGGCCCGATGCCGAGCGAGAGCAGGAACAGCAGCACGACGAGGCCGCCGAGCAGCAGCACGGGCGCGCGCCCGACCGCGCGTGCCACGAGCGCGGTGACGCCGGCCGTGCGGACCGCTTCGGTTGCTTTCAAGGACTGTTCCTCCGTCGACCCGCCGTCGAACGAGCGCATGCCGTCGCCGGCCGGTCTCCTGGCTCGCGGATCGGTCTCGTCCGCCTTCCCGGCCGAAGGAGCCAGTGGCGCGTGGACGAAAAGCTCCGCTCACAGTTGCGGGGGCAGCCGCGGCCTTGGGCGTTTTCCCGGAGGGAGGTTGTCCCAGACGGGAGAGAGGCCCGCACCGCGTTCCCGTTTCACCTCTCGGGCGAGAGGCACCGGCGACAGGGCCCTTTAGACCACAGAGGTTTTCGGCGCACAAGGATGGGCCGGCGCGCGAATTCGACAGCGTCGTTCCGGGGCGGCCCGCAGGGCCGAGCCCGGAACCCATACGCCCTGTCTCTCGATCACAATCAGCACCGGGGTTATGGATTCCGGGCTCGCGGGCCGACGGCCCGCGCCCCGGAATGACGGGATGGGCGACCGGCCGCTAGTATGCGGCATCGATTCTGCCGCCGGGCTCGCGGGGCCGGCGGCGTTGTTCAACGACGGCACGCGTGCGCCATGCTCGACTTGTCCATCCGCCTGCTCGTGCTCGTCGTCGCTGCCGGCGTCGAGGCCATGCTCGCCTATCCGGACGCGCTGTTTCGCGCGATCGGCCATCCGGTGTCGTGGATCGGTTCTCTCATTGCGGCACTCGACCATACCCTCAACCGCCCCGGCTGGCCGGACGCCCGGCGCCGTGCCGCCGGCGTCGGTTGCGTCGTGCTGCTGCTGATCGTCGCCGTCGCGGCCGGCATCACGATCGAGACTTTTGCACATGCGACGGCGCCGCTCGGCCTCGCCGTGGTCGTCGTGGCCGTGGCGATGCTGATCGCGTCCGGAAATCTCGACCGGCATGTCGGCGCGGTCGCTGGCGCCCTGGAGGCGGACGGCTTGGCGGGCGGGCGCCGCGAGGTGGCCAAGATCGTCGGGCGCGATCCGGCGACACTCGACGAGGCGGCGGTGTGCCGGGCCGCCATCGAGAGCCTGGCCGAGAACGCCTCGGACGGCGTCACGGCGCCGGCCTTCTGGTTCGTGGTCGGAGGCCTGCCCGGCATGATCGCCTACAAGGCGATCAACACGGCCGACAGCATGATCGGCCACAAGACCGAACGGCACCGCGCCTTCGGCTGGGCGGCGGCGCGGCTCGACGATCTGGTCAATCTGCCGGCCTCGCGCCTCACCGGCCTGATGCTGGTCGCGGCAGCGAGCGTGGTGCCGGGTGCGTCAGTTCGCGGCGCATGGCTCGCGATGCGCCGCGACGCCCAAAAGCACACGTCGCCCAATGCCGGCTGGCCGGAGGCCGCCATGGCGGGCGCACTCGGCCTGAAGCTCGCCGGCCCGCGCGTCTATGCCGGCGCCCGCGTCGACGCCGCCTGGATGGGCGGCGGCCGCAGCGAGGCGACCGCGCAGGATGTTGTTCGTGCGCTGCGACTCTATCGGGTGGCGTTCGTGGGAACGGCGGTGGTGCTGGCGGCGGTCGCGCTGATGATCGTGACGTGATCAGATGAGACGTGGGCTCTCATACGGTTTCCGGGTGATTGACTCGGAGGATTCCGAGACTGTTGCGAAGCA
>NZ_JACAAX010000012.1 GCF_013377085.1 Rhodoplanes sp. | reverse complement strand
TCACCTGCTGGCTCCGGTACAACAAAAGCCGAACAGACTCGCCAATGTCGTCGTTCGATCGCTCCGGCAGGGTGTCTTCGGGCGCGCGGGCAGGCTTCTTGACCATGGCGGGAACCTCGGACGGCCTTTGGATCGTTGGGAGAAGGGCGGGGGGACTGTATCGGGCGCGGTCGCTCCGGTTGTCAACTCATGAGCGGGGTGGTGAGGAACGCACGCGGGGGCGTCGGGCCGTTCATAGCAGCCGCTGCCGTCGTCGCGAAGGGGCACGACATCGCTGCTCCTTGTTGCACTGCGAAGCCGTGCCTGGAACGGCGCTCACCGCGCTCGGCGGACACGCTCGCGATGCACCAGATAGAGGCCGGATGCGATCACCACGGCGGCGCCGGCCAGCGTCCAGCGGTTTGGCACGTCGCCGAACACGACGAAGCCGAGCGTCGTCGCCCACAGAAGCTGGCTGTAGGAGAACGGCGACAGGATCGAGGCCGGCGTGTGCCGGTGCGCGACGATCAGCAGAAAATGCCCGAGGCTGCCGAAGCCGCCGAACATGATCATCAGGCCGATCAGCAGCGGATCGGTCGGCGTCGTCCACACGAACGGCATCGCCGGGGTGAGCAGCAGGACGCCGAGCAGGTTCGAGTAGAACAGCGTGGTCGCGTCCGAGTCCCAGCGCGACAGAACCCGCGTCGCGATGGCGTAGAACGAGGCGCAGACGGCGGAGAGGAGCGACATCAGGGCGGCCGGATGCACCGAGCCGAAGCCCGGCTGCAGAACCAGCATGACGCCGACCAGCCCGACCACGATGGCGGCCCAGCGGCGCGGGCCGATCCGCTCGCCGAGCATCGGCCCGGCCAGCGCCGCGACCATCAGGGGTGCCGAGAACGTGATGGCCAGCGCCTGGTCGAGCTGAAGGTATTTGAGGGCGCCGAAGTTCAGGAGCGTGGTCGAGAGCAGCAGGGCCGAGCGGCCGATCTGCAGGGCCGGCCGGCGGGTGCGCAAGAGGCCCGGCCGGGTCACCGGGTTGAACACCAGCAGGGCCAGCACCAGGGCGCTGACATAGCGGGCCCAGGAGACCTCGAGGATGTCGAAATGGCGGCCCAGATACTTGGCCGTGGTGTCGATGCAGGCGAAGCAGGCCACCGCTCCGCACATCAACGCGATGCCGACGAGGCGCAGCCGCTGGGCCCGCAGCGCCGCGGCGGATGGGGACAGCACCGGCAGTGCCATGGCCACGGGCACCAGCGCCGGGTCGAGATCGCCGCCGGGCGGGTCGGCGGGACGCGGCGGCACGGACGGGTCGGGAGGGGTGGTCATCGGGGGTCTTTCGCGGTCGGGCCGGACCTACACGAACCATATGTGGCCGTTTCGGGGACGCGGTCGGCGCTCCGTGCATGGGACCTATGAAGGCCGCCCTCGCGGGCGGCGGTCGGGCGCCGGCGCGTCCTCAGGGGGCGCGGACGAGCGCGCTTTCGTGCCAGCGGCGCAGGATCAGCCAGGAGGCGAACGACAGGGCCGCGAAGATGGCGATGCCGGCGGCCGACAGCAGCAGCAGCGCCGCGAACATGCGCGGCACGTTGAGCCGGTACCCCGATTCGGCGATCCGGAAGGCGAGGCCGGAGCCGGCGCCGGCCGAGCCGGCGGCGATCTCGGCCACCACGGCGCCGATCAACGACAGCCCGCCGGCGATTTTGCCGCCGGCCAGCATCATCGGCAGCGCCGCCGGGATCTGCAGCCGCACCAGCCGCTGCAGCCGCGATGCGCCATAGAGCGAGAACAGGTCGTCGAGATTGTGATCGACCGAATGCAGCCCCAGCGTCGTGTTGGCGAGCATCGGGAAGAAGGCGACGATCCAGGCACAGGCCAGCACGGCGAGCGGCTGCGGCAGGTAGATCAGCAGCAGCGGCGCGATCGCCACCACGGGCGTCACCTGCAGGATCACGGCGTAGGGGTAGAGCGTGTTCTCGAGCCAGCGCGACTGGCTGAACAGGATCGCGAGCCCGGCGCCGCCGACCACGGCCAGCGCAAAGCCCTGTGCCGTGGTCGCGAGCGTCGCCATGAGCGACTCGACCAGCAGCGCGCGGTCCTCCACCAGTGTCGCCGCGATGGCGCTCGGTGCCGGCAGCTCGTAGGGCGGGATCGCATAGGCCCACACCAAAAGCTCCCACATGGCGCAGCCGAGCAGGAGCGCCACGACCGGCAGGCCGACGCGGGCGAGGCGGTCGCGCCATGGCCGGTGCGTCTCGTCGGCGGCGGGGGCGCTCATGCGAGCGACTCCCCCATGGCGCCGGCCAGCGCCTGCGCCACCGTGCGGCACAGCGCGGCATAGGGTGCCGAGGTACGAAATGTCTCCCCCCGTGGAAACGGCGCGTCGATGGCGATGTCGGCGGCGACGCGCCCGGGCCGCGGCGTCATCACGACGATGCGGGTGGAGAGATAGACGGCCTCGAACACCGAATGGGTGACGAAGACGACCGTCTTGCCGAGCTCCTGCCAGAGATCCAGGAGGGCGTTGTCGAGCCGGAAGCGGGTGATCTCGTCGAGCGCCGCGAAAGGCTCGTCCATCAGCAGCAGCTCGGGATTCGTGACCAGCGCGCGGGCGATCGACACCCGCATCCGCATGCCGCCCGACAATTCGCGCGGATAGGCCTTCGCGAAGCCGTCGAGCCCGACCCGGGCCAGCATGTCGGCGACGAGGGCCTCGGCGTTGTCGGGGCGATGCGTGAGGCGCAGCGGCAGCCGCACATTGGCCGCGACGCTCGCCCACGGCATCAGGGTCGGCTCCTGGAAGACGACGCCGAGATCGCCGCGCGCCGGCGTGCCGCCGCTCCCCCACACCACCGCGCCGCCGCTCGGCCGCGCGAGGCCGGCGATCAGCCGCAGCGCCGTCGACTTGCCGCAGCCCGACGGCCCGAGCAGCGACACGAACTCGCCGCGGTTTACGGTCAGGTCGAGGTTCTGCAGCGCCAGCGTCCCGTTCGGGAACGCCTTGCCGACGCCGCGCAGCGTGACGACGGGCGTCATGCAGGACCCGCTGGCCGTGGACCTAGCCGCGCCTCACCTCCCCCTGGAGGGGGGAGGTCGCCGAGCGAAGCTCGGCGGGAGGGGGTGATCGGCGAAGCCGGCGCTCCGGGCTTAACCCCACCCCGGTCGTCCGCTGTGCGGACGCCCGACCCTCCCCCTCCAGGGGAGGGTGACGACGCCGGCGAGTATTCGGGGGGCGGGGGCACGGTCTCGAGCGTGTTCATCCGGTCGTGGCGATCTGCCTCAGTTCCTGGGCCGCAGGTCGAGGCCGACCTGCTTGTTGACGAAGCGCAGCGTATAGGACTGGCGGAAATCGACCGTGGGCTTGACCACGCCGGCCTTCACCATGGCGGCGAAGAAGGCGGTCATGCGGGCGTCCGTCATGGCGCCGATGCCGGACGTCAGGGCGTCGCCCGAATCGACGATGCCGCGGTCCTTCAGCCGAGCGACGGCATAGGCGATGAGGTCGTCGGTCATCTCCGGGTTCTGCTTCTTGATCAGCGCGTTGCCGGCACCGGGGTCGCCGTACAGGTAGGTGTACCAGCCGATGATCGAGGCATCGACGAAACGCTGCACCAGTCCCGGCTTCTTCTCGACCAGTTCGCGCCGCGTCTCGATCAGGGTCGAGTAGCTGGAGAAGCCCTCGTCGGCGAGCAGGAACACCAGCGGCCGGATCCGCGCCTGCTTCTCGATCGCGTAGGGTTCCGAGGTGACGTAGCCCTGCATGGCGCTGCGCTTGTCGGCCAGGAACGGCTGCGGGTTCGACGTGTAGGGCTTCACCTGGGCGTCGCTGAACCCGTATTCGGCCTTCAGCCACTGAAAGTAGCTCGCCATGCCCTCCTTGGAGAGGAACAACGTCGTCCGCTTGAGGTCGGCGAATCGTTGGACGCCGGCGCCCGGATGGGCGATCAGCACCTGCGGGTCCTTCTGGAACATCGCCGCGACCACCACGGTCGGCACGCCCTGCTCGACCGCGTCGAAGGCCTGCAGGGTGTTGGCGCTCATGTAGAAGTCGAGCTTGCCGACCGGCAGCAGGATGCGGTTGTTGGCCTGCGGGCCGCCCGGCACAATGGTGACGTCGAGCCCGTAGCGCTTGTAGGTGCCGTCGGCGAGCGCCTGGTAGAAGCCGCCATGCTCCGGCTCGGCCACCCAGTTGGTGCCGAACGCCACCTTGTCGAGGGCCTGCGCGGCGGCCGGGCCGGCCATCGGCACGAGGGCGCCCAGCGCCACTGCCAGGGTGGCGGCGGCCAGCGAGACGGCAACGCCCCGGCGCCGGAATGGACTTGCGAACCGCATCAAATCGTCCTCTGTAAGGGCCGAATCCAGACCATTCCGCCGCGCCGGCCGCGTCGCCCGGCGCGCACGGGCCTCGCCCTGAATCACGAGTTTTACGCCAATGCTGCCGAAACCACACTGGGGCGACATGACCTGGCGGGACTTCGCGTCCGCCGACACCGGCCGCTGGATCGCCGTGCTGCCGGTCGCCGCCGTCGAGCAGCACGGGCCGCATCTGCCGGTCGCGACCGACACGCTGATCGCCGAGGCGCATCTGGCCCGTGTCGCCGCCCTTCTCCCCGCCGACCTGCCGGCGACCCTCCTGCCCGTGCAGGCGGTCGGCCATTCGACCGAGCACCTGGCCTTCCCCGGCACCCTGACGCTCAGCGCCGAAACGGCGATGAGGGCCTGGACCGAGATCGGCGAGAGCGTTTTTCGCGCCGGCGTGAGGAAGCTCGTCATCGTCACCAGCCATGGCGGTAACGTGCAGGCGATCGATCTCGTCGCCCGCGATCTGCGGGTGCGGCTCGGCATGCTGGCCGTCACCACCCACTGGCATCGCTTCGGCTATCCGGACGGTGTATTCGAGCCGCACGAGCAGCACCACGGCATCCATGCCGGCGACATCGAGACCTCGCTGATCCTGGCGCACCGGCCGGAGGTGGTCCGCACCGGCGAGGCCGCCGATGCCGAGCCGGTCAGCGTCGCCATGGAGCAGGAGTTCCGCTGGCTGCATCCCTACACGCCGGCGCCGTTCGGCTGGATGACCCAGGACCTCAACGCCACCGGCGCGGTCGGCGACGCCCGCCCGGCCTCGGCCGAAAAGGGCGAGGCGGCGCTCGACCACGCCGCGCGGGCTTTCATCGACCTGTTGCGCGAGGTCGACCGGTTCGATCTGGCACGGCTGAAGGCGGGGCCGCTGGGCGGGTGAGCTTGTGCCGGTCATTCCGGGGCGCGGGCCGGAAGGCCCGCGAGCCCGGAATCCATACTCACAGACAGGGGTTATGGGTCCCGGGCTCGCGCCTTCGGCGCGCCCCGGGACGACGGAGGACATGCCTCACTGCTCCAGCCGGGCGATGAACCACTTCAGCAGCTTGATCCAGATCTCGTCCTTGCCGACCGCGTCCTCGACGCCGTGCTCGAGATTGGGGTTGTCGTTGACCTCCATGACGACGATGCCCTGGTCGGTCTCCTTGAGATCGACACCGTAGAGGCCGTCGCCGATCGGCCGGGCCGCCCGCACGGCGGTGTCGATCACGGCCGGCGGCGCCTGGTCGAGCCCGAAGGTCCGAAAACCGCCCTCGCGCGCGGTGCCGTCAGGCCGGTGCTTGACGATCTGCCAGTGGCCGCGCGCCATCCGGTACTGGCAGACGAACAGCGGCTCGCCAGCGAGCACGCCGACCCGCCAGTCGAAATCGGTCGGCATGAATTTTTGGGCGAGCAGCAGGTCGGTTTCCTCCAGAAGCTCGTCGGCGACGCGCTTGAGCTCCTCCGGCGTCGACACCTTGTGGACGCCGCGCGAAAAGGAGCCGTCCGGGATCTTCACCACCAGCGGCAGGCCGAGCTCGTCCATGGCGCGGGTCAGATCGCCCTGATCGGCAACCATGATGGTCGGCGGCGTCGCCACCCGGTTCTGCTGCAGCAGCTCCATGAGAAAGACCTTGTTGGTGCAGCGGATCATCGAGATCGGGTCGTCGATGACCGGCATGCCCTCCTGAACGGCGCGGCGCGCGAACCTGTAGGTGTGGTTGTCGATCGAGGTGGTCTCGCGGATGAACAGCCCGTCGTATTCGGCCAGCTCGGCGAGCTGGCGCTTGGTGATCGGCTCGACATCGACCGAATGCTTCTCGGCGATTCGGGCGAAGTGGCGGATCGAGGCGGCCGAGGAGGGCGGCATCTTCTCGTTCGGATCGTACAGCACTGCGAGATCATATTTCGAGGTGGTGCGCGCCTTGGGGTCGCGCCAATCGCGCTTGGTGTGCTGGTGCAGGGCGTCACGAAAGAACGTCGCCTCGCCGTTGGCGAGCCGCGTCAGGTTGCGCATGCGGATGCGGTCGATCGACAGCCAGGCGGCGCCGGTGTCGACCGTCACCTCCAGGGCCGGGCAGCGGAACCAGTCGAACAGCAGGCGGCCGAACGCCTCGAAGCGGGTGTCGCGGGCGATGCCGAAACAAACGAAAATCTTCAGCTCGCCCTCGGGCTGGTAGTCGGCTTTTCGGGCGCAGCGATTGAGGGAATCCTCCAGCTCCGGCAGCGCGTGCTCGTAGAGCTTCGATTCGCGCAACTCCAGCATGGTCTCGACGGTCGGCATCACCCGGTGGCCGCGCGCCTCGGCGAGCAGCGAGGCGTAATAGCCCTTCGACTGGTACGCATAGGAGCGCGACAAGTTGACGAGCTTCGGGCGCGCCATCTCGAACAGCCGCGGGCGAGCCAGATACTCGCTCGTGGTGATCACCTTGTGCGGCGTGTCGGCGTTGGGGAAGTCCCGGGGCTGGTCGACCAGTATGACCCAGCCGGTCATGACGGAGGCCCTTTCGAAGCGCGCGCGGCGGCGCCCGCGGCGCCTCCATGCTGTGTCGTACCGTGCTGTGTCGTGCCGTTTTGTGTCAGGCCCATGATGGTCCGCGACTCGGCTGAACACATGATAGCGATGACGCCGGGATTCGGTTCGCTCACGAAAATGTCAGGGGAGAGGCCGCGCGACCGGCGCGACTCCCCGATCGGATGGCGGCGCCAGCATCTTCTCGAATCGCAACGCGTCACCCTGGTCCTCGTAGTAGCGGGCGTGACGTCCGAACTGCCGGTACCCCGCCTTGTGATACCGCGCGATCGCCCGGGCGTTGTGCTCGTGCACCTCGAGCCGGATGCGCGTTGCGCCGCGGGCTGCCGCGGACGATTCGACGGCCTCCAGCAGGGCCGGCCCGACGCCGCGCCCGGCCGCCCGCGGGTCGACCGCGATCGAGTAGAGCCGCGCCACGGTGCTTCGGTTGCGAACCAGCAGCACGGCGGCGCCGGCGAGATCGTCCTGCGTCCTGGCCACCAGCACGACCGCGCTCGGCGACGACAGGAACCGGCGGATGCTCTGTCGCGACATGCGGTCGGTCGCGAAGACGGCCTGCTCGAGCGCCACCAGCGCGTCGAGATCGGCCGACACGGCCAAGCGCACGGCCGAGCGCACGGCGATGGCCGCGGCTTGCAGCGGCGGACCGTCGGCGGCCTCGCCGCCGTTGCTTTCGCCGGCGTCGGTCTCTCCGCCGGCGGCTCCGCCGCCGGACGGAACCGTGTCATCACGGGAGCGGGAACGCGTCGCCATCAGGGCTCTCGGGGGTCTCTCGCGCGTCAGCCTGCTACCACGGGGCCATCGGCCTTCGATCGGGCCGCAGGCCTGCCATCGCGCCGTGCCGTTGCCGGATGCGGCGGCAATCGCCATGTTGGCGACTGAACAGGACCGCATGCTGATGTCACTCGCCCTCGAAGGCAAGCCCCGCACCGCCGCACCCGCAGTCTCGGCTCCGCCGGGCGCCCATGTGGTGCTCGACATCACCGGCATGACCTGCGCGACCTGCGCCGGCCGGGTCGAGAACGCGCTGCGTCGGGTGCCGGGCGTCGCCCAGGCCTCGGTGAACCTCGCGCTGGAGCGCGCCGACGTCGACCTCGGCGCCGCCGACGTGACGCCGGCGGCGCTCGCGGCCGCGGTCGAGCGCACCGGCTTCGGGGCGCATCCGCGACCGCCCTCGGCGGCCGAGCGCCGGCGCGAGGAGGATTCTCGCGAGGCGGAGCGGGTCGCGGCCGAGCGCCGTCAGCTCCTGCTGCTGGTCGTCTCCGCCGTCCTGACACTGCCGCTGGTGCTGCCCATGGTGGCGGCGCCGTTCGGGCTGCATCTCCATCTCGACCCCTGGGTCGAGCTGGCGCTGGCGACGCCGGTGCAGTTCCTCATCGGCGGCCGCTTCTACAAGGCCGCCTGGAAGGCCGTGCGGGCCTTCTCGGGCAACATGGATCTCCTGGTCGCGCTCGGCACCACGGCGGCCTACGCGTTCAGCGTCTATATGCTTTTCGCCCGCGGGGCCGATGCGTCCGGCCATCTCTATTTCGAGGGTGCGGCCGCCGTGATCACCCTGGTGGTGTTCGGCAAGTGGCTGGAGGCGCGGGCCAAGCGCGGCACCACGGCGGCGATCCGGGCCCTGATGACGCTGCGGCCCGAGCGCGCCCATGTGCTGCGCGACGGCGCCGAGATCGACATCGGCGTCGACGAGGTGCGGCCCGGCGAGGGCGTCGTGGTGCGGCCGGGCGAGCGCATCCCGGTCGACGGCACCGTGGCCGAGGGCGAGAGCGAGGCCGACGAGTCGCTGATCACGGGCGAGAGCGTGCCGGTGGTGAAGCGCGTCGGCGACAAGGTCACGGCAGGCGCCCTGAACGGCGTCGGTCGCCTGGTGGTGTCGGCCGTCGCGGTCGGCGAGGACACGACGCTCGCCCGCATCATTCGTCTGGTCGAGAACGCGCAGAGCGGCAAGGCACCGGTGCAGCGGCTGGTCGATCAGGTATCCGCCGTGTTCGTGCCGGCCGTGATCGCCATCGCGCTCGGCGCCTTCATCGGCTGGTTTGCCGCCGGCCACGGCGTCGAGGAGGCGCTGATCGCCGCCGTCTCGGTGCTGGTGATCGCCTGCCCCTGCGCGCTCGGCCTGGCGACGCCGGCCGCGCTGGTCGCCGGCACGGGAGCCGCGGCGCGGGCCGGGATTCTCGTCAAGGACATCGAGGCCTTGGAGCGCGCCGCCGTGGTCGACACGGTGGTATTCGACAAGACCGGCACGCTGACCGAGGGCCGTCCGGGCCTGACCGACGTCGTGCCGGTCGACGGGGGCGACAAGGACGCGCTGCTGCGGCTCGCCGCCGCCGTGCAGGCCGGCAGCGAGCATCCGCTGGCCAAGGCCGTGCTGGCGGCACTGCCCGGCGTTGCGCTGCCCCCGGTGGAGAAGTTCCGAGCCCTGGTCGGCCGCGGCGTCGTCGGCACGGTGGAGGGCCGCGTCGTCGCCATCGGCAACCGCGACCTGATGCAGGAGCTCGCGGTCGACATCGCCGCCGTGGCGCCGGCGCTGGCGCACATCGAGGGCGAGGCCCGCACCGCCGTGGTGGTCGCGGCCGACGGCAAGCCGATCGGTGTCCTCGGCATCGCCGACCCGATCCGGCCGGAGGCCATCGAAGCCGTGGCACTCTTGGCGGCCCGCGGCGTGCGGTCCGAGATGCTGACCGGCGATTCGGAAGGCGTCGCCGCCAAGGTCGCGGGCGTCCTCAAGCTCCATGCCTACAAGTCATCCGTGAAGCCGGCCGAAAAGTCGGCGGCGCTCGAAGCCCTGAAGGCGGCGGGCCGAAAACCCGCGATGGTCGGCGACGGCATCAACGATGCGCCGGCGCTCGCCGCCGCCGACGTCGGCATTGCGATCGGCACCGGCGCCGACGTCGCCGTCGAGGCCGCCCCCGTCACCCTGATGCGACCGGACCCGCGCCTGGTCGCGGCGGCATTGGATATCTCCCGCCGGACCGTCCGAAAGATCCGGCAGAACCTGTTCTGGGCCTTCGTCTACAACGTGGTCGGCATCCCGCTCGCCGCACTCGGTTTCCTGACACCGGCGCTCGCCGGCGCCGCCATGGCGATGTCGTCGGTGTCGGTGGTGACCAACTCGCTGTGGCTGAAGCGCTGGCGTCCGGATTTTTCCGCAGGCCAAACGAAGCGCTGATCTTCACCCTCCCCTGGAGGGGGAGGGTCGGGGCGCGCGACAGCGCGCACCGGGGTGGGGTGAAGCCGCGCGCACCGGCGACGCTGTCACCCCCTCCCGCCGCGCTAAGCGCGGCGACCTCCCCCCTCCAGGGGGAGGTGAAGAGATGGCGCCGCGCTGCCGTCGCGCGTGCGGGGTGTCTGATCGCCCGGTTGGCATCGTCTCTGTGATACTATAACAGTGTTGCCAGCCCCGAGGCACCATGACGCATCACCACCACGATCCCGGCTTCGCCCATCCCTCGCCGTCGCTCAAGCCGTCGCTGCTGCGACTGTCGCTCGGCCTGCGGCTTTGCGTGGTGGCGGCCGTGTCGGTCGTGGTCTGGTCCCTGGTCGTCTGGGCGATGGCGTGAGCCGGCCATGATCCCGCAGCTCGCCTTCACGGATCTCACTCTCGGCTACGAGCGCCATCCGGCGATCCACCATCTCGACGGCACCGTGGAGCGCGGCGCGCTGCTCGCCGTGGTGGGGCCGAACGGCGCCGGCAAGTCGACCCTGTTCAAGGGCATCGTCGGGATTCTCGCGCCGCTCGCCGGAAAGATCGACCGCTGCGGCCTCGACCGCCGCGACGTCGCCTATCTGCCGCAGGTCGCCGACATCGACCGCAGCTTCCCGATCATCGTCTACGACCTCGTCGCCATGGGCCTGTGGCGGCAGACTGGGCTTTTTTCCGGCATCGGCCGGCGCGAGCGCGACCTCGTCCACCACGCGCTCGCCGCCGTCGGCCTCACCGGCTTCGAGCGGCGGCCGATCGGCAACCTGTCGGGCGGCCAGCTCCAGCGCGTGCTGTTCGCACGCCTGCTCCTGCAGGACGCGCGGCTGATCGTGCTCGACGAGCCCTTCAACGCCATCGACACCAAGACGGCTGCGGATCTGTTCGCGCTGGTACGGCGCTGGCACGGCGAGGGCCGCACCATCCTGGCCGCCCTGCACGACATCGAGATGGTCCGCACGAGCTTCCCCGAGGTGTTGCTGCTCGCCCGCGAGGCGGTGGCCTGGGGCGCGGCCGCCGACGTGCTCACGCCCGCCAATCTGCAGAAGGCGCGCCGCATGTGCGAGGCCTTCGACGAGGATGCCGCGGAATGCCGGGTGGCGGCGGAGTGATCTCGGGAATGTACGACCTGCTGATCGGGCCCTTCGTCGAGTTCGAGTTCATGCGCCGGGCGCTGGCCGGCGCGGTGGCGCTCTCCTTCGGGGCGGGGCCGGTCGGCGTCATCCTGATGCTGCGGCGGATGAGCCTGGTCGGCGACACCATGGCGCATGCCATCCTGCCGGGCGCCGCGCTCGGCTTCATGGTGGCCGGGCTCGACCTGTTCGCCATGACGCTGGGCGGCCTGTTGGCCGGCCTCACGGTGGCACTGCTCGCCGGCGTGGTAGCGCGCGTCACCGACCTCAAGGAGGACGCCTCGCTGGCCGCCTTCTTCCTGATGTCGCTGGCGCTCGGCGTCACCATCGTGTCGATGCGCGGCAGCAATGTCGATCTGCTGAATTTCCTGTTCGGCAGCGTGCTGGCGCTCGACGACCCGACCCTGATCCTGATGGCCGGCATCACCACGGTGTCGCTCGGCGTGCTGGCCGTGATCTGGCGGCCGCTGGTGCTCGATTGCGTCGACCCGGGATTCCTGCGCTCGGTCAGCCGCGCCGGCATGCCGGCCTACATCGCTTTCCTTTGCCTCCTGGTGCTCAATCTGGTCGGCGGCTTCCACGCGCTGGGCACGCTTTTGTCGGTCGGCATCATCATCGTGCCGGCGACGGTCGGCCGCTTCTGGGCCCGCGAGGTGACCGGCATGATCATGGTCGCGGTCGCGACCGGGGTGGCGTCGGGTTATGTCGGGCTGCTGGTCTCGTTCCACTCCGGCGCGCCCTCCGGCCCCGCCATCATCCTGGTGGCCGCTTCCGTCTACATCGTCTCGGTGCTGTTCGGGCCGGTCGGCGGCGTCGTGCCGCGGCTGCTGCCGCGCCGCCATCTCGAGGCGTGACACCGCACTGCGGCAAGCAAAATCGTGACGCACACGCGTATCGGCCATGGTCAAGCCCGCCGTGCTCCTATACCGTGTATGGATGCCCCATCAGACCGACCAAGCTGGCGGCCACGCCGCGGAACTGTCCGACCAGGATCTCCGGGTGCGGGCGCTCGCCACCATCGCGACCGAGCGGGGTCGGGTCGAGCCGGCCGTGCTCGACAGCTTCATCGACGTCTATGTGGCGCGGATCGTGCCGCATCACGATGCGGCGCCGGCCGGCGATCTCGTGGACCCTGCCGCGAACGAGGCGGCGCTCGGCGCCCGCGCCATGACGGCGATCCCACGCGACGCCGACGGGCCGCTGTTCCGCGCCCGTTGGGAGGCGCTCGCCTTCGTGCTCGCCATGATGCTGGAGCAGCGTGGCGTCTTCACCTGGACCGAATGGGCGCTGGCCTTCGGCACCGAGATCCGCCGCGTCACCGCGGGCGGGAATGGCGCCGCGGCGCCCTATTACGAGGCCTGGCTTTCGGCGCTGGAGCGCATCACGGTCGGGAAGGGCATCGCCGACCAGGCGACGCTGACGCGCTATCAGCATGCCTGGGATCAGGCGGCGGCGCGCACGCCACATGGCTCGGCGATCGAGCTTCGTCCGGATGATTTTGCGTAATGCGGTATTCGGCGGCTGTCGCCTTCGGGGTCATCGTCCTGGTGGCCGCGGCGCTCGCCGCCGGTCATGCGGCTGCGCAGACGCGGACGCCGGCTCAGACGGCGGCTCCCGTCTGGCCATGGTGCGCCGAGTACGACATGGAAGGGGCCGTGGTGAACTGCGGCTTCGCCACCCGCGAGCAATGCATGGCGACGGTCTCGGGTGTCGGCGGCGGCTGCCGGCCGAACGCCGCGGTCGTGGCTCCGGCGCCGAAGCGCCAGGGTCACGCGCCGCTCAAATCATCCGCTCGGTGACCATGTAGCCGGCGAACAGGGCGACGCCGAACACCAGCACGACGCAGGCGGCGGCGGCTTCCAGGCCACGCACCAGCACGTCGCCGCGCCCCGCGCGGTGCTCGGCCAGCCGGGTCGCCAGCGAGCGGGCGCCGACCGCGATGGTCGCGATCACGGCCACCGTGATGGCGGTGCCGAGCCCCATCGCGAAGGTCGCCCCGACGCCGGCCCAGAACAGGCCCTGGGCGAGGGCGAAGACCAGCACCAGGATGGCGCCCGAGCAGGGCCGCAGGCCCACCGCGACGATGGCGGCGAGGCCGCGCGACCAGCCGCCCGGCCCGGCCAGATCCTTCGGGTCCGGCCCGTGGGCGCAGCCGCAGTCCGGCCCGTGAACGTGGTCGTGGGCGTGATGGTCGTGAGCGTGATCGTGCGCGGTGCCGGTGACGACGGCGTCCCGATGGTCCGCCGCCGCCACGGCGTGGTGCTCATGATCATGATCGTGATGATCATGGCCGCAGCCGCAGGCGTGCCCGGCCTCGCCATGCGCATGATCGTGGTCGTGATGGTCGTGCGATTCGTGTGCATGCTCGGCATGGATCAGGCCGGCGAGCACCGGCTCGCGCGTCTCCACCACGCCGGCCGACGCACCCGCCAAGGCGAGGTTCGGCACCAGCGCGGGGCTCGCGGCCGCGGGGGCTTGCGCCCACTGCTCGCGGAGCGCGGCGAGAAAGCCGCGGCCCTTGACCCAGACCAGCCGGGCGCCGACCAGCGCGATCAGGGCGTAGCTCACCACCTCGATCCAGCGCACCGCCTCGTTCATGCTCTTGGCCGTGGCGTTGAGCGCGATCGCCGCGATGGCGACGACGGCCACGGCGACGATCGCCTGCAGCAGCGCCGAGGCGAAGGACAAGACGATGCCGCGCTTCCAGGTCTCCTCGTTGGCGATCATGTAGGACGAGATCACCGCCTTGCCGTGGCCGGGACCGGCGGCGTGGAAGATACCGTAGAGGAACGAGACGCCGAGCAGGCTCCACACCGCGCTGCCGTCCTGCTTGGCGGAGCGCACCAGCCCCGACAGCGAGCGGTAGAAGCGGGCCTGCTCGGTCAGGATCCAGCCGACGATCCCGTCGGCGGACGCCGGCGGCGGCGAGGGGGGCCGCGGCACGCCGAACGGCGCGCCCTGCGCCAGCGCGACATCGATCCCGGCCGCCACCGTCAGGGCGGCGAGCGCCAGCCCCGCGATCCACAGCGACCGTCTCCGCATCACCGCACGCATGATGACGGGACTCATGGGCAACGGACCGAGACCCTGTTCGCGAACAGCTCGCCGACGCGCGAGCTGTCCTGCGCGAAGGAGGACTCGGTGAGCTTCTGGAGCTGCGACGAGGTCTCCTCCTCGGTCGGCTTCTTCAGCGCCACCTTGCAGTCGCCGGGCGGGTTCTTCAGCGCGAAGGGGCTTTTGTCGGCGAACGAGAAGTCGACGAAATAGCTCGGGTCGTAGACCTCCAGCTCGATGCCCTTGGCCTTGATGGGCGTCTTCAGCGGCAGGGTGAAATGCAGGGTCAGCATGGAGTCCTTGAACTCCAGCCAATAGTCGACCGGGTCGACGAATGGCGATTTCTTGCCGTCGAGCTTGGCGTAGGTGAAGAAGTCGTACTCCTTCAGCGACGTCACGTTGACCTCGGCGAGATCCTTCAGCTCCTCGCGGGTGAAGATGCCCTTCTGCTTCGACTCGAGGCCCTGCGTCGCATAGGTCGAGAACATGTCGTCGAACGTCCAGGCGTGGCGGACGCCCGTGATGGTGCCGTCGGCGCCGTAGACCAGCTCGCTCGCCATCACCACCCAGACATGCGGATGGGCCTGGGCGAGGCATGGGACGAGGAGGCCCAGGGCCAGGGCGAGCAGCGCGAGAAGGCTGCGCAGCCTGGCGGTCGGTCGATGGGTCATGCGGGGGCCCTCGGCGTCGGTCGCTTCGTCGCCATCTGGTGAAGCAATCCCCAGACCATACCGGGGACTGGGGCGGAAGGAAGGCTGTGCTTACGCGAGGATGACGTCGCCGGCCGGGACGAGGGCACGGCCTATCGGTCGTCATCGTCCGCGCAGGCAAGGGCTTTGCAGAAATCCCTTCGTCGTCCTGGGGCGGCGCGAAGCGCCGAGCCCGGGACCCATAACCCCTGTCTTTCGTAAGCCACCTGCACCGGGAATATGGATTCCGGGCTCGCGGACCTGCGGTCCGCGCCCCGGAATGACTGATTATGCAAAGCCCTCGCCTTCGCGGAGCACGACGAAGGAAGGGCTTCGCGAGACGTCACACCCCGGCGGCGCCGCCGTCGGCGCGCGGGTCGTGCCCGCCTTCCAGCGTGCCGTCCGGGTGCAGCAGCACGGCGCCGGCATGGCCCATGGTCCCCGAATAGGGCTGGTCCAGCACCTCGACGTCGTGGCCGGCCGACAGGAGCTGGTCGACCAGCCGGTCGGCGAAGCGCGGCTCGAGCCGGAGATTGTCGCGCGCGGCCCCCCAGGTGCGGCCGAGCAGCCAGCGCGGCGCGTCGAGCGCCTGGTCGAGCGTTTGGCGGAACATGACGTGGCGGGTGAACACGGCGGCTTGCGTCTGCGGCTGGCCGTCGCCCCCCATGGTGCCGTAGGCCATCACCCGGCCGTCCTTCAGCACGGCCAGCGCCGGGTTCAGCGTGTGGAACGGCAGCCGGCCGGGCGCGAGCGCCCGGAGCGCCTTCGGATCGAGCGAGAAGCTGGCGCCGCGGTTCTGCATCAGCACGCCGGTCCTGGGCAGCACGCAGCCGGAGCCGAATTCCCAGTAGATCGACTGGATATAGGAGACGACGAGCCCGCTCGAATCGGCCGCGCCCATCCACACGGTATCGCCCTTGGCGGGCTTGTGCGGCCACGGCGCCGCCTTGCGGCCATCGATCTTCTGGACCTCGACGTCGAGGAACTTTTTGTCGAGGAAGTTTTCGGCCGGTGCCGGCAATCGGTCCGGGTCGGTGACGACGCGGTCGCGAACGACAAAAGCCCGCTTGGTCGCCTCGACCAGCCCGTGGACATGGTCGAAGCCCTCGGCCTGCGTCACCCGCAGGCGGTCGAACAGCGCCAGGATGATCAGCGAGGCGAGACCCTGGGTGGGCGGCGGCGCGTTGTGGACGGTGCCGACCGAGAGCGCGGCCGACAGTGGCGCCGCTACGTATGCGCGTTGCGCCTCGAGGTCGGCGCGCGTCACCGGGCTGCCGATGTGGTCGAGATCGGCGGCGATCTCGCGGCCGACATCGCCGCGATAGAAGTCGTCGAGCCCGGCATGGGCGAGATGATCGAGGGTTTCGGCGAGCCGGGCCTGCGTCATCCGCGTGCCGGCCGCCGGCACCTTGCCGTCGGCGAGAAAGACGTTCGCGTAACCGGGCGCCTTGGCGAGATCGGCGAGATGCGTCGTCGTGAGCTCGGCTTGGCTGGCGCTCACCACATAGCCCTCGCGCGCCGCCCGGTTGGCCGGGGCGAGCAGCAGGTCGAGCGGCATCTTCCCGCCCGACGCCTTGGCGGCCTCCAAGGCGAGCGCCCAGCCGCCGACCGCGCCCGGCACCGTCAGGGCGGCGAGCGGCCCGCGGGTCGGGATCGTGTCGTAGCCGTGCTCGCGATAGAGCTCGGGGCGGGCCTTCGCGCCGGCCCGGCCGGGCGCCATCAGGGCGCGCACCTTGCCGGAGGGCTCGCGCACCAGCCAGAACCCGTCGCCGCCGACATGCGTCATGTGCGGATAGACGGCGGCGATCATGGCGCCCATGGCCACCATGGCCTCGAGCGCGTTGCCGCCCTCGGCCAGCACGGCGCGGCCCGCCTCGGCGGCGGCATGATGGGGAGCGGCGGCGACGCCGCGGCGATGTCCGGCGGTGTGGAGATCCATGAATGCGGGAGTAGCGATTAACGCCGTAGGGCGCAATGAGCACAGCGAATTGCGCCGCTCATGCACTGATGCCGTGTCGACGCGTTTCACCCGTTTCTTACGGCGCAATTCGCTGCGCTCATTGCACCCTACGAACTACGCCACTTCGGCGAGCCCGCGCTTCTTCAGCAGCGCGTCGGCCTCGGGCAGGCGGCCGCGGAAGGCGACATAGGCGTCGGCGGGATCGCGCGAGCCGCCGGCGGCGTAGACGTGGTCGTGCAGCTTCTTGGCCACGGAAGGGTCGAACACGTCGCCGGTCTCCTCGAAGGCCGCGAAGGCGTCGGCGTCCATCACCTCGGACCACATGTAGCTGTAATAGGCCGCCGCGTAGCCGCCGCCCGAGAACACATGGGTGAAGTGCGGCGGCCGGTGCCGCATGACGATTTCTTCCGGCATGCCGATGCGCGCCAGCGCCTCGCGCTCGAAGCTTTTGGGATCGATGCCGGCCGCCTGCTCAGGGCTGAGCGCGTGGAAATCCATGTCGACCAGGGCCGAGGCGACGTATTCCACCGTGGCAAAGCCCTGGCCAAAAGTGCGGGCGTGGGCGAGGCGCTCGATCAGCTCGTCCGGCATCGGCTCGCCCGTGACGGCGTGGCGGGCGAAGCTTTTCAGCACCTCGGGGCGCTCCAGCCAATGCTCGTAGAGCTGCGAGGGCAGCTCGACGAAGTCGGTGGAGACGCCGGTCCCCGAGATGGTCGGATAGGTGACGTCCGACAAGAGGCCATGCAGCGCGTGACCGAACTCGTGGAACAGCGTGCGGCCGTCGTCGAACGACAGGAGCGCCGGCTCGCCCGGCGCCGGCTTGGCGAAGTTCATCACGTTGACGATCAGCGGCAGCACCTCGCCGTCGAGCTTCTCCTGGCGTCGCAGCGACGTCATCCAGGCGCCCGACCGCTTGGAGCTGCGGGCGAAATAGTCGCCGAAGAACAGGCCGACTTTTCGCCCGCCCGGGCCCGTCACCTCCCACACCCGCACGTCGGGGTGCCAGACCGGCACATCATGGCGCTCGGCGAAGCCGAGCCCGAACAGCTTTTGTGCGGTGTCGAAGGCGGCGGCGATCATGCGGTCGAGGGGCAGATAGGGCCGCACCTCGTCCTCGTCGATGCCGTAGCGCGCCTTGCGCAGCTTCTCGGCGTAATAGCGCCAGTCCCAGGCGGCGAGCGGGAAATTGCCGCCCTCCTGGCGGATCATCTCCTGCATGGCGTCGCGGTCGGCGAGCGCGCGGGCGCGGGCCGGCGTCCACACCCGGTCCAGCAGCTCACGCACATTGGCCGGCGTCTTGGCCATGGCGTCCTCGAGCCGGTAGGCCGCGAAGCTGTCGTAGCCGAGGAGCTTGGCCCGCTCGGCGCGCAGCCGGATCGTCTCGGCGATGACGGCGGTGTTGTCGGTCGGCCCACCGTTCTCGCCGCGCGCCGCCCAGGCCCGGAACGCCTGCTCGCGAAGATCGCGCCGCTCGGAGGCGCGCAAGAATCCCTCGACGCTGGAGCGCGCCAGCGTGATCGCGTGCTTGCCGGCGAGCCCGCGGTCCTGCGCGGCGGCGCCGGCCTCCTCGCGGGCCGAGCCGGACAGCCCGGCGAGATCGGCCGCGCCGTCCAGCGCCAGCACATAGGACTGCTCGTCGGCCAGCACGTTCTGGCTGAAAGTGGTGCCCAGCGTCGCCAGCCGCCGGGTGATCTCGGCGAGCCGCGCCTTGGCGGCCGCATCGAGGCCGGCGCCGGAGCGGCGGAAGGTGAGCGAATAGCGCTCCAGCACCCGCGCCTGCTCGGGCGCCAAGCCTTCGCCGTCGCCCAGCGCGGTGATTCGTGCATAGAGGCGGCCGTCGGTGCGCACCGCATTGGCGTGCGCCGCGAGCCGCGGCGACAGGGTGCGCTCGAGCCCCAGGAGGGCGTCGTTGGTGTGGGCGCCGGCCAGCACGTGGAACACGGCCGCGACCCGCGACAGCGTGCGGCCGCTGCGCTCCAGCGCTGCGATGGTGTTCTCAAAGGTCGGTTCCGCCGGGTCGGTGGCGATCCGCTCGATCTCGGCGCGGTGCTCGGCCAGCGCGGCGTCGAAGGCCGGCTCGAACTGCTCCGGCGCGAATGCCGCGAAAGGCGGCGCCTCGAACGGCGTCGCCCAGGGGGCCAGCAGCGGATTGTCCTGCGAGGCGGTACGGTCGGCCGGGGTCGTCGGGGTTGTTGTCATGAGAAACCGGGTCGGAGGGTTGCGCCGGGCGTCGGTCGGGATCGCAGTCAGTCTATGGCTGCCTATATAAGGCGGGGTGCGACGTCCGCTACCCGGCCCGCGGCCGGCGGAGGCTTGACGCGGTCGGGGTTTCGTGGAGAGTCCCGGCCGAAGAACGAGGATTTGCCCGTGCTCGATACCGTCTCCAAGCCCGCCCACCGCCGCATCGCCTGGCAGAGCGTCATCACGGTGCTCGGCGCCACCGTGCTGATCGGGGCCGAGGTGTTCGGGGCTGCCTTCGCGGGCGGCTGGGCGCTGGCCAATCTGTTCGGCCTCGGCGACCTCGGCGAGTACGCCCTGACCGGCGCCTTGCTGGTGCTCGGCGTCGTCGTGATGGTGCAGTTCGTCCGCGGCGGCATGGCGGTCGAGCCGTTCACGACCCGCGGCTGATCGCGGCTTTCGCCGCGCGCGACCTCACGTCCCGGTTTTCTCACGGCCTTCGCCGACGCCTCTCTCCCATGCACATTTGCGCCTGGTGGCTCTGCTTGCGCCACCCGACTCTGGCGCCACGCCGCGAGCGTTAAAGCTCCGCCAACTTTTCCGAATATTTTTATCGGTCGACGGCCGCGTCGTGGGTCGCAAACATCTTGCACCCCCGGGACAAATCGCTTAAGTGACCCCTGCCCAATTTCGCACGTGCCTGTGGCCGTGTGTCGATCGGTGGGCATCCGGACAAGAGGCCGGACAGCCGCCCGGAGTGAGATCACGACGATCTTCTGGTCCTCAGGGACCTGCTCGATCGCCGGATTGCTTGAGCTCCGAACACTTGATCGACAGCCGGAGGCGAAACCGGCGCACCCCGTTCTCCCCGGGGGACGCGGCTTAAAGCAACGACGGAGCGGGCTTTTTTGGTCTCTGCCGGTTTCCACCACCGGCTCGGGTCGCCGAAGAGGCTTGTTCATCATTGCCGGGCGTGCGGATCGGGGACTCCCCTTTCCAATCCAAGGCAGCACGGACGGTCGAAGAGCCGTTTGCGTCGCACGCGTCCCCATCGCGCGTGGTCGCAGAGGCGTCTCCGCCCGCACCCACATCCGGGGGCCATCGCCGCCCCCGCCTAGCCTGTTGGGGAGAGCGCCATGACTGAGCGCATCCGCGAGTTCCTGCGCCATCGCCGCGACGACGGTCCGTGCCTCGTCGTCGATCTCGATGTCGTGCGCGAGAACTATGTCGCCTTCGCCCGTGCCCTGCCGGACACGAGGGTGTTCTACGCCGTCAAGGCGAACCCCGCCCCGGAGGTGCTGTCGCTGCTCGCCTCGCTCGGCTCCTGCTTCGACGCCGCCTCGGTTCCGGAGATCGAGATGGTGCTCGCCGCCGGCGCCGCGCCGGACCGCATCTCGTTCGGCAACACGATCAAGAAGGAGCGCGACGTCGCGCGCGCCTTTGCGCTCGGCGTCCGCCTGTTCGCGGTCGACAGCAAGGCCGAGGTCGAGAAGATTTCTCGCGCGGCGCCGGGGGCCAGGGTCTTCTGCCGCTTCCTCTACGACTGCGCCGGCGCCGAGTGGCCGCTGTCGCGGAAATTCGGCTGCGATCCGGCCATGGCCGTGGACGTGCTCGAGCACGCGCTACGGCTCGGCCTGGAGCCCTATGGCGTGTCGTTCCATGTCGGCTCGCAGCAGCGCAATGTCCGCTCGTGGGATCGCGCCCTGAAGTCGGCCGGGCAGATCTTCCGGGCGTGCTCCGAGCGCGGCATCCAGCTCTCGATGGTCAATCTGGGCGGCGGCTTCCCGACCCGCTACCTCAAGAAGGTGGCGGCCGTGGAGAGCTACGGCCGTGCGATCTTCCGGGCGCTGTGCAAGCATTTCGGCAATGCGATCCCGGAGACCATCATCGAGCCCGGCCGCGGCATGGTCGGCAATGCCGGCGTGATCGAGGCCGAGGTCGTGCTGGTCTCGACCAAGAGCGAGAAGGACGAGCTGCGCTGGGTCTATCTCGACATCGGCAAGTTCGGCGGTCTCGCCGAGACCATGGACGAGGCGATCCGCTATCCGATCCGCACGCCGCGCGACGGCGACCGCACGACCGGCTGCGTGCTCGCCGGCCCGACCTGCGATTCGGCCGACGTGATGTACGAGAAGAGCCCGTACCCGCTCCCGGTCAGCCTGGAGATCGGCGACAAGCTGCTGATCGAAGGCACCGGCGCCTACACGTCGACCTACTCGGCGGTGGCGTTCAACGGCTTCGCGCCGCTGAGGACGTACCACATCTGAGGGCGCCGAACCTCTGAGCCGTCATGCCGGGCTCGTCCCGGGCATCCACGACCAGCGTTCGCTCGAATGAAGAACGTGGATGGCCGGGACAAGCCCGGCCATGACGGACGGAGCTTTTCCACTCCCCGCCCAGGATTCGTCCGGGCTCGCTGTCGTCGGCGAGGGATACTGCCATGATCACCATCCTGTCCGAGCGGCCGGCCGATGTGCCGGCCCGAGAAGCCCTGCTCGACCGCGCCTTCGGCCCGTGCCGCTTCGCCAAGAGCTCGGAGCGCCTGCGCGTCGGCAATGCGCCGGCCGAAGGGCTCGCGCTCGTCGCCGTCGAAACCGGTCAGGACGGACACGAGCGTCTCGTCGGCACGGTGCGGCTGTGGCCGGTCGCCGCCGGCGGCCGCGACGTGCTGCTGCTCGGCCCGCTCGCCGTCGATCCGGACCGGCAGGGCCGTGGCATCGGGGCCGCCCTGATGCGGCGGGCGCTCGCCGAGGCGGCGCGGCGCGGCCATGCCGCCGTGCTGCTGGTCGGCGACGCGCCCTATTATTCGGGTTTCGGCTTTTCGGCCGCGGCCGCGGCGGGCTTGGCGATGCCGAGCGGCCACGAGCCGCGGCTGCTCGCCCGCGAGCTTCTGCCCGGCGCGCTGTTCGGCGCGGTCGGGACGGTCACGCAGCGGTCCCTGTCCGGGGCCGCGAGGAGGGCGGTTCGCCGCGCCTCCCGCCGTGCCGGCATGAGCCTGCCGCAGGCGGCTTGATCTTTGCCGTCGTTTGTCGTTCACGAGGGCACGCCATTTTGGTGGCGCGCTCCTCACCTCCCCCTGGAGGGGAGGGTGAGCACCGCGCCGTGCCGTCTCGTCTTCCACTCACTTCTTGTTTCGGAGCACCCGCGCAATGACCACCTGGCCCGTGCATGCCCGAATCGACGGACCGATCGTCATGATCGGGTTCGGCTCGATCGGGAAGGGAACCCTGCCGCTGATCGAGCGGCACTTTCAGTTCGACAAGTCGCGCCTCGTCGTCATCGATCCGGACGATCGCGACCGCCACATCCTCGACGAGCGCGGCATCCGCTTCATCCACGAGGCGATCAACAAGGACAATTATCGCGAGCTGCTGAGCCCCCTCCTCACCAAGGGGGAGGGGCGCGGCTTCTGCGTCAACCTGTCGGTCGACACCTCGTCGGTCGACATCATGGAGCTGTGCCGCGAGCTCGGCGTGTTCTACATCGACACGGTCGCGGAGCCGTGGCCCGGCTTCTATTTCGACAAGTCGGCGAGCACGGCGGCGCGCACCAATTACCGCTTGCGCGAGCGGGTGCTGGAGGCGCGGCGGCGCCGGCCGGGCGGCATCACGGCGGTGTCGTGCTGCGGCGCCAATCCCGGCATGGTGTCGTGGTTCGTCAAGCAGGCGCTACTCGACATCGCGCGTGACACCGGGCTGGAGACGGTCGAGCCCAAGACCCGCGAGGGCTGGGGCCGGCTCGCCCAAAGGCTCGGCGTCAAGGGCATCCACATCGCCGAGCGCGACACCCAGCGGGCCAAGCAGCCGAAGCCGCAGAACGTGTTCGTCAACACCTGGTCGGTCGAGGGCTTCCTGTCCGAGGGCATGCAGCCGGCCGAGCTCGGCTGGGGCACCCACGAGACCTGGATGCCGCAGAACGGCCGCACCCACGAAGGCGGCTGCGGCGCCGGCATCTATCTGCTGCAGCCGGGCGCCAACACGCGGGTGCGCTCGTGGACGCCGACCGCGCAGGCCCAGTACGGATTCCTGGTGACGCACAACGAGGCGATCTCGATCGCCGACTACCTGACGGTGCGGGACGGCGGCGACGTCGTCTACCGGCCGACCTGCCACTATGCCTATCACCCGGCCAACGACGCCGTGCTGTCGCTGCACGAGCTGTTCGGCGCCGCCGGCAAGCGGCAGGACAAGATCCATATTTTGGACGAGAACGAGATCGTCGACGGCATCGACGAGCTCGGCGTGCTGGTCTACGGCCACGCCAAGAACGCCTACTGGTACGGCTCGCAGCTCTCCATCGACGAGACCCGCGAGCTGGCGCCCTATCAGAACGCCACCGGCCTGCAGGTCACCTCGGCCGTGCTGGCCGGCATGGTGTGGGCCTTGGAAAATCCGGAGGCCGGCATCGTCGAGGCCGACGACATGGATTTCCGCCGTTGTCTCGAAGTCCAGCGGCCCTATCTCGGCCCGGTGATCGGCACCTACACGGACTGGACGCCGCTCACCGACCGCCCCGGCATGTTCCCGGAGGACATCGACGAAAGCGACCCCTGGCAGTTCAGGAACGTCCTGGTGGGGTGAGTTTCAGATCGTCGTTCCGGGGCGCGGACGTCAGTCCGCGAGCCCGGAACCCATAACCCCGGTCTGTGTGTATGGATTCCGGGCTCGCCGCTGCGCGGCGCCCCGGAATGACGGACGAAAATCTACCCCTGCAGCCCCTGGACGATCGGCATCCTGGCGGCCCGGATCGCCGGCAGCAGGCCGCCGATCAGGCCGACCACGAGGGCGAGCACGACGCCCTGGCCGATCAGCGCCGGAGTGAGGCGGAAGCTGAACACGACCTGGGTGAAGCTGGCCCCGAGCGTCGAGGCCGAGAAGCCGTCGAACACCAGCCAGGTGATCAGCGCGCCGACGACGCCGCCGATCCCGGCGAGCAGCAGTGATTCGACCAGCGTGCCGACGAAGGCCGCAAAGCCGCCGAAGCCGATCGCCCGGAGCGTCGCGATCTCGACCGAGCGCGAGGCGACCGACGAGTACATGGTGTTGAGGGCGCCGGCGAGCGCGCCGAACGCCATGGCGATGGCGAGCGGCCAGCCGAGCGTCTGGATCAGGTCGGAGGTCTGCGACGACTGCTCGGCGAAATAGTCCTGCTCCGACTTGACGTCGAGCTTGAGGCGCGGGTCGCCGTCGTTGAACGCCTTCAGCGTCGCGAGCGCGTCCGGCCCGGTGAGCCGCGCGCGAAGAGTCTGGAAGGTGTTGTTGCGGTTGAACAGGCTCTGCACCACCGGCAGGTCGGCCCAGATCTCCGACTCGAACACGCTGCCGTCGGCCTCGAACACGCCGACCACGGTCCACTGGCCGGTGGCGAAGCGCACGCTGCGGCCGAGCTCGAAGCCCTGGAACTCGCGCACCAGGCTTTTTCCCACCACCACCTCGTTGCTGCCGGGCGCGAACATGCGGCCCTCGACGAGCCGAATGCCGCGGCGCAGCGCCGCGCCGCTTTCGCCGATGCCGCGCAGCGGCAGGTTGGCCTTGGTCCCGGTGCTGCGCTTGATGCCGTCGACGACGAGATAGAGCTCGGCCGAAGTGAGCGGCTTGCCCTGGGCGTCGCGGGCGATGCCGGGGGCATCCTCGAGCAGGCGCACCTGGTCGCGGGCGATGACGCTGTTGAGCTCGGCCCGGGCGCCAGCGCGCAGCACGATGGCGACGTCGTCGGCGCCCGAGCTCGCCAGCGTGCGGCGGAAGCCGGCCGACATGGCCAGGAACGACAACAGCACCATCACGACCAGCGCCACGGCGACGACGGTCGACAGCGACAGCCAAAATCGCTGCGGGATGCTCATGAGATTGATGCGGGTGACCGCCAGAACCTGCTTGAGCATGTCAGCCGCGCCCCATTCCCTCGGCGATCCGCAGCCGGAACGCGTTGAGCGCCGGCACCAGGCCGGTGGCGATCCCGAGCAGGATCATGAATCCGAACGCCGCGAGCACGATGCCGGCGCTCATGGTGAGGCCGGGCACGAACATCGCGAGACTCCGGCGCATGAACAGCGTCGCCACGGTGGCGAGGCCCATGCCGAGCGTGCCGCCGATCAGCGCCAGCAGCAGGGTCTCGCCGAGCACCAGGCGCAGCACCCGGGCGCCCGAGAAGCCGAGCGTCTTCAGCACGGCGATCTCGCGGGTGCGCTCGCGCACCGCCATCACCATGGTGTTGCCGACGATCATCAGGATGGTGACGAAGGCGGCGCCCACCACCAGCGTGACGATCAGGGCGATGTTGCCGAGCTGCGCCACGAAGGCCTTGTTGAAGGCCTTCTCGGTGTCGGTCGCGGTCTCGTAGGACGAGTTGGCGAACATCGCGTCGATCGCCTTCGAGATCTGGTCGTTCAGCCCGGCCGACGCCGTCTTGATGATCAGCCAGCCGATCGTGTCCTTGCCGAACGAGCGGGTCTCGTCGAAATACGGGAACTGGATGAACATCGCATTGGTGTCGGCCTGCGGCTTGTTCTTGCCGTAGATGCCGACGATGGTGACGTCCCAGGTGTGCGACCCGCTCTTCTGCGAGAAGATGCTGCTCGAGACCGGGATGCGGTCGCCGACCTTCCAGCCCCATTTCTCGGCGAGCTGCTCGCCGACCAGCGCAGCCGTCCGGTTGCGGATGAAGGCCTGGGTCATCTCCGGCGTGAAGGTGAAGTCGGTCGCCGTCAGCCTGAGATAGCTCTCCGGCTCGATCGCCAGCACCACCATGAAATTCTTCGGATCCTGATAGTAGCCGCCGAACCAGTTGGCGAAGGTGACCTGGCGCACCCCCTCGATGCCGGCGATCCGGTTGAAATAGGCGATCGGCAGCGGCTGGGTGAAGTTGATCTTGTTGACCACCACCAGTCGGTCGGCCTCGGAGACGTCCTCGCCGGCGTTGAAGGCGCGCTCGAACGAGGCCAGCACCCCGAAGATCGCGAAGGCGATCAGGATCGAGACGATCATCAGGATCGCCCGCAGCTTCTTGCGGAACAGATTCTTGCGGATCAGCAGGAAGTCGTTCACGCCGCGAGCTCCTTCTCCTCGAAGTGCCCCTTGTCGAGGTGGAGGGTGCGCTTGGCGTAGCGGGCGGCGGCCGGATCGTGCGTCACCATCACGATGGTCTTGCCGAGATCGCGGTTGAGGATCTTCAGCATGCCGAGAATCTCGTCGGCCGAGGTGCGGTCGAGGTCGCCGGTCGGCTCGTCGCAGAGCAGCAGCTTGGGGTCCGACACGATCGCGCGGGCGATGGCGACGCGCTGCTGCTGGCCGCCCGACATCTCGCGCGGATAGTGCTTGGCGCGATCGGCGAGATTGACGATGGTTAGCGCGGTGTCGACATGCTTGCGCCGCTCCGCCTTGCCGAGCCGGGTGAGCAGCAGCGGCAGCTCGACGTTCTGGGCGGCGGTCAGCATCGGCATCAGATTGTAGAACTGGAACACGAAGCCGATATTGGCGGCGCGCCAGCGCGCCAGCTCGCCCTCCGACAGCGTGTCGATGCGCGAGCCGGCGATGGCGACCTCGCCGGCGTCGGGCCGGTCGATGCCGCCGAGCAGGTTCAGCAGCGTCGACTTGCCGGAGCCGGACGGGCCCATCACGGCGACGAAGTCGCCGGCCGGGATCGCCAGATCGAGATGTTCGAAGATCGTGATCGCGTCCTTGCCTTTGACGAAGCCTTTGCTGACGCCGGCGAGGCGAACCAGGGACGTGTCGGACATCGACGCTTTCTCTCTGCTGGGCGCGCGGGAAACGGTCTATCGGGAGGCCGAGCTGCGCTCGGCGGCCGCGGCGGCGTCGTCCTCGACGAACGTCACCTTGACGGCCATGTCCGGCAGGATGCGCGGATCCTTCTGCCGGAAGCCGATCCGCACCCGCACGGTCGCCTTCTCGCGGTTGGCGGTCGGCACGATGGCGATCACATAGGCCGGGATCGTCCAGTCCGGATAGGCGTCGAGCACGGCCTTGACGTCTCCGCCCTTGAGGACGCGGCCGATGAAGGCCTCGTTGACGTCGACCTCGACCTCGATCGAGTCCATGTCGACGATGGTGCAGATGCCGGTGCGGGTGAAGCTGCCGCCCGCCGACATCGGCGACACCATCTCGCCGGCCTGGGCGCTGCGGTCGACCACGACGCCGCTGAACGGCGCCTTGACGCTGTGCTGCTCCAGCACCTCGCCCCACCGCTGCGCCTCGAGGCGCGCGGTTCCGAGCTGGGCCTGCGCCTGGGCGAGCTGGGCCCGCAGCACGTGCACGCGCGCCCGGGTGCGGGTGAGGTCGGCCTCGCTGGCGAAGCTCTTCTGCGACAGGCTTTCGGTGCGGGCGAAGATGCGCTCCGCCTCGGCCAGATCCGCCGTGATGGCGTTGACGGCGGCCTCGGCGGCGGAGACGCGCGAGCGCGACAGCGCCAGGTCGGTCTCGGTGAGCTTGCTGTAGAGGCGGGCGACCACCTGCCCGGCCTCGACCACCATGCCCTCCTCGACCAGAACCTCGGTCACCTTGCCGGTGATCTCGGCCGCCACCGTCGCCTTGCGGCGGGCCACCACATAGCCGGAGGCGGAGAGGCCGGCCCGCGGGCGGGCCGCCGGGGCCGGCTGGCCGGCGGACGGCCCGCCGGAAGACTGGCCGGAGGTGGCTGGAACCGGGGCGGGGGGCGCGGCATCGGCCACGGTCTGGGCCGGACGCGGCGGGGTGCCGCCGGCCACGACGAACCAGACGCCGGCGGCGGCCGCGAGGCCGACCGCCAAGCCGCCGATCAGCGCCGGCCACAGGCGGCGCTGCGGCGCTGCGGCGGGCGCGGTCCGGTCGATCGACAGCGAGTGCAACAGCCTGGTCCGATCGTCCATCTCGCGCTCCGAGAACGGCCCCACCGTCCGGATGACGTCGGGTCGCGTCTCGCGTCACGACCTCGGGGATACGGTCCGGAACGCGCTCCGGACCAGCCGATCGGGACGACGGCCCTGAAATACGGTGGCGACCGACCTAGCGCAACATCGTGACGGTCGCGTGGTCGATATTTCGCCGGTCTCCCGCGATGGTACATGGCCGCGCCCCTGATCTCCGGGCGTGCCCGCCGCGGCCGGTCGAACTGGCGCGAGCCTTGTGCGTTGACGCTGGTCTGCAGCGAGGCCGACCGATGTCCTACGAGCTCTATTACTGGCCGACCATTCAGGGCCGCGGCGAGTTCGTCCGTCTCGCCCTCGAGGAGGCGGCGGCACCCTATGTCGATGTCGCCCGCATGCCGGCGCCGGACGGCGGCGTGCCGGCCATGATGGCTCTCCTCGACGGCGACAGCGTGCCGCACCCGCCCTTTGCGCCGCCCTTTCTCAAATCCGGCCGGCTGCTGATCGGCCAGACGGCAGCCATCCTGGCCTATCTGGGTGAGCGCCACGGGCTGGCGCCCAAGTCCGAGGCCGGGCGGCTTTGGGTTCACCAGATCCAGCTCACGGTCGCCGACCTCGTCACCGAGGCGCACGACACCCATCATCCGATCGCCTCGAGCCTCTATTACGAGGACCAGAAGAAAGAAGCGGCGCGCCGGGCCGAGGGCTTCCGCAACGTCCGGGCGGAAAAGTTTCTCGGCTGGTTCGAGACCATCTTGGAGCGCAACGGCAGCGGGACCGGCGCCGGCACCTGGCTGGCCGGACGCTCGCTCAGCTATGCGGACCTCTCGGTGTTCCAGGTGGTCGAGGGGCTGCGCTTCGCCTTCCCGAAAACGATGATGCGGCTGGAGCGCAAGCTGCCGCGCCTCGTGGCGCTGCACGACCGGGTGGCGGCGCGCCCGCGCATCAAGGCCTACCTCACCTCGGAACGCCGGCTGCCGTTCAACCAGATGGGCATTTTCCGGCACTACCCGGAGCTGGATCCGTGATGGGGTAACCCCCGGCCGCGCGACGAACGCCGATCAGATCGTGGCGTCGCGCGCCACCGCGCCCGGTGCCGGCAGCGCCGGCTCGAGGCTCGGCACCAGGCGGCGCTTCTCGCGACGGGCCGGGGCGGCGCGGTAGACCTGCTTGGTCGCCTCGACGATGTGGACGCCGGCGAACGGCGCCGAGATGGTCGCGCCGGTGCGCTCCCAGGCGACCGCCGAGCGCATGAACCAGCGCTTGCCGATCGGCGGCATGTAGAGAGCCTCGCCCCACGACGTTGGAGTGAACGAGGATTCGCGCAGCAGGTCGACGATCTGCGAGCGCGAATAGGGCCGGCCATAGCCGAACGGCGTCGTGTCCATGCGGGCCCACAGGCCGCGGCGGTTGGGGATCACCACCAGGATGCGGCCGCTGCCGGCCAGCACCCGCCATACCTCGCGCAGCAGCGACAGCCCGTCCTCCGACATCTCGAGGGCATGCACCAGCAGCACCCGGTCGACCGCGGAATCGGGGAGCGGCAGGTCGTATTCCTCGACCAGCGCCGCGAGTGTCGGTCGCTCCGAGGGCCAGCGCACCACGCCCTGCTGGGCCGGCATGAAGGCGAGGCAGCGCTCGGCATGCTCGCGGAACAGGCCGAGATAGGGCGTCGGATAGCCGATGCCGAGCACCCGCTGGCCGCGTGTGTCGGTCCAGCGCGCCCGGATGCCCCGGCCGATGAAGCGTCGCGCCACCTTTCCGAGTTGCTGGGCATAGAAGTTGCGCAGATCGACGACGTCGAGCGACATGGACCTATCGCAGTGGCGGCCATGGCCGGACAGGCCGGCCCGGGACCGTCGGGGCGATGGCGCGCGCCCCGCACTTCGCGGACGTCGCCGTGATGCGGCCGGCGGGTCTTGCCGGAGCCGCACGGGAACGACGCGGGCGATCAAACGTCAGAGCGGGCCCGAACGCAAATCGATATCGAGCCAAATCGATATCGACTTGCACGCGGACCCGCCCGGTCTTCGCGGGGACGGGCGGCCCTGGCCGCCCGTCCTTGACATTCTTAGGGGGCACCGGTCGTTGCGAACCGGGGTTCACCTTGTCGGCACAGGCTCCGGAGCGCTCAGCGCTCCAGGCACATGGCGATGCCCATGCCGCCGCCGATGCACAGCGTGGCGAGGCCCTTCTTGGCGTCGCGCTTGGCCATCTCGTGCAGCAGCGTCACCAGGATGCGGGTGCCCGAGGCGCCGATCGGATGGCCGAGCGCGATGGCGCCACCATTGACGTTGATCTTGCTGGTGTCCCAGCCGAGATCCTTGTTCACCGCCAGCGCCTGGGCCGCGAACGCCTCGTTGGCCTCGACCAGATCGAGCTGCTCGTGGGTCCAGCCGGCCTTCTTCAGGGCCGCGCGGGTGGCCGGGATCGGGCCCGTCCCCATGATGGCCGGGTCGACGCCGGCATGCGCCCAGGAGGCGATGCGGGCGAGGATCGGATGGCCGCCCTTCTCGGCGTCGCTGCGGCGCATCAGCACCACCATGGCGGCGCCGTCGTTGATGCCGGAGGCATTGGCGGCCGTCACGCCGCCTTCCTTGTCGAACGCCGGCCGGACCTTCTGGAGCTGGTCGATGGTGACGCCGTGGCGCGGGAACTCGTCGGTGTCGACCACCGTGTCGCCCTTCTTGGACTTGATCGTCACCGGGATGATCTCGTCCTTGAAGCGGCCGGACTTCTGGGCGGCTTCCGCCTTGTTCTGCGAGCCGACCGCGAACTCGTCCTGCTCCTGCTTGGTGATCTGCCACTTCTTGGCGACGTTCTCGGCCGTGACGCCCATGTGGTAGCCATGGAAGGCGTCGAACAGGCCGTCGCGCAGCAAGGTGTCGACCAGCTCGAGATTGCCCATCTTCACGCCCGTGCGCAGATAGGCGAAGTGCGGCGACAGCGTCATCGACTCCTGGCCGCCGGCCACCACGACATGGTTGCCGCCGTCGAGGAGCTGCTGGGCGCCGAGCGCCACCGAGCGAAGGCCCGAGCCGCAGAGCTGGTTGATGCCCCAGGCCGGCGCTTCCACCGGGATGCCGGCATTGATCGAGGCCTGACGGGCCGGGTTCTGGCCCTGACCGGCGACCAGGATCTGGCCGATGATGACCTCGGACACGTCCTTCGCCTCGACCTTGGCGCGCTCGAGCGCGGCCTTGATCGCGATCTTGCCCAGATCATGGGCCGGAAGGGTGCTGAACGCTCCGTTGAAGTTGCCGACCGGCGTGCGCGCCGCACCGACGATGACGATGTCTTCTGCCATTTTAGCTAGCTCCCTGGTTCCAATTGACGGCGGCCGCGGCGAACCTCGCCGGACGCGCCGCGTGGTGTCGCGGGCCCCGTTCGGTCGTGACCTCGATTATCGGTTTTCTCCGATGGTTGTCGGGCATCCCCGACGACCGGTCAATGACGAGCTTTGCACGGCGGCGCGTACCTCGACAATCGGCGACGACGATCGACGATGCCGATCGGTGACGCCGATCGCGGTCGGCCGCCGGTCTCCACGGTCGGCCCGGCCTGCGGGCGCGCACGGCGCACGCAGGCGGGACCGGCTTCGTCGATTTTGCGGGTGCTCACACAAAACGGTAGCCGACGCCGAAGATTTCGCCTATTTTTTGTTCCCTGAGTTCATTTTGGGGCGAGCGCAACCCACATCCGCACCGAGATCCTCATCGGACATCCCAGTTGCAGAGCGAACGCGTCATGGCCAAGCCTGAAGCCCCGGTGATCATCAAGAAATACGCCAATCGCCGTCTCTACAACACCGGTACGAGCACGTATGTCACGCTCGAGGATCTCGCCGGCATGTTGAAATCCGGCGAGGATTTCGTCGTCTACGACGCCAAGACGGGCGAGGACATCACCCGGTCGGTGTTGACCCAGATCATCTTCGAGCAGGAGGGCAAGCAGGGCCAGAACCTCTTGCCGATCACGTTCCTGCGCCAGCTCATCCGGTTCTACGGCGACAGCATGCAGATGCTGGTGCCGCGCTATCTGGAGAGCTCGCTCGACCTGTTCTCGCGCGAGCAGTCGAAGTTCCGCGAGCAGATGACCCAGGCCTGGGGCGTCGGCGGATTCGGCCCCCTCGGCACGATGGAGGACCAGGTGCGGCGGAACATGGAGATGTTCCAGCGCGCCTTCACGATGTTCACGCCGTTCGCGCGTCGCGAGGGGGGCGAGGGCCCGGAGCCCGAGAAGACCGAGGCGCCGCACGCCCAGGCCGGCGAGATCGACGTGCTGCGCCGCCAGCTCGAGGACATGCAGAAGCGGCTCGAGCGGCTCAGCGAGTCCGACAAGGACAAGGACAAGAGCTGACGGCGAGCCGTCCGCGCCGCCTGAAGAGCGTGTCGCGCGATCGGCTCCGCCTCGCGGACGGCCGGGCTCGGCCCCGGCCCGGAGCCCGCGGTTCCGGTAGGCTCCCGCGACTCCGGACGAACCGCGCCGGCGATCCTGAGCCGGCGATCACGCCATGAAACGGGCAAACCAGTCGAGCATCCGTCGCGGCTCGCGCTGGAAGTAGGTGTACCCGTCCCACCGCCGCGTCGTTCCCTCGATCCAGTGCAGCGCCTTGTCCGCGGCCGGGATGTTGTCGAACATCGCCTGGATGTCGCTCGGCCGTGTGTAGAGGTCGTCGCGCACCTGATACAGGAAGGTCGGGATCCGCACGCTCTTCGCCCAGTGAACCGGTGAGAACTGATCGATCGAGAAGCTCGTCTGCAGCCGGATGCGCGTGTTCAGATCCGCCATGTAGGTGAGGGGAATGCCGAGCCTTTCGAGCGCGCGTTCGAGCGCCACACCGCTCGACAGGGGCTGCGGCGCGACCATGCAGCGCACGCCGTCGAACACCGCGGGCCGCCGCTCCATCGCGAACATCGTGGCGTTCGCGCCGGCGCAGCGGCTGAACAGCCCGATCGTCATGTGGCGGGTGTCGTCGCGGTTGCGCACATAGCTCAGCGAGCCGACGACGTCGCGGGACTCGTAGCGGCCGACGGAGAAGATGCCTCCATTGGCCCTGCCGCTGTGTCCGAAATTGCGCATGTCGTAGGCGAGCACGTTGTAGCCGGCGTCATGGAGGATCCTGTAGTCCGGCACGAAGTCGACCTCGAAATCGTTGCCGGTGGCGCCGCCGAACGATCTCCACGGTTCCAGGTGGGACGGGAGACCGGCCCGGTTGAACCAGCGCGGATGGTTGGCGATGACGATCCGGTCCGATCCGGGCCGCGGGATGAACCAGCCCTCGAGCGGGACGCCGTCTTCCGACGGGAACCAGACGTTCTCGTAGGCCAGCCCGGCTTCGTCGGGCCAGTGCAGGATCGGCGCGTTCGGCCAGGAGCGGAAACCGTCGGCCAGTCTCTGCAGCGTGGCCTCGATCTGATCGGGTGCCATGGGGTTCTCCCTTGCGACTTGGATTCCGGCGGTGGACGGCGGACCGGCATCCCGGCCTCTCGCCGTCGCCGATGCGCGGTCCGCGACGGCGATCGGCCATGCCATCGCCGACAACGCGACGGCACGACGAGACAGCGCCACAGCACCGGATCCGTCGGCGCCGGAGGCGGGCGAGGAGGTGGAGCCGCGTTTTTCGGGGATCTGTCCGATGGTCATGGAGCCTCTCCTTCCGACAGCCGCCGGGACGTCCGTCCGGACGCCTCGGTCGTTTGCGCCCGGCCGCTCGGCATCGATATATGAAGCAGACCCGCACTTTGGATTCGCATATGCCCGTCAGGCCGCGACCGGCCCTGAAGCCCCGGAAGACACCGCGTCAGGCCCGGTCGACCGCGACCGTCGACGCCATTTTCGAGGCATTCGTTCAGGTTCTGCGGTCACACGGCCCGCGCCGATTGACGACCACGCGGGTCGCCGAACGCGCCGGCGTGTCGGTGGGGACGATGTATCAGTACTTCCCGAACAAGCAGGCCCTGCTCCGCGCCGTGATCGAGCGCTATCTCGGTGAGGTGGCCGACGCCGTGGAGGAGGCCTGCCGCGGCCACATGGGCCGGCCAGTCGCCGTCGCCTCGGACGCCTTGGTGTCCGCCTACGTCCTCGCCAAGACGAAGGACGTCGAGACGTCCCGGGCCCTCTACCTCGCAGCGGCGGAGGTGGAGGTGACGGAGCTCGTGAACGCGACCTTCGCGCGGCTCCACGAGGCGACCGTGCGGCTCCTGAGTAGCACGCCGGATGCGCGCTTCGAGCCGGTCGAGGAAGTGGCCTTCTTCGTGATCTCGGCGGTCACGGGGGCGACGCGCGTCGCCGTCGAGACCAAGTCCGACCGCGACGCCCTCGACCAGTTCCGCCTCGGGATGGCGGCGATGTGTCGGGCCTTCCTCCGGGACGCGGCGATCGTTCGGGCGGGTCCGGCCGACTAGCTGCGGCGCGCCCGTTTCCGGCGCTCGTCAGGACACCTGTTCGTCAGGACGCATGGTGCGCACCGACTCCGCCGTCATCCCGCCGCCACCTCGCAAGGGGCTGCGCCGAGCCATGGCGGGTCGACCTGGCCGAGGCCGATCAGCCGACCCTGCAGGTACTCGCAGCCCCACGAGGCGAGCAGTGCCGCGCCTTCCTCGTCCTGCACCCATTCGGCGACCGTCTCCAGGCCGAGCCGGTGGGCCAGATCCAGGAAGGTCTGCACGAAGGCGCGGTCGTCCTCCGAGCGGGTGATGTTCTGCACGAAGGCGCCGTCGATCTTGACGATGTCGACGCCGAGCTTGCGCAAGTTGCGGAACGACGTGTAGCCGGCGCCGAAATCGTCGATGGCGACACGACAGCCGAGATCCTTTGACCGCGCCACGAAGCCGCGGGTCTCGTCGATGTCCTTGATGGCGGCCGTCTCGGTGATCTCGATCACCAGCCGCCGGGCGATCTCCGGATGGCCGCGCAGGCCGGCGTTGAGGGCCTCCCACCAGTCGACGTCGCTGGTCGAGGCGGGCGACACGTTGACGCTGGCGCAGAATGCCGGCGTGCGCTTCATCTCGTCCAGCAGCAACTCGAGCACGCGATGGTCGAGGAGCCGAATCAATCCGAGCCGCTCGGCGATCGGGACCACCTCGCCGGCAGCGATCAGGCCGCCGTCCGAGCGACGGATCCGCATCAGGCATTCGTGGAAGGCGGGGACGCGCGTGTCGGTGTGTACCACCGGCTCGAAGGCGATGCGCACCCGCCGGTCGTTGAGGGCGGTGATGATCTCGTCGCTGGTGCGCACGCTGGCGCGGCGCAGCGCGTCGCGCTCGACATTCGGCTGGTAGCCGTGGAACGAGCCCCAGCGCTTCGACTGGGCGATCTCCAGCGCCTCCTTGGATCGGCTCAGCACGTCGTGCACCGAGCGGGCGTGGCGCGGCACATTGACGCCGCCGACCGAGGCCGTGACGGCGACCGGACCCGCCTTGGTCTGGACGACGCCGTCGCGCACGCCAGCGAGCAGCCGCTCCGCCGCGATCTTGATGTCGTCGGGCGTGCATTGCTTGAGGATGATGCCGAACTTGTTGCCGGAGTAGCGGCCCAGGTGGTCGCCGGCCCGCATTCTCGCGCGCAGCCGCTTGGCCACTGCGGCGATGACGTCGTCGGCGACCTCGTAGCCATAGGCCTCGTTGATGCGGCCGACATTGTCGATGGCGAGCAGCAGGAACCCGCAGGAGGCACGATACCGCACCGTCTCCTCGACGGTCGCGGCCAGGATCTCGGTCATATGCCAGCGGTTCATCTCGCCGGTGAGGTCGTCGAACCGCGACAGATAGGCGAGCCGCTCCTCGCGGGCGCGCCGCTCGGTGATGACCCGCACGACGCCGTGCACCCGCGCCGGCTCGCCGCGGCTGCCTGCGAACCAGCGGCCGACATCCTCGACCCACAGCGGGTCGCCCTGGTGGCCGGGCGGCACGATCGCGTACTGGACCGAGAAGGGCACGCCGTCGCCGGAGTCGGTGCCGCCCGAGCGCATCACGGCGTCGAACCGTGTCGTCCCGGTGTCCGGCGCCATCAGGCGGGCGAAGGCGCGGCCGGTGGCGAACGCCTCGGCATCCGTGACGGCGAGCACGTCGGCCGCATTGGCCCCCCAGGCGAGACTGTCCGAGACGATGTCCCAGGCATAGGGGACGTCGCCGATCGAGATCAGGACGTCGCAGGCGTTGAGGGGTTTCGCGCACGCCCCCGGGGCCGGCGGACCGGCGGCAGCGGCGAGCGTTCCCGGAAGCGGGCAGGCGGTCGTCTCGATTCGGGTCACGTCGGAGCGATCCTCGGTGAGGACGGACGGGCGGCGTGGGGCGACAGCCTAGTCGGAAACGGTTAAGGAATTGGTAACTTCCAGGCGGCCCGGCCGAACCGTCCGGCCGGCACGCGCGTTGCGATAGAGGCACTAGCGACAGACCCCTGTCTCGTTTCGGAACAGGATCATGACGACCAGGCCGATCGACTCCGTGTCCCGTTACGCCGCCATCGCGCGGGGGCCCCGCCGCGTCGAATCGATCGATCGGGACCCCGCCGTCCCGGAACCCGAGGCGACGAGCCGCGCCCTGGTGCTGGTGGTGGCGTCCCGCGACGCGCCGCCGCGGCCGGCCGGTCGCAATATCGCGAGCTTCCTGGCCCAGCTCATCGCCACCAATCGCGGCCTGCCGCAGACCCGCGAGCGCCGCCGCGCCGAGCCCGACGAGGCGCGTGCCGCCTATCGGGCGACCGAGCGGGCTGCGGCCGGCAACGGCCCGGTCAGCCTCGCCCGCTTCGCCTGACGCCTCCGCCGTCAGCCCCGTCGTGACGCAAAAAACCCGCTCGGCAGGGCCGGGCGGGTTTTTTGGGGTGCGCAAGCGTCGGGGGGCGAGGGGACGCCGCGCCACCCACCAGGGGGCGGCTAAAGGGGGGCTTACCAGCCGCAGACCTTCACGGCGCCGATGTAGTGGCCGTAGGGCGTGTAGCGGGGCTCCCAGCGGCAGCCCGGGCCGTAGCCGTAATAGCCGTAGGCCGGCGAGCCGTAGGCGGACGACGCGGCGGCGAGCCCGATGGCGGTGCCGGCGACGATGCCGAAGCCGAGCGCCGGGCCGAACTTCGGCTTGGCGGCGGCTTCGCCCGTGGTGGCGGCGATGGCGCCGGCCATGGTCACGGCGGCGAGCGCAACGGCGGCGATCCTGGACTTGGTCGACATGGTGTCTCTCCTTCGATGAGGCCGCGGCGATCGCCGCGATTGATCATTCGTCGCCCCCCGAAAAAAGCGGGTTCAGCGCGGGTTTCGCCTGTGTGATCCAGCTCACACGACCCTGGTCTCGCCGGCCGAACCATGTAAGCTCGGCCTCGGGGGCGCGCGGCCCACGCAAGAAGACGTCCAAGAACCTGCGGCGCGCCGGCCAGGGAGAAGGGGACCGTTTTGGTCCCGCACGGTCATCGACAACCAAGGAAACGGGGCTCGCAGCATGTCGGCCAGCACCGCGGCCAAGTCCGCGACAAAGAACAAGGTGATCATCTCGTGCGCCATCACGGGCGCGATCCACACGCCGTCGATGTCACCGTATCTGCCGGTGACGCCGGACGAGATCGCCCGCTCGGCGATCGGCGCGGCCGAGGCCGGCGCCGCCATCGTGCACCTGCACGCCCGCAATCCCGAGACCGGGCGGCCGGACCAGTCGCCGGAGGCGTTCGCGAAGTTCCTCCCGACCATCAAGTCGGGCTGCAACGCCATCATCAACATCACGACCGGCGGCTCGCCGACCATGCTGGTCGAGGAGCGGGTGCGGCCTGCGGCGGTGCACAAGCCCGAGCTCGCCAGCCTCAACATGGGGTCGATCAACTTCGCCCTGTTCCCGATGCTCGCCCGCTTCAAGGAGTTCAAGCACGACTGGGAACGGGCCTATCTCGAGGGCACGCGCGACCTGATCTTCCGCAACACCTTCAAGGATATCGAGTTCGTCCTGAAGACCTGCCTCGATAACGGCACCAGGTTCGAATTCGAGTGCTACGACATCGGCCATCTCTACAATCTCGCCCACTTCCTCGACCGCGGCCTGGTGAAGCCGCCGCTGTTCGTGCAGTCGGTGTTCGGCATTTTGGGCGGCATCGGCACGCATCCCGAGGACGTGTTGATGATGCGCCGCACCGCCGACCGCCTGCTCGGGCCCGACACCTATCGGTGGTCGGTGCTCGGGGCCGGGCGGGCCCAGATGCCGATCGCCGCGACGGCCGCCGCGATCGGCGGCAATGTCCGGGTCGGGATCGAGGATTCGCTGTGGATCGGCCCCGGCCAGCTCGCCACGTCGAATGCCGAGCAGGTCACCAAGGTGCGGCAGATCATCGACGGCCTCGGCCTGCAGATCGCCACGCCCGACGAGGCGCGGCAGATTCTCGACCTGAAGGGCGCCGACAAGGTCGGGTTCTGAGGCGCGCCGACATCTCTCCGCCCTCACCCTGAGGTGCCCGGCGTAGCCGGGCCTCGAAGGGCGAGGGCGGCCACCGAAATCGGGCTTGCCCGATTTCGGCAACTCATGATGGAGAGGTCGACGGCAGCCGACCTCTTTCGCGGCCTCATGGTTCGAGACGCGCTCCTTCGGAGCGCGCTTCACCATGAGGGGAGCGTTCGGTGCGGAACCCGCGAGACGCGGCACCGCTTGCGTCTGCCACCCCTCCCTGGTCCTGCCGGGCAATCGCCCGTATCGTGTGCGAATCCCAGTTCGCCCGAAACGTAGAACGTCCTGCAGGCCCGATGGACTCGCTCGATACCGTCAGTCTCTCCATTCTGCTCGGCGCCTTGCTGGTCCTGGCTGGTATCCTGTCGAGCCTGGTGGCGCTGCGGTTCGGCGCGCCGCTGCTGCTGGTCTTCCTTCTGGTCGGCATGGTGGCGGGCGAGGCCGGACCGGGCGGCGTGCGCTTCGACGACGTGCGGCTCGCCTATCTGGTCGGTTCGGTGGCGCTGGCGCTGATTCTGTTCGACGGCGGCCTGCGCACCCGCTTCGGCACCTTCCGCAGCGTGCTGGCGCCGTCGCTGATGCTGGCCAGCGTCGGCGTCTTCATCACGGCGGCCCTGACGGCGCCGGTTGCCGTTCATATCCTCGGGTTGAACTGGATCGAGGCGCTGCTGGTCGGCTCGGTGGTCGCCTCGACGGACGCGGCCGCGGTGTTCTTCCTGCTGCACGGGCGGGGCTTGCGGCTGCGTCCGCGCGTCGCCGCGACCATCGAGATCGAGTCCGGCACCAATGACCCGCTGGCGATCTTCCTCACCATCCTGTTGGTCGAGCTCCTGGTCACGGGCGACCGGCCGTGGCCCGCGATCGTCGCCAGCCTGCTCGGCCAAGGGCTCGGTGGCGCCCTCTTGGGGCTGATCGGTGGCCGCGGCACCGTGCTGGCGCTGAACCGGCTGTCGCTGCCGCAGGGTCTTCACGCGCCGTTCGTGATGACGGTGGCCCTGACGGTGTTCGGCGTCGCCCAGGCCCTGCACGCCTCCGGCTTCCTCGCCGTGTATTTGGCCGGCCTGATCGTCGGCAACCGGCCGACCCGCGCCCACAACACCGTCATCGCGTTCCTGGACGCGGCGACCTGGCTCGCCCAGATCGTCATGTTCGTGCTGCTCGGGCTGCTGGCGTGGCCGGAGCGGCTGCTCGCCAATGCACCGGCCGCGCTCGCCATCGCGGCCATGCTGATGTTCGTCGCCCGCCCGATCGCGGTGTTCGCCTGCCTGGCGCCGTTCCGCTTCTCCTGGCGCGAGCGCGCCTTCATCTCCTGGGTGGGCCTGCGCGGCGCGGTCGGCATCTTCCTCGCCTCGATCCCGCTGCTGGTCGAGCTGCCGCGAGCCGAGCTCTATTTCAACATCGGCTTCGTCGTCGTGCTGGTGTCGCTGTTGGTGCAGGGCTGGACGCTGGGACCGGCGGCCAAGGTCCTGCGCATCGCGCTGCCGCGCAGCGAGCCGGCGCCCCGCCGGGTCGAGCTCGACCTGCCGGGCCAGCTCGAGCAGGAGCTGGTCGGCTATCATGTCGGCGCCAGCAACCCGTTCCTGCGGCGCCGCATCGTGCCGTCCTGGGCGAAGCCCATGCTGGTGGTGCGCGACCAGCGCGTGCTCTCCCCGGCCGAAGCGGGCGCCATCAAGCCGGGCGACCACATCTATCTGCTGGCGCCGCACGGGAAAGCCCATGCGCTCGACCGCTTCTTCGTCGACATGCCGCCGCCGCGCGCGCCTGACCCGCGCCTGCTCGGCGACTTCTTCCTCAGCGCCGATGTGACGCTGGGGGCGCTTGCCGAGATCTACGGGCTGGAGATCGCGCCCGAGCATCGCGACATGACGCTCGCCGAGCATTTCTCGATCCATCTCGGCCATCCGCCGCATCCCGGCGACATTCTGCCGCTCGGCGCCATCGCCCTGGTGGTCAGCGCCGAGGCCAAGGGCCGCGTCACCCAGGTCGGTCTGCGCCTCGCCGAGCATGAGCCGGAGGAGCCGCGGCGCGGGCTGAACCGGCCGCTGGCGCGGTTCTTGGTCCGGCTGCGGGCGATGCTGCGGGCCTTCCTGCAGGGGTGAGCCGCAGGCCTGCGGACGTGAGCCTCACGGTCCCATCCCCGGCCGCGACGGACCGGCCGTGCCCGCTCGACGTGAGCCGCTCGCGCTGTGAGCGCGTTCCGATCGGTGGAAATCGGAACACGCTCCAGATATTTTGATGTGCCGGGTATTTTGATGTGATCGTATTCTCTGCGGCGAACCGGTTCCCGCTTCGCCGGAAATTGCTCTAGAACGCGGCCCGCAGGCGGCCGCTGACCACATGGGCCGTGTAGTCGTGCCCGCCGACCTTCAGGTCGTAGCCGACGGAAGCCTGCAGCCGGTCGGCCATCCAGGCCCCGAGCCCGACCCCGAGCACCCCGAAGTCGCGTCCGGCGCCGCCCGCCGTGGTGGCGAACGGCACCGGGAAGGCTTGGTCGACAAAGGTCGCCGTCAGGTCGCGCTCGGTGTTCAGGAACTCGTGCTGCCAGCTCGCCCGCCATTCAGGCATCAGCAGTCCGAACGAGGTCTTCCAGACCAGCCGGCTGCGCAGACCGAGGCTGCTGCGCAGTGAGTCGGCCCGGTCCTCGCCGACCGTCAGGGCCGCATTGCCGGCCTCGGTGAAGCCGTCGATCTGCACCCGCGTGTACTGGGCGCCGAGCTCGGGGGTGACCAGGACGCGTCCGAGCCGGATGTCGGTGCCGGCGATCCCGTGCAGGGCGACCTGATCGCCCCGGGTGCTGCTGGTGTTGGCGGTGCCGAGCGCCACCCGTGTGGTGTCGTAGTCGTTGCGTCCGTAAAGGGCGGCGCCTTGCACGAACCAGGCCGGCCCGTACCAGCCGCCATAGACGCCGCCGAGCCAGGTGGTGACGGCCCCGGTGCTGCCGAGCTCGTCGAGATTGGCATTGGTGCGGCCGTAGCCGCCGAACACGCCGGCGATGATCTCGGGAGAGAACCGGTAGTCGAGGCCGGCCGTGACGCCCGCCGTTCGGTAGCGGGTCGCCGGCGAGGTCGCGGTGGCACCCTGGCGCGTCGTCGCGGCGCTGCCGTAGACGAAGCCGCCCCACGGCGAGTCGGGCACGGCCGGCGCGGCCTTGACCGGGCCGGGTCCGTAGGCGGCGACGGAATCGAATGTGCCGAAGGCCGGATTCGGCCGCATCGCCGGGCTCGCCGAGGCAAATGCCGTGGCCGCCGACGAGGCGATGCCGAGATCCGCCGCCGTCAGGCCCGGGAGCGAGCGGCTGCTGCTGCCGTCGAACAGCGCCGCGATGGCGTCGAGCCCGCCGATGTCGAACGGCAGCACACCCTGGCGCGCATTGGTGAGGCGCTGGTCGATCGTGTCCGTGGTCTGCTGCGCGATGTCGATGCCGATCGACGCGTAGGCCTGGAGGGTGCGCGGCGTCAGTTGGGCCAGCGCGCCGCCGACGTCGCTGGCGCTCGCCACTTGGTCGATCAGCTTCTGGGTGGTCAGGCTCGCACTCTGGCTGGTCGAGCCGTTGTCGAGCGTCGCCGCGATTCCGCGGGTCGCACCGCTGGTGGCGAAGGAGGAGAACGATTGCGTCAGGCCGGCGAAGGCCTCGAAGCTCGTGTAGAGCGTGCCGCCGATATTGACGGTCTGGCCGGCCAGCAGGGCGGCCTTCTTGGCCTCGCCGAGGCCGACCTTCTGATAGTCGAGTGTGTCGATGCCGGCGCCGCCATTGACCAGCCCGACGATCGTCGATCCCGGCATGATCCGCACGGTGTCGTTGCCGCCTTCCATGTTGATGGCGCGGCCGTTGTTGCCGATGATGGTGCCGTAGTTGATCAGGATGTCCGAACCCTCGCCCATCTGGATCGCCGAGCCGTCGCCGCGGATGAAGCGCGCCGATCCCGTCCCCGTATAGGTGACGCCGTCGAGGGTGCCGACCGACCCTGGATCGGGCGTGCCGTCCTGGCGCAGCACGACCGCATTGGGATCCGGGATGGCGCCGTTGCCGACAATGGTGCCGTAGTTGACGATAGTGTCGTTGTCGGCCGTGGTGCCGAGCTTGTTCTCCAGCCGGATCGCGTAGCCGGCCTGCCCGACGATACTGGCGCCGGCGTAGTTGACGATGGTGGTGGCGGCCGACCCGCTGCGGGAATTGTCGGTGTTGGAATCGTTGTTGACCGTGATGCCGTAGGTCGCGCCCGTGATGGTGCCGTAGTTGCGGACGGTGCCGCCGCCCATCGTGATGCCTTCGCTGTTGTTGAGGCGTCCGCCGGAATCCCAACCCTTCGCGCCGAGGCCCTGGATCAGCCCGTAATTGGTGATGTCCGCCGTGTAGTCGACGTCGATGCCGTCGCCGTCGCCGCGCGCCGAGGTGGTGTCGATGCGGCCCGTGATGGTGCCGTAATTGACGATCGTCGCGGTGCCGCCGGAGCCGACGCCGGCGCCGTCCTGGCCCACGATGGTGGCGCCGGCATAGTTGTAGACCGTCAGGCTGCTGCCGACGTCGGACGTCGTGCCGCTCTTGGCCCCCGAGATCAGGCCGTAATTGTAGATCGTGCCGGTGTGGTTGAGCTGCAGGTCGACGCCGTCGGCGCTCGGCCGGTCGGATGGCACCGCCACGGCGTTGGCGATGATCTGGCCGTAGTTGACCAGCACGAAGTTCTGCCCCGGCCGGATCGCGTCGGCGTCCGCGCTGGTGATGGTGCCGGTCGCGCGGTTGATGATGGTGACGCTCGCGGCGCTCGAGGCGATGTTGTCGAGGTCGATCGCCTGGCCGGCGGCCGAGCCGGTGCCCACCGACCGGATGAGGCCGGCATTGTCGATCGTCACCTGCACGGCGGTCGTCGCCGTGCCGGCCGTGCCGGTGATGCGGACGGTGTCGTCCTGCGACTGGATCGTCCCGGTGACGCCGTTGACCAGCGTGAAGCTGGTGAGCTTGGTCAGGTCGGCGAGATTGACGTTGATGCCGCGGCTCGCTGACGCGGTCGCGTCGATCAGGCCGTTATTGGTGATGCTGACGATGCCACTGCCGGGCCGGATCGCGTCGTTGCCCGTCGCGCGGATCACTCCGGTCGCACCATTGGCGATCGTGATGGTTGCGCGGCCGCTGGCGATCGCGGCGAGGTCGAGGGCCTGCCCGCCATTGGAGGACAGGATCAGGCCGGAATTGTCGATCGTGACGGTGCTTCCGGTGGCGGGGTCGACGTTCACGCGGACCGCGTCGTCCTGCGACTGGATGGCGGCGCCGGCAGCGTTGGTGATGGTGATCGAGCGGAGATTGTTGTTGCTGCCGCCGATATTGACGGCCCGGCCGCCGCTCGCCGTCGACTCGATGGTGCCGGCATTGCTGATCGTGATTCCGGTCGCGGTGGCGACCGTGGACGAGACGGCGGTTCCGTTCACCGAGAGGGCGCCGGTTCCCTGGACGATCAGCCGGTCGCCGTCGACGAGCGTCTTGGCGCTGGTGTTGGTGGTCCCCGCCGGCACGACGATGTCGGCGGCACTTGCCGCCAGCGGCGCGCTCATCGCCGCGACCGCGATCATCAATGACAAGCGGCTGACGCTCGCCAGGAAACGCGACATGACCGACCCCGTCCAACCCGATTAATCCTTGGTTAATCGGTACGAAGGGCGGATGACGGAGCGATGACGCACGCGGGCCGCGAGCGGCGGCGCGCCCGCGTGCTGCAGGCGAGATCAGCGCGACCGCGTCTCCAGGCTGAGCACGGTGGCGGCGAGGTCGCGGCCGGGCGTGGCGCCCGACATCGACGCCGAGGGCTGGTAGATCAGTGCCCGGCGCAGCGCCGAGAGATACTCGCGCTCGGTCTGCCGGGTCGGCAGCTCGCGCGGGAACAGCGGCGCCGCCGACGAGATGGCGATGATCATCTCGCGGCCGAACGGCGCGCTGACGGTCGCTCGGGCCCGCCCGTCGGAACCATCGCCGAACACGAAGCTGCGGCTGCCGTCGGCGGGCTCCGGCGCGTTGCCGCGCGGCTGCACCAGATGCACCAGCGAGCCGTCGACCTGCACATAGGAGACGTAGAGATAGCGCGGCCGGCTCGGCGTCCGCACCGTGATGCGCAGCGGCTCGCCGTCGCGCAGGATACTGCGGCCACCGATGTCGACGGTCGGGCGGTCGCCGACCGTGAGGGCGTCGTCGAGCGTCTGCATCGCCTCGCATTGCGGCCACGGCGCCACCACGACGTCCCCGACCGTGGTGCCGGGCCGGCTCGCCGCCGTGCGGCGGACCGTGTCGAGATCCTCGTTGGAGGCGACAAAGCCGGACAGCACGCCGCCGCCCATCGGATCGCGCCGCAGCGTCACCTTGGCGCAGGGCAGGCGCTGCAGCTCGGGCACCTCCGTCCCGACGATGGCGGGCGTCGGCTGCTGCACCGTCACGGCCGGCGGCGGTGACGGTGGTGGCCGCGGCGGGACATAGGTCGAGACCGGCGGCGGGGGCGACGGCGGCGTCACCGACGGCGGGGGCGGCCGCTGCGGCCGGGCCACGTCCAGAATGCCGGCCTCGCGCACCCGCTGGCGGATGACGTCGTAGCTCACCCAGGCATAGCCGCGGTCGCCCCAGCCATTGCCCCACGAGTTGATCAGCCGGAACGCCTGCCGGCGGTCGTCGTAGCCCGTCACCGCCATGGCGTGCCAGCCGCGCGGGCCCTCGAAGCCGGGCTCGGTGAACACCTGGTCGCCGCGGTGGCGCTGGAAGGCGACGCTGTCGGCGAACGAGATCAGCACCGGGTTGGAAAGCGCGAGCTGGCCCTTGATGTCGTCGAGCCGGGCGAGGTCGATACGGCGATAGCCGCGCACCCGAAAATCCTCTGCCCGCGTCGTCACGTCGGGGCCGGGCGGCGCCGCGCACTGGTCCGTATAGGGATAGGACGCCATCGACGGGGCGCCGCGGCGCAGCACCTCGACATTGCGGACGAAATTGGTGCCGCCGCATTCGTTGGTCGCCCGCGCCAGATGGTAGACATAGGCCGGGCTGGCGATGTTGGTGGACTGGCGGACGTCGCGCCCCTCCGCCGTCGAGACGTAGTAGCTGCGCGCCGCATAGGCGACGGCCCAGGCCGTGCAGGAGGGCAGCCGTCCCTGCCGGCCCGGCGGCGGCATGCTGCCCGCGAGATCCACCGAGACCGGCAGAAAGGCGCGGAACGCCTCGGTGACCGACAGGCTGCGCTTGGTCTGGTCGTCGATGGGAACGTCGCCGGTGGCATAGACGGTGTCGGGCGGATCGGCGGACTGCGCCTGCAGGGTGGCCGGCGACAGGGCGGCAATAGACGCGGCGAGCGCGACGATCACCGAGAAACCTTGTGGGGCTGCGTGCATGCGGCCTGACCCGACGGGCGGCTGACGCCGGACGAGCTCCGGCGGCACCACTCTACTCTGACGGTGATGTGCGGTGGAAGCGGCGTCCGGTTCACGGCGGCGCGAGCAGAACTCCGGTCCGCCTCGGGTTGCTCGGGCTGCGGACTCGGCGGGCGGGGCCGGTGCCGGCCCCTCAGGCGGCGTGGACGCGGTGGTCCCACAGCGCCAGCAGGCGGCGGCGGAAGCTTTTCGGCGAATCGGCGAACAGCCGGCCGGCGAGCCGCTGCGCCACCGCGACATGCTCGGCCCGGCGCGCCTCGATCAGCGGCATCAGCCGCGATCGCCACGGCGACAGGGGCCCGTGTGGCGCCGCGAATCCGGCCAGGATGATCAGGTCCTGGTGGTGGCCGAGCCGGTCGCGCAGCCGCTGCGCCTCGCCGATCCAGAACTCGCCGAAGCGCGGCCACAGCGGCGCGACGATCTCCATCTGGTAGCGGTGGATCACCACGCGCTGGCGAAGCGCGTGCAGCGTCTCGGGCTCGGCGGCCTGCCAGTCGTCCGGAATGGCGGCGCGGGCCCGGCCGTAATGGCCGGCGAGCTCGCCGGCGACGTCGCGGAAATCGAGCCCGCCGATAGGCCAGTATTTCACGCCCTCGGTCGCGGCGGTCAGCAGTCCGTCGATATGGGCGCGTGATTCGGCCGTCAGCGACACCCCCTCGGCATGCGACCGCACCTCGTCGAGCCGGGCCGTCACGGTCGCGACGCTGCGGGCCGAGAGCAGCGGCACCCCCTCGAGCCTGCCGAGATCCGTGAAGGCGTCGAGCGCCGTGCGGGCGTCGCGGGCGCCGGCCAGCAGGCGGGCGAGGTCGCGCGCCTCGTTCCGCAGGCGGCGGCCCTCGTCGCCCAGGAACGGCTCGACGAGCCGCAGATGGGCGCGCCAGCGCTTCATGCCCTTGCGGAAATCGTGAATCGCGGTCGCCTCGTCGAGGCCCGGATCCGTCATGGCCGTGCGGGCTTCGGTCAGCGCTTCCCTGGCGACGCCACGCAGCACATCCGGAACGTGCAGAGCGGGTGGCCGGACGTCCTTTTCGGACTTTTCGGCCGTCAAAGGCGGGATATTCGAAACAATGAGATTCTGTCCCAAGTCGGGCTTCCCATTCGGTGACGCTGTTGCTACATAAGCCGCGCACCGGCGTCGATCGCTTTGTCGTCATCCGGTCGTTCTTGGCGCGGGGTGGAGCAGCCCGGTAGCTCGTCAGGCTCATAACCTGAAGGTCGTAGGTTCAAATCCTACCCCCGCAACCAAGCATTCGCTAATTGATTGCCCGCCGCTCGCGAGAGTTTGGCGGGTTTTTCGTATCGGGGCGCCCCTCCGTGTCGACCGACCGACGACGACCGTCACGTCTGCACCGTAAGGCGTGGATATGACAGAAATTTTGAGGTCGGTCGAAACCCGGTCCACCGGCCCGGTGGCCGGACCGGGCCACTGCCGCCGCCGCTGACGCCATCACACCCGCCGCCCGTGCCCGTCGCTGCGCGCGGACGACCAGCGCAGGCCGGGACGGCGCGGCCGATGGCCGCCCTGAAGGTCCAAGCCGCCCGCACCAGCGTAGCATGGCATGAACCGTCGATCACGGGGGCCGCCTCCGCGGTCGTCGGCGGCCCGTCAGGAGCACCGGCATGGCGCACGTCCTGGTCATCGGAGCCAGCAAGGGAATCGGGCTCGAAACCACGAAGGCCGCGCTCGCGGCCGGTCATCGGGTGCGAGCGCTCGCCCGCTCGGCCGCCGGGATCGGCCTGGCCGATCCCGCGCTGGAGAAGGTCCGCGGCGACGCGCTGAGCAGCCGCGACATCGATGCGGCACTGAGAGGCACGGAGGTCGTGATCCAGGCGCTGGGCATCGCGATGGGCGATCTGTTCCGTCCGGTGACCCTGTTCTCGGACGCCACCCGCATTCTGGTCGGCGCCATGGAACGCCGGGGCGTGAAGCGCCTGATCTGCGTGACCGGTTTCGGGGCGGGCGACAGCCGGGCGAGCATCGGCTGCCTCCAGAGCGTGCCGTTCCGGCTCCTGGTCGGCCGGGCCTATGACGACAAGGACGTGCAGGAACGCCTGATCGAGGCCAGCTCGCTCGACTGGACGATCGCGAGGCCCGGGATCCTGACCAATGGGACACGAACGGGGCGCTACGAGATTCTCGTCGCACCCTCCCAGTGGCGGAACGGACTCGTGTCCCGCGCCGATGTCGCCGACTTTCTGGTTCGACAGATCGAGGATCGGACCCATGTCCGCACGGCGCCCGTGCTGGTGTATTGACGATCCTGTCGCTGGAGAGCCGCGTGCAGCCCGAGACATCCGAATCGATCGTGTATTTCGACGGATCATGCCCGTTGTGCCGGGCCGAGATCGGACACTACCGCCGGCACGACGAGTCCGGTGCGCTCCGCTTCGTCGACGTCTCGCGGGCGGGCGCGGCACTCCCGCCCGGTCTCGGCCGCCAGCAGGCCATGGCCCGGTTCCATGTGCTGGCCGGCGATGGGCGGCTCCTGTCCGGAGCCGAGGCCTTTGCCGCCGTCTGGCGCCGATTGCCGCGATGGCGCTGGGTGGCGCGCGCCGCGGCCCTGCCCGGGGCGATGGCCGCGCTCGAGCTCGGCTATCGTCTGGTCCTGCCGGTCCGGCCGGTCGTCGCCCGGTTCTTTTTGCGGCTTCGGCAATTCGGCGGGCCTGCCGACGGGGCTGGGCGCCGGTGACCGGGCTGGCCCCACCCGCGTCGGCAGCGACCTCCGGCATCGTGCTCCGATCGTTTCCCGCCGGAGGCGTCGCGGTCGTGTTGGGGGCGGGCGGCGGCATCGGACGCGCTCTGGTCGATCGGCTGCGTACCGCCGAGTCTGTCCGGCACGTGATCGGGCTCAGCCGAAGCACCGCGCCCGCCATCGACCTCCTGGACGAGGCGAGCATGGAGCGCGCTGCGGCCTTCGCGGCGGCCGAGGGCGAGATCCGGCTGGTGATCGACGCGACCGGTTTCCTCCACGACGACCGGCAGCAGCCGGAGAAGAGCTGGCGCGACCTCGATGCGGCCGCGCTCGCGCGCACCTTCGCGCTGAACGCCATCGGTCCGGCCCTTGCCATGAAGCATGTGCTGCCGCGGCTGCCGCGAACCGGCAAGGCGGTGTTCGCGACGCTGTCCGCCCGGGTGGGAAGCATCGGCGACAACCGGCTGGGGGGCTGGTACGGCTACCGCGCGTCCAAGGCGGCCCTGAACCAGCTCGTGCGGACAGCGGCCGTCGAGCTGCGCCGGCGCTGGCCCGACGCCGTCTGCGTGTCGCTGCATCCCGGCACGGTGGAGACGCGATTGTCGTCGCCGTTCGGCAAGGCCGGGCTCGACGCCCAGGCCCCCGACATCGCCGCCGGGCGGCTGCTGACGGTCGTCGACGGGCTCGGACCCGAGCAGTCGGGTGGCTTCTTCGATCACCGCGGGGACGTGGTGCCGTGGTGACGGCGGCTCGGGACCGGCCGGCCGACGACGGGCCCGCCGCATTTGGGCTTCGACCCGGGCCGCTTGTCCTGTAGGACTGCTGCGCCAAAAGAGACGCAAGGTCCGGAATGCCCGCCTCCCAGCACGTCGCCCCGAAATCCGACATCGAGATCTCGCAGGACGCTCCCAAGCGTCCCATCCTCGACCTCGCACGGGACAAGCTCGGCATCGCCGCCGACAATCTGGAGCCCTACGGCCGCTACAAGGCCAAGGTGTCGCTCGACTTCGTCGAGACCCTGAAGGACCGGCCGAACGGCCGCCTGGTGCTGGTCTCCGCCATCACGCCGACGCCGGCCGGCGAGGGCAAGACGACCACCACGGTCGGCCTCACCGACGCCCTCGTCCAGATCGGCAAGAAGGCGATGCTGTGCCTGCGCGAGCCGAGTCTCGGCCCCTCCTTCGGCCAGAAGGGCGGGGCGGCCGGCGGCGGCTACGCCCAGGTGGTGCCGATGGAGGACATCAACCTCCATTTCACCGGCGACTTCCACGCCATCGGGGCGGCCCACAACCTGCTGGCCGCCATGATCGACAACCACATCTACTGGGGCAATGCGCTCGGCATCGACTCGCGGCGGGTGACCTGGCGGCGGGTCCTCGACATGAACGACCGGGCGCTGCGCGAGATCGTCTCGTCGCTCGGCGGCGTCGCCAACGGGTTTCCCCGTGAATCCGGATTCGACATCACGGTCGCCTCCGAGGTGATGGCAATCTTCTGCCTCGCCCAAAACCTCACCGACCTGAAGGAACGGCTCGGCGACGCCATCGTCGCCACGACGCGCGAGCGCCAGCCGATCCGGGCCCGCGACCTCGCCGCCAACGGCGCCATGGCGGCGCTCCTCAAGGAGGCGCTCGCCCCCAATCTGGTGCAGACGCTCGAGGGTACGCCGGCCTTCGTGCATGGCGGCCCGTTCGCCAACATCGCGCATGGCTGCAACTCGGTGCTGGCCACCGCGACGGCCCTCAAGCTGGCCGACTGGGTGGTCACCGAGGCCGGCTTCGGCGCCGATCTCGGGGCGGAGAAGTTCATCGACATCAAGTGCCGCAAGACCGGGCTCGCCCCCGACTGCGTCGTGCTGGTGGCGACCATCCGGGCCCTGAAGATGCACGGCGGGGTCCGCAAGGAGGAGCTTCGCGAGGAGAACCTCGGGGCGCTGGAGGAGGGCTTGTCGAACCTCCGCCGCCATGTCGAAAACGTCGAAAAATTCGGGCTGGTGCCGGTGGTCGCGATCAACCGCTTCAGCGCCGACACGGCGGCCGAGATCGCGCTGGTCCAAAAGGCCTGCGCGGCGCTCGGCGTCGAGGCGGTGCTGGCCGACCATTGGGCCGAGGGCGGCAAGGGCGCCGTCGACGTCGCCCGTGCCGTGGTCGAGGCCGCCGAGAGCGGCCGCAGCAAGCTGACGCTGCTCTATCCGGACGACATGCCGCTGATCGAGAAGATCCGCACCGTCGCCCGCGAGATCTACCACGCCAAGGACATCGCGCTGGACGCTCCCGTGGCCGAGCAGCTCGCCGGCTATCAGGCGATGGGCTACGGCAGCCTTCCGGTGTGCATCGCCAAGACGCAGTACAGCTTCTCGACCAATCACGAGATCAAGGGCGCGCCCTCCGGCCACATCGTTCATGTGCGCGAGGTGCGGCTCGCCGCCGGCGCCGGCTTCGTGGTGGCGATCTGCGGGGACGTCATGACGATGCCGGGTCTGCCGCGGGTGCCGGCGGCGACCGCCATCGACGTCACGCCGGACGGGCGGATCACCGGGCTGTTCTGAGGATCGTGTGCGCCGTCATTCTGGTGAATAGGCGCAACCCTCAGCTCAGCCCGAGCCCGGCATGGATGATGGATCACGCGCCCCATGCCGGACAGCGTGAATGATGATCTCGTCGGCGGTCGCTTCGTAAAAGACGAGGTAGGGATAGGGTGGCGTGGTCATGCGCCGGATGACGGGGTCATCCGTGGGCGCGCCGATCTGCGGGTGCAGCAGCAACAGATCGATGATGGTCTGAATGCGCGCCTTGACGCGAAGCGCTCCCTGCGCGGAGTGCTGGTCAATGTCGTCGAGAATCGCTTCGAGGTCGGCGAGGGCCGGGAGGGTGTAGCGGAGTTTCAAAGGCCGTGCATTGTCCAGAGGTTCCGCACTTGGTCATCCGTGGCGAACTCGTCGCGCGCGGCGGCGGCTTTGGAACGCTCGACGGCCGCACGCTCGGCGGCGGATAGCGCAACCGGCGGCTCGACATCGTGCGCGAGCTGAAGCACCACGCGCGCGATGTCGTCTTGCATATCGGGGGGCAGGGCGCGGGCGGCTTCAAGGGCCTGTTCGAGCAACTTGGTCATGCCTTGAAATATAGGGCGGCGCGGCCGACAGGGGAACAAGAAAAGAGCAGCGTGTTCAACCTGTCGTGGTTGCTCCACGCGAGCGGGAGGAGGTGGATGGGCCCGACGAGCCTGGCCATGACGACGTCGAGTCGTCGAAGGCCGGTCAGAGCCGCGCCATGATCCGCCCGACCTTCTCCAGATGGGCGGTGCGCGACGCGTCGGTCGAGACGTTCATGTGGTAATGGGCGTGATACGCGATCTTGGCGCGGCCGCCGGTCAGCACCCGCAGGTAGCGGGTGATCACCTTTCGGGGCGGATCGCCCATCAGGAAGGCGGTCCAGCGCGGCCGGCCATAGGTCGTCACGGCGGCGATCTTCTTCAAATGGGTGAGGGCCGGCTTCACGTTCGCCGGATCGCTGATGTCGAAGGCGACGCCGGGCATCAGGACGCGGTCGAACCAGCCCTTCAGCATCGCCGGCAGGCCGAAGCACCACACCGGGAAGACCAGCACCAGCGCCTCGGCGGCGAGCAGCCGGTCGACGTAGCCTTGGACCGGGGCGCGGTTGACGGACGTGTCGTGGTAATTCAGCCGCTCCTCGCGGCCGAGCACCGGGTTGAAGCCCTCGGCATAGAGGTCGCAGTCGTCGACCGTGTGGCCGGCCTGGCGCAGGCTCGCGACCACCCGGGCATGCACCGCGGCGTTGAAGCTCTCCTCGACCGGATGCGAATAGACCACCAGCACGCGCATGTCCGCTCCCCTCTTGTGCCGCGGCCGCCGCCGATGGCCGGCCCGGCGTCCGCTCCCGGACCGCCGTTTTGCACGATCCGTGCCGCGGTTCCACCGGGGTGGCGCGCCGCCGGAGGCCCCCGTCGCTGCACCGCGGCCGCCGCCCCTGCAGGGCCGGCATCCGGACGAGCCCTCTTGCATTTCGCCGGTCTCCTGGCCATGGTCCCGCCATCATGGATGACCGCACCCGCCTCGCTTCCGAGCCCGCCCGTGCGCCGCTGCCGCAAGCGGCCACGATCCGCCACGACTGGACGCGCGAGGACATCCGCGCGCTGTTCGATCTGCCGTTCCCCGAGCTGATCTTCCTGGCGCAGCGCGTCCATCGCGAGCGCTTCGATCCGCGCGAGGTGCAGATCTCGACGCTGCTGTCGGTGAAGACCGGCGGCTGCTCGGAGGACTGCGGCTACTGTCCGCAGAGCGCCCACCACCACGAGGCGGGCGTCAAGGCCGGCAAGCTGATGGAGGTCGACGCCGTTCTGGCCGAGGCCAAGGCCGCCAAGGACGCCGGCGCCAGCCGCTTCTGCATGGGCGCCGCCTGGCGCAGCCCGAAGGATCGCGACCTCGACGACATCTGCGCCATGGTCGAAGGGGTGCGCGAGCTCGGGCTCGAGACCTGCATGACGCTCGGCATGCTGACCAAGGACCAGGCGCACCGCCTGAAGGACTCCGGTCTCGACTACTACAATCACAATCTCGACACCTCGCCGGAGTTCTACGGCAACATCATCACGACCCGGACCTACCAGGACCGGCTCGACACGCTCTCGCATGTGCGCGAGGCGGGCATCAATGTGTGCTGCGGCGGCATCGTCGGCATGGGCGAGACGCGCGAGGACCGGGTCGGCATGGTCCACTCGCTGGCGACCCTGCCGGAGCATCCCGAGTCGGTGCCGATCAATCTGCTGGTGCAGGTCGAGGGGACGCCGCTGGCGAAGGTCGTCCCGGTCGACGGGCTCGAGTTCGTGCGCACCATCGCGGTGGCGCGCATCACCATGCCGGCCTCGATGGTCCGCCTGTCGGCGGGCCGCGAGGAGATGAGCGACGAGATGCAGGCGCTGTGCTTCGTCGCCGGCGCCAACTCGATCTTCTACGGCACCAAGCTGCTGACCACGCCGAACCCCGAGCCCGACCGCGACATGCTGCTGCTGCACAAGCTCGGCATGACGCCGATGAAGTGAGGGGCGGGGCGCTCCAGGCGCCCATGTCTCTCTCCTCATGGTGAGGAGCGCTCCGCAGGAGCGCGTCTCGAACCATGTGGCCACGATAGTGGCCGCCCCCGCCCTTCGAGACGCGCCTTCGGCGCTCCTCAGGACGAGGGCGGAGGATCTCACTCCGCCCCGTTGCGGGTGGCGCCGTATTGCAGGACCTGCACTTTTTCCAGCGTGACCAGGCCCGACGACATCATGGCGTCGAGCGCCGGCAGGAAGGCGTCGATCCGCTCCGGCGAGTCGACAATCTCGATCACCAGCGGCAGGTCGGCGGAGAGGCGCAGGATCTTGGTCGTGTGCAGGTGGCTCGAATGGCCGAAGCCGAGCGGGCCGCGCAGCACGGTGGCGCCGGCGAGCTTCATCTCGCGGGCCTTCAGAACGATCGCCTCGTAGAGCGGCTTGCGCTCGAACTTGTCGTCCTCGCCGACGAAGATGCGCAGCAGGACGGCGTCGCGCGGGAGTTTCATGGCGGTCACACCCATCGCATCGCGTTGAACATGGCCGCGAGAGCGGCGCCCGCCCACACGGCGACCAGGCACAATACCACCGAACCGATCGCATTGCCGCCGGCTTGCAGCCATTCGCCGTCGCGCATCAATTCGAGCGTCTGGATGCTGAAGGACGAGAAGGTCGTGTAGCCGCCGCAGATGCCGATCATGACGAACTGGCGCACCGGCGTGCCGACCAGCAGGCGGCCGTCCGGCCCGGTGAGGATGGCGAAGAAGCCGATCACGAAGGAGCCGACCACGTTGACGGTCAAGGTGCCCCAGGGAAAGGTCTCGCCGACCAGGCGCGCGACGACGCCAGAGCACCAGAACCGCGCCACCCCACCCAGCGCGCTGCCGATCGCAATCCAGAGATAAGCCATCCTCGTCATCCCGAACAAAGCCGCCGCGTCGCGGTTCGGGACGGATTCCCGCCGCTCGACACGCGGCAGGAGTCATCAGCCTTTCGGGTTCGACCGACGAGGCAGTTTCGGGGGACTCCATCCCCATCGCGGAAAATCTAGCGGCAACAGCGCCGACCGGTCAACGGCCGTGGACGCCACCGGGGCATGCCCGACATGCGAGCCTCAGCCGCTCGATGGCCCGTCCGCCGGCCCTGTCCCCCCGAGAACCTGCGCCCGCAGGAGGCCTGCCGACAGGCCGTCCGGCGGCGTCCGCGTCGGGGCCGCGACAGTCGTGCCGGGCCGGGTCGCCCGATCCGGTGCGCGGCCTTGCCGCTTTTGCGGGCTGCCCCGGGCCTCTATGCTGCCTGTCATAAAAACCGGAACGAACGAGGAAACATGGCCCACACGCATCTCTCCGAGGAGCAGCGCCTGATGCGCGCCTCCTGCCGCGCCTTCGTCGACGACGTCGTGATCCCGTTCATCCGCCGCGAGTGGCAGCGCGAATGGGACATGCGCCCCGATGGGCGGCTGCCGCCGGAGATTCTCGAAGGCGCCGAGGCGGTCGGCATCCGCACGCTCGGCGTGCCCGAGCAGCATGGCGGCATCGAGCTCGATCCGGCGAGCGAGGTTTCGACCTTCGCGCTGATCGCCGAGGAGGTCGCCCGCGGCGACTCCGGCCTCGCCGACAAGCTGGTGCAGAACTGGAAGGTCGCGGTGCTGTTGCGTAACGTCGCGCCGGAGCATCTGCAGAAGAAGTGGTTCGGCCGCCTGCTGGAGGATCCGCAGTTCCTCCTCGCCCACTGCCTCACCGAGCCGCGCGGCGCCTCCGACCGCTGGCTGCCCTACAACGTGCCCGAGGCCGCCATGCAGACCCGCGCCGTGCGGAAAAACGGCGGCTGGGTGATCAACGGCCGCAAGCAGTTCATCTCGAACGGCTACGATGCCGGCCTCTATGTCGTCTATGCCAACACCAATCCGGCCGTCGGCATGCTCGCCGGCACGTCGAGCTATCTGGTGCCGCGCGACACGCCCGGCCTGACGGTCGCCCGCTGCAACGAGACCATGGGCTGCCGTTTCATGAACAACGGCGAGCTGGTGTTCGAGGACATGTGGCTGCCCGACGATCACCTCCTGGTCGAGAACGACTCGCTCGGCCGCGCCGGCATCTATTTCCGTCCCGGCAAGATCATCCAGGCGGCCAAGAATCTCGGCGTCGGCATGCGGGCCTTCGAGGTCACGGCCGACTATGTGCAGAACTACGTGCAGGGCGGGCGCATCCTGATCAAGCATCAGGCGGTGGCGCTGCGGATCGCCGACATGGCGACACGGCTCGAGGCCGTGCGGGCGCTGCTCGATCGCGCCGCGCGCGCCGTCGACGACAAGGATCCGGACGCCGACGCGTTGTGCAACATGGCCAAGGTCTATGCCTCGGAGGAGATCTTCAAGGTCGCCCAGCACGCGCTCGAGCTGCACGGCGGCAACGGCGTGATGCTCGATTTCGGCGTCGAGAAGCTGTTCCGCGACGCCGCCATCTTCTTGCACATGGACGCCACCGTCGACATCTCCAAGATGAAGATCGTCAAGGCGCTGTTTCCCCACACGGCCGGCCGCTACGCCGGCCCTGAAAGCTGAGTGTCGCGATGAGTCAGAATCGCACCCGCGTCGTCACGGTCGGCGAGGTCATGATCGAGCTGGCGCGCGGTGCGGACGGGCGCTTCGCGCTGTCCTGCGGCGGCGACACGTTCTCCACCGCCATCTATCTGGCGCGCGCCGGCGTGCCGGTCGCGCATGCGACCGCGCTCGGCGACGACATCTACTCGGACCAGATCGTCTCGCTCGCGACGGCCGAGGGCGTCGGCGGCGACCTGGTGCTGCGCGTGCCGGGCCGGCTGCCGGGCCTCTATCTGGCCGACTCGGGCGCCAATTCCGCGCCGCTGTTCCACTACTGGCGCGACTCCGCCCCGGCGCGGTCCCTGTTCGAGCTGCCCGACTGGGCCCGCATCGCCGAGGGCCTGCTCGGCGCCCGGATGGTCTATTTCTCCGGCATCACACTGTCGCTCTACAGCAACGAGGGACTCGGGCGGTTCCTGGCGATCGTCGAGCTGGCGCGCCAGCAGGGCGCCATGGTCGCCTTCGACGGCAATTTCCGCCCGCGCGGCTGGACCGGCGATGTCGGGCGCATCCGTGCCGTGTTCATGGAGGCGCTCAAGCGCGTCGACATCGCGCTGCCGAGCTTCGACGACGAGGCGCTCTTGTGGGGCGATCCGAGCCCGGAGGTGACGATCGAGCGCCTGCAGGCCTTCGGCATCCGCGAGATCGTGGTGAAGAACGGGCCCAAGGGCGCCGTGCTGGCCGCTGCCGGCCAGCAGCATCCGGCCCAGCAGCATGCCCATGTGCCGGTGCCCGAGGTGGTGGTGCCGGTCGACGCGACCGCGGCGGGCGACGGCTTCAACGCCGGCTATCTCGCCGCTCGGCTCGCCGGCCAGTCGCCGCTCGACGCGGCCGGCGCCGCGCACCGCCTCGCCGCCCAGGTGATCCGCCACCGCGGCGCCATCATGCCGCGCGCCGAGGGCGCGGTGCATTGATGGGTTCTGCGCCCGCTTGCGGGCGTGGCTCACCCCCCTCCCTGGCCCTCCCCCACAAGGGGGGAGGGAACGCGAGAAGCGCGGGCCGTGATGGTGCGGACTTGTTTGAAACCGCGGCGTCGGTTGTGTTCTGCCGCCGCGACAGGCCGCAGTGTGCTCCCTCCCCCCTTGTGGGGGAGGGTCGGGGAGGGGGGTGGTCGCACGGCAATGAGTGTGTTGGTTGTCGACCCTCACGCCGCCTTGCGGTTGGCCAAAAACTCGCCCATGCGGCCGAGCGCCTTGACGATGTTCTCGGTCGAGTTGGCGTAGGAGAGGCGGATATAGCCTTCGCCCAGTACGCCGAAGTCGGGGCCGCCGATGACGGCGACGCCGGCCTCGTCGAGCAGCGCCGCGGCGAGCGGCTTCGCCTTCCAGCCGGTCGCCTTGATGTTCGGATAGGCGTAGAAGGCGCCCTTCGGCGTCGCGCAGGAGACGCCCGGCAGCCGGTTGAGGCCCTCGACCACCACCTTCCGGCGGCGGTCGAACTCGGCGACCATCGCCTCGGCCTCGTCCTGCGGTCCGGTCAAGGCGGCGATGCCGGCATATTGCGCGGCGGCGTTGACGCAGGAATGCAGGTTCACGGCGAGCTTTCGCGCGTTGTCGTAGAGTTTCCCCGGCCACACGGCGTAGCCGAGTCGCCAGCCCGTCATGGCGTAGGTCTTCGACCAGCCGTTGAGCAGGATCACCCGGTCGCGGATCTCGGGATACGACAACAGGCACACGTGCTGCTCGCCGTCGTAGAGCATGTGGTCGTAGATCTCGTCCGACATCACGGCGACCTTGGGCCATTTTGCCAGGCCGGCGACCAGCTTGTCGATTTCGGCCTTCGGCGTGACGCCGCCGGTCGGGTTGGCGGGCGAGTTGAGGATCAGCAGGCGGGTGCGCGGCGTGATCAGGCTCAGCGTCTCCTCGGCCGAGAAGGCGAAGCCGTTCTCCTCGCGGATCGGCACCGGCACGGGCCGCGCACCGGTGAACTCGATCATCGAGCGATAGATCGGGAAGCCCGGATCCGGATACAGGATGTCGATGCCGGGCTCGCCGAACATCAGGATCGACATGAACATGGTGGGCTTGCCGCCCGGCATGATCATCACCTCGGCCGGCGACACGCCGACGCCGTAGCGTTTGGCGAGGTCGGCGGCGACCGCCTCGCGCAACGGCAGGATGCCGATCGCCGGCGTGTAGCCGTGGGCGCCGTCGCGCAGCGCCTGCACGGCCGCCTCGACGATGTGGCCGGGCGTGCGAAAATCCGGCTGGCCGATGCCGAGATTGATGATGTCGCGGCCCTTCGCCGCGAGCTCGGTCGCCCGGGCCAGCACGGCGAACGCGTTCTCCTCACCGATACGGTCGAAGCTCGCGACGGTCTCGAGCATCATTCTCTCCTGTCGATGGTCGTTGGGGCGCTCTTTACGCGGGGACGTGACGCGGGGGCGTGGCGTGGGCGGGTAGGGTCGACTCGGTCTGCGCGTCATCGTGGCGGGATTCGCTGCGAAAGATCAAACCGCGCATGCGTGCTACGAAACCCTGGGCATTTGCTTTCCGCCATCGGGGCTCTACCTTACGGACATGGACGTACTCGTCGAGATTGCGGTTCTGATCGCGCTGTTCGCCCTCAACGGCTTCTTCGCCATGGCCGAGCTCGCGGTGGTGTCGTCGCGACGAATCCGCCTGCAGCAGATGGCCGACGAGGGGCATCCGGGGGCCGCCCAGGCGCTCGCGCTGGCCGACAATCCGGGCCAGCTCCTCTCTGCCGTGCAGGTCGGCATCACGCTGATCGGGATTCTCTCGGGCGCCTTCGGCGGCGCCACGCTCGGCCAGCGTCTCGGCCCGCTGCTGGACGAGATCCCCCATGTCGACCCCTACGGCAACCAGCTCGCCGTGGTGCTCGTGGTGGTCGCCATCACGGCGGTGTCGGTTGTGATGGGCGAGCTGGTGCCGAAGCAGGTCGCGCTGTCGGCGCCCGAGATCATCGCGTCCCGCATGGCGCGGCCGCTCGACCTCCTCTCCCGGGTGTTCCGCCCGTTCGTGTGGATTCTCGAGCGCTCGTCCACCGGGCTGCTCCGCCTGCTCGGCGTGCCGGCGCGGTCGGCCGCGTCGGTCACCGAGGAGGAGGTGCGCTTCACCATCGCGGAGGGCACCGAGGCCGGCGTCATCGCGAAGGTCGAGCAGCAGATGATCCACGGCGTGCTGGCGCTGGCCGACCGGCCCGTGGTCGCCGAGATGACGCCGCGGCCCGACGTCTACTGGATCGACCTCGACGACGAGCCCGCCCAGATCGCCCGCGAGGTGGCCGAGTGCCCGTATTCGCGCCTGGTGGTCGCCCGTGGCGGCGATCTCGGCCGGCCGCTCGGGGTGATGCAGAAGAAGGATCTGGTCGAGGATCTGATCGCCGGCAAGGGACTGCACCTCGAGCCGCATCTGCGCGAGCCCGTCTATGTCCCGGAGAATGTCAGCGTGCTGCGCATGCTGGAGATGTTCCGGAAGGTGTCGCTGCACGTCGCCTTCGTGGTCGACGAGTACGGCGACTTTCTCGGCATCATCACGCTCACCGACGTGCTCTCGGCGATCGCCGGCGACCTGCCGGAAGAGCACGAGCCGATGCCGGAGGACATCACGCCGCGGGCGGACGGCACCTTCCTGGTCGACGGCCGGGTGCCGATCGACGAGCTGGCGTTGAAGTTCGGCCTGCCGGCGCCGGGCGCCGAGTTCCACACCGCCGCAGGCCTCGCGCTCGAGCGGCTCGCCCGCATCCCGGTCGAGGGCGACACGTTCGCGGTGGGGGACTGGCGTGTCGAGGTGATCGACATGGACGGCCGCCGCATCGACAAGCTCCTGTTCACGCCGCCGACCAAGGCCTGATGGCACGGATTCGTCCCCTTCGTCATGCCCCGCGCAGGCGGGGCACCCAGTACGCCCTGAGATGTCGTGGAAACCCGAGACCTTCAGTGATTACCGGATCGTCCGCCGTCGCGGACGATGACGACCGAGAGTGGGGTGGGCGCCTCGGCCTCACAATGTTCACCTCTCCATCTTGCTCATGGCGGCGATGCAGGCATCGAGGAACGTCAGCGAGGCGGGCGGCAGGGTACGACCCTTCTTCTTGACGATGGTGATCGGCCGCACGAAGGCCGGATCGTCGATTGCCCGGGCGCGCAAGCCGCGTTCCACCCGGATCTCGCGGGCCGAGCGCGGCAGCACGGTCAGGCCGAGCCCGGCCCGCACCATCGCCACGGCCGACATCATATAGGTGACCTCGCAGGCCAGCGTCGGCGTGTGGCCGATCTCCAGCAGGGCGGCGTCGACCATGTCGCGCAGGCTGGTGCCCGGGTTGGTGAGGACGAGCGGCAGCTCGACGAGGTCGCGCACGCCGATCCGCCGCCGGCGGCCGATCGGATGCGAGGCCGGAAACACCAGGCAGAGCTGGTCGGTGCTCTGGTGCAGCACGTCGAGCTCGGCGTCGGCGACGCCGCCGCCCGTCAGCCCGAGATCGACCTCCTCGCTGCGCACCATGGCGACCACGTGGCTCGCGATCGCGTCGCGCACCACGAAGGCGAGGGCGGGATTGTCGCGCCGGCACGCCATGATCACCTGCGGCAGCAGCGACGCCGCGAAGCTCGGCAGCGCCGCGATCCGCACGGTGCCGAGCCGGCCGGCGCCGACCTCGCGGATGTCGGTGAGCGCCGCGTCGAAGTCGCCCAGCAGCCGCTGGAACACCGGCAGCAGGTCGCGCCCCGTCCGGGTCAGGTCGACGGTTCGGTTGCTGCGGTCGAGCAGGCGGCTCCCCAGCGCCGATTCGAGATTGCGGATCTGGACCGTCAGGGCCGGCTGGGACAGGTGCAGCAGCGTGGCGGCCCGTGTGAAGCTGCGGTGCTGCGCCACGGCCAGGAAAGAACGAACCTGCCGTAGACTGACGTCCATATAGAAAAACTATCACTACTATCCAACTATTTCAATTGTTTTATGAACGCCGGCACGTCATGCAGGTTGCGGCGCCTTCTGGCGCGGGCCGGCCACCGGCAGGTCCCCGAGCAGTCGGGCCGCCGCCCCGCCCGCGACCGTGCTCCGGGCGGCCCGAACCAAGACGTCTTCGCGCCCGCTGAACCCTGGAGGTTGCGATGCTTGCGATGCTCGGTTTCGCGACGATCGGTGTCTTTCTCGTCGCCATCATGACCAAGCGCATGTCCGTGCTGGTCGCGCTCGTCCTGGTGCCGCTCGTCTTCGCGCTGGCCGGCGGCTTCGGCGGGGCGCTGGGCAAGATGATGCTGGACGGGATCATCCGGGTCGCCCCGGTCGGCATCATGATCATGTTCGCCGTGCTCTATTTCGGCCTGATGCTCGATGTCGGGCTGTTCGACCCGCTGATCGACCGGCTGCTCAAGCTGGTCGGCGGCGATCCCCTGAAGGTGACGATCTCGACCCTGATCCTGACCATGATGGTGGCGCTCGACGGCGACGGCGCCACCACCTTCATGATCACCATCTCGGCCTTCCTGCCGCTCTACAAGCGGCTCGGCATGAGCCGGCTGGTGCTCTCCGGCGTGATCTGCCTGGGCGCCGGCGTGATGAACATCATCCCCTGGGGCGGCCCGACGGCGCGCGCCATGGCGGTGCTGCAGAAGGACGCCGAGACGATCTTCAATCCGGTGATCCCGGCCATGCTGGTCGGCATCGCCTGGACGTTCTTCGTCGCCTGGTGGCTCGGCCGCAAGGAGCGGGCCCGCATCGGCATCATGGACGTCACCAGCGCCTATCACGAGCAGCTCACCGACGCGCAGCGCGAGCGCCGGCGCCCCAAGCTGTTCTGGTTCAACGCGGTGGTGACGCTGGTGCTGGTCGTCGCGCTGCTGCGCGCCTGGATGCCGCTGCCGATCCTGTTCATGGTCGCCTTCGCGATCGCGCTGCCGGTCAACTTCCCGAAGTGGGAGGATCAGCAGAAGCAGCTCCTGTCGCATGCCAACAGCGTCATCACGGTGTGCTCGATGATCTTCGCGGCGGGTATCTTCACCGGCATCCTGACCGGCACCAAGATGATCGGCGCGATGTCCGAGGCGGCCGTGGCCGTGATCCCGACCTCGCTCGGTCACTACCTGCCGCTGTTCGTCGCCGTCACCAGCATGCCGCTCAGCCTGGTGTTCACCCCCGACGCCTACTACTTCGGCGTGCTGCCGATCCTGGCGCAGGCCGGCGCGGCCTACGGCATCGATCCCGCCGTGATGGGTCGGGCCGCCATCCTGGGGCAGATGACGACCGGATTCCCGCTCTCGCCGCTCACCGCGTCGACCTTCATCCTGGTCGGTATGTCCGAGGTCGATCTCGGCGACCATCAGAAGTTCATCTTCAAGTGGGCGTTCGCCACCACCCTGATCATGATCCCGGTCGCGATCGTCACCGGCGCGATCGTGCTGTGACGGCGCCCGCGAGCCCCGGAACGTGAGGACAAGGCCATGACCAAGCGAGTGGTCCGGATCGGCTCGGGCGCCGGCTATTCCGGCGACCGCATCGAGCCCGCCGTCGAGCTCGCCGAGAAGGGCGACATCGACTACCTCGTCTTCGAGTGTCTGGCCGAGCGCACCATCGCGCTCGCCCAGCAGGCCAAGATGAAGAACCCGGCGGTCGGCTACGATCCGCTGCTGGAGGCCCGCATGCGGGCGGTGCTCGCCGCCTGCAGGCGTCGGGGCATCAAGATCGTCACCAACATGGGGGCGGCCAATCCGGAGGCCGCGGCGAGGAAGACCGCCGAGATCGCCAAGGAGCTCGGCCTCCAGGGCCTGAAGATCGCGGCCGTGACGGGCGACGACGTGCTCGACTCCATCCGCGAGACGCCGCGCCGCCTCGAGGAGACCGGCGCCTCGACCACGGATCTCGGCAACCGCATCGTCTCGGCCAACGCCTATGTGGGCGCGGCGCCGATCGTCGAGGCGCTGGCCCGGGGCGCCGACGTGGTGATCACCGGCCGTGCCGCCGATCCGGCCCTGTTCATGGCACCGCTGATCCGCGAGTTCGGCTGGGCCATGGACGACTGGGACAAGCTCGGCAAGGGCATCGTCGTCGGTCATCTGCTCGAATGCGCCGGCCAGGTGACGGGGGGCTATTTCGCCGATCCCGGCGTCAAGGACGTCGACGGGCTCGGCCGGCTCGGTTTCCCGATCGGCGAGGTGTCCGAGGACGGCACCCTGGTGGTCACCAAGGTGGAGGGCTCGGGCGGCAAGGTCACGCCGCAGACCGTCAAGGAGCAGCTTCTCTACGAGCTGCACGACCCGAAGAACTATTTTCAACCCGACGTCGTCGCCGACTTTTCGCAGGTCGAGGTGGAAGATATCGGGCCCGACCGCGTGCAGGTCACGGGCGGCACCGGCCGGCCCAGGACCGACACCCTGAAGGTGTCGGTCGGCTACATCGACAGCTATGTCGGCGAGGGCCAGATCTCCTATGCGGGTCCGGGCGCCGTGGCGCGCGGCCGGCTGGCGCTCGACATCGTGCGCGAGCGTCTGGAAATCATGCAGGTGAAGACCAGCGAGCTGCGCTTCGATCTGATCGGCATCGACTCGCTGCACGGTGTCACGCGCGGTGCCACCGGCGGCGAGCCCTACGAGGTGCGGGCCCGCGTCACCGGGCGCACCGAGACGCTGGCCGAGGCCGTGCGCATCGGCAACGAGGTCGAGACCCTCTACACCAACGGGCCCGCCGGCGGCGGCGGCGCCTTCAAGGCCGCCCGCGAGATCGTCGCGGTGCAGTCGGTGCTGCTGCCGCGCGCGCTGGTCGGCTCGTCCGTCCGCATCCTGGAGGCGTGATCATGAGGCTGCGAGCCCTCGCCCACTCCCGCACGGGAGACAAGGGCAACACCTCGAACATCTCGGTGATCGCCTTCGATCCGGCGAACTACGAGCGGCTGCGCCGCCACGTCACGCCGGAGCGCGTCAAGGCCCACTTCGCCGATGTCGTGAAAGGCAAGGTGGTGCGCTACGAGTTGCCGAAGATCGGCGCCCTGAACTTCGTCATGTCCGATGCGCTCGGCGGCGGCGTCACCCGCACGCTGGCGCTCGACGCGCACGGCAAGTCGCTGAGCTCGGCGCTGCTCGATCTGGAGATCCCCGACGAGGAGACGGCGTAACCTCACCCGCGGTGTCATTCCGGGACGCGCGCGTGAGCGCGCGGGCCCGGAATCCATACACCCGGTGTTGATTGCTGCAGAGTGACAGGGGTTGGGTTCCGGGCTCGCTGCTCCGCAGCGCCCCGGAACGAGCGAAGGATACCCCGCAAAGGCTTCTGCCTCACCGGGTCCAGCCGTTCGGCCCGAGCGGTGGCCGCGGCGTCGATGGAGCGCTCGACGTCGGCCCAGGCGTCAGCGGCTTCTTCAGAATCTTGAAACGGTCCGGGTCGAGCCCGTGGCCCGCCGACGCGGACGAGACATCGTCGAAGCCGCCGCCGGTTTCGTCGCCGCGCAGGCCCGCGCTCGCCGCGCCGGCTCCCCCCAGGGTGGCGCCGCGCCAGCGCTCCAGCACGGCGGCGACGAAGGCCTGGTCGTGACCGGTCGACGGGTCGACCTTGGCGCTGCCGAGCGCCTCGCTGCGCGGCAGCAGATGGGCCGGCACCTCGCGGAAGCGCAGCCGCGTCGGCAGCGCGACGCCCTCGCCGAAGGCCAGCACCTCGCGGGTGCCGAGCGACGGCACGAAGCCGAGCAGGTTGGCGGCTGCATCCGACACCGCCGAGCGTAAAAGCGCCTGGTCGCGGTCGTTCGCCATCCGCATCGCGAACAGGGTCGAGCACTGCGAGATGATGGTCGGGTCGAGCTCGGCCGGACGCTGCGTGACCAGCCCCAGATAGACCCCGTATTTGCGGCCCTCCTTGGCGATGCGCGACACCGCCTTGCGGGTCGGGCCGAAACCGATCGTGCGGTCGGCCGAGGCGTAGCGATGCGCCTCTTCGCACACGAACAACAGCGGCACCGCGCCGTCGCTCCACAGGCCGAAGTCGAACGCCATCCGGCACAGCACCGAGACCAGCGAGTCGACCACCTCGGCCGGGAACCCGGCGAGCTGCATGATGGTCATCGGCCGCCCGTTCGGCGGCAGCCGGAACAAGAGGCTGATCACGTCCGCCATGGTGTCGCCGCCGACATTGGCGTTTTCGAACATGAAGGCGTAGCGCGGATCGTTGGCGACCGATTCGATGCGCCCGATCAGCTTGTGATAGACCATGCGGGAGGCGCGGTTCTCCAGCTTGCCCATGCGCTCGTCGATCAGGCCGATCAGGTCGGCGAGCCGGTAGGGCACCGGCGTGTCGGCCGTGAAGCCGGCGCTGCGCGGGTCGATGCGCTTGAGTCCCGGCCGGTCGCCGCCGGTGCGGTACTGGAGATAGCTGACCTTGGCGATCGGGATCACCTCGGAGAGGATCTCGGTCTCCTCCTCGATCCCGGGCCGTCCGCCGAAGAGGACGTCGACGATCTCCTCGAAGTTGAACAGCCAGAAGGGCAGCTTGAGATTGCGCGGATTGAGGATCTGCGCATGGTCGGGGAAGCAGCGGCCATACTCGTTGTGCACGTCGAGAAGGAAGACGCGCAGATCCGGCCGGCACGCCAGCGTTTGCTGCAGGATCAGCGCGACGCCGCTCGACTTGCCGACCCCGGTGGTGCCGAGCACGGCGAAGTGCTTGCTCAGCATGTCGTCGACGTCGATGCAGGCGGCGATCGTCTGGTCCTGCTGCAGATGGCCGATGTCGATCGTGTCGCCGCCGGCGATGTCGTAGACGACCCGCAGCGCGTCACGGCCGATCGGCGAGACGGCGTCGCCGATGCCCGGATAGTGGTTGATGCCGCGGCGGAAGCGCGGCCGTCCGGTCTCGTCGGGGGCGATCTCGCCCATCAGGTCGAGCTGCGCCGTGGCGACGACATCGAGGTCGTGCACGAAGGTGCGGGTCATCCGCGACACCTCGGTGACGACGCCGATCACCACGGCCGGCCCGCTGCGGATGATCATGAAGCGGCCGACGGTCGCCGGCGTCGCCTCGGTCCCGTGCTCGCACAGGCCGACGGTCGCCTGCGAGCCGCGCACCGAGACGATATGGCCGATCTGGTCGCTGGTCGCGGGGATCGGTCCGTCCTGTCCCGAAGCTGCACCCTGCATGATCGTGACCTCTGGAAGACCGCGCGCGGCTGCGAAACGCCGCGCGTATCGGCCGACACTACCGAAAAGACGCCTGATTTTTGGTTAACAGCCGCAGGTAGAGATGTCCGCGGGGACAAGGCGCAGTGCGCAGGGGCGACGTGATCAGAACGGCCAGCGCGACGGGGACGGCGCCGGCGCCTGGGTCGGGGTCGGTTGACGCCGCGGTTTTCGCGGGGTCTCGCGGCTCGGTTCGGCGGCGGGGCGCGGCGTGGTGATCCAGCCGAACTTGCGCATCGCCGCCTCGGCGGCGCGCTCGCCCGACAGCCAGGCGCCGCCGACCGTGCCGTACTGGGTCTCGTGCACGGCCTCGCCGGCGAACCACAGGCGGTCGCGCACCGGCTCGGTCAGCACGGCGCGAGCGCCCTGACCGCCGATGCTGGCCGCCGAGGCGGCGCCGAGCACGAAGGGCTCCTGGTTCCAGCGCGTCGCATGGGTGCGGCGCACCGCCTTCCTGATGTCGCTGCCGTAGAGCTTGGCGAGCCATTCCTGCGCGTAGTCGACCATGGCGGCCTCGCCCTGGGCCGAGAGGTCGCGCCCGAGCTTGCCGGCGAGCTGGATCATGCACAGCGAGGTGTCCGCCACATTGGCCAGCATGGCCGCGGTGCGGGCGCTGTCGGCCTTCTCGAAGATCAGGTCGTCGCGCTGCGGCCCGAGCGGCTGGCCTGCGAGCTCCAGCACCACATGGTCCTGGCTGCCGAGGCCGAGCTTGCCGAAGGCGTCGAGCTGGCGCTTGGGCAGCTCGGGGTCGAACCTGATCTTGCCGGCCGCCATCACGTTGGTCGACGCGGTGATGATCGCCGCGCGGGCCACGATGGTGCCCCGGCCGGTCTCCACCTCGACCTTGCCGCGCACCCAGGTGTTGATGCGGTTCGCCGGCGTCGACAGCCGCACCGACAGGCCGCCGGCGAGCGCCGCCAGCAGCGTGCCGAGCCCCTGCTTGCAGAACGCGCCGGAATCGCGCTCGGCCGCCTTGGCGACGTCGACGGCCGAGAGGTCGCGCAGATCCTTGCCGTAGGGCAGGGGGCCGAGCACGTATTCGACCGTGTTGCGCCAGTCGAGCAGATCCTTGGGCAGCGCCTGCAGGCAGGCGACGTCGGCTTTTCCGCGCGATGCCTCGATGATCGCCCGGTTGGAGCGGACCAGCACCGACAAAAAGTCCTCGAGCTCGCTTTCGCGGGCGTAGCGTCGGCCGATCCGCACTTTTTGCCCGGGCGGCGCCGCGGTGATGTCGAGGCCGGTGCCGGCGGCGGCCTTCACCACCGGATTGACGTCCATGCCGTAGAGCCAGTGGGCGCCGCGGTCGAACGGCACGCCGAAAATCTTGCTGTCGGTGGCACAGCGGCCGCCGATCCGGTCGGCCGCCTCGATGACGACCACGCGGCGGTTCGCTGCGGCGATGCGCCGCGCCGCCGCGATGCCGGCCGCGCCGGCGCCGATCACCACGATGTCGACCTCGCCCGAGCCCTGCGCGAGCGCGGATCCCGGCAACGCGAGCGCGGCGGCGCCGGCGAGGAAGGTGCGGCGGTCGAGTGGCGGCATGGCAGGGACTCACCTCTCTGGCGGGGGCCAACTTGCCCCAAGGGCTTCCCGGCCGCAAACGCCAATGTGGACGACGGCTTCGGCCCATGGCCTTGTCGCCGGTCGGCCGGGTCTCTACCTCAAGGCAGCCGGTGCTGCTCCGGCGTTTCCGAACCGCGGCGCGCCCGCGCTCTTCCGAGGATCCCGATGCTGCATGCCGCCTATCTGGCCCTGGCCCAGTTGATGTCGCCGCCGTTCCGGTCGGTGCTGCTCAAGTCTGTCGGGCTCGCGATCCTGGTGCTCGCCGTGCTGGTCGTCGGGCTGTACCAGCTCGTCGCCTGGCTGGGTGGCGAGGGCGGCGTCTGGATGGAGACGACGCTGGGGCCGGCCGCCCACAATCCGCTCTCGGTGCTCGGCTGGATTCTGGCGATCGCGATCGGCGCCGGGCTGTTCGCCGGCGCCATCTTCCTGATGCCGGCCGTCACCTCGCTGGTCGCCAGCTTCTTCGCCGACGACATCGCGGCCGAGGTCGAGCTGGTCCACTACCCGGTCGATCCGGCCGGTGTCGCGCCGCCGATCGGCTACTCGATCGTCGAGGGCATCAAGACGGCGCTGCTGGCATTGGGCATCTATCTGTGCGCGGCCCCCTTCCTGCTGATCGGCGGAATCGGCGCCGTCGCGTTTTTCCTCGCCACCGCCTATCTGCTCGGCCGCGAGTATTTCCTCATCGCCGCCGTGCGGCTGCGTCCGATCCGCGACGCCAAGGCGATGTGGCGCGAGAACCGCACTCGAATCGTCACGGGCGGCCTGTTCATCGCCGCCTTCGTGCTGATCCCGATCGTCAATTTCGCCACGCCGCTGTTCGCCACCGCGTTCATGGTGCATCTCCACAAGCGCCTGTCGGCCGAGCGGATCCGGGCGCTGGCGGAGGCGCGGCAGGGAGCTTTTTCGGCGCGGCCGTATGAAACCGGCGACCCGGCGCCCTGACCGGCAGGAGAGTCGGCAAAGCCTCTCCTTCGTCGTGCTCCGCGAAGGCGGAGCACCCAGTACGCCGCAGCGTGTCGAGTGAAACAATCAACGCCGGTGGATACTGGATCGTCCGCCTGCGCGGACGATGACGACCGATAGCCGGTGCACTGACCTTAGTCCAACGCGCGTTCCGCCCGCGCCTATGGGGAAAAAATGCGCTTCTCCGGCCAGCCGCAGAGGTCGGCGATCAGGCAGTCGGGGCAGCGTGGCTTGATCGCCGTGCAGACATAGCGGCCGTGCAGGATCAGCCAGTGGTGGGCGTGCAGCCGGTACGGTTTCGGCACCACGGCCTCGAGCCGCAGCTCCACCTCCAGCGGTGTTTTGCCGGGCGCAAGGCCGGTGCGGTTGCCGACCCGGAAGATGTGGGTATCGACCGCCATGGTCTCCTGCCCGAAGGCGATGTTGAGCACCACATTGGCGGTCTTGCGGCCGACGCCGGGCAGCTTTTCCAACGCTTCGCGGGTCGCCGGGACAATCCCGCCGTGCTCGGCGATCAATTTCTCCGACAGGGCGATGACGTTCTTGGCCTTGGTGTTGAACAGCCCGATGGTCTTGATGTGGTCGCGCAGCCGCGCCTCGCCGAGCGCCACCATCTTCTCGGGCGTGTCGGCGACCTGAAACAGCGCCCGGGTCGCCTTGTTGACCCCGGCGTCGGTCGCCTGCGCCGACAGCACCACGGCGACCAGCAGCGTGAACGGGTTGATGTGCTCGAGCTCGCCCTTGGGCTCGGGAGTTTTCGCCCGAAAGCGGCGAAACACCTCCTCGACATCGGCCGGCGTCAACGGCTTCGGGCTTGCCGGGCTTTTGCCCCCCTTGACCGCGGTGTGCGGCTTGCGGCTTGCTTTGCTCGCGCTCGAGGCCGGCTTGCGGATCATCGCGTCGTCACCCGTGTTGTCGTCCCGATCGGCATCCCGGACCCGAAGCCCCGGTACCCGAGATTCCTGTGCCCATGAACGCTCCTGGCGAGCCCACGCTGTTCTCGGCCGTCGTGATCCCGCACCGCTCGCTCGGCCGTGCCGGCGTGCGGACCGTGATCCTGGTGCTCGCCGCGGCGAGCGCCGTGCTCGGCATCGTGTTTCTGCTCGTCGGGGCGTGGCCCGTCGCCGGCTTTCTAGGGCTGGACGTCGCCCTCGTCTATTGGGCGTTCCGGATCAACGATCGCCAGGCGACGGCGCGCGAGGACGTGGTGGTGACGGCCTCGGAGCTTCACGTGCGCCGCGTCAGCCACACCGGGCATGTGTCGGAGTGGACCTTGAACCCGGTCTGGGTGCGGCTCGACCGCGTGGTCGACCCGGAGTTCGGGCTTTTGAGGCTCGCCTTGGTGTCGCACGGGCGGCGCCTGACGGTCGGCTCCTGGCTGTCGCCGGCCGAGCGCGAAGGTTTTGCGGCGGCGCTCTCGGCGGCGCTGGGCGAGGCCCGGCGCGGGCCGACGCGCAACCCGGCGCCGGACCAGGGCGGGTTCGAGCGCCCTCCCGGAAATCGGGTGGATCCGCCGGGAGGATCTGCCAGGATCGGCCCATGAGCACCATGATGTTGACCGATCCGGTCGAGGTGCGGCCCCCGGTCCGCCCCCAGAGTGCCGCGCTGGCCCGCGCCGCGGACGACTACGAGCGCGTGCGCCGCGCCATCGCGTTTCTGTCGGAGCACTGGCGCGAGCAGCCCGACATCGAGGCGGTGGCGCATGCCGCCGGCCTGTCGAGCGACGGCCTGACGGCGCTGTTCCGGCGCTGGGCGGGTCTGACGCCGAAAGCCTTCCTGCAGGCCCTGACGCTCGATTACGCGCGAAAACTGCTGCGCGAATCGGCGAGCGTGCTCGACGCCGCCTACGAGGTCGGCCTGTCGGGGCCGGGGCGGCTGCACGACCTGTTCGTCACCCACGAGGCGATGTCGCCGGGCGAATGGAAGGCGGGCGGGGCCGGGCTCGTGCTCGACTACGGCTTCCACCCGTCGCCCTTCGGCATGGCCCTGGTGATGGCAACCAGCCGCGGCCTCGCCGGGATCGCCTTCGCGGATGTGGGTGGCGAAGCCTCGGCGCTTGCCGACATGCAGGCGCGCTGGCCGAACGCCGCCTATGTGCGCGAGCAGGCCGGCACGGCAGCGCTCGCCCGGCGGGTGTTCGATCCCGCCACCTGGCGGCCCGACCGGCCGCTGCGCATTGTCATGATCGGCACTGATTTCGAGGTGCGGGTCTGGGAGACGCTGTTGCGGGTGCCGCTCGGCCGGCTGACCACCTATTCGGACGTCGCCGGCACGGTGTGCTCGCCCAAGGCGGCCCGCGCCGTCGGGGCGGCGGTCGGCAAGAACCCGCTGTGCTTCGTCGTCCCCTGTCATCGCGTCGTCGGCAAGAGCGGCGACATTACCGGCTATCACTGGGGCCTCACCCGAAAGCGCGCCATGCTGGGCTGGGAGACCGGGCAGCGGGGCGCCTGAAGGGCGCCGCCGAGCGGCGTGTGTCGAACTGTCGAGCGACGACACGGCGCCTGCGGCGGGGTCGTCCGCGGTACGGTCTCACCGGCCGTTGACGGCGGGGTTGCCTGGTCCCAATAGTCGGGGCGCTGCACCGCCGCGGGTGCGGCATTCCGCGGCTCGGGCAGAGAGAGACACCGACATGCAGACGCGTCGTCCGGTCATGCTGGTCATTCTGGACGGGTGGGGTTGGCGCGAGGACGCCGCCGACAACGCCGTCCGGCAGGCGAACACGCCGACTTTCGACGCGCTGTGGGCGAATTGCCCACACGCCTTCCTGCGCACCTCGGGCAAGGATGTCGGCCTGCCCGACGGGCAGATGGGCAATTCCGAGGTCGGCCATCTCAATATCGGGGCGGGCCGGGTGGTCATGCAGGATCTGCCGCGCATCACCGACGCCATCGCGACCGGCGAGATCGAGAGGATGCCGGCCCTGGTCGACCTGATCGACAAGCTGCGCGAGACCGGCGGCACCTGCCACCTGATGGGCCTCGTCTCGCCCGGCGGCGTCCACTCGCACCAGGACCACGCCGCCGCGATCGCCGGCATCCTGGCGCTGGCCGGCATTCCGACCGTGATGCATGTGTTCACCGACGGCCGCGACACGCCGCCCCGCGCCGGCGCCGAGTATGTCGAGAGGTTGGTCGCCGACCTGCCGCCTAACGTGCCGGTCGCGACCGTGGACGGCCGCTACTTCGCCATGGACCGCGACAAGCGCTGGGACCGGGTCGAGAAGGCCTATGCGGCGATCGCCGACGCGGTGGGGGCCCGCTACGACGACGCGGCCGGCGCTATCGCGGCGTCCTACGCAGCCAATGTGGGCGACGAGTTCATCGTCCCGACCGTGATCGGCGACTATGCCGGGATGCGCGACGGTGACGGCATCCTGTGCTTCAACTTCCGGGCCGACCGGGTGCGCGAGATCCTCGGCGCGCTGCTCGATCCCGCCTTCTCGGGCTTCCCGCGCCCGCGCGTCGTGAAATTCGCCATCGCGGTCGGCCTGACCCAGTACAGCGAGGCGCTCGACGCCTTCATGGGCACGATCTTCCCGCCCGAGAGCCTGGCGAATGGGCTCGGCCAGGTGACGGCCGATGCCGGGCGTACCCAGCTCCGCATGGCGGAGACCGAGAAGTATCCGCACGTCACCTACTTCCTCAACGGCGGCGAGGAGAAGCAATACAAGGGCGAGGATCGCATCATGGTGCCGTCGCCCAAGGTCGCGACCTACGACCTGCAGCCCGAGATGTCGGCGCCCGAGCTGACCGACAAGGCCGTCGAGGCGATCCGGTCCGGCAAGTACGACCTGATCGTGCTGAACTTCGCCAATCCCGACATGGTCGGCCACACCGGCATCCTGGCGGCCGCCATCAAGGCGGTGGAGACGGCCGACACCGGGCTCGGCCGCATCGTCGCGGCGATCAAGGATTCGGGCGGCGCCCTGCTGGTCACGGCCGACCACGGCAATTGCGAGCTGATGCGCGATCCGGTCACGGGCGGCCCGCACACGGCGCACACGACCAACCCGGTGCCCGTCATGCTGTTCGGCAGCGATGCGAAGAGCCTCGCCGACGGCCGCCTCGCCGATCTGGCCCCGACGCTGCTCGCGCTGATGGAGCTGCCGCAGCCCAAGGAGATGACCGGCAAGTCGCTGATGCGGTGAAACGTCATTCCGGAAGTCGTGCGAAGCGCGGCTGTCCGGAATCCATAACCCCTGTCCGTCGTGAGCCACCAGCACCGGGGCTATGGATTCCGGGCTCGCGGGCCTACAGCCCGCGCCCCGGAATGACGGTGTCGGTGGAGGGCGGCGGGCCGCCTCAAAAATCCTTCAGTCCCAGCACATCCATCATCGCGTAGAGCCCGGCCGGCCGGCCCTTCGCCCACACGGCGGCCCTGACGGCGCCGCGGGCGAAAATCATCCGGTCCTCGGCCTTGTGGACCAGCTCGATGCGCTCGGCCGGGCCGGCGAAGATCGCCCAGTGCTCGCCCACCACGGTGCCGCCGCGCAAGCTCGCGAAGCCGATGTCGCCGGGCCGCCGGGCACCGGTGTGGCCGTCGCGGCCCCGGTCCGAGCGCGTGGCGAGGTCGATGCCACGGCCTGCGGCGATCGCCTCGCCGAGCAGCAGCGCCGTGCCGGACGGCGCGTCGATCTTCTTGTTGTGGTGCATCTCGAGGATCTCGATGTCGAACTCCTCGTCGAGCGTCGCCGCGACCCGCTTGGCGAGCGCCGCCAAAAGATTCACACCGAGGCTCATATTGCCTGACTTGACGATGGCAATCTTTTTGGCGGCCGCCGCGATGGCGTCCTCGTCGGCGGTCGAGAAGCCGGTGGTGCCGACCACGTGAAACAGTCCGGCGACCGCGGCCTGCCCGGCGAGCGCCACCGAGGCCGCCGGAATCGTGAAGTCGACGACGCCGTCGGCGTTTTTCGCCAGCGCGGCGAGGTCGGCCGTGACCGGGATGCCGTTCGGCCCGAGCCCGGCGAGCTCGCCGGAGTCGCGGCCGATCAGCGGCGAGCCCGGCGCATCGACGGCGCCCGCCAGCACGGCGCCTTTCGCCTCGGCAATCGCCTTCACCAGGGTGCGACCCATGCGGCCGCCGGCCCCCGCCACGATCAATCGAACGTCGCTCATCACGCCCTCCTGCCTGTCCGGGCCCGTATAGAGGAGCGGCGCGGGGACGTACAGCCGCGACGCGATCATCGGCCGAACGGCCGATTGCCGCTCGTCCATGGAGGCGAACCGAGGGGCGGCACGGCAAGGAAGCCCCGGATGTCCGTTTGCCCGCGACGAGCGGGAGTGTGCGGCCGAACCGGTCGGAGAAGCCAGTCTGGCCCGGTCCTTTGCGCCTCGACCGGCGCGAGGTCACGAGAGCCGGCGGTTCAGCGAAGATGGCGGGGCAATGACCAGCGCAACCTCGGTGTCTCGGTCCGAGCCGGCCCCGAGCGTGTCTGGAGCATGTGGCTTCTGTCCGTGGCCTTCTTGACCTTGGCGGCAACGATCCGGCCGACCACGAAGCTCTCTGCGCAGCCGTCGAGGCCGATGCGCGTGGTATCGCGGTCGATCGTCTCGATTTCCACGAGCCGGTCGATGTTGACCATCAGCGAGCGGCTGATCCGCAGAAACGGCGGCTGCGGCATCTGCGCCTCGAATTTCCCCAGCGACTGCCCGGCGAGGAGCGGCGGCGCGTTCGCGGCGAAGATCCGCGTGTAGTCGCCCTCGGCCTGCATGGCGACGACGGCGCCGATGCGGACGAGGACGGTCTTCGCATTGGTCTTGACGTGCAGCACGGGCGCGCTGCCTCGCCGCAGTGCCTGCCGGGCCGTCCGCGCCTTCTCCAATCGGGCGACAGCGGCGCCGAGGCGCGCCGGATCGACGGGCTTGAGCAGATAGTCGAGCGCCGAGACGTCGTAGGCCTTGACGGCGTAGTGATCATAGGCGGTCACGAACACAATGTCGGGCGGATCATCGAGCCCGCTCACCAGATCGAAGCCGGTGTCGCCGCGCATCTCGATGTCGAGGAAGACGGCGTCCGGCTTTTCGATGCGGATCAGCTCGGCCGCGGTCTTGACCGAAGCCGCCTCGCCGACCACATCGACCGCCGGGTGTGCGGCGAGCAGCCGGCGCATGCCGCGCCGCGCCAGGGCCTCGTCGTCGACGATCACGACACGGAGCATGGCTCACCCTGCAGCCGGAGTTCGGCCGTCACAGTGTTTCCGATCTGGCGCATGCCGAAATCGTGCCGGCCGGGATAGTGAAGCTCGAGCCGCCGGCGCAGCACCGACAGGCCGACGCCGGGATCGCCGGCAAGGCGCCAGTCGGGCCGCAGGATGCCCTCGCCCGCCACCGTGATCTGCAGCGTGTCGTTGCCCGCCGCGGCGCTGACCGCGATCGCGAGCGGCGTGATCCCCGCCTTGAACCCATGCTTCACGGCGTTCTCGACCAGCGGCTGCAGCAGGAAGCTCGGCATCTGGCGCCGCCGTGCGACCTCGTCCGCCGTCAGCCTGTAGTTCAGCTCGGGGCCGAAACGGGTCTTCTGCACGTCGAGATAGGAACGCACCGCGTCGAGCTCCGACGCAAAGGTCGTGACGGTGCGGTTCCGCTGGTCCAGCGAATAGCGCAGATACTCGCCGAGGTCGCGCACCATGCCGACCGCGGCATCGGGATCGTCGTGGATTTCCACGGCGATGCCGTTCAGCGCGTTGAACAGGAAATGCGGATCGAGCTGGTGACGCAGGTGGTGCAACTCGGCCTTCAACGCCTCGGCCTCGGCGGCGGCAGCGCGCCGCTTCTCGCTGCGGGCGTCGTCTTCCGCCGCCGCCCAGAAATGCGCGAGCCCCCAGGTCACGAACACGATGCTGAAATAGGCCCACGGAATCACCCAGCTCTGGAGCGGTCCCCAGGTCGGCGTATACCAGCCGGTGAGGCCCGAGATGATCTTGGCCCAGGCGGTCATCGCCAGGGCGGCGCCGGTGCACAGAAGGGCGTTCAGCAGGATCGCGCGAACGTCGAATTTCGGCTCGGCACGCCGCTGCAGGAACGGACGCAGCAGGAGAATCAGCGGCAGTGCCAGCGGCTCGACGAGAAGACTGAACAGCAGGGCCTCGCCGACATTCTGGAAGTGCGCCGTGCGCAGCACCAGGCTCAGCAGAAACAGCAGGCACACGCCGACCATGTCGAGGCGCGATGCGCTCCGCCACTCCGTCTCGCCCGGCCGCATCCCTTTATTCCTCCCGAACGCGCCTACCGTCTCCGGCCGCCACGATAGCGTCCCGACCGCGGGGTGTCCTCGGTTCTCTGCCCGGTTCGTCGCCAGTTCTGCCGCGTTCATCGAAACCCGATGGCGGCAGGCCCGGGCAATCGGGATTCTACCGCGAGCCGTGATGAGTGCCTGCACGATGCGTTGCACGGCGGCTTTGGATCATGGGGGGGCTCCGTGTTGGCGCACATCGTCGATCGCACGCACCGTTCGAGCGAACGGACGCTGCTGGCGTCCACCGCTGTCCCGGCCCGGTCTTCGGCGCCGCCGGCGATGGCCGCGCCGGCCCGGACGTCGCTGGCGCGGCTTTCGGCCGGGGTCGCGATGGCGCTGCCCGCGGCTCTGGGGGCCCTCTGCATTGCCGCGCCGGCGCTTGCCGGCGGCGGCGGTGGTGGCGGCGGTGCGGGCGGGGGAGTTGATAATCCCACTATGGCCGGCGGCACGGGCGGTGCCGGCACCATGAGTGGCGGCGGCGGCGGTGCGGGTGGCGGTGCCGGCGTGACCGGTGGCAGTGGCGGCCACGGCACCTCGGCGGGAGGCGCGGGAGGCTCGAGCCCGGGCGCGGCCGGTGCGGACGGCGTGGCCGATCCCGCGGTCGCCTTCTTGACTGCCGGCGGCAGCGGTGGCGGTGGCGGCGCGCATGGCTATACCGATCTGAGCGCGCCTGGAACCTTGCCGAGCGCGGCGGTGACCGGCGGCGCCGGCGGCGCCGGCGGCGCGGGCGTCGGTAACTTCGGAGGAGGCGGCGGTGCCGGCGGCTGGGGCGCGGTCGTGACGGGCGGCGGCAATCTGGGCACGCTCGGCGTCGCGGTGAGCGGCGGCCAGGGCGGCGCCGGCGGTGCCGGCGGATACGCGGGCAGCGGCGGCAGTGGCGGGATCGGTCTGGGGCTCACCGATTCCTCCGGCGGGTCCCTGACGATCAATGCCGCGGTGAGGGGCGGCAATGGCGGCGCCGGCGGTGCCGGCGATGTCGGCGGCAATGGCGGCTATGGTGGCGCCGGCCTGTTCGGCTCGAACGTCGTGATCACGATCGGGTCTGCGGGCTCGGTGACCGGAGGCACCGGCGGCGCGGGCGGGGTCGGCGTATCGCTCAATGGCACCAACGGCGCCGACGGCGTCGGCATCAGCGGTTCCAACGTGACGGTGATCAATGCCGGCGCCATCGCCGGCGGCGGCTCGGCCCACGCCATCGATTTCTCGGGCAGCCTGAACATATTGGAGCTGTGGGCGGGTGCGACCGTCACCGGCACCGTGGCCGGCACCAACAACGACATCCTTCGGCTCGGCGGCAACGCCGATGCCAGCTTCGATGCCTCCTCGATCGGGGCGTCGGCGCAGTACCGGGGTTTTGCGAGCTTCGCCAAGACCGGCACGTCGACCTGGACGTTGACCGGCACCAATGCGGCGGCGCTGCCCTGGAGCATCGATGCGGGCACCCTGTCCGTGAATGGCGCGCTCGCCAATTCGAGCTTCACGGTGAACAGCAGCGGCACTCTGGGCGGCACCGGCACGGTCGGGACCGTCACGGTTGCCGCCGGCGGCATGTTTGCGCCGGGCGCTGCGGGGACTCCCGGCACCTCGATGGCCGTGTCCGGCAATCTCGCCTTCCAGTCGGGTGCCCTCTATCTGGTGCAGATCAATCCGACGGCGGCCAGCCTCGCCAACGTCGCCGGCACGGCTGCGCTCGGCGGCACCGTCCAGGCCGCGTTCGCTGCCGGCAGCTATATCGCAAGGCATTACACGATCCTGCACGCGGCCGGGCTCGGCGGCACCACATTCTCGGGTCTCGCAACGACCAATCTTCCGGCGGGCTTTTCCGCGGGTCTGAGCTACACCGCGACGGACGTGTTGCTGAACCTCACGGCTGTGCTCGGCACGCCCGGAGCGATGGGCACCGGCGGCTTCAACGGCAACCAGCAGGCCGTCGCCGACGCGCTGAACAACTTCTTCAACACCGGCGGGTCGCTGCCGCCGGGCTTCCTGTCCGTTTTCGGCCTGACTGGCAGCGCCTTGCCCGCCGCGCTGTCGCAACTCTCCGGCGAAATTGGCACCGCGCCGCAACAGACGTCATTCGATGCGATGACGCTGTTCCTCGGCCTTCTGACCGATCCGGCCGCGGACCGCGCCGGCGATGCTGGCGGCGCGATGAGGCCGGCCGCCTACGCCGAGGAAAGCGATCGGACGAGCGCCACCGGGTCCCGGCGCGCCAGCGACGCCCTGGCTATGTTCGTCAAGGCGCAGCCTGCTGCCGATGCGCAGCGCTGGAGCGTGTGGGCCTCGGGGTTCGGCGGCTCACAGACCACCGATGGCAATGCAGTCGTCGGATCGAATCAAGCGACCAGCCGAATCTTCGGCACGGCCTTGGGCGCGGACTACCGCCTCTCACCGGACACCGTCGCAGGATTCGCGCTTGCCGGCGGCGGCACGACCTTCGGAGTCAACGGGTTTGGCTCCGGCCGCTCCGACCTGTTTCAGGCAGGCGCCTATGTGCGCCATGTCAACGGCCCGAGCTACCTCGCTGCGGCGCTCGCCTATGGCTGGCAAAACATCGTGACTGATCGGACCGTGACGGTGGCGGGTGCCGACCGGCTGCGCGCCGAGATCAGCGCCAACGCCTTCAGCGGCCGGGTCGAAGGCGGTTATCGCTTCGCGACGCTCGGCGTCGGCCTCACGCCCTATGCCGCTGCGCAGGTTACGACTTTCGAGCTGCCGGCCTACACGGAAACGGTCGTCTCCGGAGCCGCCGCTTTCGCGCTGGCCTACGCCGCCAAGAACGCGACCGACAGCCGCAGCGAACTGGGCCTTCGCACCGACAAGTCCTTTGCGACGGCCGGCGGTATCCTCTCGTTGCGCGGCCGCATCGCCTGGGCGCATGACTTCAATCCCGACAGATCGATTGCCGCGACCTTCCAGGCGCTGCCCGGGGCGAGCTTCGTCGTCAACGGCGCGGCGCAGGCCTCCGACTCCGCGCTGGTCACGGCGACAGTGGCGCAAAATTGGCTGAACGGCTGGTCGACGGCTGCGACCTTCGAGGGTGAGTGGTCCAGCGTCACGCGCGCATATGCTGGAAAGGGTGTTGTTCGGTACCAGTGGTAAGGGCTCGCCGGGAGCCGTGAGGGCGGCCCATACAGACTTCCGCTCGATCCGATCACGCCGGCGCCGTACGGCCCGAAGCCGTCCTGAGCCGGCGACGAGGGCGCCACGGTGATCGGAAGATGAAGAAGGGGGTCCCGTCGACCGGGTCGCGCCGGCGCTGGTTCGGCTAAGGCTGCGGGCCGTCATAGCCTTCGACGATGACGAGCTCGCCCGCCGAGGCCGAGGCGCGCAGCGCCTGGGCGGCGGCGTATTCGGGCGAGCCGTAGCAGGCCAGCGCCGTCTCGTAGTCGGCGAACTCGATCACCACCTGGCGCGAGCGCGCCGGGCCCTCGACCGCCTCGAAGCGACCGGCCCGCACCAGGAACTTTGCCCCGTACTTGGCGAAAGCCGTGGCGTTCGCCGCCACATAGGCCTTGTAGGCGTCGGCGTCCGTCACGTCGATGCGGCCGATCCAGTATGCCTTCGGCATGCTCATATCCTTGCGCTCGCACCGGCACGGCGCGCACCGGCTCGGGTCACACCTGCTCGTTCGCGGCGATCTCGATCTCGGCGACGATGGCGTCGGCGGCGGCCCGCGGATTCTTGGCCGCGACGATCGGCCGGCCGACCACCAGATAGTCGGCGCCGGCCAGGATGGCGTCGCGCGGCGTCTTCACCCGCTTCTGGTCGCCGACCTCGGTCCCGCTCGGGCGGATGCCGGGCGTCACCAGCACCATGCCGTGGCCGATGCGGGGCCGCAGCATGGCGGCCTCCTCGGCCGAGCAGACCAGGCCGTCGACGCCGATGTCGTGCGCCTGCGCGGCCCGCTCGGCGACCAGCTCCGACACCGTGAAGTCGTAGCCGGCGGCGGCCAGGTCCGCGTCGTCGTAGGAGGTCAGCACCGTCACGGCGAGGATGCGCAGATTGGAGTCGCCGCGCCCCTCCACGGCCGCCTTCATGGTCTGCGGATAGGCGTGCACGGTGAGGAAGGTCGCCCCCATGCGGGCGACGCTCTCGACGCCCTTTTCGACCGTGTTGCCGATGTCGTGCAGCTTGAGGTCGATGAAGACGCGCCGGCCGCTGAAGATCAGTCGCTCGGCGAGCGAAAGCCCGCCCGCGAAGGCGAGCTGATAGCCGATCTTGTAGAACGTGACGCTGTCGCCGAGCCGTTCGATCACGGCCTCGGCGGCCTCGACGGACGGCAGATCGAGGGCGACGATCAGACGATCGCGCGGATGTTCCACGGCAGTTCCCTCTCCGCAAGATCAGATGCGAACGCGAATCCTTGCGCCATCGCACCGACCCTCTCCGCCGTCACCCTGAGGAGGCTGCGAAGCAGCCGTCCCGAAGGGCGCAGCCGGCCTCATGGTTCGAGACGCGATCCTTCGGATCGCTCCTCACCATGAGGGTGGAGGCAGTGCAACGGCGTACCGAAGTCGAAAGAATCCGGCGCGCGAAAAGTGGCCTCGGCAAGGGCCGGAGGCAAGACGAATTTCTGCGAAGAGGCTGGGAAGACGGTCGCTCTCAGCCGCGGCGATAGACCCAGACGCGGGCGGGCGGCAGGTTCAGCCAGATGCGCTCGGAGGCCTCGACCCGCACCCGCGCCAGCGCGCGGGGGATCGGCGGCACCACCGAATAGGTGAACTGGATGAAGGGGGCGCCCGGCTGCAGCAGCCCGAAGGCCTCGCTGATCAGGCGCAGGCGGGTGCGCAGCGGCTTGGTCACCAGCGGCAGCCCGGACACCACGGCGGAGACTTCGCCGCGGTGAATTTCGCCGAACAGCCGGCGCAGCCGGTAGGCGTCGCCCTGGATCACGGTCGCGGCCGGATAGCGGGCGCGCAGCAGGCGGCAGAAGTTGGAGTTGAACTCGACCAGCACCAAACGCGACTCGTCGACGCCGTGCTCGACCAGGGCTTCCGTGATGGCACCGGTGCCGGGTCCGAGCTCGATCACCTTGCCTTGGGCATCGGGGTCGACGAAGCTCGCCATGGCGCGCGCGAGCGGCTTGCTCGACGGCATCACGGCGCCCATCGCCAACGGTTTCTCGATCCACGACCGGATGAACCTTACATCGTCGTCGATGCGAAGGCCCTTCCTGGCGGTGCCCACAGCGGACTGAAACGGCATTTTCAACTACTGGGCTGCGACGCGGCAAACTGCTTCGTCACGGAAACGTCACGGGTATAGGTCCGGGGCGTCCGGGTCAACCCCGTTCACGGCGAGGCCTTGTTCCCGAAGAACTCCTTGACCCTGCCGAAGAACCCCGCGGACTCCGGATGGGTCGCGGTCGAGGACAGTTTCTCGAATTCCACCAACAGCTCGCGCTGCCGCTTGGTGAGGCTCTGCGGCGTCTCGACCACCACCTGGACGTACATGTCGCCCATCTGCTTGGAGCGGAGAACCGGCATGCCCTTGCTGGTCAGCCGGAAGCGCCGGCCCGACTGGGTGCCGTCCGGAACCTTCACCTTGGTCTTGCTGCCGTCGATGGTCGGCACCTCGAAGTCGCCGCCGAGCGCCGCCGTCACCATCGAGATCGGCACCCGGCAGTGCAGGTCGGCGCCGTCGCGCTGGAAGAAGGCGTGCGGCGTGATCGACAGGAAGATGTAGAGGTCGCCGGCCGGTCCCCCGCGCACGCCGGCCTCGCCCTCGCTGGCCAGCCGGATGCGGGTGCCGTCCTCGACGCCGGGCGGGATGTTGACCGACAGCGTGCGCTCGCGGGTGACGCGCCCGGCGCCGGCGCAGGCCGGGCAGGGGTCGTCGATCACCTGGCCGCGTCCGTGGCAGGCCGGGCAGGTCCGCTCGAGCGTGAAGAAGCCTTGCGCGTGCCGGATCTTGCCGTGGCCGCCGCAGGTCGTGCAGGGCTTCGGCTTGGTGCCGGCCTTGGCGCCGGTTCCCGAGCACACCTCGCAGGTGACCGAGGTCGGGATGCGCACCGGCGCGACCTTGCCGTGGTAGCTCTCCTCCAGCGAGATCTCCATGTTGTAGCGGAGATCGGCGCCGCGCTCGCGGCCGGAGCCGCGGGCGCGCCCGCGCATGCCGAAGAAATCGTCGAAGATGTCGGCGAATGTCGAGGCGAAGTCGGCCCCGAAGCCGGCGCCGCCGCCCTGCTCGAAGGCGGCATGACCGAAGCGCTCATAGGCGGCCCGCTTGTCGGCGTCCTTCAGGACCTCGTAGGCCTCGTTGACCTCCTTGAAGCGGTGCTCGCACTCGCCGTCGCCCGGATTGCGGTCCGGGTGATACTTCATCGCGAGCTTGCGATAGGCGGACTTGAGGTCGGACTCGCTGGCGCCGCGCTGGACTCCGAGCACCTCGTAATAATCGCGCTTGGACATTCAGCCGGTCCCCCACGCACGAAAAACCCTCTCCCCTTATGGGAGAGGGTGTCGAGCGAGCGTCAGTGAGCGAGGCGGGCGAGTGGTGACGATCGGCATCGCAAAACGAAAAACGTTGAACGACAAAAAGGAACCCCTCACCCGGCTTCCGTGCACAGCGCCCGGAAGCCGCCCCTCTCCCGTCGGGGAGAGGGGCGAAGGCATCACGCGCTCTTCTTGTTCTTCTTGTCGTCGTCGACCTCGGTGAATTCCGCGTCGACCACGTCTTCCTTCTTGGCACCGCCGCCAGCGGCGCCGGCATCCCCGTCGCCGCCCTCCTGCGACTGCTTGTACATCGCCTCGCCGAGCTTCATCGAGGCTTGCGCCAGCGTGTTGGTCTTGGTCTTGATCGCCTCGGCGTCATCGCCCTTGAGGGCTTCGCGCAGGTCGCTCAGGGCGTCCTCGATCATGCGACGCTCGTTGTCGCCGACCTTGGAGCCGTGCTCGGCCAGGGCCTTCTCGGTCGAATGCACCAGCGCCTCGGCGTGGTTCTTCGCCTCGACGCCGGCCTTGCGCTTTTTGTCGTCCTCGGAGTGTGCCTCGGCGTCCTTGACCATCCGCTCGATGTCGCCCTGCGACAGGCCGCCGGACGCCTGGATGCGGATCTGCTGCTCCTTGGCGGTCGCCTTGTCCTTGGCCGACACGTTGACGATGCCGTTGGCGTCGATGTCGAACGACACCTCGACCTGCGGCACGCCGCGCGGCGCCGGCGGGATTCCCATGAGGTCGAACTGGCCGAGCAGCTTGTTGTCGGCCGCCATCTCGCGCTCGCCCTGGAAGACCCGGATGGTGACGGCGTTCTGATTGTCTTCCGCCGTCGAGAACACCTGGCTCTTCTTGGTCGGGATCGTGGTGTTGCGATCGATGATGCGGGTGAACACGCCGCCCAGCGTCTCGATGCCGAGCGACAGCGGGGTCACGTCGAGCAGCAGCACGTCCTTGACGTCGCCCTGCAGCACGCCGGCCTGGACCGAGGCGCCGATGGCGACCACCTCGTCCGGGTTGACGCCCTTGTGGGGCTCCCGGCCGAAGAACTGGCGGACGATCTCCTGCACCTTCGGCATGCGGGTCATGCCGCCGACCAGCACCACCTCGTTGATCTCGGCCGCCGACAGGCCGGCGTCCTTCAGCGCGAGCCGGCACGGCTCGACCGTCCGCTGGATCAGGTCGTCGACCAGCGCCTCGAATTTCGCGCGCGTGAGCTTCATCGTCAGGTGCTTGGGGCCCGACGCGTCGGCCGTGATGTAGGGCAGGTTGATCTCGGTCTGGGCCGTCGAGGACAGCTCGATCTTGGCGCCTTCAGCCGCTTCCTTCAGGCGCTGCAGCGCGAGCTTGTCGCGGCGCAGGTCGATGCCCTGCTCCTTCTGGAACTCGTCGGCCAGGTAGTTGACCAGCCGCATGTCGAAGTCTTCGCCGCCCAGGAAGGTGTCGCCGTTGGTGGATTTCACCTCGAAGACGCCGTCGCCGATCTCCAGGATCGAGACGTCGAAGGTGCCGCCGCCGAGGTCGTAGACCGCGATGGTGCCGGTCTTCTGCTTGTCGAGGCCGTAGGCGAGCGCCGCTGCGGTCGGCTCGTTGATGATGCGCAGCACCTCGAGGCCGGCGATGCGGCCGGCGTCCTTGGTGGCCTGGCGCTGGGCGTCGTTGAAGTAGGCCGGCACCGTGATGACCGCCTGGGTCACCTTCTGGCCGAGATACGACTCCGCCGTCTCCTTCATCTTCTGCAGCGTGAAGGCGGAGATCTGCGAGGGCGAATAGGTCTTGCCGTCCGCCTCGACCCAGGCGTCGCCGTTCGAGGCGCGCACGATCTTGTAGGGGACGAGCTTCTTGTCCTTCTCCACCATCGGATCGTCGTAGCGGCGCCCGATCAGGCGCTTCACGGCGAAGAAGGTGCGCTCCGGATTGGTGACCGCCTGGCGCTTGGCCGGCTGGCCGACGAGGCGCTCGCCGTCGTCCGTGAAGGCGACGATCGACGGGGTGGTGTTCTTGCCTTCCGAGTTCTCGATGACCTTCGGGGTCTTGCCTTCCATCACGGCGACGCAAGAATTGGTCGTGCCGAGGTCGATGCCGATGACCTTGCCCATTGTCCTTGTCCTTCTCTATCGCAGCAGGCCGGCCGAGCCTGAACAGCACCCGGAAGCGTCCGCAGGCCTCATGCCTGCAGGTGCCTTGGGTCCGGCCCCTTGAAATAACGGCAACCGCCGGTGAGGCGGGTTCAAACGGTCATATAGGAGGGCCGTCATGGCCTGCAAGGCGGACGTTTTCGAAAACGCCGGCTAAAGCCGCGAGCCGCTTTCGTTAACGGCCGGGACCAGCCTCCGGCAGCACTCGAAAGATGGCGAGACCCGTCTCCGGCGCCCCCGCATCCGACGGGCCTTGGACGGGCGCCAGCCAGGCCGGGACGGCGCCCGTCCGCAGGCGCGCCTCGAGCCCGTCGGCCGGCCGGCGCGCCTCCACGGCGGCGGGTGTGGAGGCGGTCCGGCACACCGCCACATAGGTGGCGCCCGAATGGGTCGTGGCGAGGCCGGCGAGAAGCGGCCGGGCCCGATCGGGCGGCAGGGCGAAGATGCGGTCGGTCGCCAGGATCGCCTCGGACAGGCGGTGGTAGGGGGCGCCCAGCACCGCATGGGGCGTCAGGGCCAGGATGAACGGGCCGTAGTCGATCGCCGCCACCACCAGGCCGGGCGGCAGGCCGGCGAGGACGCGGTAGCTGGCGTCGGTCAGGCAGGCGCGCGCCACCGCGTCAGGGGCGGACCGGGTCGAACTGGTCGGTTCGGCTCCGGCGATCGCGGTCGCGAGGGCGCCGGCGAGCGACCCCAGGACGGCCGGGGCGAGCAGCACCGCGACCAGGCTGCGGACCGCGAGCCGGGCGTCGGCGAGGCCGGCCAGCACGGCAGCGACCACGGGCATGCCGAACCAGGCCGCGTAGACGTAGAGCTTGGCATTGCCGACCATCAGCACCACGGCCGCGAGCAGCACGGCCGCGACCGTGAGGGTGGCGAAATCCCGCCGCCGCTTCGGTGCCCTCGCCATGACCAGGACGGCGAGCAGCGCGACCAGCGGGAAGGCGGCGACCGTGGCGGCGACGGCCGGGGCGGTGCCGGCCATGACCAGCAGCGGCTGGCTCTCCTTCACATGGGCGAGCCAAATCGGCCCGACCGCCGGGTCCATCATGGCGAAGGGGCCGCGCCGGCAGGCCGGCTCGAGCGCCAGCGCCAGGGCGATGGCGGTCGCCGCCACGGTCGCCACGGCGAGCAGCCGCGCGACCCGGTTCGCCGCGGCGAGCCGGGCGGCGACTGCGAGCAGCACGCCGGCGACGGCGACCGGCACGGCCGTATTGATGGCGAGCGCGTCGCAGGCCGTGACGGCCCAGCGGGCCGGGGCGACACCGGTCAGGAAGACCACGGCGATGCCGGCGGCGAGCGCCAGGCCATAGCCCGCCAGGGCTTGCCCAGCCGGGCCGGTCGCCTGGTCGGCGGGCGGGCGCTCGCAGGCGAAGCGCAGCGCCAGGGCGGTGCCGCACAGCACCACGAAGGCGAGGCTCTCGAAGCCGATCGCCAGAGCGAGCGCCGTTAGAAAGCCGGCCGCCGGGGCGGCCCATCGCCGCCGGTCGGACCAGGCGGTCGCGGCCAGCACCAGCACGGCGAGCGTGATCTGGACATTGTGGTGGTCGATCCGCCCTGGCACGAACTGCTGGAAGGCCGGCAGGCCGAGCACCAGCAGCACGGCGGCGGGCGGCAGCGCGGCGGCGCCGCCGAGGCGGAGCGCCAGCAGCAGCACGCCGGCCATCGCCGGCACCAGCCAGACGAGCGGCCAGATCGTCCGCATCAGCCGCTCGGCGAGCCCGGGATCGGCGACCAGCTCGAGCACGCGGAAAAGGCCGGCGAGGCCCGCGTCGATCAGGCGCGACCAATGGGTGTCGTAGCCGGCCGGCGGGCTGACGCGCGGCTCGTGCAGGTCGAACCAGCCGCGGCCGTCCAGATAGGCACGCAGCTCGACCAGCCGCATGGCGTCGTCGGTGTCGGAGAGGATGTCGGCGGTGCCGGCCCAGTACAGCACGAGAAGCTGCGCCGCCACCGCGAGCCAGGCGAGCCCGAGCAGCAGCGCGACGTTTTGCAGGCGCATCGGACCGGCGGACATGGCGCCTCGTCGGGTGTGGATCGGCCGCCGCCAATACAGCCGCAGCTCCGTTGACGTTCCATTAAGGCTTCCGGCGATCGACCGAAATCCGAGGGACATCGGTGTCCGGCCATTAAGGATCGGCTGCGAAAGTCGTGGACTTCGATCCCGGCGAAAGGTCGCACCGCGTCCGCCGGATCGATGCGGTTCGGGACGGGGCACGGGATGGCGGCAGGGAACCAGCTCGACGCGGGCGCGGTCGGCGCGACCGCCGCCGCGGACATGGCATCACCGGACCGGACCGACCTGTTCCGCCGCCTGGTCGCCCGCCTGCCGCGGCCGATGCGCTTTCTCGGCGTCGGCGCCGTCGGGCTCCTCACCGATCTCTCGGTCTTCACGGCGATCCCGCAGCATCTCGACCACCCGCTCGTCGTACGGCTGGTCTCGCTCGCCGTGGCGACGCTGGTCACCTGGCGGCTCAACCGCGCCCTGACGTTCGACCGCAGTGGCCGGCGCCAGCACGCCGAGGCGGTGCGCTACGCCGTCGTCACCGCGGTCGCGCAGGGCACCAGCTACGCCGTCTTCGCCGCCCTCGTCCTCACCGTCCTCGGGTTCCTGCCGCAGGCCGCCACCGTCATCGGGGCGGCGATCGCGGCCCTCGTCTCCTACAACGGGCATCGGCTCTACGCCTTCGCGCCGATTGCCGCGCCGCGCTCCGGAGTCTCGAAGCCATGAGCATCCACACCGACGTGTTCGTGATCGGCGCAGGTCCTGCCGGCCTCACCGCGGCCTATTGCCTGAGCAAGCACACGCCGTCCGTCATCGTGATCGAGAAGGACCCCGTCCATGTCGGCGGCATCAGCCGCACGGTCGCGCATGACGGCTTCCTGTTCGACATCGGCGGCCACCGCTTCTTCTCCAAGTCGAAGGAGGTGGTCGATCTGTGGAACGAGATCCTGCCCGACGACTTCATCGAGCGGCCGCGCCTGTCGCGCATCTTCTACGGCGGCAAGTTCTACTCCTACCCGCTGAACGCCATGGAGGCGCTGCGCAATCTCGGCGTGATCGAGAGCGCCGCCTGCGTGCTGTCGTATCTCAAGGCGCGCGCCGCCCCGATCGAGCAGCCTGCGACGTTCCACCAGTGGGTGCGCAACCAGTTCGGCGAGCGGCTGTTCTCCATTTTCTTCAAGACCTACACCGAGAAGGTGTGGGGCATGTCGTGCGACGAGATCTCGGCCGACTGGGCGGCCCAGCGCATCAAGGGGCTCGACCTCAGTGTCGCGGTGCTGAACGCGCTGCGCCGCTCGCTCGGCACCACGCCAAAACCCGCCGCCGCCGGCGAGCCGGTGGTCAAGACCCTGATCGAGACCTTCCGCTACCCGCGAAAAGGTCCCGGCATGATGTGGGAGGCCGCCGCCCGCAAGATCGTCGCGCGCGGCGCGCAGGTGCTGATGGGCTGCGAGCTCGCCTCGCTCGCCTACGATCCCAGGCGCCAGCTCTGGGACATCGAGGTGGCGACACCGTCCGGGCCGGAGCGCTACACGAGCTGGCACGTGATCTCGTCGGCGCCGCTCGCCGAGCTGGTGGAGAAAATCCGGCCACGGCCGATCTCGCTGTTCCATGCACGGGCGCTGCGCTACCGCGACTTCCTCACCGTCGCCCTGATGGTCGACAAGCCCGACCTGTTCCCGGACAACTGGATCTACATCCACGACCCGTCCGTGAAGGTGGGGCGGGTGCAGAATTTCCGCTCCTGGTCGCCCGAGATGGTGCCGGCCGGCAAGACCTGCCTCGGCCTCGAATATTTCTGCTTCGAGGGCGACGGCACGTGGGCGGCGCCGGACGACGAGCTGATCACGCTGGCGATCCGCGAGGTCGAGACGATCGGCCTGGTCACGGCGGCCGACGTGACGGGCGGCTGCGTCGTGCGCCAGCCCAAGGCCTATCCGGTCTATGACGAGTCGTATCGCGACAATGTCGCGATGATCCGGCGCGACCTCGATCTCGGCTGCCCGAACCTGCACGTGATCGGCCGCAACGGCATGCACAAGTACAACAACCAGGACCATGCCATGATGACGGCGATGCTGACGGCGGAGAACATCCTGGCCGGTGAGCAGCGCTACGACGTGTGGAACGTCAACGAGGACGCCGAGTATCACGAGGCCGGCCGCGAGGGGGCACGCGAAGGGGTCCGGGAGGCCTTGGCGAGCGAGCGGGCAGTGCCGAAGAAGGTGTCGGACGCGGCGTAGAGCCGCGGCGTTCACCCTCCCCTGGAGGGGGAGGGTCGGGCGCGGGCGAAGCTCGCGACCGGGGTGGGGTGAAGCCGCAAGCTCGGCTTCGCCGATCACCCCCTCCCGCCGAGCTTTGCTCGGCGACCTCCCCCCTCCAGGGGGAGGTGAGGAAGAAGCCTAAAAATACTTCTTCAGATCCGCCGCCGCCTGCTCGGGTGGGCGCTTCATGTTGAACGGTGCGACAAAGCGGCCCTGCTTGTCCATCAGATAGACGATGGCGGTGTGATCCATCGTGTAGTCGCCGGCCTCGAGCGGGATCTTCTTGTAGTAGACCCGGTACGCCTTCGCGACGGCGGCGATGGTGTCGGGCGTGCCGGTGACGCCGCGCAGATGCGGATCGAAGCTGCCCAGATAGTCCTTCAGCACGGCCGGGGTGTCGCGCTCCGGATCGACCGAGACGAACAGCACGGCGGTGCGGTCCGCCTCCGGGCCGAGCGCGCGCAGCACCTCGGACGCCTCGAACAGCGCCGTCGGGCAGACGTCCGGGCAATGGGTGAAGCCGAAGAACATCAGGAACGGCTTGCCGCGCAGATCCGTGTCCGAGATGGGCCTGTCGTCCTGGTCGGTCAGGCGGAACGGCCCGCCGATCACGGCCGCTCCCGCCGGGCCGCCGTTGAAGCGCCCGGTCGCCACCAGCACCAGCCCGAGGCAGAGCACGAGGCCGAGCCCGAAGGCGGCGGCCAGGAGAGCGAGGCGGGGAACGCGGAAGGACACGGGGGGCTCCTCAGAAACAGGCGGCGATCCCGGCCAGGATCACCTCGTAGAACACGGCCGGGCCCCAGACGGCCCACAGCGCGAGCGTCGCCGCGATCAGCACGGTCGACACCGCGACGACAACCGCGATGCCGCGGCGCACGCTGCGCGACGCGGCGCGGGCGGAGACGTCGGACAGCCGGATCTCGGACATCGCGATCGCAGACCCTCTTGCGCCCGTGCACGGGATGCCGCGTCGGGAGTCACCCCGTCGGGAGTCACCCCTTCGGGAGCCGTCTCTGCAGATAGGCCCGCGGATGCGCTGCGCCAAGTCCGACGCGGTCGCGGATCAATCCGATCCGGTCAGGGCGCCGGGCGGAGCGCCGGCCGCGTGCTCGGCGCGGAGGCCATGGTCGAGGGGCGCGTCGCCGCCTCGGTGATCGCATCGGCGAGCAGTCGGGCGCAGCAGGCATAGCTCCAGTCGTTCATGTGCAGCCCGTCCGGCCCGACGAAGGTCTCGACCGGGATGTTCTCGATCTCGTGCCAGCGCTTCATCACGGCGAAGCGCGGAAACAGGTCGGCATGGCCGTCGCGCGCCATGGTGGCGAGCAGGGCCACCATGGCGGTAACCTGCGGTTTCGCCAGCACGGCGGGCGCGTATTGCGGGTCGATCAGCACCACGTCGACGCCGAGCGCCTTCAAGCGTGCCACACCCTCGCTGACGAGCGTGCGCACCGTGTCGAGCGAATGGCCGCGCAGCAGCGCGTTGGTCCCGGTCTGCCACAGCACCAGATCAGGCTTTTCAGCCAATACGCTGGCCTCGAACCGCGCCAGCATCTCCTGCACGTCCTCGCCGTTGACGCCGCGGTTGAGCACCGTGATGGGCTGGTCCGGCAGCGTCTCGTGCAACCGTGCCGCGAGCCGGCTCGGATAGGAGGCGTCGGGAGAGCTTGCGCCGGCCCCGGCCGTCGAGGACGAGCCGAGCGCCACGATGGTGAGCGGTTGCCGCTTGGCGATCCGGTCGGCGGTGCGCGCGAGCCGATCGGCGAAGCGCGTCAGATCCGACTGCGATCGGCAGGGCGGCCCCGCGTCCGTGGCGGATGCCGGTATTGCAGGACCGAGGAGGAAAGCCCCGAGGAACGCCGCGAGCCCGGCGGCCCGCGGCCAGGGAAGAACTGAACGGGACATGTTTTAATCGTTTGCCTTCTCGCCCTGCCTTGTCAAGGCAGCCCCTTCTACCACAAGTCGGGAAAGTAGTCGCCCGAAGCAGTCATGCACCTGCTCGGCCATGTCGAGCTTCTTGGTGGCGGCATTGAGGTCGAACACGCCGGCTTCGTTCCAGTGCTTCATCACGGCGAAGCGATCGAACAGATTGACGGAATGCTGCATCGCGACGAAACGCATCACATCGGCGTAGGAGGAGAGTGCGATCATCGACTCGGTGCGCGGGCTGAATTGCATGTTCATCAATATGATGTCGGCACCGCCCGCCTGCAACGCATCGACGCCTTCCTCGAGTGCGGTGCGGAATTCGTCCGGGTCGACGCCGCGGATCGCGTCGGCCGTGCCGGTCTGCCAGACCACCAGCGCCGGCTTCTGGGTCGCCAGGATCCCGGCGATCTCGCGCTGCATCTCGGCGGCGCTCTGCCGGGGTTTTGCGTAGGTGCTCACCCGGACGGCGACGCCCGGCAGATCTGCGACCAGCGCGGTCTCCAGACGGCTCGGATAGGACTTGCCGGCTCCGCCGGGACTCACCAGGGCCGAGGAGGCGCTGCCGATCACGGCCACCTCGAGGCGCTTGGCGGCGAGGGCCGCGGCCACCCGGGGCATGGCGAAATCCGCCTGAACCAGCCCCTCGGGCACTTGGCATAACATCTCCGTTCCGGCCAGCGCAGGACCGGCGAGGATCAGGCCGAGGAGAGTGAGGACCACGCGGGTCATGTCGAGCTCCCGGCCGGGTCGGGGCTGCGTTTCGCGCCCGATCCGGCATGGCGACCTTCGATCTGCTTGTACCAGCTCATCAGGGCCGCCACTGCGATCATAAGCATAACGCCGAGAAGACTGACAAACACTTGCATGGCGATGCCGTCGGAAATCTCCGCCATGACGAAGTGCGCTGCAAAAGCAAGGAATACGCCGAGACAGAAGACCTCGAGCGAATGCTGGCCGCAAATGACCGCCGGCCGCATCCAGCGCGACCGCAGGGCCGGCCAGTCGGGCGGCACGAACCGCACCGTCAGGACGGCGAGGGCGAGGAAATGGGCGACCCGGAGGACATCGAGATTGGTCTTGTCGATCGGGTACATCCACTCGGCGAGCCATTTCGGCACGTAACGGGTCCAGGGCGGCACGTACCAGGTCAGCACGATGGCGAAGGAGATCGCGAGATAGAGGGCGGCGAGGCCGACCACCCAGGGCGACCGCGTGAACGGGCCGATGCGCGTCATGCCGCCGAGCGCGCACCAGGCGCCGAAGGCGAACAGGAGCTGCCAGGCGAGCGGGTTGAACACCCAATGGCCGCTCGGATAAGCAGGCAGGTTCAGCTCGAACTGCCAGGCGGCCGCGTAGACCGCGACGGTGACGAAGAGCGCGACGGTCGGCGCCCGGAGCACCAGCCAGACATAGGGCGGAAAGGCCGCGAGCAGCGCGATGTAGAGCGGCAGCACGTCCATGTTGGCCGGCTTGAACTTCAACAGCAGCGCCTGCACCAGGGTGACGTCGGGCTGCCGCAGGAACTCGAACACGCCCATTTCTTCGGCATAGAGCGGGTTTTCGAAGCTCGCCGAGACATAGGCGATCTCGGCCATGTAGATGGTGAACAGGAAGATGTGGGCGACATAGACCTGCCAGGCGCGCCGCAGGATGCGTGCGCTCGCCACCACGAAGCCGCGCTCCTGCATGGTGGCGCCATAGACGAAGGCGGCCGTGTAGCCGGAGATGAAGACGAAGATCTCGGTGGCGTCGCTGAAGCCGTAATTGCGCAGCGTGATCCAGCTCACCACGTTCGAGGGAATGTGGTCGAGGAAGATCAGCCAGAGCGCCACGCCTCGGAACAGGTCGAGGCGCAGATCCCGTTCGGTCGGGGCAGGCGGCATGGGCTCGTCCATGGTCGACAGCGTCCGGCGGCGGTACGGCATCGGGGTGGCCGCCGAGGGCGTCCGGGCCCGGTACGGCGCCGCCGCGCCGCCTGCTTACCATGCCGGCGGCGAATATTGCGACGCAATGGGGCGATCCGAGGACGAAGGTCCGCGATGCCGGCGGGGCGGGTTGCAGCCGCTTCGTCCGGCAGCCGTCCGCGGGGTATAAGGGGCGGGCTCCCCGAATCGGGGCGCCGCCTCTGGCGAAGAGCCCCGTTCGGCGAGGAGCCCATGTTCGTTGCACGGACCCGCGACATCGAGGTGAAGGTGACGCCGCGCTTCCTGCCGGAGCGCTCGTCGGCCGACAAGCGGTACTTCTTCTGGTCCTACACCGTCGAGATCACCAATTACGGCGCCGAGACGGTGCAGCTCGAGAGCCGCCATTGGCGCATCACCGACGCGCTCGGCCGGCTGCAGGAGGTGCGCGGGCCCGGCGTGGTGGGCGAGCAGCCCGTGCTGGTGTCGGGCGCCAGCTACGAATACACCAGCGGGGTGCCGCTCACGACCGACTCCGGCTTCATGACCGGAACCTACCAGATGGCGTCGGAGAGCGGCGAGCGGTTCGAGATCGCGATCCCGACCTTCTCGCTCGACGCCCCCCGTCAGCAGCCCCGCACGGTGAATTGAGGTTTTGCACGGCGCCGGCTCTCCCTCTCCCCGCGTGCGCTACGGGATGCACACATCGCTTGCCATGCATGAGAGCGTCATGCGCGGGCTCGACCCGCGCATCCATCGATTTTCGCAAAAATGCTTTGTTCGCAGGATGATGGATCGCCGGGTCAAGCCCGGCGATGACGACGGTGGGGAAGGCGCTCTTTTTGCCGTACCACCAGATGGTCTCGACAAAACGAGATCTGTGCATCCCGTAGCCCGCTTGCGGGGAGAGGGTCGGGGTGAGGGGGCGTCTCGTGGATACGGAGGCGCACCCTCACCCGGATCGCTGCGCGATCCGACCTCTCCCCGCGCGCGGGGAGAGGTGACCCGGGTCCGCCGCGGCGCCTACCCCTCCGCCTCGCCCTCCGCCCCGATCACGCTCTCGGGCGCGAAGGCGTAGCGGGCGTTGCAGAACTCGCAGGTCACCGCGATGCGGCCGTCCTCGACCATGGCGGCGCGCTCCTCGGTCGAGAAGCTCTCGAGGATACCCTTCACCCGCTCGCGCGAGCACGAGCACTTGGCCGCCACCTCGACGGCGCGGAACACCCGCACGCCGTGCTCGTGGAACAGCCGGAACAACAGCCGCTCGGTCGACAGCGCCGGGTCGAGCAGCTCGAGGTCGTCGATGGTCTCGACCAGCGCCTGCCCCTCCACCCAGGCGTCGTCCTCCGGCACGGCATGGGGTGCCGAGCCTTCGGGGGCGTCGCCCGGATGCAGATCCGCGGTCCGCATGCGCTCGGTCGACTTTGGCAGGAACTGCAGCAGCAGGCCGCCGGCCCGCCAGCGACGGCGGGGGCCGCCCTGGGCGGCCGAGTACTCCTCGGCGACCGCGAGCCGGACCCGGGTCGGGATCTGCTCTGAGCGCAGGAAATACTCGTGCGCCGCCTCCTCCAGGGTGCCGCCGCCGAGCGCCACCAGGCCCTGGTAGCGGTTCATGTCGGCGCCCTGGTCGATCGTCATGGCGAGATGGCCGTGGCCGAGCAGGTCGGTGTCGGAGGGGCTCTTCAGGGCCGCGACGGCGTCGGCGTCGAACTGGGCATAGGCGCGCACCAGGCCGGGGCTGCGCCAGTCGACCACCAGCATGCGCACCGGCCCGTCCGTCTGGGTCTGCAGGATGAAGCGGCCGTCGAATTTCAGCGATGAGCCGAGCAGCACGGTCAGCACGATCGCCTCGCCGAGCAGGCGCGACACCACGGTCGGATAGGCGTGGCGGGTGAGGATCTCGTCGACCATGGCGCCGAGCCGCACGGTGCGGCCGCGCACGTCGAGCGCCGCCACCTCGAACGGAACCACGGTGTCGTCGACCGGAACCTCGCCGGGCTCGCGGGACGGGATGCTGATCTGGCTCATCGGACTCCTTGCGACAGGACACGCGGCATCGCGACCGGACACGCGACATCGACCGGCGGAGACCGCCGGCCGGGAACGCGACCGCATCCGCCTGGGGCGGTGCCGTCCGCCCTAGATAGTCACTGCGCGACGGCTTGGAAGCACCAGGCCAAGATGCCCTTCTGGGCATGCAGGCGGTTCTCGGCCTCGTCGAACACCACCGATTGCGGTCCGTCCATGACGCCGGCCGTGACCTCCTCGCCGCGATGGGCGGGCAGGCAGTGCATGAACACGGCGCCGGGCGCGGCCTTGGCCATCAGCCGCTCGTTGACCTGATAAGGCTTCAACAGGTTGTGGCGGCGCGCCCCGTCCTCGTCGCCCATCGACACCCACATGTCGGTGAGGATGCAGTCGGCGCCGGCGACCGCCGCCTCGGGATCGTTGCCGATCCGGATCGCGGCCCCCGAGGCCTTCACCCACTCGACCAGCGCAGGCTTCGGTGCCAGCTCGGGCGGGGTGGCGACGGCGAGCTCGAACTCGAAGCGCTCGGCCGCGTGCATCCACGAGGTCAGCACGTTGGAGGCGTCGCCCGTCCAGGCGATCCGGCGGCCGCGGATCGGGCCGCGATGCTCCTCGAACGTCATCACGTCGGCCATCACCTGGCAGGGATGCGACAGCTTGGTGAGGCCGTTGATCACCGGCACGGTCGCCTCGCGCGCCAGCTCCTCGACGCGCGCGTGGTCGAGGGTGCGGATCATGATGGCGTCGACATAGCGCGACATCACCTTGGCGGTGTCGGCGATCGTCTCGCCGCGGCCGAGCTGCAGCTCGCTGCCGTTCAGGACGATGGTCTGCCCGCCGAGCTGGCGCATGGCGACGTCGAACGACACCCGGGTGCGGGTCGACGGCCGGTCGAAGATCATCGCCAGCATCTTGCCGGCGAGCGGCGCCGGCTGGCCGTTCGGCGCGGTCTTCAGGGCTTTCTTCATGGCCCGGCTGGCGTCGAGCATGCCGCGCAGCTCCGCCACCGGGATGTCGATCAGATCGAGAAAATGACGGACCTCGCTCACCCTTTGATCCCTTCCAAGCTGGGGGTGTCGTCGGGCGTCCTCTTCGTCGGCACGGCTTGGTGCTCGTCCGCGGCGGCCTTCTCCAGCCGGCTCGCGGCCCGGTCGATGCGATCGACCGCCTCGGCGATCTCGCCCTCGTCGATGATCAGCGGCGGCACGATGCGGACCACATTGTCGCCGGCCCCGACCGCGAGAAGCTTCTCGTCGCGCAGCGCCGTGATCATCCTGTCGTTCGGCACCACGCAGGCGAGGCCGAGCAGCAGGCCTTCGCCACGCACCTCGCGGATCACGCTCGGGTGCCGGTCCTTGACCTCGGCGAGCCGCTGCTTGAGCAGCAGCGCCTTGCGCTGCGCCGCCTCGAGAAAGCCGGGTGCCAGCATCACGTCCAGCACGGCATTGCCGACCGCCATGGCGAGCGGATTGCCGCCGAAGGTCGAGCCGTGGGTGCCGGGCGTCATGCCCTTGCCGGCCTCGGCGGTGGTGAGCACGGCACCGACCGGAAAGCCGCCGCCGAGCGCCTTGGCGATGCCCATCACGTCGGGCGCGACGCCGACGCGCTGATGCGCGAACAGCGGGCCGGTGCGGCCCATGCCGGTCTGCACCTCGTCGAACACCAGCAAGAGCCCGTTGGCGTCGCACAGCTCGCGCAGGCCGCGGAGGAACTGCGGCGTTCCGACCCGCACGCCGCCCTCGCCCTGCACGGCCTCGACCAGAATGGCGGCGGTCTCAGGCCCGATCGCGGCCTTGACCGCATCGAGGTCGCCATAGGCCACCTGATCGAAGCCCCCGGCGACCGGGCCGAAGCCTTCCAGGTATTTCTTCTGGCCGCCGGCCGCGAGCGTGGCCAGCGTGCGGCCGTGAAAGGCGCCCTCGAACGTGATGATGCGCACGCGCTCCGGATGGCCGCTCGCCGCGTGGTACTTGCGTGCCACCTTGATGGCACCTTCCATCGCTTCGGCGCCCGAATTGCAGAAGAACACCAGGTCCGCGAAGGTCGCCTCGCACAGCCGCGCCGCCAGGCGCTCGGCATCCGGAACGCGGAACAGGTTGGAGACGTGCCACACCTTGGCGGCCTGTGCCTGCAGGGCCGCGACCAAGGCAGGATGCGCGTGGCCCAGTGCGTTGACGGCAACGCCGCAGTGGCAGTCGAGGTATCGCTCGCCGTCGGTCGAGACGAGCCACGCACCCTCACCTCGGTCGAACGCGAGGTCGGCGCGCGCATAGGTCGGCAGGAGATGCGACATGGCCGTATCGTCTTCTCGCGGCACACGAAATGAGATGTGCCGCCTCCAGAAATGAAATGTGCCGCCTCCAAGGGCGGCACTCTGGAGACATTTTATGTGTGTGCGTCGCGGTGTCAACCGCATCCACCGTATCCGTCAAGACACGCAGGCAAGCGAAATCGGACTCGAAAGGGCCATGAATTGTGGATGCAATACTGGGGACTCTTGCGCGGGACTCGCGCGATATAGTAGCGTTTTAATCGCTGACATACGATATCTCGTGCGGCGGACTGCCCTCTAGATTTCACTACTGTTCTGCGTACCCGCTGGTGGAGAGGCACCCCCGGCGGCGTTGGTGGATTCTGCGAGGCGGTTCCGTTCGCGGCGAGGCGAAGAGGAACATATGTGGACCGACGAGCGCGTGGAACTTCTCAAGAAGCTTTGGAACGACGGTCTTTCCGCAAGCCAGATCGCCGTCGAGCTCGGTGGGATCACACGTAATGCTGTGATCGGGAAGGTTCATCGGCTGGGCCTGTCCGGACGGGCCAAGAGCCCGGCGGCGGCGGTGCCGCGGCAGCGTAAGCCTCGGGCGGCGGCCCCGATGCTGCGCGTGGCGCGGCCGGCGATGCGGGGCAACACGGCGCTGGCGCGCGCCCCTTCCTACGATGTGGACTACGAGCAGGAGGTCGACGCGGTCGGCAACGTGGTCCCGATGGGCCAGCGCTGCACGCTGCTCGAGCTCGGCGAAGGCAAGTGCCGCTGGCCGGTCGGCGACCCCGGCACGCAAGACTTCTTCTTTTGCGGCGGGCGCACCTCGGAAGGGCCCTATTGCGGCTACCATTCGCGGATCGCCTACCAGCCGGTCGATCGGCGCCGCGACAAGCGCCTGGCGCGGACCTGAACTGCGCTACCTGAGCAGTCGTTCCGGCTCGCGAACCGCAGGTCCGCGAGCCGCGGAGTTCACGTAGATACTCGAAGGCTTTGGATTCCGAGTTCGCCGTCGGCGCGCCCCGGAGCAACAGCCTCGGTCGGGCGCTTTCGCCCGCTTCGCGGGCGTCACCATGCGTACCGAAGCGAGCCGGTGCCCGCGAAGGTCCGCGCGCCGTCAGCGAACTCGCCGTCGAAGCGGCCCACCACCGACCAACCGCCGGCGAAATGCACCTGCATCCCGGCCGAGACCAGCGCCAGATCCGCGGCCGGCACGGCGCCGTTGACGACGAAAGCGGCGCCCGGAAGCGTCTGGAACACCGCCGTGGCGGTCGGATCGCTCACCCAATCGTGCGCCCAGGCGACCCGCGACTGCATCGCCACCAACACGGACTCCGAAAGCGCCACGCGATGCTCGAACCGCGCGCCGACCTCGGAGCGTGCGGCGGTCGCGTCGTGTGCCCGAAAGCTCAGACCGAAGCCGCCTCCGGTCGGGTCCGCCTCGGTGTAGGCCGGCGTGTGGAAACTTTGGATCTGCACCGCGCCATACGGCATCATGCCGCCGATCGCCGTCGCGATCCGCCAGCCCGCCTCGAGACGGCCGCCGATGCCTTGCGCATCGAACCGGGCCGTGAGGCGGTCGGCCGCCCAGGCGGTGCGGTTGGTCTCCATCCAGTGGCGGGCGTAGCTTGCCGCAGCCGCCAGATACGCGTCGCCGACGCGCGTCGACCCGTACAGCCCGGCCTGGAACGCGTCGCCCCTGCCGCCGCCGAGACCCTGCGCCAGTCCCCAATCGGTGGAGCCACCGGCGAGCGCGAAGCCGACCACCGTGTCGGGCCACAGCCGATGGTCGATGCCGGCGGCGTAGCCGGCGGTCCGGGCGGAGAGATCGTTCGAGCCGACGGTCGAGCGGTCACCGTCGGTGCGGCTGGTGCCGCCGAACGCCCCCGCCCACATCGTGAAGGCCGGCGCGGGTGCGAGTGGAGTCGCCGGCGGCGCCTTCAGCGCCGCGGCGAAGGTGCTGTCGGCCTCGCGGATGGTGCGCGGCTGCGGGGCGTACGCCGAAGCCTCGGCGGCCGGCGCGAACGCGACGCGTCCTGACGCAGCGGCATTCCGGTCGTAGGCGAGGGGATCGAGCATCAGCGCGAGGAACTGGTTGGTGAGCCGGATGCCGGCCTGCTGCGCGCCGGTCGAAGCCTCGCCGTCGAGGGTGGCGAGTGCATTGGCGAGATTGCCGCCGCCGAGCCCGAACAGGCCGACGAAACCGGGCGGCAGCGCGCCGCCGTTGTTGAAATAGGCGTTGATCGCATTGGCGACGTTGGTCTGGTTGATCGGCAACGCTCCGGACTGCGCGCCGAGCGCGCCGGTCAGATCGAGGAACACGTCGTTGGCGCCGTAGCTCAGCGCCGCGGTGAAGCCGACGGGCAGATTGGTGGTCGCGAGCGCGTCGAACTTCGTGCTCGAAAGGCCGCCGCCCGCGCTCAGGATGGTGTAATGCCTGGTGATGTAGTTGCCGGGTGCGAAACTCGCCGCGACGGTGCCGGCCAGCGTGGCTGCGCCGGTCACGTTGGTGCGGTCGGCGGCCGCGGGCGAGACCTCGACCTGATAGACGCTGCCGGGCTGGAAGGTGAGCGTCCCGTTCACCGTCAGGGTGCCGATCGAGCTTCCCGGCGCGAGCGTGCCGCCGGCATGGATCGTCGTGCTGCCGACCGTGCCGCTGCCGCCCAGAATGCCGCCGGTGACCTCGACGTTCGACAGGTTGCCCAGGTTTCCGTTCACGAGCAGCGCGCCCTGCTGAATCCGAAGCTCGGAGGTCGTGTTCGAGTCGCCGGTCAGGACCCAGGTCGAGGCTCCTTGCTTCTCGAGAATGGAGAAACCCTGGTACTGCTTGCCCGGCCCATATTTGGTCATGTCGAACGTGGCGTTCGCGTCGCCGCCGAACCGCAGCAGGTTCTCGCCACCGCCGCCCAGCACGGCACCGACGATCTGGTAGCCGGCGCGCAATTCCAACGTATCGGCACCGCCGCCGAGATCGATGGCAACGCCCCCGCCGAGATTGCTGATCAGGCCGCTGTTGATCACGATGTCGCTGCCGCTCGATCCCTGAATGGTCGGTTGGCCCGGGTTGGTGCTGGTGAGCGTGCCGCCGTTTACGACCGCGTTGCCGCCATTGCCGAGGCTCACCGCGTTATACGCGCTCTGGATGGAACCCGTCGGCAGCACCCAGATCGTGTTCCCGGCGGCCCCGGCGGTGACGCTCACGCCGGTGCTGTCGGAGGCGATCGCCTTGATCGTGCCGCCGACCACGATGAGATTTCCGTCGCCGCTGACGCTCACTCCGGTGTTGAGCCCGCCCGATACCTCGATGAGGCCGCCGGCCGAGATCGAGACCGTGTTGTTGTTTGCCCCGACGCCGAGAATGATGCCGGTGCCGCCGACGCCGGTGGCGCCGACCGAGCCGGTGGCGCCGACCGTTATCAGTGCGTCGACGGCGTATGTGAGAACCACGGCCGGAAAGTTCGAGCTGACCGTTCCGTCGATCCTGAGATCAAGTCCGGAGAGCGGCGTGCCGGCCGTACCATCGAACCGGATCGCCGGGATGTTGGTCGAGGAGACGAGGCCGCCGGCCGCGATCGTCACGGTCGCGTCGTTGGTGTCGTTCAGACCCCAAATCGCCACCCTGCCGCCCGCGATCAGCTCCGCATTGTTCGTCACAGTGACGATCGCGTTCGGCGAACCGTTCAGGTAGATCGCGGCGGCAGGTCCGGCCCCCGGTGCGAAGGTCGTCGCCGCCGTGCCGTCGCCGATGTTGATCGTGACGTTGCTGCTCCCCGCCGCGGTGGCGATGGCGTTGGGGTCGCCGGCGCCGGTGCAGGTCGCGGTGGCGTTCGACGCGAGATTGCCGATCGATCCTCCACCGACGATCGTGCAGACCGCGAATGCCGGACCGCCGGGCACGCCCGCCAGCGGCACCAGCGCCGACGCGGTCAGGAGCGCAGTCGTCAGTGTGCGAAGGTCTCTGCTCGGCATGGGTCGGTTCATCGGAACTGGCTCCTGCGGTGAACGTGCCGGCTCCGTATCCGGCGACCGGCCGCCCGAGCGACCTGTTCGCAGGCATCCTGATGATCCGGCCCCGCGCCGTCTCGGCGCGGGCCGAAGGGTTTCGGGCGCGTGCCGCAGTCTCGACCGTTTCGATCACCGTTGTTGCGCGGGTGTCACAACGACAAGCGCCGCGCAGCGCCGACCAGGCAAATTGCGCAGTCGGATCGGGCAAAGACCGCAATGCGCATCGGCGGATGCCGAGCTATCAAATCACGTGGGCGATGATACAGTATGACTAGTAATCAAAGATCAGACGCGACGAGGCCCCATGCCGGAAGCCGCGGTTTTCAGCTTCTCCACCGACGAGCTGTCCGTCGAGGACCGGCTGCCGGTCTGGGTCGAGGTGATCGGCCGTCAGTTCATGCGGCTGAACGTCGAGTTGCGCGACCGGTGCACCGTCGCGGCGGCGATCAACGTGGTCCGGCTGGGCCGGGCGGAGATCGGGAGCACCAGCTCGCCCCCGGGCCTCTATTGCCGGACCCGCGCGCTCGCCAACGACGGCAACGGCGATTTCACGTTCTTCTACGCCGAGCGTGGAAGGATGCGTATCGCACCGCACGAAACCGGCGGCGACTTCATCGATCTCGAGGAACGCGGCGGCGGCGCGATCGGGTTCCACGGTGCCTCCGGGCGCTACGACTTCGAAGACCGCGCACGGATCATCGGGCTCCGCGTCGACGGCGACACGTTGCGGCGGGCGGCGCCGGGGCTCGACGAGCGCTTCTGCCATTTGCGGCGTTCCAACGACGCCGTGCGGCTGTTGATCGCGTATATCGACAGATTGAGGACAGTGGGGCCGCCGGCCGATCCCGAGCTCGGGCGGCTTGTCGAAGCGCATCTGATCGACCTGATCGCGTTCACGGCGCGACCGAACGACGACACCCGCGACCGCGCGGCCGCGCGTGCGATCCCGGCTGCGCGGCTCGCCGCGATGCGGGACGACGTCGCCGCCAACCTGTCGCGGATGACCCTGTCGGCCCGAGAGGTCGCGCGGCGCCACGGCGTGTCGGAGCGTTACGTGCAGCTTCTGTTCGAGCAGAGTGGAACCAGCTTCAGCCGCTTCGTCACGGCGGCGCGGCTCGAACGCGCGATGGCGATGCTGCGCGATCCGGGCTGCGCGCATCTGCGCGTCGGCGACATCGCCTTCGCGGTGGGATTCGCCGATTTGACGACCTTCAACCGGAATTTCCGCCACGCCTACGGCGATACGCCGCGGGCGATCCGCCGCACCGCGTGGGCCGGCGACGAGTTCCGCTGAAAGCCGAGCGGGTCCGCGCACACCGGGCCGGGCCGGCTCGTCCGCCGAGGCGGCGCTACGCCTCGGCGCCGTAGCGGTCGTTGAGGGCGTAGCCGGCGCCGCGCACGGTGCGGATCGGATCGGATCGCTGGCCGCGGTTGAGCGCCTTGCGCAATCGGCCGACATGCACGTCGACAGTGCGCTCGTCGATGTAGACGTCCCTGCCCCACACCCGATCCAGAAGCTGCTCGCGTGAAAAAACGCGGCCGGGATTTTCCATCAGGAACTCGAGCAGGCGGAACTCGGTCGGGCCGAGCGGCACGTCGCGGCCGCTGCGGGCGACCCGCTTCTTCTCGCGGTTGAGCTCGATGTCGCCGGCCGTCAGGACCGAGGCGACCCGCTCGGGCTTGGTGCGGCGGAGCAGGGCGCGGATGCGCGCCAAGAGCTCCGGCACCGAGAACGGCTTGACGATGTAGTCGTCGGCGCCGGTGGCGAGGCCGCGCACCCGCTCGCCCTCCTCGCCGCGCGCCGTCAGCATGATGACGGGAAGCGCTTGTGTCTCGGTGCGGGCGCGCAGCCGCCGGATCAGCTCGATGCCGGACAGGCCGGGCAGCATCCAGTCGACGATGGCGAGGTCGGGCGGACTCTCCTTGAGCCGCAGATCGGCGTCGTCGCCGCGGCCGGCCGCGTCGACCGCGTAGCCTTCGGCTTCGAGATTGTAGCGCAGGAGGAGCGTCAAAGGCTCTTCGTCCTCGACGATCAGAATGCGCGCGGCCATCCGGTGTCTCTTCCATTAGGGAGCCGGCGCGGCCGCGAGGGCGACCGCGCATCGCCGTCGTCAGGCGTCGAACGGAACCATGGTGCTCGAGGTGGTGTCGCCCTTCGGGCGCTCGTCGGTGAGGGCCTTTCCCTCGATCATGTAATAGACGGTCTCGGCGATGTTGGTGGCGTGGTCGCCCATCCGCTCGATGTTCTTGGCGCAGAACAGCAGATGGATGCAGATGCCGATGTTGCGCGGGTCCTCCATCATGTAGGTGAGGAGCTCGCGAAACAGCGAGTTGTTGACCGAGTCGACCTCCTCGTCGGCCCGCCACACCGCCACGGCCTTCTGCAGGTCCCGCCGCGCATAGGCGTCGAGCACGTCCTTGATCTGCGACAGCACCAGCTCGGTCATGTGCTGGACGCCGCGCATCACCTGCTGGGAGCGGAACTCGCTGTCGAGCACGACGACCCGCTTGGCGATGTTCTTGGCGAGGTCGCCGATCCGCTCGAGGTCGTTGGAGATGCGCAGCGCCCCCACCACCTCGCGGAGATCGACGGCCATCGGCTGGCGCCGCGCGATCGTCAGGATCGCATTGTCCTCGACCTCGCGCTGCAGCGCGTCGATCCGGGCGTCGCCGGCGATCACCCGCTGGGCGGCCGCGAGGTCGCGCCGGTCGAGCGCGTCGGCCGCGTCGCTGATCTGTTGCTCGGCGAGACCGCCCATCTCGGCGACCATGCGGCCGAGATCCTGCAGGTCGGTGTCGAAGGCCTTGTGCGTGTGGTCCACCATGGACGTCACCCTTGATTGTTCTCGTGGGAGAGCCCGGCGGGCCGCCGGCTCCGGACGGTGGCGGTCGCGGCTGCGATCAGCCGAACCGTCCCGTGATGTAATCCTGCGTCCGCTGGTCGACCGGCGAGGTGAACATCTTGCTGGTCGTGTCGAACTCCACCAGCTCGCCGAGATACATGAACGCCGTGCGGTCGGACACCCGCGCGGCCTGCTGCATGTTGTGGGTCACGATGGCGATCGTGTAGTCGCTCTTGAGCTCGTCGATCAGCTCCTCGATCTTGGCGGTCGAGATCGGGTCGAGGGCCGAGCACGGCTCGTCGAGCAGGATCACCTCGGGGCGCACCGCGACCGTGCGGGCGATGCAGAGGCGCTGCTGCTGGCCGCCCGACAGGCTGAGCCCGTTCTGGCTGAGCTTGTCCTTCACCTCGTTCCACAGCGCCGCCCGCTTGAGGGCGGATTCGACGCGGCCGTCGAGATCGGCCTTGGACAGCGACTCGTAGAGCCGGATGCCGAACGCGATGTTCTCGTAGATCGACATCGGGAACGGCGTCGGCTTCTGGAACACCATGCCGACCCGCGCCCGCAGCAGGTTGAGGTCCTGCCCCGGATTGAGGATGTTCTCGCCGTCGAGCAGCACCTCGCCCTCGGCGCGCTGGTTCGGATAGAGATCGTAGATGCGGTTGAGAATGCGCAGCAGGGTCGACTTGCCGCAGCCGGACGGGCCGATGAAGGCGGTGACCCGCCGGTCGTAGAGCGGCACCGAGATGCTTTTGAGGGCCCGGTTGTCGCCGTAGTAGAAGTCGACCCCGCGCACCGAGACCTTCTCGTCGAGGTTTCCCGCCGTGCCGGCTTGGCTTCCGACGATCGGGGTGGTCGACCTCATGCTGCTCGAGACATCGATGGACGTCATTGCGTGTTCCTCGTTGCCGCCAGGGCGCGCGCCGAAATGCTGAGAGCGAGCACCGCGAACGTGATGATCAGTGCTCCGGCCCAGGCGAGCTTCTGCCAGTCGGGATAGGGGCTCATGGCGAACTGGAAGATGACCACCGGAAGGCTCGACAGCGGCGCGGTCATGTCCGTCGAGAAGAACTGGTTGTTGAGGGCCGTGAACAGCAGCGGCGCGGTCTCGCCGCTGATGCGGGCGATCGCCAGCAGGATGCCGGTGATGATCCCGGCGCGGGCCGCCCGGTACGACACGTTGGCGATCACGTGCGAGCGCGGCAGGCCGAGCGCGGTGGCCGCCTCGCGCAGCTCGCGCGGCACGGTCAGCAGCATGTCCTCGGTGGTTCTGACGACGACTGGGATCACCAGCACGGCGAGCGCGAGCGATCCGGCGATGCCGGAGAAGTGCCCGAGCGGCCGGACCACCACCTCGTAGATGAAAAGGCCGATGACGATCGAGGGGGCGCTCAGCAGGATGTCGTTGATGAAGCGCACCACGCTGGTGAGGTACGAGTAGCGCCCGTACTCTGCCATGTAGGTGCCGGCGAGAATCCCGATCGGCGTGCCGATCGCGACCGCCACCGCCGACATCATCAGGCTGCCGATGATCGGGTTGAGCAGGCCGCCCTGGGCGCCCGGCGGCGGAGTCATCTCGGTGAACACCGCGAGCGACAGGCTTCCGAAGCCGTTCCACAGCAGGGCCCCGAGCACCAGCACCAGCCAGCCGAGGCCGACCACCGTGGCGCCGAGCGACAGGCTCATGACGATGCCGTTGGCGGCGCGTCGTCGTGCGTAGAGGGTCATGGTGTCACCCGATCCGGCGCTCGATGCGCATCAGGAGGTAGCGCGCGATCGCCAGCACGATGAAGGTGATCACGAACAGGATGAGGCCTAGCAAAACCAGCGACGAGGTGTAGAGGTCGCCGAGCGCCTCAGTGAACTCGTTGGCGATGGAGGCCGAGATGGTGGTTCCGGGCGCCAGCACGGACGCCGAGATGCGGTGGGCGTTACCGATCACGAAGGTCACCGCCATGGTCTCGCCGAGCGCCCGGCCGAGGCCGAGCATCACGCCGCCCGTCACGCCGACGCGGGCGAACGGGATCACCACGTGGCGCACCACCTCCCAGGTGGTGCAGCCGAGCCCGTAGGCGGCCTCCTTGAGCACCGGCGGCACCGCGTCGAACACGTCGCGCGAGATCGAGGTGATGAACGGCAGCACCATGATGGCGAGGATCAGGCCGGCGGTGAGGATGCCGATGCCGTAGGGCGGCCCGGCGAACAGGTTCGACAGCACCGGGATCGGGCCGAACAGATCGATCAGCGCCGGCTGCAGGGTCCGCTGCAGGAACGGCGCGAAGATGAACAGGCCCCAGATGCCGTAGATGATGCTCGGAATGCCGGCGAGCAGCTCGATCGCGATGCCGATCGGCCGCCGCAGCCACGGCGGGCACAGCTCGGTCAGGAACACGGCGATCAGCAGCCCGAACGGAACCGCGATCACCATCGCGATGATCGAGGTCACCAGCGTCCCGTAGATCGGCGCCAGCGCACCGAAATTCTCGGTGACCGGGTTCCAGCGTTCGCTGACCAGAAAGCCGAATCCGAAATGGCGAAGCGCCGGGAGGGACCCTTCGACCAGCGCGATGATGACGCCGCTGAGAATGATCAGCACCGTGATGGAGGCGCCGAAGGTCAGGCCCCGGAACGTCGCGTTGGTCAGTCTGAGTCGGACCAGGACTCCGGATCGGTCGGGCGGGGCTGACGTGGCGGCCGGTGCGTCACCCATTGCGATATCGACCACTGGCAATCTCCGCTGAGACATGATGCGGGCCTCCCGACGACTGGCGGGCACCGAGGAGCCCGTCACGGCAGCTCGACCGCAATGCGGCGATCGGCCGGTCATATTAAGGTGGAGGTCCGTCGGGCGCGAGGGAGAAGGCCCGGAGGCCTCCTCCCGAGGTGCCTTGGAGCGATCAGTGCGAGGCGCCGAACAACGGCTTGCCGCCGGCGTCCTTCATCTCGGCCGCCCAGGTCTTCTCGACGCTCTGCACGACGGTATGCGGCATCGGGATGTAGTCGAGGTCTTCCGCCATCTTGTCGCCCTTCTCGTAGGCCCAGGCGAAGAACTTCAGGGCGGCGGCGGCGGCAACCGGATCGGTGGGCTGCTTGTGCATCAGGATCCAGGTCGCCGTGGTGATCGGCCACGTGCCGGCACCGGCCTGCTCGGTGATGATCACGCCATAGCCCGGGACCGAGTTCCAGTCGGCGCTGGCGGCGGCCGCCTGGAACGACTTCATCTCCGGCTCGACCGTCTTGCCGTCCTTGTTGATCATCTTGGTGTGGGTCAGCTTGTTCTGCTTGGCGTAGGCGTACTCGACATAGCCGATCGAGCCCTTGGTCTGGGCGACGTTGTTGGCGACGCCCTCGTTGCCCTTGGCGCCGATGCCGACCGGCCACTCGACCGAGGTCGCGGAGCCGACCTTGGACTTCCAGTCCGGGCTGACCTTGGCGAGATAGTCGGTGAAGTTGAAGGTGGTGCCGGAGCCGTCCGAGCGGTGGACGACGGCGATCGCCTGGCTCGTCAGCTTGGCGGTCGGGTTCAGCTTCTTGATCGCCGGGTCGTCCCAGGTCTTGATCTGGCCGAGGAAGATCTTGGCGAGCGTCGGGCCGTCGATGACCAGATCGCCGGGGCTGACACCGTCGAGATTGATGACCGGCACGATGCCGCCCATCACCATCGGGAACTGGACGAGGCCGTCCTTGGCGAGCTGGTCGCCCGTGAGCGGCGCGTCGGTGGCGCCGAACGTGACGGTCTTTGCCTGGATCTGCTTGATGCCGCCGCCCGAGCCGATCGACTGATAGTTCAGGCCGATATTGGTTTCCTTCTTATACGTATCCGCCCACTTGGCGTAGATCGGATACGGGAAGGTGGCGCCGGCGCCCGAGATGTCGGCGGCCGCGGCGGGGGCGACGGACGCGGCGACGAGCGCGCCGGCCGCGATGAGGGCTTGGTACAACTTCAAGGGGTCTCTCCTGTCGAAAACGAACCGTCCGGGGCAGGCCTCGCCTGCGTCGCCGGTCCGCCCGTTCGCTGGATCGTCGGTGGCGGGCTCAGTCCCGCCCACACGGTCTCGACTGTCGGCCGGCCATACGCGGGGGCACGACCACCGGTCGACAGCACGGCTTGTCTTACGCCGGGCCGGTCACTGTTCTATGAGCAATTAATGACAGTTGGATGACAGTCTAAGACGCTGAAATACCGTCAATTCTAGTCGCAGACGGCGATCCTGTCACAATCGGCAGGCGGACCGTGAAGGTCGCCCCGGCGCCGGGCGTGCTGTCGATCCCGAGGCGGCCGCGATGGCGCTGCAGGATGTGCTTGACCAGCGCGAGGCCGAGCCCGGTGCCACCCTGGGCGCGGCTTTCGGCGACGTCGGCCCGGTAGAAGCGCTCGGTCAGGCGCGGCAGATGCTCCGGCGCGATGCCCGGACCGTAGTCTCGCACCGAGACGGCGACCTCGGTGCCTTGCAGGCCCGGCTCGCGCAGGATGGCGAGCTCCACCCGGCCGCCGCTGGCGCCGTATTTCAGGGCGTTCTCGACCAGGTTCTCGAAGGCGCGGAGAAGCTCGTCCCGGTCCCCCGCCACGGTGACGGGCTCGGGCGGCGGGTCGAACGCGATGGCGACGCCGCGCTCGCCGGCGATCGGCTGCAGCCCGTCGGCCACCTGGCGCAGCAGCAGCACGAGGTCGACCGGGCTTTCCGGCCGGACATGGGCCTTGAGCTCGATGCGCGACAGCGACAGGAGGTCGTCGATCAGCCGCGCCATGCGGCTCGCCTGTGCCCGCATGATGCCGAGGAATTTTTCGCGCGCCGCCGTGTCGGCGCGGGCCGGGCCCTGCAGCGTGTCGATGAAGCCGGACAGCGAGGCGAGCGGGGTGCGCAGCTCGTGACTGGCATTGGCGATGAAATCGGCCCGCATCTGCTCGGAGCGGCGCAGCGGCGTCAGGTCGTGGAAGGCGACCAGCAGCAGGCGCTCGCCGTTGCGCGGGTCGGGCCCGGCCGGCAACCGCACCGGGGCGATCACGGCTTCCCACCAGCGTTCCGCCGGCACCCGCTGGAACATCTCGGTCCGCACCGTGCCGCCCTCCTCGGCGGCGCGGCGCACCGCCTCCAGCACGCCCGGATGGCGCAGCGCGAAGGACAGCGGGCGGGCGGTGGCGAGGGCCGGCGCCACCTCGACGGCGCGCCGGTTGAAGGCCCGCACCAGGCCGCCGCGCTCCAGCACGATCACCGGGTCGGGCACGCCCGCGATGGCGGCGTCGACCACCAGGTCGTCGGCATCGCCGCGTCGGCCGAGCACCTCGGCCCCGGCCCCGCGGGCGGCCGCCGCGCGGCGAATGTCGAGCAGCACGCCGAGCGTGATCGCTGCGAAGACGATCACGGCCGGGACGACGCGGATCTCGCCGGCCAGCACGGCCGTCGCGAGTGCGATGGCCGCCGCCGGGAGCACGAGCCGCACGCGCCGGAGACCGGCCGCGATCGTTGCGACCTGCCGGCGTGCCTGCCCCCAAGCTCCCTGATCGTCCTGCGCGAACGTCATGCCGCCGCCGTTCCTGAAAGCCGTCGTGCCGGTCTGCCGCGACTGGCCGTCGTCGCGGTCAGCCGGGGCGGTGCTTCTTGCGCTCGCCGGCCGGCCGGGCGTGAGCCGCCGCCGCGCGCGAGCGCTGGACCCCGAGCCAGATCTCGCGGCCGCCGAGGATCCCGAGCGCCAGCGCGAACGGGACCAGATAGTACAGCAGCCGGAACAGCAGCAGCCCGGCCAGGAGCTGCTCCTTGTCGTACTGCCAGAGCGCCACCAGCATGGCTGCGTCGAACACCCCGAGCCCGCCCGGCGAATGGCTGGCGAAGCCGAGCAGGGTGGCCGCGACGAAGATCACGGCCACGGTGACGAATCCGATATACGGCTCGTGCGGCACCAGCATGTACATGGCGGCGGCGCAGCAGGCGAGATCGACGATTCCGATGCCGATCTGCAGGAGCGTCAGCGGCCCGCCCGGCAGCGTCACCTCCCAGTTGCTCCGCCCGATCACCCGCGGGGTCCGCCACACCCAGCCCACATAGGTGGCGAGCGCCAGCAGGGTCAGGATCGCCAGGCCGCGGTTGATCCAGGTCGGCGCCTGGTTGATGGCGGAGGCGGCCTCCGGAGCGTGGGCGATGCCCAGCCCCAGCACGGTGGCGTTGCCGAGCCAGAAGGTGAAGCCGGCGACGAAGCACACCTTGGCCACCTCGATGGCCGACAGCCCGTGCAGCGAGTAGATGCGGTAGCGCACCGCGCCGCCCGTGAAGGCGCTCGCCCCGACATTGTGGCCGACCGCGTAGCTGGTGAACCCGGCGAGCGCGGCGACCCGGTAGGAGATGTCGCCGCGGCCGATCGCGTGCAGCGCGAAGACGTCGTAGAAGGTCAGGGTGAAATAACCGGCGGCGACGAAGCCGGCTGCCAGCAGGATGTCGCGCCAGGAGATGGCCCGCAGCGCCTCGATCACCTCGTGCAGGTCGATGCCGTGCAGCATCCGCCAGAGCACCACGGCGGCCGCGACGATGACGGCGAGGCTCACCAGGAAGCCGACACGGTGCCAGCCGATTTTTCGGTCGAAGGCCTCCGAGGCCACGCGCAGCCGATCGTACATGCTGGGTCCTGGCACTCCTGCAGGATGAGGACGGGCCGCCGCGCCCCGGACGCGACCGCACGCCTCTAACAGAACGCCGGCGCGAAGGCGAGCGCCCGGCCTGCGGCCGTATCGCCCGGCCGTGCCGCCCGCCGGCGCGGCGCGACGGTGGACAAGGGCCGCGGCATCGGGGATGGTCTGCGCCGCGGCGGCCAGGGCGCGTTCTTCGTTCGAGAACGCTCCAGGTCGCCGCGACACGTGACGGAGAGCTCGCGAATGCCGCACCAGCAGGCCTCGACGGCCCTGTCCCGGTTCACGGTGCTGGATCTGACCCGGGTGCGGGCGGGACCGACGGCGGTGCGCCAGCTCGCCGACTGGGGCGCCAACGTCGTCAAGATCGAGACCCCGGCCCATCTCGCCATCGGCGAGGACATGGGTGGTCCGCGCGACGGGCCGGACTTCAAGAACCTGCACCGCAACAAGCGTGCACTGACCCTCGACCTCAAATCGGAGGCGGGGCTCGCGGCGTTCCGCCGCCTCGCCGCCAAGGCCGACGTGGTGGTGGAAAACTTCCGTCCCGACGTGAAGGAGCGGCTGGGGATCGACTATCCGACGTTGCGAACCGTCAACCGGCGGTTGGTCTATGCCAGCATCTCGGGCTTCGGCCAGACCGGGCCCTATGCGGGGCGACCGGGCTTCGACCAGATCGCCCAGGGGCTGGGCGGCCTGATGTCGATCACCGGGCTGCCCGGGCAGGGGCCGGTGCGGGTCGGCATCCCGATCGCCGACCTCACGGCGGGGCTGTTCTGCGCCATGGGCATCCTGGTGGCGCTCCTGGAGCGCGAGGTGTCGGGCGAGGGCCAGGGCGTCGAGACCTCGCTGCTGCAGGCCCAGATCTTCATGCTCGACTTCCAGGCGGCGCGCTGGCTGGTCAAGGGCGAGGTGGCCCGGCAGGCCGGCAACGACCACCCGACCTCGATCCCGACCGGGGTGTTTCAGACCGCCGACGGCTACATCAACATCGCCACCGCCGGGCACGCCACCTGGGAGCGGCTGTGCCACGCGCTGGGTGCGCCGGAGCTCCTCGACAACCCGGACTATGCCGGCGGTGCGGCGCGCTCGAGGAACCGGGTCGCCCTCAACGCCGCGATCACGGCCCGCACCCGGCAGGCGACCAGTGCCGACTGGGTGGACAAGCTCAACCAGGCCGGCGTGCCGTGCGGGCCGATCCTGACCATCGACAAGGTGTTCGGCGACCCCCAGGTGCGCCATCTCGGCATCGCCCGGCCGGTCGAGGGCGCCGAGTCGCCGCTCGCGCTGGTCGACCAGCCCTTCGCCCTGTCGCGCACGCCGAACCGGCTGGCGAGCCCGCCGCCGGCGCGCGGCGAGCACAACGACGAGATTCTTCACGAGTTCGGCTTCAGCGCCGAGGAGATTTCGGCCCTGCGCGTCGCGCGGGCGATCTGAGAGGGACGGCGCCGGCGATCCGCTTCTTCACCTCCCCCTGGAGGGGGGAGGTCGGCCGGCCGCAGGCCGGTCGGGAGGGGGTGATCGGCGAAGCCGAGCTTGCGGCTTCACCCCACCCCGGAGCGCGCCGGTGGCGCGCCCCGACCCTCCCCCTCCAGGGGAGGGTGAATGAATGCTTTGCAGGAGTCCGGCCGGTGCCGGAACGGGGGAGACGATGACGCAGACCGACAAGATGCTGGCCACGATCGAGGACGGCATCGGCACGCTGACCTTCAACAATCCGGAGCGGCACAACGCCGTCTCGCTCGACATGTGGGAGGCGGCCGGGACCATCCTGGAGGGCTTCGCCCACAACCCCGCCGTGCGGGTCGTGGTGCTCACCGGCGCCGGCGGAAAAGCCTTCGTGTCGGGCGCCGACATCTCCAGGTTCGAGGACGAGCGCGCCAATACCGACGCCTACGAACGCTACAACGCCGCCGTCGATCGCGCCTCGACGCTGCTCTACGAGTTCCCCAAGCCGACGCTGGCGATGATCCGCGGCTACTGCCTGGGCGGTGGCGTCGCGCTGGCGGTGTGCTGCGACCTGCGCATCTGCTCCGACAACTCCCGCTTCGCCGTGCCGGCCGCCAAGCTCGGGCTCGGCTACGCCTATGCGGGGCTGAAGAAGCTGGTCGACCTGGTCGGCCCCGCCTTCGCCAAGGAGATCCTCTTCACGGCCCGGCAGTTCTCGGCCGCCGAGGCGCACCAGATGGGCCTGGTCAACCGGTCGGTGCCGCAGGACGATCTCGACACCTATGTGCGCGACTATGCCGGCATGATCGCCGACAACGCGCCACTCACCATCGCGGCCGCCAAGGTGGCGATCGGCGAGGCTTTGAAGGACGAGTCGGCCCGGGACCTCGGGCGCTGCGCCGCCCTGGTGCACGCCTGCTTCGAGAGCCAGGACTATGTCGAAGGCCGCCGCGCCTTCATGGAGAAGCGCAAGCCGGATTTTTCGGGGGCGTGACGGGTTTGCTCGGGGCGCCGTCCCAAAAGCCTCTCCCCGCGCGCGGGCTACGGCATGCACACATCGCTTGCCATGCATAGGAACCGTCATGCGCGGGCGCGACCGGTGAAGCGGAATTTCTTCGAATTCCTCGACTTCGCCTTGCAGTTCGCGCCGGCGAGCCCGGACGAGATCTGCGTCCGCGAGCAGCTCGCCCGCATCGGCGTCGGGCCGCGTGCCGGCATACCCGAAATTGTAGGTGTTGCCGTCGCAGAGCTGGACCGCGTAGCAGCGCCTGGGATCGACGGCCGGCACCGACAGCACCATCGGCTCGGCGCGCAGATCCATCCAGACACTGGAATTGGGCGTGTCGCTGTTTGGCGTGACGACGGTCGTGTGTTGCCAGGTGAAGACGCGCCTCGTTGTGGAGCTGGTTGAACGGCGCCTTGAACTGCGGCGACGCCGTGTCGACCGCGAACTCGTGCATGACGCCGTAATTCATCACGATCGGCAGGCCGTAGATGAGGCCGGCCTCGGCGATGTCCCTGGCCTTGAAGAAGCCCGAGCGGCCCGGCGGCCGCGCCTGCACGGATCCGGCCGCCAGCGTGGACCCGGCGAGCGCGCCGAGCGCGGCGGTTCACAGAAGATCGCGTTTCGTCAGCATGCGTCGTCTCCGTGCCGGCCCTGTGCGGCCGCCGATCCGTCGGCCGGGGCAGCGTACCAAGTTACCGCTTCGGCCCCGCCTCGCAATTCACGGGTCCGGCAACGGAGGTGCGGCGCCCCGTCGTATCGGTCTGTTTGCCCTGCTGCAGGCGGCGGCGGGCGCTGCCGTAGTCCTGCCGTGGCGGTCGCGGAATAGACCCGCGCCAGCCCGACCATGCGATCCAGCCAGTGCTTGTCGTCGCGCAAACCGCTGATAGGGTGGCGGACGACGCCCCTCGACCGAACCCCAGATGCATCCGATGTTCACGCTCTACTACGCGGCGCACACCTGTTCCCTGGCTTCGCACATCGCGCTGGAAGATGCCGGGGCGGATTACGACCTGCACCGCATCGCGTTGGCCACCACCCAGCAGCAGTCGGCCGACTATCTCGCCATCAACCCGAAAGCACGGGTGCCGGCGCTGGCGACGCCGCGCGGCGTGCTGACCGAAACCCCGGCGATGCTGGCCTTCATCGCGCAGAGTTTTCCGCAGGCGCAACTGGCGCCGCTCGACGACCCGTTCGCCTTCGCCGAGTTGCAGGCATTCAACTGCTATCTGTGTTCGACGCTGCACGTCGCCCACGCGCACCGGATGCGCGGCCATCGCTGGGCCTATGAAGAGTCGTCCTTCGCCGACATGCAGCGCAAGGTGCCGGACTCGGTCGGCGCCTGCTATGAGCTGATCGAGACCCGCATGCTGCGAGGCCCGTGGGTGATGGGCGAGCGCTACAGCATCGCCGACCCGTATCTGTTCACGCTGGCGCAATGGCTCGAGGACGACGGCGTCGATCCGGCCCGCATCCCCGGCGTGATCGCGCATCGCGCCCGGATGGCCGCGCGCGCCCAGGTGCAACAGGCGATCGCGCAGGAGTTGACCGGCTCGAATTGAGACGGTTTCAACGCTCCGCGATGCTGGCCAGGGCGAACTCGCGCAGCACGCCGGTCGGCGGCATCCACTGACCCGCTTGCATGTAGTTTCCCGCCGTGATGGCGATCACCAATTGCAGCTTCGTGCCGCATGGCAGGTTCCTCGGCGCGACGCGGCATGGTCGGCGCAGGTGCTTGCGGAACGGCTCAGGATCGCGGAAGCTCTGCGCCGGAATTCCCCCCGCGTGCCGATTTTCGCAGCCGATCTCAGGTGAGCAGCATGGCCCTCGTCAGCCGCAGACTCTTCGCATCCTTCGTCGCCGTCGCGATGCTCGCAGCGACCGGCGGCCTCGCAGCCGCCGATCCCGAGGCGAAGCTTATCCTGGCGCCGTCCGGCAAGCTGCGCGCCGGCCTCTACCCCGGTACCCCGACCTCCTATCTGGCCGGCAAGGACGGCGGTGCGCCGCGCGGCGTCGGCTACGAGCTCGGCAAGGCGATGGCCGAAAAGCTCGGCGTGCCCTACGAGCCGGTGGTGTTCTCCAAGAACGCCGAGGTGTTGGAGGCAGTGACCTCGGGCGCCGTCGACGTCGCCTTTACCAACGCCTCGGTGGCGCGCGCCAAGGTGATGGATTTCGGCCCGGCCTATCTCGACATCGAGCTCGGCTATCTGGTGCCGAAGGGTTCGCCCGTGACGGCCGTCGACACGGTCGACGCCCAGGGCGTGCGGGTCGGCGTGACGACGGGCAGCTCGTCCGACAGCGTGCTGTCGCGCGAGCTGAAGAACGCCGAGGTGGTGCGGGTCGAGACCGTGCTGCTCGCCGCCGAGATGATGGCGGCCGGAAAGCTCGACGCCTTCGCCACCAACAAGGCGACCTTGTTCGAGATGGCCGAGAAGGTGCCGGGCTCGAAGGTGCTCGACGGCCGCTGGGGCATGGAGCGCCACGCCATCGCCATCCCCAAGAACCGCGACGCCGGCCTGCATTTCGTCCGGACCTTCACGGCCGAGGTGAAGGCGAGCGGCTTGGTCGCCGGCGCCGTCGAGCGGGCGGGCCTGCGCGGCGCCCAGGTGTCGGAGATGAAGTAGGGGCAGGCTGTTTATCTCTCCCCGCGTGCGGGGAGAGGTGACGAAGCGGTGGTGAACCGAGCGTCCCTCACGGCTGCTGGACGCCGGCGGCCTTGACGACCTCCTGCCACTTCTTGCGCTCGGCCGCGATGAAGGCGGAAAACTCCTCGGGCGTGTTGGGCGCCGCGATGGCGCCGACCTCGGCCAGCATCTTCTGCACCTCCGGGGTCGAGAAGATCGCCTTCACGTCGGCGGCGAGCTTGTCGACGATCGGACGCGGCGTGCCGGTCGGGACGAACAGCCCGTGCCAGGAGGTGGCGTCGAAGCCCGGCAGCGTCTCGGCGATGGTCGGCACGTCGGGCGCGATCGGGCTGCGCGCGAGGCTGGTCACCGCGATGGCGCGCAGCGAGCCGGACTTCGCCTGCGGCCAGGCCAGCGTCATGTTGTCGAAGGCGAGATCGATGTGGCCGCCGATCAGGTTGTTCATGATCTCGTTGGAGCTGCGATAGGGCACGTGGGTCATCGTCGTGCCGGTGCGGATCTTGAACAGCTCGCCGGCGAGGTGGTTGGAGGCGCCGACGCCCGAGGAGCCGAACACCAGCTTGTCGGGGTTCTTCTTCAGGTAGTCGGCGAGCTCGGCGACCGTGGTGACCGGCAGCTTGGGGTTGACGACGAGGAGGTTCGGCAGGGTCGCGAACAACGACACCGGCTGAAAATCCTTCTCCACGTCGTGCGGCATATTTTTGTAGACGAACTGGTTGATCGAATGGCTCGACACCGTGCCGACCAAGAGCGTGTAGCCGTCCTTCGCGGCGCGGGCGACCACGGTCGAGCCGATATTGCCGCCGGCGCCGGCGCGGTTCTCCACCACGAAGGGCATGCCGGTCTTCTGCTGCATGGCGTTGGCGAAGATGCGGGCGAACATGTCGGTGGTGCCGCCGGCCGTGAACGGCACCACGATGGTGACCTGGCGGGTCGGCCAAGCGACGGGCTGGGCGCCCGTCTGGGCGGCGGCGGTCGCGAGCCCGGCCAGCAGGGCCAGGGCGACGGCGGCGAGAAGCTTACGCATGCGTCATCTCCATGGACGTTCCGGATGGTTCGTCTGGGGGCGTTTTCTTCGAGCAGCGGTCTTCGAGGGAGCGGGTTCTTGTCGGCAGCGCATTTGTCGGGGCAGCCTGTTCCCGGCGGGGTCTTTCGTCGAGTGGCTTGTGGTCGAGGCGTCGTGATCGAGGGCCGTCCATCCCTCCGGCGGCGGCTCGCCGGCGGGTGGGCGGCATGGTCCACCCTCGTAGGTCGAGGGCCGGGCCGGGTCAATCAGTAATGCATCAGATTGACTAACTGATGCATCAGTGCCTATAGGAGGCCGACCGGCTCGTCCGGCGACGCGCGAGAAAAAACACGCAGGCAGGACACGCAGGCAGGACCGAATTGGCGATCGTCCCCCTCTCGAGGATCCGGGAGTCCGACGCGCCCCGCGCGACCGCGGGCGAGCCGGTCTACGAGCGGTTGCGGCGCATGATCGTCACGCTCGAGCTCGAACCCGGCGCGGCCATCAACCGGCAGGCGCTGCAGGCCACCTTCGGGCTGAGCTCGACGCCGGTGCGCGACGCGCTGATCCGGCTCGCCCAGGAGGGCCTGGTCGACATTGTCCCCCAGAGCGCCACGAGGGTCAGCCTGATCGACCTCGCCGCGGCCCACCAGACCCAGTTCCTGCGCCGCGCCGTCGAGCAGGAGGCGGTCCGCCTGCTGGCGGCGTCGCCCGACCAGGAGTTTCTGCCGGAGCTGCGCGAGATCCTCGACGCCCAGGCGGTGCGGGCCGCGGCGGGCGACATCGACGGTTTCGACGTGCTCGACCGCGCCTTTCATCGCCGCTTGCTGGAGCTCGCCGGCGCCCCCGACCTGTTCGCGCTGGTGCGGGCGCGCTGCGGCCATATCGATCGCATCCGCCATCTGCATCTGCCGGTCGCCGGCAAGATGGGCGAGGTGGTCCGCGACCATGCCCGCATCGTCAAGGCGATCGCGGCCGGCAATGCCGGCAAGGCGCAGGCGCGGCTGCGCGACCATCTCTCGCGCTCGCTCGCCTATGTGCAGACGCTGCGGGCCGCCCATCCCGATTTCTTCCGCGACTGAGACCGGCACGAGCCACACGAGGCAGGCGATGTATATCGGCGAGCAACTGATCGAACCGACCGACGCGCGGCTGCGCCTCTCGGCCCAGCTCGGCTGTCGCGGCATCGTCATCGACTCGCGGCCCGCCCGCGAGGTGGCGGACGACGATGGACGCTGGAGCCCGACCAAGGTCGCGGTGCTGCGGCGGCGCATCGAAAGCTTCGGCATGCGGCTCGACGGCATGGCGCTCGACGTCGGCTCGATCCTGCTCGACAGCTTGCGGGCGCCCGAGCGGGCCGCGGCAACCGCGAAACGGTTGCGCCAAAACATCCTGGCCGCTGCCGAAGGCGGCGTGCCGATGCTCAAATACACGGTCGCCATGGTCGGCATCACCCGCACCGGCGTGGTCGAGGGTCGCGGCGGCATGCAGTGCAGCACCTTCCGGGCCGCCGACTACCGGCCCGAGGCCGACGCGCGGTTCTCCTACTGGGGCACGGTGCTGCCCGAGGACGGGCAGGGCGGCGCCTCGCCGGTCGAGGCCAAGGGCGCGCCCGAGACCTGCGGCCAGGTGATGGCGAGCGAGGCCGGCGCGATCAGCGAGGCCGACGGCTGGCGGGCTATCGCGTATCTGGTCTCCGAGCTGCTGCCGACCGCGGAGAAGGCGGGCGTAAAGCTCGCCTGCCATCCGCACGACCCGGCCTATCCGCCCGGCGGCCTCAACGGCGTCCACCATGTGCTCGGCTCGCTGGACGGCCTTCGCCGCTTCGCCGCGCTGGCGCCGGCGAGTCCGTATCACGGCTTCAACTTCTGCCAGGGCACCATCGCCGAGATGTCGACGCGGCCGACCGAGACCGTGCTGGAAGCGATCCGCGAGTTCGGGGCCCAGAAGCGCATCTTCATGGTCCACTTCCGCAACATTTTTGGCGGCTATCTCGATTTCCGCGAGGCGATGCCGGACGAGGGCTCGGTCGACATGCCGGCCTGCATCCGCGCCTATCGCGAGGTCGGCTACGACGGAATTCTCTGCCCCGACCACGTGCCGCTGTCCGACATCGATCCCGGCCGCGAGCGCTTCTTCTCGTTCTGCCTCGGCTACACGAAGGCGCTGCTGCAAGCGGCGTGAGCAGCGTCGTGAGGGCATGGCTTACCTCTCCCCGCGCAGCGGGGAGAGGTAAAGGAAACGTCTCGCAGTTGGCTATTTGGCCACCCCCCGGCACGCCGCCCACACCTTCTCGGGGCTGGCCGGCATGTTCATCGTGTAACCCGCCGGACCCGGGATCGCGTCGGCGATGGCGTTCATCACGGCGGCGAGCGAGCCGGTGGTGCCGGCCTCGCCGACGCCCTTGACGCCGAGCGGATTCGTCGTCGCCGGCGTGTTCTCTTCCGCGGCCGCGACCGGCGGCATGTCGTGGGCGCGCGCGAAAAACCGCGTCTCACCCTTTTGCGGGCAAAGAGACACCACGAAGAGGTATTTGGTGATTATATGCCTGCCAAATAATTGTTTGCTCTGGACACACGTTTTCTTCTGCAAACGTTTCGATCAACTCGGGGGTCAGACCGTCTTGACCTGCAAGATCCCAAAGGAGGTCCTTTGGGGCTAGCAACTCTGCCGCAAATGCTCGGCTCGCTTGCTGATCTATGGTTGTTGCGGTGGTAACCGCTGCTGTATCGCCTTCCGCGGCTTTCCAAGCCAAATAAGAGGCCCGGCATAGTCTGGAACGACGCAATCTAGCGGAAGTCATTGGAAGGGCGATTCTCATTTTCCCATTATTTCGGTCAACTATTCCCTCTAATGCGTTCGTGTGATTGCCACCAACCGTCGCGCTATCCGCGCGCACCGCCGTGCCAAATATGCTGTCGACTACGCGCCGAGGTTTGTCGCCTTCAAGGTTTAATTTCTTGCGCGCCGTTCTTGCGGCTTCATAGCCCTGTTCCCAAATCCTCATCTGCGGGTTTTTTTCGGGAAAAGCACCGAAATGCGAGACGTCTAAACTTGGGACAATATCGAAGTGACGCGTCCCCTCTCGAGCCCAGTCTGTCGCCGCTTGTAGTTCTGGTAATGTTGCGGCCTCGCAAATATCCGAAAAGAGTCGACCAGAGAGTCCGTTTGCTAATGCGGAAATGTCCTCCGCATCTGGGTCGTACGGGTCCACCCCCAGTCGCCCAGCGGCCTCGCAATACTGCCGCTCTTCGTCATCTCCAAATGATTTCAGTACACGATTCCACAATTCGGATAATTCACAGCTTGCAGGTCCACTCGGCGCACGTTCGATCACCGCCTGGATCAACTCGAACAAGTTTTCCTCGACTTCGCGCCTCTGCAGATGGGTGAAGGAGGATCCGGTGGGCAGAAATTCTAACCTTGAGTGCTGAAGACTAACGTTTGGATGCTCAATAGTCACTGTATCGGCTCCCCCAGACCAAAGTGCCACAGCCGGGAAACAAAAGCCGTTCATGTAGCAATCAAGTGAATGCCGAAGTCCGGAACTGTCCTCATAATCATCGGATTTTCGAGGTTCGTATAGTAATGTCCACCAGTTCTTAATAATTGCTAAGGCTAGTGGAAAGATCACAACGTTTACAGAGTCGCGCACCATTTCAGTAACGCGATCGTAAGATCGCGTAATGACTCGACCATTTAAGTCGATCTTGAGTGCGCCGAACAACTTCGCGTCAATCTCTTCGTCGAAGTCGCCGTTTAGCCATTTCCAATGTAATGTCATAGAATCTATTTAACCAGGAGGGGGAGATGGCGTGCTTGTCTGTTAGTCAGAGGATATGCCTTGTATCCATTTACAGGACTCGATAGTCGCTTGGCCTCGTACACAATACTTTTGTCATCTGGATCTCGCACCCAGACGCGGGCCGGAAGAGATGCTGGATCCGCGTCTGGACTTACCTGACCGAGGTGGATCCCTTTACGTAAAAGCTCCGTCGCAGATTCTATCTGCATTCGCGCCCATTTTCTTGGACAAAGAGTGCAGTCTGGATTGTCGATCTGTTCGCCATGGGCGATTTCGATTCGAACAGATCCCTGTCGTGGTTTTGGCACGACACCGAACGCGGGGACGTCTTTATGGTGGCTGCTTCCAACATATTTCGCGCGGGCCGCTAAATTTTCAAGTTCAGTCGCGGTCATCCGTTCTGTGGCGGGTGTCACCTTCTTCGGAGTAGGTCTTGGCCTTCTCATGGTCAAGTCTCGCAAGGGCAGCCATACATGGCGGTCCTAAGGTTGTGTTGTGTTTGAGTGGCATCACGATTGCATTCTTTACTATCCAGCCGTCATCGCCAAGCCCTTGCACGCCGCCCACACCTTCTCGGGGCTGGCCGGCATGTCCATCGTGTAACCCGCCGGACCCGGGATCGCGTCGGCGATGGCGTTCATCACGGCGGCGAGCGAGCCGGTGGTGCCGGCCTCGCCGACGCCCTTGACGCCGAGCGGATTCGTCGTCGCGGGCGTGTTCTCTTCCGATGCGGCCACCGGCGGCATGTCGTGGGCGCGCGGCATCGCATAGTCCTGGAACGAGCCGGTGACGAGCTGCCCCGAGTCGATGTCGTAGACGGCGTGCTCCATCAGGGCCTGGCCGAGCCCCTGCGCCAGCGCGCCGTGGAGCTGGCCCTCGACCAGCGTGTGGTCGAGCACATTGCCGCAGTCGTCGACCGCCGTGTAGCGCACGATCTCGACCGCGCCGGTCGAAGGATCGATCTCCACCTCGGCGATGTGGCAGCCGTTCGGAAAGTTTTGCGGCGTGTCGGTGACGACCTTGGTGTCGAGGTCGTCCTCGATCTCGCCCTTGGCCTTGCGCGCCTTGGCGGTCTCGGCAAGCCCGAACAGGGTGACGCGCCGGTCCGTGCCGGCAATCGAAAAAGTGCCGTCGGCGTAGACGATGTCGGCCTCGGCCGTCTCCAGCGCATCGGCGGCGAGCCTCTTGCCCTTCTCCAGCAGCACCTCGACGGCCCGCACCAGTGCGGCGCCCGCGGTCGTGGTGGTGCGCGAGGCGACGCTCGCATTGCTCACCACCCCGGTCGCACTGTCGCCCTGCACGAACCGGATTTTTTCACGCGGAATCGCCAGCCGCTCGGCGAGGACGCGCGGGAACACCGTGGCGTGGCCCTGGCCGGTCGCCTGGGCGCCGAGCGCCAGCACGATCGTCCCGTCGCCCGGGAAAGACAGCCCGGCGCCTTCGGTCGGCGCGCCGCCGGCATGCTCCAGCATGCAGGACAGGCCGATGCCGCGCCGCTTGCCGCGTTTCTGCGCCTCGCGTTTTCGCGCTTTGGCGCCCGAAAAGTCGGCGAGCGCCAGCGCCTTCTCCAGCACGGCCGGGAAGTTGCCGCTGTCGTAGACGGCGCCGACCGCGGTGCGATGCGGGATCGCCGCCGCCGGGATCAGGTTGCGCCGGCGGATCTCGTCCGGCGCGAGGCCGGTGAGGCGTGCCGCCTCGTCGACCAGCCGCTCGATCAGGTAGTTCGCCTCCGGCCGGCCGGCGCCGCGATAGGGCGCCGTCGGGGTCGTGTGGGTGAAGGCGCAGCGCACGACGATGTCGATCCTCGGGATCGCATACATGCCGGGGACGCAGCGGCTGAAATTGATGGTGGCGAGGCGGGCGCCGAACTGGCCCACATAGGCGCCGAGATTGACCAGCGTGCGCAGCCGCAGCGCCGTGAAGCGGCCCTTCCGGTCGACCGCGAGCTCGCCCTCGAGGATCGAGTCGCGGGCATGCGCGTCGGTGAGGAATGCCTCCGAGCGGGTCGACATCCAGTGCACGGGACGCCCCACCAGCCGCGCCGCGACCAGCAGCGCCGGATACTCCGGATAGGGCGAGCTCTTCATGCCGAAGGCGCCGCCGACGTCCTCGGTGATCACCCGCACGCGGCTCTTGTCGACGCTCATGATGCGGGCGACATGGTCGCGCAGCGCGATGGCGCTCTGCGAGCAGGCGCGCAGCGTGTAGCTGTCGGTGGCCGGATCATACGACCCGGTGGCGCCGCGCGGCTCCATGCTGGCGACCATGATGCGCTGGTTGACGTGGCACACCCGCGCCACATGGGCGGCCGCGGCGATGGCCGCGTCGACGGCGGCCGGGTCGCCGCCCTCGGCGGGCGTCGGGACCTGCCAGTCGAGCGCCAGATTGCCGGGCGCCTCCGGCCACAGCAACGGCGCGTCGGGCAGCACGGCGCGCTGCACGTCGACGACCGGCGTGCGCTCCGCATAGGAGACCTCGACCAGATCCGCCGCGTCCTGAGCCGCGAGCGCCGTCGCCGCCACCACCAGCGCCACCGGCTCGCCGGCATGCATGACGGTCTCGGCCAACACAGGCCGGTGCGGCACCACGAGCGGCGTGCCGTCGCGGCCGTTGGTCGGCGGATGCCAGGCGACGCTGGCGAGCCCGGCCTTCGCCATGTCGGCGGCCGTGAGCACGGCGAGCACGCCCGGCACGGCGAGCGCCGCCGCGGCGTCGATCGCCGTCACCCGGGCATGGGCGTGCGGCGAGCGCACGAACACGCCATGGGCCTGGTCGGCGGCGGCCGCGTCGGCGACGAAGCGGCCTTCGCCACGCAACAGCGGCGCGTCCTCGACCCGGTACCGTTGTGCGATGGCGGCCGTTGCCGTCGTGTCGTCCATGGGGTTTCCTCGGCCGGCTTTTTTTCCGTCACCCGCCGCTGCCGGAAGCGGACGGAAGCGCGATCCTAGAGCCCTTTCCGCTGACCTCGACCCATTCTCCGCTCATTCCCGCGAACGCGGGGATCCAGGAGTCACACGTCGAGCCGCCCCTGGGTCCCCGCTGTCGCGGGGACGAACGGAAATCGGGTCCGATTAATTCATCATCACAGAAAGTCGCGCTACCCGAGCAGCGCCAGCCCGATCAGGCCGAGCGTGCCGACGGCGACGCGCCACCACACGAACAGGCCGAAGCCGTGGCGGGCGACGAAGCCGAGAAACGTCTTCACCACGATCCAGCCGAACACGAACGAGGCGACGAAGCCGACCGCGACCAGGATCATGTTGTTGGTGCTCATCTGGCCGCCGTTCTTGTAGAGGTCGTAGGCGAAGGCGCCGACCATGGTCGGCATCGCCAGCCAGAACGAAAACTCGGCGGCCGAGCGGCGATCGGCGCCGAGCAGCATGGCGCCCACGATGGTGGCGCCGGCGCGCGACACGCCCGGGATCATCGATATGCACTGGATCAGGCCGATGCCGAGGCACATTCCCACCGGAAACTCGGTCGCCTCGTCGTAGCGCGGCTTGAGGTCGAGCTGGTCGACGACATACAGCACGGCGCCGCCGGCGATCAGCGAGAAGCAGATGATCCACGGATTGAACAGCACCGACTTGATGAAGCCGTGGGCGATCGCCCCGACGATCGCGGCCGGCAGGAAGGCGACCAGCACGCAGATGACGAAGCGCCGGGCATACTCGTCGGTGAACATGTGGGTGGCGAGCAGCAGCAGCTTGCGGAAATAGATCGACAGCAGCGCCGCGATGGCGCCGAGCTGGATCAGCACCGCGAAGGTCTTGCCGAAATCCTCGTCGTCGAAGCCGAAGAAGTGCTCGATCAGCAGGAGGTGTCCGGTCGAGGACACCGGGAGGTATTCGGTCAGCCCCTCGACGAAGCCGAGGAAGGCGGCCTTGAACAGATCGAGCAGCATGCACGGCTCCGGGACACGGGCGGGACGGACGAGCGCCGCGAACGGCTGCGCGCTTTTCGCAGATACGGGGGCTGGCCGGCAAGGGCCGCGGTCACCATGGGCCGGCTTTCGGGCACGGCCGGGGCGGCGGGAACTTGGCCCCGCCCGGATTTCACCGCATTGGCGGGCGAACACTCGGCTCAGCGTCGGACCGGTCCGGTCGCCGTCCCGCGGGCCGGCGGCCTGGACCATTTGTGATGGGTTTCGTCAGGCGCCCGACTCTGGATTTGTTCCTCGGGACTTGCCGGCGCGCCGTGCGGACGGCAAGGTCGTCCCTGGTGCGGCCGGGCGATCCGGAAGTCCTCCGGGGGCCCGCCGCCGTTTTCTTGTGTGGCTATCGCAACCCATGATGTCGACGCTGTTCCACCAGCCGCTTTGCCCGCAGTCCCGGTTCGTCCGCGTCGCGCTCGGCGAATACGGCGTGATCCCGCATCTGGCCGACGAAAAGCCGTGGGAGCGCCGCCAGGAGTTTCTGGTGCTCAACCCGGCCGCCACAACCCCGGTGCTGGTCGAGGAGGGGCGCCCGCCGATCACCCATCCGGCCATGATCGCCGAATATCTCGACGAGACCCGCGGCGGCGATCTCGGCGAGCACCGGCTGCTGCCGCAGGAGATGACGGCCCGCATCGAGGTGCGGCGCCTCACCATGTGGTTCCTCGAAAAGTTCCACGCCGAGGTGAGCGGCCCGCTGGTCACCGAGCGGGTGTTCAAGCGTCACATGACCGTGAAGCAGGGCGGCGGCTCGCCCGACATCGACGCCATTCGTGCGGCGCTCTCCAACATCCGCTATCATCTGGCCTATATCGGCTGGCTGGTGCGCACCCGCGATTGGCTGGCCGGCCCGCGCATGACCTATGCGGACATCGCGGCGGCCGCGCATCTCTCGTCGGTCGACTATCTGGGCGACGTGCCGTGGAACGAGGACGAATCGGCCAAGACCTGGTACGCACGGGTGAAGTCGCGCCCGTCATTCCGGCCATTGCTGGTCGAGATGCATGCCGGGATCGCGCCGTCCAAGACCTACGCCGACCTCGATTTTTGACCGACTCGTCGGCTCTCCTGACAGCCCTGCGCGCCGAGGCCCGAAAGCTCGGCTTCGATGCCGTCGCGATCGCGGCGCCGGACGGGATCGGCGAGGCCGGCGCGCGCTTCGAGCAATTCCTGGCCGATGGCTTTCACGGCGACATGGACTGGCTCGCCGACCGGCCGGAGCGGCGGAAAAGCCCGCGCAGCTTGTGGCCGGAGGTTCGCGCCGTGGTGATGCTCGGCGTCAATTACGGCCCCGACCACGACCCGCGCACCCTGCAGGCTCGGCCCGATCGCGGTGCGATTTCAGTCTATGCGCAGGGCGACGACTACCACGAGGTGATCAAGCCGCGCCTGAAGGCGCTGGCGCGCTGGCTGATCGGTGCCGCCAGTGGCGACGCCAAGGTGTTCGTCGACACCGCCGCCGTGATGGAGAAGCCACTCGCGGCCGCGGCCGGCCTCGGCTGGCAGGGCCGGCACACCAATCTCGTCTCGCGCGACTTCGGCTCCTGGCTGTTCCTCGGCGCGCTGTTCACCACGCTGCCGCTGCCGCCGGACCAGCCTGCCGCCGATCGCTGCGGCTCCTGCCGGGCCTGCCTCGACGCCTGCCCCACGGCAGCGTTCGTCGCTCCGTACCGGCTCGATGCGCGGCGGTGTATCTCTTATCTCACCATCGAGCACAGGGGTCCGATCCCGCGCGAGCTGCGGCCCCTGATCGGCAACCGCATCTATGGCTGCGACGACTGCCTCGCCGCCTGCCCGTGGAACAAGTTTGCGCAGGCCGGCCGCGAGGCGAAGCTTTTTGCACGCGAGGAGCTGAGGGCAACCGCGCTCCGCGATCTGGCGGAACTCGACGACGCGGCGTTCCGAAATCTGTTCCGCAAGACCGCGATCAAGCGCACCGGGCGCGACCGGTTCGTCCGCAACGTCATGGTCGCGATCGGCAACAGCCGCGATGCCTCGCTGGCCGAAGCGGCGCGAGCGCGGCTCGCCGATGCCTCGCCGCTGGTGCGCGGCGCCGCCGTGTGGGCTCTGGCGCGGCTACTGCCGCCCCAAAAATTCGCCGCGCTCGCTGCCCGGCATCGCGACGACGAGACCGACCCGCAGGTGCGGGACGAATGGACGACTGCAACGTGAGAACGACATGAGCACGCTGATCTGCTTCGGCTTCGGATATTGCGCGCAGGATTACGTGGTGGAGTTCGGCGCCCGCTTCGACCGTATCGTCGGAACGACCCGCACGGCGGAGAGCGCCGCCGACCACGCCGCGCGCCACTATGGCGGCCGCGAGGTCGAGATGCTGGTGTTCGACGGCAGCGCGCCGTCGGCGGACCTGATCGACGCGGTGCGCGAGGCCGAGGCGTTGCTGATCTCGACGCCGCCGTCCGAGCAGGGCGACCCCGTGCTCCTCGCGCTCGGCGACGAGATCGGAAAGGCGGTCGCCCTGAAGAGCGTGGTGCTGCTGTCGACGCTCGGCGTCTATGGCGACCATGGCGGCGCCTGGATCGACGAGACCGCCGAATTGAAACCGATCAATCCGCGCAGTCGCGAACGGGTCGAGGCCGAGGCCGCCTGGACCGCGCTCGGCGCCCGCACCGGCGTGCCGGTGGCGGTGCTGCGGCTCGCCGGCATCTACGGGCCGGGCCAGAACGCCATCGTCAATCTGGAGCGCGGGCGCGCCTGGCGCATCGTCAAGCCGGGCCAGGTGTTCAACCGCATCCATGTCGCCGATATCGCCCAGGCGATCGAGGCGGCTTTTGCCAAGCGCGCCGGCGGCGCCTTCAACCTCGCCGACGACGAGCCGACCGCGCCGGGCGACCCGATCGTCTTCGCCGCCGCGCTTTTGGGCCGCGAGCCGCCGCCCGAATGGCCGTTCGAGGAGGCCGTGAAGTCGCTGCCCCCGATGGCGGCGAGCTTTTATACCGAATGCAAGCGCGCCAGGAACGACAAGCTCAAGGGCGAGCTCGGCGTGACCTTGCGCTACCCGACCTATCGGGAGGGGCTGCAAGCCGCCTTCGCGGCGCGGTCGCACGTTCCGCCGGCGGCGGCGATCGGCTAGATTCGCCGGCATGACGCCGAATCGCCTCGCCCTCACGCTCGCTCTCCTGCTCGGGCTCGCCGCTTCGGCGACGGCGCAGGACCGCGGCACCGTCGATCCGAAGCCGCTGCCGCCGCTGGCCAATCCGGACGATCCCAAAACGCCGGCCAAGCAGCTCTTCGGCCGCAAGCCGACGCCGGCCACCATGGAGGCGCGCGCGATCGGCTTCTATTCCAAGGGCTGCCTCGCCGGCGGCATCGCGCTCCCCGTCAACGGGTCGGCTTGGCAGGTGATGCGGCTCTCCCGCAACCGCAACTGGGGCCACCCGGAGCTGGTCGCGATGCTGGAGAAGCTGGCGGTCGACGCCAGGAAGGTCGGCTGGCCGGGCCTGCTGGTCGGCGACATGTCGCAGCCGCGTGGCGGCCCGATGCTGACCGGCCATGCCAGCCACCAGGTCGGGCTCGACGCCGACATCTGGCTCACCCCGATGCCGGACCGAGAGCTGACCCGCCGCGAGCGCGAGGAGACGTCGGCCACCATGGTGGTCGCGCCCGACCGCAAGGACGTCGATCCGGCGGTGTGGACGCCTGGCCATCTCGGCGTGATCCGCACGGCGGCGAAACGGCCGGAGGTCGAGCGCATCTTCGTCAATGCCGCGATCAAGAAGGCGCTGTGCCGCGAGGCCGGCAGCGACCGCGGCTGGCTCGAGAAGGTCCGCCCCTATTGGGGGCACGACTACCATTTCCACGTCCGCATCGTCTGCCCGGCCGGCGAGGCCGGCTGCACGCCGCAGCCGCCGGTGCCGCCCGGCGACGGTTGCGGCAAGGAGCTCGACTGGTGGTTCCAGGCCTCGGTGCTGCACCCGCCGCCGCCCAAGGAGCCGCCGAAGCCGCGCGCCGGCCCGACCATGGCCGACCTGCCGCCGGCCTGCCGCACGGTGCTGCAGGCGCCGTAAATCCCGACGCTGTAGGGTGGGTCAGCGCGCCAGCGCGTAACCCACCATTCAATGCATGACGTGGTTCCGATCGGTGGGTACGGCGCGTTCTGCGCCTTTGCGCACCCGACAGCCTGCAAAGCTCACTTCCCTTCGAATACCGGCTTGCGCTTCTCCTTGAAGGCACGCAGCCCCTCCGAGTAGTCGCTGCTGTCGTAGACGACGCGGCGCAGGCCCTGCAGGCGCTCGAAGCCTTCCGGGCTGACCGGATGGGCACCTTCCAGAATGCGGAGCTGCTCCTTCATCACCGACACGGCGAGCGGCGCGTTGGCGGCGATGTCGCGGGCGATGCCGTACGTGACGGTCTCCAGCTCCTCGATCGGCACGATGTGGTTGACCATGCCGAGATCGAAGGCGCGGGCCGCGTCGACCGGCTTCGCCGTGAACGCCATCTCGCGGACCGTGCAGGCGGGCGCCGCGTTGAGGAAGGTGAGCATGCCGGAAATGTTGTAGGGCACGCTCAGCTTGGCCGGCGTGATGGCGAAGCTGGCGGTCGGGGCGATCACGATGATGTCGCAGGCGAGCACCACCTCGCAGGCGCCGCCCCACACGCCGCCCTCCACCATGGCGATCACCGGGATCGGAAACCGGGCGATCTCGCGTACCAGATGGCGCACCGGGTCGTCCCAGCCGAGCGGGTCGCGATGGCCCTCGGGCAGCTCGTCGATGTTGAAGCCCGCCGACCACACTTTCACGCCGGGCTCGGCCCGGAGCACCACGGCCCGCACGTGGTCGTCCCGGAATCCCGCGAGCGCCGCGCAGAGCTCGTCGATCAGCACGCTCGACAGCGCGTTGCGCTTGGCCGCGTGGTCGAGCACGATGGTGCCGATCCAGCCGTCACGTTCCGTCCTGATCAGCGCCATGGTCGATACCCCCGCGATTGGTTTCCCGGGGAGTAACCGATTCGCCGGCGCGACGGCAGGGGCGATCGTGCTCAGGCCGTGAAAGCGCGCCAGGCGACCCCGGTCGGCTCGTGCTTGGCCTGCGACTTCGCCTGCGCCATGGCGGCGTGGATCTTGTCGAGATCGCTGGTCACGGTGCCGGGCGGCAGCTCCAGCACGGCGACGCTGCAGCGGAGCAGGTCGAAGCGCCGGCTGCGGCCGTCACGGTCGCGCCCGGTGGTGAAGCCGAGCCGCTGGTCCTCGGCGCCGTAGAGCTTTCGCGCCTCGCGGCGGAACTCGTCGAGAAGCTGGGTCAGGATGGGGCGCAGCTCCTCGGGTGCGCGGTTGCGGAAGCCGGCGAAGAAGTCGTCGCCGCCGACATGGCCGAGCAGCGTGCCGGGGCCGCCGAGCGAGCGCCGCATCAGGGTTGCGAACAGCGAGATGGCACGGTCTCCGTGCGGAAAGCCGTAGCGGTCGTTGAACGGCTTGAAGTCGTCGAAATCGAAGTAGCAGAAATGGCGCAGCGCATCGCCGTCGAGGGCGTTGACGGCGACGAAATCGGTGATCGAGAGATTGCCGGGCAGCTCGGTGAGCGGATTCTGGTCCTGCGCCTGCTGGATCTTCTTGTCGTTGATCACCGACAGGAGCGCCGCCGTCGACAGCACGCCGATGTATTTGAGGTTCTCGGTGACGATCACGCCGTCGCTGCTGCGCGCATTGGCGAACACCTCGAGGATGTGCTCGGCATCGGTGGCGATGTCGACGATCGGGCAGGCGGTGACGAAGGAGGAGACGCGGCGCTGATAGGCGCGGTTGTTGAGGAGGTCGCGCCCGAACGGCATGTAGATGTATTGCTTGAGGTCGCGCTCGTGGAGGATGCCGCGCGGCTCGCCGGCGTCGTCGACGACGGGGAAGAAGCTCTCCTGCGGGGCGCGGCGGAACAGGTCGAACACGGTCGGCAGCTCGGCGTCGATCGCCACCGTCGGCAGGGCCGCCATCTGGTTGCGGATCAACAGCTCGTCGGTCTTGCGGTCGCGCCGGTGCTTGGCCCGCGCCGTGACGACATGCGGATAGGTGCCGAGAATTTCCGACATCTCGCAGGTCGGGCGGGCGACGAAATAGCCCTGCACGAGGTCGCAGCCGGCCTCCCGGCAGGCCAGGTACTCGGCCTCGGTCTCCACCCCCTCGGCGATCACCCTGATGCCGAGCACATGGGCGAGGTTGGAGATGGTGGTGACGAGCAGCCGCTTGCGCTGGCTCTGCGCCATGCCGCGGATGAAGTGGCCGTCGATCTTGATGTAGTCGATGCCGTAGTCGCAGAGCAGCTTGAGCTCGGAGACCCCGAGCCCGAAATCGTCGATGGCGAGCCGGCCGCCCATGGTGCGCAGCGTGCCGACCACCGCCCCGAAGGTCGGCTCGGCATCGTTGTCGTAGCGCTCGGACAGCTCGAAGCACAGGGTCGAGGCGGGGATCTGCTTGCTCTCCAGCACCTTGGCGACGGCGCCGAGGATCAGATGGCCGGAGCTCAGGGTGCGGCCGTCGACATTGATGAACAGCTTCTTGCCGGCGGCGTCGGGCAGGCTGGCGAACTTGGCGATGGCGCGGGCGTGCAGCATCTGCTCGAGCGCAACCAGAACGTCCGCCTCGGCGGCGTGGTCGAGGAGCGCGATCGGCGACTCGAGGCCGAGGCGGTCGAAGCCGCGCATCAGCGCCTCGTAGCCGTACACGTATCCGGTGTTGATCTCGACGATGGGCTGCAGCGCGTAGTCGACAACCAGCTTGGCGAGCGAAACGATATGGTCACGCGCAATACGCGGAAGGGCCGGAGCGGCCACCGCCGCAGCGGCTTGAACGGACACGGACATGGAACTCCTCACGCGAGCCGGCCCGGCCCGGTCATCCTCCGGCGGCTCCGGATGGAAGACTAGCCGCGGTGGTAATCTCCCATGTGACAGTTCCGTAAAGGCTGTTGGTTCGGTTTACGCGGGGTTTACGCCCTGGTCGCGCCGGGCCGCGGCGGGTAAGACTGCCGCATGCGCGCCGCGATTCGAATTCTGGGGATCGACCCCGGGCTCCGCCGCACCGGCTGGGGCGTCATCGACGTGGAAGGCAACCGCCTCGTCTTCGTCGGCTGTGGCTCGGTCGCGACCGACGATCGCGGGTCCATGGGGGAGCGGCTGGTGACCATCCATGCCGGGCTCAGCCGGGTGATCGAGGATTTTGCCCCGGCCGAGGCCGCCGTCGAGGCCACCTTCATCAACAAGGACGCCTCGGCTTCCCTGAAGCTCGGCCAGGCGCGCGGCGTCGCCCTCCTGGTGCCGGCCCAGGCCGGTCTGCCGGTCGCCGAATACGCCCCCAACCAGATCAAGAAGACCATTGTCGGGGCCGGGCACGGCGAGAAGGCTCAGATCCGCATGATGATCGCCGTGCTGCTGCCCAAGGCGAGTCCCGACACCCACGACGCCGCCGATGCCCTCGCCATCGCCATCTGCCACGCCCACCACCGCCAGAGCGCGGTGGCCCGCGCGGCCCTGCTGAAGGCGGCCGGCGCATGATTCGGACATGAGGCATATGCCGGGCCAGCTTTCCTGTCACACCATCGGTTCGTGCTTGGACGAGCGGCGGCCGCACTCCGCTCCCTCCCCCCTTGTGGGGGAGGGGTGGGGAGGGGGGTGGCCGCTTGCTCGGACGTGTGGGGCTTACCCCCCTCCCTGTCCCTCCCCCACAAGGGGGGAGGGAACCCCGAGAGCGGGCGTATCCGCCATCGGGCGGCCGGAACCTTCGGCATGATCGGCAAGCTCAAGGGCGTCATCGACTCCTACGGCGAGGACTCGGTGATCCTCGACGTGCACGGGGTCGGCTATCTGGTGCACTGCTCGGCCCGCACCCTGCAGGCGCTGCCGGCGGCGGGCGAGCTTGCCACCCTGTCGATCGAGACCCATGTGCGGGAGGACCAGATCCGCCTGTTCGGCTTCCTCTCCGACGTCGAGCGCGAATGGTTCCGCCTCTTGCAGACCGTCCAGGGGGTCGGCACCAAGGTGGCACTGGCGGTGCTCTCGACGCTGGCGCCGGCCGACCTCGCCACGGCGGTGGCGATGCGCGACAAGGCCATGGTGGCACGCACGCCCGGCGTCGGCCCAAAAGTCGCCGAGCGAATCGTCACCGAGCTGAAGGACAAGGCGCCGGCCTATGCCTCGATCGATCCGGCGGTGGCGACGCTCTCCGGCGCGCTGGAGGACAAGCGGGCGCCGCAGCCGGTCGCCGACGCGGTGTCGGCGCTGGTCAATCTCGGCTACGGCCAGCCGCAGGCCGCCGCCGCCATCGCGGCCGCGGTCCGCAGCGCCGGCGAGGGCGCCGACACGGCCAAGCTGATCCGGATCGGGCTGAAGGAGCTGTCCAAGTGATGGATGCGAGAGCGACGGAGCTGACGGTGGCCGACCGCGCCCTGATCGCGGCCGCCGCCGAGGCGATCAAGCGGCGCTACCGCAACGACTGGCAGGAGGTCGGGGCGGCGCTGCGCAGCCGCTCGGGCCAGATCGTCACCGGGGTCAATCTCGACGCCTATCTGGGCCGCATGGCCGTGTGCGCCGAGGCGGTGGCGCTGGGCAAGCTGGTCACCGATCTGGGCGAGACCGGCATCGACACCATCGTGGCGGTGCGCCACCCCAGGCCACACGAGGCCGACCAGACGATCCGGGTGGTGTCGCCCTGCGGGAGCTGCCGCGAGCTGATCTGCGACTACGATCCCGACGCTCATGTCATCATCATGGGCGAGACCGGCCCCGTCGTGGTGCCGATCGGCGCGCTCCTGCCCAACAAATACAATCGTGGGACGGAGACGTGAGGACGGCCTTACTCTCACGGCTCGCGCGGACTGGCGAAAGCATGATGCGGGGACCATGGAATGCAGCCTGCTCCCTCCCCCCTTGTGGGGGAGGGACAGGGAGGGGGGTTATGAGCTTGCTCCGGCATTCGTGGCGTACCCCCCTCCCTGTCCCTCCCCCACAAGGGGGGAGGGACCGCAAGAGGCGCCGGCGCGGTACGACCCAAAGCGGGGGGAATCGGGCATGACCACCCCGCCCCGCCGCCTGGTGCAGCCCGAGCGCCGCGAGGAAGACCTCGCGGAGACGACGCTGCGGCCGCAGAAGCTCGCCGAGTTCGTCGGCCAGGAGCAGGCGCGCAAGAACCTGGCGATCTTCATCGCGGCGGCGAGTGCCCGCAAGGAGGCGCTCGACCATGTGCTGTTCGTCGGCCCGCCAGGCCTGGGCAAGACGACGCTGGCCCAGATCGTCGCCCGCGAGCTCGGCGTCGGCTTCCGCTCCACCTCGGGGCCGGTGATCGCCAAGGCGGGCGACCTCGCCGCCTTGCTGACCAATCTCGAAGAGCGCGACGTGCTGTTCATCGACGAGATCCACCGGCTCAACCCGGCCGTGGAAGAGATCCTCTATCCGGCCATGGAGGACTTCCAGCTCGACCTGATCATCGGCGAGGGGCCGGCGGCACGCTCGGTGAAGATCGACCTGTCGAAGTTCACGCTGGTCGGCGCGACGACGCGGGCCGGCCTGTTGACCAATCCGCTGCGCGACCGCTTCGGCATCCCGGTGCGGCTCAACTTCTACACCGAGGCCGAGCTCGAGCTGATCGTCAGCCGCGGCGCCCGGGTGCTCGGCGTGCCGATGACCCAGGACGGCGCCAACGAGATCGCGCAGCGCGCCCGTGGCACGCCCCGCATTGCCAACCGGCTGCTGCGCCGCGTGCGCGACTTCGCCCATGCCGAGGAGGCGAGCACGGTCGACCGCGCCGTCGCCGACCGCGCCCTGCTGGCGCTGGAGGTCGACGCCAGCGGGCTCGACGCCATGGATCGGCGCTATCTGTCGGTGATCGCGCTCAACTACGGCGGCGGCCCGGTGGGGATCGAGACCATGGCGGCGGCGCTCTCCGAGCCGCGCGACGCGCTGGAGGAGATCATCGAGCCGTTCCTGATCCAGTGCGGGTTCATTCAACGGACTCCGCGCGGAAGACTGCTCACCGGCCATGCCTTCCGCCATCTCGGCCTCGCCGAGCCCAGCCGCGACCCCGGCCAGTTCGGCCTGTTTCCCGGCGCGGAGGAGTGAGGCCGGGCCGCCGGGTTGGCCCCAAGGCCCTGATCGCCCGGGAAAATTTGATTCAAATCGAACCCTGTCGAACCCCTTTCCGGCGGGCTGCGACTAACCCCTGACGGGAAGGCGCCACCAGTGCGCCGACGGACAGGGGTGGTGTCATGAGCTTCATCGACGACGCCAAGCACTGGGCCACCATGCCGGTGCCGGGACCGGGTCGCACGGCGGCGCAGGACGACCTCTACGAGGCCATGTCGGTTGCCGATCTCGCGGCGCTGTGGTGCCGCCTGCAGACCCTCGGGCTCAAGGACCAGACCGAGGAGTTTTGGGGCGCCACGCTGTATTTCGACCATCTGCCGCATGACGCGCCCGACCGAGCCCTCGACATGGCGCTGCACGTGCTGGCCTCCGACGCCGACAAGCGCGTCAAGATGCAGCTCGGCGAAAAGTTCATGAGCGCGCTGGTCTACAACCACGCCGGCCGGCTGATCGACCGCATCGAGGCGGAGGCGGCCGGCAATGCCCGGCTGCGCTGGCTGCTCGGCGCCATCCACTGGTGGGCCCCGAGCCGCGACCTGAAGGCCCGGCTCGCCCGTATCGCCGACGAGGGGGCCTGGCGGGCCGACGAGGCGGCGCGCGACACGCCCGGCATGCGGATCGACTTTTCGGCGCTGCCGCTGCCCGACCTCGCCCGCGCCTTCGTCGAGCAGCACGGCAAGCCCGAGAAGGACCGCGACGCCAACTGGCATGCGCTCGCCGAGTTCGAGCGCCAGCTTCTGGACCAGAATCCGGACCGCGCCATCGACCTGGTGCTCGCCGTGCTCGAGATCGAGACCGACGCGAACCTGCTGGCGCTGCTCGCCGCCGGCCTCCTGGAGAACGCCATCGGGCCCGACACCATCGTCCGCATCGAGCGCGAGGCCGTCGCCGACCAACGCTTCCGCAGCCTGCTCGGCGGCGTCTGGTATCACAACGAGTCCGACGAGCTGCGGGCCCGCCTCGACGCCATCGTCAAGGAGGCGCGGGCCTAGGTTCGCACCGATCGCTCGACGGGCGCCGCGCCGCGCGGGCCCGAGCCGGACCCGACATTGTCGCCTTCATTCCGAGCGTCTAAACCGAACCGGACGGCGCCGCCGCGTGGCGCTGCAGGGACGGATTTTTGGGCATGAGCGACAGCCTGACGGCGGGCCTCGACGGCGCGATCCGCGACGGCCGCCACGTGATGGTGGTGCGGGTCTATTACGAGGACACGGATTTCTCCGGCGTCGTCTACTACGCCAACTATCTGCGCTTCATGGAGCGCGGGCGGACCAACTATCTGCGCCTGCTCGGCGCCGATCAGCGCGCGCTGTTTGAGGAGACGGCCCGCGAGGCGCCCGGCTTCGCCTTCGTGGTGCGCTCGCTCCAGGTCGACTACCTGAAGCCCGCCCGCATGGACGACGTCATTGTCATCACCACCGTGCCCGTGGAGGTGAAGGGCGCCTCGATCATGCTGAAGCAGACGGTGTCGCGCGAAAACGTCGTGCTGGTCGAGGCGACCGTCAAGGTCGCCTTCGTCTCCGGCGGTCGCGCCCGGCCGATCCCCAAGGCCCTGCGGCTCGCCATGAGGGCCGACCAGGAGGGCGGGGCGGGGGCTTGATACGGGCCTGGGTGTTCAGCTCGGTCCAGGACAATCGACGTCGGCGTCCGGGGCTCCCCCCACCCCCGACCCCTCCCCGCCGCTTCGCGGGGGGAGGGGAGCCGCAGCGCCTCGCTCCCCTCCCCCCGCTCGCGCAGCGAGTGGCGGGGAGGGGTCGGGGGTGGGGGGAAGCAGCCGAACTGATCAGCCGGAACGCGCATGATCCAGAACCCGCGACCGGGTATTCCGGCCCCGCCGGGCCGGCTTCAGCGCGGCGGCGTGATCTCGATGTCGATCCGCATGCGCTCGAGGATTTTCGGGCCGAGCGCGTCGAAGTCCGCCATCTTGACGACCTGGCCGGGACGCGGCGACGCCTTGACGACGATCTTGCCCGGCCGGCGGATGAACGCCGCGAGCTTGTCGAGCGCGGCGGGCGATACGGCGGTGCCGAACGCCTCGGCCGCCTGGGCCCGGATCTCGGTGGCCAGACGGTCGCGGACCGCCTGCGGGGTGGCGCCCGAGGACTTGGCGAGATCGGCAAAGAAGCGTTCCGCAAAGCCGAGATCGGCGATCGTGATCTCGATCCCGCCGAGCTTCGCCTGGCCCTCCAGGATCTCGTCGGCGTGGTCCGGGTCGGCCAGCGCGGCCGTGAGGTCGACGCCGTCGAGCCGCACCGCGGTGTCGACGCGGCCGGCCTCGTCGATGGCCAGGAAGGTGTTGTCCAGCACCAGCGCCTTGTCGGCCGGCAGCCAGCGCAGCCGCGCATTGAGGTCGCCGCGCAGCACCTTGTAGCCGAGCTTGGCGAGCTGCTCGCGTCCGTCCGGCGTGTCGCCCGGAACGACCGGGACGGCCAGCCGCGAGACAGCGAGCGCGAGCCGCTCCGGAAGCCGGCCGGGCCGGTCGAGCTCGATGTCGAAGCCGCCCAGCGTCACCGGGCCGTCCGGCAGCACGGCGTCGAAGCCGGCGAGCCGGAGGGCGCCGATATGCGGCAGCAGGTCGAGGATCTTGCTCGGGTCGATCTCGGGGTCTTTCCCCGACTCCGCCGTGTCGAGGCCGAGATCCAGCAGAGCGCCGAAGCTCGCCTTCTCGATCGCCAGGCGGCCGAGCCGGACCGGGCCGTCCGGCGTTTTGAAATCGATGCCCTTGATCTCGAACAGGTCGAAGCCGCTCGGCACGATGCCGGCGAGGCTCACGCCGGCGACCTTCAGGTCGACATCGGGTCCGGTCGCGACGATGTCCCGGAAGGCGACGGTCTCCACCCGCAGGCCGCGCAGCAGGCCGCGGTACCACCGCACGAGCTTGGCGACGACCGCCTGATCGGGCTGCTCGCCGGCCTGCAGGCGTGCGGCCAGCACGCTCAGGTCGGCCGGCATCGGCTCGGCCGGCACCGCCAGCGTGACGGCGCCGATCTCGTAGGCGCCGAGACGAACCGTCGCGGTGGGGACGGTGATCTCCATGCCCTCGATCGAGGCGGACGTCATCACGCGCTTCGCGGTGCCGTCGCCGCCGCCGGCGAGCACCCGGAACCCCTCGCCGAGATCGAGATCCTGATAGCGGACCGCGCCGGTCTTCATCCGCACCGGCTGCTTCGGATCGGGCGCCGAGGTCAGAGCGATGGAGGTCAGGCGCGCCGTGCCGATGACGCCGCGGGCGAGCCGGGTCAGCACGAAGCCGCTCAGCACCTGCTCGCTGTTCAGCGCCTTGTCCGTGACCGTGATGGTCTCGATTGTCGCCTGGTCGGCGGCGATCTCGCGGAACAGGTCGGCCCACGGCCGTGTCGCCGCCGCGCCTTCGGTGAGGGCGCGGTAGAGCTCTTCGGGAATCCGGACCTCGTCGAGGGTGACGCGCGGGATCGTCCAGGTCTGCGACGCGACCGTCGCCGTGACGTTCTCGATGGCGAGGCGGTTGGCGACGACGGTGCCGCCCTCCCGGGTGAAGCCGGCGAAGGCGGCGCGGCCGATGACCATCGACGTGCCATCCTTGCCGCCGAGGCTGATATCCTTGACCTCGATATTGCCGGCCCGCATCCGCGCCACGGCCGAGCCGGCATCGCGAACCGCGTCGCCGAGACCTTGCGCATCGGCGCCGGTCCCCGCGAGGGCGAGGCCGAGCGCCACGGCCAGGGCCTGCCAAAAGGTCGTTCTCATCGAGGAATCCTCGTTCGATCTCGGCAATTCGAGTCGGGTGATTGCGGTCGCGTCTCTGCGTCGCAGAGTCTCGGTTGTAGAATCGTGGTCCCAAAGTCGGCGTTGCAGACTAAGCGCCGCCGCCGACGGCTGTCGAATGCGGAATCGATCGCCGGCGTGTCGGTTGGGGAGTCCGGCACGGCGCGGGGTTCGATCCGTCGGCGCCGCGCACGCGCGCTCCCGCCCACCGCCCGCGCCGCTATCGACGCCGCCCGCCCCCTCATGTAAGCCTCCTTCACATGAGCGGGTCGAAGGCATGAGCTGGTCCAAATCCGATCGCGACGGAACCGATCGCGAAGGAGCCGGGCGCGACGGCCCGCGCGGCTATCACCATGGCAACCTGAAGGAAGCGCTCATCCGCGCGGCACTGGAGCTGATCGCCCAGAAGGGCCCGGCCGGCTTCACGTTCGCCGAGGCGGCGCGCTGGGCCGGCGTCAGCCCGGCCGCGCCCTACCGGCATTTTCGCGATCGCGACGAGCTGATGGCCGACGTGGCGCGGCGCGGCTTCGAGGTCTTCGAGCAGACCCTGGCGCGCGCCTGGGACAGTGGCCGGCCCAATCCCGGCGTCGCCATGGACCGGCTCGGCAAGGCGTATCTGGCGTTTGCCCGCAGCGAGCCCGCCTACTACTCGGCGATGTTCGAGGCCGGCGTGCCGCCCGACACCAATCCGGAGTTGCGCGCCGCCGGCGACCGCGCGTTCGCGGTGCTGCGTCATGCCGCCGAGGCGCTGACGGCGACGCTGCCGGCGGGCTCGCGCCCACCCGCCTTGATGATGGCGCTGCACATCTGGTCGATGGCGCACGGCATCGCGGCGCTGTTCGGCCGGGGCGACAACGCCCGCCGCTCGCTGCCGATGACCCCCGAGGAGCTGCTGGAGGCCGGCATGCTGGTCTACCTCCAGGGCCTCGGCCTGCGTACCGCCGGGCCGGGGTGAAACCTGTAGGGTGCAATGAGCGACAGCGAATTGCACAGGAGAGATGCGGAATTGGCTGGGCAATTCGGCGGCTGCATTCAGTGCCTTTTCGGCGCAATTCGCTATCGCTCATTGCGCCCTACGCGACACGGCACGGCGGCCGCGCAAAGAGTCCTGGCCCCCTCCCTTGCAGCGCCGTTTTAGCGGGGCCACCTCATTTCCTGTGACTCCTGGATCGGCGTGCTGCTGGCGCCTTCGTGAACAAATCGGCGCCCTCCGATCCCGCCCGCCGCTTGACAAGCCCAGGCCCCGGCCGTATCTATGTAAATGTAATTAACATTCACCATGAGGACCCGCGAGGCCCCGATGCCCTTCGTAGCGAAACTCGACGATCTCGGTTCAGGCGCCTGGATCGCACTGACCATCCTGGGATTCGTGTTCTGGTGGCCGGTCGGCCTGGCGCTGCTCGCCTTCACCTTCTGGAGCGGACGAATGATGTGCTGGAACAACCGCGGCATGTCGCGGTGGCAGGGCAAGATGGAACGCATGCGCGACCGCATGGAGAGCCGGGGCGGCGACTGGTTCGGCGCCCCGTCGAGCGGCAACCGCGCCTTCGACGAGTACCGCACCGAGACGCTGCGGCGGCTCGAGGACGAGCAGCGCGAGTTCAAGGACTTCCTGCAGCGCCTGCGGATGGCCAAGGACAAGGCCGAGTTCGACCAGTTCATGAACGAGCGCCGCGGCCACTCCTCGGCCGACGTCGCCCAGCCGCAGGGCTGATGCGTTCAGGCTGAGACGCTGCCGGCTGCGGACAGCCGACGACATCGGGCCGCCGCTCCCGCGAGGGGGCGGCGGCCTCGTCGTTGTCGCGGCCCGGATACGCCCACCCGGCCAGTCGTTTCGCCGCCGCGCGGCATCGGCGACAAGGATGTCGAGCGTATCGGCGGCGCCTTCGGCCGTAACCCGACCGCGTCCCTCTCTAGAACCTGCCCAATCTTCGCTGCGTTTACCGAGCATTAACCGCGTGCGCGTCGTACTGGCCGGCGGGACGGCGGTGCGGTGCCCTCTTTTGGTCACGTTTCACCCGGATTCGGACGTCCGGGAATGGGGTTGGCTCGCATCCAGGCCCGTATGGACAGGGTCGGCAGGAGCACGGTCGCGCTCCGGCCGGCATCGCCGTTCGGCGGCCGGCATCCGGCGTCGCCCCGCCGCCGAGCTGGAGAGCGTTGGACAAAGCGATGATTCCTGAAGCACCGGGCGTGTCTGCCGATCTGTCGATCTTCACGCTGTTCTGGCAGGCCCACTGGGTCGTCAAGCTGGTGATGACCGGGCTGCTCGCCTGCTCCGTGTGGGTCTGGGCGATCGCCATCGACAAGTTCCTGCTGCTGCACCGCACCCGCACGGCGATGAACCGCTTCGAGCAGGCGTTCTGGTCCGGCCAGTCGCTGGAGGAACTCTATCGCTCGCTCGCCCAGCGGCCCAACCACTCCATGGCGGCTCTGTTCGTCGCCGCCATGCGGGAGTGGAAACGCAGCTTCGAGGGGTCGACCCGCTCCTTCGCGGGGCTGCAGATGCGCATCGACAAGGTGATGGACGTCACCATCTCGCGCGAGGTGGAGCGGCTGGAGCGCCGCCTCCTGGTGCTGGCGACGGTCGGCTCGGCGAGCCCCTTCGTCGGCCTGTTCGGCACCGTCTGGGGCATCATGAACTCGTTCCAGTCGATCGCCGCGTCCAAGAACACGTCATTGGCCGTGGTGGCGCCCGGCATCGCCGAGGCCTTGTTCGCCACCGCAATCGGGCTCGTGGCTGCCATACCGGCGACCATTTTCTACAATAAGTTCTCCTCCGAGGTGAACAAGCAGGCCTCGCGGCTGGAGGGCTTCGCCGACGAGTTTTCCGCGATCCTGTCGCGGCAGATCGACGAGCGGGCCTGAGGCGCCGCCGCCGGGCGGGCGACCGTTCGGTGTGACAAGGCGCTGAAAGAACGGTGGTTTTCTGGCGTCGCCCGGGACGGGGATGGTTGATCCGGGCGGTCGTCTTGGCACGGGGACGGGTACGGGATGGGGATGATGCAGGCCGGAGGCGCGAGCAGGCGCCGGGGCCGCCGCAACGAAGTGATGAGCGCCATCAACGTCACCCCGATGGTCGACGTGATGCTCGTCCTGTTGATCATCTTCATGGTCTCGGCGCCGCTCCTGACCGTCGGCGTGCCGATCGACTTGCCGCAGAGCCAGGCCAAGAGCCTCGACCAGGACAAGGAGCCCCTGACCATCTCGGTCGACACCCAGGGCAAGGTCTTCCTGCAGAACAGCGAGATTCCGATCGAAGAGCTGGTCGCCAAGCTGACCGCGGTGACGTCGGCGCGCGGCGGCATGGACGAGCGCATCTATGTGCGCGGCGACCGCAAGGTCGACTACGGCACCGTGATGCGGGTGATGGGGCGCCTCTCGGCGGCCGGCTTCAAGCGGGTCGCCCTGGTCACAGAGGTCGAGCAGGGACAGTGACGCGGTTGCGCAAGGCGCTGACCATATCGGCGATCGGCCACGCCACCCTGCTCCTGTGGGGCGTGGTGACGTTCGTGGTGAAGCCGCTCGAGGCCAACCCGGCCGAGTCGCTGCCCGTCGACGTCATCTCGGCCAGCGAGTTCTCGCAGATCACCGCCGGCATCAAGACGGCCAAGAAGGTCGAGACGCCCAAGCCGCTGGTCGAGAAGGTCGGCGAGGCGAAGCCGGTCGAGGAATTGACCCCGAAGGTCGAGAAGAAGCCCGAGGTCCAGATGGCCTCGGCCGAGCCGATGCCGATCCCCGAGCCGAAGAAGCCCGATCCCAAGCCCGACAAGGCCAAGGCCGAGCCCGAGAAGAAGGTCGAGCCGCAGGCGGCCAAGCCCGCCGAGGCGCCGCCGCCCGACCCGATCGCCGAAGCTATGTAGAAGGCCGATTACTTAAAG
>NZ_JACAAX010000011.1 GCF_013377085.1 Rhodoplanes sp. | reverse complement strand
GCCGGGCATCGAGCGGAGAACGCGGCCCCGCCTCGCGCAGGCTGCCGAGCCCGGCGAAGGCGCCGCCTCCGGGCGCCCCGGCGGCGAGCAGCGAGGTCGGCGGCCGCGACGCCAGCTTCCAGCGGAAATCGGCGGCGAGATCGCCCCAGAACACCGGCTCGTAGGCGGGCAGTCCGCTCATCCCGACCTTGGGGCCGAGCCAGCGGTCGAACGAGTCCTTCAGCCGTTCGCCGTGGCCCCGGTCCCGTACCGTGACGCCGTGGATATAGATGATGGTCATCCGGAGGCCCTCCGCCCGAATGGTGACCCGACGACAACCTTGACGCGAATCACGACTTCGTTCCGCCGGCTGCCGGTCGGTGCCGCACGCGCGGTCCACCGCGCTATTGCGACTCATTGCAGTCCGGAGCCGCCTGCCTACATGCAAGGGGAGCGTCGGACGGGTGCCTGTGCCAACCCTCCGGCCGACGTAATCTTGACGCGGATCCGGAGCAGACGGAACGTGATGGCACTCGGGTCCCGGCGAGGCAAAGCATGACGGCGCGACGGATCGCGGTAGCGCTCGGCACGGCCCTGATGGCGGCGGCTGCGGCGCCCTTCGTCGTGCCGGCCGTTGCGGCCGACCCCGAGCCGCGACCCCAGGAGCCGAGGGCCCAGGCGGTCGCCGTGCCGGCGGCCAAGCCCGAGGGGAACGGGACAACGGCCAGCGCGGGCGGCACGCCGGGCGGCGGCCTGCGCTGCCTCACCCGCGCCGAGCAGCGGGCCCAAAGCGCCGCCGCCACGGTTATTCCGCTCGCCAAGGCGGCGCAGGCCGTCAAGGCCCGCCACGGCGAGCTGCTGCGCGCCCGCCTGTGCGAGCAGAACGGTCGCCTCGTCTACCTGCTGACCGTGCTGCCGCGGGGCGGCAAGCTGGTCCGCGCGACTGTCGACGCCACCACCGGGACACTGGTCAACGGACCCTAGACCAGGAGAAGCGAGGTCCGGCCATGCGGGACCGAACAGCCCATCCGATCCACCGACGCGGCCGTTCAGGGGTCGAACCTTTGGACAGGGCCGGACACTCATCGTAAGGATCGCGCGGCCGCTCCCGTCCGGACCACGAGCCGGCCGCCGGCGATCCGAAAGGCAAGACCATGCGGCTTCTGGTCGTCGAGGACGATCCCGACCTCAATCGCCAGCTCGCCACCGCGCTGACCGACGCGGGCTATGTGGTGGACCGCGCCGCCGACGGCGAGGAGGGCCACTATCTGGGCGAGACCGAGCCCTACGACGCCGTCATCCTCGACATCGGCCTGCCCAAGATGGACGGGCTCTCGGTGCTGGAGTCCTGGCGCCGGGCCGGCCGCATCATGCCGGTGCTGATGCTCACGGCGCGCGACCGCTGGAGCGACAAGGTGCAGGCCTTCGACGCCGGCGCCGACGACTACGTGGCCAAGCCCTTCCATCTCGAGGAGGTCCTGGCCCGCATCCGCGCCCTGCTGCGCCGTGCGGTCGGCCACGCCAAGAGCGAGTTTTTGTGCGGCCCGGTGCGGCTCGACTCGCGCACCGGCCGGGTGACGGTCGACGGCGATCCGGTCAAGCTCACCTCGCACGAGTACCGGCTGCTCTCCTATCTGATGCACCATTCCGGCCGGGTGGTGTCGCGCACCGAGCTGGTCGAGCATCTCTACGACCAGGACTTCGACCGCGACTCCAACACCATCGAGGTGTTCGTCGGCCGCATCCGCAAGAAGCTCGGCGTCGACGTGATCCAGACCGTGCGCGGGCTGGGCTATCTGCTCAATCCGACCGAGAACGCCTGAGGTCATGCGCGCCAACTCGCTCGCGCTGCGGCTCTTCCTGTCGGCCACCGCCTGGACCGTGATCATCCTGCTGGCGACCGGCATCAGCCTGTCGTCGCTCTACCGCCAGGCGGTGGAGCGCTCCTTCGACCGCCGCCTCGGCGTCTATCTGCGCACCCTGGTGGCCGAGGTCGCGGCGCCCGAGGAGGGCAGCGACCGCGGGCCGCTGTCGCTCGGCGAGCCGTTGTTCGAGCTGCCGCTGTCCGGCTGGTACTGGCAGATCACCAAGCTCGCCGTGCAGAAGCCGGAGACCCGCTCGTCGCGCTCGCTGTGGGACTCGACCCTGCCGCATCTGGTCGACCAGGGCCTCCCGCCGGGTGCCGACGGCAGTCGTCGCTCCTATGTGGACGGGCCGGAGGACCAGCGGTTGCGGCTGGTCGAGCGAACCGTCGATCTCGGCGACGAGGGCCGCTTTCTGGTGGCGGTCGCCGGCGATCCGCAGGAGATCGACGAGGAGACCCGCTCCTTCGACAATGCGCTCGCCATCACGTTCGTCATGCTGGCGGCCGTGCTGCTGCTGATCACCATGTTCCAGGTGCGCTTCGGCCTCGCCCCGCTCAAGCGCATCTCGGAGAGCCTCGCCGCCATCCGGGCCGGCCGCAGCGAGAAGCTGGAAGGCGACTTCCCGCACGAGATCGAGCCGTTGGCGCGCGAGACCAATGCGCTGATCGCCGCCAACCACGAGATCGTCGAGCGCGCCCGCACCCATGTCGGTAATCTCGCCCATGCGCTGAAGACGCCGCTCACCGTGATGGTCAACGAGGCGGCCGGGCGCGGCGACGACCCGCTCGCCCGAAAGGTGCGCGAGCAGGCCGCCATCATGCGCGACCAGGTGACCCGCCATCTCGAGCGGGCGCGGCTGTCGGCCCGCCTCACCGTGGTCGGCACCGTCACCGAGGTGAAGCCGGTGGTCACGGCGCTCGCCCGCACCATGGAGAAGCTGCATCACGACCGCGGCCTGGTGATCGACGCCGAGGTGCCGGAGACGCTGCGCTTCGTCGGCGAGCGGCAGGATCTCGAGGAGATGGTCGGCAATCTGGTCGACAATGCCTGCAAATGGGCGGAGGGGCGGGTGGCCATCGAGGCCGGGCCGGCGCCGGCGCCCGACCGGCGCGCCAATGCGGGGCTGCGCATCGTCGTCGACGACGACGGGCCGGGCCTGTCGGAGGCCGAGCGCGAGCAGGTCGCCCGCCGCGGCAACCGGCTCGACGAGACCAAGCCGGGCTCCGGCCTCGGCCTGTCCATCGTCACCGAGCTGGCCGGCCTCTACGGCGGCACGCTGACGCTCGCCGCAGCCCCGATCGGCGGCCTGCGCGCCGAGCTGGTGCTGCCGGCCGGGTGACGGCGCGGCGGAGGGCAGGGGGCAATCGATTGCGGCGGCTCTCGATTGCTGCTTTTGCGAGATCCCGTTCTCTGTGTCGGCCGCCTCATGGCCCCGCGCTCTCGACCGGACGCCTCTCCGCCCGCACCCTCGTTTCGCCCTAATTCTCGCGGCATAGCAGGCGCTGGGGATGCCTCCGGCACGACACGGCCGGGGTGAGCCGCGGGGGACCGTATGAATGTCGTGACGTCGGCGGCGGCAGCCGCGCTCGCCTTGACGCTGGCCGTGCCGCTCGCCGGCTGCGCCGGCGACCCCAATACCGGCACGGGCCCGCGGGAAAACACCGGGACCCTGCTGGGTGCGCTCGGCGGCGCAGCGATCGGCTCGGCCGTCGCCGGGGGCGGAACCGGCTCGCGGGTGGCCGGCGGCGTCGTCGGCGCCGCGCTCGGCGGGCTGATCGGCAACCGCATCGGCGCCGCCATGGACGACGAGGACCGCCGCCGCGCCTACGACGCCCAGATGGCGGCGCTGGAGACCGGCCGCTCGGGCGCCCCGGTGAGCTGGAAGAATCCCGATTCGGGACGTTACGGCACCATCGTACCGGGGCCGGCCTACGACCAGGGCGGCCGCAACTGCCGCCAATTCACCCACACGATCTATATCGACGGGACGCCCCAGACGGCCCGCGGCACCGCCTGCCGCAACCCGGACGGGACCTGGACGTCGGTGGGTTGAGTCGGACGCGCGTTCGCCGGGACGCGGCACCCGTCCGCGGCAGGCCTTGCGCTGCGGCTTAACGCGTTCTTCAGACGACGCTCCTATATCCGAGCCAGGACATTCCGTTCGGGCAAGGTGCGTGGATGGCGGGCGAGGAGCAAGCCTCCGAGAAATTGCGTTCGTATCTCCGTGGGCTGACCCCGGAGGCCCGAGCCATGCTGATGGCCGAGGTCGAGCGCGGCATACAGAACGGCCACGACCATCTGCCGCAGCCCGATCTGCTGCTCAACCACCTGCGCGAGGTGCTGCGCGACGACGATCCGGTGCCGGACCGTGCCGGCAATCCGGCGCGGCTGTTCTTCGTGCCGGTCGAGCCCTTCATCATCGACGACGAGCCGGACTTCGGCCAGGAGTGCCGTCTGGCGCGTGCCTCCCTCGGGCCGATCTGGGAGTGGATCACGGGCGACATCGCGCCGCAGGACTCCAAAACCTATATCGCCGAGGTGTCGCGGCATCTGGCTGCGAAAGACACCGCCAAGGCCGAGCTCGCCGCCCGCACCCTGCAGGATGCGGTGGTGCGCAAGCTCGGCGAGGCGCTCGAAGCCGCCGGCAAGGACGACAAGGCCCGCCGCCGCATCGCCTTCCGGATCGGCACGCCGCGCGCCCAGGACGACGTCCACGAGTTCTATGGCATCCTCAAGCTGCGCGATGGCATCGCCACGGTCGGCAGCCGGCTGCCGTCGCGCATCCGCTCCTTCACGGGCGACCAGCTCGACCAGATCGTCGCCGTGCTGGACAACGCCCAGGCCCGCGACAAGGCGCTGTTCCGCTACGGCCTCGTGCTGACCATGAACCGCATGCCGGCGCCCTGGCAGCTCGTTCGCATCGCCATCCGGGCCGTGCAGTCCGACAAGGCCGACCGCATCGCCGAGAGTCCCTACGGGTTCGCCGTCACCATCGTGCTGGGCGACATCGAGCGCACCGTGCGGGATCTGGTGCGTGATTTCCGCCGCGGCCAGATGACCCGGGCCGTCGAGCGCCTCAAGGAGGTGCACGAGGCGGTGCGCGGCCTGCGCAGCGAGATCAACATGGTGTCCGGCTCCGGGCCGGCCCGCCAGCTCGCCGCCGTGCGGGCCGGGGTCGCCGACGCCTTCAAGTCCGAGCTCGAGACCATTCCGGGCCGGGTCCGCCGCATCATCCGCATCGTGCCCGGCAAGCATCTTCCGCGCGGCTCGACCGTCGACGCCGCCGAGGTCACCGAGATCGAGGGTCTGCTGACCTTCCTGTCGGCCTGCAAGATCGTCGCGAGCGAGCTCGCCTTGAACGAGATCACGCTGCGGGTGCTGTCCGAGCTGCAGAGCCAGCTCGACAACGGCTCGCGCTCGATTCTCGACGTGCTGCGCGCCTGCGATCCGAACGAGCTCTCCTACCGCAAGGCCCAGATGGACGCGGCGACGCGTTTCTGTGCGAAAATCCTCGGCGACGAATATGCCGTGCTGCTGACCCGCGCGGCCGAGGTGGCCGTCAACAGCGAGCGCAAGGCCGCCAAGGCCTGAGCCGCTGTCCGGGTCGGTGCGGTGCCATGCCACCGCGCCTTGACCCGCGAATCCGCGCGGTCTCCTGCCCCCCTCCGCCCTGCCGGCCTCCCCGGCCGGCCCCGCCCGCGGCCTTCCGCGGCCTCCCGCCGTTCCGATCCCACCTCGTTTTTCGGCGTCCTCCTGGTCTCCCCGTCCTGCGTTCTCAAAAATCCGCCCCGATCCCGCCCTATCGGCCGTGCCGGGACTGTCACGCCAGTTTGACATTTCCCAAGGTTGCGGCGGGTGGCGTCATGGTCAATGACGGCACCACCGGCTAGGGTCCCGCCATGACGTTTTCGCTCCTGCTCGCGCTGATGACGGCTGTCGCGCTCGGCGCCGCGCTGTGGCCCCTGGTCCGGCGGCCCGCGCCGTCGCGTGGCGGCGACGACGTCGCGATCTATCGCGACCAGCTCGACGAGATCGAGCGCGACCTCTCGACTGGCGCCATCGCGCCGGCGGAGGCGGAGGCCGCCCGGGTCGAGGTCTCGCGCCGGCTGATCGCCGCCGCCGAGGCGACTCCTGCAGCCGACCCTGCGGTCGCGCCGTCCAAAAGCCCGGCGCTGCGCCGGGTCGCCGCCGCCGTGCTGATCGTGCTGCCGCTCGCCGGGCTCGGCTACTATCTGGCCACCGGCTCTCCCGACATGCCGGGCCAGCCGCTCGCCGATCGGCTTGCCCGCGTCCACGAGGGCCAGGGCTCGGCCTCCGACGAATCCGCCGCCATGGCCGCCATGGTGCCGCGGGTCGAGGCGCATCTGCGCGCCAATCCCGAGGACGGCCGCGGCTGGGCCGTGCTGGGCCCGGCCTATATGCGGCTCGAGCGCTTCGACGACGCGGCCAAGGCCTACCGCAACGCCATCCGGCTGTTGGGCGAGACCGGCGACCGGGTCGCCGATCTCGGCGAGGCGCTGGTCGGCCAGGCGGGCGGCACCGTCACGCCGGCCGCAAAGGCTCAGTTCGAGCGCGCCGTGGCGCTCGACCGCGAGCATGTCTCGGGCCGCTTCTATCTCGGCCTTGCCGCCAAGCAGTCCGGCCAGCCCGAGGCGGCGCGGCGCATGTGGGAGGCCTTGCTGGCGAAGGCGCCCGAAGGGGCGCCGTGGGTCGGCTTCGTCAAGACGGCGCTGGCCGGGCTCGACGGCGCCGGGCAGGGCGGAGCAGCCGTGGATGTGCCGCAGGCCCTCACCGACGACCAGAAGACCATGGTGCGCGGCATGATCGACCAGCTCGCCGAGCGGCTGCGCAAGAACGGCTCGGACGTCGAGGGCTGGCTGCGCCTGGTACGCTCCCACATGGTGATGCGCGAGACCGACAAGGCCCGCGCCGCATTGGCCGAGGCGCGGCGCGCCCTCGCCGATATGCCCGACAGGCTGGTGCGGCTGGAGTCCGAGGTCCGACCGTTCCGGCTCGACGCCGCGACTGCCTCGTCCGGCCCGGCCCCGGCGCCGCGCGCCGCGACGCCGGGTGGGAGCCCCGCGATCGCGCTACCGGCCCTGCCGGGCGAGACCCGTCCGGGGCCGCGCGCCGAACCGGCGCCGGCCGCGCCGAGCGCCGCCGCATCGGCGGCCCCCGAAGGCACCGCCGACTACGACGAGACCATGCGGGGCCTGGTCGACCGCCTCGCCAAGCGGCTCGCGGCCGACGGCGGCGACATCGACGGTTGGGTCCGGCTGATGCGCACCCATATGGCCATGGGCGAGCGGGCACGGGCGACCGCCGCCGCGGCCGACGCCCGCAAGGCGCTGGCCGGCGCGCCCGAAAAACTCGCCCGCCTCGATGCCGTCGTGAAGGAGCTCGGCCTCGCCGAGGCTCCGTCTGGAGCCGTGCAATGACCCGCAAGCAGCGCCGTTTCGCCCTGATCGCCGGCGGTGTCGCCGTGTTGGCCGTGGCGACCGCCCTGGTGCTCAACGCGCTCAACGACTCGATCGTGTTCTTCAACTCGCCCACCGACGTGGTCGAGAAGAAGGTGCAGCCCGGCACGCGGCTGCGCATCGGCGGCCTGGTCGCGCCGGGCTCGGTGGTGCGCGGCGAGAACCTGGCGGTCCGCTTCCAGGTGACGGACGGCAACAACACCATCGCGGTCGGCTACAAGGGCATCCTGCCGGATCTGTTCCGCGAGGGGCAGGGCGTCATCGCCGAGGGCGTGCTGGATCCCGGCGGCAGCGTCAAGGCCGACAGCGTGCTGGCCAAGCACGACGAGAAATACATGCCGCGCGAGGTCGCCGACGCGCTGAAGAAGCAGGGCCACTGGCAGAGCGACTACGACAAGGCCGCGCCAGCGTCTGCGGGGCCGCCCGCCGCGGGGCCGCCCGCCGCGGGAGCATCTGCGGCCGCCGGAGCGACCCGATGATCCCCGAGCTCGGCCACTACGCGCTGGTGCTGGCGCTGGCGCTCGCGCTCGCCCAGGCGATCGTGCCGCTGGTCGGCGTGCGCACCGGCGACGCGGCGCTGATCGCCGTCGTCAAGCCGACCGCGCTCGCCCAGCTCCTGTTCGTCGTGCTGTCCTTCGCGGCGCTGACAGCCTGCTACGTGACGTCCGACTTCTCGGTCGAGAACGTCGCCCAGAACTCCCATTCGACCATGCCGCTCGTCTACAAGATCACCAGCGTGTGGGGGAACCACGAGGGCTCGATGCTCCTGTGGGTGCTGATCCTGGCGCTGTTCGGCGGGCTGCTGGCGGTGCTCGGCCGCAACGTGCCGGCACCGCTGCATGCGGCCGTTCTGTCCGTGCAGGCCGTGATCGCCACCGCGTTCTATTTGTTCATCCTGCTCACCTCGAACCCGTTTGCGCGGCTGGCGCAGCCGCCCTTCGAGGGGCGCGACCTCAACCCAATTCTTCAAGACATCGGCCTCGCGATTCATCCGCCGCTTCTCTACGTCGGCTATGTCGGCTTCTCGGTGTCGTTCTCGTTCGCGGCGGCCGCGCTGCTTATCGGCCGCATCGACGCCGCCTGGGCCCGCTGGGTGCGACCGTGGACCCTGATCGCCTGGATGTTCCTGACGCTGGGCATCGCGATGGGCTCCTACTGGGCCTATTACGAGCTCGGCTGGGGCGGCTGGTGGTTTTGGGATCCGGTCGAGAACGCCTCGCTGATGCCGTGGCTCGCCGGCACGGCGCTGCTCCATTCGGCGCTGGTGATGGAGAAGCGCGAGGCGCTGAAGGTCTGGACCATCCTGCTCGCCATCCTGACCTTCTCGCTGTCGCTGATCGGCACCTTTCTGGTCCGCTCCGGCGTGCTCACCTCGGTGCACTCGTTTGCCACCGATCCGGCCCGCGGCGTGTTCATCCTGATGATCCTGGTCTTCTTCATCGGCGGCAGCCTGACGCTGTTCGCCTGGCGAGCGCCGATGCTGCGCCACGGCGGGCTGTTCGCACCGGTGTCGCGCGAGGGCGCGCTGGTCTTCAACAACCTGTTCCTCACCACGGCCTGCGCCACCGTCTTTGTCGGCACGCTCTACCCGCTCGCTCTCGAGGCATTGACCGGCGAGAAGATTTCGGTCGGCGCGCCGTTCTTCATCATGACGTTCGGCCCGCTGATGGTGCCGCTGATGATCGCGGTGCCGTTCGGCCCGCTGCTCGCCTGGAAGCGCGGCGATCTGTTGGGCGTGGCGCAGCGCCTGATCGTCGCCGCGGCGCTGGCGGTACTGGCGCTCGCCGCGACCTTCGCCATAGAAGGCCGGCCGGTGGCGGGACCGCTCGGCATCGGGCTCGCCGTCTTCGTCATCGCCGGGGCGGCGACCGATCTCTTCGAGCGCATCGGCCTCTTTCGCGTGCCGCTTGCGACGACGCTGCGGCGTGCCGTCGGCCTGCCGCGCTCCGCCTGGGGCACGGCGGTCGCCCATGCCGGGCTCGGCGTGATGCTGCTCGGCATCGTCGGGGAGTCGCAGTGGAACGTCGAGCGCATCGTCGCCATGAAGGCCGGCGATGTCGCGAGCGTCGGACGCTGGGAGCTGGTGTTCGACGGCCTCGACCAGCACGAGGGGTCGAACTACCGCGAGCTCGCGGTGCGCTTCACGGTGCGGGAGGGCGGCGTGCCGGTGGCGACGCTGGCGCCGGCCAAGCGCGCCTTCTCGACGCGCGAGATGGCGACCACCGAAGCCGCGCTGATGCGCCATGGCGTGAGCCAGCTCTACGTCTCGCTCGGCGACCTCAATCCCGACGGCTCCGTCGCGGTGCGCGCCTACGACAAGCCGCTGGTGCTGCTGATCTGGATCGGATCGCTGGTGATGGCGCTGGGCGGCGGTCTGTCGCTGTCCGACCGCCGCCTGCGGGTCGGCGCCCCGCGCCCCTCCAAGGCCAAGCTCGGCCTGCAGCCGGCGGAGTGAGCAAGATGGCTTCGCCCATGAGATGGCGTCGTGCCAGAAGACCTTCAGCGGCGATTCCGTCTCTTCTGCATGTCCGCGATCACTCGCTTGCGTTTCGCGAACCGCTCCGGATCGGCCTCTTCGGGCGACACCGCCATCGGTGCGAGCAGATCGAGCGGCACGCCGAGGGCACGGGCAAGTCTCTGGTGCAGTTCCAGCGGGCCCTTTCGCTTCCCACTTTCGAGGTCGGACAAGTAGCCTTGGGTGAGCTCTGCCGCAACGGCAAGCTGAGCCTGTGTGAAACCGCGAAACGTCCTCAGGACACGGATCGGGTTCTCTCCGTCGGCAAGGGCGTCGGCGACGGACAGCGGCAGCACCGGCGTGCCGGCAGCGATCTCCTTGCGGGCCTTCGCGACCAGCCGTGCCGTGCCGGCATCCTCCTCCGCCTCCGCCGCGAGCGCGACGAGACGCTCGTACTCGGCGCGCGGCAGGATCGCCATCTCTCCGTTTGGCGTCGCTTCGAAACGGACCTTCATGGAAGCCTCTCAGTCGTAGATATCGCGACGATGGCCGACCGCGACGACCACGATGGTCTCTCCGTCCCGGTCGAAGATCACCCGCCAGTCGCCGACCCGCAGTCGGGTGCCGGCCCGTCCCTTCAATGCCTTGACGTCGCCGTGGCCGGTCGCGGCGAATGCCTCCAGCCGTGCTCTGATCCGACCCCGGACCGTCGTGGACAGCTTGGTCCACTGACGCGTGGCGGCCGGAGTGAAGACGATCGACCGCATGGCGAAATATCGCATTATGCGATATCGATGTCAACCAGGATCAGCCGCCATGCTCCGTAAAGTGCTGATCGCATTCGCCGCCGCGCTGGCGCTCGTCGTCGCGTCGCCGGCCTTCGCCGTGCAGCCCGACGAGATGTTGCCCGATCAGAAAATGGAGCAGCGGGCGCGCGATCTGTCGCAGCATCTGCGCTGCCTGGTCTGCCAGAACCAGTCGATCGACGATTCGGACGCCGGGCTGGCCAAGGACCTGCGCCTCCTGGTGCGCGAACGCCTGAAGCAGGGCGACAGCGACGGCCAGGTGATCGACTATCTGGTGGCGCGCTACGGCGAGTTCGTGCTGTTGAAGCCGCGCTTCACCTGGCACACCGCGATCCTGTGGATCGCGCCCGCGCTGGTGCTGCTCGCCGGTGCGATCGGGCTCCTGGCCGCGTTGCGCCGCCGCCGCGAGCTCGCGCCCGCCGCTACGGCGGCACCGCCGCTCACCGACGCGGAGCGCAAGAAGCTGGCGGAGCTGACCGGGCAGGGCGGCTGACGGCGCGGGCCGAGCGCGTCACGACACCTCGTGCACGAACACGTCCTTGAAGCGCGCGTGGGCGTTCTCGATGTGCGAGCGCATCGCGGCTGCGGCTGCGGCCGGATCCCTGCGGTGGAACGCCTCCAGAATCCTGGCATGCTCGACGACGGCGTCCTGCGTCACCCGGGCGTAGAACTGCAGGCGGAACAGGTGCAGGTGCACCCGCTGATGCGAGATCACGTCGTACAAAAGCTCGTTCTGGCTGGCCTTGGCGATCGCGGCGTGGAAGTGCGCGTCGTTCTGGGCGAAGGCGTTGTAGGTCGACTGGGGGTCTCCCGGCGCCGGCTCCGTCATCCGTTTCGTCAGGGCGACGATGTCGTCCAATTCGCCGGCCGACATCAGCTCCGCCGCCTTGGCGGCGGCCGCCGGCTCGAGCAGCAGACGCAGCTCGCACAGGTCGTCGAACTGCTTGCGACTCAGTTGCGGGGCGGCCCGGTAGCCGGACAGATGGACCTTGACGACCAGCCCCTGAATTTCGAGTTGACTGAGCGCCTCCCGGATCGGTGTCTGTGACACGCCGAGATCACGCGCAAGCTTGTCGACGCCGATCCGCTCGCCCGGCTTGATCTCGAGCGACATGAGCTGCTTGAGGAGAACGTCGTATACTTCGTTCCCCAGGCGGACAGGCTTCGCCAACTGCATTCGACTGTTCATTCCAATGACCGTTCCAGCCCGGCGCGCGAATCGCCCGCTATGGAGCCGGCAATGCCGGCGGTCCGTCAACATCGCGAGAGCGTCGCTTGACATTAGGGGATGAGGCGAGAATAGTCTGCTCACAAATCCGATATCAAATCGGATATGAAATCGGGGGAACTACAGATGCACTTCACTCGCCGTTCGGCGGTGGGGCTCGGAATCGCTGCCCTCGCCACCGCTCCCATGGGAATCGCCTTCGCCGCCGACGAAGGCATCAAGATCGGCATGACGGTCCCGATGACGGGCCCGGGTGCCGAGATCGGCCACCTCCAGACCGAAGGCGCCAAGATCGGCATCGACAAGATCAATGCCGCCGGCGGCGTGCTCGGCAAGAAGCTCGAGCTGATCGTCGAGGACGACCAGACCACCAATCCCGGCATCGTCCTCGCCTTCTCGCGCCTGGTGAACCGCGGCGACCTCGTCGCCATCCTGTCGTCGCTGCGCTCGACCCAGGTCAACGCGATCTCGGGCGACGCCAGGAAGGCCGGCCTTCCGGTGTTCTTCGGCGGCACCGATCCGACGCTGACGAACACCGGCAATCCGTGGTTCTTCCGTGCCCGCCCCAACGACGTCTTCTCGGCCAAGGTGATCGCCGATTTCGGCGTCAATCAACTGAAGAAGCAGAAATGGGCGCTGTTGCACTCGACCGACGCGTTCGGCACCAACGGTGTCAAGGCGCTGATCGAGCAGCTCAAGCCGCTCGGCGTGACGCCTGTGCTGGTGCAGGGCTTCAACAACGGCCAGGCCGATCTCACCCCCGTCGTGCTGGCGGTGCGCCAGTCGGGGGCCGACATCATCGCCACCTACACGCCGTTCGAGAACGACGTCGGCGTGCTGGCCCGTCAGCTCAAGCAGTTCGGCGTCCAGGCCACCTGGATCGGCTCCGCATCGGTCGCCTCGACCACGGCGATGCAGCTCGCCGGCCCCGCCCTCTATGGCACCTACGCGGTCGCCGACTTCAACGCCGAGGCCAACCCGCAGGCCAAGGCCTACTTCGCCGAGTTCTCCAAGAAGGTCGGCCGGGCGCCCGACTACAGCTCGGCCTGGGCCTACGACTCCATCCTGCTGATCGCCGAGGCGATCAAGCAGGCCGGCGGCACCGCCCCGGACAAGGTCCGCGCCGCACTGCTCGCCATCAAGGACTTCCAGGGCGCCGAGGGCGCCTACACGTTCGACCAGAACGGGGACGGGCTGCGCAGCTACAACGTCGTCAAGAACGACGGCGGCAAGATCGTCTTCGTGCGCCACATCGCCTTCGACAAGTAGACGACGACGACCCCCGGACTGCTGCAATCGTGTGCCGGCCCGCCATCCGCGGCGGGCCGGGAGACCTCACGCACTCATGCGTACAGGACCGGCGATGTCTATGCTCCCTCAGCTTCTGTTCACAGGGGTCAGCATCGGCAGCATCTACGCCTTGGTCGCCCTCGGCTTCGTGCTGCTGATCCGCTCCGCCAACATCGTCAATTTCGCCCAGGGCGAGTTCTCGATGATGGGCGCCTATTTCATGGTGATCCTGTTCGCCGGCCTCGGCCTGCCCTACGCCCTCGCGCTCGTCCTCGCGGTGGTGCTGATGACGGTGTTCGGCGTCGCCTTCGCCTGGATCACCTATTGGCCGCTGCGCGACCGCGGCCAGGTGCCGGTGATCATCTCGACGATCGGTGCCAGCATCCTGCTCGCGAATCTCATCCTGGCCACCTACGGGCCGAGCCCGCAGGTGCTGCCCGGACTGTTCGACGGCACCGGCTTCCTGGTCGGCAACGTGTTCATGGATTCCCAGTACCTGTCGATCATCGTCATCACGGTGGTGCTGGTCGCGCTGCAGTATCTGGTGTTCGAGAAGACGATGGTCGGCAAGAAGCTGCAGGCCACGTCGCAAGACCGGGAGATGGCCGCGCTGCTCGGCATCCCGGTCGTCGCCATGATCTTCGGCACCTTCGCCTACAGCGCCGCTCTCGGCGGGCTGGCCGGAATCCTGGTGGCGCCGATCCTCTACGTCTCGGTCGGCATCGGCGCGATGATCGGCGTGAAGGCGTTCGCCGCCAACATCATCGGCGGCTTCGGCTCGATCCCGGGTGCGATCTGCGGCGGCTTCATCATCGGCATCGTCGAGACGCTCGGCGCCGCCTACATCTCGGTGCCCTACAAGGACGCCTTCGCGTTCGTGATGCTGATCGTCGTCCTGCTGGTCCGTCCGCAGGGCCTGTTCGGCGAACGCATCGCCGAAAAAGCGTGAGGGGGCGATCATGCACACCGCGTCTTCCCGCAAGAACATCCTGATCGCCGGCGGCGTCGCCGCCCTGGCGGTGCTCGGTGCCGCCGTCGTGGCCCCGTCCGACGGCTACTATCTCAACATCATGATGCAGGCGGCGACCTACACGATCGCCGTCGCCGGCCTCGTCATCGTGCTCGGCTATTGCGGCCAGATCGCCCTGTGCCAGGCGGCCTTCCTCGGCATCGGCGCGTATTGCGTCGCGCTCGGCACGGTCGACTACGGGCTGCCCTTCTTCGTCGCGCTCGCCATCGGCGTGGTGGTGAGCGGAGTGACCGGCATCTTCCTCGGCTTCGCCACGCTGCGGCTGGGCGGCCACTATCTCGCGATGGTGACGATCGGGTTCCAGATGATCGTCACCATGGTGCTGACCAACTGGATCGGCTTCACCCACGGCCCGGACGGCATCCCCGGCATCCCGCGTCCGTCGCTCGGCCTCGTCGATCTCAAGGGCGGGTCGGTCTATCTCGGCCTCTGCCTCGTGGTCCTGGTGGCCGTGACGGTCTATGCGGCGCTGCTGAAGCAGAGCCGGCTCGGCCGCGCCATGCAGGCGGTCCGCGACAACGAAATCGCCGCCTCGACCTGCGGGATCAACATCTTCCGCACCAAGACGGTCGCCTTCGGCATCTGCGCGGCGCTCGGCGGGCTCGGCGGCGGGCTGTTCGCCGGCGCCTTCTCCTACATCAGCCCGGATCAGTTCACCTTCAACGAAGCGATCGTCCTGCTGACCATGGCCCTGCTGGGCGGCGTCGAATCGGCGATCGGCGCCGTGATCGGCACCATTCTGCTGGTCCTGCTGCCGGAGTGGCTGCGCTTCCTGCGCCAAGCCTATCTCGCGGTTTACGGCGGGGCCGTGATCGCCATCATGATCTTCATGCCGCGCGGCGTGTGGGGTCTGGTGGTCGGCCGCTTCGTCAAGAGCCGACCTTTGTCGGACGACGCCACCGCGCCGTTGCCGCTGCTGGCCCGGACCGGCGAGGTCTCCGACACGATCGTCCTCGATGTCACCGGTCTCGCCAAGCATTTCGGCGGGCTGAAGGCCGTCGACGGCGTCGACCTCGCGGTCCGCAAGGGCTCGGTCCACGCCCTGATCGGGCCGAACGGGTCCGGCAAGACCACGATGCTGAACGTGATCACCGGCCTCTATGTCGCCACCGCGGGCCGGGTGCGGCTCGGCGGTCGTGACATCACCGAACTGCCGCCGCACGACCGCAACCGGCTCGGCATGTGCCGGACCTACCAGAACATCCGGGTGTTCCGCGGCCTGACCGTGCTGGAGAACGTCGTCATCGGCGCCGAGCGCGCCGGCAACGACGTGTCCGGAACGGACGCGACCGTCGAGCGCGCCATCGCGGCGCTCGACTTCGTCGGTCTCCGGCAGGTGGCCCATCTGCCGGTCGGCGATCTGCCCTACGGTCACCAGCGCTATGTCGAGATCGCCCGCGCTCTCGCCGGCTCGCCGGAGATCCTGCTGCTCGACGAGCCGGCGGCGGGCCTCAATCTCACCGAGAAGGGCGAGATGGCGGCGCTGCTCAAGCGGCTGAAGGGCCACGGCACCACCATCGTCATCATCGATCACGACATGCGGTTGATCGAGAAGGTGGCCGATCACATCACCGTCCTCAACTTCGGGCGACGGATCGCGGACGGCGATCCGCGCTCCGTCTTCAAGCATCCGGAAGTCGTCGCGGCTTATCTCGGGGAGGCGCGCCATGAAGCTGCTTGAGGTGGAAGGGCTCACCGCCCGCTACAACGCCGGCGACGTGCTGAAGGGTCTCGACCTGACCGTGGACGACGGCGAGATCGTCGCATTGCTGGGCTCCAACGGGGCCGGCAAGACGACCACGCTGCGGGCGATCTGTGGCCTGGTGCCGCACGTGTCGGGATCGATCCGGTTCGCGGGCACGCAAATCCTCGGCATGAAGACGGCGGCGATCGCCAGGCTCGATCTCGCTCATGTGCCGGAGGGCCGGCGCCTGTTTCCCGGCCTCACGGTGCGCGACAACATCCTGCTCGGCTCCTCCAATCGCCCGGGCGTGGCGCGGGCCGATCTGAAGCGGGAGGTCGACGCCATGCTCGACTTCTTCCCCGACCTGAAACCTCTCCAGCACGCCTATGCGTGGACGCTGTCGGGCGGCCAGATGCAGATGGTCGCGGTGGCGCGCGGCCTGATGGCGAAGCCGAAGCTGCTGCTGCTCGACGAGCCGTCGCTGGGACTCGGCCCGCTGATCGTCCAGCAGGTGTTCCGGATCATCTCCCAGATCCGCGAGCGTGGCACCACCGTGCTGCTGGTCGAGCAGAACGCCAACATGGCGCTGTCGGTCGCCGATCGCGCCTATGTGCTCGAAGCCGGCACCTTGCTGGTGTCCGGCAAGCCCGACGCGCTGTGGAACAACGACCAGGTCCGCATGGCCTATCTCGGCGGCCTGGCCGCATCGGCATGAGTGGACGGCGAGGCCCCGACCAACTCGATCGGATAGAAGGAACGACCTGACATGATGAAGATCACCCTCGTCGGCTGCGGCCTGGTCGGCGGCTCGTGGAGCCTGGTGTTCGCCCGGGCCGGCTTCGACGTGACGCTCTACGATCCGTCGCAGGCATCGCTGGACGTCGCCTTGAGCTTTGCCAAGTCGTCCGCGCCGGGCCTGGCGAAGCAGGATCTGCTCGGCGGCCAGTCGCCGGAGGCCGTGCTGGCCCGGCTGAAGACGACGACGAACCTCGCCGACGCGGTGCGCGATGCCGACCACATCCAGGAGAGCGCGCCGGAGCGGCTGCCGATCAAGCAGGCCCTGTACAAGGAGATGGCGCCGCTGGCGAAGGCCGACGCCGTGATCGCCAGCTCCACCTCCGGCCTGCCGGCCTCGTCGTTCACGGCGGACATCCCCGGGCGCGAGCGGTGCGTAGTGGCGCATCCGATCAACCCGCCGCATCTGATCCCGCTGGTCGAGATCGTTCCGGCGCCGTGGACCGCGCCGAGCGTGATCGAGCGCACCGACGCCCTGATGCGCCAGATCGGCCAGGTCCCGATCCGGCTCGGCCGGGAGATCAACGGATTCATCGTCAACCGGCTGCAGGGCGCGATGCTCGGCGAAGCGTTCCGCCTGGTCGAGGACGGGATCTGCTCGGCCGCCGATCTCGACGCCGCCGTGACCGACGGGCTCGGCCTGCGCTGGTTCTTCATCGGCCCGTTCGAGACCATCGACCTCAACGCGCAGGGCGGCGTGCCCGACTATTGCCAGAAGCTCGGGCCGATGTATTACGACGTCGCCAAGGAGCAGGCGGATCCGCGGCGCTGGAGCGATGCGCTCGTCGCGAAGGTCGAGGCGGAGCGTCGCGCCAAGACGCCGACCGATCAGCTCGACGCCCGCAAGGCGTGGCGGGACCGCTGTCTCGCGGCGCTGGTCCGGGCCAAGCGCGCGGTCCTGAAGGAGAACGCCTGACGGCGGCGCGGTGCCGTCGCCGGGATTTTTGACGTCTTTACAGCAGAGAGCCACGGACATGCTGCTCGGAGTGGTCGCCGACGATTTCACCGGTGCGAGCGACATCGCCAACACCCTCGCCAAGGGGCTCGCGCCGGAGGGGGGACTGCGGACGGTCCAGTACCTCGGCATCCCGACCGCGCCGGCCGCGGCCGACATCGAGGCCGCCATCGTCTCGCTGAAGAGCCGCTCGATCCCGGCCGCCGAGGCGGTCGCCCAGTCGCTCGCGGCACTCGACTTCCTGCTGGCGAGCGGCTGCCGGCAGATCATCTTCAAGTACTGCTCGACCTTCGACTCGACGCCCGAGGGCAATATCGGCCCGGTCGGCGAGGCGCTCGCGCATCGCCTGGGCGTCAGGGGCGTGATTGCCTGCCCGGCCTTTCCGGACGCCGGGCGCAGCATCTACAAAGGCCATCTGTTCGTCCACGACCGGCTGTTGAACGAGTCGGGGATGCAGAACCATCCGCTCAACCCGATGACCGACGCCGATCTGCGCCGCTGGCTTCGCCGCCAGACGCAGGAGCCGGTCGGTCTGGTCGACTGGGGCACGGTCGCGCAAGGGGCGGCCGCGATCCGGGACGGGCTGGCGGCAGCCGCGGCGCGCGGTGACCGGCTGGTGGTCGTCGACGCCTTGACCAACGGCGATCTCCTGAGCATCGCCCAGGCCTGCGCCGAGGCGACGCTGATGACCGGCGGCTCCGGCATCGCGCTCGGGCTGCCGCGGAACTTCATCAAGGCCGGAGCAGCCGAGGGCGGCGCGCCCGCCGTCAAGGCGATCACCGGACCGGAAGCCCTGCTGGTCGGGAGCTGCTCGCAGGCGACCCTCGGGCAGATCGAGACGCACCGCCGATCGCACCCGGTTCTGGCGCTCGACGTCGACAAGGTGATGGCCGGCGAGACGACGCCGCAGCAGCTCGTGACCTTCATCTGCGAGAACCGCGGCCGGGCCCCGATGGTCTACTCGTCGGCGCGGCCCGAGCAGATCACGGACCTGCAGGTGCGCCATGGACGCGACGAGATCGCCGAAAGGCTCGCCGGCCTGTTCGGCGTCACCGCCAAGGCGGTGTTCGACGCCGGGGTGCGGCGCATCGTGGTCGGCGGCGGCGAGACCGCCGGCGCGGTCGTGTCGGCGCTGGGGGTGTCGTCCTTCCGCATCGGCCCGGAGATCGATCCGGGCGTGCCGGTGCTGGTGGCCGAAGACGTCGACGGCCTCGGCATGGCGCTCAAGTCCGGCAATTTCGGTGCGCCCGACTTTTTCGACAAGGCGCTGCGCATGCTCGCCGACGAGACGGCACGATAGGACAGGATGGGACGACGACCATGACCGACTCCGCCGCCCGGGACCTCCTGGTGCGCCTGTCGCGCTCGCTGTTCGAGCGCGGCTTCTCGGTCGGCTCGGCCGGCAATATCAGCGTCGCGGTTGACGACGGGATCCTGATCACGCCGACCAATTCGTGCCTCGGCTTCCTCGAGCCCGCCCGCATTTCCAAGCTCGACCGTGACTTCCGCCACGTGTCCGGCGACAAGCCGTCCAAGGAGGTCTTTCTGCATCGGGCCTTCTACGACACCCGTCCGGGGACGGGGGCCGTGGTCCACCTCCACTCGACCCATGCGACGGCACTGTCCTGCTTCGCCGATCTCGATCCCGACGACTGCGTCGCGCCGCTCACGCCCTATGTCGTGATGCGGGTCGGCCGGGTGAAGCTCGTGCCCTATATGCGGCCCGGCGATCCGCGCCTCGGCGACGCCGTGCGGGCGCTCGGCGGGGCCCATGCGGCCGTGCTGCTGGCCAATCACGGCCCGGTGGTGAGCGCGACGGATCTCCAGACCGCGGTCTACGCCGCCGAGGAGCTGGAGGAGACGGCGAAGCTGCTGGTGCTGCTCCAGGGTCGCCCCACCCGGCTGTTGACGCCGGCCCAGGTCGACGAGCTGACGGCGGCATTTCCGAAATAGGTCGTCCGGACGCCGTAGCTTCGGCGCCCTGTCACGGCGCCGTCGCGCGGCCGCCGGGGCCGCCATGCGCCGCGAGCCAGCCGAGGCCGTCCTCGGTGCGGCCGCGCGGCTTGTACTCGGCGCCGATCCAGCCGGCCCAGCCGAGCCGGTCGAAGGTGCGGCAGATCTCCGGGTAGGCGAGTTCGCCCTCGTCGGGCTCGGCCCGGCTCGGCACGGCGGCGATCTGCACGTGACCGACGAGATCGCGAAAGCGCTCGAACCGGCGGACGATGTCGCCGCCCATGATCTGGACGTGGTAGCAATCGAACATGATCTTGACGTTGCCCCGGCCGACCATCGCGATGACGGCGGCGGCCTGCTCGACCTGCCGCAGGAAATAGCCCGGCGCGTCGCGGTCGTTGAGAGGCTCGATCAGGATCGTCTTGGACACTGTGGCCGCCTTGTCGGCTGCAGCGGCGAGATTCGTCACGAAGGTCCGCTCGGTCGCCGCGTCGATCGGTGCCGCCCCGGCCATGCAGTGCACGGCGGTGCCGTCGAGCGCGACGGCATAGGACAGTGCGAGGTCGAAGGCGGCGGCGAACTCCGCCTCCCGGCCGGGAATCGCGGCGAGGCCATTGTCGCCGCGGGCGCGGTCGCCGACCGGCGTGTTGATTCCGAGCATGGCGACGCGGTTGCGGTCGAGAGCCTCCCGCAGCACGGCGGCCGGCACGTCATAGGGCCAGTGCATCTCGACGGCGGCGAAGCCGGCGGCCGCCGCGGCGTCGATGCGCTCGACATGGGGGCGATCGGCGAACAGAAAACCGAGATTGGCGGAGAAGCGGGACATCGCGCACCGTCGGGTGGAGGGTGAGGATCCGGCGCGGGCGACGCCCGTGCCGCGGCAGACGAAGCGTCCGTCAGGCTTCGGTCCGCCACCGCGGATGGTCGTAGGCCGCCTTGTTCACGACGTTCTCCCATCGCTGCCCGGCCAGCACGGCGAGCGTGCCGCGCGCCGCCATCACCACGCCGCGTGCGGTCGCCTCGCGGGTCTGGGCGGCGAGATGCGGGGTGACGACGACGTTCGGGAGGGCGAACAGCGGGTGGCCGGCCTTCATCGGCTCCTGCTGCAGCACGTCGAGCCCGGCGCCGGCGAGCCTGCCGTCACGCAGCGCCTCGAGCAGCGCGTCCTCGTCGACGAGGTCGCCGCGCGAGCAGTTGATCAGGAAGGCATCTGGCTTCATCAGGGCCAGCGTCTCCGACCTGATCAGACGCCTGGTGTCCGGCGTCGACGGAATGTGCAGCGTGACGACGTCGGAATCGCGCAGAAGATCCGTCACCTCGCCGTAATGGCGATGGCCGGCGGCTTCGATGTCCGCTCGCGCCACGAACGGGTCGTAGACCCCGACCGGCATGCCGCAGGCGGCGGCCAGCGCCGCGGTTTCGCGGCCGATATTGCCGAAGCCGACGACGCCGACCTTGCGCCCGAGCAACTCGACGGAGGCGTATTTTTCCCGGATCTCGAAATTGCCTTTGCGGGCCTCGACGTCGCTTTCGACGATGTTCTTGGCGACGGCGAAGACGAGGGCGATCGCGTGCTCGGCGACCGACCGGGAGTTGACCCGTGGGGCGATCACCACCGGGATCCCGAGCTCGGTCGCGGTCCCGACGTCGACATTGTCGACGCCGACTCCCGGCCGCGCGATCACCCTCAGTCGCGGACAGCGCAGCATCGCCTTGCGGTCGATCTTGCCGATCCGCAGGATGAAGCCGTCGGCCCGCTCGAGCTCTCCGATGATCTGGTCGCTGTCGCCGTTGCCGGTGACGACGACGTCGACCTTGCCGGCCAGCTCGGCCATGCCGTCCGGATAGAGCCGGTGCGAGAGCAGAACTCTTTGCATGCGGATCAACCCTCGGCCGAGCGGATCATCTCGAAGACCTCGTCGATCCGGGCGCTGATCGCCTTCTCCTCGTCGGCGCGAACCGGCTCGGTCGGCCGGATCGGCCGCTTGTCGAAGAAGCCGAGGCGGCTCAGGGCGAATTTGGTCGACGACGTCTGGCTCTTCGCCATGGGGTAGACCGTGCAGGCGCGGTCCACGATCTCGCCCCAGAGCTTCGTCTTCGCGATGTCGCCGGCCCGGCCGTGGTCGTAGAGCTTCACGTGCGGCAACGGGAACAGCGGCGCCAGCGACGGGATGTAGCCGTCCGCGCCGAGCAGCATGCTGGGCACGGCCAGGTTGGTCGCGCCCTGGTGCAAAATGAAGTCCGTCCCCTTGAAATGGGCGAGGCAGCGCATGAAGTCCGGAAGCAGACCGGATGTGTCCTTGTAGCCGACCACCTTGTCGATCTCGGCGATCTTGAAGATCGTGTCGGGCTTCAGGGTCTGTCCGGTGAACGGCGGGATGTTGTAGATCATCAGGTCGATGCTGGTGTGCCGCGCGATCTCCTCGAAGTGCCGCACGCTCTCGTCCTGCGTCGCGTGCCGGGCGTAGAACACCGGCGTGACCACCGCACAGGTGCCGCCCATCTGCTCGAGCCGCTTGGTGTTCTCGATCACCCGGCGGGTGGAGGAATCCATGGTGCCGGCCATCACCGGCACGCGGCCGGCCGCCTCGTCGATGGCGATTCCGATGGCGCGGTCGCGCTCCGCCTGGGTCAGCGCCAGGCACTCCCCGTTGGAGCCGGCGACGAAGATGCCGTGGAGTCCGTTGTCGATGCAGTGGGAGATCAGCTTTCGGAATCCGGCCTCGTCGACATTCTCGTCGGCGTCGACCGGGGTGACGACGGGCGGGATGACCCCGATGTACTTCTTGGACATTCTGCTGCTTCTTCGGTTTCAGGTGTTGCTGGAGCTGCTCAGGATTTCTTCCGGGCGGATGTTGTCGACCTGCCCGTAGATGCAGAGAGCGTCGATGAATCCGCCGTCGCCGTATTCGAAGACGTGCCATTCCATCTCGGCGAAGTGCAGAACAGTGCCTTCGGCCACCCTCACCGTCTCGGGAAGGTCGGTCTTGGACGGCCCCTTCCGGATCCACCCGTCCTTGGCGTCGATGATGTAGACGGTCTCTTCGGCGTGCTGGTGCGGCTCCATCGGGCCGCTCTCGGCGGAATAGCGGCAGAAGGCGATCGTCATCTTGGTGCTCTCGCTGGCGGAGCCCTTTCCGATCGCCTTCTGCAGGACGCGCCCGACCAGCGGCTCTTTCGGAATCTCTCGTCGTTGCAGCACTCTCATCGTCGTCTCTCCTGATCAGGCCATCCGCCGGTTCGGTGTGGTGGGTGTCGAGCGGGGGCGGTTCGGGTGCGCCGACCGCCGTCGTTCCGACGCCGAGACGGTCGGTCGTCGAACGCGACCGGGTCGCGCGTCGGGCGCGCCGACTCGATCCGATTGAAACGGCGGAGAATTATGGTTACCATTACACTGTGCGACGCGACGCGCACACCGGCCGCCGGGTTCGGAGCCGCGCGCACCCCCGGAGGGCACGAATGACGGCAATCGACATGGCTCGGTCGAGCCTCGCGGATCATGTGACGCGAGCCTTGACGGAGACCATCACCAGCGGCGCGCTCGCACCCGGCGACAAGCTGCCGACCGGACAGCAGCTCGCCGCACAGTATGGCGTGAGCCTCACCGTCATTCGCGAAGCGATTTCGAGCCTGCGCGCGGAAGGTCTGATCGAATCGCGCCAGGGTTCGGGCGTGTTCGTCGCCCAGGCGGGCGTGCGCCAACCCTTCCGGATCCCGACCAGCCCGCACCGCAAGTCCGAGGCGGCGCGGCGGATTTTCGAGTTGCGGGTCGGCGTGGAGGTGACGGCGGCAGGACTCGCGGCCGCCCGGCGAAACAAGAAGCAGCTTCGTGGTCTGGCTGCCGCCCACGAAGCCATGACGCAGGCGATGGTGCGGGGCGAGCCCGCGGTCGATCAGGATCTCTCCTTCCATCGCGCCATCGCCGAGGCGACCGGCAACGAGCTGTTCACCAGCTTCATCAGTTTTCTCGGCCACCACATTCGCGAAAGCATTCTCACCTCGCGGGGCGTCGGCCAGAACCGGGAGGCCGAGCAGGTCGTCGCCGAGCACGAGGCGATCCTCGATGCGATCGCGGCCGCCGATGCCGAGCGGGCGAGCGAGGCGATGCGGCGTCATATGGACAACTGCCTGCTGCGTTGCGAGTACTGATCGACGCGGCATCGGAGCGCCTTGCGGCATGGCCGTGCGATCGCTGTCTCGGCGTTCATGGCGGCTTGACGCCGGCTTTTTCGATCACCCGGCGCCACAGCACGATCTCGTCGGCGATTCGTTTGGCCGAGACATCCGGTGTCGCGGACACGGCGACCGAGCCGAGTTCGGCCATCTTCCTCACCGTCTCGGGCCGCTTCATGAACGCCTGGATTTCCGTGGCCAGCGTGTCGACGATCGGTTTCGGCGTGCCGGTCGGCACGACGACCACGTGCCACGCATTCGCCTGGTATCCGTGGACGGTCTCGGCGATCATCGGCAGCTTGGGATCGAACGGGGCGGGCTCCAGCGTCGCCACCCCGAGCAGAACGATGCCGCCGGACTGCGCCGTCGACAACACCAGGGGGCCATTGTCGAAGGCGACGTCGATCTGGCCGCCGATCAGGTCGGTGATCATCGGGCTCGACCCCTTGTAGGGGACGTGAATCATCTTGGTTCCGGTCATCTGCTGGAACAACTCGCCCGCGAGATGCTGCGATGAACCGACGCCGGCCGAGCCGTAGGTGACTGTGCCGGGGTTCGCCTTCAGAAGGGCGATGAAGTCGCCGATCGAGCGGGCCGCGACGCGGTTCGGGTTGATCGCGAGGACGTTCGGCACCTCGCTGACCTGGCTCACCGCCGCGAGGTTCCTCACGTCGTAGGGCAGCTTGCCGGCGAACAGCGACGGCGCGATGGCGAGGCCGCCGGTGCCGCCGATCCCGACCGTGTATCCGTCGGGCTCTGCCCGGCTGATGTTGCCGAGGCCCATGGCGCCGCCCGCGCCACCGATGTTCTCGATGATGAACGGCTGTCCGAGCTTGTTCTGCAGATGCTGCCCGATCATGCGCGCGAAGACGTCGGCGGCGCCGCCGGCCGCGAACGGCACGATCATCCTCACGGGACGGGTCGGATAGGCGGGTTGGGTCGCGGCAGGGACGATCAGAGCGGCGGACAGGACGGCAGCCGCCAGCAGGCTCTTCAGTTCCATCGTGGTCCTCCTCCTCGACGATTGGTCGAGGCGATCGCGTGATCTCTTCTGATCCGATGTGTCGGCGGAGCGGGCGGGCGAGCGGCCGGCCCGGCCCGCCTGCTCTGGCGCGCCGGCAATCGAGTGTCGGTGAGCCGGCGCGATGCCGGACACACGACGCTGAACCGTGGGGAACAGGAGGGGCCCACTGCGATGACGAGGCGCGCGTCCATCCGGGAAAGCCAATTCCTCGCGCCGCGCGAAACGACCCTCGCGGGCCCGCAAGGCGACGATCTCGATCTCAAGTCTTATGATAACCATAAAACATTATCGAGCGCAAGCGGGCCGGGCGCGCAGGCCCGTAGGCGGGCCGCCCGAGGGCGTGCCGGCGAGGCAAAATGCGCGCGCTCCCCAGCCGTCCGGCCGACGTCAGGCCGGCCCGGTCGGGGCGGTGTCGAGGAGACTGGTCGGACGGTTGCGGCAGGCGATCGGCGCCCGCGGGAGTGAAGGCGCGGACGACGAAGGAAACTCAGGGCTTCAACGGCAATGCCGACTCACAGCCACCCGGCCCGGCGAAACCACCAGAACAGTCCGCTGCAGATGGCGAGAATGCCGCCGACCACCGCGTAGTAGCCGAACTCCCATTCGAGCTCCGGCATGTGCTTGAAGTTCATGCCGTAGATGCCGGCGATCGCGGTCGGCACCGCCAGGATGGCGGCCCACGCCGCGAGGCGGCGGGTGATCACGGTCTGCTGCATCTGTCCGACCATCAAGCCGGCCTCGAATGCGAAGGCCAAGACCTCGCGCAGCGTGTCGATCTCCGACTGGACGCGGCGGATGTGATCGGTGACGTCGCGGAACAGCGGCTGCAGGTCGGGGTCGATGGCGGTCAGCTTGGAATGCTCGAGCCGCTGGCAGACGTCGACCAGCGGGCCGGCGGTGTTGCGCAGCCGCAGCAGGTCGCGCCGCAACATGTAGAGGCGATTGATCGAGGAGGCGTCCAGGCTCTCCTCCAGCACCCGGTCCTCGATGCCCTCGACCTCGTCCGTGATGGTCTCCAGCACGGGCGCGTAATTGTCGACGATGAAGTCGAGCACCGCATAGAGGATGTAGTCCTCGCCCTGGATCATCATCTCGGGCGCGGCCTCGCAGCGATGGCGCACCTGGGCATAGGAATTCGACGCCCCGTGCCGCACGCTCACCACATAGCCGCGGCCGACGAACAGATGAGTCTCGCCGAAGGCGATGCGACCGTCGACCATCTGGGCCGTGCGGGCGACCACGAACAGCGTGTCGCCGTACTGCTCGAGCTTGGGCTGCTGATGGGCCTTCTCGGCGTCCTCGATGGCGAGCGGGTGGAGCTTGAACTGGCGCTGCACGCGGGCCAGCAGGTCGTGCTTGGGCTCGTAGAGGCCGATCCAGACGACGTGGCCGGGGCGCTCGGCCCAGGCGCCTGCGTCGTCGACGGCGATGTCGGTGAGGCGCCGGCCCTCGCGATAGACCACGGCGTTGACGACGCCGGACTCGTGCAGCAGCGGCACCGGGGCGCCCGGTCCGCCCGGCGTGAGCGCCGCGAGCACCTCGCGCCGAATCGGGGATTCCTGGGGATCGGTCATCTGTCGGTCATCTGTCGGTCTCGGCCGGACCGCGGGCGAATCCGCGGGGCGGCGATGAGCGAAAAGTCGAGCGTCGATTTAACCTGCGCGCCCCGGCCCGCCAAGCGGCGCTGCCGGGTCGGCCGTCGAAGAGGCGACTAAGTCGCTGTCATAAAAGGACTATCTCCTGAAAGCCAACCTTACCAAGGTTTAATCCCGCGGTCAGGACACGGTAATCCTCGGGTCGCCATCTTCCGGCTCACGGTGATGCGGTTCGCGCCGCCGACACGACCACGATGGAGCCTTTGATGATCGAGAAAGACACCCTGAAGCAGAAGGCGCGCGGTATCGTCTCGGCGCGGCGTCTCGTCCTGATGGCGACCGTCGGCGCACTCGGTGCCGGCGTGCTGTTCGTCCATCCCGATTTCGGCCCGGGCGGCAATCGCTCGTCCCTGCTGACGCCCGCCTATGCCCAGAACCTGCAGCGCCCCGCCGGCTTCGCCGACATCGTCGAGAAGGTGAAGCCCGCCGTGATCTCGGTGAAGGTCCAGGTCAGCGACAACACCCCGCGCATCGGCACCCGCAACGACGAGGAGTCGTTCGGTCAGGGCTCGCCCTTCGAGTTCTTCTTCCGCCGCTTCGGCCAGGGCCAGGGCCAGGACGGCATGCCCGACCAGCAGCGCCAGCGCCGCCGTCAGTTCAGCACCGGCCAGGGCTCGGGATTCTTCATCACGCCGGACGGCTTCGCGGTCACCAACAATCACGTGGTCGACAAGGCCGACAGCGTCCAGGTCACCACCGACGACGGCAAGACCTACACGGCCAAGGTGATCGGCACCGATCCGCGCACCGACCTCGCCCTCATCAAGGTCGACGGCCGCACCGACTTCCCGGCCGTGGCGCTCGCCGACAAGGCGCCGCGCATCGGCGACTGGGTGCTGGCGGTCGGCAATCCGTTCGGCCTCGGCGGCTCCGTCACGGCCGGCATCGTCTCGGCGCGCGGCCGCGACATCGGCGCCGGGCCCTATGACGACTTCATCCAGATCGACGCCCCGGTGAACCGCGGCAATTCCGGCGGCCCGAGCTTCGACGTCGACGGCAACGTGATCGGCGTCAACACGGCGATCTTCTCGCCGTCGGGCGGCTCGGTCGGCATCGCCTTCGCGATCCCGTCCGAGACGGTGCGCTCGGTGGTCGCCCAGCTCAAGGACAAGGGGCAGGTCACTCGCGGCTGGATCGGCGTGCAGATCCAGCCCGTCAACGCCGAGATCGCCGACAGCCTCGGCCTGAAGACCGATCAGGGCGCGCTGGTCGCCGAGCCGCAGAGCGGCAGCCCGGCCGCCAAGGCCGGCATAAAGGCGGGTGACGTCATCACGGCCGTCAACGGCGAGCCCGTGAAGGACGCCCGCACGCTCGCCCGCACCATCGGCACGATGGCGCCCGGCGCCACTGTGAAGCTCGAGGTCTTCCGCAACGGCAAGACCGATACGCTCACCATGACGCTCGGCGAGCTGCCCAAGGAGATGGTCGCCAAGGCCGGCACCGACACCGAGCGCGGCGGCCGCGGCGGCGCCGACATGAAGGTGCCGCGCCTCGGCCTGACGCTGGCCCCGGCCGGTGCGGTCGCCGGCGGCGGCAGCGAGGGCGTGGTCGTCACCCAGGTCGATCCCGACGGTGCCGCCGGCGATCGGCTGAAGACCGGCGACGTCATTCTCGATGTCGGCGGCGCCACCGTCGGTTCCCCGGCCGACGTCCGCAAGGCGCTCGCCGATGCCCAGTCGGGCGGCAAGAAGACCGTCCTGATGCGCGTCAAGTCCGGCCAGAACACCCGCTTCGTCGCGGTGCCGCTCGGCAAGGGCTGACCGCCACCTCGGGGCTGCCTCGGCACCCGTCGCCCCCGCCCAGCAGCCTCGGAGAGGGACGGGCCCCATGCCCGTCCTTCGCTCCATCGAACGGGCGGTTCCGGCATATCCTCGCCCCGCCGGGTCCGTCGTTGGAGGGGACGGTGGTCCGCCGTCGTCCCCTCTTTCACATGCGGCCCCGGCGCAATCCGGCCGCGATGCGATCCCGATCCCCGGTGCGGTTGTGTTCGCCGGGCCGGGCCGCTACTTCTCCGGACGGAGGCGGGCCATGTCGCCCATGCTGCGAATGCCGTCGGCCGAGGCGCCAACCGTCGAGGGGCGCGCCGCTCCCGACGGGAAGGTCCTCACCATGCGCCTGTTGGTCATCGAAGACGATCGCGACGCCGCCGACTACCTGGTCAAGGCGCTGCGTGAGGTCGGCCATGTCGCCGATCACGCCGCCGACGGCGAGGAGGGGCTCGGCCTGGCGCTGGCTGAGTCCTACGACGTGCTGATCGTCGACCGCATGCTGCCCAAGCGCGACGGCCTGTCGGTGATCGGTGCGCTGCGCGCCAAGGGCATCACGGTGCCGGCCCTGATCCTGTCGGCGCTCGGCGCCGTCGACGACCGCGTCAAGGGTCTTCGTGCCGGCGGCGACGACTATCTGGCAAAACCCTATTCGTTTGCCGAGCTCCTGGCCCGCATCGAGGTCCTGGCGCGCCGCCACGGCGGCCGCGAGGAGACCGCCTACCGGGTCGGCGATCTCGAGCTCGACCGGCTGTCGCACCGGGTGGTGCGCGGCAAGGAGGAGATCGTGCTGCAGCCGCGCGAGTTCCGCCTGCTCGAATACCTGATGAAGCATGCCGGGCAGGTGGTGACGCGGACCATGCTGCTGGAGAACGTGTGGGATTATCACTTCGATCCGCAGACCAACGTGATCGACGTCCATGTCTCACGGTTGCGGTCCAAGATCGACAAGGGGTTCGCGCAGCCGCTCCTGCATACGGTGCGCGGGGCGGGGTACATGATCCGTGACGGCGCTCGTTAAGCTCCTGCAGACGACGGCGTTCCGTCTCACCCTGGTCTACCTCCTGGTGGTGGCGCTGTTCGCCGCCTTTCTGCTCGCCTATTTCGCCCTCAACACGCGGCGGCTGATGAACGAGCAGATCGCCCGCACGGTCGACAGCGAGATCACCGAGCTCACCGGCCAGTACGAGTCGGCCGGGTTGCGCCGGCTGGTCTACATCGTCGAGAGCCGCGCCAATCAGCCGGGGTCGAGCCTCTATCTGGTGACCACGCCGAACGGCGCCGGGGTCGCCGGCAACGTCGCCTCGCTGGAGCCCGGCATCATCGAGCGGTCCGGCTGGGTCGAGACCACCTATCGCCGACTGGAGGAGCCGGACGCCGACGAGCACACGGCGCTGGTGCGGGTGACCGCGCTGCCGGGCGGTTTCCGCCTGCTGGTCGGCCGTGACCTCGCCGAGCGCGAGCATCTCTTCCGCATAGTCGCGACGGCAGGGCGCTGGTCGGTCGCCATCGTGGTGGTGCTCGGCATCGCCGGCGGCGTGTTCGTCAGCCGGCGGGTGCTGCGGCGCATCGACGCCATGACCGACAAGGCGCGCGTCATCATGGCGGGCGACCTCGGCGGCCGGCTGCCGGTCGGCGGATCCGGCGACGAGCTCGACCGCCTCGCCTCGAGCCTCAACACCATGCTGGAGCGCATCGAGACGCTGCTGCGCGGCCTCAAGGAGGTCACCGACAATGTCGCCCACGACCTCAAGACGCCGCTGACCCGGCTGCGCAACCGCAGCGAGGCGGCGTTGCGCCACGGCGGGAGCGAGGCGGATTACAGGCAGGCGCTCGAAGCCACCCTCGAGGAGTCGGACGGGCTGATCCGCACCTTCGACGCCCTGCTGATGATCGCCCGGGCCGAATCGGGCGAGCCGCGCGCCGACATGACGGTGTTCGATGCCGCCGAGATCGCCCGCGATGTCGGCGAGCTCTACGAGCCGCTGGCCGAGGAGAAGGGGCTCGCTCTGCGGGTCGAGGCGGCGCAGCCCGCGCCCATCAAGGCCAATCGCGAGCTGATCGGCCAGGCGCTCGCCAACCTGATCGACAATGCCATCAAATACGCGGCCGAGACGGTCGTGCCGGCGGCCTCGCTGATCCCGGCCGAGGCCGGTGCCGGTGCCCCGGTGCTGCCCGATCCGCCGCCGATGTTCCCGGCCCGCCCGTCGGCCGACGTGGTGATGACGGCCGCGACTGTGGGCGACCGGGTCGAGATCGCGGTCGCCGACCGCGGACCCGGCATCGCCGCGGCCGACCGCAGCCGGGTGCTGGACCGATTCGTCCGGCTGGAGCAGAGCCGCTCGCAGCCCGGCTCCGGGCTCGGATTGAGCCTTGCATCCGCGATCGCGCGGCTCCATGGAGGGGAATTACGGCTCGAAGACAATGCGCCGGGTCTTCGGGTCATCCTGTCCCTTCCTCGTGCGGCGCCCGCCTGAAGGTTCTTTCGTGGCTCACCAACCGGCAGCGATGGCCGTGGACCAGGGTCCTGAGACGCTGGCGCAACGCCTCGTGCGGGCGCCGCTTTCGGCCGACCCCGAGGCGGCCCGCAAGGCCGTCGACGACTGGCTCGCCGGCGCCGGCGAGGCCGGGGCGGTGTTCGCCGGGCTGGCTGCGGCGCAGCCGTTGCTGCGTCCCCTGACCGAGGCGCTGGCCGACGGCTCGCCCTTCCTGTGGGAGCTGATCCGGCGCGATCCGGCTCGCTTCGTCACGCTGCTTCGCTCCGATCCCGCCACGCGGCTGCGCGAGCGTATGTCGGAGACCTTTCGGGCGGCGGCGCAGAGTCGGGACGACGCCGAGGTGATGCGGCTGCTGCGCCGGCTGAAGGCCGAGTCGGCGCTGCTGATCGCGCTCGCCGACATCGGCGGCGTGTGGCCGCTGGAGCACGTGACCCGGGCGCTCAGCGACCTCGCCGACACGGCCGTGCGGGCGGCCGTGCGCCATCTGCTGCTCGGCGCCATGCGGGCCGGCAAGCTGGTGCCGCCAGACCCCGACCATATCGAGGAGCACTGCGGCTACGTCGTCTTCGCCATGGGCAAGATGGGGGCGCACGAGCTCAACTATTCGAGCGACATCGACCTCATCGTGTTCTTCGATCCGACGGCGCCGCTGGCGCCCGGCATCGAGCCCGCGCTCCTGTTCGTGCGGCTGACCCGCACGCTGATCAAGCTGCTGCAGGAGCGCACCGAGGACGGCTACGTCTTTCGGGTGGACCTTCGCCTGCGCCCGGATCCGGCCTCGACCCAGGTCGCCGTCTCGGTGCCGGCGGCGCTCGGCTATTACGAGAGCATCGGCCAGAACTGGGAGCGTGCCGCCTTCATCAAGGCGCGGCCCTGCGCCGGCGACCTCGCCCTCGGCGGGCTTCTGCTGAAGGAGCTGACGCCGTTCGTCTGGCGCAAATATCTCGACTTCGCGACGCTCGCCGACGTCCACGCGATGAAACGCCAGATCCATGCCTACAAGGGCCATGGCGACATCGCGGTCGAGGGCCACAACGTCAAGCTCGGCCGCGGCGGCATCCGCGAGATCGAGTTTTTCGTGCAGACGCAGCAGCTCATCGCCGGCGGTCGCAACCCGGTGCTGCGCGGGCGCGAGACGCTGGCCATGCTGGACGTGCTGGCGGACGGGCAGTGGATCGCGCCGGAGGCGGCGACCGAGCTGGCCCGCGCCTACTGCTTCCTGCGCGAGGTCGAGCACCGCCTGCAGATGGTCGCCGACGAGCAGACCCATAATCTCCCCTCCGACCGGCCGGCGCTCGATCGCTTCGCCCGTTTCCTCGGTTTCGAAGGGCGCGACGGCTTCGCGCAGGCGCTGCTCACCGAGATGCTTGTCGTGCAGCGCCATTACGCGGCGCTGTTCGAGGACGCCGCCGCGCGTGCGGCCGAGCAGCGCGGCCTTTCCTTTCCGCCCGATCGCGACGAGAAGGAGACGCTCGACAAGCTCGGCGCCATGGGGTTCCGGGCGCCGCTCGAGGTGTCGACCACGGTACGGCGCTGGCTCTCCGGTGCGCCGCGCGGCCTGCGCGGCGAGACGGCCCGCAACCATTTCGACCAGCTCGTGCCGATGCTGCTCGACCAGCTCGCCAGCTCGGAAAATCCCGACGGCGCCGTGCTGGCCTTCGACCACTTCCTGAACGGCCTGCATGGTGGCGCGCGGCTGTTCGCCCTTCTCAATCAGAACCCGGATCTGGTCGCCCTGGTCGCCCTGCTGCTCGGCACCGCGCCGCGGCTCGCCGACATCCTGGCGGCCCATCCGCAGGTGATGGACCCGCTGATCGACCCGGCCTTCTTCGGCGCGCTGCCCGACGCGGCGCGGCTCGATGCCGAGCTCGAGCGCTCGCTGGCGCAGGCGCGCTCCGACGAGGACTTCCTCGACCGCGTGCGGCTGTTCGGCCAGGAGCACATGTTCCTGATCGGCGCGAGAATCCTGTCCGGCACCGTCTCGGCCGTGCAGGCGGGCGATTCCTTCGCCGGGCTCGCCGACGTGGTCATCAAGGCGTTGCACCGCTCGATCAGCAAGAGCTTCACGGCGAGCTACGGAAAGCTCGCCGGCGGCGAGAGCGCCGTGCTGGCGATGGGCAAGCTCGGCGGCCGCGAGATGACGGCCTCGTCCGATCTCGACCTGATCGTCATCTACGACTTCGACGAGTCCCGCCCGGAGTCGGACGGTCCCCGCTCGCTCTACGGCAGCCAGTACTATGCGCGCTTCACCCAGCGGCTGATCAACGCGCTCACCACCCAGACCAATCACGGCCGGCTCTACGATGTCGACATGCGGCTGCGCCCGTCCGGGCGCTCCGGGCCGGTCGCGACGTCGCTGGCCGCCTTCCGGGATTATCAGCGCACCGAGGCGTGGACCTGGGAGCATCTCGCGCTGACGCGCGCCCGCGTGGTGTCGGCGTCGCCGGCCTTCACGGTCGCGGTCGAGCGGGCGATCCGCGAGGTCTTGTGCGTGCCGCGCGACGCCACGGCGGTCGCCGGCGACGTCGTCGAGATGCGCCGCGCCATCGCCACCGAGAAGGGCGACGACGACCGCTGGAACCTCAAATACGTCGCCGGCGGGCTGATCGACATCGAGTTCATCGCCCAGTACCTGCAGCTCGTCCATGCGGCGACGACGCCGGCGATCCTCGACACGTCGACCATAAGGGTGCTCGACAAGGCGGCGCGCCACGGCCTGCTGCCGGTCGAGGAGGCCGAGGTGCTGCGCCCGGCGGCGCGCCTCTTCCACGACCTCACCCATGTGCTGCGGCTGTGCCTGGGCGGCCCGTTCAAGCCCGAGGCGGCCGGCGCCGGCCTGCTGGCGCTGCTCACCCGCGCCGCCGACGTGCCCGATTTCCCCAGTCTCGAGGCGCACCTGTCCGACACCCAGGAGCGGGTGCGGGCGAGCTTCGTGCGGATTTTGGGCGAGGAGCCGTAGCGGGCCGGCGCGGCTACGCCGCGCTGGTTGATCAAATACGGCCCTTGGTACTCGGGAGCGAGGCTCTGACGAAGAAGGTCGTCCGGTCGAGGTCGAACTCGAGGCCCTTCGCCGAGACATGGAGGAGCGCGGCCGGGATGTCGGGCCGCTCCATGAAACCGTAGCGCACCATGATGCGGTAGAAGCCCTTAGGATCGCGGTTCGGGGGGCGCCGACAGGTCCAGCCTTCGGTCGCAGCGCGATCAGCGGCCGGCCGGGTTCAGCGCTCCGGCAATCCGGCCGCGATCATCTGCTGGATGATCCGTTCGGCTGTTGCGACATAGACCGGACTGGCATTCTTGGTCGGCGGCGCGACATTGAGCGCCGTCGTGCCGGGCCGCAGCCGCAAGCCCTCCCGCATGGCGGCGCGGGCCTCTTCGGTGCGGCCGGCCTGCTGGTAGGCTGCGGCGAGCAGCATGTGCGAGCGCCCGGTTCCCGGCGTGATGGCGATCGACCGCTCGATCCATGGCGCCGCCTCCGCGCCGTGGTCCAGCATCAGGTTCGCCCATCCGGCGCCGAGCAGCCATGTCCAGCGCGACACCGGCGGCGTGTCGAAACGGTCGGCCTGCCGGAAGGTCGCCAGCGCGTCCTCGAAGCGGCCCAGGTGAAGCTGCCCCAGCCCGACGAGGTAGAGGGCGAGGCCGTTCCACGGATCGAAGCTCAGCGCCCTTGCACAGGCCACGAGGCTTTCGGCGAAGCGATTGGTCGCGCTGAGAAAGCGGCAGTAGGTCTCGAGCACGGGAATCGAGTTGGGCTTCGCCCGCAGGGCGCGCTCCAGGATCGCGCCGGCCGTGCTCTCCGCCGCGCGCGCCTCCTCCGGGCCGTACCAGACCATCTGGATACCGCGCAGTTGAAGCGCAGCCAGCGTGACCTCCAGGTCGACATTGCCGGGGTCGGAAGCGAGCGCCTTGTCCAGCATCGTCTGCGCCGTGGCGAAGCGCTCGCGGGTCGTCTGGTTGATCGAGGCGACGGCCTGCTCGATCGCCACCTTGGCCTGGCCGGCGTGCGCGCTGCCGCGCGCGGGCGGCTCCCCACCGGAATCGAGAAGAGCATTGAGGCGGCGCGCCAGCAGGTCGCCCGCGCCGGCGGCCAGCCGCGACTGCTGGAGCGGCAGGTCCGCCGCGTCGACGCCGACCGACACCGTGGCGACGGCTTGAATCTCGCCGGTGGCGGGCTTGATCATGCGCGCCCGCAAGGTCCACGCCTGCGGGTTTCTTTCGAGTTCGCCCTGGATCAGGACATCGGCCTGGACGGGTCGCGCCGACGCCGGCTCGGGCGCCGCAGCCGCAGCTTTGGTCTGCGGCGCCAGCACGCGGATATTGTCGATCCTGGCCAGGCCGTCGGTCAGGCGGTCGGTGACGCCGGCCGCCATCGCGGCACCCTGGCGATCCGGGCTCGTGTCGACGATAGGCATCATCGCGATCGTCGGCGGCGTCCGTCGGAAGATGGCGTCGGGCCGCAAGACCGACGCCGCGACGGCGATTCCGACGACCGCGCAAAGCCCCGCCAGCGCGCCGACCGCCGCCGGCACGGGCCAGAACTGGCGCCACCGCGATTTCGCGCGTGCGGGCACGGCTCCCGCATCGGCTTGCCCCGCATCGGCTTGCCGCGCACCGGCTTGCGGCTCGTTCGGCATGCCCGGAGCCGGCCCGGACGGTTCGGCCGGGGTTGCACCACCGTCGGCCGGCTCGACCGAGACCGCGGCCGTGAACAGGTAGCCGCGGCCGGACACGAGCTTGACCACCTGCCGCGTGTCGTCGCCCAGCGCCGCCCGGATCTCGCGGATGCACTGGAACAGGTTGTCCTCGCCGACATGGACGTTCGGCCAGACCGCCTCCATCAGCTCCTGCTTGCTGAGGATCCGGCCCGCATTGGCGACGAGCAGCCGCAGGATATCGAAGGTTTTCGGACGCAGCTTCACGGCGCCGCCGTCGGCGCCGCGCAGCTCCGCCCGGTCGGGGTCGAGTCGAAAGCCGTCGAACCGAAGCATGTCCCACCGTCCGGAGCCTGTTCGGACCCGAATGCCGCGCGCCAATCCAGCATGAGTGTGGCTCGACGGTAACTAGCCCGGTCCGAAAAGGCAAATTTCAGGGAAATTTCAGAACCGCATTCGCGCCCTTTCAGGACTTCGCGAGCGCCGTTTCCCACCATCGCGATGCCGCCGGGCCTTCCCGGGGGCCGGAACCGAGGTCCGCCCTGTCCCCTGTCAGGGGCGGCGGGCCCGAGATGGCGAACGGGGAGGCCCGGCGGTGATCAATATCGAACAACAGAACGAGCGGCGGCGGCGCGTGCGGGCCGCCCTGCTGGCGTCCTCGGCATTAGCCATGGCCGCGGTGATGCCGCCGACGGGTCCGGCGCGGGCGCAGGACGCGACCTGGCTCGCCAATCCGGGCACCGCCGACCTCAACACCGGCACAAACTGGAGCACGGGCAGCGTGCCGACCGGCACGGCGTATTTCGACACCTCGGCCACAACGGCGCTGACCATCAACAACAACGCAACCTTGGGCGGCTGGACGTTCAATGCGGGGGCATCGGCCTACACGTTCAACTCCAGCGCCACGTTGCAATTTAACGGCGCCGGCATTGCCGTTAACGGCGGAAGCGTCACCATCAACAACATCGATTTGCTGACGTTCTTGGGCAGCAGCACGGCCGGCAGCGCCACCATCACCACCAGCAACGAGCTGGACTTCTACGACACCAGCCTGGCGGGTACTGCCACTATCACCAACAACTACATGCTTTACTTCAACGCCTCCAGTTCGGCCGACCACGCCACGATCACCAACAACCGCACGCTCAACTTCTTCGGCAACGCTACGGCCGGACTCGCCACCCTTACCAACAATGGCGGTGGAACGGTCGATTTCTCGAATACGACGGGGCCCAACGGCGACCACAAGGTCAGCGCGGGTTCGATCGCCGGGGCCGGCAATTATATCCTCGGCGCCAACGAACTGACGGTCGGCAGCAACAATCTCTCGACCGAGGTGAGCGGCGTCATCTCCGGCAGCGGCTCGCTGGTCAAGACCGGCACGGGCACACTGATACTGTCCGGCGCCAATACCTATACCGGCGGCACCACCATCAGCGGCGTCGGCAGCGAACTGTGGCTTGGCAATACCACCGGTGGGGTTGGCTCCATTCTGGGGGCGGTCACCGTCGGTAGTGGAAGCTTGTTCAAGATCGTCAACGCCAACACAAGCGGCATCACGACGATCACGAACGATGGCCTCACGATTTTCTACAACAACAGCACGGCAGGCAGCGCCACCATCACCACCAACAACAACCTGTTGTTCACCAACAGCAGTTCAGCCGATCATGCAACTATCACTAACAATGCCGACCTGGATTTCTACGGCTCAAGTTCGGCAGGCAATGCCGTCATTACAAACAACCACACACTGAATTTCAACAACACCGCCACGGCTGGCAATGCCACCATCACCAACAATGCCAACCTGGGTTTCTACGGCTCGGCGGGCAGCGCCACCATCACCAACAATGCCAACCTGAGTTTCTACGGCTCAAGTTCGGCGGGCAGTGCCACCATTACCAGCAGTAACGCCGCCGTTCCTATCTACATAAATTTCTTCTCCAGCAGCACGGCTGGCAGCGCCACCATCACTAATGGCAATAATTCTTATCTGAACTTTTTTGATAATAGCACGGCGGGGAGCGCCAGCTTCACCAACAACTCCTATATGTACTTCAAGAGCTTCAGCTCTGCCGACAACGCCGCCATCGATAACACCAACGGTACGACGTTTTTCTACAACATCAGCACGGGCGGCAACGCAAAGATTACCAACAGTTCCGGCGGCAAGACCTATTTCTACGAGAACTCTACCGCCGGCAACGCGCAGTTGATCAACAACGCGGCAAACGCTGCCTTCGATTTCTCTTACGGCTCCGGCCCGAATGGCGACAACAAGGTTTCGGCCGGCTCGATCGCGGGCAACGGCACGCTCTCTCTCGGCGCCAACGCGCTGACGGTCGGCTCCAACAACCTGTCGACCACGTTCAGCGGCGTGATCGCCGACGGCGGCGCCCATGGCGGCACCGGCGCCTCGCTGGTGAAGACCGGCACCGGCACGCTGACGCTCTCCGGCACCAATACCTATACCGGCGGCACGACCTTCGCCGGTGGCACCGTCAGCGTGTCATCCGATGCCAATCTCGGTGCCGCGGCCGGCGGCCTCACTTTCACCGGTGGCACCTTGCAGGTCGCTGGCACGACCTTCACCTCGACAGCGCGCGCCATCAGCCTGGGCACAGGCGGCGGCACATTGGAGATCGCCAGCGCCGCCAACACGTTCGCGCTCAGCCAAGCTTTGACCGGCACCGGCGGCCTGACTAAGACCGGTGCCGGCACGCTGACCCTGTCCGGGACGAATACCTATACCGGTGCCACCACGGTCAACGCCGGCAATCTGACCATCGTGGGCAGCATTGCATCGAGCACGGTGACCAACAACGCCACGTTGGCCTATGCCAACAGCGCCTCGGCCGGCAGCGCATCGATCACTAACAACGCCGGCGGCACGATCGAGTTTAACGACACCAGCACGGCCGGCACTGCATCGATCGTCAATAACAATCAGTTGACGTTTTATGGCAACACGACAGCCGGTAGCGCCGTCATCACCAACTCGGGCACCGTGCTGTTCGACGGCAACTCGACGGCCGGCAGCGCGCAACTGATCAACAGCGGAAGCGGCGCCGTCGTCAACTTCTGGACCCCCGGCCCGGCCAGCGACGGCCGAATCACCGCCGGCTCGCTCGCCGGCGGCGGCCGCTTCGACCTCAACAGCGCAGAACTGACGGTCGGCAGCAACAATTTGTCGACCGAGGTGACCGGCGTGCTGACCGGCGACGGGCTCACGACCGGAACTTCGCTGATCAAGACCGGCACCGGCACGCTGACTTTGTCGGCGACCAACACCTACACCGGCGCGACCGTCGTGAACGGCGGCACGTTGAGCGTCGACGGCTCGATCGCCGCCTCGAGCGGCGTGACGGTGAACAATGGCGCGACGCTCGGCGGCGCCGGCATCGTGCCGACGACCACGATCGCGGGCGGCGGTACGCTCGCGCCCGGCAACTCGATCGGCACCATCACGGTCGCCGGCAACCTCACCTTCGCGGCCGGCTCGACCTACCGGGTCGAGGTGTCGCCGACCGCGGCCGACCGCACCGATGTCACCGGCGTCGCGACCCTGTCCGGCGCGACTGTGCAGGCGGTGGCGCTGCCCGGCAGCTTCCGCTCGCGGACCTACACGATCGTCAACGCGGCCGGCGGCTTCGGCGGCACGCAGTTCGCCGGGCTCACCGTCACGGGCAGCTTCGGCTCCGGCGTGCGCAATCCGCATCTCGCTTACGATCCCACCAACGCCTATCTGGTGCTCGATCCGGGCACGCTGGTGCTGCCGCAAGGTGCGAGCGGCAACCAGACCAACGTCGCCTCCGGCATCAACAGGGCGGTCGAGAGCGGCGCGACGCCGCCGGCCGGCTTCGACGTGCTCCTGAACATGAGCGGGCCGCAGCTCGGCCGCGCGCTGAACCAGATTTCGGGCCAGCCGGGCGCCGCCGGCACGCAGGCATCGTTCACCGCCATGCAGCAGTTCATCACGCTGCTCGATCCGTTCGCCGCCAATCCGGGCAGCGAGCGCGGCGTGAGCGCGTTCACCGAGGAGGAGGACGCGCTCCCCTATGCCGCGGGGGACAAACGCAACGCCAAGGTCCGCGAGGCTTACGCCGCGGTGACGCCGCGCGACCGCTCGTTCGACGGTCGCTGGGGCGTATGGGCCTCCGGCTACGGCGGATCGAGCACGGTGAACGGCAGTGCCAGCACCGGCACCAGCACCACCACCAGCCGCGTCTACGGCACCGTGGTCGGCGCCGATTATCGCGCGTCGCCGGACACGCTCGTCGGTTTCGCGCTCGCCGGCGCGGGGTTCAACTTCTCGCTGTCGGACGGGCTCGGCAGCGGCCGTGCCGACCTGTTCCACGCCGGCCTCTACGGCCGGCGCGGCATCGGGCCGGCCTATGTCGCCGCGACGCTCGCCTACGGCTGGCAGGACGTCACCACCGACCGCTCGGTGATGGTATCGGGAACCGACAAGCTGACCGGGACCTTCAAGGCCAGCACGTTTGCGGCGCGCGCAGAAGCGGGCTGGCGCCTCTCACCGTGGCCCGCGACCACGTTCGGCGTGACGCCCTATACGGCGCTGCAGGTCACCAGCTTCCATCTGCCCGGCTACACCGAGAGCGCGGCCGCCGGCAGCGACCAGTTCGCCCTCGCTTACGCCGCGCAGACCACGACCAATCTCCGCACCGAGCTCGGTGCGCGCGTGGACAAGGGCATTCTGGTGGGCGCCGGCCTGCTGACGCTGCGCGGCCGGCTCGCCTGGGCGCACGATTCGAACACCGACCGGCCCGTCACCGCGGCCTTCCAGGCGCTGCCCGGCGCGAGCTTCACGGTCGACGGCGCACGGCCGGCCGCCGATTCCGCGCTGCTCACCGGCGGCGCCGAAATGAAATGGCTGAGCGGCTTCTCGATCGCCGGAACCTTCGAAGGCGAATTCTCCGGCAGCACCAGAAGCTATGCCGGCAAAGGCACGGCGCGATACACATGGTAGAATGCCCCCACCGTCGCGGGGCATGACGGCGGACCTGTTGCACGTCCGGTCTCGGGGACCGTGCGCGGCGACGAGCGAGGTCGGCGTGACAGCCTCGCGGGCTAGATCTCCACCTGCGTTCCCAGCTCGACCACCCGCTCGGGCGGGATGCGGAAGAAGTCCGTCGCGCTGACGGCGTTGCGCATCATCCAACTGAAAAACAGCTCGCGCCACACCGCCATGCCGGGCGGCAGCCGCGGCAGCACGATCTCGCGGCTGACGAAGAAGGTCGTCCGCTCCAGATCGAAGTCGAGGCCGTGCTCGGAGACGTCCCGGAGCGCGGCCGGAATGTCGGGCCGCTCCATGAATCCGTAGCGCACCAGGATGCGGAAGAACCCCTTGCCGAGATTCGTCACCGTGGTCCTGTCCGTCTCCTCGAGGAACGGGATCTCGGCCGTGGCCACCGTGACCAGCACGTTGCGCTCGTGCAGGATCTGGTTGTGCTTGAGATTGTGCAGCAGCGCCGAGGGCACGCCCTCGGGCCGGCTGGTGAGATAGACGGCGGTGTTCTTCACGCGGAGCACGCTCGGCTCCTTGATGCGCAGGAACTCGTCGAGCGGCATCGTCTTGTTGGCCATCGCGTCGAGCAGCAGCACGCGGCCGCGCTTCCAGGTGGTCAGCGTGATGAAGGACGTGGCCGCGATGGCCAGCGCGAACCAGCCGCCTTGGCCGATCTTGATGGTGTTGGAGGCGAGGAACAGCGTGTCGATCAGCAGCAGCGTCCCGAGCAGCGGCAGCGCCACCCATTTGGGCCACTTCCACACCTTCACGGCGACGAACGAGATCATGATGGTGCTGATGATCATGGTGCCGGCCACCGCGATGCCGTAGGCGGCGGCGAGATTGCTCGAGGACTGGAAGAAGACGACGAGCCCGATCACGGCGAAGAACAGCGTCCAGTTGGTGAAGGGCACGTAGATCTGGCCGGCCTCGCTCGACGAGGTGTGCTTGATCTCCATACGCGGCAGATAGCCGAGCTGCACGGCCTGGTGCGCCACCGAGAAAGCGCCCGAGATGACGGCCTGGGAGGCGATCACGGTCGCCGCGGTGGCGAGCACCACCAGCGGGAGGAGCAGCCAGTCCGGCGCCAGGCGATAGAACGGGTTCTCCAGCGTGGTGGGGTCGTGCAGGATCAGTGCGGCCTGGCCGAAATAGTTGAGCACCAGCGCCGGCAGCACCAAGGCGAACCAGGCGAGCCGGATCGGCACGCGGCCGAAATGGCCCATGTCGGCATAGAGAGCCTCGCCGCCCGTCACGGCGAGGAAGATGGCGCCGAGGGCGAGAAAGCTCTGCCAGGGATGCCGGATGATCAGCTCGGCGCCGTAGAGCGGGTTGAGGGCGGCGATCACGGTCGGGTCGTGCAGGATGTTGACGATGCCGAGCACCGCCAGCACCGCAAACCAGACGCACATGATCGGCCCGAACAGGATACCGATCAGCTCGGTGCCGCGCCGCTGGATCCAGAACAGGCCGCACAGCACCCCGATGGTGATCGGGATCACGTAGGTCTTGAGCTCCGGCGCGACGATCTCGAGCCCCTCGACGGCGCTGAGCACCGAGATGGCCGGGGTGATCATGCTGTCGCCGTAAAACAGCGCCGCGGCGAAGATGCCGAGCGCCGTCACCACCGAGGCGAGCCGTGACTTCTTGGTCAGGTCGGTGACCAGGGCGAGCAGCGCCAGGCTGCCACCTTCGCCGCGGTTGTCCGCCCGCATGATGATGGCGACGTATTTCACCGTCACCAGCACCATGATGGTCCAGAACATCAGCGACACGACGCCGAGGACGCTGGCCGGCTCGACCTCCAGCGCATGGCGCCCCGCGAAGGTCTCTTTGAGGGCGTAGAGCGGGCTCGTGCCGATGTCGCCGAAGACGACGCCGATCGCGCCGAGAACCAGCCCATTCATGTTCTTGGACGTGCGACGCGAGGCCATGAAGCCCCTCTGAGTTGGCTGCAGTGGGCGCAGGCTCGGAATGTCCCGGGGACGATATGGCCGGGGATGCTGCGATGCAATAAGGGCAAGCCCTATGGGCTGACGGCGACCCCGGCACTCGCCGCGCAGTCGCAGGTGCGGGCCACGACGCCTTCGAGGTCCGCATAGGTGAGGGCGGCGTCGAAGCGGCGCGCGGCGGCCTGCAGCTCGCCGCTCCGGTTGGGCTCGTGGCGGCTCGAGTCGAGCGGCAGCCGCACCACCACGACGGTGCCTTTGTCGGGGGTCGAGCGCAGCCGCATGGTGCCGCGGTGCAGCTCGACCAGCGACTTCGAGATGGCGAGGCCGAGGCCGGAGCCCTGGTGGCTCTTGGTGAACTGGTCCTCGACCTGCTCGAACGGACGGCCGAGGCGGGCGAGCGCCTGGCGGGTGATGCCGATCCCGGTGTCGGCGATGGCGATCACCACGGCGTTGCCGGTGTATCGCCCGTGCACCCGGATCTCGCCGCCCTCCGGCGTGAACTTCACGGCGTTCGACAGCAGGTTCAGCACCACCTGCTTGACGGCGCGGCGGTCGGCGACGAGGGCGATGCCGGGCGCGATCCGGGCCGTGACCGCGAGGGCCTTGTCCCGCGCGCGCTTGGCGACGACCCTGATCGCCTCGCCGAGGATATGGTCGATCTCGACGGTCTCGAAATCGAGGCGCAGCCGGCCCGCCTCGATGCGCGACATGTCGAGGATGTCGTTGATGACGTCGAGCAGGTACTGGCCGCTCTCGCGGATGTCGCGGCAGTACTCGTCGTAGCGGTCGACGCCGAGCGGCCCGAACAGCCGCGACTCCATGATCTCCGAGAAGCCGATGATGGCGTTGAGCGGCGTGCGCAGCTCGTGGCTCATATTGGCGAGGAACTTCGACTTGGCCTGGTTGGCGTCCTCGGCGCGGGTCTTCTCGACGGCGTATTTCTCGGCGAGCTCGGCGAGCTGGCGGGCCTGCGCCTGCAGCGTCTGCTGCGAGTTGCGCAGGTCGCAGATGGTCGCCATCAGGCGGCGCTCGCTCTCGATCAGCTTCTCCTCGTGGCGCTTGATCTTGGTGATGTCGGTGCCGACCGAGACGTAGCCGCCGTCCTTGGTGCGCCGCTCGCTGATCTGCAGCCAGCGGCCGTCGTCGAGCTGCGCCTCGAAGGTGCGTCCGCCTGCCGCGGTGGCGCCGCTCTCGTTGACGATGGTGCGCACCACGTGCTGGCTGCCGGCCGCCAGCACCGCCTCGTAGGACGTGCCGGCGACGACGGCGGAGTCGGCGAGATTGTAGAGCTCCTGGAAGTTGGAGTTGCACAGCACCAGGCGGTTCTCGGAGTCCCACAGCACGAAGGCCTCGGGCACCGTCTCGATGGCGTCGCGCAGGCGCAGGTCGGCCGCGACCGTCTTCTCGACCAGGCTCTTCTGCTCGGTGATGTCGACCGCGATGCCGATCAGATGCGGGCCGGAGCCGTCGGCCTGGCGGATGATCTCGCAGCGCGCCCGCAGCCACACCCAGTCGCCGCGGGCGTGGCGCATACGGAAGGCACGGTCGATCGCCTTGGTCTGGCCGTCGGCGATCTGGGCGGCCAGTGCCGCGAGGTCGACGTCCTGCGGGTTCACCAGCGCCTCGATGTCCTCGAAGGCGAGCAGCTCGTCTCGGCATTCGATGCCGAGGATGGCGAACATCGAATGCGACCAGAAAATCCGCCCCGAGGCGAGATCCCAGTCCCACAGGCCGCAGCGGCCGCGGTTCAGCGCCGTGTCGATGCGGTGGCGGACGGTGTCGTGGATCAGGTCGGCCTCGCGGGCCCGCATCGCCTGCCAATGGAAGGCGAAGCCGAGGATCAGCACGACGAACCCGGTGGTCGCCGACAGCGTGATGGTCATCGCGGTGTCGGCGCGCCAGGCCGCCAGGGCATAGGCGGTCGGGATCACCACCAGCACCTGGCCGAGTGGAGCGTCGAGTGTCCTCACCGTCGTCAGGCCGGTGCCGCCGTCGGCGAGGTCGCTCTCGATCACGGCCTCACGGCGGCCGAACGGCGTGGCACCGCCGACCGGCGTGGCGAGGTCGGCGATCCGCCGGCCGCGGCCGCGCTCGGGCGGCGTCGAGGCGATCACCATGCCGGCCGAATTGGTGACGAAGACGTCGCGGTCGCGCAGCGCCGGATCGGCGCCGATCAGCGCCGTCACCTCGTCCTGCAGGCGAGTCGGTGCAGCGGTGTGGGCGAGGCGGTCGAGCCGCTCGGCGAGGAGGGCGCCGAGAAGGTCGATCTCGTAGGCCGCAGCCGCTATCGCATGGCGATGATTGTCGCGGATCTGGACGGCCGCGCCGGTCGCGATCGTGATCAGGAAGACGACGATGAGGACCGGAACTGCACGCCTGAGAACCGGTTCCGCCACCAGCAATCGGCGGTACGCCGGCTTGGCGACGGACTGCGCCAGAGCCTTGATGGAATCGGTACTCGCCGACGCGCTCGCACCGTGAGCGGGCGCCATCGCCAGCCTCCGTTCGGGTCAGTCCTGATAATGTCGGAGGATGTGCCGCATCTCCCGAACGGCGGCATTGGAATCGAATATTAACGATTTGTCGAGAGTCCCCGAATCGATTTCGGCCACATTTTTCCGTCGTGAGAAAAACGTACGTAAATCTCGGGATCTAGCGGATCAGACTCAGGCGCGCCGAGGGCGTTCGGCGGGCCGCGGGACTCGTGTGACGCCGTGTCGCTGCGTCGCGACGTTGCTTTGCGTCGATGCGTCGGCTTGCTGCGTCGCGCTGCGTCGCGCTGCGCCGCGTCGTCCAGGATCCGGAGGGTCACGCCGCGCCTGTCGGGCCTCTTGCCGCTCCCACAAGGGGAGAGGGTGAGACCCGAGGAGATCAGCCTGGGCGAGTCTCAACGTTCGCCGAGCGAGCGCTCGACGATGTCGGCGAGGTCGCGCGACAGCGACGCGGCCGCGGCGACCCGCTCGAGCGTCGAGCGCGCCTTGGCGCGGCGGACCGGCTCGAGCGCCCGCCAGCTCCGGAACGCCGTCATCATCCGGGCCGCGACCTGCGGGTTGCGGGCGTCGAGCGCCAGCACGATGTCGGCCACGAAGCCATAGCCGGCGCCGTCGGCGCGGTTGAACTGGGTGTGATTGGCCTGGGCGAAGGAGCCGATCAGGGCGCGCACCCGGTTCGGGTTGCCGAGCGAGAAGGCCGGATGCTCGGCCAGCCCCTGGACGCGGGCCAGCGTGTCGGCGGCCGGGATCATGGCCTGCAGGGCGAACCATTTGTCGATCACCAGCGGGTTGTCCCGGTAGCGCTCGCAGAAATCGGCCAGCGCCTCCTCGCGCTCCGGCGTGTCGTGCAGGCTGAGCGTGCCGAGCGCCGCCATCCGGTCCGTCATGTTGTCGGCCTCGGCATATTGGGCGGCGGCGAGCGAGATGGCGCCGCTGTGGCCCGGCGCGGCGAGCAGGTCGAGGCAGACATTGCGCAGCGCCCGGCGGCCGGCGCTGGTGGCGTCGGGCGAGTAGGGGCCGTCGTCGCGCAGGCGGTCGTGCAGGGTCCGCAGCGTCGGGGCGAGGTCGTTGCCGAGCGCGCGACGCAGCGCATGGCGGGCCAGATAGATCGCCTCCGGATCGACGTCGCGGCCGATGTCGCGGGCGATGTCGCCCTCGGAGGGGATCGCCAGCACCTGCGCCACATAGGCGGGCGCCAGCCGGTCGTCCGCCAGCACGGCCGAGAGCGCATGGACGAGGCCGCCGTCGTGGCGCACCCCGCCGCCGGCCCGGAGCGCCGCGACGTTCTCGATCAGCATCTCGGAAGCGAGCGTCTGCACGGCCTGCCAGCGATTGAACGGGTCCGAGTCGTTGGCGGCCAGGAAGCGCAGGTCGTCGCTGGTGAGATCCGCATTGATCTTCACGGGCGCCGCGAAGCCGCGATTGAGCGACGGCACCACGGCTCCGCCGACGCCCTCGAACACGAAGGTCTCGGCCGGCCTGGTGATCGTCAGCACGCCGCGCTCGACCGGCCCGTGGCCGGCCAGCACCAGCGGCAGGTCGGCGCCGTCCGGCCCGACCAGGCCGAGTGCCAGCGGGATCACCATCGGGGCCTTGGCGGGCTGACCCGGCGTCGGCGGCACGACCTGGGCGATGTCGAGCGACAGCGTCCTGGCCTGCGGGTCCCAGCGGCGCGTCACCGCGAGCTCGGGCGTGCCCGCCTGCGCGTACCACAGCATGAACTGCGAGAGGTCGACGCCGCCGGCCTCGGCGAAGCAGGCGACGAACTCCTCGATGGTGGCGGCGCGGCCGTCGTGGCGGGTGAAATAGAGGTCCATGCCGGCGCGGAACCGCTCGCGACCCAGCAGGGTCTCGAGCATCCGCACCACCTCGGCGCCCTTCTCGTAGACGGTCGCCGTGTAGAAATTGTTGATCTCGCGATAGGTCTCCGGCCGCACCGGATGGGCCAGCGGACCGGCGTCTTCGACGAACTGGTGGCCGCGCAGCACCCGCACGTCGGCGATGCGCTTCACCGGCCGCGAGCGCATGTCGGCGGAGAACTCCTGGTCGCGGAAGACCGTCAGGCCTTCCTTCAGGCAGAGCTGGAACCAGTCGCGGCAGGTGATCCGATTCCCGGTCCAGTTATGGAAGTACTCGTGCGCGATCACGGCCTCGATGCCGGCGAAGTCGGCGTCGGTCGCGGTCTCGGGCGAGGCGAGGATGTACTTGTCGTTGAAGACGTTGAGGCCCTTGTTCTCCATCGCCCCCATGTTGAAGTCGGCAACCGCGACGATGTTGAAGACGTCGAGGTCGTATTCGCGCCCGAACGCCTCCTCGTCCCAACGCATCGACCGATCGAGCGCCTCCAGCGCGTAGCCGGCGCGGTCCTGCTTGCCGGTCTCGACATAGATGGCGAGATCGACTTTTCGTCCGGACATGGTGGTGAATGTCGCGGTCCGGGCGGCGAGCCGCCCGCCGACCAGGGCGAACAGGTAGCAGGGTTTTGGGAAGGGGTCGTGCCAGACCGCGAAGTGCCTTGTGGTGCCGGCGACCTCGCCGGCCGCGACCAGATTGCCGTTGCCGAGCAGAACCGGCGCCTCGTCGCGCTCCGCCTCGATGCGGGTCGTGTAGACGGCCATCACGTCGGGGCGGTCGGGAAAGTAGGTGATGCGGCGGAAGCCCTCGGCCTCGCACTGGGTGCAATAGTTGCCGCTCGAGCGGTAGAGCCCCATCAGCTTGGTGTTGGCGGAGGGGTCGATCTCGGTCTCGACCTCGAGCACGAAGGGGCCGGCCGGCGGCTGCGGTATGGTGAGGCCGTCGGTGGTGGCGCTGTAGGCCGACGCATCGAGCGCGGTGCCGTCGACCATGACGGCAAGCGGCGTCAGCTCGTCGCCGTCGAGCACCAAGGGGGCCGGGCCTCCCGCCTGCGGGTTCGGCCGCAGCGCCAGGCGGGCGCGGATGCGGGTCCTCGTCGGGTGCAGCGCAACATCGAGATCGACCGTGTCGACCAGCCAATCGGGCGGATGGTAATCCGACAGGCGGATCGGGCTGGCTTGTTCGGTTCGCATGGATGTCCTCGATGGCTGCGAGCGCCATGTAATCCTGGTGGCGGCGGAAGTCCAAGGTGGGCGCATATCGCCGCGCGCCGCCGTGGCCAATTCGCCGCAGCACGCGCGCAACGCGTGGATTTGCGCCATTCGACCTTTGTGCTTTATTGCAACTCCGATACCGATCGCAGCGAACGACAGGGCGCCGGCATCCCGTGATGTCGGCCGGAGCGCGCGGCAACCCCGATGGCCGTCCGCTCGGGCAGCTTTCTCCGAGGTGAGGATCCCGCACATCGTGCCTCCGCCGGGCGGCGGATCGGCCAACAAAGCACGGGCCACGGCAGATCGACCTGCCGGACCATCGGACCCGGCGAGACATCAGAAAAAAAGGGAGTGGAACACATGCGGATGCTGAGGACCATGGCGCTGGCAGGCGCCGCCCTATTGGCGCTGGCGACCAGCGCCTCGGCGCAAGGCGCCTACCCGAACCAGATGGTTCGCATCGTCGTGCCGTTCTCGGCCGGCAGCGTCACGGACGGCCTCGCCCGCATCCTCGCCGACAAGCTCGCCGACGTCTGGAAGCAGCAGGTGATCGTCGAGAACCGGCCTGGCCTGCCGGGCACCACCAGCGTCGCCAAAGGCCAGGCCGACGGCTACACCCTGATGCTGACCTCGAACGGCCACACCATTGCGGGCGTCATCAACAAGAGCATCCAGTTCGACCCGGTGAAGGACTTCGCCGGCGTCACCAAGGTCGCCTCGGTGCCGATGGTGGCGGTGGTGCCGCCCGACCTGCCGGTGAAGACGATGGCCGACTTCATCGCGCTCGCCAAGGAGAAGCCCGGCAAGCTGAACTTCTCGTCGGCCGGCATCGCCTCGACCACCTATCTGTCGTCGGAGGTGCTCAAGCAGGCGGCCAAGATCGACATCGTCCACGTGCCCTACAAGGGCACGCCGGAGGCGACCACGGCGGTCATCCGCGGCGACGCGCAGCTCTATTTCGCGCCGATCCCGATGACGCAGGAGCTCTCCGCCGGCAACAAGGTCCGGGCGATCGCGATCAATTCGAGCAAGCGCAGCCCACAGCTTCCCGACGTGCCGACCGTCACCGAGACGGTGCCGTCCTACGACTACGATTCGTGGTTCGCCGTGCTGGTCGCGGCCGGCACCCCGAAGCCGATCATCGACAAGGTGAGCCAGGACATCGCCAAGGTGCTGGCGATGCCGGACGTGATCGAGAAGCTGCAGGCCCAGGGCGCCGTGCCGTCGCCGACCACCCCGGAGGCGCTCGACGCCCAGGTGAAGCGCGAGACCGAGCTCTACACCAAGGTTCTGCGCGACGCCGGCGTCGGCACCAACTGACTCGGGTGCTGCGGGGGCGGAGCGGCCTTTGGGTCGGGCCGCCGCCTCGCCGAACGACCGGGAGCGCCGCGACGACGGTCGCGGCGCATGCCGACCCGGCGGCAAACCATCACATAAGAACAAACCCGCCCGAGCGGTCGCAGACCGGATCGGGCGAGCCCAAGGGAGAGGACTGAAATGACGGGATTGAAGACGACCATCGCGGCCGGCGCGGCCCTGCTCGTCCTCGGAACGGCGGCGGTCGCGCAAACGCCGGGGTCGGATGCCGCCGGCTATCCGAACCAGCTCGTACGCATCGTCGTGCCGTTCGGGGCCGGCAGCATCACCGACAACCTCGCCCGCATCCTGGCCGACAAGCTCGGCGAGGTGTGGAAGCAGCAGGTGATCGTCGAGAACCGGCCGGGCCTGCCCGGCACCACGGCGGTCGCCAAGTCGTCGGCCGACGGCTACACCCTGATGCTCACCTCGAACGGCCACACGGTCGCCGGGACGGTGAACAAGAACATCCAGTTCGATCCGGTGAAGGACTTCGTCGGCGTCAGCAAGGTCGCCTCGGTGCCGCTGGTGGCGATCGTGCCGCCCGAGCTCGAGGCGAAGACGCTCGCCGACTTCGTCGCACTCGCCAAGGAGAAGCCAGGCAAGCTGAACTTCTCCTCGGCCGGTGTCGCCTCGACGTCGTTCCTCGGCTCCGAGCTGCTGCGCCAGGGTGCCGGCATCAACATCGTGCATGTGCCTTACAAGGGCGTGCCGGACGCCGTGACGGCGGTGATCCGCAACGACGCGCAGCTCTACTTCGCACCAATCCCGAACGCGCAGGAGCTCGCGACCGCCGGCAAGGTGAAGATGATCGCCATCAACTCCAGCGCCCGCAACGCCAAGGTGCCGGATGTGCCGACCGTGAAGGAGACGGTGCCGTCCTACGACTACGACTCGTGGTTCGCCGTGATGGCGCCGGTCGGCACCCCCAAGGCTGTCGTGACCAAGATCAACGCCGACATCGGCAGGGTGCTGAAGATGCCCGACGTGATCGAGAGGCTCGACACGCTCGGCGCCGTCGCCTCGCCGGGGACGCCGGAGGCGCTGGACGCCCAGCTCGCCCGCGAGACCGAGTTCTACGCCAAGGTTCTCCGCGAGGCCGGCATCGGCACGAACTGAGGCCACAACTGATGCCGCGGCACTTCACCCTCCCCTGGAGGGGGAGGGTCGGGGCGCGCCAAAGGCGCGCTCCGGGGTGGGGTGAAGCCCCACGCACCAGCGGCGCTGTCACCCCCTCCCGGCGGACTTCGTCCGCCGACCTCCCCCCTCCAGGGGGAGGTGAAGTTGTGCCCATTTCCGTCGCCGTGAGAAAGGCGCTCTTGCGTCCGTAGGCCGTGAATGGCACCTCGGAGATCGGTCGATCAATCGACCCGGAGGCGGCCATGCCGGCGATGCCCGCTGAAACAATGCGCGCCATGGTGCTGGAGCGGCCCGGCACGCCGCTGGTGCTGCGCGAGCGGGCGGTGCCGGATCCGAAGCCCGGCGAGGTGCTGCTGTCGGTCTCGGCCTGCGGCGTCTGCCGCACCGACCTCCATGTCGTCGACGGCGAGCTGACGCGGCCGACCCTGCCGGTGGTGCCGGGCCACGAGATCGTCGGCCGCGTTCTGGCGGTCGGTGCCGGCGTCGAGGGCTTCCATCTCGGGCAGCGCATCGGCGTGCCGTGGCTCGGCGCCACCTGCGGCACCTGCCCGTATTGCCGCGACGGCCGCGAGAACCTGTGCGACGCGCCGCAGTTCACCGGCTATACGCGGGACGGCGGCTACGCGACCCACACGGTCGCGGACAGCCGCTTCTGCGTGCCGCTCCCGGACGGCATGGACGACGCCGCCATCGCGCCGCTCCTGTGCGCCGGCCTGATCGGCTGGCGCAGCTACAGGATGGCCGGCGAGGGCAGGGTCTTGGGCCTCTACGGCTTCGGCGCCGCCGCCCATATCCTGGCGCAGATCGCCGTGCAGCAGGGCCGGCGCGTCTATGCTTTTACGCGACGCGGCGATGTCGCCTCGCAGGATTTCGCGCGACAGCTCGGCGCTGCGTGGGCGGGCGCCGCCGAGGAGCGGCCGCCGGAGCCGCTCGACGCCGCCATCGTCTTCGCCCCGGTCGGCGCGCTGGTGCCGGCGGCGCTCGCCGCGGTGCGAAAGGGCGGCCGGGTGGTCTGCGCCGGCATCCACATGTCGGACATCCCCTCCTTTCCCTATGCGCTGCTGTGGGAGGAGCGGCAGATTCGCTCGGTCGCCAATCTCACCCGCGAGGACGCCCGCGCCTTCTTCGCCGCGGTGCCGGGACTGACGCTGTGGACCGAGGTCACGCGCTATCGGCTGGAGGACGCCAACCGGGCGCTGGACGATCTGCGGGCCGGCCGGCTGCAGGGCGCGGCGGTGCTCGGCTGCGGCTGATATGGAAATTTGTCAGCGTATTCAACGCGAAACGGCAACAGGTCGAGAATATGACCGGCTCCGGCCGGAACCCGGCGGTTGCGAGACCGTTATATGTCGGAGTCGCCGGGTCGAGGTGCGTGGGTCCGCTCCTCGCGTCGCTAGTGAACTCACCAATCCAATGGGGCGGGGAGCGAACGAGGGACGTATGGCTGTTGCGCACAGGGTTCGTCGACGCGGCTGGATGAGCGCCGCCAACAAGACTGCACAGACTCCGGAGGTTCGCAGGCCGGTCGTCCGGCATCTCGCCGTGCGGGCGAGGACCGCAGGGTCGCTCGCCGAGGCCAAGGCCTATGTGTTCGTCGTCGAAGGGACGCTGGTCGACACGGTGCTGCCTTCGGTGAACTGTTGGGTGCAGACGCTGGCCGAGTTCGGCTTCACGTTCCGCACCGCCGATGTCCACCGCTTCCACGGCATGGACGCCGAAGAGATGCTCGACCGCCTGCTGCCGGACGGCGCGGCGCGCGAGACCAAGGAGCTCATCCTCGCCAAGTACCGGTCGCGCTATGTCGCCGATATTCTGCCGACGCTGCGTGCCATGCCGGGCGTGCGCGAGCTGATCGGCGAGCTGGTCGGACGCGGCGCCAAGGTGGCGCTGGTTTCGGCGACCGGCGGCGAGGCGATGGCGCATTACCGCGCGCTTCTCAATGTCGACGACCTGGTGCAGGCCGTGGTCTCGGGCGACGACGTCGCCCGTGGCATGCCGCATCCGGAGCTGCTCGCCGCGGCGATGGATCGCCTCGGTATCCGGCAGCCTGCCGACGCGCTGCTGATCGGCTCCAGCCCCTACGATGCCGAGGCGGCACATCTCGCCCGCGTGCGGGCGGTTGGCCTGCTGAGCGGCCTGTTCGCCCGCGCCGACCTGGTCAATGCCGGATGCCAGGCCGTCGTCCTCGATCCCAAGGCCCTGCAGCTCGCCCTGGCGGCCCCCGACGTGGCCGCCTGAACGGCCTGTCCGAAAAGAATTCGTGATCCTGCATAACGGCGGCCGCGGACCCGTTCCGCGGCAGCCGCTTTTTGGCATCAGCAGTTTGGCCAACCGGCGCATCGGGGCCTTGCTCGCGGCCCGGCGTCCCGCATAAGCTCCCCCACCAAACAAAACAAATCGCCGGGCCGTGCACTCCTGCCGGACCACGGCCATGAGGGAGCGTCCATGATCCGTCGCCTTTCGGCCATTGCATCCACGATTCTGTCCGCAATCGTGCCCGCGCTCGCGTTGGCGTTCGCTGCCGTCGCGGGATTCGCGGCGTCCTCCGCATCGGCGCTCGACTATCCTGTTCGGCCGGTGCGCTGGATCGTCTCCTATCCGCCCGGCGGGGCGACCGACATCACGGCGCGCCTGGTCGCGCAGGCGATGTCCGATCGGCTCGGCCAGCAAGTCTTCATCGAGAACCGCGCCGGCGCCGGCAACAATATCGGCACCGAAATCGCCGTGAACGCGCCGCCGGACGGCTACACGCTGTTCTTCGTCAATCCGGCCAACACCATCAACGCGACGCTCTACAAGAAGCTGTCGTTCGACTACGTGCGCGACATGCAGGGCGTCGCCGGCATCATCCGGGTGCCCAACGTGATGGTGGTGAACCCGTCGGTGCCGGCCAACACGGTCGCCGAGTTCATCGACTGGGTGAAGGCCAATCCCGGCAAGGTCAACCTGGCCTCGTCCGGCAACGGCACCTCGATCCATCTGTCGGGCGAGCTGTTCATGGCGATGACGGGCGCCAAGATGACCCACGTGCCGTATCGCGGCTCGGCGCCCGCCATCACGGATCTGCTCGGCGGGCAGGTGCATGTGATGTTCGACAATCTGCCCTCCGCCATCGAGCATGTGCGGGCCGGCCGGCTCAAGGCACTTGCCGTCACCACGGCGGTGCGCTCCGAGATGCTGCCGAACGTGCCGACCATCGCCGAGACCGTGCCGGGCTACGAGGCGAGCGGCATCTTCGGGCTGGGCGTGCAGAAGGCGGTGCCGCGCGAGATCGTCGACCGGCTCAATGCCGCCGTGACCGACTCGCTGGCCGACCCGAAGCTGAAGGACCGCCTGCTCGAGCTCGGCGGCATCCTGATGAAGACCACGCCGGACGAGTTCCAGGCCGTCATCGTCGACGAGACCGCCAAGTGGGCCAAGGCCGTCCACTTCTCCGGCGCCTCGGTCGATTGACGCGACATTCATGATCTGACGAAGAGTTGGTTGTGGCGCGAGCAAGCGCCCGCTTAGGATGCAACGAAAGAGCCGGGTGAATCGGCCGATCGGACGCACAGGCGCATGGCGCCGCACAGGAGCAAGGCAATGCGGGTTGTGGGACTTTTCGTTTCTCGCGTGACGGCGTTCGCGTTGGCCGCGAGCTTCGCGGTCGCGGGCGCTGCGGTCGCGCAGGACGAGGCGACGGACTATCCCAACCGGCCGGTGCGCTTCGTGGTGTCGTATCCGCCCGCCGGGACCACCGACATTCTCGCCCGCATCGTCGGCCAGCATCTCTCGGAGATTCTCGGCCAGCAGTTCGTGGTCGAGAACAAGCCCGGCGCCGGCAACAATATCGGCACCGAGATGGTGGTGAACTCGCCGCCCGACGGCTACACGCTGCTGCTGGTCAATCCGGCCAACGGCATCAATGCCACGCTCTACAAGAAGCTCAACTTCAACGTCCTGCGCGACATCGCCCCGGTCGCCGGCCTCGTCCGGGTGCCGAACGTGATGGAGGTCAATCCGAGCTTCCCGGCCAGGACGGTCGCCGAGTTCGTCGCCTACGCCAAGGCGAACCCCGGCAAGATCAACATGGCCTCGTCCGGCAACGGCACCTCGGTGCATCTGTCGGCGAGATGCTGATGGCGCTGACCGGCATCAAGATGACCCACGTGCCGTATCGCGGTGCAGGTCCCGCCCTGACCGATCTGATCGCCGGCACCGTCGACGTCATCTTCGACAACCTGCCGTCGTCGATCGAGCACATCCGGGCCGGCAAGCTGCGCGCCATCGCGGTGACGACCGACACGCCGTCGGACCAGCTCCCCGGCGTGCCGACCGTCGGCGCGACCGTGCCGGGCTACGAGGCGAGCGCCTGGTTCGGCATCGGTGCTCCCAAGGCCACGCCGCCGGCCGTGATCGCCAAGCTCAACCGCGCCGTCAACCAGGCACTGGCCGACCCGAAGCTGAAGGCGCGGCTGGCCGAGCTCGGCGGCGCCCCCCTGATCGGTCCGCCGGAGGACTTCGGCAAGATCATGAAGGACGAGACCGACAAGTGGGAGAAGGTGGTCCGCTTCTCCGGCGCCAGCATCGACTGACGGCCGCACCGTCGAAGCCCGGCGGGCGAGTCCCGCCGGCCGGGCCGCGCCGCCGTCTCCGGGGCCCGCGCGGGGACGGCGCATCCGCCGCAGGGCCGCTCTGTCGGGAGCGCCGGCCTTCGGCGCTTCGCCGACGCCGGCCCATGCAGTAGGCTCGTCGACACGGCGGTCGATCCTGTCCCGTCCCGCCTCCGGGACCGCCGTGGAAGGATGGCCGGAGACATGCTGGCTCCCGTCGACTCTCTCGAAATCCAGATCCTCGTCGACAATGCGGTGGACAGCCTCTCCACCGTGCCCAAATACGCCGAGGCCGAGTGGCCCTATCTGCTGCGGCGCGGCTCGCCGCTGCGGGCGAGCTGCCTGTGCTGCGCGGCGCACGGCCTGTCCTGCCTGATCACGGCGCGGCGCGGCGACCGCTGCCGCACGGTGCTGTTCGACGCCGGGCCGGAGCCCTATGCGTTCGAGCGCAACGCGACGCGCCTCGAGGTCGATCTCGGCGCCGTCGAGACCATGGTGCTGTCGCACGGCCATTGGGATCACGCCGGCGGCATGGTCACGGCGCTCGGCATGATCCGCAGCCGCAATGGCGGCCGCGCCGTGCCGTTCTACACGCATCCCGGCATGTTCCGCTCGCGCGGCGTGAAGCTGCCGAACGGCACCATGCGGCTGATGGACGACATCCCGAGCGTCGAAGGGCTGACCGAGCACGGCGCCACCGTCGTCAATACGGTCGAGCCGCAGGTCTTCCTCGACGAGATGTTCTTCCTCAGCGGCGAGATTCCGCGCGTCACGCCGTTCGAGAAAGGCCTGCCCGGCCAGTATCGCCGCACGGTCGACGGCCGCGACTGGGAGCCCGACCCCTGGATCATGGACGAGCGCTTCCTCGCCGTGCATGTCGCCGGCAAGGGCCTGTTCGTGTTCACGGCCTGCTCGCATGCCGGCGTCGTCAACGTGCTTCTCCACGCGCGCGACTGCCATCCCGGCGTGCCGGTGTTCGGTGTGCTCGGCGGGCTGCACCTGTCGGGCGCGACCGAGGCGATCATCCCCGACACGGTGGCGGCGCTGCGCCAGTTCGATCTGAAGGTGATCGCCGCCGGTCATTGCACCGGCTGGCGCGCCGTCACTGCCCTCACCAACACCTTCGGCGATGGCGTGGTCGCGCCGTCGGTCGTCGGCAAACGCTACGTGCTGTGATGACATCCAAACGCAAGACCGCCGAAAGCCTCCGCAGCCACCGCTGGTTCGGGGTCTCCGATCTCAGATCCTTCGGGCACCGCTCGCGCCTGCGCCAGCTCGGCTACGATTCGGCCGACTGGGTCGGCAAGCCGGTGATCGGCATCGTCAACACCTGGAGCGACATCAACCCGTGCCACGGCCATCTGCGCGAGCGCGCCGAGGACGTGAAGCGCGGCGTGCTGCAGGCCGGCGGCCTGCCGCTGGAGCTGCCGGCGATGTCGCTCGCCGAGCCGATCGTCAAGCCCTCGGCGATGCTCTACCGCAACTTCCTGGCGATGGAGACCGAGGAGCTTTTACGCAGCCATCCCATCGATGGCGTGGTCCTCATGGGCGGCTGCGACAAGACCACGCCGGGCCTGCTGATGGGGGCGATCAGCATGGGCCTGCCGGCCATCTACGTGCCGGCCGGACCGATGCTGCGCGGCCACTGGCGCGGCGAGACGCTCGGCTCCGGCGCCGATACCTGGAAATACTGGGACGAGAAGCGCGCCGGCAATATCGGCGAGACCGAGTGGACCGAGATCGAGGGCGGCATCGCCCGCTCCTTCGGCACCTGCATGGTGATGGGCACGGCCGCCACCATGATGGCGATCGCCGAAGCACTCGGCTTCACGCTGCCGGGCGCATCGTCGATCCCGGCCGTCGATTCCTCGCACTCGCGCATGGCGGCCGCCTCCGGCCGGCGCATCGTCGACATGGTGTGGGAGGACCAGACCCCGGCCCGCATCCTGTCGACGGCCGCGTTCGACAACGCGATCCGGGTTCACATGGCCATGGGCGGCTCGACCAATGCCATCATCCATCTGGTCGCGATGGCGCGGCGCGCCGGCCTGACGCTCGACATGGGGCGCTTCGACGCTCTTTCTCGCGAAATTCCCGTGCTCGCGAACGTGCGCCCCTCGGGCCAGTGGCTGATGGAGGATTTTTATTATGCCGGCGGTCTCAAGGCGCTGATGGGGGAACTGCGCGAGGCGCTCGATCTCTCCTGCGTCGGCGTCGTCGGCAAACCGCTCGGCGAGGCGCTGGAGGGCGCGCGCGTGCATCGGCGCGACATCATCCGGCCGATGTCAGATCCCGTCTCGCGATCGGGCGCTACGGCCGTGCTCACCGGCAATCTGGCGCCGCGCGGTTGCGTGATGAAGCCGCCGGCCGCCGATCAGCGGCTCCTGAAGCACTGCGGGCCCGTGCTCGCCTTCGAGACCTATGACGAGATGGCCCGCACGGTCGACCGCGACGACCTCGAGGTCACGCCCGACCACGTGCTGGTGCTGAAGAACGCCGGCCCCAAGGGCGGCCCCGGCATGCCCGAATGGGGCATGCTGCCGATCCCTAAAAAGCTGCTGCGCGCCGGCGTGCGCGACATGGTGCGCGTGTCCGACGGACGCATGAGCGGCACCAGCTACGGCGCCTGCATTCTCCACGTCTGTCCGGAGAGCTTCGTCGGCGGCCCGCTGGCGCTGGTGCGGACCGGCGACCGCCTCGAGATCGACGCCGACGGGCGCAGCATCCATCTGCATGTCGGCGAGGAGGAGCTGGCCCGTCGCCGCGCCGCCTGGACGCCGCCGCCGCCGCGCTACGAGCGCGGCTGGGGGGCGATGTACTCGGCCCATGTCGGCCAGGCCGACGAAGGCTGCGACTTCGATTTCTTGCAGGGCACGGCGCCGACGGCGGAGCCGGAGATTCATTGAGCGGGGAGGAGGGGTCTTGGTCTATTAACGGACCGGGAGATTGTCTTTTGGACCGTTGATGGCCCATTTGTTGACGTATCGGCCTCATGGTGCCAATATGATCCATTAATGGATCGTAGAAGCCCCTCCAGGTCGATTTATGAGCCATGGTGAAGCCAGCGAGTCGTCCATACTCCCGCTACAGCCGCGATGCGGCCGCCCTTCTCGGCCAGTTGATCCGGCGCGGCCGGATCGAGCGCAAGCTGACCGCCGAGGACGTCGCGCAACGGACCGGCATCTCGCGGGGGCTTCTCCGACGCATCGAGCGGGGTGATCCGGGCTGCTCGATCGGCTCCGTCTTCGAGGCCGCCGCCGTCACGGGCGTGAAGCTGTTCGATGCGGATCGGTCGGCGATCGCCGCGACCATGTCCGCCAACGCCGCCACACTGACGCTGCTGCCGAAGTCCGTCCGCGTCTCGACGAAGGCGGTCAAGGATGACTTCTGATACGGCTCCCGGCGAGGCCTTTGTCTGGATATGGCTGCCCGACCGGACCGAGCCGGTGGTGGCCGGACGGCTGGCGAGGGTCGACGGCCAGTTCGTCTTCAATTACGGCCGCAGCTATCTCCAGCGCCAAGACGCGATCCCGATCTATCTGCCCGAGCTGCCTCTCCGCCTCGGGGCCCTGCCGCCGGCGGCCGGCCTGACCATGCCGAGCTGTCTCCGGGACGCTGCACCCGACGCATGGGGGCGGCGCGTCATCCTGAACAGGAGGTTCGGACGCAAGGGCCGGGAGGTCGATACGGCCGACATCGACGAGCTGACCTATCTGCTGGAGTCGGGCTCCGACCGGATCGGCGCGTTGGATTTCCAGGCATCGCCGACGCGCTACGAACCGCGCCAGGCGGCCGGCGCGACGCTGGAGGAGCTCCTCGATGCCGCGAGACGGGTCGAGGACGGCACGCCGCTCACGCCCGAGCTCGATCAGGCGCTCTTCGATGGAAGCTCGCTGGGCGGCGCCCGGCCGAAGGCGATGATCGTCGAAGGCGACAAGAAGTACATCGCGAAGTTCTCGTCGCGGACCGATGTCACGAATGTCGTGAAGGGCGAGTTCGTGGCCATGCGCCTCGCCGCGCTCGTCGGGCTCGACGTCGCGCACGTCGAGCTGGCCAAGGTCGACGTGAAGGACGTCATTCTGATCGAACGTTTCGACCGCGAGAAGGTCGATGCCGGCTGGCAGCGGAACGCGATGGTCTCGGCCCTGACGCTCTTCGGACTCGACGAGATGATGGCCCGTTATGCGAGCTACGAGGATCTCGCGACCATCATCCGCCATCGCTTCACGGCGCCGAAGGAAACGCTTCGCGAGCTGTTCGGCCGGCTCGTCTTCAACATTCTCTGCGGAAACACCGACGACCATGCCCGCAACCATGCGGCCTTCTGGACCGGCAAGGACCTGCGCCTGACGCCGGCCTACGACATCTGCCCGCAGCCGCGCGCCGGGAACGAAGCGAGCCAGGCCATGCTGATCACCGGCGACGAGCGGTCGAGCCGGATCGCCGTGTGCCTCGAGGCCGCCGCCAATTTCCTGTTGTCTCCGCACGACGCCGCCGCCGTCGCCGAGCACCAGATCCGGACGATCACCGAGGGATGGCCCGGCCTCTGCCGGGATGCCGGGCTGTCCGAGGTCGAGCGCAATCTCCTGTGGCGGAGGCAGATCCTGAACCCGTTCGCGTTCGAAGGCGCTCCGATGCATCTGGCCGACTTGCTCGCTGCGACCGATCGGCCCGGATGAGCGCCGAGTCTGTCCCGGCCATCCGAGCCCTCATGCCTGCTCCGCCGGTCCGAGGCCCGGATGCCGTCAGCGGGCGCGGGCATGAGGTGTCGTCGTTCGCGATGGCCTCACACCGGCTCGAAGTTTACCGACCTCAACAGCTCGGTGTTGCGCTGCACGTCCTCGGCGATGAACTGAGCGAACTCCTCTGGCGTCCCCGTGACGGGCTCGATGCCGAGCTCGGCGAGGCGGCCCGAGGCGCCGAGCTCGACGGCTGCGGCGCCGCAGGCCTTGTTGAGCCACGCGACGGCGTCGCCGGGCAGTCCCTTCGGGCCCCACACCCCGTACCAGGAGGCGTATTCGAGCCCCGGCATGCCGCTCTCCGCCGCAGTCGGGATCTCGGGCGCGAGAGCGACGCGCTTGCGCGCCGTGACGGCCAGCGGCTTGACGTGGCCGCTGCGCGCCATCGGCAGCAGCGCCAGCACCGGATCGATCATGAGCTGGACGTGCCCGGCGGCGACGTCGGTGAGGCCAGGAGCGGTGCCGCGATAGGGCGCAATGGTGAGATTGAGCCCGGCGAGCTTGTTGAAGGCGACGGTGGCCAGATGGCCGGGCGCGCCGAGCGCCGACGTGGCGAAAGTCCACTTGTCGGGCCTCTGGCGCGCGTCGGCGACCACCTCGGCGATGGTCTTGAACGGCAGGTTGGGCGCCATCACGACCAGCATGGGCGCCTCGCCGACACGGGCGACCGGCGTGAAGTCGGTGACCGGGTCGTAGGGCGGGCTGCGCATCACCTGCTTCGCCATCACGTGGGTGGCGGCGGAGAACAGCAGGGTGGTGCCGTCGGGCTCGGCGATGCGCACCGCGGAGCCGCCGATCGAGCCATTGGCGCCGGCGCGGTTCTCGACCACGACGGTGAGGCCGCTCTTCTCCTTCAGCTTCTCGGCGAGCAGGCGGGCGAACACGTCGACGCCGCCGCCGGCGGCGAACGGCACGACCAGGCGGATCGGGCGTTTGATCGGAGCCTCGCCTTGAGCGTAGGCCGGCGCGGCGACGGGCGCGAGGCCTGCGATCGCGGTGGCGATGAGGAAATCACGTCGATGCAGCATGGTCCTGTCCTTTTCGGGGGGAGGTCGCGCGTTCTCGAGACCGGCGACGTCCGGTGAACGGGGCAATGGTCGACACGCGATCGACGCGCCGAGGCGCGCCGCAATGGGAGGACGAGTCGGCCCGAAGGCCGGGAAACACGGCAAGGAACAGAGCGGCCGGCCCGCACATGCGGGCCGGCCGAGGTGCTTCACATCAGGGCGACAGCTCCTCCAGAACCTTGCCCTTGGTCTCGATGGCGAACAGCACCGTGACGAGGCCGCCGCACACCGCGACCGCCGCGAAGGCGGCAAACACGTAGCTGATGCCGAAGTCGGCCATCAGGAAGCCGACCATGATTGGGCCGATCGACGATCCGGCCCGCAGCCACGCGCTGCCGAAGCCGGTGCCGATCGCCCGCAGGCGGGTCGGGTAGAGTTCGGCCGAGTAGAGATAGAGCGAGAAGGCGACGGTCTGCAGGACCGCGTAGACGGCGGTCGCCAGGATCAGCACCTGCACGGCCGACGTGGCGCCGAGGAACGACAGAATCACCAGGGGAATGGCGCCGAGGAAGAACGCCGCGGCGTACCACGGCTTGCGGCCGACCTTGTCGATCAGCAGCGCGCAGGCGATCGAGGCGAGCACGCCGACGGCCGAGGTGGTCCAGCCATAGGCGAGGCTGGTCTGCAGCGGCAGCTTGAACACCGACCGATAGAGGGTCGGCAGCCAGGTGATCATGCCGTTGTTGACCAGATAGGCGCACACCCACAGGGCCCAGATCGTCAGGGTGCGTTTCAGGTAGATGCCCCTGAACAGCTCGCGCCAGTCGCTCTTCGCCGTCGCCCGCGGGTCGACTGGGCGCACGACCGGCTCGGGCAGCACGCCGCCGCGCTTGGTGATGTCGTCCTCGAGGCTCTTGACCACCTTCTCGGCTTCGGCGATGCGGCCCTTGGAAGCGAGCCAGCGCGGCGATTCCGGCATCAGCCAGCGCATCGGGATGGTGAGGATCGAGGGGACGAGGCCGACGATGAACATCGCCCGCCAGCCGTAGATCGGCACCAGGAAGAAGCCGACCATGCCGGCGAACATCAGGCCGACCGGGAAGATCACCTCGTAGAGCAGGAAGAAGCGGCCGCGCTTCTTGGCGCCGATGAACTCGTTGATGTAGGCGCTCGCCACCGGAACCTCGGCGCCCGTGCCGATGCCCTGGAAGAAGCGGAATACCATCATGGACGCGCCGCTCCAGGCGAACAGGCAGGCGATGTCCATGGAGACGAACATCACGATGGTGAACAGGAGCACGTGCAGCCGGCCGACCTTCTCGGCGAGCCAGCCGAAGAACAGGGCGCCGATGAGCTGGCCGATGTAGCCGGCCGAGATGATCAGGCCGACCTCGGACGGGGCGAGCTTCCACTCGGTGACGAGCTGCGGCATCGCGAAGGCGATCGCCAGCACCGTGTAGGCGTCGAAGAAGGTGGCAATGCCGACGATGACGCGGATGGTCATCAGCTTGCGTGAGATGGGAAGGCGCTCGATGCGGGCGACGAGCAGCGCGTTTGCATTCTGCCCGGCGGCATCGACGACGTGAGCCGTCATGATGGTCTACTCCCGTTTCACCGCGACCTGATGAGCATTCGGGGGCGTCAGGAGCTCTCACCCGGCGAGAGGTGAGCCGGAGCGTCCAGGATTGGCCTCCGGCTGATGTCGCGTTCTTATGAGTTGCAGAGGTGCTCCGGCTGCCGGACTGCCGGCGGCCGGAGCAGGCGCGAGAGGCGTCAGGCCGCGATGGCCGCGGGCTTGGTGCTGACGAGACCGGCCGAGCGCATCGCGTCGGCGATCTCGACGTCGGCGCCGGGCTGCAGCGGCAGCAGCGGAGTGCGGACCGTCGCATGCTCGAGAATGCCGCGGGTGACCAGGGCGTGCTTGAGCGCCACCGTGCCTTCCATGTGCGAGCCGCGGTGATAGACGGCCTTGGTCACCGGGAGCAGGCGGTCGTGCAGGGCGCGCGCCTTGACGTAGTCCTGCGCCTTGCCGGCCTCGATGAGCGCGATCAGCAGCTCGGGCGCGATGTTGCCGTAGCCGACCAGCGCGCCGTCGACGTCGAACATCGTGTGCAGCAGATACTCGTCGTGGCAGGTGAGGACCTGCAGGTCCGGATTGGCCTTGCGGATCACCGGGATCTCGGTGTCCCAGCGGCGCATGTTGCGCACGCCGTTCTTCATGCAGAAGACGCCCGGCTGCTCGGCGATCTCGAGCAGGGTCTCGAGATTGTAGGTCGCCTTGGTCGCGTCCGGATACTGGAACAGGATCAGCGGCAGGCCGCTCGCCTCGTAGACCGCCTTGTAGCGGTCCTGCGGCGCGCCCTTCTGGTAGCCGAAGCGCAGCCAGCCGTGCGACGGATACAGGAGGCCGGCCTTGGCGCCCGCCTTCACGGCGCGCTTTGCCTCCATCCCGGCCACTCCGGTGCCTTCGAGCGTGATGCCGGCGATGACCGGGATCTTGTCGTCGACCGACTTGACGAAGCTCTCGATCACGGCGGCCTGCTCGTCGGCCGTCAGGAAGGTGCCTTCGCCGGCATGGCCGAGGACCACCAGGCCCTTGACGCCCTTGAAGCTGCCGAGCCACGAGCCCAGGCGCTGGATCGCCGCGTGGTCGATGGCCCCGTCGCGGGTGAACGGGGTGACGGGGGCGGGAACGAGACCCCTGAGATCGAGCTTATTCTTCGTCGACATCTGATCCTCCTCTTGGGGCAGGGTTGTGGAGCACTGAACGAACGGAAGGAACCGTCGGGACTGTCGGCCCGATGGTGGAACCTCAGGGAGCGGCGACCGAGCTGGTGCTGCCGGTCGCTTCCTGGGCACGGGCAATGTGGCGCGCCGTCGCCAGCATGGGTTCGAGGGCGCGCGCCTTGAGGTTCTCGTCGGAGGACTGGGCGTAGGGCGCGACCACGCTGATGGCGCCGGTCGCCCAGCCGTCGGCGCCGATCACCGGCACGGCGAGCAGGCGCAGGTCTGGGGTGATGATGGACTTTTCCAGGACGTAGCCGTCACGCCGCAATGCGGCGAGGAGCGGCTCCAGGACGGATCTTTCGGGCGTCGGAAGGCTGGCGCTGGGGTGCCGCGGCGGCGTCGCGAGCACCCGCTCCAGCCGGTGCTCGGGCAGGAAGGCCAGGATGGCGCGGCCGATCGAGGTGACGGCCGCCGGGATGGTGGTGCCGATGCGGATGTCGACGCCGAGCCTTGTGAAGCCGGCGCGCACGCGCTCGATGTAGAGGACGTCGCCGCCCTCGATCACGGCGAAGCTCGCCGCCTCGCTCACCTCGTCGACCAGCGACTGCAGCAGCGGCCGGACGACGGCGCGCAGGTCCTTGTGGGCGATGGCGTTGAAGCCGAGGTCGAGCACCTTGAGCGACAGGCGGAAGCGGCGGCTCTCGGGGATGCGCACGACATAGCCGGCCGACACCAGCGTGTTGAGCATCCGGAACGTGGTGCCGGCGTCGAGCCCCGACGCCACCGCGATCTCGCTCAGCGTCATCTCGTCGGCACCGCCCGAGAAGGCTTCCAGCACCCGCAGCCCCTTGGCCAGCGACTGCACCGAGCTTTTCGCCTCCTTGGGGTCGAGCCGGGGCATGCCGGGACGCCCGGCCGCGGCCTGTGTCGCGATCCCGTTGGGCGAGGCCATGGTCGTTTTCCCCTTGACTTATTCGGATAGCGAAATTAATTTCGCGTTCTTGGGTCGAAAGTAGGGTCCGGGCCGTGTTGTGTCAACGGCGGACAAGCACTTTGGTGCCTGCATCCGGAATCGTACGGATCGCGGTAATAATTTCGGATTCCGAATTTATTTCGGGTGTTCAGTTGGCCCTTGGCCGCCGCAGCAGTGGCAGCAGCCCGAGCACCAGGATGTTCGAGGCGAGCATCAGGGCGAAGGCGGCGTCGTAGCCGCCCAGCCGATCGAAGCTCAGCGCACCCAGCCAGGCACCGAGGCCGCCGGCCATGTGGTGCACCATGGTGACGAGGCCGGTCAGCGCGCCGAGATTGCGGCTGCCGAAATGCTCGGCGACGAACACCACGGTCAGCGGCGCCGTCACCATGAAGGTCGCGCCGAACACCAGCGCGAACAGCGCGACCGAGACGGTCGACTGGTCCACCAGGATCAGGCCGAACACCGCGAGCCTTGCGATGAACGAGGCCGCCGCCGGCCACACTGGACCGGCGCGGTCGCTCCACACGCCGGCCGCCATCACGCCGAGCAGCGCCGTCAGCCCCATCAGGGCGAGCAGGTTGCCGGCCAAGAAGGCGTCGAGCCCGCGGTCCTGCGCGAACGCCACCACATGAGTCGAGACGAAGAAGTCGTCGAGCCCGCAGATCGCGTAGACGCCGAGCATCGCCCAGAACGGTCTTGTCCGCGCCGCGTCGCCGATCGACAGGCCCTTCGCGGCCCGCCGCGTGTGTGCCTCGCCACCCGTCTCGCCGCCCCGGATGGCGCCGAACAGGAGCGGCAGCAGGATCAGATGCGCGGCGCCGAGCCACAGGAAGACCGAGCGCCAGCCGATCGCCACCAGCACGGCCGCCAGCACGGCGATCACCACGAGCTGGCCGAGGCTCATGCCCGACGTCACGGCGGCGTTGGCGAGGCCGGTGCGCGCCGGGAAGGCGCGCGTCACCATCACGCTGACCGGGATCAAGGAGGCGGCGCCGTTGCCGGCGGCGAACACCAGGCCGTAGAGCACGAGCGCGTGCCAGGGCGCCGCCATCAGGCTCATGGCGCCGATGCCGAGGCCGGCGACCAAGAGACCGCCGGCCAGCACGGTGCGGGGGTTCGCCCGGTCCGACAGGCGCCCGGACAGGAACATGCAGGTCGCCGAGACGACCTGGAACAGCGCCACGGCGGCGCCGAGATCACTTCGCGCCCAGCCCAGGTCGTCGACCACGGATTTCAACGTCAGGCCGATGGCGAAGCGCGCCCCGCCGCCGACGAACAGAACGGCGAAGCCGGCGGCCAGCACCAGCGCGGCGCCCGAGGGGATCTTAGTCGGGGGGGGCATCGACGACCTTCTTTACCAACGGCGGGTTGCGGCGCGGCGGCGCATCCTGCCAGACCGACCGGCGGTTCGCCCAGAGGTGGCCGCAAGCATGCGGCCGCAAAGGGCTTGGCATCGCGAACAAGACCGCTTACCTCAGCCGGCGCCGCGGATGTCGACCGTCGACGTCCGCAGGCGCCCGCAGGACCCCCGAGAGATGAGCAGCAACGACATCGTGTTCGACAAGAGCTTCGATCTGCCGGCCGGGCGGGTCGAGGAGGTGGCGCCGGGTGTGCGGCGCCTCCTCTGCGACAATCCGAGCCCGTTCACCTGGAAGGGCACGGTGAGCTACATTCTGGGCCGCGGAAAAGTGGCGATCGTCGATCCGGGGCCGGACGACCCCAGCCACATCGCGGCGCTGCTCGATGCCGTGCGGGGCGAGACGGTCACGCACATCCTGGTCACCCACACGCATCGCGACCACTCGCCGGGAGCGGCGGCCGTCAAGGCCGCCACCGGCGCGCCGACGCTCGCCGAGGGGCCGCACCGCGCGGCGCGGGCGCTCAATCTCGGCGAGGTGCCGCGCATGGAGGCGTCGAACGATATCGACTTTCGGCCCGACCAGATCCTCGCCGACGGCGACACCGTGGAGGCCGGCGGCTTCGTCGTCGAGGCGATCACGACACCCGGCCACACGATGAATCACATGGCCTTCGCGCTGCGCGACACCGGCATGCTGCTGTCGGGCGATCACGTGATGGCCTGGGCCACGTCGGTGGTGGCGCCGCCCGACGGCGCGATGAGCGACTACATGGCCTCGCTCCAAAAGCTGGCGACGCGATCGGAGTCCATCTATCTGCCCGGCCACGGCGGCGCGGTGCGCGACGCGCCAGGCTTCGTCGTCCAGTACATTCGCCACCGCGAGGGCCGCGAGGCGTCGATCCTGGGCCGGCTGCGCAAGGGCGCGGCCGACATCCCGACGCTGGTGCGCGCCATCTATATCGGGCTCGACCCCAGGCTCACGGGCGCGGCCGGGCTGTCGGTGCTGGCGCATCTCGAGGATCTGGTGACGCGCGGCGTGGTCGCGACCGAGGGCGCGCCGTCGGTCGCCGGCCTCTATCGCTTGGCGGCCTGACCGCCCTTGGCGGGCGCGGCCGGCTTCGGCGCCGGGCGCTCCGGCTTGGTGATGCTGGTGAGGTCGTCGACGTCCTCGAGCAGGCTGCGGATGCGCTGGGCATTGACGCCGAAGTCGACGCGGCCGTAGCGCGAGGCCGAGCGCATGTCGACGCGGGCGCCGGTGCCGACCGGCCGGATGCGGATGGCGACGTCCTCGCGGAAAGCCATGATAGGGGTCAGCGCCACTGCCTCGATATAGCCGTCGCGGCGTCCGGGTTGCGGCTGGCGGGCGTTGACGACGCGCCACTTGCGCTTGGTGACCAGCGTCATGGTCGCCTCGTAGGCGGCCTCCGGCGTCACCGTCACCATCAGGGGCTCGATGTCCGGATAGGCGGTCCGTTGCTGCTCGGCCGCATAGAGGCCGGCATAGAGAACCGGATTGGCCTGCCGGGTGCGCAGCCGCGCGATCGCCTCGAAGCGCGGCGGATCGATCGCGTCGGTGGTGATGTCGGCGATCATCGGCAGCTTGGTCGCCTTGTAGCCGAGATAGGCCGGGTAGGCGATCAGCACCACGCCGATGGCGAGGCCCGCGACGGCGTGGCCGAAGCCGCGTGCGCCGGTGTGCCAGATCACCCCGAAGGCGACGAAGGCGACCAGGATCCCGAGCACGGCGAGCACCAGGCCCGCCCCGAATGTCACCAGCACGGGGAGGGTGTCGAGGAGGCCGGCGCGCGCGATGACGATCGCGAGCAGCACCACGGCGAGCGAGAACAAAGCAAGCCGCCGCGCCCAGACGGCGAAGCGGGAGAGCGGGTCCTCGGCCAGCCGGCGGCGCGCCATCGTTCAGCCTTTCCGGGCGCGCAAGCGGGGGCCCGTCGGGCTCACCGATAGAGCGAAGCGCCGCGGCTGGCAACGGCTCGCGGCAACTCGCCCAGCGTGTCGTCCGGCGCCTGGATCATGGCAAGGCCGCGCCTTTCGCACGGGCCGGCCGCGGCGAGGACGCGCGAGCGTTCCGCCGCGAGCCTTGCTATGGTCCGGCTCCTTTGCATGCACGTCGAAAGTTTCAAACATGACCGTATTCGGAAACCAAGCCGTCCGCGACATCGAGACCGTTCTCCACCCCTACACGAATCTCGCCACCCATCGAGACACCGGGCCTTTGATGCTCGAGCGCGGGCAGGGCGTGTTCGTCTACGACACCAGCGGCAAGGATTATATCGAAGGTATGTCGGGGCTGTGGTGCCTGTCGCTCGGCCACGGCAACGAGGAGCTGATCGAGGCCGCCACGGCCCAGCTCCGCAAGCTGTCCTTCGCGCATCTGTTCAACGGCAAGAGCCACGATCCGGCGATCGAGCTCGCCGAGACCCTCAAGGCGCTGGCGCCGGTGCCGACCTCCAAGGTGCTGTTCTGCAACTCCGGGTCGGAGGCCAACGACACACAGCTCAAGCTGGTGCGCTACATGAACAACGCGCTCGGCCGGCCGAGCAAGAAGAAGATCGTGGCGCGCGACAAGGCCTATCACGGCGTGACGGTCGCCTCCGCCTCGCTCACCGGGCTCGCCGCGAATCACGCCGATTTCGATCTGCCGATTCCCGGCATCCTCCGCACGGCGTGTCCGCATCACTACCGGGGCGCGCAGGATGGCGAGAGCGAGGACGAGTTCGCGACCCGGCTCGCGGCCGAGCTCGAGGCGCTGATCGAGGCCGAGGGGCCGGAGACGGTCGCGGCCTTCATCGCCGAGCCGGTGATGGGGGCGGGCGGCGTCGTGGTGCCGCCGGCAAGCTATTTCCCGAAGATCCAGGCGGTGTGCGACAAGTACGACCTCTATGTGATCTCCGACGAGGTGATCTGCGGCTTCGGGCGGACCGGCAAGATGTTCGGCTGCCAGGCGCTCGGCTTCCGCCCCGATTCGATCTCGGTCGCCAAGGCGCTGTCCTCCGCCTACATCCCGATCGCCGCCGTGACGATCCCCGAGCAGATGTACGAGGCGATGCTGGTCGAAAGCCGCAAGATCGGCACCTTCGGCCACGGCTTCACCTATACGGGGCATCCGGTGGCGTCCGCGGTGGCGCTGAAAACGCTGGAAATCTATGCGCGCGAAAAGATCGTCGAGCAGGTCGCGGCCAAGACGCCGCAGTTCCAGGGCCATCTGCGACGGCTCGCCGATCATCCGCTGGTCGGCAACACGCGCGGGCTCGGCCTGGTCGGCGGCATCGAGCTGGTCGCCGACAAGGCGACCAAGCAGGGCTTCGACCCCAAGCGTGGCGTCGCGGCGTGCTGCGTGCGCTTCGCCGAGGAGGAGGGCCTGATCGTCCGGGCGCTCGCCAGCGACACCATCTCGGTGTGCCCGCCTTTGGTCATCTCGCCGGCCGAGATCGACGAGATGTTCGTCCGCTTCGACCGCGCGCTCGCCCGGACGCTGGAGTGGGTGCGGAAGGGGTGAGACGCTGTTCCCTGATCCGTCGTCCCGGGGCGGCGCAACGCGCCGAGCCATGGATCCATAATCCCGCTCTTTCGAGAGCAGTCAGCGCAGGGCGTATGAATTCCGGGCTCGCGGGTTTTCCGCCCGCGCCCCGGAATGACGGCTTTTCTGTCATCCGCGCATAAAAAAAGTCCCGCGTCTCGAAGACGCGGGACTTTGAAATCGCGCCGTCAGCCCCCCAGCCCGGCGCGCCTTGCAAGCGCGATCAGCCGCCCCCCACAGCGGCGACGCGCGCACCGCTCATCGGCGACTGACCGCCGGTGCCCGGCGCCAGCACGACCACGGGCGTGCCCGTCTTGGCCCTGCCGTAGAGGTCGATGACGTCTTCGTTGGTCAGGCGAATGCAACCGGACGAGATCGCGGCGCCGATGTATTCCGGCTGGTTCGTCCCGTGGATGCGGAACAGCGTGTCCTTGCCGTTGGCATAGAGATAGAGCGCACGCGCGCCCATCGGGTTGTGCGGGCCGCCGGGGACGAATTTAGGCAGGTTGCCGAGACGCTCGTGCTCGCCCTGGGTGGGCGTCCAGCCCGGCCACTCGGCCATGTTGCCGATCTTGGCGACGCCCGACCACGCTTGAGCCTCTTCGCCGACCGTCACGCCGTAGCGGATCGCCTTCTTGTTCGGCAGCACGTAGTAGAGGAAACGCGCATCGGAATCGACCACGATGGTGCCCGGGGCTTCCATGCGGTGGTAGTCGACGATGTGCCGCTGATACGGGGCCGGGATCGACGCCTTGGCGTATGGCGCGTTGGCCAGATACTCGCGATCGCGCGGCTTCAGGTTCGCATCGGACGACGGCTCGGGTGTCGCCCCCGTCACGCATGCGCCGAGCGTCAGTCCCGCCAGCACAACAACGATTGCTTTCGAAATCATCGCCGGCCCCACCTTCGTTCCTGCGAATGCCATGTTCGACTCATGGTGTAACCAAATCCGGGCCGGCGTTCCAGGCTGTGGGACGCTTTCGTGGCACAAACGCCCGCGCCTGTTGCGGGATTGCCGCACATCCGCCGAAGGTGGCAAAAATACGGCGAGTCGTCAGGAGTTTGACGGAGGTCTTCATGTTTTGATCGGATGTCTGAACCGATGGAAAATCATGCGGCCACCTTTACACGTCGTTTAACATGCCAGGGCTTATGAAAGGGTTCACGGTCGCCCGTCGATCGGTACGCAATGGCCCCGTTCTCGGTCGGTTTCTCACCCATTTCCACCGAGGTGTACCGGCAAGACGGGGCGGCCCGGCCCGGCCTGACGCCGCCGGGCGGCAAGCTAGGAGCGATAAGATGACCGACCCCGCCAAGACTTCGACCGCCGAGGCGGTCGCCGACGCGGTCCACGACCAGCATTTCGCCCGCATCGGTATCGCCGCCGTCACCGCGGCGCTGGATTGCCAGCACTTGCCAGAACCTGCCAAGGCCATCCACACGGCCGAGGACGACGAGTGCTGGGGCGATCAGCACGACTTTGCCGGCTGACCTCCCGGACTGACGCGCCGCGGCCGCACCGCCGAGATCGGCGGGGAGCCCCGGCTGCCCGCGGCGGGAGCGGGCGGCGCTCCGAAGGGGCTTGCCGCGGGACGCGACTCGCAGTCGATTAAAGCATCCCGCTTCGGCGGACGTCACCAACCGCCGAGGCCCGGATGCTCGCTGTCAGGCTTCTCTCCGGCTCGTCGCTCGAGGGCGTCGCCGTCGATCCCGACGGCGACATCCCGGACGCCGCCGTGTGGATCGACCTCCTCTCCCCGGTGCCGCCCGAGGACAAGATGGTCGAGCGGGCCATCGGGGTCGCCGTTCCGACCCGCGAGGAGATGCAGGAGATCGAGCCGACCAGCCGGCTCTATGTCGAGAACGGCGCCCGCTACATGACGGCGACGTTGATGTGCCGGTCGGAGTCCGACAATCCGACCACCACGGCCGTCACCTTCATCCTCTCCGGCCACCGCCTGATCACGGTCCGCTACGACGAGCCGCGGCCGTTCAGCATCGTCGCCAACAAGCTCGCCCGCCAATGCCCGGCCGGCATCACGGGCGAGACCGTCCTGATGGAGCTGCTCGACGCCATCATCGACCGCTCGGCCGATATTCTCGAGCGAATCGGCAGCGAGGTCGACGGCGTCTCCCGCACCATCTTCGAGCCGGAGCGTCCCGACGGCGAACGCATCCAGAGCCAGGACATTCTGCGCGCCATCGGCCGCACCGGTGACCTGACCTCCAAGGCCCGCGAGTGCCTGGTGTCGATCGGTCGACTGCTTCTCTATCTGGCCAACGAGGCGGACGGGATGCGCTGGGCCAAGGACCAGCGCGCCACCCTCAAGGGCATGCAACGCGACGTCCAGTCGCTGTCCGACCACGCGACCTATCTGGCCAACAAGATCACGTTCCTGCTCGATGCGATGGTAGGCGTGGTGACCATCGAGCAGAACAACATCATCAAGATCTTCTCGGTCGCCGCCGTGGTGCTGATGCCGCCCACGCTGATCGCCTCGATCTACGGGATGAACTTCAAGCACCTGCCCGAGCTGGAGTTTGCCTACGGCTACCCGATGGCGCTGCTGCTGATGGTCGCCGCCGCCATCGTGCCCTACGTCCTCTTCAAGTGGAAGAAGTGGCTCTGAAATAGGCAGCCGCGCCGCGGCCTGGTAATGCCCGGGGGCTGCGGAAAAGTACCTAGCCGATGCGCGATCCCCCGCATGGCGACGGTTATCCGAAGCTGCTATAGCGACGGAGGTAAATTCAAGGAGCGGACCGAGGGACATGCTGGCCACCACCAAGATTCCCCCCCATGTGAAAAGCGCGCGCCTGAAGGCGTGGGTTTCCGAGATGGTCGCGCTGTGCAAGCCGGCCGACGTGCACTGGTGCGACGGCTCGCAGGCGGAATACGACGCCCTGTGCGAGCTGCTGGTGAAGAACGGCACCTTCAAGCGGCTCAATCCGGCCAAGCGGCCGGGCTCGTTCCTGGCCCTGTCCGATCCGAGCGACGTCGCGCGCGTCGAGGACCGCACCTATATCTGCAGCCTCAAGAAGGAGGATGCCGGGCCGACCAACAACTGGGTCGACCCGAAGGAGATGAAGGCGACGCTCGGCAAGCTGTTCGACGGCTCGATGGCCGGGCGCACCATGTATGTGATCCCGTTCTCGATGGGCCCGATCGGCTCCAACATCGCCTATATCGGCTACGAGATCACCGACTCGCCCTACGTCGTCACCAACATGAAGCTGATGACCCGCATGGGTCGCGCGGTCGACGACGCGCTCGGCGACAGCGATGTCTTCGTGCCCTGCCTGCACACGGTCGGCGCGCCGCTCGCGCCGGGCCAGAAGGACATTCCCTGGCCGTGCAATCCGACCGTGAAGTACATCGTGCACTTCCCGGAGGAGCGGCTGATCTGGTCCTACGGCTCCGGCTACGGCGGCAACGCGCTGCTCGGCAAGAAGTGTCTGGCGCTGCGCATCGCCTCGGTGCTCGGACGCGACGAGGGCTGGATGGCCGAGCACATGCTCATCCTCGGCGTCACCGACCCGAAGGGCCGCAAGACCTACGTGGCGGCGGCGTTCCCGAGCGCCTGCGGCAAGACCAATTTCGCCATGCTGATCCCGCCCAAGGAGATCGAGGGCTGGAAGGTCTCGACCATCGGTGACGACATCGCCTGGCTGAAGCCGGCGCCCGACGGCAAGCTCTACGCGATCAATCCGGAGGCCGGTTATTTCGGCGTCGCGCCGGGGACGAACTACAAGTCCAACCCCAATGCGATGAAGACCATCGAGAAGAACACCATCTTCACCAACGTGGCGCTGACCGACGACGGCGACGTCTGGTGGGAGGGCATGGACGGCGATCCGCCCAAGCACGCGCTCGACTGGCAGGGCAAGGACTGGACGCCCGACTCCGGCCGCAAGGCGGCGCATCCCAACAGCCGCTTCACGGTGCACGCCTCGCAGAACCCGGCCATCGATCCGGACTACGAGAACCCCAAGGGCGTGCCGATCTCGGCCCTGATCTTCGGCGGCCGCCGCTCGACCGTGACGCCGCTGGTCTACCAGCCGTTGAGCTGGGCCTTCGGCGTCTACGCCGCCGCCACCATGGGCTCGGAGATGACGGCCGCCGCCTTCGGCAATATCGGCGAGGTTCGCCGCGACCCGATGGCGATGATCCCGTTCTGCGGCTACCACATGGGGACCTACTTCAACCATTGGCTCGACATGGGCCGCAAGTTCCCGATCCCGCCGCGCATCTTCTGCGTCAACTGGTTCCGCAAGGACAAGGACGGCAATTTCCTGTGGCCGGGCTACGGCGAGAATATGCGGGTCCTCAAGTGGATCGTCGAGCGTGCCAACGGCAACGCCCGGGCCGTCGAGGGCCCGCTCGGCTACTCGCCGACCTACGAGGATCTCGACTGGCGCGGCATCGACTTCACCCGTGACCAGTTCGAAGAGGTGATGTCGGTCGACCGCGCCGAGTGGATGAAGGAGATCCTCAGCCACGAGGAGCTGTTCATCAAGCTGTTCGACCGCTTGCCGAAGGAGCTTCTGGCCGTGCGCGACCTGATCCTCAGCGGCCTGTATCGGTCTCCGAACCGCTGGCAGCCGCCGGACTACGGCACGATCAACAGCTAGGCGTCTCCGCACTCTGATACGCGACGGCCGGGCTCAAAAGCCCGGCCGTCGGCGTTTTCAGCGGGTCGGCCACGGCTGCGCGGCGACCCGGTCCGGTGCTCCTGGCGCAGTCGTGCGCACCAATGCCGGGATTGGTCGCGACGGGAGGCACGGGCGATCTGGCGCGGCGCGCCGCGTTCACGTTAGGATCGCTCTCCTGCCTCACGAGAGATCCTCATGCCTGTCAATATTCCCCATTTCGTTGCCGGCGTGCGCGTGCCCGGCCGCAGCGGTCGCATCGCGCCGGTGTTCAATCCCGCCACCGGCGAGCAGACCGGCACCGTGCCGCTCGCCTCGAAGGCCGAGGTCGATGCCGCCGTCCAGGCGGCGGCGCGTGCCTTTCCGGCCTGGGCGGCGACCCCGCCGCTGCGCCGCGCCCGCATTCTCAACCGCTTCCTGCGCCTGCTGGAGGAGCGCACCGATGCGCTCGCCGCCGTCATCACGGCCGAGCACGGCAAGGTGCTGTCCGACGCCAAGGGCGAGGTGCAGCGCGGCCTGGAGGTGGTCGAGTTCGCCACCGGTGCGCCGCAGCTCCTCAAGGGCGAGGTGACCGAGAATGTCGGCACCGACATCGACAGCCATTCGCTGCGCCAGCCGCTCGGCGTCGTCGCCGGCATCACGCCGTTCAACTTCCCGGCCATGGTGCCCATGTGGATGTTCCCGGTGGCGCTGGCCTGCGGCAACTGCTTCGTGCTGAAGCCGTCCGAGCGCGACCCGTCCGCCTCGCTGCTGATCGCCGACTGGCTGAAGGAGGCGGGTCTGCCGGACGGGGTGTTCTCGGTCGTGCACGGCGACAAGGACGCGGTCGACGCGCTGCTGCTGCACCCTGGCGTCGCGGCCGTGTCGTTCGTCGGTTCCACCCCGATCGCCAGATACATCTACGAGACGGCGGCGCAGACGGGCAAGCGGGCGCAGGCGCTGGGCGGTGCCAAGAACCACATGATCGTCATGCCGGACGCCGATCTCGACCAGGCCGTCGACGCCCTGATGGGCGCCGCCTACGGCTCGGCCGGCGAGCGCTGCATGGCGATCTCGGTCGCCGTGCCGGTCGGCGAGAGGACGGCAGACGCGCTGGTCGCGCGCTTGGCGCCACGGGTGCGGGCCTTGAAGATCGGGCCCGGCACCGATCCCGAGGCCGAGATGGGGCCGCTGGTGACGAAGCAGCATCTCGACAAGGTGCGCGGCTACGTCGATCTCGGCGTCAAGGAGGGTGCGCAGCTCGTCGTCGACGGCCGCGGCCTGAAGCTGCAGGGCCACGAGAACGGCTTCTTCATCGGTGGCTCGCTGTTCGACCGCGTGACCACCGACATGCGCATCTACAAGGAGGAGATCTTCGGCCCCGTCCTGGCGGTCGCCCGCGCCCCCGACTTCGACACCGCCGCGCGGATGATCGACGAGCACGAATACGGCAACGGCACCGCGATCTTCACCCGCGACGGCGACGCGGCGCGCGAGTTCGCCCACCGCATCCAGGTCGGCATGGTCGGCATCAATGTGCCGATTCCGGTGCCGATGGCGTTCCACTCCTTCGGCGGCTGGAAGGCGTCGCTGTTCGGCGATCACCACATGCACGGGCCCGAGGGCGTGCGCTTCTACACCCGCCTCAAGACCATCACGACCCGCTGGCCGACCGGCATCCGCTCCGGCGCCGAGTTCGTGATGCCGACGATGAAGTGAGACGGCGGCACGACTTCTCGACTCGTCATTCGCGGGCTTGACCCGCGAATCCATCCTGGAAAACTTTTGTTCCAAGGAGATGGACCGCCGGATCAAGTCCGGCGGTGACGACCGACGGTTCGGGGGCGGTTGCTTGGAGCATGATCTGTCCCGAAAACCGGTCCCCACTTTTCGGGATCATGCTTGTCTAAACGTGCTGGCCGCCGTTGATGTGGATCTCGGCGCCGTTCACGTAGGACGAGGTCTCGGTGCACAGCACGTAGATGATTTTCGACACCTCGTCGGGCGTGCCGAGGCGCTGCATCGGGATGGTCGCGACGATCTTGTCGGTGCCGGGCGACAGGATCGCGGTGTCGATCTCGCCCGGCGCGATGGCGTTGACCCGGATGCCGACGCGGCCGAAATCGGACGCCATCTCGCGGGTCAGTGCGGCGAGGGCGGCCTTCGAGGTCGAGTAGGCGGAGCCGGCGAACGGGTGGACGCGCGAGCCGGCGATCGAGGTGACGTTGACGACCGAGCCCTTGGCCGCCTTGAGCTCGTCGATCAGGCCGCGGGCCAGCATCACGGGCGCGAAGAAGTTCACCTGGAACACCGCCTGCCACACGTCGAGCGTGGTGTTGATGGTGCTCAGGCGTCCGCCTTCCTCGTCCTTGGGCGAGATGCCGGCATTGTTGACCAGCGCGTGCAGCTCGCCGTTCAGCCGCTGCTTCACCTCGGCGATCGCCTCGCGGGTCGAGGCCGGGTCCGCGAGGTCGACCTGGATGTGATCCTCGGGGCCCATCGCCCACGGGCAGTTCTCCGGGAAGGCGTGGCGCGAGCAGGTGATCACCCGCCAGCCCGCCGCCGAGAAGCGCTTCACGGTGGCGTGGCCGATGCCGCGGCTGGCGCCGGTGAGCAACAGGGTGCGGCGCGGCTGGTTGCTGATGGACGTGCTCATCGAATCGGCCCTCGGTCGGAGACTAATCGGGTCGGCGGTAAAAACTCAGGGGTGGTGAAAACTCAAGGGTAGAGCCGAAACTTGGTCCACGGTGCGGTTGTGCGCTCGCGCTTGAAAACGATGCGGTCGTGCAGGCGGAACGGACGGTCCTGCCAGAACTCCATCGACAGGGGCGCGAGCCGATAGCCGATCCAGGTCGGCGGCCGCGGTATCGTGCCGATGGCGTATTTGGCCGAGTAATAGGCGACCGACTTCTCGAAGGCCAGCCGGCTCTCCAGCGGGGTCGACTGCTTGCTCGCCCAGGCACCGATCTTGGACTGGCGTGGCCGGCCCTCGAAATAGGCGTCGGCCTCCTCGTCCGACACCACCGAGACAGGGCCGCGCATCCGGATCTGACGCTGCAGCGACTTCCAGTGGAACACCAGCGCGGCCGCCGGGTTGGCGGCCATCTCCTGGCCCTTCTGACTGGTCTGGTGCGTGTAGAACACGAAGCCGCGCTCGTCGTAGCCCTTCAGCAGCACCATTCGGACATTGGGCATGCCGCCGGCGTCGGCGGTGGCGATCGCCATGGCGTTGGGGTCGGCCGGCTCGCTGCGGCGGGCGTCCTCGAACCATTGGGCAAACAGCACGAACGGCTCGTCGGCCGTGGTGAAATCACCAGACGTTAACCCACCCGTGTGTTCAATCGAACGTGTCTCGGACATGTCTCGGAGCACCTCTTGACAGACAAGCAGCCGACCCGCCGGAACGGGCCCGTGGGTTATAGGCCCGACCGGGCCGGACGCCTATGGCGCCGTCGTGCCGGGGGAGCCTTCCGGCTCGGGCTCGTGGCGGCGGCGGCGCTTTTGGGCGGCGGTTGCTCCTATCAATTGGGGTCGATGCTCGGCCACGACGAGGATGGTGGAAAGGCGGCGACCACCGGCTCGCTCGGCCGGCGCGGCATCGCGCTCGCGACGCCGGCCCGCAGGGACGCGACCGAGACCCACCAGGGCGAGGCGAACCCCCTGCCGGGCGAGGCTGATCTCGCCGTCGCCCGGACGGCCATCGCCGAAGCGCTCGGCAACAGCGGCACCACGGCGAGCGCCTCCTGGGAGAATCCCGCCACCGGAGCGCGCGGCACCGTCACGCCGCTCACGGCCGCCTACAAGGACGACGGCCGCACCTGCCGCGACTTCCTGGCGAGCCATGTGCGCGACGGCCACGAGACCTGGCTGGAGGGCGGCGCCTGCCGGATCGCGCCGGGGCGCTGGGAGGTGAGGCGGCTCAAGCCGTGGAAGCGGGCCTGAACGCATCGAGCGTGCCGCAAACTGCGTCCCCCGCGTTGCGGAAAGCGACGATTCCCCCCACATTTACCGCGACCGGGCGCGCGCCGCCCCACCGGAATTTTGGAGTTTTCGAACGATGCGCAACCCCTATGAAGTGCTCGGGGTGCCGCGGACGGCGGATGTCGGCGCGATCAAGAGCGCATTCCGCAAGCTCGCCAAGAAGCTGCATCCCGACGCCAACAAGGACGATCCGAAGAGCGCCAAGCGCTTCTCCGAGATCAACCAGGCCTACGAGATCATCGGCGACGAGAAGAAGCGCAAGGCATTCGACCGCGGCGAGATCGACGCCGAGGGCAAGCCGCGCTTCCACGGCTTCGAGGGCTCTGGCGCCCAACCGGGCGGGTTCCCGGGCGGGTTTCCGGGCGGGGCGGGGGCCGGTGGGCCGGGCGGCGCGCATTTCGAGAGCTTCTCGTTCGGCCCGGAAGGAATGCGGCGAGGCGGCGGCGGTCCCGGCGGGGCGGGCGCGCGCGGCTTCGAGGACATTCTCAAGGACATGTTCGGGGGCGCGGCCGGCCAGGGCCGCCGGAGCGGCTTCGGCGGCGCGCCGTTCGAGCCCGAGGACATGCGCGAGGCGCCGGCCGGGCGCGACGTCGAGGCGGCCGTCACCATCTCGCTCGACGAGGCCGCCAAGGGCGGCACCCGCCGGGTGCACCTGCCGACCGGCAAGGAGGTCGAGGTCAAGATCCCGACCGGCCTCGCCGATGGCCAGCAGATCCGCCTGAAGGGGCAGGGGCTTCCGGGTCCCGGCGCGGTCGGCGATGCGCTCGTCACCATCACCATCGCGCCGCATCCGCTGTTCGAGCGCGACGGCGCCAATCTGCGGCTCGACCTGCCGGTGACGCTCTACGAGGCGGTGCTGGGCGGCAAGGTGCGGGTGCCGACGCTCGACGGCGCGGTCGAGCTGGCGATCCCGGCCGGCACGTCGAGTGGCCGCACGTTTCGGCTGAAGGGCAAGGGCCTGCCCGCCAAGAGCGGTGCCGGCGACCTGCTCGCCAGCATCCGCATCGTGCTGCCGCCGGACGGCGACACCGAGCTCGACGACCTGATGCGCCACTGGCGCGACGCCAAGCCCTACGATCCGCGCAGCGACATGGCGTGAGGCCGCCGCCGGCTGCTCGCCGGCGGGCGCGGGCGGTTCCTCACGCCTCCGGCACGATGGAGGTCGTCGCCGCCTCGCCGGCCTGGTCGGCGAGCGACAGCGCGAGCGGCCTTGCGCCGCCGAGCGGGGTCAGCACCAGGGTCAGCACGGCGACCCGGCCGGTCGTCTTGGGCAGCAGAATCACCAGCGATCCGTCCGGCCCGCTGCGCATCACCTCGTCGGCGAGCGTGCCGCCGACCGCCTGCAGGCGGTCCCGCCCGAGCGTGGTGATCGGCGCCTTGTGCAGCGCCTCTCGGCCGGTCTCGCCCTGCTGCATCGTCACGCCGCGTAAAAGCGCGCGGGCGGCGAGCTGTCCGACCGGCACGGCGACGGCCTCGATGCGGCGGTCGGCGATGAGCGGCACCCGCAGGCGCAGATCGCCGGCCGGGGTGCGCAGGCACGTCACCGTGAGCGGGACCGCCTTGCGCGGGCCGACCAGCGTCACGTCGATGCGGCCGCACGGCACGTCGCCGAACACGTCGCCCGGCAGCGCGCCGGCACCGAACAGCGCATAGGCGAAGCCGTGCAGCGGCGACAGCGCCGCCAGGCTGCCGGCCGGCCACATCGGCGGCGCCGCCATGGCGCAGGCGTCGGGCAGGGCGCGGGCCAGCACGGCGTCGGCGGCGGCTTGCGGATCGGCCAGCGCCACGGTGTTGCGCGAGCCGAGATTGACGTCGTGGGCGAGGCCGCCGAGCAGCAGCACCTCGTCGTCGGTCGGCAGAAACAGCAGCCGGGCCAGCAGCGCCGCCGTCCAGGCCGCGGCGGTGTCGAGCTCGGCGAACGGATCGGGGCGCCCGTCTAGGATCTCCTCGGCGAGCTTTTCGACGAAGCGCAGCGCGCCGGCCTGGGCCTCGCGGGCGAGCGCCACATGGGCGGCGTCGCGTCGCTCCGCCTCGCGCAGCGGCAGGCCGTCCCGGTAGGCCCGTACGCTGCCGGTCGATGCGGCGCAGAGCTGCTCCAGCACGGCGATGTTGCCGAGCAGCGCCTCCTTGACATGGGGCGAGACGACCAGATCGGAGATGAAGCTCGAGGCCGTGTCGGGGCCGAGGTCGTCGAGCGCCGCGTCCCTGCCGACCAGATAGACGCCGTGCAGCCGCGGGCCGGCCGGGCCGGCGCCGGCCTGCAGGGCGAGGTCGAGGGCGCGTCGCAGCCCCTTCTGCACCGAGCCGCTGTAGCCGAGATCGACCAGCACCAGGTCGTCGAGACCGTCGAAGCCGCCGATCTCCCGGCGCAGATGGGCGATGAGGCCGTCGCGCATGCCGCCGGCCAGATCCGCGATGGCCTTGCGGCCGAACAGGCGGGGCAGCGCGGCGGCGAGCGCCGGGCCGGTGGCGACGCCGCCACTGGTCGCGAAGAAACGCCGCAACGCCGGCGCGTCGAGCCCCAGCATGTCGACCGCGGTCGGGCGGTCGATGGCGTCGATCGGGTCGAGCAGCGGTGCGAAGCCGGCCTCGCCGTCGGCGGCCGCCAGCGCCGCGGTGCGGCGGTTGATCTCCAGCCAGGCGGCCGGCCGGTCCGGGTGCAGCCTCGTCCAGACGTCGCGCGACAGGGCGCCGTCCCGGGCCAGGAACGCCACCGCGACGCGGCGGCCCTCGGCTTCGATCTGCCGGACCTGCGCCTCGACGAAGCGGTCGAAGGCCGCGAGCACCGGGCCCAGCACCGCAAGGCCGAGCGCGGCGGCGGGCGTCGTCACCGGGGTGGTGCGGGCGGCCCGTCGGCGCAGCGTGCGGGCGCCGCCGTCGAGCCGCCGGCCCATCGGCGCGCCGTGGGTCGCCAGCGCGAAGATCGTCTCCTCGCGCTGGAGGACGCCGGCGAGCCAGGGCGTCGCCTGGGCATAGGGCCGCGCCCCGATGCCGAGCTTTCGCGGGGCGGCGACATCGGCGGCCGGGTTGTCGCCCATATGGGTCAGCGCCGCCGGATCGAGGTTTTCGGCCTCGAGCACATGCTCGAACAGGCGGTCGGCCTTGGCGGTGCCGTGGTCGCACGAGGCATAGAGGAAGTCCCAGGCGAGGCCGGGCCGGCAGTGGCGCAGCAGTTTTGCGAGCCGCTCGGCGCCCCAATAGGTGTCGGAGACGAAGCCGGTGCGAAAGCCCTCGTCGCGCGCCTCGTCGTACAGGAATGCCACCTCCGGGTCGGCGACGCAGAGATCGAGCTCGGCGCGGAACTCGATCTCGGCCAGATCGGCGGGCGCGAGCGCCTCGAGGCCGAACAGCCGGCGGGGAAACTCCTGGTAGATGGCCTCGATGGTCACTTCGGCCGAGGCGACACGGTCGACGCGGCCGCTGCGGGCGGGTTCGGAGTTGGCGCGAAAAACGCGGCGCCGCGCCGTCGTCTCGGCGAGCTTGCGGTGCTGCACGAAGCTCTCGACCAGGCCGGGGCGGCCGACATCGGCGCCGGCATGCCGGCAGGCCAGCTCGAAGACGCCGTCCGGCGTGGTGCAGCGGCGCATCAGCACGGTGTCGAAGACGTCGAACGAGACCGCCAGGCCGGTGCGGGCCGGCGTGACGGGGGCGTCGTCCCAGGCCGGCACTGCCGTCGCCTCGACGCCCGCATGGACCACCGCCGGCGCGACCATCGCGGCTGGCTCGCCCACCGGCGCGCTTGCCTGCCCGGTTCGGTGCGTCGCGTCGGCCCCCGTGTCTTCGGCCCCCGTGTCTTCGGCCCGCATGACTTCGGCCCGCATGTCTCGTCCCCCGTCTCCAGCGTCCCCCCTCTAAACGGCGGGGCCGGGCGATCCGGGCGGATTTCGTCGGGGCAGGGAGGGGCGGCGAGGGACGGGAGGCGGGCCTCGCCGTCAGTGCGGGCGCAGCGCGCCGAGCACGTCGGCGCGGGCCAGCGTGGTGCGTAGCGCCTCGTCGGAGACGTGGGTGTAGATCTCGGTGGTCGCGATGCTGGCATGGCCGAGAAGGCGCTGCACGAAGCGGATGTCGACGCCGGTCTCGATCAAGAGGGTCGCGGCGGTGTGGCGCAGCATGTGAGGCGTGACCCGGCGGGAGAGGCCGGCGTCGCGTGCCCGCACCCGCAGCCGGGCCCGGATCGACTGCGGCCTGAGCGGCGTGCCGCGGCGGTTGACGAACAGCGGCACGGCGACCGTATCCGCTCCAGCGAAGGCGGCCCGCTCGGCCCGCAACCGGGCGAGGGCGGCGGCCAAGGCCGCGTCGGTGATGTAGGCCATCCGGTCGCGTGCCCCCTTGCCGTGGATGCGCAGCGCGCCGCCGTCCGGCGCCACCTCGTCGAGGCGCAGCCGGCACAGCTCGCCGACCCGAATGCCGGTCGCCACCATGAGCTGCAGCGCGATGGCGAAACCGGCCTCGCCGGGGGAGAGCGACACGCGCGGCAGACCGGCCGTGGCAGTGCGCCCGCTCGCCGGGGACGGCCGCTCCGGCACGCTGCGGCGCAACGACCCCATCAGGGCGGCGGCCTCGGGCCGCGACAAGGTGCGGGGCAGCCGCTTTCGCCGCGGCAGTCGCAGCCGGAAGGTTTTGAAGGGATTTTCCAATAGGGTGGGATTTTGGGCGGGGCCGGGCCCCACCGCAGCGCCGGGGTCGACATCAGGCCCGGTCCGGTCTCCGGCTTCAACCTCGGCTCCGCCGCCAGCCGAAAGGCTACTTCCAGCCCCAGCCCCAGCCCCACGAACGCCATCGACCTCGATCGAAAGGCCGGGCTTCGGCCCCACGCCGGCCGACGGCTTGGCCGTCCTGCCCCCGACCGACGGCGTTTCCCCGGCGCAGGATGCGTTTCTCACGGCGCGGTCGCCGGCCGTCTCGGTAAGCACGGCGCCTGTCGATATCTCGGTGAGCCAGCGGAAGAACGCGCGAAGACAAGCAAAGCGCCGCCGGCCCGTGGCGACCGAGAGCCCGCGCTCCCCCACCATGTCGGTCAGATACGCCCGCAGCGCCGCCTCGCCGACCTCTCCGGGCGCCGCCCCGATCGGCAAAAACTTCAGGAAGTCAGAGAGATCTGCCCGATACGCCGCCACCGTGTGCGGCGACATCTGCCGCTCGATCGCACAGAACTGCAGAAAACCCTCGACCGCCGCCCGGAACGCCATCGGTTCCTCCCTTTGCGCGGGCACGTCATGGGGCATACCGGGGGCCGAAGCGAGGGGAGATTGCGGGGAGGATTAACCAGATAAGTTTCATGCAACGTCAAGCGTCGATCATGCCTCTGAGACAACCTGCCGACGAATGGTGACTAGGAGTTCTGAAGATAACTCTGAATTATCGTCAAACCCGGTCTTTGGACATGTACAAAACAGACGAAGCGAAATGAAGAAACAATCGAAGACAAAGAAATGTTTAAAGAGGACGAACGAAAGTGCATGTCGCGTTGGATATTTTCTGTACTTCGTAGTCGGTCTTGGTGTGGCAGTCATATGGACGCTGGCCGGCGTAGTTATTGCGTTTCTCCAAGGAGATCTGAAAACGTTCATTGCTGAGTGGCTGAGCTTACAAGGTTCATTTCTTATCTGGTTTGGTACTTGGTTGGTATTAATCGCTCGATCAGGGGCGCTTATTGACCGCGCATCTCGAATTTCGATCGATGGCTCCATTGTGACTGAAGGAATCATCGGTCGCCGTACTCGTGTATTGATAGCTGGAACGATAGCGGTTGCTGGAACGGCGAGCCTTATCGGGATGGGATTCAACGCCTCAGGGGCAATTCAATTATTCATGTGGGGCACTGCTGGCGCCGTCTGCGTCGCTGCTGGCGTAGTGACCCTTCACACGGTTGACCTGATCATGGTCATACACAAATTGCAATTTCGAGGGATAAAAACATTTCAGTATGCACCTGCTCGAACTCCCGAGCTTCGGAACCTAATTAACTACTTTACGACATTTACTCTAATTCTCAGCATTGCATATTCATTCGCGTTTGCAGGAACCATGAAAGGACATTGGACTGGCCGTCAAGATTACATTGAAGCTGTGCAATTTTTCTGGCCACTTATATATGTGCCCATTTGTTCAGCGGCACTGATATATCCGCACTTAGCAATGCACGGGCTTATAAAAAAGTCAAAAGAGCAAATACTCATCTCCTACCAGAGTGAAATAGATAATCTGCTGATCAATTATAAAAGTCTTGACAATGAGGGTGTTCAGAAAGTCAATTCGTTGGTCCAGTTGTTTGATCGCATTAGCGGAACGCCGGACTATGTCGTTGACCTCGGGATTGCAATCCGCACAAGCCTCCCACTTTTATTCAATGTCGCAATCATCGTCGCAAAACCGATATTGGGTCAAACGTAGTGGTCTTCTCGCATGAACGCTAAAGTTAGAGGTAGTCTCGTCGCAACCCAGACGAGCTGCCGCCATGCAAGTTCGTTAGAAAAGAACTTGAATATAATTTCTTCGGGAAATCCGTTCATGACGCGAAGCGTTTTATCGAACAGTTCCACGTTTCCTCTCATCATCGTTCTTGCAACGGCGAGCTGGAGGCTGTCTTGGAGTCGCTTTAGTACAGGATACGGCATGCTTGATAATTGGCAAACTAAATGATCCCTTTCTAAGTTTTTTGAAATGCACTCGCATATCGAGTGTGAATACTCTAAAATTTCATTAAATGCCGTTCCCATCAATGGCGGCTGGATAAATCCAGCCTCCCCTAACGATACAATACCAGGAAGCCTTCGGCGTCGTACGCGGCCGATTGGTATGACTCCTGTCTTCTCTGCGATTTGACAAGTATATTTTGTTAGCGTGAAAAACGGATTGTGGCGACAATGTCTTTCGAAGGCAGTTGCAAGTGAGTTTGGCGTGACAAGCGTTTTTGTGAAGACAAATATTACGCAATATGCGCTACTTTGACTAGTTGGCACCACTTCGAAGATTGGGCATGGGTCTCCAAGATGTTCGACATGACCTAAAACGATATCATCGGAATGAAGGTTGATATTGTGAAGCAGACCGCCGTAAACCGCGTAGAAGCCGTCTATTCGATGAAGTCGAAAGGCGCTTGCGATTGGCGACCCGCCGCCCGTTGCGTCCAGAACGATACGAGAGCTAAATATTTCTTTAGTTGTGGTAGATTCAATAGATTCCTTTTTCCATCGAAGATTCAAGAGAGCGCAATGGTCGATAATCGAAACGTTTCTTTGGCGACATCGCTCAATGAGGATTTGCAGAACCTTTAAGTCGTCGACCACAGCAAAATCGCCAGCAACAGAAACCCGCCCACCAAGGAAGGTGCCGGCAGTCATTCTAGCTGGTCTGTTGATGACACAGTCAGTTAGATTATGTTTCCGAAGCCGCCTTTCAGTCGTAACCCAAAATTTCTGTGTTCGTCCTATAACGCCGCTGTCAATTATCGTTACACGATGATTTTGAGAAAGCTCGGAGGCAGCAAGGAGCCCTGCTGGACCTGCGCCGACGACCAGTACGTCGATTGAATGCACGGCTGTGCCTTATCTGCGGGAGTTCATAATTCAGAGTTATTCGTCGCAATTCTCGACTCTGACAGGCGATCTGAGCGCGTAGGTTGCGGTCGCGTTGGTCACAATCGCGCATATCGCGAAACTGTGCAATCCTGCCATCTCGCGGCGCTTTATCGGAGGTTGTTCCGCGGCCGGACCTGCTAACCAGGCCGGAAATACTTGGCGTCACAAAGTCTGATACCGAGCCAGCAGGTTGGGACTCGGCGCGAGTCCAAATTTTACGCCGTTTCGTTCCTCAAGTGCGCCCGTCCCGTCAAAATACGCCCAATTGCCCAAGGTCGCCCGTCCCCCCCTCGCCTTGCCGCCCGCCCCCGGCCTGTGCCATAGGTGCGGCCGCGCCGGTCACCGGTTGCACAGAGGATCACCATGCCGGATACTGCAGGGCTCTTGCGCGGCAAGCGCGGGCTTATTTTTGGCGTTGCCAACAATCGTTCGATCGCCTGGGGCATCGCCAAGGCGGCGCACGCCCAGGGTGCGCAGCTCGGGCTGACCTATCAGGGCGACGTGCTCAAGAAGCGGGTCGAGCCGCTCGCCGCCGAGCTGGGCGCCACGCTGATCGGCCATTGCGACGTCACCGAGCCGGCCACCATCGACGCGGTCTTCGCCGCCGCCGCCGAGGCCTTCGGCACCATCGACTTCGTCGTCCATGCGGTGGCCTTCTCGGACAAGGACCAGCTCGACGGCCGCTATGTCGACACCACCGAGGACAACTTCACCAAGACGATGCTGATCAGTTGCTACTCGTTCACGGCGCTGGCCCAGCGCGCCGAGAAGCTGATGCCGAACGGCGGCTCGCTGCTCACGCTGACCTATTACGGCGCCGAGAAGTGGATGCCGCACTACAACGTCATGGGCATCGCCAAGGCCGGCCTCGAGGCCTCGGTGCGCTATCTGGCGGCCGATCTCGGCGAGAAGAACATCCGGGTCAACGCCATCTCGGCCGGCCCGATCAAGACCCTGGCGGCCGCCGGGATCGGCGATTTCCGCTATATCCTGCGGTGGAACGAGTACAACTCGCCGCTCAAGCGCACCGTGACGATCGACGAGGTCGGCGACACCGCCGTCTATCTCCTGTCCGATCTGGCCCGTGGCGTCACCGGCGAGATCCACCATGTCGATGCCGGCTACCATGTGGTCGGCATGAAGCGCCCCGACGCCCCGGATATCTCGGTCGTCAAGGACTGACCGGCCGCGGCCGCGGCGCGGACGCGCGCCCGATCGGGCCACACGGGGTTCCCGCAGCCCGGGCCGAGCGGCCGGCGGGGCATGCGCGAGGCGCGGGCAGGGGGCGATTTGACCCCCGGGGCCCCCCGCGCTACCAGACCCGCAACAGGGCCCCCGAAAAAATGTCGTTCAACACGTTCGGCCATCTCTTCCGCGTCACCACCTTCGGCGAGAGCCACGGGCCGGCGCTCGGCTGCGTGGTCGACGGCTGCCCGCCCCGGATTCCGCTGGAGGTCGCCGAGATCCAGGACCGGCTGGACCGCCGCCGGCCCGGCCAGTCGCGCTTCACCACCCAGCGGCGCGAGCCCGACACGGTGAAGATTCTCTCGGGCGTGTTCACGGACCCCGAGACCGGCGCCCAGGTCACCACCGGCACGCCGATCGCGCTGCTGATCGAGAACACCGACCAGCGCAGCAAGGACTACTCGGCCATTCAGGACACCTATCGGCCGGGCCATGCCGACTACACCTACGACGCCAAGTACGGCCTGCGCGATTATCGCGGCGGCGGCCGGTCGTCGGCGCGCGAGACCGCCGCGCGGGTCGCGGCCGGGGCGGTCGCGCGAAAGGTGGTGCCGGGCATTTCGGTGCGCGCCGCGCTCGTCCAGGTCGGCCGCTTCAAGATCGACCGCGCCCGCTGGGATTGGGACGAGGTCGACCGCAACCCGCTGTTCTGTCCGGACGCCGTGGCCGCGCAGGTGTTCGCCGATTTTCTCGACGACGTGCGCAAGCGCGGCTCGTCGGTCGGCGCCGTCGTCGAGGTGGTCGCCGAGGGCGTGCAGGCCGGGCTCGGCGCGCCGGTCTACGGCAAGCTCGATGCCGATCTCGCCAGTGCCCTGATGGGCATCAACGCCGTCAAGGGCGTCGAGATCGGGGCCGGCTTCGCCGCCGCCGAGCTCACCGGCGAGGAGAATGCCGACGAGATGCGGATCGGCAACGACGGCGCGCCGCGCTTCCTCTCCAACCACGCCGGCGGCGTTTTGGGCGGCATCTCGACCGGCCAGCCGCTGATCGCCCGCCTTGCCGTCAAGCCGACCTCGTCGATCCTGACGCCGCGGGCGACCGTCGACCGCTTCGGCGAGGAGACCGAGATCCTCACCAAAGGCCGCCACGACCCTTGCGTCGGCATCCGCGCCGTGCCGGTCGCCGAAGCGATGGTTGCGTGCGTGGTCGCCGATCACTATCTCCGCCAGCGCGGGCAGGTCGGCGAGACGCCGGCCTGGCCGTTCGCCCGGCTTCGAACGCCGGCCGAGCAGGTGCCTGCCGCACATACGAAAGCCCGTGAATGACGAACGAAAACAACAAGCGCGTGGAGGCGGCGATCGCCGCCTTCGCGCGAGGCGAGCTGGTCATCGTCACCGACGACAACGATCGCGAGGACGAGGGTGATCTCTTCGTCGCGGCGTCGATGTGCACGCCCGAGAAGATGGCCTTCGTCATCCGCCACACCTCGGGCATCGTCTGCGCGCCGCTGTCGGGCGAGGAGGCCAAGCGTCTGCGGCTCGATCCGATGGTGGCGCTGAACGACGCGCCGCTCGGCACCGCCTTCACGGTGTCGGTGGACGTGAAGCTGGGCTTCGTCACCGGCATCTCGGCGGAGGAGCGCACCAACACGGTGCGGGCGCTCGCCAATCACAACACGGCGGCGACCGATTTCGTGCGGCCCGGCCATGTGTTTCCGCTGGTCGCGCGCGAGGGCGGCGTGCTCATGCGCTCCGGCCACACCGAGGCCTGCGTCGATCTCTGCAAGCTCGCCGGCCTGCCGCCGGTCGGTGTGCTGGCCGAGCTGATGAACGACGACGGCACCGTGATGCGCGGGCCGCAGGTCGCCGCTTTCGCCGGTCAGCACAAGCTGACCGTCATCTCGGTCGCCGACCTGATCGCCTATCGCCAGGTGCGCGACAAGCTGGTCGAGCGCATCAGCGCTTTCACGGTGCAGACCGAGATCGGCCCGCTGAAGGGCTACGCCTATGTGACGCCGTTCGAGGCCGTGCACCACATGGCCCTGGTGGTCGGCGACATCGGCGACGGCAAGAACGTCCTCACCCGGCTGCACCGCCACAATCTGCTGCGCGACACGTTCGGGGGCGCGCCCTCCGTGCATGCGGCGCTGCGGCGCTTCAAGCAGGAGGGGCGGGGCGTGCTCGTCTTCCTGCGCGACGGCACCGTCGGCGTGCCGGCGGCCGATCTGCCGAAGAACGGCGACGGGCCCTCCGACTCCGAGGCGGCGCGCACGATGCAGTGGCGCGAGATCGGCGTCGGCGCGCAGATCCTGAAGGACCTCGGCGTCTCGTCGATCCGCCTGCTCACCGCGGCCGAGCACCGCTATGTCGGCCTCGCCGGCTTCGGCATCGAGATCGTCGGCACCGAGTCGACCGAGCACTGAGGGGCTGATCCACAGTCTCCGACTGGTCATGCCCGCGCTCGTCGCGGGCATCCACGTTCTCACGGACGCCGCAGCGAGCAAGACGTGGATGGCCGGGACAAGCCCGGCCATGACGACGCAGGGTATGGACTCCGACTTGCGCGATGACAACTGTCCTGGTGCGGGCAGGCGAATGCGCAGGAGGCGTGTCATGCGGGTCGGTGTTCCCAAGGAGATCAAGGATCACGAGGACCGGGTCGGCCTGATCCCCGAGTCGGTGCGCGAGCTTGTCGAACGCGGCCACACGGTGCTGGTTCAGCGCGGGGCCGGTGTCGGGGCCGGCCATTCCGACGACGCCTATGAGAAGGCCGGTGCGACACTGGTCGACGGCGCCGACGCGGTGTTTTCCGGCGCCGACCTGATCGTCAAGATCAAGGAGCCGCTGGCGGTCGAGCGCGCAAAGCTGCGGCGCGGCCAGACGCTGTTCACCTATCTGCATCTCGCCCCCGATCCGGTGCAGGCGCGCGAGCTCCTCGCTTCCGGCGTCACCGCCATCGCCTACGAGACCGTGACGGCACCGGACGGCACGCTGCCGCTGCTCACGCCGATGTCGGAGGTCGCCGGCCGGCTGGCGCCGCAGGCCGGCGCCATGTGCCTGGAGCGGCCTCACGGCGGGCGCGGCGTGCTGCTCGCCGGCGTCGCCGGCGTGCCACCCGCCGAGGTGGTCGTGCTGGGCGGCGGCGTGGTCGGCGTCAATGCGGCCCTGATCGCCTCCGGCATGGGCGCCGACGTGACGGTGCTGGACCGCAATCCGGAGGCGCTGCGCCGGATCGCGGCGCGCTTCGGCAGCCGGGTCCGCACGGTGTTCTCCACCCGCGGCACCATCGACACCATGTGCCGGCGGGCCGACCTCGTCATCGGCGCCGTGCTGGTGCCGGGTGCGACCGCGCCGCGGCTCGTCACGGCCGAGACGGTGCGCGCCATGAAGGCCGGTGCCGTCATCGTCGACGTCGCCATCGACCAGGGCGGCTGCTGCGAGACCTCGCGGCCGACCACGCATTCGCAGCCGACCTATGTGGTCGACGACGTCGTCCATTATTGCGTCACCAACATGCCGGGCGCGGTCGCCCGCACCGCGACCTTCGCGATCAACAATGTGACGCTGCCCTTCGTGCTGGCGCTGGCCGACAAGGGGACGGCGCGGGCGCTCGCCGAGGACGTGCACCTGCGCGCCGGCCTCAACGTGCATGACGGGCGCATCACCCATCCGGCCGTCGCCCGCGCCCTCGATCTGCCCTGCCTGCCGGTCGCGGAGGCGCTGGCGATAATGCGATCGTGAATGCCGCCGCCGCGCCGCCTGTGAGAGCATGAAGATTCTGGCGACGGCGGAGACGGATATGCGGAGAGGGATTCGGGTGGCGGCGGCCGGGATGGGTTTCGGGGCCGTGCTGGCGGCCGCCGGCCTCGGTGCCGCCCCGGCGCTGCGTTTCGCCGATCTGCCGGCCTCACAGGCGGGCTCGACCGTCGATGTCGAGCTGGTGCTGGCCGTCGACGTCTCCTACTCGATGGACCCGGACGAGCAGGCGCTGCAGCGCGAGGGCTACGTCACGGCGCTCACCTCGCCGGAGTTTCTCGGCGCGCTGCGCCAGGGCATGCACGGCAAGATCGTCGCCACCTATGTGGAATGGGCGGGCGCGGCCGACCAGCGCGTCGTCGTGCCGTGGCGCCTGATCGACGGACCGGCGACCGCCGAGGCGTTCGCCACCGCCATCGCCGAGGCGCCGTATCGCCGCGCCTACCGCACCTCGATCTCGGGCGCTCTGCAGTTCTCGTCGCAGCTTTTCCAGGAGAGCGGGCAGCGCGGCATCCGCCGCGTCATCGACGTCTCCGGCGACGGCGCCAACAATCAGGGCGCGCCGGTCGACATCACGCGCGACGAGGTGGTCGCCAAGGGCATCACCATCAACGGCCTGCCGCTGATGCTCAAGCGGCCCTCGGTCGCCACCATGGATATCGAGGCGCTCGACATCTACTACGAGGACTGCGTGATCGGCGGCCCCTCCGCCTTCATGGTGCCGATCCGCGACCGCTCGCAGTTCCGTGAGGCGACCCGCACCAAGCTGGTGTTGGAGGTCGCCGGCCGCGCGCCGCGCGTGATCCCGGCCGCAGAGCCGGACCAAGCCGCAGGGCCGGGGCCGGGCGCGGCACCGCCCGCGGCGCCACGCGTCTCCTGCACGGTCGGCGAGCGGCTTTGGCAGCAGCGCTGGGGCCGCGGCAGCGATTTCAATTGACGCCGGTCGGCAGCAGCCAATCCCGGAGCGCCTCCAGAGCTGGAAAATTCGCTCGTTCCGGCGGGTAGAGCAGGTAGTAGCCGCGGCTGTCCGGCAGGCCTTGCGCGAGCGGCACGACCAGCGTCCCGTCGCGCAGCTCGTCCTCGACGAGGCATCGCGACACCAAGCCGATGCCGATGCCGGCGACGGCGGACTGGATCAGATGCGCCGTGAACTCGAACTGCGGGCCTCGCCGCATCGCGCGCGCCGGCAGCCTGTGCAGCGTGAACCACTCGCTCCAGGCCTCGGCCCGAACCGCGACGTGCAGAAGAAGGTGCCCGGCGACATCGGCCGGCTCCCTGATCGGCTGCCTGGCCAGCAGGGCCGGGCTCGCCACGACCACCATGTGCTCGTCCTCCAGCCGGTGGCAGACGAGGCCGGGCCACGGTGCGACGCCGACATTGATGGCGGCGTCGAGGCCGCTGTCGGCGAGGTCGTACTCGCCGATGCGCGTGTGCAGATGGAGGACGATGTCCGGATGCCGGCCGTAGAACTCGGCCAGGCGGGGCAGCAGCCATCGCGACGCGAAGGTGGGAAGGACCGCGAGATGGAGCGTTCGGCTTTCGATGCGATAGGCCGTGATCCGTGAGCTCGCCCCGCGGATGCGGGCGAGAGCCGGCGCGATGTCGCGGGCATAAATGCACCCGACCTCGGTCAGGGTGACGTGCCGGCCCGAGCGGCGGAACAGCTCGACCTCCAGCAGCTCCTCCAATCCCAGAATGTGCCGGCTGACGGCGCTCTGGGTCAGCGAAAGCTCCACACCGGCCTGGGTGAAGTTCTGGTGCCGGGCGGCGGCCTCGAACGCCAGCAGCATCGGCATCGAGGGAGTCAGACGACGGTCGCTCATTCAGAAAGCTCATCAATATGCGGAGAATTCGTCGTTTTATCTTAGTCGACCGCCGCCTTACTGTCATTTCAGGAATGGATTGGTCGGGCACGATCCGCATTCATTCGGCTCATCGAGGCCGGCATGGGGGCGGGCGACATGGGAGAGCGAGCAATGTCGAAACCGGAGGCGACCGGCCGGGACCCCATTGGTCGGGCGGGCGGCTCGGCGCCGCAAGGCACGGGCGCGCCGCCCGCGGTGCCGGCTCCTGCCGGTCCCGCCGCCCGGGTGCCGCGCCGGTTGCGCCGGGTGTATGCGCTCGCCGATTTCGAAGATGCGGCCCGCCGCCATCTTCCGAAGCCCCTGTTCGGCTATGTCGCGGCGGCAACCGAAACCCGCGCCTCGTTCCGCGACAACCGGGCGGTGTTCGACGAGATCCAGTTCCTGCCCCGGGTGCTGACCGATGTCTCCAGGCGCAGCCAGGAGACGACCCTGTTCGGACGACGCTGGGCGCAGCCCTTCGGCATTGCCCCGATGGGTGTCACGGCGCTGACCGCCTATCGCGGCGACCTCGCGCTGGCGCAGGCGGCGGCGCAGGCGAACCTCGTCGACATCATGAGCGGATCGTCGCTGATCCGGCTCGAGGAGGTCGTGCAGGTGGCGCCCAACACCTGGTTTCAGGCCTATCTGCCGAACGAGCCGCAGCGGATCGCGGCGCTGGTCGACCGCGTCGCCAAGGCCGGCTTCGGCACCCTGGTCGTGACCGTCGACACGGCGGTCGTCCAGAACCGCGAAAACAACCTTCGGGTCGGCTTCAAGACGCCGCTCCAGCCCAGCTTCCGGCTGCTGTGGGAAGGGCTGACCCACCCGGCCTGGGTGACGAGCACGTTCCTGCGGACCCTCCTTGTGCATGGGATGCCGCATTTCGAGAACAATTTCGCCGAGCGGGGCGAACCTCTGGTGTCCCGCAAGGTCGACCGGGACTTTGCCGGACGCGAGCATCTGGACTGGGGCGACATCGCCCGCATCCGGCGGCAATGGACCGGCAATCTGGTCCTCAAGGGCATCCTTCGTCCCCAGGACGCGCAGATCGCGCGGGAGCACGGTGTCGACGGCATCATCGTCTCCAACCATGGCGGCCGTCAGCTCGACGGGGCGGTGTCGCCGATGCGCATGCTGCCGGCCGTCAAGGCGGTGGCCGGCGACATGACCGTGATGATCGACAGCGGCTTCCGGCGCGGCACCGACATCCTGAAGGCGCTCGCGCTGGGGGCGCAATACGTCTTCATCGGACGGCCGTTCAACTATGCGGCGGCGATCGGCGGCGAGGCCGGGGTCAGGCACGCGATCGCAATGCTCTCGGCGGAGATCCGCGCCGACATGGGCCTGCTCGGCATCAACGGTCTCGACGAGCTCGGACCGGACCTGCTGCATCTCGGCGGGTCGCTGCGCCGGGAGATCGACAGGGCGTGCTGATGCGGGGCTGTGCCGCGGAACGACGAGCCGTCATCGCCGGCATCGCCTCTCGCACCGCCGCGATCACCGCTCGAAGCGCGCGACGATCTCGACGTGACAAGACCAGCGGAACTGGTCGACCGGCGTGACGTCGGTGAGCTTGTAGCCGCCGCCGACGAGGATTGCGGCGTCGCGTGCGAACGTCGCGCTGCTGCACGACACCGCGACGACGACCGGCACCTTGCTCTCGGCGAGGGCGTGGGCCTGCGCCTCGGCGCCCTGGCGGGGCGGATCGAACACCACGGCGTCGACCTTGCCGAGCTCGTGGGCGATCACCGGGCGGCGGAACAGGTCGCGCGCCTCGGCCGTCACCGGCTTCAGCCCCGACGTGTTGGCCGCCGCCTGCATGAGGGCCGCGACCGCGGCGGCGTCGAGCTCGAGGGCGCGCACGCGGGCGCGCTCGGCGAGCCGCAGCGCGAACGGTCCGATCCCGGCGAAGAGATCGACGACGCTCTTGGCGCCAGCGACATGGCGGTCGACCAGGCGGGCGAGCTGCGCCTCGCCCTCGGCGGTCGCCTGCAGGAACGGTCCTGCCGGCAGCGCCACGGTGGCGCGGCCGATCGTGACGGTCGGCACGACACGCTGCACGACCAGCTCGCCGTGACGGGTGAGGCGGGCGAGGCGTCGCTCTTCGGCCAGCGCCGCCAGCGCCCTGGCGCGATCCGTTTTCAGCGGGCCGGAGCCGCGCACGTCGATATCGAGGCCGACGTCGGTCGCGGTCACCTGGATGTCGAGCGGCTTTCGCAAGGGATGCAGCGCCTCGGCGATCGCCCAGGCGGCCTCGATGGCGCCCTTCAGCCCGGGCGCCGTGACGGGGCAGTGGTCGATCGGCACGATGTCGTGGGCGCGCTGCGCCGAGAAACCGACCTGCAGGATGTCGTGGGAGCCGCGTCGCGCATGCAGCACGATGCGGCGGCGGCCTTCGCCATGGGCGTCGACCAGATCATCGACCGACGCCTCGAGGCCGGCGCTGCGCAGCGCCTCGACGACCAGGTCGCGCTTCCAGGCGCGGTAGAGATCCCAGCCGACATGCTGGGTGGCGCAGCCGCCGCAGACGCCGAAATGCGGGCAAATCGGTGCGATCCGGTCGGGACCCGGCGTGTCGACATGCACCAGACGCCGCCGGTCCGGATGGCCGTGCACCGGCTCGACCTCGACGGTCTCGCCGGGCAGAGCATAGGCGACGTAGATGGCACCCTCGGGGCCGTCGGCGACACCGTCGCCGCGCCGGCCGAGATGCGTGATGGCGAGGCGCTCGGTCATGCGGAACCATGGCTGTCCCTCAGCCCGGTGGCAACTCGAATCCCGACAGTCCGCGCTTCAGGTTCGACAAATCGTCTTTTGCGATGAAGGCTTCCAGCTCGAGCTCGTCGAGCTTGGCGGACGGCAGGGTCCGATTGCCGCGAGCATGTCGGGTCTCGGGACGGTGGCGATGCGCAATCGATCAGTTCGACCGTCGGGCGACCAGCAGGAACTCGCGGTTGCCGTCGCCGCCGGTGATCGGCGAGGGCAGCACCGCGCGCACCTCGCAGCCGAGCGAGCGGGCCAGGATCGTGATGTTTCCGCACACCGCGTCATGCACGGCCGGGTCGCGCACGAAACCCTTCTTGACGTGCTCGCGACCGGCCTCGAACTGCGGCTTGATCAATACGACGAGGTCGCAGGGGCTCGTCGCCAGCGTCAGCGCCGCCGGCAGCACCAGGGCGAGCGGGATGAAGCTGACGTCGATGACGACCAGCGACGGCGGCTCGTCCATGGCGGCCGGCAGAAGGCTGCGGATGTCGGTCGCCTCCAGCGAGACGACCCGCGGATGCGCGCGCAGCCGCGGGTGGAGCTGGTCGCGGCCGACATCGACCGCATAGACTTTTCTGGCGCCGCGGGCGAGCAGCAGCTCGGTGAAGCCGCCCGTCGAGGCGCCGACGTCGAGGCACACCCGGCCGGCCGGGTCGATCGGGCCGGCATCGAGCGCCGCTTCGAGCTTGAGGGCGCCGCGCGAGACGAACGGATGCGCCGGCGTCGCCTCGATCACGGCATCGGGGCGCAGCGTGTCGGAGGGCTTGCTCACCCGTACGCCGTCGGCCGTCACCAGGCCGGCAGCGATCGCCGCCTGCGCCTTGGCGCGGCTTTCGAAGATGCCGCGATCGACCAGCAGGCGATCGGCGCGCAGGCGAGGCGTCATGGGCAGTGTCCCGAATTCACGACCGTCATTCCCAGGCGCAAGGACGCGATCCCGGACCGGCCCGAGATCGACACGATCGACCGGCGCGCCGGCCATAGCCGGCTCGCGGGCCCGAGCCTCGGCGGATGATCGTCCCCCACACCCATACTACAGGCGATTTTGGCCGTGATCGTGTCGGTCTCGAACGAAGGCCGAAATCGATGTCGTCTCGGGCTGCGTGTCGCGCGCCGCGTCTCCTGAAGCCCTCGGCCGAGGCAGATAGCCGCGGCATCGTGGTCGTGCAAACGGAAACGGCCGGGCGAGCCCGGCCGTTTCGAAGGGGTGCTCTGGTCGGCGCGTCGGCGCGCCGGCTCACGCCAGCCGGATGGTCTCCTTGGTGGCGTCCTTGCCGAGCGCCTCGAACACCTTGGTGACGATGCCGCGGCGGTCGAGCCCGGCGACGGCGTACATGGCCGTCTGGGAGTCGTGGTCGATATAGGTGTCGGGCAGCACCATGGAGCGGACCCGCAGGCCGCGGTCGAGCAGCCCGGCATCGGAGAGCGCCTGCAGACAATAGCTGCCGAAGCCGCCGACCGAGCCTTCCTCGATGGTGATCAGCACCTCGTGCTCGCGCGCGAGCCGGCCGAGCAGCGCGACGTCGAGCGGCTTGGCGAAGCGCGCGTCGGCCACCGTGGTGGACAGGCCGAGCGCGGCCAGCTCGTCGGCCGCCTGCAGGCATTCGGCGAGGCGGGTGCCGTAGGAGAAGAGGGCGACCTTGTGGCCCTCGCGCACGATGCGGCCCTTGCCGATCTCGAGCGGCATGCCCTCGAGCGGCATCGGCACGCCCATGCCCTCGCCGCGCGGATAGCGCAGCGCGGTCGGGCAGTCGTTCACGGCCACCTGGGTCGCCACCATGTGGACCAGCTCGGCCTCGTCGGCCGCCGCCATCAGGATCATGTTGGGGATGCAGCCGAGATAGGCGACGTCGAACGAGCCGGCGTGGGTCGGGCCGTCGGCGCCGACCAGGCCGGCGCGGTCCATGGCGAAGCGCACCGGCAGCTTCTGTAGGGCGACGTCGTGCACGACCTGGTCGTAGGCGCGCTGCAGGAAGGTCGAGTAGACGGCGACGAACGGCTTGTAGCCCTCGGTCGCCAGCCCCGCCGCGAACGTCACGGCGTGCTGCTCGGCGATGCCGACGTCGAAGCAGCGATCCGGGAACAGGTTGCCGAACAGGTCGAGGCCGGTGCCGGACGGCATCGCTGCCGTGATGGCGACGATCTTGGTGTCCTTCCTGGCCTCCTGCACCAGCGCCTCGGCGAACACCTTGGTGTAGGAGGGCGTCTTGGCGTTGGACTTCACCTGGGCGCCGGTGGCGACGTCGAACTTGACGACGCCGTGATACTTGTCGGCCGAGGTCTCGGCCGGCGGGTAGCCCTTGCCCTTCTGGGTGACGCAATGGACCAGGATCGGACCCTTGCGCTTGGCCTCGCGGACGTTCTTCAGGACCGGCAGCAGGTGGTCGAGATTGTGCCCGTCGATCGGGCCGACATAGTAGAAGCCGAGCTCCTCGAACAGCGTGCCGCCATGGGTGATCATGTTGCGTGCAAACTCTTCGGCGCGCACCGCCTGCTCGTGCAGGCGCCGCGGGAGGTGTTGGGCGAGCTGCTTGCCGATCTCGCGCAGCGACAGATACGGCCTGCCCGACATCAGCCGCGCCAGATAGGCCGACAGCGCCCCGACCGGAGGCGCGATCGACATGTCGTTGTCGTTCAGCACCACGATCAGGTTGGAATCCATGCCGCCGGCGTTGTTGAGCGCCTCGTAGGCCATGCCGGCCGACATCGAGCCGTCGCCGATCACCGCGACCACGTGGTTGTGCTTCGTCCCGTCGAGATCGCGGGCGACCGCCATGCCGAGCCCGGCCGAGATCGAGGTCGAGGAGTGGGCGGCGCCGAACGGGTCGTACTTGCTCTCCGAGCGCTTGGTGAAGCCGGAGAGGCCGCCGCCCTGGCGCAGCGTGCGGATGCGGTCGCGCCGGCCGGTGAGGATCTTGTGCGGGTAGGCCTGGTGGCCGACGTCCCAGATCAGCCGGTCCTCCGGCGTGTTGAACACGTAGTGCAACGCCACCGTGAGCTCGACGACGCCGAGGCTCGAGCCGAGATGGCCACCGGTCTGGGAGACGGCCGCGATCATCTCCTGACGAAGCTCGTCGGCCACCTGGCGCAGCTCGCTCTCCTGCAGGCGTCGCAGATCCTCGGGGACGATCACGCGATCGAGCAGCGGAGTGTTCGATGACTGGGGCAAAGCAGCACCTCCCTCAGGGGGTCGACAACGAATTCCTATCAGGGGCTTACACCAGATAGGCGGACCCTGACAAAACAACTGTCCCGGACACCGGCAGGCGCCGGAGCGGCTGCCGCGCGGAACTGGAACCCTCTATTCAGCGTTCTTACTCAGGCACTTGTCAACTCTACTTGACATATTTCAGGGGGTCGATGGCGACACGCTCGAACTAGAAGGGTTACCTGAAGCTCTCGCTCCTGTCATGTGCCGTCGCCCTTTTCCGGCCGGCTCGACCGTCCATCGGGTTCGCCTCAATATCCTTAGTCGCTCGAACGGCCATCGGGTTCGCAACGAGATCGTCGATTCCGCGACCGGCGCGCCGGTTGCCGCGGAGGACCCGGTCAAAGGCTACTACCCGGCCGACGAATCCTATGTGGAGAGCGATGACGAGTAGCTCGGCTAGGTCGCCTCGGAGAGCATCCATAGGCTGGACATCGAGGCGTTCCTGCAATCCGACGAGGTCGGCTGGACGACGTCGAAGGCGTTCCCCAAGCGCATCACCGGACAAATGTCGGCGGACTCGCCGCAGAAGGGTCTCGCCAGGATGGCGAAGAGCGCGCGCGAGGGAAAATAGTCGTCGACCATCTGCGTAAGGGCCGAGGTGCCACCGCGCTCGTCGCCTGTTCGCCGCGTGCGCGTCCCGGCGCTCCGGTGTCGACCTCGGTCGCCTGGAGCGAGGTGCCGGCGAAGCTGTCGCCGGCGCGCTGGACCGTGCTGAACCTGACCGATCGCCTCGAGCGCCTGCAGGCCGACCCCTGGGCAGAGATCGGCACAGTGAGGCAGAGAAATCCGGGGACGTGAGGTCACGGCAGAGGGCAGGCGGGCACGCCGGGTCGAACGGCGTGCGACAATGATGGCCCGCTCAGACCGGGCAGCCCTTCGCGCGCAGGATCTTGTTGAAGCGCTCCGGATCGGCGGTGCCGGCCGCACCGGCGGCGCGGAGCTCCGCCTCCTTCTTCTTCTGCGCCTCGACGTGCGGCCAGACCTCGGGGAGCTGCGACGGCGGCAGCGCCAGCAGGCCGTCGGCATCGCCGAGCACGAGGTCCCCCGGCTGGACGACCATGCCGCCGACCGTGACCGGCACGTTGATCTCGCCCGGACCGTCCTTGCTGGGGCCGCGATGGGTGTGTCCGCGGGCCCAGATCGGCATCTTGCCGTTCGCCCAGTCGACCAGGTCGCGGATCGCGCCGTCGATGACGAAGCCGGCGAGGCGTTTCTGGATGGCGGTGGTCTGCATGTTGCCGCCGATCAAGGCCTGGGCGAGGTCGCCGCCGCCGTCGACGACGATGACGTCACCCGGACGGGCGATCTCCATCGCCTTGTGGATCATGAGATTGTCACCGGGCCGGACCCGCACCGTGACGGCCGGCGCGGCGATCAACAGGTCGATCCGGTTGTGATAGGCGCGAAGGCCCATGGTGCCGACCGAGCGGCCGAGGCTGTCGCTCACCCACGAGGTCGGGATGTCCTTGAACTTCGCCAGCCACTCTGGCGAAGGACCTTCGGCGCGTTCGTTGATCCGGAACCCGGCCGGCCACACGGTGGCGTTCGTCATGTCACTTGTCCTTTCCGTCGAGAACGTCGGGATTGACGCAAAGCCGGCGGTCGACGGCGTCGCCCCGCAGGACGCGGAGCGCGTTGTCGACCGCGACCGCGGCGACGGCGCCGAGCGCGGCCCGCGTGTTGCCGCCGACATGCGGCGTGATCACGACGTTCGGCATGGACCTGAACGGGGAGTCGGCCGGCGGCGGCTCGTCGACCAGGGTGTCGAGCCCGGCGCCGCCGAGTTGGCCGCTCGCCAGAGCGTCCATCAGCGCCGTCTCGTCGACGAGCGGGCCGCGCGCCGTGTTGATCAGGATGGCGCCGTATGGCAGGCGCGCCAAGGCGTCGCGCCCGACGAGGCCGGTGGTCTCCGGCGTCAGCGGACAATGGATGGAGAGCACGTCGGCGCGCGGCAGCATCGCGTCGAGCGTCGGAACCAAGGTGATGCCGGCCGGGACCTTGTCGGGCGTGACGAAGCGGTCGAACGCGACCACGGTCATGCCGAGCGCCCGCGCGGCGGCGGCCACGCGGCTGCCGATCGCGCCGATCCCGATCAGGCCGAGGGTGCGGCCGCCGAGCTGGGTGCCGACCGTGGAGCGATGCCACTCGCCGCGGCGGAAGGCGGCGTCGTGGGCCGGAATGGTCCGGGCCACCGCCAGCATCAGGCCGACGGCGAGCTCGGCGACCGATTGGCTGTTGGCGGCCGGCGCGATGAAGACGGGAATGCGGCGCGCGCTCGCCGCGGCGATGTCGACGCCGTTGTAGCCGGAGCCGTGGCGCGAGATCACCTTGAGGGTGGGGCAGGCGCGGATCGCATCGCCGTCGAGTCCGAGGGTGCGCAGCACGAGGGCGTCGACCGGCTCGGCCGCCAGCGTCGCCGCGAGGTCGGCGTCGCTCGCGCCCTGTTTCATGAAGATCGTGCGCACCCCGGCTTCGGCGAGGCGGGCCATGCCCTCGTCGGCGAGCTTGGGAACGGAGATCAAGACGGTTGCTGCACGCATGGGAATGATCCGTTCGTCCCGGCCGGGAGCGGGCCGGTGGACCGTCGGGACGACGGGGAACGTCCGGACCGGCGACCCGTGACGACCGCGGCCCGCGGTCCGGCATCGTCCTGCTTGTCCGGTGCGGGCGCGCCGTGGATTGGCGGGCCGCCCGTGGACGCTCGGGTCATCTGCATATTGACGGCGACGGCCGTTGAAATCTATTTTCTAATATTCAACTGTAAGAAACTTCTGGATAACAAATGGACCTCCGCGACCTGGCCTATTTCGAGGCGATCGCCGACCTCGGGCATCTCGGGCACGCCGCAGAAACGTTGCACCGGACCAAGCCGGCGCTGACCAAATGCATCCGCCGCCTGGAGGCGTCGATCGGGGCGCCGTTGTTCCGGCGCGAGGGGCGGCGCATCGTGCTCACCGCGGTCGGCGCGGTCCTGCAGCGCAAGGCGCGGCAGATGCGGGCGTCGATGGACGAGGCGGTCGCCGAGATCGGCAGCTTCGTCGACGGGTCGGCCGGCCATGTCCGGATCGGCACCGGGCCGACGGTCGCGGAGTACATCCTCCCGGATCTGTTCGAGCGCATCCTGGCCGAGCTGCCGCGCCTGACCACGGAGATCGTCGTCGATCAGGGCAACATGCTCCGGACCGAGCTGCTCGAGAACCGGGTCGACATGATCATCAGCACGATCCTGCCGAACGACACCGGCGAGTTCGCGGTTCAGCACGTCGCCAGCGACGAGATCGTCGTCGTCGCCAGCTCGCGCCACGAGCTGCACGGGCGTCCGTTCACGGTGGCGGATCTGCTCCGCTACAAGTGGGTGCTGCCGAACCGGTCGGTCGCGTCGCGGCAGTGGCTCGACTGGGCGTTCACGTCGCAGGGCCTGCGGACGCCGGAGGTCCTGGTGGAGACGACGTCGCTGCAGCTCCTGCCGATCCTGATCGAGCGCACCGACTTTCTCGGCTTCACGCCGCGCAGCAATCTCGGCCCCGGACGCATCGCCGCCTCGCTGGTCGAGCTGCCGCTCGAGGCGATCACCATGCGCCGGCAGATCGGCGTGCTCCATCGCAAGGAGACGCATCCGTCTCCGGCTCTGGTGCGGCTTTTGGAGATCGTGCGGGACATCGCCCAGCGGTCGGCCGGGAACCCACCGGCCGGGCCGCAGCCGAAGGCCGCGGCCGCCCGAAGGACCCGACCGCCGGCCCGGGGGGCGAGCGGCGGCCGGGCGCGCGCTCAGGCCGCCGGGAAGCCGTAGAGCGCGGCCGGATTGTCGACCAGGATGCGGCGGCGCAGGGCTTCGCTCGGCGCCCAGTCCAGCATCAGGTCGAGCAGCGCGGCATCGTCCTGCAGCGCCAGCTCGCCGGCGGTGGCGGCCGGATGCGGCCAGTCGCTGCCCCACACCAGCCGCTCGGGGGCGAGCGCGATGTAGGCGGCGACCAGCCTGGCGGTGTCCTCGTAGCGCGGCGGCCCCGACTTGGAATCGCGGTCGGCCTCGGACAGCTTGACCCAGGTGCGGCCGCGCTCGATCAGGCGGGCGATCACGGCGAAGGCCGGGTGATCGCGGCCGGCCGGCTCCGGGACGCGGCCGAGGTGGTCGAACACGATCGGCGAGGCGACCTTGTTCAGGACGTCGGCGATGCCCGGCAGGTCGGCGCCCGCCATGTGCACCTGGATGTGCCAGCCGAGCGGCGCGATCCGGCGCGACAGCGGTTCGATCATCTCGATCGACGCGGCAGCGCCCCGCGAGATGTTGAACCGGATGCCGCGGATGCCGCCGGCGTCGAGCCGCTTCAGCTCCGCGTCGGTGACGCTCGTATCCACCACAGCGACGCCGCGGGCGTCGGGGCCGAGCTGCCTGATCGCGTCGAGCGTGCAGGAATTGTCGATGCCGTAGGTCGACGGCGTGACGACGACGTTGCGGGTGGTGCCGAGCCGCTTCTGCAGCAGCCGATAGTCGGCGACCGTCGCGGGCGGCGGCTTCAGGGCCGCGTTGGGCAGATAGGCGAAGCGAGGATCGTAGATGTGATGGTGGCAGTCGCAGGAGTGCGGCGGCACCTTCAGCTTCGGCAACTCGGTCCCGGCCGAGAACGGCACCGCCTCGGCGGCCCGGCCGGGCGCGACGCCCAGGCCGGCGGCGAGGCCCAGACCCGCGGCCGCCTGCAGCATCCCGCGTCGCGTGATCTCGTGGTGGCGCATGGAGTCCTCTCCTTCGTGCTGTCGATGAATGTCTGCTCCGGCCCGGCGCGGCGATGTCTCGGGGGCGTCGCGCTGCCGGTCGCGTCGTGGCGCGCCGGGCGCTACCGGTAGAGCGGGATGAGGCCGAGGAGCAGCGACACCGCGAGCATGATCAGGGACGAGGCGACCGACCACTTGATGGTGAACTTCTGGGTGCCGCCGTAGTCGACATCGAGCATGCTGACGAGCAGATAGGTGGAGGCGACGAGCGGGCTCAGGATGTGGACCGGCTGTCCGACCAGCGAGGCGCGGGCCATCTCGATCGAGGTGATGCCGTAATGGGACGCCGCCTCGGACAGGATCGGCAGCATCCCGAAATAGAAGACGTCGTTCGACACCATCCAGGTCATCGGGATGCTGATCAGCGCCGTCACCACGGCCATCGAATGCCCGACCGAGGCCGGGATCGCCGTCACGATCGCCTTGGCGATCGCCGACGCCATGCCGGTCTCCGACAGGATGCCGATGAAGACGCTGGCCGAGAACAGCATCATGGCGACCGAGAGGATCGCCGGCGCATGCTCGGCCATCCGCTCCTGCTGGAGCTTGTGGGTCGGGAAGTTGACCACCAGGGCGATGGCGGTCGCGATCATGAACATGTAGGCGAGCGGCAGCCAGCTCATCACCAGCCCGAGCATCAGGAGCGTCGTGAGCGTCCAGTTGAAGTAGAACCGCCAACCGTTGGCCCCGGCCTCGGTGTCGTCGCCGAACCGAATGTCGATCACGCCGACGCGCTTGCGCTCCCAGGTGCCGAACAGCCAGGCCATGAAGAAGGCCCAGGCGACGCAGGCGAGCAGCGGGATCACCATCGGCACGAACATGTCGTTCAAGTCGACATGCATGGCCGCCGCGGCGCGCGCCGTCGGTCCGCCCCAGGGCAGGATGTTGCCGATGCCGGTGCATTGCAGGAGCAGGCAGGCGACCATCGGCAGCGACAGGCCGAGCCGCTTGTAGATCGGCAGGAACGCCGACAGGACAATCACGTAGACGGTCGCCCCGTCGCCGTCGAGCGCCACCAGATAGCCCAGCGCCACCGTGCCGAGAAAAACCTTCACCGGATCGCCCCGGACCGCGCGGACGATCCGCCGCACGATCGGATCGAACATCCCGGCGTCGGTCATCAGCATGAAGTAGGCCATGGCGAAGATCAGCAGCACGCCGGTCGGGGAGACCGTCCGGATGCCCTTGATCACCATGTCGCCGATGCCGAAGCCGAAGCCGCCGATGAGCGCGAAGACGGTGGGAACCAGAATGAGGGTGTTGGTCGCGGTCAGGCGTCCGCTCATCAGGAGATAGATGAAGCAGGCGAACATCGCCACGCTCAGAGCAACGAGCATCGCAGCACCATGTGTCCTTTGGACGGATATCTGGTCGGTTGTGGTCCTCGGCCGTTCGCCCGGGATCGGGATCCGGGTCGGGCAGTCGTCGTGTCGTCGCGCAAGCCGGAGGGACGTGAATGGACGACCGAGCGGGAGACGTTCGGTCGAGCCGCGACATCACGGCACTCTCGCTCGCCTGTCGGCGATTGCGGATGGGGGACCGGGAGACCGGCACCGCGCCGCCGACCAGTATTCCTTACGTTCTGGCAGAGGACTTTGGTCCCCCAAAAATGGAAATTCCATTTTCTAATTTTCAACCGACGCAAACCTGGGGTGAACGAATTTGCCGGGCCGTGCCTGGACCCGCTCCTTGAGCGCGGCAGCGCCGGGCGGCCCTCCCGGCCGCCTCGCGATGGGTCGCTCAGGGGGCGTCGGTTCGTTCAGGGACCGTGCGGTGCAGTCGGCCTCGCGCCGAGCGCGATCCAGCACACGATGGCGTCGGCGAACCGGCGGGCCGGCGCGAGGCCGGTCATCTCCTCGAACTGTTTCAACCGGTACGACAGCGTGTTGCGATGAACGCGGAGCGCCGAGGCGGTCGCTGTGCCGTCGAGATTCTCCTGCAGCAGCGCTTCGACGGTCTCGCGCAGAACGGCGCGCTTGACGAAGGCGGCCTCGATGCGCCCGATCACAGGCTGCGCCGCGATGCCGCCGTCGTCGGCCATCAGGCGCGAGCGCATATACTCCGCGAGCAGCGGCTCCTCGGAAATCGCGCGGATCGGGTGCCGGTTGCCGGCCCGCGCCAGCGCGAACACGGCCTGCCGGAAGGAGGCGGGGAACGCTCCGGGCGCGGCACGGCCGCCGACGCCGGCGCGGACCACCAGACCGGAGAGGTGGGCCAGGTTGCTTCGAAGTGAACGCGCCCGTGCGAGCAGCGTGGCGTCCGCGGTGCCGGCCGTGAGGAACAGCACGATCACGGCGCCGTCCAGCGTGGCGACGAAGTCGCCTGCCCGCAGGGTTCGGGCCGCGAGCAGCCGGGCCTCGATCTCCGCCAGCGGAAGCTGGGCGAGGCTCGACACGGCGGCGCCCGCCGCCGAGGCGACGTCCTCGGTGGCCCGGAACAGGGCCACCAGCCGGGGTGGCTCCACGTCGAACCCGACCGATCGAGCGAGGCGCCGGGCGGCGGCCGGCAACTCGGTGCCGTCGTGTTGGACGAGAAGCTGTGTGAACTCCTCGCGCATCCGCCGGTTGGCGCCCGACTCGCGCTGCAGGGTCTCGCGCTCGAGCACCAGCTCGGTGATCATCTTCACGAGCTGGGCGGTGCTGCGCACGGTCGGCGGATCGCCGAACACGCCGACCACGCCGACCGGCCGCTCGTCGCGGACGATCGGCATGTTGATGCCCTGCAGGGCGCCCGGATAGCGGGCCAGCTCGTCGGGAAAGATCTCGATCGTCTCGCCGTTCTCGATGGCGATGCGGGCGCCCATGTGCACCGTGCCTATCCGGTGCGGATGGCCGGACGCTATAATCACGCCCCGCAGGTCCATAAGGTTCACGTTGCGGTGGACCACCGGGATGATGATGTCGACGATGCGCTGGGCGAGCTCGGTGTTGATCTGCATGATCACCGATCTTTGTGCAGGTTGCACAAAACCGCAATAGCGGGGTTCCCGGTTCGCAGCAAGCTTCCTGTTCGTTTCCGCCGCCGACCTGCCTATCGTCACGTCGTTCACCGGCGCAGATCGAGCCTCGCTTCCCCGCCGCGCCCCCATCCGGGGCGTGGAGCGCTGCCGTTCGCGTCCGCGCCAGTCGTCCCGCCTCGGTCCCGCTGGAAGGACGTCATGACAACGGAACTCTATCTGCTGGTCCTCGCCGCCAGCATCGTCCTGCTTCTCGTGCTCACGATCGCGGTCAAGCTGCACCCGTTCGTGGCGCTGATCAGCACCACGGCCTTCGTCGGCTTCGCCACCGGCATGCCGCTCGACCAAATCATCAAGTCGATCGAGGGCGGCATCGGCGGCTTCCTCGGCATGCTGGCGCCGATCCTGGTGCTCGGCGCCATCGTCGGCAAGATGATGGAGGTCTCGGGTGGCGCCGAGCGTCTGGCCCGCACGCTCATTCGCCTGCTGGGCAGGCGAAACACCCACTGGGCCATGATGATCGTCGGCTACATCTGCGGCATCCCGGTGTTCTTCCAGGTCGGCATCGTGCTGCTGATGCCGCTCTTGTTCAGCGTCGCGCGCGCCGCCGGCATGTCGCTCGTGATGGTCGGCCTGCCGATGATCATCGGCCTGTTCACGGTGCATTGCGTGGTGCCGCCGCATCCGGCCGCCACCGCCGTGGCGGTCGCCCTGCACGCCGATCTCGGCAAGGTGATCCTGTACGGCCTGATCGTCGGCCTGCCGGCCGCGGCCATCGCCGGCCCGATCATCGGCAAGATGATCGGCGACAAGTTCACCCTGCAGCCGCCCGAGCACCTTTTGCAGATCGCCGCTCTGCCGGACGATCAGCTCCCGCGCCTCGACGTCACGCTGATCACCATCCTCTGTCCGTTGGTCCTGATGATCAGCAAGACGGTGTTCGAGATGGCGCTCGGAGCGAACCACCCGATCATGCCGGTGATCAATTTCATCGGCCAGCCGATCACGGCGCTGTTCATCGCCGCGATCCTCGCCTACTTCACGCTCGGCCTCGCCCGCGGCCGCGACATGACCTCGCTGCGGAGCTTCAGCGAGTCGGCGATCGGCCCGATGGCGGCCATCCTGGTGATCATCGGGGCGAGCGGCGCCTTCAACAAGGTGCTGATGGATTCCGGGATCGGCGCGGCCCTCAAGGTCGTGCTGACCGCGTGGCAGATCGATCCCTATCTGCTGTCCTGGGGCACGGCGCTGATCATGCACATCGCCATCGGCGGCGCGACCATCGCGATGCTGACCACGGTCGGCCTGATCCTGCCGATCCTGCCGCTCTATCCGGGCGTCGACCCGGCCCTGGTGGCGGTCGCGATCGGCATCGGAACGATCGGCTTCTCGCACGTCAACGATCCGGGCTTCTGGTTCGTGAAGGAGTATTTCGGGCTCTCGATGCCCGACATGTTCAAGACCTACACGGCGTCCACCATCATCGCCGCATTTGTCGGACTGGCCACCCTGATGGCGTTCCGTCTCGTGATCGGCGCCTGAGAGGAGCAAGGCAGATGAAAGTCACCGTCGCGATGGACAACAACATCCCGATCAGCGCGCCGCTGCCGCTCACGGCCGAGCACGGCGCCGCCTTCCTGATCGAGATCGACGGCAAGACCATCCTCTACGACACCGGCCAGACCGGCGCCGTCACCGGCAACATCGCGCTGCTCGGCAAGCACCCGGCGACGCTCGACATGGTGGTGATCAGCCACGGCCACTACGACCATGTCGGCGGCCTCGTCCGTGTCCTCCAGGAGGCCCGTAAGGACGTCGAGGTGATCATGCACGCGAAGGCGTTCGGCGACCGCTGGTCGGTCGCCGGCGGCAAGCGGCGGCCGATCGGTGTTCCGTTTCCAGAGGACTATCTGCGCTCGCTCGGCGGCGTGTGGGATCTGCGCGACACCCCGCGCCGGCTGACGCCGCATCTGTGGTTCTCCGGCTCGGTGCCGCGCGTCACCGATTTCGAGTTCGGCGACGCTTGGCTGGTGCTGCGGGGCGAGGACGGCGACGTGCAGGATCCGATCGACGACGACGCCGTGCTGTTCTGCGAGGGCGAGCGCGGCCTGATCGTGATCGGCGGCTGCAGCCATTCGGGGCTGGTCAACATCGTCCGCTACGGCTTCGCCGTGACCGGGCTCGACAAGCTCCAGGGCTGGGTCGGCGGCACGCATCTGGGCCCGGTCTCGAAGGACCAGCAGGACAAGACGATCGCGCAGCTCGTCGCCTGGGAGCCGGAGTTCGTCGCCGCCAATCACTGCACCGGCTTCGCCATGATGGCGCGGCTGAGGGAGGCGTTCGGCGAGAGGTTCATCCCGGCCTTCGTGGGCGAGACCGTCACGGCGTGATGTGACGCGAGGGCGGGGCCGGGGGCCTCGCTTCACACGTGTCATCTCGTTGCGACGTTGCACCGGCTCTCTCGGCCTCATGGTGAGGAGCGATCCGAAGGATCGCGTCTCGAACCATGGGGCCGTCACCCGAAGGTCGGCTCCAGCCGACCTAAACATCGTGAATAGTCTAAATCGAGCGAGCCGGATTTCGGTGGCCGCCCTCGCGCTTCGAGACGCCGCCTTCGGCGGCTCCTCAGGGCGAGGGCGGAGCTATTCGTTCGGCTCCCGCCAGCTTCAGGACATTTCCAGCAGGACCGCGGCCCGCAGCCCGCGCAGTTCCATGATCAAGCCCTCGATGTCGCTCGGCTCGGTCGCTGGATTCATCAGCGCGAGGCGGAGCCAGCGGCGCCCGAGTGCCTCGGTCGTCGAGATGTAGAAGTCGCCTTTCTCCGTCAGGCGCCGGCGCAGCGCGATCTGCAGGTCGTCGGAGCCATCGAGCCGGAAGCAGACGATGTTGCTCTCGGGCTCGACCGCCAACTCGATGCCCCGCTCGGCGCGCAGGATGGCTGCTGCGGTCCTGGCAAGGTCGGTCTGCCGCTCGATCGTGGCGGCGATCGCCTGCTCGCCCTGGACCGCGAGGGCGAAGAACATCTTCAGGCCGAGCGCTGCCTTGGTACATTCGACGGTCCGATGGATGAAGTCGAAGCCGGGCTGATCCTTCTCGTGAAACAGATAGCTCGCCTCCTCGCGGAACGCGTGATCGAGATCCGCGTGATCCCGCACCAGCACGGCCGCGCACAAGGTGGAGCATCCGAGCATCTTGTGGGCGTCCCAGACGACCGAATCGGCGAGTTCGATGCCGTCCAGCAGTGAGCGCAGACGACCAGACAGCAGCGCCGACGCCCCGTGCGCGCCGTCGACATGCAGCCACGCGCCGTGCTCGCGGCATCTTTCGGCGATGTCGCGCAGCGGATCGTAGAGCCCCAGCGCCGTTCCGCACGCATTGGCGATGACGGCGAGCGGCTCCGCACCGTCCTTCCGCAGATCCGCCAGAAAGCCGCCCAGACACGCCGGATCGAGCCGGCCCATCGCATCGGTCGGCGCATGCCGGATCGCCTTCTGGCCGAGGCCGATGATTCCCGCCGCGCGGGCGATCGAGTAGTGGCTGGCCGGCGAGGCGACGATCACGAGGTTTTTGGGCGTTCCGTCCTCCCAAGCTCGCGGCGTGACCCTGCCGCGGGCGGCCAGAAGCGCCGTGAGATTGGCGAGCGAGCCGCCATGGGTCAGCACGCCGCCACCATGACGTTCGCCCGTACGCGCGGCATCAGGCGGCGGTGACGGGCGCCAACCCACCTTGTCCAGCATCCAGTTCACCACGGCGAACTCGACCGTCGCGGCCGCCGGCCCCATCTCGTAGATGGCCATGGCATTGTTGCAGAAGGCGTCCACCAGCGCCGCGATGGCGCTGTGCGGCAACGGCACGGCCACCTGATGGGCCATGTAGCCTGGATGGTGCAGTCGGGTCGACGCGGCAAGATAATCTGTCAGGAAATTTCGAAGCGCATCGCCAGTGAGGCCGCCCTCGGCGATCAGCCGCTCGAGCCCGAGTCGCCGATCGAGGTCGCCCAGCGCCGGCTGGCGGATGACCGGCCCGCCACGGCCGCGCGCATTCGCGGCGAACGCGTCCAGCGCCTCGATCGCGATCGCCCCGTCGTCGCGAAAGCTCATGTCGTGTCCTCGTGGCGATCCGCGCCCGGTCTTCACGCCGGCAGCGGCATCGGCTCGCTCTCGCCCGGCACCGGATCGAAGCGGCCAGCCGTCCAGTCGGCCTTCGCCGCCTCGATGCGGTCTTTTCGCGAGGAGACGAAGTTCCACCAGATGTAGCGCGGACCGTCCATGGCGGTGCCGCCCAGGATCGCCAGCCGTGTCGGCGTCAGCGCCGTCACGGTGATGCGGTCGCCGGGGCGGAACACCAGAAGCTGACCGCTCGCGAAGCGGTCGCCGGCGATCTCGATCTCGCCCGACACCAGATAGAGGGCGCGCTCCTCGGCGACGGCGTCGAGCGGCAGCCGCGCGCCGGGCACGAGCGCCACGTCGGCGAACAGCGTCTCGGACGCGGTTTTCAGCGGCGAGGTTCGGCCGAACAGCGAGCCGGCGACGATCCGCACGGTCTTGCCCTCGGCGGTCTCGATCGGCAGTGCGTCGGCGTCGTGATGCATGAAGGCGGGCGCGCTCTCCTCGATCGCGGCCGGCAGCGCCACCCAGCACTGCAGGCCGTGCAGCGGCTCGCCGGCGCGGCGATGGTCCGGCGCGGTGCGCTCCGAATGGGCGATGCCGCGCCCCGCGCTCATCCAGTTGACGGCGCCGGGGCGGATCGCCTGCGCGGTGCCGAGGCTGTCGCGGTGAAAAATCTCGCCGTCGAACAGATACGTCACGGTGGCGAGCCCGATATGCGGATGCGGCCGCACGTCGAGGCCCTGCCCGGCGTGGAACTCGGCCGGGCCCATCTCGTCGAGGAACACGAAGGGGCCGACCATGCGACGGCGCGCCGAGGGCAGGGCGCGGCGCACCTCGAGCCCGCCGATATCGCTGGTGCGCGGCACGATCAGTTGGGCGATGGCGTCGCACGCGAAGGCGTCGCCGGGCGCCGGATCTTTCGCAGGGAAAAAGCTCATGCGGGCCTCCGGGGGATTTTCGGGGGTGAGGTCCGGCCGGCTCAGCCGACGTCGAGCGGCTCCGTGCCCTTCGGCTTGCCGGCCGCATCGAGCGTGATCTTCTGCACGCGCGCCTCGGCCTGGCTCAAAAGCTCCTCGCAGCGGCGCTTCAGCGCCTCGCCGCGCTCGTAGATGGCGACCGATTCCTCAAGCGGCACGTTGCCGCTTTCCAGGCGGTCGACGATGCTCTCCAGCTCCTCGAGCGCGCGCTCGAACGTCAGCATGGCGACGTCGGCTTGCTTCTTCTCGCTCATTCTCGGGATCGACTCCGCTTCGTTCGGGCCGGCCGAAGAGAGCGCGCCGGCGCCTAAATGTCCACCACCCGTGTGGGACGCCTAGGCGGTCGGCACCTCGCTCGGCGTCGGCACCGTCACGGAGGCGTCGGCCTGGCGCGGCTCGGCATGGCCGATGGCGCGCTTGATCTCGGGATAACGCCGGCGCAGGTCGCGCTCGAGCTCGTCGACCGCCTCGTGCACGTCGATGACGCTGCGGGCCGGATCGATGTGGCAATGGAAGAACACCAGCTCGCCGGCCGGCGTCTCGCGCACCCGCACGTCGTGCACGTTGCGCAGCGCCGGGTGATTCTTCGCGAGCTCGGTGAGCGACTCCACCAGAGCGGCGACCCGCACGGGTGCCGCCTCGCGACCAGGCAGCTTCGGCGCCTGCAGGGGCTCGATGTGGGTTTCCACCTCGACTGACGGTCCGAGCTCGGCCGCGACCGCATCCTCGAGGCCGCTGGCGATCTCGTGCGCCGTGCCCATCGGCATGTCGCCGTCGACCTCGATGTCGAGTGCCACCGCCAGCCGATCGCCGATGGTCTGAACCGTGAGGTGATGCACCGCGAGGGCGCGGTTGCGGGCGATCACCATGATGCGCTCCTGCACGGACTCGTCGTCGAGCGCGACCGGTGTGGTGCTGACCGTGAGATCGGTGTCGCCGAGCGTCTTCTCCACGGCAGCCTGCAGCGTCGCCTTGAGCGAGGCGACGCGGTCGAGCGGCAGGGTGCGCGGCACCGCGATGGCGGCGTCGACGAACTGGCGCGGGCCGACGGTGCGCACCCGCAGCCGCTCGATGCGCACCACGCCGGGCACGGCCATGATCAGGCGGGCGACGCGGTCGCGCACGCCGGGCGGCGCCGTGTCCATCAGGGCCTCGATGGTGCGGCGGCTCATGCGCACGCCGAGGCCGGCGATGATGACGGCGACCACCAGGGCGGCGGCCGGGTCCCCCCAGGCCTGCCCATAGGCGGCCAGGATGAGGCCGATGATGACGGCGACCGAGCCGTACATGTCGGAGGCGAAGTGAAGCGAATCGGCTTCGAGCGCCTGGCTGCCGGTCTCGCGCGCGGTCTTGCGCAGCACATGGGCGCGCCAGCCGTTGATCACCATCTCGATCGCCAGCACGGCGAACGGCAGGAGCGAGAAGGTCGGCGTCGTTCCGCCGGCGAGCAGGCGCTGCACGCCCTCCACGCCGACGCCGCCGGCGATCAGGAACAGCAGGGCCGTCTCGGCGAGCGCCGCGAGGCTTTCCACCTTGCCGTGTCCGTAGTGGTGCTCGGCGTCGGGCGGCCGGTCGGAGACCCGCACGGCGTACCAGGTCACCAGGGTGGCGCCGAGATCGATCAGGCTGTGCAGGGCGTCGGAAATCAGCGCCAGGCTGCCGATCGACACGCCGATCACGAACTTGGCGCAGGCGAGCGAACCGCTCGCGACCACCGACACGGCGGCCACCCGCTCTTTCTTGCTCAGCATCGTCTGTCGTTCCCTGTCGGCACGTGCGCGCACCCTCGCCCATCGCCCCGGTGGACGAGACCCGGCCCGAACGGTCGCCGCCTGCGACGGGTGATGGTCCGTCGGCTCACGGTCCGATTGCGCTCGCCAGGATAGCCGATCGCCTGCGGGATTTCACGGCGGCCGCCGCCACCCGGTCGCGAGGGCGTCGTTTGGGACCTCGGTATGAGACGACGCTGCCGCGGCCGGGTGGGGCGGCCGCCCCGCGGATCTGTCGCCGCCAAATGCGGCACGAACGTGCCGCAACGCGCGCATGCCACCAATTTCTACAGCATCTCGAGGGGAACCTTGCGGTGCGGCGGCGCAAAGGCGCGGTCGATCGCGGCGAGGTCGTCGGCGTCGAGCCGGACCGCGAGGGCGCCGCGATTCTCCCGCACATGCGCGAGGTGGCCGGCCCGCGGGATGGCGATGGTGCCGTCGCGGCGGAGCGAGAAGGCGAGCGCGACCTGGGCCGGCGTCGCGGCGTGGCGCTGCGCGATGGCGAGGAGCGTGCGGTTCTTCAGGATGCGGCCCTGCTCGATCGGCGAGTAGGCCATCACGGGCAGCCGGCGGGCTGCGCACCAGGGCAGGAGGTCGAATTCGATGCCGCGGCGAGTCGGATTGTAGAGCACCTGATTCGTCGCGACCGCGTCGCCGCCGGTGAGCGCGACCAGCTCCTTCATGTCGTCGGTGTCGAGATTGCTGACGCCCCACCGGCGGATCTTTCCGGCCGCCTGCAGGGCCGCGAATCCCTCCAGCGTCGCGGCGAACGGCACGCGGCCGCGCCAGTGCAGCAGATAGAGATCGATGCGATCGGTGGCGAGGCGCTTCAGGCTCGCCTCGCAGGCCGCGATGGTGCCGGCGCGCGTCGCGTGAGAGGGCAGCACCTTGTCGACCAGGAACACCTCGTCGCGCCGTCCCGCGATCGCCTCGCCGACGATCTCCTCGGCGCCGCCGTCGGCATACATCTCGGCGGTGTCGATCAGCGTCATGCCGAGATCGAGGCCGAGCCGCAGCGCTGCGACCTCCTGGGCGGCGGGACGCAGGTTCTCGCCCATCCCCCAGGTGCCGAGCCCGAGCACCGGGACGGGTTCGCCGGAGGGAAGGGGCGTGGTGGGGACCGGGGAGGAGGTGGCGGAGGAGGGCACGGCGAGACTCGGGTGTTCAGGAACGGGCCGATTCCTTAGCGCGGTCGCGGCGCCCGTTCCAGACCGGGCGATCGGCGCGGGCCTCGGATGCCGTCGCGGCGGTTGTGTTCGCCCGCCGTCGGCGGCAAGACAGGGCGACCCGGAAAGGCAGCGCCATGGACCGCCGAAAACTTGCTCACACCGATCTCACCGTCTCGCGGCTGTGCTTCGGCACCATGACGTTCGGCAAGCCGGTCGACCAGGCGACCGCCGACCGGATGGTGGCGCGCTGCCTGGAGGAGGGGATCGACTTCTTCGACACCGCCAACGCCTATCAGCTCGGCGGCGCCGAGACGATGCTCGGCAATGCGTTGCGCGACAGGCGGAAGGACGTGGTGCTGGCGACCAAGGTCCAGCACAAGATGGGCGAGGGGGCGGACGAGTCCGGCCTGTCGAAGCGCGCGATCCTGCGCCAGGTCGAGGAGAGCCTGAAGCGGCTGCAGACCGACTGGATCGACCTCTACTACCTGCACCAGCCGGATCCCTCCGTGCCGATCGAGGAGAGCCTCGAGGCGATGGACACGCTGGTGCGCACCGGCAAGGTGCGCTTCGTCGCCACCTCGAACTACGCCGCCTGGCAGGTCTGCGAGATGTTCTGGATCTCGGAAAGGAACGGTTGGCGTCCGCCCGCCGTCTCGCAGCCGATGTACAGCCTGGTAGCGCGCGGCATCGAGTCGGAGTACCTGCCGATGGCGAAGCGGCTCGGGGTCTCGACCTTCGTCTACAATCCGCTCGCCGGCGGACTGTTGACCGGCAAGCACGACGCCAAGTCCGTCACGGCGGGCGGCCGCTTCGATCCCGCCTTCTGGGGCAAGTCGCTCTATGCGGACCGCTACTGGCATCCGCGCACGTTCGAGGCCGTCGAGAGCCTGAAGGCGATTGCCGCGGCGGCGGGCCGCTCGCTGATCAGCCTGGCCTTCAACTGGGTGTTGCACCACACCGCGGCCGACGGCCTGGTGCTGGGCGCGTCCCGGCTGGAGCAGCTCGAGCAGAATCTCGCCACCTGCCGCGAGGGCCCGCTGTCGGCCGAGACGGTCGCGGCTTGCGACGCCGTGTGGGAGGAGTTCCGTGGGCCGGTGCCGGTGTACAACCGGTGAGGCGGCCCGCAATCGGGCGAGCTCCTCGGCTTCGTTCCGATCGGCTCGATTTGCCCAATCGGCTCGACCGCAGCGCGAGCTCACATCTCCTTGCAGGTCGTGACGACCGGGGCGCCACGGCGCATTGCGAACCGCGATGGCTCGATGATGCGCCATGGCCCAGCGGAACCTGCCCCTAGTCCCTAGTCGGCCTTCGCGCCGGTCTCGCGGACGATCCGGGTCCAGCGCTCGCCCTCGACCTTCATGTAGTCGGCAAAGTCTTTCGCGGTGCCGCCGAGCACGATCGAGCCCTGGCCCTCGAGGCGCTTGCGCACGTCCCGGTCGTTCAGCACGCGGCCGATCGCGGCCGTCAGCTTGTCGGTGATCTCGCTCGGCGTGCCCTTCGGCACCATCAGGCCCTGCCAGGCGCCCATGTCCATGGTGGAGAGGCCGGTCGCCTCGCGCAGCGTCGGTACGTTCGGCACCAATGGGAGGCGTTGGTCGTGTGCGACCGCGAGCGGACGGAATCCGCCGCTGTCGATGTGCGGAAACGCCTCGTTGATCGGCAGGAACATGAACTGCACGGATCCGCCGAGCAGATCGGAGACTGCGCCTGCGCTGCCTTTGTAAGGCACGTGCGCGGCCTGTACGCCGGTCTCCTTGAGGAACAAGGCGCCACCGAGATGCAGGATCGCGCCGGCCCCGGACGACCCATAGTTCACTTCGCCCCGCTTCTCCTTGCTCCAGGCGGCGAGATCGGCGACCGTCTTGGCCGGGACGGCCGGATTGACGACCAGCACCAGCGGGATCGTCGCGGTCAGCGAGATCGGGACGAAATCCGTGTAGGGGTCGAATCCCGGCTTGCTGTAGAGCGCGGGGGCCAGGACCGCGGCCGAGGTGGCGTAGAAGATCGTGTAGCCGTCGGGCGCCGAGCGCTTCACCTCGACGGCACCGAGGTTTCCGCCGGCGCCGCCCTTGTTCTCGATGATGATGGTGCCGCCCAGCTCCTTGGCGAGCTGCTGGGCGACGACGCGGGCATTGATGTCGGCGGAGCCGCCGGCCGCGAAGGCGACGATCATCCGGATCGGCCGCGATGGATAGGGATCGGCGGCGAACGCGGACGGCGCCGCCAGCAGCAGACCGGCGCACAAGGCGGCGAAGAATCGGATGGGAGTGAACATCGCTTCTGTTTCCTCCGTTGTGCTGTTCGACGGATCAGACCAGACCGAGGCGCGTCAGCGTGTCGGTGAGGCCGAGCAACTCGGCTGTTGACGCGCCTTGGGCGATCGCCTGGCGCATTTGGTCTTCCTTGTGCTCGCGGGCGAGGCTGCTCGCGATCGCGGATGCGACCTCGGCTTGCGGCACGACCACCAGCCCGTCGCGGTCGCCGACGACGATGTCGCCCGGATTGATCACGACGCCGCCGATGTCGACCGGAACGTCGAGCTTGCCGGCCTGAACCTTGGTCGTGCTCTTGATCGAGAGACCGCGGCAGAACACCGGGAATCCCAGCCCGATGATGGTTCCGGCGTCCCGCACGCAGCCGTTGATCACGAGGCCGGCGACGCCTGCTTTCATGGCCTGCACGGTCAGCACGTCGCCCCACGGGCCGGCCTCCATGAAGCCCTTGGCGTCGACCACCAGCACGTCGCCCGGCTTCGCCTTGAGCAGCGCATAGTGGAGCATCAGGTTGTCGGCCGGGCGGGTGTCGACCGTGAGGGCCGGTCCGGCCAGGCGCGAAGCCGGGTCGATCGGCTTCAGGCTGTTGTCGAGCGCCCCCTTGGCGCCCTGTGCCTCGTACACGGTCGCGGCGCCGAGATCGCGCAGCTGAACGATCTGCTCGGGAGATGCCATCGGGTCGTCCTCGGGCTCGGGTTGAAGCGGGATCAGGTGTGGTCGGGACCGGACAGAAGCCAGCCGAGCGCGGCCTCGACGGTCGGCTCGACGGTCTGCAGCGGGTGGCGGTCGAGGCGGTCGACCGTGCTCTGGAAGCGCTCGGCGACGCCGGTCAGCACGAGCGAGGGCAGGCCCTGCGCGGCGAGCTCGGCCGCGGCGTCCCGCACCTCGTGCAGTCGGCGCCTGGCGTGCACCACATGGGTGCGCACCAGCATGTCGAGGAAGTTCCGCAGCGGCGTCTCGTCGATGTCGCGGAGTTGCTCGTAGAGCTGCGTCCGCACGCCCTGCTGCTCGGCGCTGGTCAGAAGCTCGACCGCGAGCGCCTCCATGCCCTTGGTGAACACGCTGCGCAGAATCTTCAGCGAAATGGCGTCGCCCGCGACGCCCCCCTCGATCACCTGGACGCGGCCGCCGGCCTTGCCGAGCAGCGCCTGCAGCTCGGCGGCGCCGTCGCCGGAGGCGAGCAGCGGCGTGCGCACGCGGTTGAGCGAGATGGCCCCCATGATGGCGGTGTCGACGTAGCGCACGTGGCGCGCGGCGGCCTCCCTGGCGGCGCGCCGCTTGGTGTCCGGCGCGGCGGTGGTCAAGTCGGCGATGGTGGCGCCGGACGGCAGGTTCGGCAGCAGGGTCTCGACCACCGGCAGAGCCTGGGCACCGGTGACGCAGGACAGGATCCATTCGGCCGAGGCGAGCCAGACGCCCGGCTGGGTGTGGATCGGCCGCCCGCAGGCCGCGGCCAGTTCCTCGGCCGCCGCCGACGGCCGCGCCTCGCACAGGCTCAGCTCGTGCCCGGCCGCGTGCAGCGGCGCGGCGTAACAGCGCCCGACTTCCCCGAGTCCGATGATGGCGATGTGCATTTGGGGCTCTCCAATTTTTTTGAAAAATACAATAAAAATACATTTCACGCAATTGGTGTGGTGATTCCACGTATGTGGACGGAATAAAAGTACAAAAACAGTACAGTTCGAGCCTCGCGCCAGCGCCGCCGCCCCTTGGTGCCGGAGTGGGTTCGACATAAGTTCGGGGGCGCACGGCTGCGCAGCAGCGGCGCGGCAGGAACGGGGCGAGATGGGACGCGGACAGGACAGGGCCTACGAGACATTGCGGCAGCGTCTCGTCGGCGGGCACTACCAGCCCGGTACGCAACTGCGCGAGGAGCCGCTGGCGCGCGAGTTCGGGCTCAGCCGCACGCCGGTGCGCGCCGCCCTCAAGCGGCTGGTCGAGGACGGGCTCGCCACCGCCGATGCCGGCCAGGGCATCCATGTCGCCGAGTGGAGCGAGCACGACATCGAGGAGACGTTCCAGCTTCGCATGCTGCTCGAGCCCCATGCGGCGAGGCTCGCCGCCGAGCGCGGCGGCGACGCTTTGCTCGAGAGCCTACGCGCCAGCAACCGGCAGATCGCATCCGCGCTCGCCAAGGGCGGGGCCGACGCGATCGTGAAAATCCAGGAGGCGAACCGCACCTTCCATCACGTTCTGCTCGACCATGCGCGCTCGCCGCGCCTGCGCGCGATTCTCGACACGATGATCGACATGCCGGTGATCATCCGCGCCTTCTACCTGTTCACGCGTGACGAGCTGGAGCAGAGCCTGCACCATCACCAGGACCTCACGATCGCGGTCGAGGCGCGCGACGGCGAGCTCGCCCGGCAGGTCATGCAGCTCCACCTGCGCATGTCCTACCGGCGCTTCATGCAGCACCGGAGCGAATGGCGCCGAACGACATGAGGTATCGGAGGGCTCGACGAGACGTCGGCTTCCCTCCTCGGGGCGGGAGTGGTGCGGCCTCGTCGGTGAAGGCGCTGTGTCCCACCGGTCGGCGGCCGTCGCTCGATGTAGGGCGATTCTCCGGACGGCTTTGCGGCCGTCGAGAGCCTGAAGGCGATCGCCGCGGCGGCGGGCCGCTCGCTGATCGGCCTGGCCTTCAACTGGGTTTTACACCACACCGCGGCCGACGGCTTGGTGCTGGGCGCGTCCCGGCTGGAGCAGCTCGAGCAGAATCTCGCCAACTGCCGCGAGGGCCCGCTTTCGGCCGAGACGGTTGCGGCTTGCGACGCCGTGTGGGAGGAGTTCCGTGGGCCGGTGCCGGTGTACAACCGTTGAGGCGGCCTCCTTCGGCGCGCCTGACGCGAGGGCGGTGTCCGTGCTGCGTCGCCGCCGAGACGGACGTCGGGCCGGCTCAATAGGTCCCGAAGTCCAGCGCGAGCTCGTGTCCGATCCAGTCGATGAAGCGCCGCAGCGGCCGGCGCGTCCGGGCGATGCGCGGGAACACCAGATGGTGGTCGACCAGCCGGATGTCGGTCGCGCGCTCCAGCAGTGGTGCGACCAGGCGCCCGTCGGCGAGCTCGCGCTCGGCGAGCCGGGTCGAATCGAGCGCCACCCCGATCCCGTCCACGGCGGCGCCGATCGCCAGGAAGCTGCGATCGAAGCGGGTGCCGCGGAAGGGCGGCGGCGTCAGTCCGTTGCCCGCGAACCACCGTGACCAGCGAACGGTCCGGTTGTAGCCGTCGATCAGCAGGTGACCGAGGAGGTCGGCCGGCGCGTGGATGGCCGCGGCGAGCGCCGGCGTGCAGAGTGGCGTGATGATCTCCTCGCCGAGCGGCAGGACGATCAGGCCCTCCTGGCGGGGAGCCCCGTAGACGATGTCGGCGTCGAACTCGTCGCTCTGGAACTGCAGGTAGTCCGTGCCGGCGGCGAGCTGGATCTCGATGCCGGGACAGTCCGCCAGAAAGCGGGACAGGCGCGGCGCCAGCCACTGCGCCGCGAAGCTCGGCGCGCAATGCAGGCGCAGAAGCCCGGGCGCATGGGTCGACACCGCCTCCATGCCGCGGCGCAGCTCCTCGAAGCCGCGGCCGATATGCAGCATCAGCGCATCGCCTTCCGGGGTGAGCCGGACGGCGCGTCCGGCCCGTTCGAACAGGGTCGCCCCCAGCGACTGCTCGAGCTTGCGGATGGCGTGGCTGACGGCGCTCGGCGTCAGCAGCAGCTCCGCGGCCGCCGCCGTGAACGATCCGGTCCGGCCGGCGGCCTCGAAGGCGCGAAGCAGCGTGATCGGGACATGCTGGATCATGGCAATTGTGAATCAGGTTCACAAGTTCATGTAAAGAGTACGTTTGTCAGCCTCCCGCCCCCGGACCATCATCCGATTCAAAAGCCGATCGACAGAGCCCGAAGGCGTCGACGGCGAGATATAAGCGTAGGGAGAACATCATGAAATCCATTCTTCTCGCCGCCGTCGGCGCGCTGGCGCTCGTGCTCGCACCGCACGGCGTGAAGGCTGAGACCAAGGCGCGTCTCGGCCACGTCTTCGCCATGGGGATGCCGGCCGACGACGCGAGCCAGCGTTTCGCCGCGTTGGTCAAGGAGCGGACCAATGGCGAGGTCGTCATCACGGTGTTTCCGAACAATCAGCTCGGCGGCGACGAGGCGCTCGGTCGCGACCTCAGCCGCGGCTCGCTGGAGTTCGGCTTCCTCAATCCCGGCTCGCTGACCGGCCTCGATCCGCTGCTCGACATCCACTACCTGCCTTATATCGCGAGCAGCTTCGATCGGGTCGACCGCATCTTCTACAATCCCGAAGGAATCCTCCAGCGCACCCTCAAGGCGACGATGGAGAAATACGGGATGGTGGCTCTCGCCTTCTTCGAGCTCGAGTTCCGTTCGGTCACCAACTCGAAGCAGGCGGTCCGCACGCCGGACGATCTCAAGGGCCTCAAGATCCGGGTTCCCGGCTCGGCGTCGATCCGCAGCTTCTTCGAGATCGCCGGCGCCCAGACCGTGACGATGCCGATGCCGAACCTGTTCGTCGCCCTCCAGCAGCGCACCGTGGACGGCCAGGACAACGGCGCGAGCATCACCTACAACTCCCGCCTGTTCGAAGCGCAGCGCTTCATGACGCTGACCAACCACGTCTATGCGATGGGCGCCGTCACGGTCAGCGCGCGGTTCTGGAAGACCCTCTCGGACAAGCACCGCGCCATCATCGCCCAGGCGGCCATCGAGGCGGCGGCCGAGGAGGTGCAGAAGAGCCGCGCCGCCAACAAGGACTTCCTCGCCAAGATCGCGGCCGGGGGCGTCGCCGTCACCACCCTGTCGCCGGCCGAGATGGCCGAGTTCGTCAAGGTCGGTCAGGTCGGCTGGGAACGGCTCGCGCCGATCTACGGGGCGGAGCGCATCGAGGCGCTCAAACGGGAAATCGCCGCGTCGATCGGACACTGACATGGTCATGAGCTCGGACCAACCGAGTGCGGCGGGCTTGATCATGTCGGATCCGGAGACCCACGACCCCGGGCGGCGGACGGTGCTCGGTGTCCTCATGCGGATCGAGCTGCTGCTCGGCCGTGCGGAGAGCCTGGTCGCGTCAACCGCGTTGGGGGTGGCGGTATTGGCGATCGGCACCTCGGTGGTCGTCCGGGCGTTCGCGTTGCCGCTGCCCGACACCGGCGAGTGGGCGATCGTCGCGATGTCGCCGCTGACCTTCGTCGGGGCGGCGCTGTGCAGCCATCTGCACCGCCACCTCACCGCCGACATCGTCGAGGCGCTGCCGCCGGGCCGGCTGCTGCGCTTCCTCGAAGGCATCGCGGCCGCGCTGTTCGTGGTGTTCGGGCTGTATTTCGTCGCCCTCGCCGCCGACCTGTTCAGCTACGCAGTGAACTCGGGCGAGCGCCTGATCGACCTCGGCACGCCCATCGCCATTCCGGTCGGCTTCATGCTGGCCGGGGCGGTGCTGATGACCATCCACGCGGTTCTCGACGTGATCCGGGCCTGCACGGGTCATGCGCCGGGCGGTATCGACCCATGGCACTGACCCTCACGTTCGGCCTGATGGCCCTGTTCCTGCTGGTCGGCGCGCCCCTGGCCGTCGCCTTCGGCCTCGTGATCTTCCTCCAGATGAGCACCTACGGCCTGTCCATCGTGGGTCTGAGCAACATCCCCTACGAGGAGATCTCCAGCTATCCGCTGATCGCCATCCCGCTGTTCATGTTCACGGGCGATCTGATGAACCGCAGCGGCATGGCGGCCGAGCTGATCAAGCTCTCCGACCTGATGCTCCACCGCGTGAAAGGTGCGTTCGGCTACATCGCCATCGTCTCGTCCGCCATGATGGGTGCGATCACGGGCTCGTCGGTGGCGACGGTGGCGACCGTCGGCGGCATCGTCAGTCCGGAGATGGCGCGCCGCGGCTATCCACGCGGCTACATCGCCGCGATGGTGGCCTCGGTCGGACTGCTCGGCGTGCTGGTGCCGCCGTCGATCCCGCTGATCCTCTATGGCGCGACCGTCGGCGTGTCGATCTCCCAACTGTTCACCGCGACCCTGCTGCCGGCGCTGTTGATGGCGGCCCTGTTCCTCGCCGTCCATATCGTCCTGTCGCGGCGGTTCCTCGAAGGCGGGCGGGAGATCAAGGGCGAGTCGTTGAACCTCGTGACGGAGAAGCCGACCCGCATCGTTCTCAAGGCGACCTCCGCGCTGCTGCTGCCGGTGCTGATCCTCGGCGGCATCTACGGGGGCATCATGACGCCGACCGAGGCGGCGGCGATCGGCTGCATCTATGCGGTCAGCGCGGCACTGGTGCGCCGCATGCTCGACCGCACGAAGCTGCTGCAGTCGGTGCGCCACGCCGTCGTCACCGGCTCCGGCATCCTGGTCATCATCGCCATGACAGGCGTGTTCAACCGCGCCATGGTGCTCAACCAGGTGCCGCAGGACATCGCGATCTGGGTCGCCACCTACATCGACAACCCGATCATGTTCCTGCTGGTCGTCAACGTCGTCCTGCTGCTCGTCGGCACCTTCATGGAGACCAACGCCTCCATTCTGCTGATGGGGCCGCTGCTCGCGCCGGCCGCGGCGAAGTTCGGCATCGATCCGGTGCATTTCGGCATCATCACGGCCGTCAATCTCGAGATCGGCCTGCTGACCCCGCCGATGGCCGCCAACCTCTACGTCGCCGCGCGCGCCGCCGAGGTCCGGCTGCCGCAGATGATGTACTACCTCGCCTTCTTCTTCACGGCCGCCCTGGTCGGGCAGGCGCTGATCACCTACGTCCCCTTCCTCACGCTCTGGTACCGCTAGGTTTCGAGATGACCAAGACGAACAAGAAGCAGACCGTGGATCTCCGGGTCCTGCCTGAATTCTCGCGCGCCGCCGTGGTGCGGCGGTTCGGCGAGCCGTTGAAGATCGAATGCGTTCCGGTGCCGTCGGGTCCGGAGCCGGGGGCGCTGATCGTGCGCACCACCGCCTGCTCGATCTGCGGCACCGACGTGCATCTGGCGCGCGGCAATCTCGCCCTCAAGGTCGACCTGCCGGTGATCCTCGGCCACGAGATGGTCGGCAAGATCGTCGCCATCGGAGCGGGCGCCGAGCGCGACAGCGTCGGCCAGCCGCTGTCGATCGGCGACCGCATCCTGTGGACCCACACGGCGTGCGGGTCTTGCTACTGGTGCACGGTCGCGCGCCAGCCGACGCTGTGCGAGAACCGCCGCGCCTACATGTACGAGAACATCGAGAAGCCGCCTTATCTGCTCGGCGGCTTCTCGGAATACGGCTATGTCCTGCCGCAGTCGGGGCGCGTGCGGGTGCCCGACAATGTCGAGGACGCCGTCGCCAGCCTGTGCAGTTGCGCGTTCCGCTCGGTGATGAACGCCTTCGATAATCTCGGTCCGATCGACCCCTCCGAGCATGTCGCCATCCAGGGCGCCGGCCCGCTCGGGATCCTGGCGTCCGCGGTGGCGCGGGTCGAGGGCGCCCGGACCGTCAGCGTGATCGGCGCGCCCCATGCGAGGCTCGAGCTCGCCAAAGAGTTCGGCGCGACCCACACGTTCACGATCGAGGGCACGACCCACGACGAGCGCGCCGCGGCGCTGCGCGTCCTCACCAGCGGGCGCGGCCCCGACATCGTGATGGAGTTCACCGGCTTTCCGGGCGCCTTCAACGAGGGCATCGATCTGGTGCGCAAGGGCGGCCGCTACCTCACGGTGGGCCAGCTCGGCACCGGCACGACCACGTTCAGCCCGTCGACCATCGTCAAGAAGAACATTCGCGTGCTCGGCTCCTTCTCGGGTGACGTGAAGTCGTACTGGAAAGCGCTGCAGTTCGCCTCGACCCACGGGGATCACATCCCGTTCGGCAGGATGATCTCGGGGCGCTACACCCTCGACGAGGTCAACACCGCGCTCGCGCGCATGCAGCGGCTCGAGGAGATCAAGCCGCTGATCGTGATGAGCTGACGACTGCACCGGCGGTCGCGGCCTCCGGAGCGCCTGCGACCGATCCTCGACGTCAATAACAGACCACATGACCGACCGGCCTGCGGCGCCGGGAGCGGAGGAGGCGGAGCCATGGACCGCGTGTTGCTCAGACGATCGCTGCTGTACGTCCCCGGCAGCTCGCCCAAGATGATCGCCAGGGCGTTCGACGTGCCGGCCGACGGCATCATCTTCGATCTCGAGGACGCGGTCGCGCCGCCCGAGAAGGAGTGCGCGCGAGCGGCCGTGGCGACTGCCCTGGACGCACCGCGCGACGGCCGCAAGGAAATCCTGGTTCGGGTGAATGCCGTGACGTCGCCGCTCGGGCTGCGCGACCTCCTGGCCGTCGTGCCGAAGCGGCCCGACACCATCGTGGTGCCCAAGGCCGACGCGGTGTCGATCCTGGCCGCCGACGTGGTGATCGGCGCGCTCGAGCAGGAGCTCGGCCTTCCGCCGGGCACCATCGGCCTCGTGCCGCTGATGGAGACGGCGGCCTCGATCGTCGACGCCGCCGCCATCGTCGCGGCGGCGTCGCGCGTCACCGGCCTGCAGTTCGGCGCCGAGGACCTGACCAAGGAGCTCGGCATCGCCCGCACGACGGTCGGCGACGAGCTGCATCATGCCCGCAGCACGTTGGTCTTCGCCGGGCGGGCGCGGGGCATCTCGATCATCGACACGCCGTTCGTGCATCACGCCGACCCGGCCGCGCTGGTGGCCGAGACCGAGCGCGTCAAGGGGCTCGGCATGACCGGCAAGACCTGCATCCACCCGAACCAGGTCGCCGCCGTGAATGCGGTGTTCACGCCGACCGACGACGAGGTGGCGCAGGCGCGCCGCGTCGTCGCGGCCTTCGCCGAGGCGACGGCGGCCGGCAAGGGCGCCTGCTCGCTCGACGGCAAGATGATCGATCCACCCGTCGCGGAACGGGCCCGCAAGCTCCTGGACAAGGCCGACCGGATCGCCGGCGGTCGCGCGCCCGCGACAAACTAAGCTCGACAGAAGAAGGTACCACGATGGAACAGGCAAGAGACTACATCGCCGGATTGATCGCGCGGGCCCGCAAGGCCCAGGCCGTCGCCGAGCGCTGGACCCAGGACGAGGCCCGCCGCGTCGCGGCCGCGATCGGCTGGCTCGCGGTCCAGCGTGCCGAGGCGTGGGGGCAGGCGAGCTTCGACGAGATCAAGATGGGCGACGTGCCGAGCAAGGTCGCCCGCACGATCGCCCGCGCCAAGGGCCTGATGCGCGACCTCAACGAGGCCAAGACGGTCGGCATCGTCGATGTCGACGAGGCCAAGCAGCTCATGAAGATCGCCAAGCCGGTCGGCGTCATCGGCGGCATCGTGCCGACCACGGTGCCGGAGGGCGTCGTCTTCATCAAGGCGATGAACGCGCTGATCTGCCGCAACGCCATCGTGCTGGCGCCGCATCCGCGCGCCGACAAGATCACCAATCTGGTCGCCGGCGACATCCGCCGGCTGCTCCGGACCATGGGACTGCCCGAGGATCTGGTGATCTGCATCGAGAAGCCGACTCTCGACAAGACCGACGAGCTGATGCGCCAGTGCGACCTCATCATCGCCACCGGCGGCGCCGGCCTGGTCAAGGCCGCCTATTCGTCGGGCACGCCGGCCTACGGGGTCGGGGCCGGCAACGTGGTGACGGTGATAGACGAGACGGCGGACATCAAGGATGTCGCCCACAAGATCATGGAGAGCCAGATCAACGATCAGGCGAGCGGCTGCTCGACCGAGAACGCGGCCGTCATCCAGGCGAGCATCTACGACGCCACCGTGAAGGCGATGATCGCCGAGGGAGCGTATCTGTGCACGCCGGCCGACAAGGCCAAGCTGCAGGCGACGCTGTGGAAGGACGGCCATCTCAACGGCGACGTGATCGTGCGGCCGGCGGCCTTCATCGCCCGGAAGGCCGGCATCGACATGCCGGCGGACCGCACCTGGATCCTGGTCGAGGAGACCGGCTTCGGGTCCGACTTCCCGTTCTCCGGCGAGAAGCTCTCGGTCGTCGTCACGCTCTACAAGTATGATCGCTTCGAGGACGCGATCGCGCTGGTCAACGGCATCCAGGCCTATTCGGGCGCCGGCCATTCGTGCGGCATCCACTCCTTCGACGAGGACCACATCCTCAAGTTTGCGATGGAGACCAAGACCAGCCGGGTCGCGGTCCGCATGCCGCAGAACAAGTCCAACGCCGGCAACTGGAACAACGGCATGCCGTTCACCATCACGCTCGGTTGCGGCACCTGGGGCAAGAACATCACGTCCGAGAACATCACCTGGAAGCACCATCTCAACACCACCTGGGTGGCGCGCGAGATCAAGAACTACAAGGTGCCGACCGACGAGGAGCTGTTCGGCGACGTGATCAAGGAGAGGAAGCTCTTCGAGGGCTATTGATCCGCTGGTCTGCCGGGCGACCGGCCGCGTGCGGGCCCGTCGCCGGCGGTCCGGGGCCGAGGGCGGGCAAAGCCTGTGCGGCGTGCTATCGTGCGCCGCGATGAACAGCATGCAGCACACTTTGGCGACGGACGCCGTGCGCTTCTCCGTTGCACCCATGATGGATTGGACCGACCGGCATTGCCGGGCGTTCCATCGCTGTCTCACGCGAAAAGCGCGGCTTTATACAGAGATGGTGACGACCGGCGCGGTGCTGCGCGGCGACCGCGTGCGCCTGCTGCGCTTCGATCCCTGCGAGCATCCGGTCGCCGTGCAACTCGGCGGCAGCGATCCGGCGGCGCTCGCGCAGGCGGCCCGCATCTGCGCCGAGATGGGCTACGACGAGATCAACCTCAATGTCGGCTGCCCGTCCGACCGAGTGCAGGAGGGCCGCTTCGGCGCCTGCCTGATGGCGGAGCCGGCGCTGGTAGGCGACTGCGTCGCCGCCATGAAGGCGGCCGTCGCCGTGCCCGTCACGGTCAAGTGCCGCATCGGCATCGACGACCAGGACCCGGAACAGGCGCTCGACATCCTCGCCGACACCGTGGTCGCGGCCGGCGCCGACGCCCTGATCGTGCACGCCCGCAAGGCGTGGCTGCAGGGTCTGTCGCCGCGGGAAAACCGCGACGTGCCGCCGCTCGACTACGGCCGCGTCCACCGGCTCAAGGCGCGGCTGCCGCACGTGCCGGTGGCGATCAATGGCGGCTTCGCCTCGATCGAGGCGGCGGCCGACCAGCTCGCCCATGTCGACGGCGTGATGATGGGGCGTGCCGCCTATCAGGAGCCGTGGCGCCTGCTCGCAGTCGATCCGCTGCTGTTCGGCGAGGCGGCGCCCGCCGGCTCGGCCCGCGAGGCGGTAGAGCGATTCATTCCTTACATGGCGTGCGAGCTCGCCGCCGGTGAGCGGCTCTATGCCATGGTGCGCCATATGCTCGGCCTGTTCCAGGGCGTGCCGGGGGCGCGCGCCTATCGGCGTCATCTCGCCACCGAAGCCGTCAGGCCGGGCGCCGGGATCGATGTGCTCACGACGGCGCTCGACCTGGTCCGCACGGCCCCGTCGCGCGCCGACGCGGCATGACGGCCGCTCCCGCCTGACCGCCAACCCCTGTCGATGCATGCGGAATTGCACGTCCCGCCGCGCAAATGCGCGCCTTGGCGGATGTCGCAAACGATGCGAAACAGTGCCTGAACGGAGATTTACACCATGATGGACGTGCCGGTCGGCGAGCTCGTTGTCCTCGCCGTGGCGATCGCCGGGGGCGGCGTGGTCACGGGCATTCTGGCCGGCCTGTTCGGCATCGGCGGAGGCGCCGTGCTGGTGCCGGTGCTGTTCGAGATCTTCCGCCTGATCGGCGTTCCCGACGACGTGCGCATGCAGCTCTGCATCGGCACCTCGCTCGCCATCATCGTGCCGACCGCGTTCCGCTCCTACCGTACCCACAAGGCGAAGGGCATGGCCCTGCAGGACGTGGTGAAGCTGTGGACCGTGCCGGTGGTGATCGGCGTCGTCATCGGCTCCGCGCTCGCCGTGGTTGCGCCGGCGGCGGTGTTCAAGCTGGTCTTCGCCTTCATCCAGATGACCATCGCGGCCAAGATGCTGGTCGTCGGCGACCGCTTCTCGATCGCGCCGGAGCTGCCCGGACCCGTGACCATGCGGATCTACGGCACCGTCATCGGCCTGCTCTCCGCCCTGATGGGGGTCGGCGGCGGCTCGCTCTCCACCATGCTCCTCACCCTCTACAAGCGGCCGATCCACAACGCCGTCGCCACCTCGGCCGGCCTCGGCGTGCCGATCGCCGTCACCGGCACGATCGGCTACATGCTGGCCGGCATTCCGCATATGGGCGAGCTGCCGCCGCTGTCGGTCGGCTTCGTGTCGCTGGTCGGCTTCGCGCTGATGGCGCCGATCTCGACCTGGACGGCGCGCTTCGGCGCCATACTCGCGCACCGCATGGCGCGTCGGCACCTCGAGATCGCCTTCGGCCTGTTCCTGGTCGCCACCGCGGCCCGCATCCTGTCCAGCCTGGTGATGTAGGGCGGCGGCCAGCCCGCTCGCGACGGCCACGGGACGGCGCTGCGCGGCGCAGCACCGGATCGAAGCTTCGCGCAAGGCTGCGGAACGGAGTTGCCCGCGATGATGAACGTGCCCACCGGCGAACTCGTGATTCTCGCCGTGGGCATCATGGGCGGTGGCGTGGTGACGGGGATCCTCGCCGGGCTGTTCGGCATCGGCGGCGGCGCCGTGCTGATGCCGGTCCTGTTCGAGGTCTTCCGTCTCATCGGCGTGCCCGACGACGTCCGCATGCAGCTCTGCATCGGCACCTCGCTCGCCGTCATCGCGCCGACCGCCTTCCGCTCCTACCGCAGCCACAAGGCCAGGGGCGCCGCCCTGCAGGACGTGGTGAAGCTGTGGACCGTGCCGGTGGTGATCGGCGTGATCCTCGGCTCCGCCGTCGCCGTGGTGGCGCCCGCGGTGGTGTTCAAGATCGTGTTCGGCTGCACGGTGCTGCTCACGGCGTGCAAGCTCCTGTTCCTCGGCGATCGCTTCGTCATCGCCCCGAAGCTGCCGGGGCCTTGGGTCTTGCGGGTCTATGGGGCCGTCATCGGCCTTCTGTCGTCGCTGATGGGGGTCGGCGGCGGCGCCATGGCCAGCATGGTGCTGACCTTCTACGGTCAGTCGATCCACAAGGCGGTCGCCACCTCGGCCGGGATCGGCGTGCCGATCGCCGTCACCGGCACGATCGGCTACATGCTGGCCGGCATCCCGCATATGGGCGAGCTGCCGCCGTTGTCGATCGGCTTCGTGTCGCTGGTCGGCTTCGCCCTGATGGCACCGATCTCGACCTATACGGCGCGCTTCGGCGCCGTGCTGGCGCACCGCATGCCGCGCCGGCATCTCGAGATCGCCTTCGGCCTGTTCCTGATCCTGACCGCGAGCCGCATCCTGCTCAGCATGGTCGGGTAGCCACCCCGGCAAACCGGCGTGGGGTCGACAAAGATACCGGCGGCCGAGGCCGCCGGTTCTCCCGCCTCGCGGCGTGTCCTTACTTGTCGAAGCTCAGGATCAGCGGCGCCTGGCCGTAGGCGTGGCGCACCTGGGCGTTGTCGAAGAAGGCGATGCCGAAGCCGTAGCTCTTCGACAGGTCGTCGAACTGCACGTCGGTCTTCGAGCCGGTGACGAGCTTGCGCGACAGCTCGGCCGTCCACTTGCCGTCCTTCCAGGCGAGCGCCGCCTTGATGTCGCCGCGGTCGCCCGTGAACGGCGCCACCACGATCGAGGCGACCTCGTCGCCGGCCACGAACTTCGAGTCGTCGAACGGCACCTTGTCCTCGGCCTTGATCCAGTAGGTGCCGCCCTTGTTGGCGGGCTTGGCGTCCTTGCTCATGAACTCCGGCTTGCCGCCGACCAGCTTGACGTCCTGGTAGCCGCCGCCCGTGTTGGCGTCGGACTTGCGGCCGGCCTCGGGCGATTTCTGCGGGTCGAAGCGGGTGTGGTCGAGCCACTGGTCGTCGATCTGGCCGAGGAAGCCGCCGCGCACGTACTTCATGTGCCAGATGTCGCCGGTCTCACCCTCCTCGCTGGTGTACTTGTTGCCGTACGGCTTTCCGGGCTCGCCGGCATGGCAGCTCACTTGGCAGCCGAAACGCTCGTCGAAGCCGAACATCGACTTGCCGATGTTCCAGATCATTGCGAACTTGTCCTCGTAGTAGACGTTGTCGTCGCCACCCTTGTCCTCGGGATCGACCAGCTTCTTCCACGAGCCGTCGGCCTGCTTCTGGTACGGGAAGCGCCGCACCGAGAGGGTCGGATCCTCCCAGGTCACCAGCATGTAGAGCGTGTCGCCGAAATAGGCCGCCTGCACGGTGGCGTTGGTGTTGCCGGCGTTGTCCTTGAAGTGAACGCCCTTGACGGCCTCGACGGCGACGGGCTGCGCCTGCTTCCACACCGGGTCGCTCGCATCCGCGTCGAGCGTCGGTGCCGCCGTCGCCTTCGCGGCCTTGATCGGGACCGGCCGCATCGCCACCGGCTTCTCCTGGGCGAGCACCAGCGGCGCGCCCAGCGCGAACGCGGATACGATGGCTAAAGACGTCAGCACGGTCGAACGTCTCATGGCTTTCCCTCCTGTCGTTATCGAGCGCGTCGTGATGAAGTCCGGCCCGAGGGCAGATCGCCCTCGTGCCAGCCGGTGATCATGGTCTTGTACTGGCTCGTCGCCGTGTGTCCGAGCGTCCCCAGATAGACGTGGAGAATGGCGAACAGCACCACGGCTGCGCCGGCCATGTAGTGCACCACCGCGACCGGGAACAGCCCGTCCAGGCCGAACAGCCGATCGGGCGCAGTCAGCGGGAACAGGAATATCAGCCCGGTGATCATCACGACCGGCATTACCAGATACATGATGGCGAAATAGGCGGACGCCTGCATGTCGTTGAAATTGCTGTCCGGGGTCGGCTCGTGCGGATCCCGCTCGCCGCGCATGATTCCGAACGCGTAATAGCGCATCACCCGCAGGGAGCGCGCCATGATGCCCGGGGGCTTGGGAATGTACTGCCACCAGTTCCCGGTCACCGCATTGGCGGTCAAGAAGAAGACGTACAGCGCCACGATGGTCATCCCGGCGATGTCGTGAATCTGCGCGGCGCGCGCGAACGACACCATCGTGAGATGGGTATCCGAGAAGTGCAGGCTTGCGCCGGTCACGGTCAGGATGACGATCAGCACCGCATTGCTCCAGTGCCACAGGCGCAGCCACAGCGGCAGCAGGTAGATGCGCGTCTTCATGCCGGCCTCCTCCCTCGCCGTCGCCATAGCGCCGCGCCGAGGCGGAGCACCGTATGCACCAGCATCCCGACGATCAGGAGTGCGGCGACCGCTCCCACGGCACCGTCGATCCATGGATTGCGGGTGGCGCCGATGATGTAGGCGTGCGGCAGAATCACGCTGTTGACGAAGCCGAGCGTCTCCTCCTCCTCGGCGAGCAGATGCCGGTAAAGACGGGTGCGCAGCGACGAGTCGCGCGAATGACAGGACACGCAGTTCTTCTCGGCCTTGCTCTTGTCGAGGATTTCGTGGGAGAAGCCGCGCCCCGCCGGCGTGTGGCACTCGACGCAGCGCACCGCCGCCCAGTGAAGTTGGGTGTTAGGCAGCCATTCGTGGATGCGCCCGATGAGGGGACGGCGTTTGTCGACCGGCGCGAATTTCGAGAACTGCAGATCGGAGTTGTGGCAGTCGAGGCACATCGCGTTGTCCTGCGCGATGATCTTGTGCGGAGCTCCGATCTTGGCCGCGATGTTGTAGACGTGCCCGTCGTGGCACGACCAGCAGGTGAACTTGTCCTTCTGGGTCTTGGCGTGGACGCTCGCGTCGAACTGCGTCTCGATGCGGAAGACCTTGGCGGCGTGGCATTCCGAACAGGGGCTGACCTGCGCCTTGAGATTGGCGCCGTGCGGGAACGTGGTGGCGCCGACGCCGTGGCAGGTGCGGCACTCGACGCGGCCGTGGCTGGACGTCTCGTACAGTGCCGGGTCGTGCAGCATGGTCTTGAGCTTGTCGAGATCCATGTCCTGCCGCGGCGGCGACTTCAGCCCCTCGGGCGAATGGCAGGCGAAGCACTTGGCGTTCTGGTCGCGGATCTCGGCGAGCTTGGCGGGATCGAGCGCGGCGGTGCTCTGAGCGTCCGCGGCGCTGGCCGACAGCATCGACGCGACGATCAGGCCGAATGCGATGGCGAGCCAGCGGCGACGCTTCTGCATGATCGGTGAACGAGCCTTTCGGGCGAGCGCGATCGAGACGAGGATGGGCACGGAACAGCCGATGGCGGTCACCGGGTCGAGCTGATTCGTGAGCGCGCCGATCGGGCCTGCGGGAGTGCTCGATCGCGACGTGATTCAACAAGCACCGACGACGGGTGTCGTTGGCGGCGTGTGGTGCACGGATCAGTTACATCGGAACGCTTCTAAGTATGTCGAAGCCGCCTCGGGCTTTGCAAGCTGTAATTCTGTCGTCAGGGCTTCTCCCGATATCTGTTGCGCTGCGCGATACGATGCTGCGATGCGTGTCGGTCCGAGAGCACGGGTGACGCGGGCCATCGAAGATGGCGGACTAGACGGATCGGGCGACGCGGTCGCGGACGCCGGCGCAGTTTTGCAGGCGCCGTCGCGCTGCTCCAAAAGGGGCTGCCGGGACGCGGTACGAGACGTGTCGTCTCGATGTGTGGTTCGCTTCGGCGGGGTCGGAGAACGCGCGCGACATCGACGTCGTCGCGTCGTCGACGGCGAACCGTTTCTCGCGTCGTCGGAGATCGCGCTAACGCTGATGCACGTACGTCCCCGGCGCGTCGGCGAGCGGCGCGTAGCCTTTGCTCGGCGCGCCCATGGCCGGACACGCGACGCGCTCCGGCGCCGAGTGGGCGTCGAGCCACGCGGCCCAGTCCACCCACCATGATCCGGCCTTCGGGGCCGTCGCGGCGACCCACTCCTCCGGGCTGATGCAGCAGTCGTCGGGGCGCTTGAGCGCGATGCGATAGCGCCGGTGCGGGCGGTCCGGCTCGCTGACGATCCCGGCATTGTGGCCGCCGCTGGTCAGCACGAAGGTCACGTCGGCGTCGCTGAGATAATGGATCTTGTAGACCGAGTGCCATGGCGCGACGTGATCGCGTTCGGTCGAGACGACGAAGATCGGTGCGTGGATGTTCCGGATCACGGCCGGCCGGCCGTCGACCAGGAAGCGGCCGGCGGCGAGCTCGTTGTCCAGATAGAGCCGCTTCAGATACTCGCCATGCATGCGGTAGGGCATGCGGGTCGAGTCGGCGTTCCACGCCATCAGGTCGTTGATCCGGCTGCGCTCGCCCATCAGATAGTCGTGGATGTGGCGCGACCAGACGAGGTCGGCGGTACGCAGGAGCTGGAAGGCGCCCGCCATCTGGTCGGCGGACAGATAGCCGCGGTTCCACATCATGCTGTCGAGCACGTGGAGCTGGCTGTGATCGATGAACAGTGCGAGCTCGCCGGGCTCGGAAAAATCCATCTGCGCGGCGAGCAGCGTCACCGAGGCGAGCCGTGCGTCGCCGATGCGGGCCATGGCGGCGGCGGCGATCGCCAGCAGGGTGCCGCCGATGCAGTAGCCGGTGGCGTGGATCTTCCGCCCAGGCAGGATCGCGCTGATGGCGTCGAGCGCGTCCATGACGCCGAGCCGTCGGTAGTCGTCGAAGGCGAGGTCGCGATCCTCCGGGCCGGGATTGCGCCAGGAGATGCAGAACACCGTGTGGCCCTGGCCGACCAGCCAGCGCACCATCGAGTTCTTCGGCGACAGATCGAGGATGTAGTACTTCATGATCCAGGCCGGCACGATCAGGATCGGCTCGGCCGCCACGGTGTCGGTCGCCGGTGCGTACTGGATCAGTTCGATCAGAGCGTTGCGGAAAACCACCTTGCCGGGCGTGATCGCGACGTCGCGTCCGACCACGTAGCTCTCGGTTCCGACCGGCGGACGGCCGGTCGCCGTGCGGCTGACGTCCTCGGTCCAGTTCTGGAAGCCGTGAATCAGATTGGTCCCGAGCGATTCGCGGGTCTTGTCGATGACCTCGGGATTGGTGAAGGGGGAATTCGAGGGCGAGACCATGTCGAGGAGCTGGTGCATCGTGAACGCCACCACGTCCTCGTGGTGCGGGGCGACGCCGGGCACGTCGTGGGTGAGATCGTGCCACCACTGCTGCTGGAGCAGGAACATCTGGGCCCACAGGCTGTAGGGCTCGCTGCGCCAGGCTTCGGCCGAGAAGCGGGTGTCGCCGGGCGGCGCGGGGATATGGGGCGGCGGGTCCCGCCCGATGCTGGAGGCGGCGAGCTGCGCGCCGAAGCGAGAGGCGCGCCGGCCGGCCACCCAGGCGAGCTCCATGCACTTGCCCGGCGCCGTGGAGAGGTGGATCCACCAGTCGAGGAAGGCGAGCGTCAGCGCCGCCGGGGAGAGGCCGCCGGTCGCCTGCGCCATCAGGGCGAGACGGGTGCGGTCGAGCGCCCGGAAGGCCTCGATACCGGCGCCGTCCTCGATTGCCGATGACGGGGTCGACCCTGCCTGGAGTGTGTCGTCGCGGTCCATGGTCGGTACGCCCTTTCAGTGACCGGGCGCAGCGCCGGCCGCGCCTCGTGCGGCACGCAGGGACATGTCGACTCATAGAGGCCGGGCGACGGCGGCCCTCATTGACCTGGAACAAGAACGGCGAGTCACGTTTCGTGACGTTCCGCCGCCGGTCGTGGCATTGGGCAGGCTATTCCAGGGCGATGCCCATTTCCTTGATGAGCGCCTGGTAACGCTGGGTCTGCTCCTTCACGAAGGCGGTGAACTCGTCGACCGACATCGGGTTCACCTCGGCGCCGGCCTCGATCAGGGTGGTCTTGATGTCGGGCTGCGCCAGGATCGCGTTGATCTCGGTGTTGAGGCGGGTGACCACCGCCTTGGGCGTGCCGCGCGGCACGAAGAACCCCTGCCACAGCGTCAGGTCGAACTCCTTGATGCCGGTGACCTCGGCCACGGTCGGCACGTCGGGGGCGCCGGTGGCGCGTTTCTTCGACGACACCGCGAGCACCTTCAGGCTGCCCGACTTCACATGCGGCATCACGGCCGGGAAGCCGGAGAAGTAGAGGTCGACATGGGCGCCGAGCAGGTCGTTGAGGGCCGGACCGGCGCCCTTGTAGGGAACGTGGACCAGGTTGGTCTTGCTGCGCGCCTTCAAAAGCTCGCCGGCGAAGTGGCCGGGCGTGCCGGTGCCGGACGATGCGAAGGACAGTCCGTTCGGCCGCGACCGCGCGGTGGCCAACAGCTCGTCGATGGTCTGGTAGGGCGCCTTTGGCGGGATCGCAAGCGCCAGCGGCACGTCGGTACCGAGCGCCACCGGCAACAGGTCGTTCTCCGGATCGTAGCCGATGTTCTTGAGCAGATGCTGGTTGATGGAGATCTCGGCGCTCTGCCCGACCAGGATGGTGTGGCCGTCCGGCGTCGCGCGGGCGACGCTCTGGGCGCCGATGCCACCGCTCGCGCCCGGCCGGTTCTCGACCACGACGTTCTGGCCGAGCGCCGGCCCGAGCCTCGTGGCGATCAGCCGGGCGACCACGTCGCCGGTGCCGCCGGGCGCGTAGGCGACCACCAGCGTGACGGTGTGGGACGGGAAGGTCTGGGCCGATGCCGGGCCTGCCAGTGCGGCGAGGCCGAGAGCGGCCAGTCCGAGAGCGGCTGATCCGGAACGCAGGAGCTGTCGGCGCATTTCGCGAAATCTCCGTTGGCCTCGAGGCGGGGTGCGCGTGGCGTGCCGATCGGCGAGGTCGCGCGCGGGTTGGTTCGTCGTCAGAAGCGGAACAGGCGGGCCGGGTTGTCGACCAGGATTTTCGTGCGGGTGGCGTCGTCACCGGCCCAGGCGGCGAGCAGCGCCAGCGTACGCGCATCGTCGACCTGCCGGAACGGCTCGATGTCGGTCGGCTTGCGGCCTTGCCGCTCGTCCCCGCCGCCGGTGTGGGGCCAGTCGGACGCCCAGACCAGCCGGTCCGGATTGGTCGTGATCAGGGTGCGGGCGAGCGGCGCCAGCTCGGGATAATCGGGCGCCTGCCGGGCCGCCCGATAGGGCGCCGACAGCTTGATCCAGACGCGGCCGTCGCCGAGCAGGCGGATGAGGGCGGCGTGGCCGGGCGGCGCGCGGTTCGATTCCGAGCGACCGGGCTCGACCCGGGCGCCGGCGAAATGATCGAGCACGACGGGCACGGGCGAGGCCGCGATGGTGTCTTCCAGGGCCGCCACCAGAGCGAGGTCGGCATAGATCTGCACCACCATGTCGAACGGCGCGACGCGCTGGGCCGTCTGCGCCACTGCGGCGACCACGGCCTGCGCGCGGTCCTCGCCCTTGGTGTGCAGATTGACCCGTACGCCGACCACCCCGGCGTCGCGCAGCGTTCGGAGCTGATCATCCGTGACGGTGGCCGGGTCGATCACGGCGATGCCGCGCGCCGTCGTCGGCCCGAGCTGTTCGAGGGTATCGAGCAGGGCGCGGTTGTCGTCGCCGTAGACGCTCGGCTGCACCAGAACGGCGCGGTCGACCCCGAGGCTGGCCAGATGCGCCCGCAGGTCGTCGACCGTCGCGGCAGGAGGCGTGTAGCTGCGGGCCTCGGCGAAGGGGAAGCGCGGGTCGAAGACATGGACGTGGCCGTCGACGGCGCCCGCGGCGCCGTGGCGCGTGACGATGCTCTCGGCAGGGCGGCCGATCATGATCCCCCCGGATCGTCTTGTCGTTGTTGGGAAAGCGTAGCCGGCGACATGGTACTTTGCAACGACGAAGTACCACGGTGCGGCACCGCTGCCGTTCGTCGCTGCGGGGAGCGGCGAACGTCAGTGCTGCTGGGCGATCTGCACGAGGTTGCCGCAGGTGTCGTCGAACACCGCGATGGTGACGGGCCCCATGGTGACGGGCGGCTGGGTGAAGCGCACGCCATGGCCGCGCAGACGCTTGTATTCCGCCTGCACGTCGTCGACGGCGAACGAGGTGCACGGGATGCCGTCCCGCACCAGGGCCGCCTTGTAGGGCTTGGCGGCCGGATGCGCGTCGGGCTCGAGCAGGAGCTGCACGCCGTCCGGATCGTCGTCCGACACCAGCGTCAGCCAGCGATGCTCGCCCATCGGCACGTCGGCCCGCGGCACGAAGCCCAACACGTCGGTGTAGAAGCGCTGCGCCTTCTCCTGGTCATCCACCAGCACGCTGGTCAGAACGATCCTCATCGGAGGTCTCTCCTTTTGTTGTCTCTGTCTTTCACCCCGTCACGCCGAGGTGGCCGCGCGGTGCGCGGCCCTCGAAGGGTGACGGCCGACTCTTCGATTGGTTCGGCTCGATCGTGTCCGGCATGGCGGCCGAGCCAGAGCGTCCAGGCCTGCCGGATCGGCGCGCGGTCGAGGAAGTGGTGCTTGCTGCGCCACTGCCATTCGGTACGCACCAGCCCGGCCTCTTCCAGCATCTGTAGGTGTTTTGAGAGAGCCTGCCGCGACAGGCTGGCGCCGTGCCAGGTGATCAGGCGGACATGCAGCTCGAACAGGGTCTGCCCGTCGCGTTCGGCCAGCTCGTCGACCAGTCGCCGCCGCGTCGGATCGGACAACGCCCGGAACAGCAGGTCGAGATCCATCGTTCCACCGTAGCCCTCTGCGTGCAGTCATGCAACCGATAAGTTACGTGATTGGCGGTGTGAATACGTGGCCGCGCGAGCCGGCCTTTGACCCCGGTCAAGGCTCCGGTCGCGGTATCGCGGTGTGCTGACTTTTCTCAGGAGCCGCAAAATGCGCCAGCTCATGCTCGCCGTCGTCGCCGCCCTCGTCCTGCTCATGGCCGCAGGTCCCGCCGACAGCGCCGAGAAGCGGGTCGCCTTCATCGTCGGCAACAGTGCCTATCAGCATGCGCCGACCCTGAAGAACCCGCGCAACGACGCGACCGACATGCGCGCCAAGCTCGTCTCGCTCGGCTTCGAGGTGTTCGGCGGCGACGATTTCGACCGCGCCGCCTTCGTTTCGGCCATGCAGGCGTTCGGCCGTGCCTCCGAGAACGCCGATGTGGCGCTGGTCTTCTATGCCGGGCACGGCATCCAGGTGAACGGCCAGAACTACCTCGTCCCGACCGACGCCAAGGTCGAGTACGAGCCGGAGCTGAGCCTGGTGCTGGTGCCGTTCGACGAGGTGATGCGGCAGCTCAACCGCAGCGCCCGGGTCAAGATCGCCATCCTGGACGCCTGCCGCGACAACCCGTTCGCCAAGGATCTGTCGCGCACCATGGGGACGCGCTCCATCGACGCGCTCGGCCGCGGCCTCGGCCGCGTCCAGACCGTCTCGGGCACGTTCATCGTCTACGCCACCCAGCCCGACAACGTGGCGCAGGACGGCGAAGGGCGGAACAGCCCGTTCACCGGATCGCTGCTGCGCCATATCGATCAGCCGCTGTCGATCTCCGACATGATCATCGAGGTGCGCAACGAGGTGATCGGCGAGACCCGCGGCAAGCAGGTGCCGTGGGACTCCTCGTCGCTGACCGGGCGGTTCTCGTTCAAGATCGAGGGCACCATCACGGTGACGCCGCAGGGCGGAGCCCCGTCCGTCGGCGCGCAACCGCCGGCCGATCCGCGCCTGCCCGACATGATGGCGTGGATCGCGGCGCAAGGGTCGACCGATCCGCAGGATTTCGAGACCTACCTGAAAGGCTTCCCGGACGGCCTCTATGCCCGCCAGGCACGCCAGCGGATCGAGGCGCTGCGGCGCACGCCGGTGCCGGACGTGCAGGCGCGGGCGCCGAGCGAGCCGCAGGCCCCAGGGCGGCCCGATCCGGCGGCGGCCGAGCGCGAGCGCTGGGTGCGATTCGCCAACAGCACCAATCCGGAGCATCTCGCCAGCTTCCTGCGCGACTATCCGGACGGTCCCTACGCGGGCGAGGCCGCCAACAATCTCGGCTCGCTCTACTTCAACGGCACCGGCACGCCCCGCAATCTGCGCCTGGCCGCCGAGATGTTCGAGCGCGGCCAAAAGCTCGGCAGCTCGCACGCGGCAAACAATCTCGGGAACATGTACGCGACCGGCATGGGCGTGCCGAAGGACGATGCGCGGGCCCTGGCGCTCTATCGGCGTGGCGCCGAACTCGGCCATCCCGACGCCATGACCAATGTCGGCGCCATGCTGGCCGGCGGGCGGGGCGCGCCGCGCGACGACGCGCAGGCGATCGCCTGGTTCCGCCGCGCCAACAACGCCAACGGCATCATGAACGTCGCCCTGATGATCGACCGGGGGCACGGCGCCTCCTACGACCCGGCGGAGGCGGCGAGCCTGCTGCTCGAATGCCTGCGGCTCGGCCAGATCGTCTGCCACAACCGGCTGATCGACGAGCGCGGCAAGGTGATCACGCTGGAGACGCGCCGCGCCATCCAGCGCCTGCTCGCCGGCCGCGGCAGCTACCGCGGCCCCATCGACGGCACGTTCGGGCCGACCGTGATCCAGGCACTGCAGGCGATCGCGAAGGGGTGAGGGGGCTCAGCGCCGTAGGGTGCAATGAGCGCAGCGAATTGCGCCAAGAGAATGCGGTCCCCTCGCTCAGGACATCGTGCTTGCGCCGGCGCAATTCGCTGCGCTCATTGCGCCCTACGGGCGACGAGCCCGCCCAAAACCGCCCTCTAAAACGTCCGCATCGACAGCTTGGCGCCGCGGACTTCCCAGCTTTCCAGGCGGTTCAGGAAGCTCATGCCGAGCAGGCTGACCTTGAGCTGGCCGGGCGGGGCGATCAGGGCCGGCACCGCGCGCTCGACGATGCCGCCGACCGTGATGCGGTCGAGCGTCACGGCGGCGGCCTGGGCGCGGCCGTTGGCGGTGTCGACGTTGACGTTGTACTTGATGAAGTCGAGCGGCAGGCCGGCCGCCTTGGCGGCCTCGTGGGTCAGCACCACGGCACTGGCGCCGGTGTCCAAGACCATGGCGACGGTTGCGCCGTTCACCTTGGCGCTGATCTGAAAATCGCCGGCCTTGCCGCGCGCCACCTCGACGGTCTTGCCGCGGCTGGCGGCGCGGCCGGGCACCAGCTCGGCCATCACGCGCTCGCCGGCGTCCTTGAGCTCGAACCGATAAGTGTAGCCGGCGACGAGCGCGAGGGCGATCGCGGCCCAGATCAGGGCCCATTGCACGGCCTGGGCGAAGCGGTCGCGGAACAGGGTCAGCACGAAGCCGCTGAGCAGCGCGATGAAGCCGAGCTTGACCAGCAGCGAGGCGATGTCGCCGTCCGACAGGCCGCTCTCGCCCGGCCGCCGCGCCACGAGCAAAGCGAGGCCCGCGATGGCGCCCAGCAGAAGAACCCACACGGCGGAGCGGCGCATCGTCAGCACGTCCAAAGCACCTCGATTCGTCCCGGGCAGGACGGGGCGACCATACGGCCCCGCTCCGGGAAAACAACCTCTGCGGCAGCCATCGGCGTCGCGTGAAGAATCCGTGACGGCACCGGCTCAATTCTCCAGCTTGAACAGGCGGAGCCGGCGGCGCAGCGACATCCCGCCGTCCTGGCCGCCGGCCGGCGGCGGCGGCGTGTCGGACGGCACCATCGGACCCTGCTCGGCGATCGGCTCCAGCGCCGTCATCACCCGCTCGGGCGGGAACGTCACCACCACCTCGGTGCCCTCGCGCAGCTTCGAGCGCAGCGTGAAGGTGCCGCCGTGCAGGTCGATGATGCTCTTGACGATGGGGAGCCCGAGGCCCGCCCCCTGCTCGGCGGACTTGATGGCGTTGGAGCCCTGGCCGAAGGAGTCGAGCACGATCGGGATCTCGTCCTCCGAGATGCCGGAGCCGTTGTCGCGCACGCTGAGATACTGGCCGCCGGCTTGCGTCCAGCCGACCTTCAGCCACACCTCGCCGCCCTGCGGGGTGAACTTGATGGCGTTGGAGAGGAGGTTGAGACAGATTTGCCGGACCGCGCGCTCGTCCGCCCACAGCTTCGGCATGTCCGGCTCGAAGCTCTCGTAGATGGTGATGCCGCGGTTCTTGGCCCGCAGCTTGAGCAGGTGGTGGCACTCCTCGGCCGTCTGGGCGAGGCCGACCAGCTCCTCGTTGAGCTCGTAGCGTCCCGCCTCGATGCGCGAGAGGTCGAGGATCTCGTTGATCAGGCCGAGCAGGTGGACGCCGGAATTGTGGATGTCGTTGGAGTAGTCCTTGTAGACCGCGACATTGTGGGTGCCGAAGATCTCGTTCTTCATCACCTCGGAGAAGCCCAGGATGGCGTTGAGCGGCGTGCGCAGCTCGTGGCTCATCTGCGCCAGGAAGCGGGACTTGGCGATGTTGGCGCCCTCGGCGCGGCGGCGCGCCTCGTCGGACTTGGCCTTGGCCTGCTCGAGCTCGCCGATCAGCGCGTCCTTCTCGGCGCGGGCCTCCAGGGTGGCGAGGTTCGAGCTGTAGATGCGGAACGACAGCAGCACGAAGTAGATTTGCGCCGTCAGCGCCATGGCGGCGAGAATCCAGCCCTGCACGGTGCCGGCCAGGACGAAGTTGAGGGCGACCGCGATCGTCACGGGCGTGGTGCCGGCCAAGACCGCGACCGGCAGGCTCGAGGCCAGCATGCTGGAGATGGCGACCACCAGCAGCATCACGAACAGGTTGAAGGTCGCGGCGCTCTCGTGGACGCCGACCGGCTGGGTGAGCTGGAACATCCAGGCCAGGCCGAAGAACAGGTCGAGCAGGACGAAGCGCAGCCGCCACGCCCGGCCGTTCACGGCATTGGCGGGCTCGGCCAAAAATTTCCGGCACTTCACCACGATGACCAGGTGGATCACCAGCATGGCGGCCGTCCAGGCGCCGGCCGCGAGCGGGTCGCCCCACACCCCCGCCAGGAAGCCGATCGAGACGATCAGCATCAGGATCACGAGCGAGCCCGAGAGGCGGTTCTGGGCGTATTGGCGCAGCAGCTCGGCATCGAAGGCGGGCCGCGTGCCGGTCGTCGAGGTCAGCCGGTCGCGGGCCTCGCGCACCCGCTGGGCGGCCAGACGACGGCGCGCGGCCTCGGTCCTGTCGACCGAGGGCGGGAGGGGCGGATCGGTGGCGGCAAAGGGCATGCGGGCTGCTGCGGCTCGGCGTTCGCCCCGAGAGTCCGACAAAATCCTTAAATTCAGGCTTAGGCGCTCGTTAGTCGTGATGGCAGATTAGCGACGATTTGACGTCGAAGGTGCCGGGCTCGGCCTCGGCGCAGGCAAACGGATGGGTCGGCCGTCGTCATCGTTAAAATTTCGTTGCGCAGGATCGCCCCACGGCGCAAAAGCCGCAAAAGGGCTGAAATGTCGCAGCAACGTTACGGCCGTCCTGCCGGTCGGCGTGGCCGCGCCGTCTCCAGGACCGATGGTCGCCAGGATTCGTTCATGTCGGGCTCGAGCCGGTGCCGCGATCGTCGTCGAGGCCCGGGCTCCAGCCCAACCAGGAGTTCTGCAATGAGTGCGTCGAGACTGCTCGGGGCGATCGCGACCTGGCTCTGCCTGTCGGTGCTAATCTCGGTGGCGAGCGCGCAAAGCGTCGAGCGGCGGATCGGGCTGGTGATCGGCAACGGCGCCTATCAGGCCGGGGCGCTGGCGACGCCGGCGAACGATGCCGGCCTGATCGCCCAGACGCTCGAGGCGGCCGGCTTCGACGTGGTCGGCGCCCGCGACCTCGACGAGGATTCGCTGCGCCACACGGTGCGCGACTTCGTCGACAAGGTGACGGCGGCCGGGCCCGATGCGGTGGCCTTCGTCTATTTCGCCGGCTACGGGCTGCAGCTCGAAGGCGAGAACTACCTGATCCCGGTCGACGCGCGGATCGAGCGCGACACCGATGTGCCGATCCGCGGCCTGCGGCTTTATGACTTCCTGGTCCGGCCGCTGGCGGCGCTGCCGCTCAAGGCGCGCATGATCGTGCTCGACGCGGCCCGCGCCAACCCGTTCGTGCGCTCCGGCCAGCCGCTCGCCGGCGGCCTCGCCTTGATGGACCCGGCGCCCGGCATGCTGATCGCCTTCAACGCCGCCCCCGGCACCATCGCGCCGGAAGGGCAGGGCGCCTACGGGGCCTATGCGCAGGCGCTCGCCGAGATGCTCCGCGAGCCCGGGCTGCCGGTCGGCGAGATGTTCGATCGCGTCCGGCTGCGGGTCAACGAGCTGACCAAGGGCGCCGAGGTGCCCTGGAGCGTCGCGCAGATCCAGACCTCCTTCGTGTTCTTCGAGCGCGGGCCCGACGCGCCGCCGCCGGTCGCCGCGGTCGATCCGGCCGTGTCCCGCGCCCGGCCGATCCGCGCGCTGCCGGCCGAGGACGCCTATGCGGCCGCGCTCGACCGCGACACCATCTCGGCTTACGAGGAGTTCCTCGCCGCCTATCCGGGCGATCCCATGGCCCGGCGGGTGCGCGCCATCGTCGCGGCGCGGCGCGAGGCGATCGTTTGGCGCCGCACCTTCGAGGCCGACACGCCGCCCGCCTACTGGTCGTATCTGCGGCGCTATCCGCACGGCCCGCACGCCTATGATGCGCGCCGCCGGCTGTCGCGGCTCTCCGCCGTCCTGGAGCCGCCGCCCAGCTTTGCGGCCTTCGCCTATGACGAGCCGCCGCCGCCACCCGAGGAGGTCATGTTTGTCGACCGGCCCGTGCTGGCCTTCGACGACCCGGTGCTGGCCTTCGCGCCGCCGCCGCCGCCGCCCATCTTCCTGCTGCCGCCGCCGCCGCCCGACTACGTGATGCTGCCGCCGCCGCCGCCGCCGGTCGGGCTGTTCGTGCTGCCGGCGCCGATCTACCGGCCGATCCCGTTCTGGGCCCGGCCGCCCGTCTATGTGGCGCCGCCGCCGCCCAACAACGTCATCTATCAGAACATCCACAACACCGTGGTGATCAACCAGGCGGCCCAGACGGTCAGCGTCACCACGCCGGTCGGGCGACCGGGCGGCGGCTTCGTGCCGCAGACCGGCGGTGCCGGCATCGCGCCGCCTGCGCCGGGCGTGGTGCCGCAGCCCGGTGGTCCTGCCG
>NZ_JACAAX010000010.1 GCF_013377085.1 Rhodoplanes sp. | reverse complement strand
CGGATCGATGTCCTCGGCGCGGATCTCGCGCAGATGCTGGTCCATGGCGCTCTCCTCGGGGATTTTGGCAACGGTCTCGGCCGGCCTTGGCAGACGCCCTATTCTTAGGGGAAGCCCGAGGCGGATGAAAGACGGCGGCCCCGGGGGGGGGCGGGGCGGCCCGTCGCCGCGCGGCCGAGGCGTCGGGCGCTCAGCCGCCGGCGCCGGCCCGCCGCATCCGGTCGATCATGTCGATGCGGGCGTTGCGAACATGCAGGGTGGCGACCCGGGCGGCCGCCTCGCCGTCGCCGCGCCGGAACGCACTGATCAAAGCCAGGTGCTCGGCCATCGACTGGGCGTAGCGCGCCGGACTCTGGCCGAACTTCACCACCAGGGCGCCGATCAGATTGGCCTGCCGCTCCAGGATGCCGGCGGCCTCCTGATTGTGGGTGGCATCGGCGACGACGAGGTGGAACCGGCGGTCGGCGGCGCGTCGGGTGAGCGCGTCCTCGCCGGCGGCGGCCTCGACCTCCGCCTGGGCGGCCTCCAGCTCGTCGATGGCGCCGGCCGTGGCGACGTCGAGGAAACGCCGCGACTGGAAGGCCTCGATCAGCTCGCGCACGTCGTAGAGGTCGGTCAGGAACTTCTCGTCGAGCTGCCGCACCGTCGCGCCGCGATTCGGCTCGATCAGCACCAGCCCCTCGCCCTGGAGCTGCTGCAGGGCCTCGCGGATCGGAATCGTGCTGACGCCGTAGCGCGCGGCGAGCTCGGCGACCTTCAGGCGTTGACCGGGAGCGAACAAACCGTCCACGATGTCGAGCCGGAGCGTGTCGCGAACCCGCACGTAATTGGTGCCCGGCTTCTCGGCCGTCGCGACGTCGTCCATGGCCGAGCCCTCATTTGTCCGCAGAGTCTTTTAGACGCCTACATTAGTATATGATGAACGTCAATTCGTATACACGCAGATTGTACAATATACGATCTTGGCAAATCATACATCATCGTTTCGGGGCTGGTGACGGCTCGATCTGATTTTCTGCCGCGCATTTCGGCCCCCCTGCCCAATCAAGGACGTGCAACGCCAGCGGAGTCGGGACTCATGCGGCCGATCAGGCTCTCGAACCGAATCCTCGCAGCTCTTCGTCTGTCCGACCCTCCCTCTCCCGACACGCCGTCGGGCCGCCGGCCGAGGTCGGCGTGATGGCGATCCGCCTCCGGTCCGGGCGCGACCTCACCGCCGGCCTGGTGTTCATGGCGGTGGGCGGCACCGCGCTGTGGATGAGCAGCGACTGGCCGATGGGGACGCTCGCCTCGATGGACGCCGGCTATTTCCCGGCGATCGTGTCGAGCCTGCTGATGCTGCTCGGCGCCGGCGTGGCGATTCCGGCGCTGCGGTTCGACGGGCCCCCCGTCGAATCCTTCGCGATGCGGCCGCTCCTGCTGGTCACCGCGACCGTCGTGGTGTTCGCGGTTCTGCTCAAGTATGCCGGCCTGGTTCTCACCATCGCGGTCATGACGCTGCTCGCGAGCTTCGCCGCGAGCGAGCGCCGCCGCCTCCTCGTCACGCTCGTCCTGGGGCTGGGGCTCGCGGCCCTGTGCGTCGGGCTGTTCGTGTTCGGTCTCGGCCTGCCGATCCCGATCTGGCCGCGGTGGTGACCATGGACATCCTCGACAATCTGGTGCTCGGCCTCACCGTCGCCCTCTCGCTCCAGAACCTCGCGCTGTGCTTCATCGGCGCGCTGGTCGGCACCCTGATCGGCGTGCTGCCCGGCCTCGGGCCGACCGCGACGGTCGCCATGCTGCTGCCGATCACGTTCTACCTGCCGCCGGTCGGCGCCCTGATAATGCTGGCCGGCATCTTCTACGGCTCGCAATATGGCGGCTCGACCACGGCCATCCTGGTGAACATCCCGGGCGAATCCTCCTCGGTGGTGTCCTGCCTCGACGGCCATGCAATGGCCATGGACGGCCGCGCCGGCTCGGCGCTCGCCATCGCGGCGCTGGCGTCGCTGTTCGCCGGCGTCGTCACCACCTTCGTGATCGCCATCGCGGGCCCGGCGCTCGCGGGCGTCGCCCTCATGTTCGGTCCTGCCGAGTATGTCGCCCTGATGGTGCTCGGCCTGGTCAGCGCCACCGTGCTCACCCACGGCTCGCTCACCAAGGGCATCGCCATGGTGGTGCTCGGCATCCTGCTCGGAAACGTCGGCACCGACGTGAACAGCGGCCAGATCCGCTATGCCTTCGGCTTTCCCCAGCTCTATGACGGCATCGACTTCGTGCCGCTGGCGATGGGCCTGTTCGGCCTCACCGAGATCGTCGCCAATCTCGAGCAGACCCAGGGACGCGGCGTGATCGCCAGCGTCATCAACCGGCTGTGGCCGTCGCGCGAGGATGCCCGCGCCGCGGCGCCGGCGGCGGTGCGCGGCACGGTGCTCGGCATTCTTCTCGGTGTGCTGCCGGGCGGCGGCTCGACGCTCGCCTCGTTCGCCGCCTACACGCTGGAGAAACGGGTGTCGTCGACGCCGGAGAAGTTCGGCCGCGGCGCCGTGCAGGGCCTCGCCGCCCCGGAGGCCGCCAACAACGCCGCCGCCCAGGCCGGCTTCATCCCGATGCTCAGCCTCGGCATCCCGCCGAACGCCATCATGGCGCTGATGATCGGCGCCATGACGCTGCACGGCATCCAGCCCGGCCCGCTGGTGATGACCGGCCAGCCCGAGCTGTTCTGGGGCATGATCGTCAGCATGCTGATCGGCAACATCATCCTGGTGGTGCTGAACCTGCCGCTGATCGGCCTGTGGGTGCGGCTGCTGAAGGTCCCCTACGACCTCCTGTTCCCGGCCATCCTGGTGTTCTGCTGCATCGGCACCTACACGCTGCGCTCGAGCACCTTCGACGTCGCCATGATGGCCCTGTTCGGGGTCGTCGGATACGTGTTCCGCAAGCTCGAATGCGAGCCCGCGCCGCTTCTGCTCGGCTTCGTGCTCGGGCCGATGCTGGAGGAGAATCTGCAGCGCGCGCTGCTGCTCTCGCAGGGCGACCTCGCCGTGTTCGTCACCCGCCCGATCAGCGGCGGGCTGCTCGCCGCCACCGTGATCCTGCTCGTCCTGGTGCTGTTGCCGACCGTCAAGCGCGGTCGCTCCGAAGCCTTTCGCGAATGAGAACGAGACGACATCTCAGGGAGTAAGACGACATGCTCGCACGAATGACGTCGCTGTCGATCCTCGCCGCTGCGGTCCTCGCCGTCGCCGGCACGGGGCCGGCCGTCGCCGAGTATCCCGACAAGCCGATCACCATGGTGGTCGGCTATGCCGCCGGCGGCGGCACCGACATCTCGGCGCGCTCGCTCGCGCCCTATATCGAGCGCTATCTCGGCGGCGGCGCCCGCATCCTGGTCGAGAACCGGCCCGGCGCCGGCGGCGAGATCGGCTTCGCCGCGGTCTCGGACGCGGCGCCCGACGGCTACACGATCGGCTTCGTCAACACGCCGAACTTCCTCACCATCCCGATCGAGCGCAAGACCCGCTACAAGGTCGAGCAGTTCGACCTGCTCGCCAACATCGTCGACGATCCGGGCGCCTTCTCGGTCCACGCCGACGGGCCGATCAAGACCCTGGCGGATCTCGTCGCCTACGCCAAGGCGAACCCGAATACCGTCTCGGTCGGCACCACCGGGGTCGGCTCGGACGATCACATCGCCATGCTGATCTTCCAGAAGCAGACCGGCACCAAGCTGGTGCATGTGCCGTTCCCGGGCGCCGCCGCCGGTCGCACCGCGCTGCTCGGCAAGCACATCATGGTCGGCTGCATGAATATCGGCGAGGCGATGCAGTACTCGCAGGGCCAGCCGCTGCGCACCATCGGTGTGATGGCGGACAAGCGCTGGTCGCTCGCCCCCGACGTGCCGACCTTCGCCGAGCAGGGCCTGCCGATCACGCTGTCGTCGCTGCGCGGCATCGCCGCCCCGGTCGGCCTGCCGCCGGCGATCCGCGCCAAGCTCGTCAAGGCGATCCTCGACGCGGCGCGCGATCCCGCCTTCCAGGCCGCCGCCGCCCAGACCTTCCAGCCGCTGCGCATCCTCGACAGCGCCGAATACACCGCCGTGCTGAAGCAGATGGACGGCGACTTCCGGGAGCTGTGGAAGACCACGCCGTGGTCGCGCTGACGTCCGCGGCCTGACGCCCTGACACGCCGGCGCTGCGACGCGCCGTCGCGTCCAAACCCCGACCACCACCGACCGCGGTGCCGGACCTCCGGCGCCGACGCCCCCGGCATGCCGTCTCCGACCGCCCGTGCCGGACGAAGGAAACCGCCATGGCTGTTCAATACACTGCAAAGGTGCCGGTCCGGTGCTGGCTCGATGCGAGCCCGCTGCAGGACTTCTGCGCCCGCATCTTCGTCGCCGAAGGGCTGCCCGCGGACGATGCCGACGTGGTCGCCGAGAGCCTCGTCGCCGCCGATCTGCGCGGCGTCCATTCGCACGGCGTCACCCGCATGGACATCTACACCGAGCGGCTGCGCCGCGGCCTGTTCAATCCGCGCCCGCAGATCAAGGTGAGCCACACGGCGGCCGGCTCCGGCGTGATCGACGGCGACAACGGCATGGGTGCCGTCGTCGGCATGGCGGCCGTCGAGGCGGCGATGGCGATGGCCCGCGAGGCCGGGATCGGTGCCGTGACGGTGCATCACGGCAATCATTTCGGCACCGCGGCCTTCTATATCGCCAAGGCGGTGGAGCGCGGCTTCGTCGCCCTCGTGTGCTCCAATGCGCCGCCCACCATGGCGCCGTGGGGCGGCCGCGAGGCGATGTTCGGCACCAATCCGATCGGCTGGGGCGTGCCGACCGGCGGCACCGCCATCATCGCCGACCTCGCCACCAGCGTGGTGGCGCGCGGCAAGATCATCCTGGCGGCGCAGCGCAAGGAGCAGATCCCGCCCGGCTGGGCGCTCGACGTCGAGGGCCGCCCCACCACGGATCCCGACGCCGCGCTGATCGGCGCCGTGCTGCCGTTCGGCGAGTACAAGGGCTCCGCCATCGCCATGCTGGTCGAGCTCCTGGCCGGCCGGCTGTCCGGCTCGAACTCGATGCGCGAGATCCCGGACTTCTACCGCGACCTCGATCGGGTCAGCGATCACGGGCACTTCTTCCTGTGCCTCGACATCGGCCGCTTCATGCCGCCCGACCGGTTCCAGGGGCGGGTCGACGACATGATCAGCAGCCTCAAGCAGTCGAAGCGCGCCGCCGGCTGCGACGAGATCCTGATGCCGGGCGAGATCGAGGCGCGGCTCGAGGCCGACCGGCGCCGCACCGGCATCCCGCTCACCGACGAGATCGTGCTGGCGCTGCAGCGGCTCGGCGAGCGCCACGCCGTCGTCTTCCCGGTCGTGTCGGGAACGCCGCTCGACCGCCACGCCGCCTGATCCCGATGTCCGCGAGAGAACCCGACATGTCCGAGGTCTTCGTGCTCGACCCGATCTGCGACGAGGCCGTCGCGGCGCTCGCGGCACACACGCGCGTCGTGGTGCCGCCGCAGTCGCGCGAGACGTCCTGGATCGGGCGGGCCGCCGCCGTGATCATCCGCACCGCCGTGATCGACGCCGACGCCATCGCGGCGGCCGTGCCGGTCCTCAAGGTGATCGGCAAGCATGGCAGCGGGGTCGACACGATCGACGTGAAGGCCGCGCACCGGCACGGCGTCACGGTGGTCTACACGCCCGAGGCGAATGCCGTCTCGGTCGCCGAGCACACGCTGGGGCTGGCGCTCGCCGCCGCCCGCCGCATCCCGCTCGCCGACGCCGGCCTGCGCGCCGGCGTTCCGCTCACCGCGGCGCAGCGGATCGGCACCGAGCTGTCCGGCAAGACGATCGGCATCGTCGGCTTCGGGGCGATCGGCCGGCGCGTCGCCGCGCTGTTCCGTGCCGCCTTCGGCGGGCCGCAGATCGTCTACGATCCGGGGGTGCCGGCCGACGTGTTCGCGCAGGCCGGGGTGGCGCGGGCCGAAACCCTGGCGGAGCTGCTCGCCGCCGCCGACCTCGTCACCGTGCACGTGCCGCTGGTGCCGGCGACCTGTGGCCTGATCGGCGCGGCCGAGCTCGCCGTGATGAAGACGGAGGCGATCCTGATCAACGCGGCGCGCGGCGGCGTGGTCGACGAGGCCGCGCTTCATGCCGCGCTGGCCTCGGGCCGGCTCGCCGCTGCGGCGAGCGACGTGTTCGTCACCGAGCCGCCGCCCGCCGATCATCCGCTGCTCGCGCTACCGAGCTTCGTCGCGACGCCCCATATCGGGGGGACCACCCGGGAGGCGATGATCCGCATGGGGCGCGACGTCGCCGCCGGCGTGCTCAACGTTCTCGAAGGACGCTCGCCGCGCTATAAGATTGGTTGAATCGTCATAATATGGTAAAAATATCTATTATGAATCGGGCTGTGATCAAGACAGGAATCAGCCTGCTGCGGCGCGGCCCGCGGGCCGACCCAGCGACCGCTGCGCGCAGCATGTCGCGCACCACGCGCCCCGGTGCGTGCCGTAATCGCGCGAGAATCCGAATTATACAACCAAAAAAGCGCACAATGCGCCCGCGCGGAGTTCCTGTTGACCGAAACACGCAGTTCGTGTATGTATTCTTGCGTTTTTCGATCATACACCGGCGTGCTAGACATCCCCTGGATGTGTCCTCACCCCCCGTACGACGGACCGCGACTTCGGATCCCCCACTGAGCTCAGCAAGACAATGACACCCCTCTACGATCGCCTCGGCCGTGTGCGGGCTTGGCTCCAGCAGGAGCACTGCCGCATCGTCAGCCTGCAAGGCGCGCATCTCGCCTCGATCGAAGGCCACAGCGTCTACGACCGCTTCGGCACTCACATCGGCTGGTGGAAGCACGGCCACATGCGCGATTCACGTGGCGCCGTGGTGGTGTGGGCGTCGGAGTCCTTCGGCCTCGGCGTGATTCGTCCGCCCCAGATGGCGTCGCCGGCAGAGCCCGCCGAGCCGGTCGTCAAGTCCTGGCATGCCCGCTCGACCTCGCCGATGCATCCGGCGCGCAGCGCCACCTGGGCGGTCGAGCTGCCGTTCTGACCCGCGTCTGAACGCGCCCGCCCGGGCGCGTGCCCCGGCGTGCGGCAGGCGCGTCCGTCCGTCCGGCGTATCATTGCACCGACTGTCACGGCCTCAGCGTGAGGAGCGACCCGTCCGGGTCCGTGCTCCGCGCGACCCGGTGTTGTGGATCGCGTCCGGTTCACGTCACGACACCTCGCCAGAGGGCGAAGGTCTTATTGCGGCCGCGCGGCTTCCCGTCGCGATGGCGAGCGCGACGACGATCAGGACGCCCGCGACCGCGAACGTGATCCGCATGCCGGCGGCAACCGCCTCGGGCTCCGCCGTTGTGATGTCGCTCGTCGCCGATGCGAGCGCGAACACGGCGCCCATGGCGGATGCGCCGGTGATGAGCCCGAGATTGCTCGACAGGTTGAGCATGCCGGACATGACGCCCCGCTGGTCCGGGTCGATATTCGTCATGACGGCGGTGTTGTTGGCCGTCTGGAACAGCGCATAGCCGGCGGTGACGACGACGAGGGGGGCGATGTAGCCGGGGACGCCGAGCATCGCCGGCATCATGGACAGGATGAAGGAACCGGCCGCCAGTCCGACGAGCCCGACGATGGTCATGCGTTGTGCGCCAAACCGGTCGGCAAGGCGACCGGCCGGCACACCGGTCAGCGCGGCGACAAGCGGACCGACCGACAAGACGATCCCGACAAGAGCCGTGTCGAGCCCGAGCGCACGAGAGAGATAGAAGGGCCCGACCACCAGCGTCGCCATCATCACGGTGGAGACGAGCGCGCTCATGGCGAGGCTCGCACTCAGTCCGGAATCGCGGAACATCGCCAATCGGATCAGAGGTGATGCCGCTTTCGCCTCGGCACGCACGAAGAGGCCGGCTCCCAGAACAGCAGAGAGCAGCAGCGCCACGTTGAGTGGGCCGAAACGGCCGCGCCCCATCGTCATGGCGAGGGCGTAAGCCGCGAGCGTCACCGCAAGCAGCAACGTGCCCATCGCGTCGAATCCGGCACGGTCGGTCTTCGGCGCCTTGCGGTCGACGGGCAGATGGCGATGCGCGAGACAAAACGTCAGGATACCCAGCGGGACGTTGACGAGGAAGATGGCCCGCCAGCCGAAGCCGGCGATCAGGATGCCGCCGAGCGACGGACCGAGAGCGGTGCCGATCGCGGACATCGCCGCTAACAGCCCCATGGCGCCACCGGTCTTTGCCTTCGGAACCGTCTCGCCGACAAAGGCCATGGTGAGGGCCATCATGATGGCCGCGCTCGAGCCCTGCGCCGCCCGGGCGGCAATCAGCAGCGAGAGCGTCGGGGCGATGCCGCACAGGCTCGAGGCCACCGTGAACAGGACGATCCCGGCCAGCAGCAGGCGCCGGCGCCCGGTGACGTCACCGAGTCGACCGACGCTGACGATCAGGGTGGTGATGGCGAGAAGATAAGCCAGGACGATCCACTGGACGTCCTGGAAGGAGGCGTCGAACGCCTGTGCCATCGTCGGCAAGCCGACATTGGCGATGCTGGTGCCGAGCGAGGACAGCAGCATGGACAGCGAAAGGCTGGCGAGCGCCCACCGAACCGAAGGTGCCCGTTCCGCACGTCCGGCGGCGGCCTCGTCTCGTCCTGCACCGATTGGCTTCACCATGAACTCCGTTCTCCGACGGCTCCCGAATGGAGCTTTCAGAACGTAGTTCTTCGCCGGACATGGCGGAACGCGCACCAATTGCACTTCATTCGTGCGTTTGACGCTATGTCACGACCAAACTGTGCTACGGTCGACGCATGTCGACCCCCGATCTCAACCTGCTCGTCACCCTCGATGTGCTGCTCGCGGAAGGCAGCGTGGCGCGCGCAGCCCAGCGGTTGCGGCTCAGCCCGTCGGCGATGAGCCGGGCGCTGGCGCGATTGCGTGAGACGACGGGCGATCCGCTGCTGGTCAGGGCCGGACGCGGTCTCGTTCCCACGCCCCGGGCGCTCGCGCTGCGCGAGCGGGTCAGTCGGCTCGTGCAGGACGGCGAATCAGTTCTGCGCCCTGCCGAAAAGCTCGACCTCCAAAAGCTCGTCCGAACGTTCACGCTGCGGACCAGCGAAGGCTTTGTGGAGACCTTCGGACCGGACCTCATCGCTCGCATCGGCGCGGACGCTCCCGGCGTGCGCCTGTGCTTCCTTCAGAAGCCGAACAAAGACAGCGCGTCCCTTCGCGACGGAACCGTGGATCTGGAAACCGGCGTCGTGGGGGAGGCGACCGGCCCGGAGGTGCGTGCGCAGGCCTTGTTCCGGGACCGTTTCATCGGCGTCGTGCGGCGGGGGCACCCACTCGACAAGGGCGACGTCACGCCCGCGCGTTACGCCGCCGGCCGACACATCCTCGTGTCGCGGCGGGGCCTCGACAAGGGACCGATCGACGACGCCTTGCAACCGCTCGGGCTGGAACGGAAGATCGTCACGATCGTCGGAGGCTTTTCGACCGCGCTGGCGCTCGCTCGGGGCTCCGATCTGATCGCCAGTGTTCCCGGGCGACACACCGAAAACCTGCGCGCCGGAATGCACAGCTTCCCGCTTCCGGTCTCCCTGCCGGAGGTCGCGGTGTCATTGCTCTGGCACCCGCGGCTGGATGCCGATCAAGCGCATCGCTGGCTGCGCGGATGCGTTCGCGACGCTTGCGCGGAACACTTCACCGATCCATCGACACGCGGAAGCGCTGCCGAAGGCTGATGCGACGTCGCAAGGGTCGACCCGCCCTCCACGGCGTCATCACAGGATGAATCGGCTGAGATCGGCGTTCTTGGCCAGATCGGCCACCCGGCTGTTCACGTAGTCGCCGTCGATCGCCACCGTCTCGCCACCCCGGTCGGGCGCCGCGAAGGAGATCTCGTCGAGCACGCGCTCCATCACGGTCTGCAGCCGGCGCGCCCCGATGTTCTCGACCGTCGAGTTGACCGACACGGCGACGTCGGCGATGGCGTCGATGGCGCTGTCGGCGAAATCGAGCGTCACGCCCTCGGTCGCCAGCAGCGCCACGTACTGCTTGATCAGCGACGCCTCGGGCTCGGTGAGGATCTTTCGGAAGTCGTCGCGGGTCAGCGGCTTCAGCTCGACCCGGATGGGCAGGCGGCCCTGCAGCTCGGGCAGCAGGTCCGACGGCTTGGCGAGATGGAAGGCGCCCGAGGCGATGAACAGGATGTGGTCGGTCTTCACCGCGCCGTGCTTGGTCGACACCGAGGTGCCCTCGATCAGCGGCAAGAGGTCGCGCTGCACGCCCTCGCGCGACACGTCGGCGCCGGCGCGGCCCTCGCGCCCGCAGATCTTGTCGATCTCGTCGAGGAAGACGATGCCGTTGTTCTCGACCGTCTTGATCGCTTCCTGGACGAGCTGGTCCTGGTCGAGAAGCTTGTCGGATTCCTCGGCCACCAGCACCGCATAGGAGTCCTTGACGGTGACGCGCCGGGTCTTGGTGCGGCCGCCGCCGAGCTTGCCGAAAATGTCGCCGATCGAGACGGCGCCCATCTGCGAGCCCGGCATGCCGGGAATGTCGAACAGCGGCATGCCGCCGCCGCCCGCGGCCTGCACCTCGATCTCGATCTCCTTGTCGTCCATCTCGCCGGACCGCACCTTCTTGCGGAACGTCTCCTTGGTCGAGGCCGAGGCGTTGGCGCCCACCAGCGCATCGACGACGCGGTCCTCGGCGGCCAGATGGGCGCGCGCCGCCACATCCTTGCGCTTTCTCTCGCGGGTCAGCGCGATGCCGACCTCGACGAGGTCGCGGACGATCTGCTCGACGTCGCGGCCGACATAGCCGACCTCGGTGAACTTGGTCGCCTCCACCTTGATGAAGGGCGCGCCGGCGAGCCGCGCCAGCCGGCGCGCGATCTCGGTCTTGCCGACGCCGGTCGGGCCGATCATCAGGATGTTCTTCGGCATCACCTCCTCGCGCAGCTTCTCGTCCAGCTTCAGCCGGCGCCAGCGGTTGCGCAGCGCGATGGCGACGGCGCGCTTGGCGTCGTGCTGGCCGACGATGAAGCGGTCGAGCTCGGAGACGATTTCGCGGGGAGAGAAGTCGGTCATGGGGCTCTGTTTCGGTTCAGGGCTTGGTCATTCCGGGACGGCGGAGCCGGACCCGGAATCCAGAGGCGAGCTCGGAGTCTATCGCTGGATTCCGGGTTCGCGCGCTTCGCTCGCGCCCCGGAATGACAGCTCAGAGGGTTTGCAGCGTCTCCACCACGACCTTGTCGTTGGTGTAGACGCAGATCTCCGCCGCGATGGCGAGCGAGCGGCGCACGATGGTCTCGGCGTCCAGATCCGTGTCGATCAGGGCGCGCGCCGCGGCGAGCGCGTAGTTGCCGCCCGAGCCGATGCCGACGACGCCGTTCTCCGGCTCCAGCACGTCGCCCGTGCCGGTCAGCACCAGCGAGATTTTCGGGTCGGCGACGATCATCATCGCCTCCAGCCGGCGCAGATAGCGGTCGGTGCGCCAGTCCTTGGCCAGCTCGACGGCGGCCCGCATGAGCTGGCCCGGATACTGGTCGAGCTTGGCCTCCAGCCGCTCGAACAGCGTGAAGGCGTCGGCGGTGGCGCCGGCGAAGCCGCCGATCACGTCGCCCTTGGCGAGGCGGCGGACCTTCTTGGCATTGGCCTTGACGATGGTCTGGCCGATCGACACCTGGCCGTCGCCGCCGACCGCGACGATGCCGCCCTTGCGGACCGTGACGATGGTGGTGCCGTGCCAAGACGCCGGCTCGGAAGGATTTTGGGCGGAATGCATCGGGATGAAATCCTCGTGACGCCCTGATTTAGGAGCCGCCGGGGTCCATTGCAACGCGGCGCGACGGCACGGCCCCTTCTCACCCTCCCCTGGAGGGGGAGGGTCGGGGCGCGCGACAGCGCGCACCGGGGTGGGGTGAAGCAACACCTGCAGGCGGCGCTGTCACCCCCTCCCGGCGAGCTTCGCTCGCCGACCTCCCCCTCCAGGGGGTGAAGATGCACCAAACCGATACGCAGCCCGCCGCAGTGGCGAAAAGCCGGCGGCCCTGATACAAGGCGCCCGGTTTCGACGGCGCGCGCCGGAGCCCGGGCCGTGGGCGCCGGGCCACGACCGGCGGGCCGTCCGGGCCCAGAAGGCGTACAGCATGCGCACCGCAACCCTGACGCGCACCACCAAGGAAACCGATATCGAGGTCGCGCTCGATCTCGACGGCACCGGCACGTCGTCGATCGACACCGGAATCGGCTTCCTCGACCACATGCTCGACCTTTTGGCCCGCCATTCCCGCATCGACCTGTCGGTGTCCGCCAAGGGCGACCTGCATATCGACCAGCACCACACCGCCGAGGACGTCGGCATCACGCTCGGTCAGGCGGTCCGCAAGGCGCTCGGCGACATGAAGGGCATCACCCGCTACGCCGACGCCCATGTGCCCATGGACGAGGCGCTGACCCGGGTGGCGATCGACATCTCGGGCCGGCCGTTCCTGGTGTTTCGCACCGCCTTCCGGCACGACAAGATCGGTGCCTTCGACACCGAGCTGGTGCGCGAATGGTTCCAGGCGTTTGCCGTGAACGCCGGCGTCACCCTGCATGTCGAGACGCTGTACGGCGACAACGACCACCATATATCGGAGTCGTGCTTCAAGGGGCTCGCCCGGGTGCTGCGGACCGCGATCGCGATCGATCCGCGGGCCAAGGGCGAGGTGCCCTCGACCAAGGGAACGCTGGGCTGATCGAGCCCGCCGGGCTTGGCCCGGGCGGATCGTGCCGGGATGGACAGCGCCCGAGGGTGCGCTTTCACAAGGACTGATCATGGCGGTTTATGCGGTGCTGGAGCCCCCTGCCCGGCCGGACGGCCAGCCGGTCGATCCCGACCGCGTGCGGTTCGTGCGCGACGGCTTCTCGCTCGGCGCCTTCCTGTTCGGCCCCCTGTGGATGATCCGCCACCGGCTGTGGCTGGTGCTGCTTTGCTGGGCGCTGGTGATGGCCGGCTTCGGGGTGATCCATGTGGCCCTCGGCGTGCCGGCGGGCGTCCGCGTCCTGGTGGCCCTCCTGGTGTCGCTGCTGGTCGGGCTCGAATCCGGCACGCTGCGCCGCTGGACGCTCGCGCGCGCCGGCTGGCGCGACGCCGGCATCGTCGTCGCCGACGATCGCGAGGCGGCCGAGCAGCGCTTCTTTTCCGGGCGCGCCGCGGTCTTCGCCCGGGGGGCGTCGCCCGCCTACGACGTCGACTGGTCGGCCGGGCCGACACCGGTGCGGCCGTCCGGCCGCGGCGGCGTGCTCGGCCTGTTCCCGTTCCCGGGAGGGGGCCGATGACGGTCGCCATCGTCGACTACGGGTCCGGCAACCTGCACTCGGCCGCCAAGGCGTTCGAGCGGGCGGCGCGCGAGAGCGGGCAGGACCAGCCGATCCTGGTGACCAGCGACCCCGACGTGGTGCGGGCGGCCGACCGGATCGTGCTGCCCGGGGTCGGCGCCTTCGCCGACTGCCGCCGCGGCCTCGACGCCGTCGCCGGCATGGTCGAGGCGCTCGACGAGACGGTACGCGGCAAAGGCCGGCCGTTTCTCGGCATCTGCGTCGGCATGCAGCTCATGGCCGAGCGCGGCCGCGAGTACGAGGTGGTCGACGGCCTCGGCTGGGTGGCCGGCGAGGTCGACCGCATCACGCCGGCGGACCCGGCCCTGAAGATCCCGCATATGGGCTGGAACACCCTCGACGCGATGGTGTCGCACCCCTTGCTCGACGGCATAAAAACCGGGCCGGACGGGCTGCACGCCTATTTCGTGCACAGCTATCACCTCGCCGCGGCCGACCGCGGCGACCTGGTCGCCCAGGCCGACTATGGCGGACCCGTCACGGCGATCGTTTCGCACGGCACCGCCGCCGGCACTCAGTTTCATCCCGAGAAGAGCCAGCGCCTCGGCCTTGCGCTGATCGCCAATTTTCTGAGGTGGGCGCCGTGATCCTGTTCCCCGCCATCGACCTGAAGGACGGCCTCGCCGTGCGCCTGGAGCAGGGCGACATGGCGCGCGCCACCATCTTCAACCGCGATCCCGGCGAGCAAGCCCGTGTGTTCGAGGAGACCGGCTTCGAGTACCTGCATCTGGTCGATCTCGACGGCGCCTTCGCCGGCCGCCCGGTCAACGCCGCGGCGGTCGAGCGCATCCTCGAGACCGTGTCGATCCCGGTCCAGCTCGGCGGCGGCATCCGGGATATCGCCACCATCGAGGGCTGGCTCGAGAAGGGCATCACCCGGGTCATCATCGGCACGGCGGCGGTGCGCAATCCCGAGCTGGTCAAGAGCGCGGCGAGGCGCTTTCCGGGCCGGGTGGCGGTCGGCCTCGACGCCCGCGGCGGCCGCGTCGCCGTGGAAGGCTGGGCCGAGGTCTCCGACCTGCCGGCGCTGGAGCTCGCCCGCCGGTTCGAGGACGCCGGCGTCGCCGCCATCGTCTACACCGACGTCGCCCGCGACGGCATGCTGACCGGCCTCGACCTCGACGGCACCATTGCGCTGGCCGAGGCCATCTCCACCCCGGTGATCGCCTCCGGCGGCCTCGCCTCCATGGCCGACATCGAGACGCTGGTCGCGCCGCGTGCCAAGAAGCTCGCCGGTGCGATCGCCGGCCGCGCCCTTTATGACGGGCGGCTCGACGCCCGCAAGGCGCTGACGATCTTCAGGGCGGCAGGCCTGGGAGCAGCCTCATGACGGTGCTGGACGAGACCCGGGTGGGCGACACCCGGACGGACGATACCGCCGCGGGCGCCGGGAAGAACTATCTGGTCGCCGACCTCGACGCCGTCGCGCCGGTGCCGTGCCCGTGCGGCTTCGCGCGCCGCGCCTTCGCGACGCCGGACAACACGGTCGCCACCCTGCATGTCACCGACATCACCACCGATGCGCGGGTCCACTACCACAAGGCCATGACGGAGATTTACTTCGTCCTGGAGGGCGAGGGTTTTATGGAGCTCGACGGCGACCGCGTGCCGCTCAAGCCGCATACCAGCGTGCTGATCAAGCCGGGCTGCCGCCACCGTGCGGTCGGACGGCTGCGCATCGTCAACGTCCCGATCCCGGCCTTCGACCCCGCCGACGAGTGGTTCGACTGACCGGCGGCCCTGCCCGTTTCCGCCCGCCCCGCACGGAAAACCGCCCAAGATGTTCAAGGTCCGCGTCATTCCCTGCCTCGACGTCAAGGACGGCCGTGTCGTCAAGGGCGTCAACTTCGTCGACCTGCGCGACGCCGGCGATCCGGTCGAGGCGGCGATCGCCTACGACGCCGCCGGCGCCGACGAGCTGTGCTTCCTCGACATCACGGCGAGCCACGAGAACCGCGGCACCATCCTGGACGTGGTGCGGCGCACGGCGGAAGCCTGCTTCATGCCGCTCACCGTCGGCGGCGGCGTGCGAACTGTCGACGACATCAGGGCGCTGCTGCAGTCGGGGGCCGACAAGGTGTCGATCAACACGGCCGCTGTCGCCAACCGGCAGTTCGTCAAGGAAGCCGCCGAGAAGTTCGGCAACCAGTGCATCGTGGTGGCGATCGACGCCAAGCGCGTCACGCCGCCCGACCAGCCGGCCCGCTGGGAGATCTTCACCCATGGCGGCCGCAAGCCGACCGGCATCGACGCGGTCGCCTACGCCCGGGAGGTGGTGGCGCTCGGGGCGGGCGAGATCCTGCTCACCTCGATGGACCGCGACGGCACCAGGGCCGGCTTCGACATCCCGCTAACCCGCGCCATCGCCGACGCCGTGCCGGTGCCGGTGATCGCCTCCGGCGGGGTCGGCGGCCTCGAGCATCTGGTCGAGGGCATCCGCGACGGCCACGCCACCGCCGTGCTGGCCGCCTCGATCTTCCATTTCGGCGAGCACACGGTGCGGGAGGCCAAGGCCTACATGGCGCGGGCCGGCCTGCCGATGCGGCTCGATCCGTGATCCGCCCGGTCCCTTCCGACAGACGACACAACGGCCGCCCATGACCGCCTTCACCCTGCACGACCTCGAGGCCATCGTCGCGGCGCGCGCCGGCGCCAGCGCCGAGACCTCCTACACCCGCAAGCTGCTCGATCGGGGGGCCGCCCACTGTGCCCGCAAAATGGGCGAGGAGGCCATCGAGGTGGTCCTCGCCGGCGCAGGGGAGAGCCGCGACCGCGTCATCGCCGAAGCCGCCGATCTGCTGTACCATCTCCTCGTCCTGCTCAAGGCGCGTGACGTTCCACTCGCGGACGTGGAGGCGGTGTTGCAGTCCCGTACGGCGCAATCCGGACTCGACGAAAAGGCCTCACGGAAGGATGTCTGACGTCATGGATCAGGTCGTCACGGCACGCACGGGCAACAATCTCTCGCCCTACCGGGTGTTCCCCCGCGACGAATGGGCGGCGTTGCGCGAAGACACGCCGATGACGCTCGAGACGGCCGAGGTGATCCGGCTGCGCTCGGTGCACGACCGGCTCGACATCGCCGAGATCGAGGAAATCTACCTGCCGCTGTCGCGCCTCTTGTCGCTCTATGTCGCGGCGACGCAGCGCCTGTTCCGCGCCCAGCAGCGCTTCCTCAACACGGTCGACGCCAAGGTGCCCTACGTGATCGGCGTCGCCGGATCGGTGGCGGCCGGCAAGTCGACCACGGCGCGCGTGCTGCAGGCCCTCCTGGCGCGCTGGCCCAACGTCCCCAAGGTCGACCTGATCACGACCGACGGCTTCCTGTTCCCCAATGCCGTGCTGGAGCAGGAAGGCCTGATGGACAAGAAGGGCTTTCCGGAGAGCTACGACCTGTCGGCGCTGCTGCGCTTCCTCTCGCACATCAAGGCGGGGCGGCGGCCCGTGCGGGCGCCCGTCTACTCGCATCTCGTCTACGACGTGGTGCCGAACGACGTGGTCGAGATCGACCGCCCCGACATCCTGATCGTCGAGGGCGTCAACGTGCTGCAGGCCGGCCGCCCGCCCAAGGACGGCAAGGCGATCCCGTTCGTCTCCGACTTCTTCGACTTCTCGATCTACATCGACGCCGACGAGGACGTGCTGCGGCGCTGGTACGTCAAGCGCTTCCTGGCGCTGCGTGGCACCGCATTCCGCGACCCGAAGTCGTATTTCCGCCGCTACTCCGGGCTGACCGACGAACAAGCCAGCACCATGGCGACCGACATCTGGACGCGGATCAACCTGGTGAACCTCGAAGAGAACATCCTGCCGACGCGGCAGCGCGCCGATCTGATCCTGAAGAAGAGCGAGAGCCACCGCATCGCCGAGGTCGCGCTGCGGCGATTGTGAGTTTTTCTCGCCACTTCGGGGCGCGGGTCAAAGGGCCGCGAGCGCGTAGGGTGCAATGAGCGAGGCGAATTGCACCGTCGGCGTGGCGGGTTCACGCGGCGCAATTCGCTGCGGTCATTGCGCCCTACGGGGCCCGATTGCTCACGCGGCGTGGCGCTCGGCGCCGGCGCCGAAATGGCCGATATAGCGGGTGCTGATCGCGCTCACCGGCATGATCACCAGAATGTCGGTGGTGCCGAACTGGCGGTCGATCACGGCGCCCTCGCCGACCACGGCGCCGAGCCGGAGATAGCCCTTGATCAGCGGCGGCAAGGCGTGCAGGGCCGCCTTGGGGTCGACCCGCTCCTTCTCCATGCGGTCGAGCGACACGTAGCGCCGGGTCAGCGCCCGCGCCCGCCACGCCTCGGGGGCCGGCGCGTAATGGTGCAGGAACGACAGCGGCAGCGCCAGGGCGTCCGGATCGGTGCCCTCCAGGCTGGCGCAGCCCAGCATGACGTCGACCTTGTGGCGCAGCACATAGGTCCAGATGCCGTGCCACAGGAGCTCGACCGTGCGCTTGTTGCGATAGGCCGGCAGCACGCAGGAGCGGCCGAGCTCGAGGAAGCGCAGCGCCCGATGGCGGGCGATCAGCGGCGCGATGTCGAACTCGCCGGACGTGTAGAAGCCGCCGCAGCGTTCGGCCAGCTCCTGGCGCAGCAGCCGATAGGTGCCGACCACGGCCGGTCCCTGGCGGGTCGGCTTGGCGTGATCGAGCACCAGAAGGTGGTCGCAGACGGCGTCGTAGGGGTCGACGTCACGCCGCGCGATCATGGTGGCGGCGTCGGGGACGGCCGACATCTCCTGATAGAACACGTCGAAGCGCAGCCGCTGCGCCCGCCGGATCTCGGCCGCCCGGTGGGCGAGCCGAACCTCGAGCGAGCCGATCCGCCCGAGCGTCTCGTCGCTGCGGCTGAGCCGCGGGTCCCACACCCGCAGGCCGCCGAACGCTTTCAGGGCGGCGAGCTTCGGCACGCCGGCGCCCGGGCGCGGATGGCGCACGCGGCCGAACAGACCTTTCGGCGGGGTCTCGCGGAGGCGGCTGTGCATCGAAGGCTCCCGGCAGGACAGCGATCGGCGCTGGTGACCGGCACGATTCGGTCGCGCGTGCCGGTTCATCCAGTAAGCATGCCACCAGACACGGTTTTGTGACACGGATCTGTACCGGGCCGTGCGTGTGCACGGTTCGACGCGGGGCGCGGAAGCGCCGGATTGTCGTGAGTCTGTCGAGCCGAAGGCGCGGCCGGCCGCTCAGGCGGCCAGCGCACCGCGCGTTGCGAGACCGGTCAGCGCCGCCTCCAGGCGGTCGCGGTCGAGCGGCTTGACCAGCATCGAGTCGAGACCGGCGGCGCGGTACGTCTCCGGCTCGGCCGGCGAGGCGTCGGCCGTGAGCGCAATGATCACGGTCGGAGCGTCGGCTCGGTCCGCTTCCAGGTCGCGGATGCGGCCGGTCGCCGCGAGCCCGTCGAGCCCCGGCATATGCAGGTCCATCAGCACCAGGTCGAACGGGCGGCCGTCGGCGCGCGCCCGCTGCCATGCGGCGACGGCGGCTCCGCCGTCGCCCGCCACGGTGACGCGATGGCCGAGCCGCTCCAGCATGGCCCGCACCAGGAGGGCGTTGATCTCGTTGTCCTCGGCGACCAGCACGTTGCGTGCGGCCGGCGAATCGTGGCGGTTCCGGACCGCGGCGACCGGCTCCGTCACGACCGGATCGACGGTCGCCAGGCCGGCGGGCACGCCGAGGCGTCCGGCCAGCGAGGCGGCCCGCACCGGCTTGACCAGATAGTCCGAGAAGCCCGTGGCCGCGAGGGTGGCGAGCTCGCCGCGCTCGCTCGGGCGCAGCATCAGGATGCGGCGCGCCGGCGTGCCGCCGCAGCCGCGCATCAGGGCGGCGGCCGTCTCGAGCCCGATCGTGCGGTCGACCAGCACGGCGGCAATGCCGCCTGCCGCCAGAGCGGCGTCGGCCTCGCCCGGCGAGACGATCCGGGTGCCGGCCCCCCAGGCGCCGAGCTGGCGCCCCACCGGGGCGACGCTCGCCGGATCGGCGGCGACGATCAGCACGCTGGTGCCGGCGAGATCCGGACTGGGCGCGACGCTCTCGGTCGGGCTCGCGGGCAGGGGCAGCACGGCCCGGAAGCTCGCGCCCTCGCCCGGCGTGCTCTCCACCGTGACGGCGCCGCCGAGGCGCTCGACGATACGCCGCGTGATGGCGAGGCCGAGCCCGGTGCCGCCGAACCGCCGGGCGGCGCCGTCGTCGACCTGCTCGAACTCGCCGAAGATGCGCGCCAGCGCCTCGGGTGCGATGCCGATGCCGGTATCGCGCACCGTGATGGCGACCTCGCCGGCACCCGCGCCCGGCTCGGCCGCGATCGACACGCTGCCGGTCTCGGTGAATTTCACGGCATTGCCGGCGAGATTGAGCAGCACCTGCCGCACGCGCTCGGCGTCGCCCGTCACCAGCGCCGGCAGCATCGGGTCGACGAAGGCGGCGATCTCGACGTTCTTGGCATGGGCGCGCGGCGCCAGCAGCTCCGCGACATCCTCGATCACGGCGGCGAGGCTGAACGGCCGCGCCGCGATCTCGACCCGGCCGGACTCGATCTTGGCGAAATCGAGAATGTCCTCGATCAGCGCCAGCAATGCGCGCCCCGAGGTCTGCACGGCGCGGGCATAGTTCGCCTGCGCGGGCGACAGCGCGGTGTCGAGCAGGAGGTCGGCCATGCCGAGGATGCCGTTCAGCGGCGTGCGGATCTCGTGCGACACGGTGGCGAGGAAGCGGCTCTTGGCGCGGTTGGCGGCGTCGGCCTGGTCGCGCGCCTCGGCGAGCGCCCGCTCCGCCGTCACCCGGTCGGTGACGTCGCGGCCGACGCTCTGGGTCTCGGTGTCGCGGGCGGTGCGCACCACCACCTCGCGCCAGGCGATCCAGCGCGGCCCGTCGGCGGCCGCGATCCTCTGGTCGTACACCCTCGTGCCGTCGTCCAGCACCGTGACGGCGCCCTGCTCGAGCAGCAGCGGCGTGTAGCCGCGCTCCAGGAGGTCGTCGCGCGGCAGCCGCACCAGGGTGCAGAAGGCGTCGTTGACGAAGGTGACACGTCCGTCGCCGGCGCGGCGGACGATCAGGTCGCCCTGCAACTCGATGAAGCTGCGGGCCCGCTCCTCGGATTCCCTGAGCTCCCACTGGACGTCGGCGAGCTCCTCGTTGCGCTCCTCCAGTCGACCGACCTCCTGGCGCAGCAGGCGGTTGCTACGCACCAGCGGGGCCAGCGCGCCGCACGAGGCGGCCGTGAGGGCTGCCGCGAGCGTGGCGAACAGGAGAATGTCGGGGCTGGCGGCCTGGGCGGCGCGCAACGACAGGATCAGATAGACCAGGGTGGCGAGCAGGATCAGCACCGATCCCGCGACCATCAGGGCCGCGTTGCGGGCCAGCCGATCGACCTTTTCTCGCATGCGCGCCATCGCGGACGATCCGTCGTGTTGCCCGGCCGGCCGGCCCGGACGGGAGTGCCGGACTCGACCGCGGCCGGCCGCAGGCGCGGCCGCTTCGGCATCGCCGGGTCTGAGCGTCGGGCTTACCATCGGAACCTTGCCATTCCCTTGCATGGCAAGAGAGTGCGGCGGTGCCGCGACGGTTCTGGCCGGAGCGTTCGGATGGTTGACGAAGCGTGAAGAGTATCGGTGCGACGCGGTCGGGTGGCGGACGACCGTCACGCGGCGACGGCGTGCTCGGCGAGCCCGTGCCGGGCGCGCGCGAAGGCCGCCTCGATGCGGTCGATGAGCGCCGCGCAGTCGGAGGCCGTGATGGTCGGCGCCGCCTGCTCGAGCGCGCGGGCGAGGTCGGACAGCGGCACCAGGCCGAGCGTCGCGGCGGCGCCCTTGAGCGTATGCGCCTCGACCGCGATCTTTTCGCGCGACGTGTCGAGGGGCAAGGCACGCAGCCGGGCCAGCCGGGCCTCGGTCTCGCCGAGGAAGATCTGCACGGCGAGGCTCGCACCGTCCGCACCGATCTCGTCGGCCAGGATCGCCAGGGTCTCGCGATCGATCAGCGCGTCGTCGGCCGCCGCGGCGGCCGAGCCGCGGACGGGCTCGGCCGACGCCGGTCGACCGCCGAGCACCTCCAGAAGGGCTTCGATCAGGGCTTGCTTGCGGACCGGCTTGGCGACGAAGCCGGTCATGCCGGCCTCGCGGCAGATCTTGATGTCGTCCGGATAGGCGTTCGCCGTGATGGCGATGATCGGCAGGCCGTCGTTGGCGCCGCCGCGCGCCCGGATGGCGCGGGTCGCCTCGATCCCGTCCATCTCCGGCATCCGCACGTCCATCAGCACCAGATCGAAGTCGGTCCGCGCCGTCGCCGCCACGGCCTCGGCGCCGTCGCCGGCGAGCTCCGGCACCAGCGTGAACTCCTTCAGCATCTTCAGGGCGACGAGCTGATTGGTCGGATTGTCCTCGGCGATCAGCAGACGCAGCGGCCGGCCGAGGGCGGCGAGCCGCGCCTTGAAGGCGTCGACCACGGTGCCGTCGGCGCGCTGCTCGAGCCGCACGGCATCGGCGGCCGGCAGAGCGAGGCGGACCAGGAACGTGGTGCCGCGGCCTTCGACCGACTCGACCGCGATGGTACCGCCCATCTGGTCGACGATGTGCTTGCAGATGGCGAGCCCGAGCCCGGTGCCGCCGAAGCGCCGGTTGATCGACGAGTCGGCCTGGGTGAACTTGTTGAAAAGCCGCGGCAGCGAGTCCGGCGGGATGCCCATGCCGGTGTCGCTGACGGTCCATTCGACGACGGCGCGCGCGCCCTCGTGGACGATGAACCGGGTCGTCACGGCGATCTCGCCATGGGTCGTGAACTTGATGGCGTTCGACAGAAGATTGAGCAGCACCTGGCGGATGCGGCCGGCGTCGCCGATCAGGGCAGGCGGCACGGCCGGATCGAGCGCGGTGCGGATCGCCAGCCCGCGGGCGGCGGCGCGCGCGCCGACGATGCTGACCGCGTTGTCGACCAGGGCGGCGGGCGAGAAGGCGATCTGCTCGAACTCGAGGCGCCCCGCCTCGAGCTTGGAGAAGTCGAGAATGTCGTTGAGGATGCGCAGCAGATTGTCGCCCGAATCGTGCATCGCCGCCACCGAGGCGCGCTGCTCGGGATCGAGGTCGGTTTCGAGCAGCGTCGCGGCCAGCCCGATCAGCGCGTTCATCGGCGTGCGGATCTCGTGGCTCATGGTGGCGAGGAACTCGGACTTGGCCCGGTTCGCCGCCTCGGCGGCCTCCTCGCGCTCGCGCAGCAGATCGGCCTCGGCATGGGCGCGGGCGTTCTCGGCCTCCATGTGGGCCGTGCGGGCCTGCACCGCCTTGCTCTGCTCGTTCCACCACATGGCGATGCACAGGGCCGCGACCACGACGATCAGGGCGCCGGCCGCGGACAGGAACAGCGACAGGCGGGCGATGGCGGTCCAGCCGGACAGCGCGTTGGCGGTCGTCGTGCTGGAGATCATCACGAGCGGATAGGTTTTCAGCGGGTGCACGGCCCAGACCCGCTGCTGCCCGTCGAGCGGGCTGATCGCCCGCACGGTGTAGGGCCGCGTGCCACCGTGCTGGACCGCGAACGTCTTGCCGATCAGGCCGACATTCGGGTGGCGTATCAGCAGCACGCCGTCCTTTGTCTGCAGGGCGAAGGAATCTGCCTTGGAGAGTGCGATCGAGCGATAGAAGTCCTCGAAATAGTCGAGCGACAGCCCGGCCGAGGCGATGCCCATGAAGGTTCCGTCGCCCGCCTCGATCCGGCGGTGCAGGCCGACCAGCCATTGGTCGGTGACGCGGCTCTGCAGCGGCGGGCTGACGATCGAGGCGGCGCCACGGTGCGCCTCGAGCTGGACGAAGTGGTCGCGGTCGGCGACCGACAGCGGCGGCGCCGGCCATGAGCGAGAAAAGTTGACGATGCGGCCCTTGCCGTCGACGAGCGACAATGCGTCGAGCTGCGGCAGGCCGGCCCGCTTCTCGCGCAGCAGCATGTGGGTCGGAAGGCCGGAGAACCGGGCCGCGAAGGCGGCAGCGTCGGCGATGCCGCTTTCGGGCACGCGCTCGATCAGGTCGGCGAGGATCACGTCCACCGAATGGATGGTGCGCTCGGTCTGCTCGGCCAGGATGGCGCTGCGCTGGGCCAGCGCCTCCTCGGTGGATTTCAGGGTGCTTTCGCGCAGATTGGCCAGCACCAGGGCGTTCATGCCGACGATGGTGGCGATCAGGAACACGGCGCCGGCGATCAGGCCGAGATACGGTCGGCGCGGCCGCGGTTGCGTGTCGTCGAGCCGGGTCGGCGCCGACGCGCCGGTCGGCGCGTCGGTATCGTGCTCCGCCGCGCTCACGCGGACCAGCCGGCCGGCATCAGGCCGATGGCGCTGCGCTGGCGCACGTCGAGGAGAATGCGCCGCAGCTCGCCGAGGTCGACCGGCTTGGCCAGCGCCCGGCAGACATTGAGGCTGAGCAGGTTCGCCATCGCCGCGGTCTCCCGCCGGATCGTCTCGTTCGAGCTGGAGACGATGACGATCGGCGTCTTCAGGTCCATGGCCGCGATCACGTGCAGGACCTCGGCGCCGCCGTGCTGGCCGAGCGTGAGATCGAGGGTGATCAGCGTGTAGGCGTTGCCCCGGAGCAGTGCGACAGCCTCCTCGTAGGAGGCCGCCTCGGTCGCCGTGTAGCCGGCCCGGGCCGCGACCCGGCCGATGATCATCCGATGGACCGTGTCGTCGTCGATGACGAGCAGCGTCGGGGCCGGTGCGCCCGCCGCCGGTCCGGGATCCGCCGTGGCACGCGGTGCTTGGTCGTCGATCCGCTCCAGCATTGTCTCGTCCCCGCGACATCGGCCTGGTCGTCTTCCCACCATGCCAGTGAAGCGGAAAAAATCGATTAAACCCCTGATGGAGGCTGCTGCCGAAGATGCAGCCCGAACGGGTGGGGCTGGCTAGTCGGCTGGTGGGGCGTCGGGGCGTGCCGGGACCGGTCAGGCGGCGCGGCGCACCTCGTCGAGCCGGGCCCGGTAGGCCAGCGCTTCGGCGACGTGGAGGCGGCCGACCCTCTCGCTGCCGTCGAGGTCGGCGAGCGTGCGGGCGACCCGCAGGACCCGGTGATAGCCGCGCGCCGTCAGCCGCATGGCGTCGGCGGCGTCGCGGATCAGCGCCTGGCCGGCGCGGTCGGGCGTCGCCACGTCCTCGAGCAGGCCGCCCTGCGCCTGCGCGTTGGTGCGCACATGGGGAAAACCGAGTGCCTCGTAGCGTTGGGTCTGCAGGGCGCGGGCGCGAAAAACCCGGGCCGCCACGGCGGCGCTGCCCTCGGCCGGCGGCGGCAGCACCAGGTCGGCGGCGCTCACCGCCGGCATGTCGACATGCAGGTCGATGCGGTCGAGCAGCGGGCCGGAGATGCGGCCCTGATACTCCGCCGTGCAGCGCCCGATCGGCCCGCGCCGGCAGGCGAAGCCGGGCTCGCCCGCCTGGCCGCAGCGGCACGGATTCATGGCGGCGACCAGCATGAACCGGGCCGGATAGGTGACCCGGTGGTTGGCGCGGGCGATCGCCACCTCGCCGGTCTCCAGCGGCTGGCGCAGCGATTCCAGCACGCGGGGCTCGAACTCGGGCAGCTCGTCGAGGAACAGCACGCCGTTGTGGGCGAGCGAGATCTCGCCGGGCTTGGCGCGCAGGCCGCCGCCGACCAGGGCCGGCATCGAGGCCGAGTGATGCGGGCTGCGGAACGGCCGCCGGTTGGTCAGCGCGCCGTCCTCGATCTCGCCGGCCACCGAGGCGATCATCGAGACCTCGAGCAGCTCGGAGGGCGCCAGCGGCGGCAGGATCGACGGCAGCCGGGCCGCCAGCATCGACTTTCCGGCGCCGGGCGGCCCGACCATCATCAGATTGTGGCCGCCGGCGGCGGCGATCTCCAGCGCCCGCTTGCCGCTCTCCTGGCCCTTGATGTCGGCGAGGTCGAGGGTCTCGGCGGCGGCGGCCCGGATCTTCGGCTGCGGCCGCGCCAAAACCTGGGTGCCCTTGAAATGATTGGCCAGTTGGATCAGCGAGCCGGCCGCCACGATGGTCATGTCGGGGCTGGCCCAGGCGGCCTCGGGACCGCAGGCGGCCGGGCAGATCAGCGCCTCGCCGCGCCCGTTCGCCCCGATGGCGGCCGGCAGCACGCCGGCCACCGCCGCGATGGTGCCGTCGAGGCCGAGCTCGCCCAGGACGGTGCAGCCGTCCAATGCGTCGGGCGGGATCGCGCCGATCGCCCCCATCAGGCCGAGCGCGATCGGCAGGTCGTAATGGCTGCCCTCCTTGGGGACGTCGGCCGGGGCGAGATTGACCGTGATGCGGCGCGCCGGCAGCGCCAGCCCGGAGGCGACCAGCGCGGCCCGCACCCGCTCGCGCGCCTCCGACACCGCCTTGTCGGGCAGCCCGACCACGTTGAAGGCCGGCAATCCGGGGGCGACCTGCACCTGCACGTCGACGGCGCGCGCCGCGATGCCCTCGAACGCCACGGTCGACACCCGCTGCACCATGCTCTTGGCCCCTGCCGGATTACGCGCCAGGGTAGCAGGGGGGCGGTCGTGCTTCAAGAACAATAGAGGAACGCGCCTGCGGGGGCCGCGCGACGGCGGGGCCCGGTGCGGGCGCCGACGCGAGCGAGGCCGTTCGAGGCGAGAGCCGGTCTGCCGCTCGCTTCGGGTTCAGTTCAAACCGGATTTCGGGAACTTGAACGCCAGGACCATCAGCAGAGACGATCCGACAAGTGCCCCTGCGGGGAGCGGGTTGGCCGTAACCACGGTCAGCAGCAATAGCCCCAAATCATGCATCACATCACGTCCCGAATGCTCGACCTGACAACATCGGCCGAAAGGCCGACCTAGGCGCGCGTCCGAGTCTGAACGTGGTCTTTGCAGGCAGCCGCTTCTATCAGTGTGGAGTTATACTCCATCAAAGTTTCACGATCATGAAGTTTTACCGCGGAGCCGGAGTCCGGCCATCGGCTATGCGCCATAAGCTGGGCTCGCGTCGAATGGGCCCGGCCAGGACCGCACGGCGCCCGCCAAAAGCTCACTTCCGCCGTTCGGCCAGGAGGTCGCGATAAAGCTGGGCGTAGCGGCGGGCGGAGCGGCGCCAGGAGACGTCGGCCCGCATGGCGTTGCGCTGGACGCGGCGCCACACCCGGCCGTTCCGCCACATCGCCGTGGTGCGCAGCAGCGCCGCCTCCAGCATGCCGATCGTGGGGGCGAACTGGATGCCGGTGCCGACCCCTTCCGCGATCGCCATGTCGTTGCAGTCGATCACGGTGTCGGCGAGCCCGCCGACATGGCTCACCACCGGCAGGGTGCCGTAGCGCAGCGCGCACATCTGGGCGAGCCCGCAGGGCTCGTAGCGCGACGGCATCAGCAGCGCGTCGGCGCCGGCCTGGATCAGGTGGGCGACCTCCTCGTCGTAGCCGACCACGCAGGCGACGCGGCCCGGATGGATGCGTGCGGCGTCCTCGAACGCCTGCTGCAGATTGCGCTCGCCGGAGCCGAGCACGACGAGCTGGGCGCCGGTGGCGAGCAAGGTCGGCAGCACCTCGACCAACATGTCGAGGCCCTTCTGCCAGGACAATCGGCTGACCACGCCGAACAGGAGCGCGTCGTCGGCCGCGAGGTTCATGCGTTTCTTCAGGACGGCCTTGTTGGCGATCCGGGGGGCGATCCGTCGGGCGTCGAAATTGGCGGCGATCAGCGGGTCGCGGCTCGGATTCCACACCGAGTCGTCGATGCCGTTGAGAATGCCGGAGAGCCGCTCGGTGCGGCTGCGCAGCAGGCCGTCGAGCCCCATGCCGTATTCGCGCGTGCGGATCTCGGCCGCATAGGTCGGCGACACCGTGGTGATCCAGTCGGCGAGCGCCAGCCCTGCCTTGAGGAAGCCGATCTCGCCGTGGAACTCGACGCCGTCGATGCTGAAAGCCTGCGGCGGCAGCGCCAGGGCCGACAACAGCGAGGCCGGAAACAGCCCCTGGAAGGCGAGATTGTGCACCGTCATCACGGTGCGCGGGCCGCGGTCGTAGCGGTAGCGCAGATAGGCGGTGGCGAGCCCGGCCTGCCAGTCATGGGCGTGCAGGATGTCGGGTCGGAACGCCTGGATCTCGCCGGCGGCGAGCCGCGCCGCGACCAGGCCGAGGGCGCCGAACCGGATGGCGTTGTCGGGCCAGTCGCGCCCGTCGGCCGCCATGTAGGGATTGCCCGGCCGGTCGTAGAGATGCGGCGCATCGATGGCGATCAGCTCGCAGTTGCGGGCGCGGCCGTGGACGAGCCTGGCCGGGCTGCCGAACAGGTCGGGCAGCTCCAGCACGATGCTGACGTCGCGCATGGCGGCGAGCACGGCCGGGTAGCCGGGGATCACCGTCAGGGTGCGGACATTCTCGGGGGCGAGCGCCGCCGGCAGCGCGCCGGTGACGTCCGCGAGTCCCCCGGTCTTCACGAAGGGGAAAATCTCGGAGACGACGGAGAGGACGAGGATCGGTGGCGCGCCGGTCACAACCGATCGATCATGTGTTGGGTGATGAGGCAGATGCCGTTCTCGGTCCGCCGGAACCGTTCGGCGTCGACCTCCGGATCCTCGCCCACCACGAGCTTCGCCGGAATCACCGTGCCCTTGTCGACCACGACGTTGCGCAGCCGCGCGCCGCGGCCGACGTCGACCTCGGGCAGGATCACCGAGTTCTCGATGAACGAATAGGAGTGGATCCGCGCCCCGGTGCCGACCAGGGAGCGGCGGATCGAGGCGCCCGAGACGATGCAGCCCCCGGCGACCAGCGACGAGATGGCGATGCCGCGCCGGCCCTGCTCGTCATGCACGAACTTGGCCGGCGGGGTGATCTCCGCATAGGTCCAGATCGGCCAGTTGTGGTCGAACAGATCGAGCTGCGGCACCACGGCCGTGAGGTCGATATTGGCCTCCCAGTAGGACTCGATGGTGCCGACGTCGCGCCAATAGACCGAGGCCTCCTCGCGAGAGCGCACGCAGGAGCGCGAGAACGGATGCGCCACCGCCTTCCCGTACTTGACCAGATACGGGATGATGTCCTTGCCGAAGTCGTGCGTCGAATGCGGGTCGGCCGCGTCGCGGCGGACCTGGTCGACCAGGAACTTGGTGTTGAAGACGTAGATGCCCATGCTGGCCAGCGCCACGGCCGGGTTGCCGGGCACGTGCGGCGGCTTCTCGGGCTTCTCGACGAAATCGATGACGACGTCGTCCTCGTCGACATGCATCACGCCGAAATGGCTCGCCTCCTTCAGGGGCACCTCGAGCGAGGCGATGGTGATGTCGGCCTTCTGCTCCACGTGCTGCTGGAGCATCGGCTCGTAGTCCATCTTGTAGACATGGTCGCCCGCGAGCAGCACGATGTATTCGGGGTTGTAGCTCTCGATGATGTCGAGGTTCTGGTAGACGGCGTCGGCCGTGCCGGCATACCAGCTCGCGCCGGCGATGCGCTGGCTCGCCGGCAGGATGTCGAAGCTCTCGTTTCGTTCCGGCCGGAAGAAGTTCCAGCCCCGCTGCATGTGTCGGATCAGGCTGTGCGCCTTGTATTGCGTCGCCACCGCGATGCGGCGGATGCCGGAATTCAGGGCATTGGACAGCGTGAAGTCGATGATGCGGGACTTGCCACCGAAATAGACGGCGGGCTTGGCGCGGTTGTCGCACAGTTCGTGAAGGCGGCTGCCGCGGCCGCCGGCGAGAACATAGGCCATCGCACTACGTGCGAGCGGCCCCGGCGAGGAATGCTCAATTCGCACGGAATTGCCTCGTATGGGGGTTGAGAAGTCTCTCCTCCGAACCTTCGATCGCCCTGCTCCGGCGGCCAGGACCCGCCGCGACGACCGGTGCCGCGGCGATGCCTGCGTCGACGATCCAGCGCCGCCGTCGCGCCGGCCTCAAGAGCGGAGATATGCCTCCGTCGAGTAGCGCCGCATCATGCGGGCGCTGTTGAACACTGCGCCGATCTTGGCGATGGTCTGCTGCATCATCCAGATCCAGCGGGCCCTGTCGTCGTGATAGAGCGGCAGGATGGTCGATTCGAGCTTGTCGTACATGGCGGCCGCGTGCGCCTGCGGCGACGATTCGCTGCCGTCGCTGCCGATCGCCCAGCCGGTGACGCCCTCTTCCCACCCTTCCAGCCACCATCCGTCGAGCACGCTGAAGTTCAGCACGCCGTTGAACGCCGCCTTCATGCCACTCGTCCCTGAAGCCTCGAGCGGCGGCACCGGATTGTTGAGCCAGACGTCCGTGCCGGAGACGAGCTTCTTGGCGATGTCGATGCTGTAGTTTGGCAGGAATGCCATCGGCATGTCTTTGATCGATCTCATATGACCGTGGATCGATCGGATGATCGCCTTGCCCTCGAAGTCGCGCGGATGCGACTTTCCGGCCATGACGACCTGGAACGGGTATTTCTGGCCGATCGCGCGCAGCCGCTCCATGTCGTGGAACAGGAGATCCGGCCGCTTGTAGCCGGTCATGCGCCGGGCGAACGCGATCACCGGCACGTCCGGATCCATCTCGACCCCGGTCGTCGCCCTGACATAGTCGATCAGCTCGCCCTTGGCGCGCTGGTGGGCGTCCCACAGGGCGTCGGGCGGGACCTGGTCGGCCTTGAGCAGGTCCTCGAGCTCGTAGACCCAGTGCGGCGCGATGGTCTTGAACAGATCGGCGATCGCCGGATGCATCCAGGTCGGCACATGGGCGCCGTTGGTGACCGTGCGGATCGGATAGTCCGGGAACATCTTCTGGGCCGTCTCGGCGTGCCGGCGGGCGACGCCGTTGGCATAGCGCGAGAGGTTCAGGGCGAGCAGCGACATGTTGAGCTTGTCGTGCCCGGCCAACAGCTTGAACTGGTCGAACTCGATCAGGTCGCCGACGATCGCGCGCACGTCGTCGTATTCGAACTGGTCGTGCCCGGCCTCGACCGGCGTGTGGGTCGTGAACACGCACTTCTCTCGCACCGCGTGCACGTCGTAGCTGAACGGCTCGGGGATGCCGGGAATGCGGTTGATGCGGTGCTGGTCGAGCAGCGCCAGCGACAGGAACGCCGCGTGGCCCTCGTTGAGGTGGTAGGTGTCGATGGTGAAGCCGAGCGCACGCAGCACCCGCACCCCGCCGACCCCGAGCACGGCCTCCTGCTTGATGCGATCCTTCTGGTCGCCGAAATACAGCCGGTTGGTGATGTTGCGATCGCGCGGATCGTTCTCCGGCACGTTGGTGTCGAGCAGCAGCACCGGGATCTGGTGGCCGCGCTGCGACTTCAGGTCGTAGAGCCAGGGCCGGATCCAGACCTGCCGGCGCTCGATCTCGACCGCGATGAGGGCGCCGATCGGCGTCGCCCAGTCCTCCGGACTCCACGGATCGGGCCCGTCGATCTGGTTGCCGTCGGCGTCGATCTCCTGCTTGATCGAGCCTTCCCGCGACGCCAGCGTCACGAACACCATCGGCAGGTCGAGATCGGCGGCGGAGCGCGCGGCGTCGCCCGCCAGCAGCCCGAGGCCGCCCGAATAGGTGTGCATCTCCTGCCGGATCCCGACTTCCATCGAGAAATAGGCGATGCGGTGGACGGACAGATAGCGCGCGACCTCGATCATTGCAGCTCCGCGAGGGGTGTGGCCTGGAAACGGATTGGTTCGCAGCCGGACCGACGGGCGCTCACGGGCGCGCGCGGTGCAGGTCCGGCCGTTGCTCGGGGCGACGATCCGTCGACGATGCGGACCGGTGCCGCAGCCCGCAACCGAGCGGCGGGCTTGCTTCGCGGGGGCAGCCGGCGGAAGCACAAGGCCATGGTCGTATCGATGGACTCGTCATCGTGGCCCCCCTCTCGCACAGTCGGACTCGTCGCAATCAATGCAGTGCACACACGAGTCGTCGCAGAATGCACCTTTGCTCCTTTGTCGCACACTATCGGTCGGGCGCGCAAAGGTCTCGTCGGCGGATCGATACGCCACCATGCGGCGCGCCATCCCCCGCATCGCATTGCACGACAGTCGACCGTGTACGTCCGCGTCCCCGAGCCGCACGCTCATGCTGTGCCTTGCCTCCGCCGGTGACTTGTGCCGCCGACGGCTGTCCTCGGCAGTGCAGCAGAGCAACCCACGTGCCAGCCCGGTGATCGCCGGCGACCATGACGGCGGTGTGACGCGATTGCGCACCCGACGCAGAACACAAAAAAAGGGAGCGCCGCAATGCGGCGCTCCCTGAAACCAAACTGCAGGGGTCTCGGCTCAGTCGCGGCCGAGCACCGCGAGCGAGACCGGCGCCAGGCCGGAGAACCCGATGGCCCGCGCGGCGGCCGGCGTGAGATCGATCACCCGGCCCCGCACGAACGGGCCCCGATCGTTGACGCGGACGACGACCGACCGGCCGTTGTGCTTGTTGGTGACCAGCACCTTGGTCCCGAACGGGAGGTGCTTGTGGGCGGCCGTCATGCCGCCGGCGTGGGCTCGCTCACCATTTGCCGTGCGCCCACCCGAATAGACCGAAGCAATACCTGATTGGCTGAACGCCTCGGCCCGCGATGAAATAGTCGCGACCGCGAATATTGCGATCATCACTGCAACACATCGTACAAGGATCAGCATCGCCATGCGCTGTATAGTCTCCGTGTTGTTGGGGTGAACCTTGGTTAGATCGGGCAAATGTGCGCAGAACATGGCAAGCCGTCCCGGTTTCATCACGATGTGTTTCGGATATTGCAGCGGGAGACTCTCGCTATACGCGAGATTTTGAAAACGTCATTAAAATCAACGGTCAGCCGCGCGGGGCTGCCGCCGGCTCGTTCCGCGGATCGCGGTGCTTCGCCGCATGGAGACGTCTGCGGTCAAAACTGTCCCGGCCTGCGGTCGGCGCTGCGCCGGCCCCGGCAGGGCCGGACGGCGATACGCGGGGTGGCAGAGACAGGTCGCCGGGTCGGGGCGGAAAAAGCGGGGCGGTCGCAGCGTCGGAGGGCGGGCGGGGCCACGCCATCGTGGCCCGACCGCGGGGCCGCATCGCGCAAAAAAAACGCGCCGCGACAGAGTCGTCGGCGCGCGAATGACGTCCGAAATCGAAATCAGGCCGCGGTCACTTCTTCTTGCCGTCCGGGCCATACTGGGTCAGGAACGCCCACAGGTCTTCCTGGTCCTTCTCGTTCTTGATGCCGGCGAACACCATCTTGGTGCCCGGGATCTTGGCGCGCGGATCGGTGATGTAGGACTTGAAGGTCTCGTGGCTCCAGGTGATGCCGGAGTTCTTGTTGGCCTCCGAGTAGTTGAAGCCCGGGATCGAGCCGCTCTTGCGGCCCTCGAGGCCGTTGAGGATCGGACCGACCTTGTTGGTCGCGCCCTCACCGATATTGTGACACGGCGTGCATTTGCGGAACTGGACGGCACCGGCCTCGACGTCGGCGGCGACCGCGACGCTGGTGGAGGCCGCAACTGCGAACACGACAACGAACGCTCTGGTGATCATAGTGCGTGGTTCCCTTTTGGTTCACGAGGACCGGCCGCCCGAGCCGTTCAGCCACGATATGGAGGCCCCGCCGGCAGCAAAGAAACAGAAGCTTGACGAAAATCAAGCGTCTCGGAATTGACCGGTTCCCGTCGCGGCCCGACAGCGCCTAATGGCCGGCGCCGTGAACCGAATCCCCGGCCGACCGGTCGGCGCCCGGCGGCCCTCGCGACCCAGGACGATCCATGACCCCCATCCCGCGTGTCGCGCCTTTTTCCGGGCCGGCTGTTCTGAGCTACGGCTTTCGTCCCTTCTTCCTCCTCGGCGCCCTGTGGGCCGGGCTGACCGTGCTGCTCTGGCTGCCCGTCTACGAGGGCCACATCGCCCTCGACACGATGTTCACGCCGACCGACTGGCACGCCCACGAGCTGCTGTTCGGCTACGTCGCCGCCGTGGTGACCGGCTTCCTGCTCACCGCCATCCCGAACTGGACCGGGCGGCTGCCGCTCGCCGGCCTGCCGCTGCTGGTGCTGGTGCTCGCCTGGCTGGCCGGCCGACTGGCGGTCGCGGCGGGCGACCTGCTCGGCTGGGGCCTGGTGGCGCTGATCGACGTGAGCTTCCTGGTGCTGGTGCTCGCCGCCGCCGGCCGCGAGGTGATCGCCGGAAAGAACTGGCGCAACCTGCGCGTCCTGGTGATCGTCGTAGTGCTCGCCTTGGCCAACGTCGTCTTCCATGTCGAGGCGCATCTGTGGGGCGGCGCCGTGCTGGGCCGCAGGCTGGCGCTCGCCGCCGTCGTGATGCTGATCGTGCTGATCGGCGGCCGCATCATTCCGAGCTTCACCCGCAACTGGCTGGTGAAGTCCAATCCGGGTGAGCTGCCGGCACCGTTCGGCCGCGTCGACGCGGTGGCGATCGCCGCCGCCGTGCTCGGCCTCGCGGCTTGGCTGGTGGCGCCCGAAGCGCCCGTCACGGCGGTCGCGCTCGCCGCCGCCGGGCTTGCGCACGCGGTGCGGCTGGCGCGATGGCGCGGCGACCGGACCGGCCGCGATCCGATCGTGCTGATCCTGCATCTCGGCTACGCCTTCGTGCCGCTCGGCTTTCTGCTGCTGGCGGCAGCCGCGGTGTGGCCGGCGGTCGGCGAGGCGGCCGGCATCCATGCCTGGTCGGTCGGCGCCGCCGGCGTCATGACGCTCGCCGTGATGACGCGGGCGACGCGCGGCCACACCGGCCACGCGCTCGAGGCGCCACCGGCGACCCGGTTCATCTTCATGGCCGTGCTGGCGGCTGCAGCCCTGCGCATCCTGGGCGGTCTGCTGCCCGAGGTGGCGACGCCGCTCCTGTGGGCCGCCGCGGCGGCCTGGGTCGCCGCCTTCTGGGGCTTCTGCCTCGCTTACGGACCGATGCTGGTGCGGCCGCGTCACAAGGCCGGCTGATCCGTCGTCCGCAGCGTCGCTCCACGTCGCCCCGACAGGATCGCCAGCGGCCCGTCGCGACGCGGGCGGCGACGCGCCTCGCGGCACCACTCGCGGTACGTTCGCCATATTGCACCGCCCTCGGGGCTGTGTTAGCAAAACGACGGTTTTTCAACGGGGCGCGGGCCGCTCCGGCGCCCCTCACAGTCCTGGTCCCGCTTCAATTCCAGGGGCTTGCGCGTGTTCTTCGGAGCCGCGGCGGGACCTTGGGTGTCCAACGTCGAAAGAGAGCGCCGTGGCAGCAAACGATCCGATCGTTGGCGGAATGGCAGGACGTTACGCGATCGCCCTGTTCGATCTCGCCAGGGACTCCGGAACGATCGATTCCGTGAGTCGTGATCTCGCCGGCTTCGAGGCGATGCTGGCCGGCAGTGCCGACCTCACGCGGCTGGTGCGCAGCCCGGTGTTCGACGCCGAGCAGCAGACCAAGGCCGTCACCGCGGTGCTCGCCGAGGCGAAGATCACCGGGACGGCAGCGAACTTCATCAAGCTGGTCGCGTCGAACCGTCGACTGTTCGCCATCCGCGACATGATCCGCGACTATCGCGAGCTGGTCGCCCGCCACAACGGCGAGCTGACGGCCGAGGTCACGGTCGCCGAGCCGCTCGCCGACGCCCACAAGACCGAGATCAAGAAGGCCCTGGACGCCGTCACCGGCAAGAACGTCCAGGTCGAGGTGCAGGTCGATCCCGCCATCATCGGCGGGCTCGTCGTGAAGGTCGGTAGCCGCATGGTCGACGGCTCGCTCCGCACCAAGCTGAACGCAATCAAGCACGCGATGAAAGAGGTCGGCTGATGGACATCCGCGCCGCAGAGATTTCTGCGATCCTGAAGGAGCAGATCAAGAACTTCGGCCAGGAAGCCGAGGTCTCCGAGGTCGGCCAGGTCCTCTCCGTCGGCGACGGCATCGCCCGTGTCTACGGCCTCGACAATGTCCAGGCCGGCGAGATGGTCGAGTTCGAGAACGGCGTCCGCGGCATGGCGCTCAATCTCGAGATCGACAATGTCGGCATCGTCATCTTCGGCAACGACCGCGAGATCAAGGAAGGCCAGACGGTCAAGCGCACCCGCGCCATCGTCGACGTGCCGGTCGGCAAGGGCCTGCTCGGCCGCGTGGTCGACGCGCTCGGCAATCCGATCGACGGCAAGGGCCCGATCGTGGCGACCGAGCGCAAGCGCGTCGACGTCAAGGCGCCCGGCATCATCCCGCGCAAGTCCGTGCACGAGCCGATGGCGACCGGCCTCAAGGCCATCGACGCGCTGATCCCGATCGGCCGCGGCCAGCGCGAGCTGGTCATCGGCGACCGCCAGACCGGCAAGACGGCCATCATCCTCGACACCATCCTCAACCAGAAGCCGCTCAACGCGACAGGCGACGAGAAGATCAAGCTCTACTGCGTCTATGTCGCGGTCGGGCAGAAGCGCTCGACGGTCGCCCAGTTCGTCAAGGCGCTGGAGGAGAACGGCGCCCTCGAATACTCGATCGTCATCGCGGCCACCGCCTCCGATCCCGCCCCGATGCAGTATCTGGCGCCGTTCTCCGGCTGCACCATGGGCGAGTATTTCCGCGACAACGGCATGCACGCCGTGATCTTCTACGACGATCTCTCCAAGCAGGCCGTCGCCTATCGCCAGATGTCGCTCTTGCTGCGCCGTCCGCCCGGCCGCGAGGCCTATCCGGGCGACGTGTTCTACCTGCATTCGCGGCTGCTCGAGCGCGCCGCCAAGATGAACGACGACTACAAGGCGGGCTCGCTCACCGCGCTGCCCGTCGTCGAGACGCAGGCGAACGATCTGTCGGCCTACATCCCGACCAACGTCATCTCGATCACGGACGGCCAGATCTTCCTGGAGACCGACCTGTTCTACCAGGGCATCCGCCCGGCCGTGAATGTCGGCCTCTCGGTGTCGCGCGTCGGCTCCTCGGCGCAGACCAAGGCGATGAAGAAGGTCGCCGGCAAGATCAAGGGCGAGCTGGCGCAGTACCGCGAGATGGCGGCCTTCGCGCAGTTCGGCTCCGACCTCGACGCGACGACGCAGCGTCTGCTCAACCGCGGCGCCCGCCTGACCGAGCTCCTCAAGCAGCCGCAGTTCTCGCCGCTGAAGATGGAGGAGCAGGTCGTCGTCATCTATGCGGGCGTCAACGGCTATCTCGACCCGATCCCGGTCGGCAGCGTGCGCGCCTTCGAGCAGGGCCTCCTCTCGCTGTTCCGCACCAAGCACGAGGACATCCTGAACTCGATCCGCGACAAGCGCGACCTCGACGACCCCACGTCGGCCAAGCTGAAGGCCGCGGTCGACGACTACGCCAAGACGTTCGCGTGATGACGACGTTCGCGTGATCGTCGTCGTCATGGCCGGGCCTGTCCCGGCCGTCCACGTCCTCGGCGGGGCTGATGACGAGCGTGGATGCCCGGCACGGGGCCGGGCATGACGGAGCAGAGGCCGGTACGGGCGCAAAGGTGACCACGGAATGCCCAGCCTGAAAGATCTGCGAAACCGGATCGCCTCGACCAAGGCGACGCAGAAGATCACCAAGGCCATGCAGATGGTCGCGGCGTCCAAGCTGCGGCGTGCGCAGGCGGCGGCCGAGGCCGCGCGGCCCTATGCCGAGCGCATGCAGCGGACGCTGGGCAACATCGCCGCCTCGGTGCAGAACAATCCGGAGGGGCCGCGCCTGCTCGCCGGCACCGGCACCGATCAGGTCCATCTGCTGATCGTCTGCACCGGCGAGCGCGGCCTGTGCGGCCCGTTCAACTCGGCGATCGTCCGGCTCGCCCGCGAGCGCGCCAACGCGCTCATCGCCGAGGGCAAGACGATCAAGATCCTGTGCGTCGGCCGCAAGGGCTTCGACCAGCTCAAGCGGCAGTACGAGGACGAGATCATCGACCTGATCGACCTGCGCGCCGTGCGGCAGCTCCGCTTCGACACCGCCAAGGAGATCGGGCAGCGCATCATCGCGCTCTACGACCAGGGTGCCTTCGACGTCTGTACGCTGTTCTTCTCGCGCTTCAAGTCGGTGATCGCCCAGATCCCGACGGCCCAGCAGGTCATCCCGGCCGTGTTCGAGGGGGCGCCCGCCGACGGCCCGGCGCCCGCCTACGAGTACGAGCCGGACGAGGAGCAGATTCTCGCCGAGCTGCTGCCGCTCAACATCTTCGTGCAGGTGTTCAAGGCGCTGCTCGAGAACTCCGCCTCGTTCTACGGCTCCCAGATGAGCGCGATGGACAACGCCACCCGCAATGCCGGCGAGATGATCAAGAAGCAGACCCTGAAATACAACCGAACCCGCCAGGCGATGATCACCAAGGAACTGATCGAGATCATTTCCGGCGCCGAGGCGCTGTGACGCCGGCCCAACTGCCGAGAAGGAGAACCCCCATGGCCTACACCACGACGGCGACCACCAAGGGCGGCCGCGACGGACGCGCGGTCCTCGAGAACGGCGGCCTCGGGCTGGCGATGGCGTTGCCCAAGGAGATGGGCGGCTCCGGCGAGGGCCACAATCCCGAGCAGCTCTTCGCGCTCGGCTGGTCGTCCTGCTTCGGCCAGGCGATCCTGGCGCTGGCGAAGAAGCACGGCGTCGACGGCCAGGCCGCAAAGGTGACGGTCGCCATCGGCATCGACAAGGACGACATCAGCTTCGCCCTCACGGCCGAGATCAAGGTCCAGATCCCGGGCGCCGACCGCGACAAGGTCCAGGCGCTGGTCGAGGACGCCCATCGGATCTGCCCCTATTCGCGCGCCACGCGCAACAACGTGCCGGTCAAGCTGACCGTCCTTTAAGGCGCTCACTCGCGTATCGCTCGGGCCGGCTGCGCCGCGGCTCGAGGTCCAAGGAGACTTGCATGGCCACCCAAGACACATCGGTCGGACGTATCACCCAGGTCATCGGCGCCGTCGTCGACGTGCAGTTCGAGGGCTTTCTGCCGGCGATCCTGAACGCGCTCACGACCGACAACCAGGGCCACAAGCTGGTTCTCGAGGTCGCCCAGCATCTCGGCGAGTCGACGGTGCGCACCATCGCCATGGACACGACCGAGGGGCTGGTGCGCGGCCAGACCGTCGCCGATACCGGCCTGCCGATCGCCGTGCCGGTCGGCGTCGGCACGCTCGGCCGCATCCTCAACGTGGTCGGCGAGCCGATCGACGAGGCCGGCCCGGTGCCGCACACCGAGACGCGCCCGATCCACCAGGACGCCCCGCCCTACACGGAGCAGTCGACCGAGTCGCAGATCCTGGTCACCGGCATCAAGGTGGTCGATCTGCTGGCGCCTTACGCCAAGGGCGGCAAGGTCGGCCTGTTCGGCGGCGCCGGCGTCGGCAAGACCGTGATCATCCAGGAGCTGATCAACAACATCGCCAAGGCGCACGGCGGCTACTCGGTGTTCGCCGGCGTCGGCGAGCGCACCCGCGAGGGCAACGACCTCTATCACGAGTTCATCGAGTCCGGCGTCAACAAGGACCCGCACGAGAACAACGGCGACATGACGGGCTCCAAATGCGCCCTGGTGTTCGGCCAGATGAACGAGCCGCCCGGCGCCCGCGCCCGCGTCGGCCTCTCCGGCCTCACCGTCGCCGAGTACTTCCGCGACCAGGGCCAGGACGTGCTGTTCTTCGTCGACAACATCTTCCGCTTCACCCAGGCGGGCTCGGAAGTGTCGGCACTGCTCGGCCGCATTCCGTCGGCGGTGGGCTACCAGCCGACGCTGGCGACCGACATGGGCGCCCTGCAGGAGCGCATCACCACCACGACCAAAGGGTCGATCACCTCGGTGCAGGCCATCTATGTGCCGGCCGACGACCTGACCGACCCGGCGCCGGCGACCTCGTTCGCCCATCTGGACGCCACCACGACGCTGTCGCGCTCGATCGCCGAGAAGGGCATCTACCCGGCCGTCGACCCGCTCGACTCCACCTCGCGCATTCTCGACCCGCGGGTGGTCGGCGAGGAGCACTACGCGGTCGCTCGCCAGGTTCAGCAGATTCTCCAGCGCTACAAGGCGCTGCAGGACATCATCGCGATTCTCGGCATGGACGAGCTCTCGGAAGAGGACAAGCTGACCGTCGCGCGCGCGCGAAAAATCGAGCGGTATCTGTCGCAGCCCTTCCACGTGGCCGAGGTGTTCACCGGCACGCCCGGCGTGTTCGTCGACCTCGCCGACACCATCCGCGGCTTCAAGGGGCTGTGCGAGGGCAAGTACGACCACCTGCCGGAGCAGGCCTTCTACATGGTCGGCACCATCGAGCAGGCGGTCGAGAAGGGCAAGCGGCTCGCGGCGGAAGCCGCGTAAGTCGCGGCTCCCAGGCGAATAGCGAGTGGCGAATAGCGAATAGGGGAGTAGCGAAGCGGGAAGGGCGGCAGCGGATGGTCTCTGAAACTATTCGCTACTCGCTATTCGCCATTCGCTAGAGAACAGATGTCCACGTTCCATTTCGAGCTCGTGTCGCCGGAGAAGCTGATGTTCTCCGGCGAGGTCACCCAGGTGGACGTGCCCGGCGAGGAGGGCGATTTCGGCGTCTTGGCCGGCCACGCGCCGTTCGTCGCCACGCTGCGACCCGGGGTGCTCACCGTCTATGGCGGCGAGCATGTGCCGACCATGATCGTGGTGCGTGGCGGCTTCGCCGAGGTCGGCCCGAACGGCCTGACCGTGCTGGCCCAGGAGGTCGTGCCGGTCGACGAGATTCAGCCCGAGGTGATCCGCCAGGCCATCCAGGACGCCGAGGAAGACCTCGCCGACGCCAAGGACGACCGCACCCGCGACAAGGCGACCGAGCGACTCGCCCAGCTCCAGACTCTCAAGGACGCGCTCGGGCACTGAGCCGAGACATCACCCGCTTTCGGCCCGGCTCGCGGACCTACTCGGCGGCGGCGAGGCGCAGCGGCGCAGCGGCCGCCTTCGCCGTCCGGTCCTCGACCACGCTCAGCAGGAAGGTCACTTCGCCCGCCTGACCGTAGATCGGCAGGCGCCGTGACACGATGGTGCGTCGACCGTCTCTCGGCGTATCGATTTCGTGATCCGGGAATTCCATCATATGCCCCGCGGCCACCATGGCGCGGTCATGGGATTCGATGATCTCGGCCGCTGCCGCGGGAAAGATCTCGCGGGCCGTCTTGCCGATGATGTCCGATCGAGGGACGCCGAAGAGCGCATCGGCTGCCTGGTTGAGCAGCACGTAACGCAGACTGCGCGCGTCCTTCACGATGATCGCTTCCGGAACGTTCTCGATGACGGTGCCGAGGAATCTCTCGGTGCATTCGAGGGCACGCTCCGCCCGCCGTTGTTCGGTGATGTCTTCGTGGGTGGCGACCCAGCCGCCTTCTTCCAAGGTGCGGTTGCAGATCCGGATGGTCCGGCCGCCGGTGAGCTCGAGGTCGCCCGACGTCACCTTGCCGTCCGCCATCCAGCGGATGAATGCGGCGATATCGCCGCAGAACGTCCCGGCCTTGATCTGCCGCCTCAGCAGGCCGTCGAGCCGCAGTCCTGGCTCCGCCGCGTCGGCGGGCAACCCGTAGATCTCGAGATAGCGCTTGTTGCAGAAGACGAGCCGCATCGACCGGTCGACCACGAGCAGACCATGCGCCATGTTGTCGAGCGCCGTGTCGAGGTGGCGCTTCTGCAGACGGATCACGCCCAGCATCAGATTGCGTTCGACCACGGCAGCGGCCGACTCGGCGTCGAGCACCCCGTTGCGTTGCATGGTGCTCTTGAAGACCTCGATCGCGCCGGCGAGGGCGCCGATCTCGTCCGGGCGGTCGGTGTGAGGGGTCTTGGCGTCGACTAGGCCGGCCGCGATCGCGAGAGTCGCGTCCTTGATCTCGGTGAGAGGCTTTACGACTGACCGGTGCATCATGAACGCGCCGGCGATCAAGAGCACCAACGTCACTGTGGCGGTCAGCGCCAGGGACCAGGAAATCAGAATTGAGCTGGCGGTTTGTCGCTCGATCTCGTCCACGCGGGCTTGATAGACGCGCGACAAGGCTTCGAGATCCTGGTTGAGCGCGACCCGCACGGCGCGTGCGGCCTCGTCGTCGCCGAACTTGCGTGCGGACAGCGGGCCGAGATCCACGGCGCGCCGCACCAGCTCCTTGCGGAAGGCGCGGAACTGCTCGACCCGTGCGTGGAATCCGGCGAACCGCACGGCATCGTCCGCGCGCACCATCCTCGACCAGTCGGAGGTGACCTTGCCGATCTCGTCGGTGAACCGCGTCACGCCGTCGGCGAAGCGCTTCGCGGCCGCCGCGTCGGGCGACATGTAAATGCCGCGGGACTCCATGACGGTCGCGTAGACCAGCCCGTTGATCCGCTCGACGTTCAGGGCGCCGCGCTCGGAATTGCGGATCAGCTCCCGAAGGGTCGCCTGCTGCGCTATCGCCGAAACGGCGACGATTGTCAGCAGGGCGATCAGCATGCCGAGCCCGACATTGATCCTGAGGAGCTTCCCGGCGATCGTGGGGCTCCGGATCGCGCTGACGGCGGCGGCGACGTGAGGGTTCACGGATGAGCTCGTTCCTGGAGGTTGCTTCGGCCCCAGGGTTCGCCCGATCTTCTAAGGAAGTCTTGCCGGTGCCTTCACGGCCGGCGAGCGGGACGGTCGGCTAGCCCACAAGAATGACGCACGACTTCTCCGAAAAGTTGAGTTTTCGTGAGTAAATTTGGGTTAAATGCGGTGTTAAGGACGTTTTCATCCTGCCGGCGCGGAAGGCTGCGCGCTTGACGGAGCCCGCATGAGCACACCAGCCGCCTATCTCACGCTCCAGTTTCTCGGCTGGCTCGCCGAGCACCCGCGCAACTATGCGGACGTCATGGAGGCGTGGCGGACGAGCTGCCCGCGGCTGTCGATCTGGGAGGATGCCCTCATCGACGGCCTGGTCGAGATCGGGTCGGGCGCCGCGACGCGCGACGCGTCGCCGGTGCGCCTGACGGCCCGCGGCCGCGCCATGCTGGCGGCCGTGACATCGTCGTCCCGGCCCGCCCGCACATCCGGCGGACGTCCCCGCGGCTGATCGCCGGCCGGCCCCGATCTGCCGTGTCCGCCGGAACGGACATTGCTGCTCTTCCTCTTCGCCGCCCGCGATGGCCGGAGGGCCGGATCGTTCGCCGCCGGTTTGCATCGGTTGAAACTTAGAAAATGGAACTTTGCTTCGTCGAAGCCTAAGCGGTGACGACGGTGCGAGGTCGTCGATCGGCGCGGCGTGGGAGGCACGTCCGGACGAGCAGGACCTGCGGCCGAACCCAGACCGATGGAGTGAAGGATGGGCCGTGTCGAGAGGATGCTCCGCGTCCTGGCCGCCGTGGCGACCGTGCTTGCCGTCGGCGGCGTGACGGCGCTGCAGGCGAGGACCTTCGTCTATGTCGCGAACCCCGACGGCGGCCACATCGTCTCGTTTCGGCTGGACGAGGACACCGGCGATCTCGTGCCTCTGAAGACCGTCGAGGCCGGGAAGGTGGTCACGCCGATGGCCGTCAGCCCCGACCGGCGCTTCCTGTACGCCCACGTGCGCGCGCGGCCGACCTCGGTCCTGACCTACGCGATCGACTCCGTGACCGGCGACCTGGTCCGGCTCGCGACCGTTCCGCTTCCCCACAGCGCTCCGTTCGTGTCGGTCGATCGCACCGGACGGTTCCTGCTGTCCGTCGCCTATGGCGCGGACAGTCTGGCCGTCAGCCCGATCTCCGAGTCCGGGCTGGTGCTCGGCGAGGCGGTTCAGGTTCTGAGGACCGGCAAGCAGCCGCATGCGGTTCTCGCCGATCCCTCCAACCGCTTCGTCTACGCGACCAATCTCGGCGCCGACCGGCTGGAGCAGTTCGTGTTCGACGAGAAGACCGGCCTCCTGCGTCCCAACGATCCCGCCGCGGTCGTCTTTCCACCCGGCACCGGCCCGCGACACTTCCGGTTCGCGCCGAACGGGCGGTCCGTCTATGTCCTCAGCGAGAGCCAGGGCACGGTGACCCGATTGAGTGTCGACGCCGCGACCGGGCTCCTTGCGGTCGCCGAGTCGGTGTCGGCCGTGCCCGCGAGCCTCGGGCTCGCGCCAGGAAAGCCCCACGACGGACGCAGCGCGGCCGGACAGGCGGCGGAATCCCCCGACACCCGACCGGCGATCTGGGCTGCCGACCTTCATCTCGCTCCGAACGGCCGATTTCTCTATGCGAGCGAGCGGTCCAGCAGCACGCTGGCGGTGTTTACGGTCGAGCCCGGCACCGGCCGGCTGACCTACGTGAAGAGCGTACCGACCGAGGCGCAGCCGCGCGGCTTTCGTATCGACACCCGCGGCAACTTCCTGATCTGCGCCGGCGAGAAGTCGTCGGACCTGTCGGTCTTCAGGATCGACCAGGCGTCGGGCGACCTGACGCTGTTGAAGCGCTATCCGGTCGGGCCGTCGGCGAGCTGGATCGAGATCGTCGATCTCCACTGAGCGGCCCGGTTCCGGCGGACGAGCCCCGGCACCGCCGATCACGCGAATGCGGCGGCCACGGGAGCGGCCACTTCGCTCGACCACGCTCCGGAGCGGCGGCGAGCAGCAGGTGAGGTCGTCGGCCGATCGACATCTTGCCGATTGCGGTCCGGCCGCCGACGCGGCACCGTCGCGCGGCGCCGCCGGCGCCTCACAGAGTGGCCCATGCTGTCAAAGACCCTCGATCCCGTGCTCCGCGCCGCGGTGCTGCTCGCGATCGTCGCGCTGGCCGTGTCCGGCGTCTGGTCGGCCCGCGGTCTCTACGGGGACGGCGCCTACTTTTTGCTGCAGATCCTGAAGACGGACGGGTTCTGGACGACCGACCCGCCGCGGCTGTTCGCCAATCTGATCCTGCAGGCGCCCGTGGTGGCGGCGCTCGAGGCGGGCGTCGCGGATCTCAACGGCCTGATCCGGCTGCACAGCGCCGCCCTCGTCGTGCTGCCGCTGGCAGCCTGGACCGGCGCCCTCCTGGTGCTGTTTCGGTCACGCTGCTTCTGGCTGCTCGTCTGGGCATTCGCGGCGACCTATCTCGATTCGGGCTTCTTCGCCGCCGGCGAGTACAATCTGACCTACGCGATGGCGGCCCTGTGCGCCGCGATCCTCGTCCAGGATGGTCCGCTGCGGACCGGCGGCGTCGTCGTGCTGGTCGCTCTCGCCGCCGCGCTGACGCGGTCCTACGAGGCGACGGTCTTTCTCGGGCCGCTGCTGTGCGGCGCGTCGCTTGTGCGGCTGGTCCGGCGTGACGACGCGTCCGCCGTCACCCGGACCGGGCTCGGGCTGGCGGCGGTGCTGTTTGTGGTCGGCGCGGCCGTGGCGGCGTGGTCGATCCTGTCTCCGAGCAGCCCCGGCAACATGGCCGGCGCCGCCGCCGTCAAGCAGGTGCTCCGCAGTCCGCAGGTCGTCTACACCTGCCTCATGAGCATCGCGGTCCTGGTCGCGCTGGTGTCGCGACGACCGTCGTCGCGGCGCGCCGCCCTGATCGGCGCCGCGGTCCTGTCGGTCGTCTTCGTCGCGATGCCGATGCTGTGGCTTCCCCCGGATATGCATTACCTGTCGCGGGCCGTGGCCGGCCTCGGGCTGTTCGGGATCCTGCTGGTGACGATCGTCTGGCGGTTCTCGGCGAGCCTCGGGTGGCGGCCGGTCGCCGAGCCGGACGCCGCCGTCTCCGGGGTCGCGCTTCTGCTGCTCGGGTCGCTGCTGATTCCGTTCCTCGTGCACACGGTCGGCTTTCGCGACTGGGCGAGGACGTTCGAATCGGAGGTGACGACCCGCACCGGGCGGGTGCCGATCGAGGCGACGGCGGTGTATCGCGGCGGTCTGTTCGAGGGCTACAATTGGCCGTGGACCAACCCGGCCCTGAGCGTGCTCCTGCGGGCCGGACCGGCGAGCGCCGTCATCATCAATCCGGTCGTCTATCGCGGCTGGCAGCCGGACGAGCAGGCCCACGCGCTGGCGCCGCGGTTCGCGCGCCGTGAGCCGCTGTTTCGCTGAGCGGGCGGCGCGCCGCTCGACGCGTCGCCGGCAGGGCGGCCGCTACGGCGTCGCGAACCGCGAAAACTCCTGCACCACCCGCTCGTAGACGGGCCGCTTGAACGGGATGATCAGGCCCGGCAGGTTTTCCACCGGCTCCCACCGCCACGCGGCGAACTCGGGCTTGTGGGCGCCGCCGCCCGGGCTGGCGATGTCGATCTCGCGCTCGTCGCCGGTGAAGCGCAGCGCGTACCATTTCTGCGTCTGGCCGCGATACCTGCCCTTCCAGGCCTGGCCGACGATGGCGCGCGGGATGTCGTAGGCGAGCCACTCGGGCATCTCGCCGAGTTTCTCGACCGAGCGGATCGAGGTCTCCTCCCACAGTTCGCGCAGCGCCGCCGGCCACGGGTCCTCGCCCGGATCGACGCCGCCCTGCGGCATCTGCCAGGCGTGCACGGCATCGACGTGCTCGGGCCCCTCGGTGCGCCGCCCGACGAAGGCGAGGCCGTCGCGGTTGAGCACCATCACGCCGACGCAGGGACGGTAGGGAAGGTCTTCGAAGCGGGTCATGCGGGTCTCATGGTCAGCGGTGTGGCGCCTGCGGCTCAGGGCGCCAGCACCTTGCGGTACTTCTCGATCTCGGCCGTGACCAGCCGGCCGGCATTCGCCGGCACCATCTCGTCCTCGGTCGCCGGGATGGAGCCGAGATCGTCCATGCGCTTCTGCAGCGCGTCGCTCGCCACCGCCTTGCGCAGCGCCACGTTCAGCCTGTCGAGCACGGCCTGCGGCGTGCCCTTGGGGGCGAACAGGGCGTTCCAGCCCTGCTGCTGCCACTCCGGCAGGCCGGCCTCCACGGCGGTCGGCACGTCCGGCAGGGTGCGCATGCGGCTTTGCGCCGACACGACGAGGCCGCGCACGAGGCCGTTCTGGATCGCCCCCGTCACCGAGGCGGCGGCGTCGCAGACGCCGTCGACCTGGCCGCCCATCAGGTCGTTGAGGGCGGGGGCGGCGCCCCGATAGCTCACCAGCGTCACATCGATGCCGGCCGCCGCCATGAAGGTCTTGCAGATGAGATAGTTCGACGAGCCGATGCCGGCATGGCCGAGATTGACCTTGCCGGGATTGGCTTTCACGTAGGCGATGAAGCTCTTCAGGTCGGCTGCCGGAAAATCCTTGCGCACCGCGATCACCGGCACGGTCTTGGCGGCCAGACCGATCGGGACGAAGTCGTCGTTGGTGTACTTGATCTCGGGATAGATCGTGTAGGCGGCCGCGTTGGTGCCGACATTGCCGATGGCGATCATGTAGCCGTCGGGGACCGCGCGGGCGACGCGGGCCAGCGCCGTCGAGCCGCCGGCGCCGGGGACGTTCTCGTTGAGGATGCGCTGGCCGAGCGCCTGGCTCATCTGCTCGGAGACGATGCGGGCGATCACGTCCGAGGTGCCGCCGGCCGCGAACGGCACCACCATGGTGACGGGACGGGTCGGATAGGCGTCGTCGGCGGCGGCCGCCGGCAGCGGCGCGGCCAGGATCGCGAGGGCGACGAACGTGGCGACGGCTCTCATATGAAAACTCCGGACATCCGGGGGTCGCGGCGGGGCGCCGAGCGGGCACCGCAAATCTAGCCGCTTTCGCCGACGGCTTCACCGGGAGTTTCATCGCCGTCATCGCCGGGCTCGACCCGGCGATCCATCCCTTCGAAAGAAGAGCATTTTCCGCAGCTTGATGGATTGCCGGGTCGAGCCCGGCAATGACGGAGAATGGCGAGGACAGGAAAGACGGGTATCAGCTCGCCTTGGCCTTGGCCGCGATCGCCGTGATCGGCACCAGCACGATGCCGCGGCCCTCCGCCTGCTTGGCCCACTGGGCGAGGCGCTCGATCGACAGCGGCAGGGCGCGGGCGATGCCGACGGCGCTGCCGGACTCGCGCGCCACAGCCTCCAGCTTGGCCAGCGCCCGGTCGAGCTCGGCGTTGGAGGGCACCGCGTCGAGCACCACGGCGGCCTTGGCGAAGGGCAGGTTGTTGGCGCCGGCGAACTGGCCGGCGAGGCTGCGCGGCGAGGAGCCGTCGTCGACATAGACGAGGCCGCGCTTGGCCACCTCGCGCAGCACCGGGCCGATCGCCGTCTCGGTCGAGGTGAAGCGGCCGCCCATGTAGTTGACGATCCCGACATAGCCCTGGAAGCGGCTCATCGCCCACTGCATGCGGTCGATGTTCTGCTCGGGCGTCAGAGAGGTCAGCAGGGTCTGCGGGCCGGGGTCGTTGTCGGGATACTCGAACGGCTCCATCGGGAGCTGCAGCAGCACCTCGTGGCCTTCGCCGCGGGCCTTCGCCACCAGCTTGTCCACCTCGTTTCCGTAAGGCACGAACGCGAAGGTGACGACGCCCGGCAGCTTCTTCATCGCGTCGGCCGTGGCGGTCGCGCTCACCCCGAGGCCGCCGATCACCAGGGCGACCCGGGCGGTGGCGCCGTCGCTGAGGGGCGGCGGCTTGCGGGCATAGACAACCGAGGGACGCCCGCCGTTGAGGCCGATGCGCGGCACGTGGCCGTGGCGGGTCGCCTCCAGCAGGCTCTGCTCGACCGCGGCGAGCTTGACCTCGCCGCCGGCCGCGCCGCCCGCGGCGGGAAGCGTGACCTCCTGCCGCTTGCCGGTCGAGCCGTCGATGATCGTGATGGTCTGGCCGCCCGCGGCCGGGCCGGCCGGTGCCGGGGTAGCGGCGGCTGCCTCGACCTTGGGCGCGGCCGGTGCCTCCGCCCCGGACGGAGCGGGCGCCGGCGCGGCGCCGCCCGCAGGTCCGCCCGCGGCCGGGAGCGCGGCCGGCAGCTTCACCACCACGACCGGCTCGCCGCCGAGCGGATCGTCGACCACGAAGGCCCAGCCCACGAAGGTGACGAGGCACAGCACCAGCAGGGCCGCGATCGGCATGCCGATCGGGATATGGCGCCGCTTGCGCCCGGGCTCCGTCACGCCGAGCGGCTTTTCCAGGTCGTCGCCGGCCACCGAGGACTCCTCGCGAATCACGCCGCGAATCTAGCACACGCGATTCGCGCCGGTGGCTCCGCGACGCACTCCGTCACGTGTTGGAAACACGGATGCGGTCGGCGCCGGGTCAAACCGAATGGGCCCTAAAACGAAAGGGGCGGCCCTGCGGCCGCCCCTTCGAGCTCGGTTGGGCGCGCGCGCCGTTCAGTTCGGCACGGAGGCGGCCTTGGCGCTCGGCGGGAAGGCGGCGTTCACCTGGGTGCCGCGCATCAGCTCGAGGGCGAGGTTGAGGGCCTTGTCGTCCTTGGCCTCCGGCGGCACGTAGGACTGCGACCCGGCCTGCTCCTCGCCGTCCGCCTTGAGATGGCCGCGCAGCGAGGACTCGCCGCGCATCTCGGCGCGCGACTTCACCTCCTCGGGTACCTCCTGCAGGACCTCGATGTCCGGCACGATCCCCTTGGCCTGGATCGACCGGCCGGCCGGCGTGTAGTAGCGGGCCGTGGTCAGCCGCAGCGCGCCGTTGCCGGCGCCGAGCGGGATGATGGTCTGCACCGAGCCCTTGCCGAACGAGCGCGTGCCGACCAGGGTCGCGCGCTTGTGGTCCTGCAGGGCGCCGGCGACGATCTCGGAGGCCGAGGCCGAGCCGCCGTTGACCAGCACGATCACGGGCTTGCCCTTGGTCAGGTCGCCCGGGCGGGCGTTGAAGCGCTGGGTCTCGTCGGGATCGCGGCCGCGGGTCGAGACGATCTCGCCGCGGTCCAGGAAGGTGTCGGAGACCGAGATCGCCTGGTCGAGCAGGCCGCCCGGATTGTTGCGCAGGTCGATGACGAAGCCGCGCAGCTTCTCGGGCGGGATCTGCGCCGTGATGTCGCCGATCGCCTTCTTGAGGCCCTCGGTGGTCTGCTCGTTGAACTGGGTGACGCGGATGTAGCCGACGTCGGTGCCCTCGATCCGGCTGCGCACCGAGCGCACCCGGATGATGTCGCGCGTGATGGCGATCTCGATCGGCTTGTCGGCGCCCTTGCGCATCACCTTCAGATTGATCTTGGTGTTCACGGGGCCACGCATCTTCTCGACCGCCTGGTTCAGGGTCATGCCCTGCACGGCCTCGCCGTCGAGATGCGTGATCACGTCGTTGGCGCGGATGCCCGCCTTGGCGGCCGGCGTGTCGTCGATCGGCGCCACCACCTTGACCAGCCCGTCCTCCATGGTGACCTCGATGCCGAGCCCGCCGAACTCGCCGCGGGTCTGCACCTGCATGTCGCGGAAGCTCTTCGGATCCATGTAGCTCGAATGCGGATCGAGCCCGTTGAGCATGCCGTTGATGGCCGACTCGACGAGCTTCGAATCGTCGGGCTTCTCGACATAGTGCGAGCGCACGCGCTCGAAGATGTCGCCGAACAGATTGAGCTGGCGATAGGTGTCGGTCGACGCGGCCTTGGCGCTGGACCACAGGAGCCCGGTGGTCGGCGGCTGGATCGCGAACACCGTCAGGGCGGCGCCGGCCGCGGCCCCGAGGAGAACCAGTGAAGTCTTTCGCATCATCCGCGGACCTTCTCGCTATCGTTGGTTGCCCACCATGGGGATGGATCGACGGGGAGGCCGTCTTTCCGGAATTCCACATAGAGAATCGGTTGTGCGGCACCGGCGGCGGCGGTGCTTGCCGTGGCCGGGCCGCTCGTTCCCATCGTCCCTACGGGCTCTCCGGTCAGGACGAATTGGCCGAGGTCGACCGTGATCCGTTCCATGCCCGCCAGCAGCACATGATATCCGCCGCCGGCGTTGAGGATCAAGAGCTGGCCGTAGGAGCGGTAAGGGGCGGCATAGACGACCCAGCCGTCGCACGGCGCCGTCACCTGCGCGCCCGCGCGGGCGGTAATCGACAACCCCTTCTCGGTCCCGCCATGCGTGTCCGAGGCGCCGAACTCGCGCAGTCGCGCGCCGTTCACCGGCAGCGGCAGCAGGCCCTTGGCAGAGGCGAAGGCCACGCCCGGCGCGAGCCGGCCGGGATCCTTCAGGGCGGCGAGGTCGCGGCGCGGCTCGGCCGGCTGGCGGTCGGCCTGGCGGTCGGCCTGGGTGCGCGCGGCGCGGGCGGCCGAATCGAGATTCTGCTCGAGCCGGGCGATCAGATCCTTGAGATTGTCGGCCTGGAGGGCGAGCTGCATGGCGCGGCGGCGCGCCCCGTCGAGCTCCTTCTCGACCTCGCCGAGACGGCGCTGGCGCTCCTCGACCAGAAGACCGAGACGGGTGCGCTCCTCCGACAGGACGGCCAGGTCGTTGGCCCGCTTGGCGTGCTCGGCGGCGCTCTCGCGGCGCACCCGCACGAGGTCGGCGAGGTCGGTGGCGAGCGCCTCCGCCTCGCTGCGCAGCTCCGGCAGCACGGCGCCGAGCAGGATCGCGGTGCGGACCGACCTCAGCGCGTCGTCGGGCGACACCAGCAGGGCCGGCGGCGGCCGTCGGCCGAGCCGCTGCAGGGCGGCCAGCACCTGCGCGATGATGGCGCGGCGCCCCTCCAGCGAGCCGTTGATGCCGTGCTCGGTGCTCTCCAGGAGGTCGAGCCGCGACTCGATGGCGGCGATCGCCTGCTCGGCCCCGCGCACCCGCGCGGCGGTGTCGATCATGGTCTGGTTGAGCTTGCGGCGGTCCTCGCCGAGCCGGTCGATCTCGGCGCGCAGCGCCTTCTCGGTGTCGACCGCGCGCTTCTGCTCGGCCTTGATGGACTCGAGCTCCTGGTCGCGCTGGCGGATGCTGTCGAGCGTCGCCGGGCCGCGCGGTGCGCGCTCCGATTGGGCACGCCCGGGCACCGCCGGCACCGCCACGCAGGCGAATGCCAACGCCAGCGCGAGCGCGGCATGCGCGGGTCGGAGGGCGTGGCTCGGCGTCATCGGTTGCGCGGTCGGGCCTGAATCGCGGAACTTGGGAACGGCACGCTCGTAGCGGCCGATTGGGGCGGCTTCGCGTCCCTGCGGGCGGGCGAAGATGAATTGGAGTCCATGATTCCGGCTCGCAATCCGCCTCAGCCGCGGTGGTAGGGGTGGCCGGACAGGATCGTCGCCGCCCGGTAGAGCTGCTCCAGCAGCATCACGCGGACGAGCTGGTGCGGCCAGGTGGCGGCGCCGAACGACAGCGTCACGTCGGCGCGGCGCCTGATCTCGGGTCCGAGCCCGTCGGCGCCGCCGATCGCGAACACGGCGGCCTCGCGGCCCGAATCGCGCCAGGCGCGGATTTCGCCCGCGATGGTGCCGCTGTCGAGATTGTCGCCGCGCTCGTCGAGCACCACGGTGGCGGCGCCGTCCGGGATCACATTGGCGAGTGCGATCGCCTCCTCGAGGCGGCGGCGCTCCACCTCCTGGGCGCGGCTGTCGCGAATCTCGATCACCTCGACGCCGCGCAGGCCGATCGCCCGCCCGGCCTTCTCCAGGCGGTCGAGATAGCGGTCGGCGAGCTCGCGCTCGGCCCCGGCTTTCATGCGGCCGACGGCGGCGACGACGAGCCGCATGGTCGCTCCGCTGGGCTCAGCTCGCGCGGCGCGTGCCCGTGTCCCGCCCGGCCCACATCTTCTCGAGAGCGTAGAAGCTGCGGACTTCGGGCCGGAACACGTGGACGACCACGTCGCCGGCGTCGATCAGAACCCAGTCGCAATGCGGCATGCCCTCGACGCGGGCCCTCAGCCCGGCCTTGTGCAGGTCCTCGATCACCCGGTCGGCGATCGAGCCGACATGGCGGCTCGAGCGGCCGCTGGCGATCACCATGGTGTCGGCGATCGTCGACTTGTCGCGGAGGTCGATGGTGGTGGTGTCCTCGGCCTTCATGTCGTCGAGGCGTGTGAGGACCAGACGGAGAGTCTCGTCGGCATCGGGTCGCGGCTTTGACGCCGAAGCGGAAGCCGCCGGAGCGGAGGATACCGAACGGGAGACCACGGCGGGCTTTCGTTGAGCGCTCGCCCGCGGGCGCACAGATGTCGTCAGGGGACCTTCCTTCAAGCAAGACCCGGGCCCGTTGCCCGGGAGACTCACAAGATAGGTGGTCGGGGTAAACGGTTTCAACCTCCCCCGGTGCCCTGCCGGCGGTTTCTTTCGGACTCGGGCGGCCGGGCCACAATCGGCGCGTCGGGTCCGACGGACGCCGTCTCGGCGGTCGCCTCGGCGCTGCCGTTGCCGCCCGATGCGGCCTCGCTCCGCCGCGCAGCGGCGATCTCGGCCGCCGTCGGCCGGCGCCTGGCCCGCAACTGGGTCGAGGACAGCGGCGATTTCAGCCCGTGCAGGAAGGCCCAGGCGGGCGGCCGCAGCATCGGCAGACGCACCGCGTTCTCCTCGCGCACGCGGGCGAAGGCGAGCGCCTGCCCGGCAACGCCGGCGCTGGCATAGAGGCTGGGGCCGAGCCGGTCGACCACCACGATCGGCACCAGCGACGCGATGCCGCGCCAATTGTTCCAGCGGTGGAAGCTGCGCAGATTGTCGGCGCCCATGATCCAGACGAAGCGCACGCCGTGGCAGCGCGTCACCAGGTATTTGACGGTGTCGTAGGTGTAGCGCACCCCGACGGCGGCCTCGAAGCCGGTCACGTCGATGCGGGGATGGTGGGCGAGCGCGCGGGCGGCGGCGATCCGCTCGGCCAGCGGCGCGAGGCCGGCCGTGTTCTTGAGCGGGTTGCCGGGCGTCACCAGCCACCACACCCGGTCGAGCTGCAGGCGCCGCATGGCCAGCAGGCAGGCGGCCAGATGCGCCTCGTGGGGCGGATCGAAGGTGCCGCCGAACAGGCCGACCCGCATGCCGGGCGCGTAGGGCGGAACACGGTAGTCGCGGCCGTTGAGCGCCGCGTCATCCCGTGCCGGGATGGGCCGGGGCGATTGGTACGCCATGGGCATGGAATTCGACGATCCCTCCGGCTCCGCGCGCCCCCTCCCGGCCGGGAGGATCAGTCGGACCCTATGGACGGGTCTGTCCCGAGCCGCGGATGCGGTACTTGAATGTGGTGAGCTGCTCGACGCCGACCGGGCCGCGGGCGTGCAGCCGGCCGGTGGCGATGCCGATTTCCGCCCCGAACCCGAACTCGCCGCCGTCGGCGAACTGGGTCGAGGCATTGTGCAGGACGATGGCGGAGTCGACCTCGGCGAGGAATTTTTCGGCCGCGGCGCCGTCGTTGGTGACAATCGCGTCGGTGTGGTGCGAGCCGTAGTGCTCGATGTGGTGGATGGCGTCGGCGACGCCGTCCACCACCTTCACGGCGATGACGGCGTCGAGATACTCGGTGAACCAGTCTTCCTCGACGGCCGCGGTCACGCGCGGATCGACCGCGCGGGCGGCGGCGTCGCCCCGCACGGCGCAGCCGGCGTCGAGCAGCATGCCGACGAGAGGCGCCAGATGGGTCGGCGCCGCGGCGCGGTCGACCAGCAGGGTCTCGGCGGCGCCGCAGACGCCGGTGCGCCGCATCTTGGCATTGAGGACGATGCTCTTGGCCATCGCGAGGTCGGCCGCCGCGTCGACATAGACATGGCAGTTGCCGTCGAGATGGGCGAACACCGGCACCCGCGCCTCGGCCTGGACGCGGGCGACCAGCTCCTTGCCGCCGCGTGGCACCAGCACGTCGAGATTGCCGTCGAGGCCCGCCAGCATCATGCCGACGGCCGCGCGGTCGCGGGTGGGGACGAGCTGGATCGCATCCTCGGGCAGGTCGGCGGCGTGCAGCCCCTCGACCAGCGCCCTGTGGATGGCGCGCGAAGAGCGGAAGCCGTCGGAGCCGCCGCGAAGGATCACGGCATTGCCGGCCTTCAGGCACAGCGCGCCGGCGTCGGCCGTGACGTTCGGCCGGCTCTCGTAGATCACGCCGATGACGCCGAGCGGCACCCGCACGCGCTCGATCCGCATGCCGTTCGGCCGCGTCCAGGCGTCGATCGCGACGCCGACCGGATCTTGCAGGCCGGCGACCACGGCGATGCCGTCCGCCATGGCGCCGATGCGCTTGTCGTCGAGCCGCAGCCGGTCGATCAGCGCGGCGGTGGCGCCGCGGCTGCGCGCCTCGGTCACGTCCTCGGCATTGGCGGCGAGAATGTCGTGGGCGGCTGCGCGCACCGACTCGGCCATCGCGCCGAGCGCCTCGGTCTTGTCGGTGGCGGCGGACCGGGCGATGACGCGCGCGGCCGCGCGGGCCCGCCGGCCGATGTCGCCCATCTGGGCGGCGAGATCCGGAGCCTTGATGCTGGTCGTCAGGGTGGCGCTCATGGCCGACATGCCCTTGTCATCACGCCTTCCTAGCATGTCGACAGGCCGGCTGCGAAGCCGCCGTCGATCTGTCTGCCGCGGGGCAGATTGGCGTTTCGGGCGCATCGGCCTCTGCCCGGCCGCCGCGCCCGTGGTCCACCGGCCCGTTCGCGGCCGCCCGGAAGACTGCTCCTGGAGCTTTGCCATGACCCCCAAGCAGCGACTGCCCCGCCGATTTCCGGTCGGGACCCGTCTGGTGATCGAGGGCGAGCCGGACCGCCATGGCGCGCTGCGTGTCGTGTCCCGCTATGTGGTGATGCCGAACGGCCGCCGCTACGACCTCATGCCGCAGGAGACCGCGCCGCAGGGCACGCTGCCGCCTGCCGCGGGCGGCGTGCGCCGATCCCGCCGCGGCGCTGCGCCGGCCTGAGGGCTGGTCCGCCGGACAGCGAGCGGGGCGCAGATCTGCGTCGACGGCCCGTCTGCCCGAACCGCGCCGCATTGGGCTGACATCAGTCCTCGACCCGGACGGCCGAGCCGATCGGGGCGCGAGGACATGTCGATGGTTCGAAAGCTTCGTCCGTTTGCCTGCGGCCGCGTGCTGGCCGGCCTGACCCTGGTCACGGCGCTGGCGGCCGCCGCCCTGGTCGTCCCGGCCCGGGCGGCCGACCCGGTCTATCCGATCGGCCAGAGGATCGGGCTGTCGCCGGCGCCCGGCCTGCAGGCGAGCGAGCGCTTCCCCGGCTTCGAGGACAAGGACACGGGGGCCTCGGTGCTGCTGCTCGAGGTGACGGGCCAGCCCTTCGCCGAGACGGCCAAGCAGATCGCCCGCGACCGCATCAAGAAGCAGGGCATCGCCGAGGACCGCCGCGAGGCTTTCCCGGCCGGCGGCAAGGGCACGCTGGTGGCCGGCCGCCAGGAGGCCGAGGGCAAGGCGGTGCGCAAATGGCTGCTGCTGGCGCCGGCCGGCGAGGGCGCCGCGCTGGTCATCGTCCAGGTCCCCGAGGAGTCCGCCAAGGCCTATCCGGACGCCGCCGTGCGCGACATGCTGGCCTCCTTCGCGGTGCGCACCGAGGTGCCGATCGAGGAGCAGCTCCGCCTGCTGCCGATCCGGCTCGACGACCTCTCGGGCATGCGGCCGATCCGGGTGATCGGCAGCAACGGCGCGCTGCTCACCGACGGACCCAAGGATACGCTCGACGCCGCCGAGCAGCCGCTGCTGCTGGTCACGGTCGGTCGCGGCGGGCCGGAGGAGAACTCGGCCCGCGACACCTTCGCCCGCAACCTTCTGGCCGGCTTCGGCGGCTACAAGGACGTGCGGGTCGTCGGCACCGAGATGCTGCGGCTCGGCGGCGGCGGTGCCCACACCCACCAGGTGATGGCCGAGGGCAAGGACCCCAAGACCGACGCGCCGATCAAGCTGGTGCAATGGGTGCGGTTCGGCTCCGGTGCCTATCTGCGCATCGTCGGCATCGCCCGCGACGACGCCTGGTCGGACGCGCTCCGCCGCTTCCGAGCCGTCCGCGACGGGGTCAACACGCGAGGGTAGGGCACGCGCAAGGCAGGATGCACAGCCCGATGTCCGAGCGAGTCGATGTCCGGGAATATGTCGGGATCGATCGGACCGACGTGATCGAGCTGATCGTTTCGATCCAGCGGGACGAATTCGGCGTTGCCATCACGGCCGCGCAGCAACCCGACCTGTCGGACGTCGAACACTATTACCAGACGGGCAACGGCAATTTCTGGGTGGCGCAGCACGATGGCCGCGTCGTCGGCACGATCGCGCTCAAGGATATCGGCGCGGCCGGGGCCGCCTTGCGCAAGATGTTCGTGTCCCCCGGCTATCGCGGCCGCGACCACGGTACGGCGGGTCGTTTGCTGCGCACCGCCCTCGCCTGGTCCAGGGCCCGGGGGCTGGCGACCATCCATCTCGGCACGACGGCGCAGTTCCTCGCCGCACACCGCTTCTACGAGAAGAACGGCTTCGTCGAAGTGGCGCGATCGCAGCTTCCGCCGTCGTTCCCGGTGATGGACGTCGACACCAAATTCTATCGATATTCGCTTTGAGTCCCGGGGACGCGGGGCTTCTGCCTCAGCACTGGAAGCGCGCGCCGGAACGTCCTTACGACGCTCCCGGTCCGGCTCCGGCTGTCCCGGAAGACTCGGTCCCGGTCGAGGCCGGCGCCGCTGGCGCCGCCTTCGGGCCGCCCTTGGCGACGCCCACCATCGCCGGACGGAGAACGCGGTCGCCGATCATGAAGCCGGACTGCAGCACCTGCACGACCGTGCCGGTCGGTGCCGTCGGATCGGGGATCTCGAACATGGCCTGGTGGACATTGGGGTCGAATTTCTCGCCGACCGGATCGAACCTCTTCACCCCGTTGCGCTCGAAGGCCTTCAAAAGCTCGCGCTCGGTCAGCTCGACGCCGTCGATGAAGGCGACGATCGGGGCGGGCAGGTCCGCTCGGCTCTCCGGCGCGACGGCGGCGAGCGCGCGGCGGAGATTGTCGGCGACCCCCAGCATGTCGCGGCCGAAGCCCGAGATGCCGTAGGCGCGGGCGTCGGCGACCTCGCGCTCGGTGCGCCGGCGCAGGTTCTCCATCTCGGCCAGCGTGCGCAGCAGCCGGTCCTTGTTGTCGGCGGCCTCCTTGGCGAGCGCGGCGACGTCGACCTGCGGCTCCGCCTGCAACGGGCTTGCCGGCGGCGGATCGGCGGGGGCGGTCGTCGGGGGGGCGCTGGGCGCCGCCGCGCTCGTCGCCTCGTAGGCGGCCGCGGCGTCTGCCTTGCTGTCGGTCATGGCGGTCGGTCCATCTCTGACGGGTACGGTTATGAGTTTCGCCCCCGCATATCGGGCTGCGAGGCCGGAAAATCAAGCGTTTCGGCCGGCATATCGGCCCGCCCGCCGCGCCGCCCGGGCGGCGCTCAGCCGCCCAGCAGGCGGCCGACCACCCGGGCCGTGTAGTCGACCATCGGAACGATGCGGGCATAGTTGAGCCGGGTCGGCCCGATCACCCCGATCACCCCGACGATGCGGCCGGCGGCATCATGGTAGGGGGAGACTATGGTCGACGATCCGGACAGCGAGAACAGCTTGTTCTCCGAGCCGATGAAGATGCGCACCCCCTCGGCCGATTCGGCCCGTCCGAGCAGGTCGACGAGGCCGCGCTGGGTCTCCAGCTCGTCGAAGAGCTGGCGCACCCGCTCGAGGTCCTCCAGCGCGTGCAGGTCCTCCAGCAGATGGGCGTGGCCGCGCACGATCAGCCGCCGCTCGTCGCCGTCGCCGCCCGACCAGCTCGCCAGCCCGGCCGTGACGATCCGCTGGGTGAGCTGGTCGAGCTCGGCCCGGCCGGCCGTCAGCGCCCCTTCGAGCGCCGCCTTGGCGTCCAGGATGGTCTGGCCGCGGATGTGGCGGTTGAGGAAATTGGTCGCCTCGACCAGGGCGGAGCTCGGCAGGCCGGGCGGCAGGTCGACGACGCGGTTCTCGACCTGGCCGTCCTCGGAGACCAGCACGACCAGGGCCCGGGTCGGCTCCAGCCGGACGAACTCGATATGCTTGAGGCGGGCATTGGACTTCGTCGTCAGCACCACGCCGGCCGCCCGGGTGAGGCCCGACAGCATGGTCGAGGCCTCGGTCAGCACGCTTTCCATCGACCGGCCGGCGGTCGCCACCTGGGCCTCGATCGAGCGGCGCTCGTCCTCCGGCAGGTCGCCGACCTGCATCAGCGCGTCGACGAAGAAGCGCAGCCCGAACTCGGTCGGCAGCCGGCCCGCCGAGGTGTGCGGGGCGTAGATCAGGCCGGCCTGCTCGAGGTCCTGCATGACGTTGCGCACCGAGGCGGGCGACAGCGTCATCGCGATCATGCGGGACAGATTGCGCGAGCCGACCGGCTCGCCGGTCGCCAGGTAGCTCTCGACGATCCCACGAAAAATCTCGCGGGAGCGCTCGTTGAGTTGCACCAGGCTGGCGCTCGGAGAGATCGGGAAGTCCTGGGACACGGGGTGCGTCTCGCAAAAGGGCCGGGGACAACAGACTTGTCCCTCCGTCCCCCCGAGCGCAAGGCGGCGTCATGCGCCAGGGGGCCTTGCCGCACCGCCCGCAGAGACCTACAAGCGAGCCGCTGATCGTCATGCGCGCGGCGCCCGCCGCCCGCACGGTCCGGCCTTGTCCCCAAAGCCTGTTCGAGGAGTGCCCCGATGCGTCCGAGTCACCGCCAGCCCGACGAGCTGCGTGCCATCTCGCTCGAACGGGCCGTGGTGAAATACGCCGAGGGCTCCTGCTTCGTGAAGTTCGGCGATACCCATGTGCTGGTGACGGCGACCCTGGAAGACCGCCTGCCGCCCTGGCTGAAGGGCCAGGCGCGCGGCTGGGTGACGGCCGAGTACGGCATGCTGCCGCGGGCCACCAGCGAGCGCACCCGCCGCGAATCCTCGGCCGGCAAGCAGACCGGCCGCACCGTCGAGATCCAGCGCCTGATCGGCCGCAGCTTGCGCGCCGTGGTCGATCTCGAGGCGCTCGGCGAGCGGCAGATCACCATCGACTGCGACGTCATCCAGGCCGACGGCGGCACCCGCACGGCCTCGATCACGGGCGCCTGGGTGGCGCTGCACGACTGCCTCGCCTGGATGAAGGCGCGCGACATGCTGCGCGGCGGCGAGGTTTTACGCGATCACGTCGCCGCGGTGTCGTGCGGCGTCCACAACGGCCTCGCCGTGCTCGACCTCGACTATGCCGAGGATTCCACCGCCGACACGGACGCCAATTTCGTCCTCACCGGCAACGGCGGCATCGTCGAGATCCAGGCGACCGCCGAGAAGGTGCCGTTCAGCGAGACCGAGTTCCTGGTCCTCCTGGGGCTCGCCCGCAAGGGCACCGGCCGCCTGATCGAGCTGCAGAAAATGGCCGTGATGTGAGCCCGCACGCGCATCGCCTGCTGACCGGCCGGTTGGTCGTCGCGACCCACAATGCCGGCAAGCTGCGCGAGATGCGCGATCTGCTCGCCCCCTTCGGCGTCGACGCCGTCTCGGCCGGCGAGCTCGGCCTCGCCGAGCCCCCCGAGACCGGCACGACCTTTCGCGAGAACGCTCATATCAAGGCGGCGGCCGCCGCGGCGGCGACCGGGCTGCCCGCCTTCGCCGACGATTCCGGCCTGGTGGTCGATGCGCTGGACGGCGCGCCCGGCATCCATTCGGCCCGCTGGGCCGGCCCGGACAAGGATTTTGCCCGCGCCATGGCCGACATCCACGAGAAGCTCCTGGAGCGCGGCGCGACCGCGCCGGACGCACGCCGGGCGCATTTCGTCTCGGCCCTGTGCGTCGCCTGGCCGGACGGGCACCGCGAGGACTTCGAGGCCCGGGTCGACGGGATCCTGGTGTGGCCGCCGCGTGGACAACTCGGCTTCGGGTATGATCCGATGTTCCTGCCCGACGGGCATTCGCGTACCTTCGGCGAGATGCCGGCGGAGGAGAAGCACGGCCTTCCGCCGCGCGGCCGCGGCCTCTCGCACCGGGCGCGTGCGTTCCTGCAACTCGCGGAGGCGTGCCTTGAGCAGCGCTGACGTGCTCGACCTCGCCGAGACCGAAACCCGCGAGGACACGCCCTTCGGGGTCTATATCCACTGGCCGTTCTGCCTGTCGAAGTGCCCCTATTGCGACTTCAACAGCCATGTCCGGCAAGGCGCGGTCGACCAGAAGCGCTTCGTCCGCGCCTTCGCGGCCGAGATCGCCGCCACGGCGGCGCGGACCGGCTCGCGCACCGTCTCGACCGTCTTCTTCGGGGGCGGCACGCCGTCGCTGATGGGCCCGGACACGGTCGGGGCCGTGCTCGACGCGGTGGCGAAGCACTGGACCGTGGCGCCCGACGCCGAGATCACGCTCGAGGCCAATCCGACCTCGGTCGAGGCGACGCGGTTCCGCGGCTTCCGCAGCGCCGGCGTGAACCGGGTCTCGCTCGGCGTCCAGGCGCTCGACGACGACGCCCTGAGGGCGCTCGGGAGGATGCACACGGCGGCCGAGGCGCTCGCCGCCATCGCGGTCGCCCGCAGCGTGTTCGATCGCTATTCGTTCGACCTGATCTATGCCCGCCCGGGCCAGACGGCCATCGCCTGGCGCGAGGAGCTCGGTCGTGCGCTCGGCGAGGCGGCCGAGCATGTGTCGCTCTACCAGCTCACCATCGAGCCCGACACGCCCTTCGCGGCGCTGGAAACCGCCGGCAAGCTCCATGTGCCGGGCGACAATGCGGCGCGCCATCTGTTCGACGCCACCCAGGAGGTCTGCAGCCTCGCCGGGCTGCCGGCCTACGAGGTGTCGAACCACGCCCGCCCCGGCGCCGAATGCCGGCACAATCTGGTCTACTGGCGTTACGGCGAGTATGCCGGGATCGGCCCGGGCGCGCATGGCCGCCTCGATGTCGCCGGCAAGCGCATCGCCACCGCGACCGAGAAGCGGCCCGAGAAATGGCTGGAGCAGGTCGAGGCCGCCGGCCACGGCCTGGTCGTCGACGAGATCGTGACGCGCCCCGAGCAGGCCGACGAGTTTCTGCTGATGGGGCTGCGCCTCACCGAGGGCATCGACCCGAAACGCTTCCAAAGGATCGCCGGCCGCGCCCTCGATCCGGCCCGCATCGCCGAGCTCCACGCCTACGGCTTCGTCGAGACCACGCCCTCCGGCCGCCTGCGCGTCACCCGCTCCGGCTTTCCCATTCTCGATGCCGTGGTGGCTGATCTCGCGGCGTGAGGGGGCGTCAGGGCCTTGGCGCGCGCTGCGACACGCGCCATCGAGGACGGCCTCGACGCCGCCTGCCCGTTGCCGGAACCGGGCGTACAGCCGGCGATGCCCGTCGGGATCACGCGTCCGAGGCCCGCACCGTCTCGAAGGAGACGTCGCGCTGCGCGGTGCGCAGCGACACCGTGAAGCCGGCGATCACGTCGACGAAGGCGATGGCGAGCAGCAGGAAGAAGGTCGCGGTGGCGGTCTCCTTGACCATCAGGAACTCGACCAGCATGGCGATGAACAGGAGCAGCGACAGCACGTGATCGACGACGCTGCGGCGCGACATCCGGGTCGCCTTGGCGATCTCCAGGAACAGGAAGAAGAGCGCGACGACGATCAGGCCGTCGCCCCAGCTCAGCACGAAGGGTGCCTGCGAGATCATCGTCACCTGCACCATCGGGTCGGTCCACACGAAGCCGCGCAGCAGGAAGGCGACGATGTTGTAGAGCGCGAACGGGACGACGAGCAGCGGAAACCCGAGGATGAACATCGGCAGGTCCTCGAAACGGCAGAGTCTCGAATGCCGCGTCGTTAAAGCACGTCGGCGCCGTCAGTCCAGTGACACCACGGTACTGGACGCACAAAAACGTCCGGCGCGAAAAAACGCCAGACGTCCGCCGCGATCCGGGTCGCGGCCCCGCAGAGGCTCGGACGCGCCGCCGGGCGGCGCGGGCGGGCCTTATTCCTCGGTCTTCTTGGTGAAGATCTGGCGGCCGCGATACATGCCGGTCTTCAGGTCGACATGGTGCGGGCGGCGCAGCTCGCCCGAATCCTTGTCCTCGACATAGGTCGGCGCCTTGATGGCGTCGGCCGAGCGGCGCATGCCGCGACGGGAGGGCGAGGTCTTTCGTTTCGGCACGGCCATGGGTGCGGTCTCCTCGACAGGGGCCGGCTGCGAAGGCGCGCCGAGGCCCGGTTTTCCGGAAGGTCGGGCTTATAGAGCATGCGCTCCGGCCTGGCTAGAGCGGTTTTCGCGGGGCACGGGCGGGCGCCAAGTCCTTGACATGACACGGCCGTCCGCCGGCGACCGATATCGTCCCCGCGGCGGCCCGCGACGCCGTCGCAGGCCGCGCCGCAACCGTTGGGATATCAAGCGGCTGCCCGTGGCAACCCCAGGAGGCGCCTCGCCTCGGCCGGGCTGGCCGGCTCGGCGTCGAGCGCCCGAACAATCCGCACCGCCTTCTCGACCAGCGCCGCATTGCTGGGGGCGAGCACGCCGCGCTCCAGATGGAGATTGTCCTCCAGGCCGACCCGGACATGGCCGCCGAGCAGCAGTGCCTGCGCCACCATCGGGAACTGGGCCGGGCCGATGCCGAAGCCGGTCCAGAAGGTGCCGGCCGGCAGCATGTCCTTCATGAACATCATGGCCTCGGTCGTCGCCGGGGCGCCCCACGGCACGCCGAGGCAGATCTGGAACATGGCCGGCTGGCGCAGCACGCCCTCCTCGATCAGCCGCAGGGCGAGCCGGATATTGCCGCTGTCGAAGCATTCGAGCTCGGGCAGGACGCCGGCGGCGGCGACCGCCTTCCCCATCACCCGCAGATGCGCCGGCGTGTTGACGAAGACGAACTCGCCGAAATTCATCGTGGTGATGTCGAGCGTGCAGATCTCGGGGCGGATCGCCTCGATGTGCCTTACGCGGACTTCCGGCGGCGCCAGCGTCGAGCCTTCGCCGCCGACCTTCGGGTCGGCCTGCGACGGGATGAAGCGCGCCCCGGCTCCGGTCGTGATGTTGAGGACGACGTCGGCGTCGACGGCGCGGATGCGGTCGACCACCTCGCGGTAGAGCGCGAGCTCGGTCGCCGGCTTGCCGGTCGCCGGATCGCGCACATGGATGTGGACGATCGCGGCGCCGGCCCGGGCCGCCTCGACGGCCGAGACGGCGATCTGTTCGGGCGTCACCGGCACGGCCGGGTTCTTGCCGACCGTGTCGCCGCCGCCCGTCAGCGCGCAGGTGACGATGACGGGCCGCTTGCCGGCGCTGCCTTCAGGCGTCTTTGCCATGGTCTATTCGCCCTTCAGTCCCAGCCGCTGGATCAGCTCGCCCTTGAGCTTGTAGTCGGCGACGATGCGGGCGCGGAACTGCTCGCTGTCGAGATACTCGGCCGTCTGGCCGGTGTTGGTGAGGGCGTTGACGACGCTCTCGGACGTGATCGCTGTTGCGCAGGCGCGCTCCAGGCTCGCCTTGACGGAAGCCGGGATTCCCTTCGGCGCGAACAGGCCGTTGAGGCCCTGCGACAGCGAGCGCTCGACGCCGAGCTCCTTGGCGGTCGGCACGTCCGGCAGCGACGGATGGCGCCGCTCCGAGAACACCATCAGGACCCGCACGGTCTGGCCGCGAACCGACGACAGCGCCGGCACCAGGAAATCGATGTCGCTCTTGAGCAGCACCGGCAGGCCGGCGGCATCGCCGCGGAACGGGATGTGCTGGACCTTGAGCTTGAGGGCGTCGGCCATGTTCTCGGCCGACAGATGGCCGATCGAGCCGACGCCCGGGCTGCCATAGGTCAGCTCGGTCGGGCTCGCCTGCGCGGCGGCGACGAAGTCCTTGGCGGTGGCGTATTTGGAGTCGGCCCGCACCACCACGGCGAAGACGTTCTCGAAATACTGGCAGATGTATTCGAACGAATCGGCGTTGTAGGCGACGCCCTTGACCAGATAGGGCGCATTGGTGACCGGGGTCGCCGGACCCGCGGCGAGCATGTGGCCGTCCGGGGTGGCGGCCAGGAGCTGGCGGAAGCCGAGCGTGCCGCCGGCGCCCTCGCGGTTGGTGACGAAGACGTTCTGGCCGAGCTGGCCCGACATCGCCTGCGCCATGGCGCGGGCGACGATGTCGACGCCGCCGCCCGCCGTCCACGGGACGACCAGCTCGATCGGCCGCGACGGCCAGGTCTGCGCCGCCGCCGGCGCGATCGACAGAGTGCATGCGAGCGCGAGAGCCGATCCCAGGCCGCGCCCCAGTCCAGCTCCTCGTCCAAAAATTTGTCTCATGACAGCCCTTCTTCGCGTGACATGACCGTGCATCGACAGGTCGGTGATGCGGGGGAGCGGCCTGCCGATCAGGTGTCGAGGATCGCCACGGCGCGGGTCCAGCCGGCCGAGGCGGCGTGAATCTTCACGGGAAAGCAGGCGACCGTGAAACCGGTCGGCGGCAGCAGCTCGAGATTGTGCAGCTTCTCCAGGTGGCAGTAGCCGATCTCGCGGCCGGCCTTGTGGCCTTCCCAGATGAGCGCGGCGTCGTCGGTGTCGGCGAACCGCTTCGCCGTCGCCGCGAACGGCGCGTCCCACGACCAAGCGTCCGTGCCGGTGATGCGCACGCCGCGCTCGGTGAGGTAGAGGGTCGCGTCGCGGCCGATGCCGCAGCCCGAATCGAGATAGTCGGGCTGGCCGTAGCGGGCGCCGGCCGCGGTGTTGATCAGCACGATCTCGAGCGGCGCCAGTGTGTGGCCGATGCGGGCGAGCTCGGTCTCGACGTCCGCGGGCGTCGCCACATAGCCGTCGGGCAAATGCCGGAAATCGAGCTTCACGCCGGGCTTGAAGCACCACTCCAGCGGGATCTCGTCGATGGTCGCCGAGCGCTCGCCGCCGGCGACCAGCGCATGGTTCATGGTCGGATGAAAATGATACGGCGCGTCGAGATGGGTGCCGTTGTGGGTGGTCAGCTCGATCTTCTCGATGGCCCAGGCGGCGCCGTCCGGCAGCCGCTCGAGCGTTAGGCCCGGGAAGAACGCGCCGATCCGGTCGAAGGTCTGGCCGTGGTCCAGATAGGTGATCTTCGGCCGCGCCATCGGCGGGTCGCTGACCAGCTCGTTGTCGATGCTGATCGAGAGATCGATGATGCGCTGGACCATGGATGCGGACGCGCTCGGGACAGAGGCGGGCAGGCGGTCGACCATTGCGGCCGGCTCGCCCCGAGGATGGGGCGCGCGAACGACACCATGGGCCGGAATTTTTGTCAATCACTTGCTTGAAGCAGATGCTTGAATTATGGCTATCACCTTGGCAGATCGAGACGAGCACGTGGTGGGTACAGCGATTCGAACCGCGATCGGGAGCCGGCGGGCGAGCGCGGCGGGACGCGAGACGCGCGAGCGGATCCTCGATGCCGCCGAACGGCTGTTCGCCGAGAGCGGCTACAGCAATGTCTCGACCCGCCAGATCGCCGACGAGGCGCGCTCCAACATCGCCGCGGCGCATTACCACTTCGGCTCGAAGGAAGGGCTGCTCGAGGCGGTGCTCGGGCGGCGTCTCGACGGCATCAATGCCGAGCGCGAGCGCCTGCTGACGCAGTGCATGCGTGACGCCGGCGGCCGGCCGGCCATCCAGGACGTGCTGGAGGCCTTCATCGGGCCGACCTTGCGGCTGTCGAAGACCGAGGAGGGGCGGCGGTTCAACCTGCTGACCGGCCGCGCCTCGACCGACCCCAATCCCGAGGTCAAGCGGATCCTCTTCCAGGTCTACGATTCGGTCGGGCGCTGCTTTGTCGAGGCGGCCGCGGCGGCCTGCCCGGACCTGTCGAAGGCGGAGCTGTTCTGGCGGCTCACCTGCGTCTACGGCGCCATGATGTATATCCGCGCCGACAACGGCCGGCTGCAGCACCTGTTCGGCCCCGGCTTCACGCTGTCCGACGTCGACGGCGCGCTCAAATACGCGATGCCGTTCCTCACCACCGGCATGCAGGCGCCGCCGAGCGCTGCGGCTGCCCCGGATGCGACGCCGTCCCGGCGCGAGGACGACTGAGACCAGCCGGCGGCCGCGCTCACCGTCGGGTGGCGACGCAACGCGTCAGCACCCGGGTGGCGCGGCGCTCGTACAGCCCGCCGAGCCGGCGCAGCCCGGGGCCGGGATGGGCGGCATTGCGCCGGTGCGGATCGGGCAGCATGGCGGCCATCAGGGCGGCCTGGCCGGCCGTGAGGTCGCGGGCCGAGCGGCCGAAGGCCTTTCGCGCGCCGGCTTCGGCGCCGAACTCGCCGTCCGGGCCCCATTCGGCGATGTTCAGGTAAATCTCCATCAGCCGGCGCTTGCCGAGCACCAGATCGAGCCACAGCGCCAGCGGCGCCTCCAGCGCCTTGCGCACGAAGCTGCGGCCCGGCCACAGAAAGAGATTCTTGGCGAGCTGCTGCGACAGCGTCGAGGCGCCGCGCACATCGCCGAGGTCGCCGTCCGCGACGGCGTCGCGGATTTCCGCCAGATCGATGCCGCGATGGCGGCAGAATTGGCCATCCTCCGAGGCAATCACGGTGACGGGGAGCACCGGCGCGATCTCGGCGAGCGGCACCCATTGTCGCTCGACCCGGGCGCCGGTGAGCCAGCGGCCGAGCATCAGGGTCGAGACCGGATTTCCGATCAGGTAGAACGGGGTGACGACGTACGGGATCAGCAGCAGCACGAGCACCACCACCGCCGCCAGCTTCAGCCAGCCGGCGAGCGTTCTGGATCGGCGAAGGGACGGCCCCGGGCTCATTGCGACGATCTTATACCAGCCTTCACGGGCTTCGCCCCTTCGCGTCATGGCCGGGCTTGACCCGGCCATCCATCAAGCTGCTGAAACTGAGCTGCTTTCCAGAGATGGATACGCGGGTCGAGCCCGCGTATGACGAGTCGGAGCACGGGACGGCCGGCATTTCCGCACGGCGGCGTGCGCCTCCTTGCATGCCGCGGCGAACTCCCTCAGTTTCCCGCGGATGACCGCCATCATTCAGACCCTGCTCCTGTTGCTCGCCGTCCTGGTCGTCGTGGCCGTGCTGGCCCGGCGCCTGAACGTCGCCCCGTCCATCATCCTGGTGATCGCCGGGGTGGCGATCGCCTTCGTGCCCGGCCTGCCGCCGATCGAGCTCGCCCCCGAGTTCGTGCTTCTGGTGGTGCTGCCGCCGCTGATCTATCTGGCCGGCGTCGCCATGAGCTGGCGCGAGTTCCGCTTCAATCTGCGCTCGATCTCGCTCCTGGCCTTCGGCTGCGTGGTGTTCACCACGGTCGCGGTGGCGGCCGGGGCGCACTACATTCTCGGCCTGCCGTGGAGCGTCGGCTTCGTGCTCGGCGCCATCGTGTCGCCGCCCGACGTGGTCGCCCCGCTCGCCTTGGCGCGCCGGCTCGGCCTGCCGCGCCGCATCCTGGTGGTGCTGGAGGGCGAAGGCCTCGCCAACGACGCCACCGCCTTGATCCTCTACCGCTTCGCCGTGGCGGCGGTGAGCACCGGCATGTTCTCGCTGCCGGAGGCGGCCGGCACCTTCGGGGCCATCGTGGTCGGCGAGATCTTCTGGGGCATCGCGGTCGGCTGGATCAGCCTGCGGCTGCGCCATTGGGCGCGCGATCCGCGCGTCGAGATCACGCTGTCGATGATGACGCCCTATCTCTGCTACTGGGTGCCCGAGCATGTCGGCGGCTCCGGCGTGCTGGCGACGGTCGCGGCCGGCCTCTATGTGAGCTGGAACGGCCCGCTGCTGATCTCCTCGGCGACCCGCCTGCAGGGCGTCTTCTTCTGGGACCTGCTCGTCTACCTGATCGAGGGCTTCATCTTCCTGATCACCGGCATGCAGGCCCGCGCCTTGCTCGAGCGCATCCAGTCGCATTCGCCGCGCGAGATCGTGGTCGGCATCCTGGTCACCACGGCGATCTGCGTCGTCGCCCGCTTCGTCTGGGTGTTCCCGGCCATCTATCTGCCGCGCTGGCTGTCCTCGCGGGTGCAGGCGAGCGATCCGGCACCGATCTGGCAACGGCCTTTCATGATCGCCTTCGTCGGGGTGCGCGGCGTGGTGTCGCTCGCCGCCGCGCTGGCGCTGCCTTTCGTGCTGCAGAATGGCCAGCCTTTTCCCTATCGCGACTTCGTCGTCGTCGTCGTGTTCGGCGTCATCGTGATGACGCTGGTCGGGCAGGGCCTGATGATGCCCGTGGTGATGCGCTGGCTCGGCCTCGCCGCGATCGGCACGGCGGAGAGCCGCGTCATCCGCGAGCAGGAACTGCGCGCCCGCCATTCGGCGAGCGAGGTGGCGCAGGCGCGGCTCCTCGAGCTGGAAACCCGCGCCGACGTGAACGAGGACATCTCGGCGCTGCTGGCGGCGCGCAACGAGCAGCGCACCCGGATGGTGCCGCGCGACCTGGAGGGCAGCTTCGAGACCGCTAGGCTGAGTGCCAAGCTGCGGCTGGACCTGATCGAGGCGGAGCGCCAGCATCTCCACAAGCTCGAGCGCGACGGCGAGATCACCGACGAATCGCGCCGCCGGATCGAACGCGAGCTCGACCTCGAGGAGCAGAGCATCGCCTGCAAGGCGGAGGCCTACGAGCCGCCGCTGTGAGGCGCCGCCGCCGCGTCGCGCCGGCGCGCGCCGCACCTTGACGGTTTGGTCACCGGAGCCCGGCACAGTGGCGCTCCCGCTGCGCCCCGAACAGGAGATCCGTCGATGCGCCTTGCGACCGTGGTGCTGTGCCTCTCCGCCGCGGCGGCCGGGCTCGCGCTCGCTCAGCCGGCCGATCCGCCGCGTGGTCCCGATCGCGTGCTCGCGGCGCCGGAGCCCGGCAGCCTGCCCGACGACGAGGCGGGACGGCTGGTGCGGCGCGGGCGCGACCTCGTCACCGCCACCTACGCCCATATCGGGCCGGAGGTCGCCGATCCGCAAAAGCGCTTTGCCGGCAACAATCTCGCCTGCGGCAACTGCCACCTGCAGGCCGGCACCAAGAAGTTCGGCCTGCCGATCTACGGCCTGTTCGAAAGCTTTCCGCAATACAGCGCCCGGGCCGGCGCCGAGATCACCATCGAGGACCGCATCGACGGCTGCATGACCCGCAGCATGAACGGTCGGGCGCTGCCGGCGGAGTCGCCCGAGATGCGCGCCTTCGTCGCCTATGTGCGGTTCCTCTCGATCGGCTATCCGGCCGGCCGGCCGGTCGCCGGGCTCGGCACCGGCGCGATGCCGGAGCTCGACCGCGCCGCCGATCCGGCCCGCGGCCGCACCCTCTACGCCAAGACCTGCCTCGACTGCCACAACACCGACGGGCAGGGGCTGCGGCGCAGCCTGCCGACCACCGATCTCGGCTACATGGTGCCGCCGCTGTGGGGCCCGGACAGCTTCAACGACGGCGCCGGCATGGCGCGGCTGATCACCGCGGCCAACTTCCTGCACTTCAACATGCCGCACGGGACCGACTACCTGAACCCGCAGCTCTCGGCCGAGGACGCCTGGGATCTGGCCGCCTTCATGGTGTCGCAGCCGCGGCCGCACCGCGCCGGCCTCGACAAGGATTTTCCCGACCTCCTCGCCAAGCCCGTCGACACGCCTTACGGGCCCTATGCGGACGGCTTCCCGGAGCAGCAGCACAAATATGGCCCGTTCGCCCCGATCCGGGCCGCGATCGCGCGGCTGAAGGCCGAGAAGCAGCCGCGTTGACTCTCCCGGATGGGTTGCGGGCCGGACTGCCGTCGATGGCAGCCCGGCGAGATTAGTTTGCGCCGACGTCGACCGTTCGGACGAGAACGATCGCGGACCAATTACAACCGGACACGCGTGCGGATTGTAGAAAAAGAACATTTACAGAACATTTAGGATACATTAGGATAACTTCCGTGTCGCGGCTTGCAGCATTCGCGGTTCGGAGGGGAGCGATGATCGACGTCGGTGTGCTTCAGCAGGAGTTGCAGCAGGCGCGCAAGGCGCGTGCCGAGGCGCAGGCGTCGGCCCGCGATATCGAGACCCTGCTGGACAGCGTCCGCGGCTCGCAGCGCGCCTGGTACCGGCTGCCTTTCGGCCGCGAGGCGGCGAAGCCGGATTTGTTCTCGGTCGGCTGAGGGCGGCGGGTCGGGACGGGCGCTGCGTCTCAGCCGCCGCGCTTCCTCTCGATCGTGTCCCAGATCAGCGCCGCGATGTCGGGGCCGCCGAGAGCCTTGATGGCGCGGATGCCGGTCGGCGAGGTGACGTTGATCTCGGTGAGGAAGCCGTCGATCACGTCGATGCCGACGAACAGCAGGCCGCGCACCCGCAGCGCCGGGCCGATCCGCTCGCAGATCTCGCGCTCGCGGGCGGTGAGCTCGGTCGGCTTGGCGGCGCCGCCCCGCACCATGTTGGAGCGCAGGTCGTCGGCCGCCGGCACGCGGTTGACGGCGCCGGCGAACACGCCGTCGACCAGGATGATGCGCTTGTCGCCCTGCGCCACCGCCGGCAGGAACTTCTGAATCACCCACGGCTCCCGGTACGTCACCGAGAACATGTCGTAGAGCGAGCCGAAATTGAGGTCGTTGCGGGTGACGCGGAACACCGCGCCGCCGCCATGGCCGTAGAGCGGCTTCATCACGATGTCGCCGTGCTCGGCCCGGAACGACTGGATTTCCTCGCGGTCGCGGGTGACCAGCGTCGGCGGCATCAGGTCGGGAAATTCGGTGACGAAGATCTTCTCGGGCGCGTTGCGCACATGCGCGGGATCGTTGACCACGAAGGTGCGCGGGTGAACCCGCTCCAAGAGATGGGTCGCCGTGATGTAGGCCAAGTCGAAGGGCGGGTCCTGGCGCATCAGGATCACGTCGAAAGCGCCGAGCGACTCGCGTTTTTCCTCGCCTAAGCTGAAGTGTTGCCCTGGCTCGTCGCGGACCGACAAGGTCGTCACCCGCGCGAATACTTGGCCGTTCAGCAAAATAAGCCTTTCTGGCGTATAATAGGCTAGTCCGAAGCCGCGAGCCTGGGCTTCGAGCAGCAGGGCGAACGTGGAATCGCCCCGAATATTGATCCGCTCGATGGGATCCATCTGCACTGCGACTCGATATTTCATCTCGATGTGCCAGATCTGGGTTGATGAGAACGGATACTTAACGAGGTGTGGCTAAAGTTTAGATAGTTCGCCGAAGCCTTATTGGAGATTGTCCGTGTTGCACGCGATCGCGCGGGTGTCCATCGCCGCCAAGCTCTACGCCATTTTCGTCATCCTCGGTCTCGCGCTCGCGGCGCTCGCCGTCGTCGGCAACCGCAGCGCCTCGCTGCAGTCGCAGCTCGCCGCCGAGATCGAGTCGGCCGCCCGCGGCGCTCGCAATATCGAGCGGATCAACGGGCTGATCTACGCCGTGGTGATGGAATCCCGCGGCGTCTACATGTCGGCCGAGCCGGCCGTGGTGAAGCGCTACGGCGACGGCCTGCTCGCCTTCAACGGCCAGATCGACCGCACCATGCAGGACTGGCGCGGCACCGTGCGGGCCGACGATGCCGCCCAGTTCGATGCCTTCGCCAAGCGGGTCGAGCAGTTCCGCGATTTCCGCCGCGAGCTGGTGCGCCGTGCCGTCGAGGTGTCGTCGGCGGCCGGCCGCGAGTGGGGCGACAACGACGCCAACCGGGCGGTGCGCACGGCGCTCAACAAGGATCTCGAGGAGCTCTCGAAGGTGTATGCGGTCCGGGCCGAACGGGCGCGCGAGCTGGAGGCGCGCACGGCGACCAGCACGATGATCCAGGACGCCATCGCGGGCTTCGCGCTCGCCTTCGCGGCGATCGGCGCCGTGGTGATCTGGCGCGCGGTGGCGCGACCGCTCTCCGCCATCACGCACACCATCGATGCGGTCGCCGAGGATCGCCACACCGGCGAGATCCCCTACGCGGCGCGACAGGACGAGATCGGTTCGCTGGCCCGCGCCGTCGCGGTGTTCGAGACCGCGATGACCCGCAACAAGGAGCTCGGGCTCGCCGTCAAGGCCCAGACCGAGGCCATCGCCGGCCGCACCAGCCGGGTCGAGGAGGCGATCGAGGCGTTCCGCCACTCGGTCGAGCATATCCTGAAGTCGGTCACCTCCGACGCCGCGTCGATGCGCACCGCCGCCGAGACGATCACGGGCATGGCGCAGAGCGCTGCGCAGGAGGCCGGCTCCGCCGCCGGCGCCACCGAGCAGGCCTCGACCAGCATCCAGACCGTCGCGGCCGCCGCCGAGGAGCTGTCGAGCTCGGTCGGCGAGATCGGCCGGCAGGTCGGCCACGCCACCCGCATCGTCGCCGAGGCGAGCGCCAAGACGGACCGCTCGGTCGCCGAGATCCAGGGGCTCGCCACCGCCAGCATCCGCATCGGCGACGTCATGCAGCTCATCCAGGCGATCGCGGCGCAGACCAATCTGCTCGCCCTCAACGCCACCATCGAGGCGGCCCGGGCCGGCGAGGCCGGCAAGGGATTTGCGGTCGTCGCCCAGGAGGTCAAGGCCTTGGCCGGGCAGACCGCCAAGGCGACGGGTGAGATTTCCGAGCAGGTCGGCGCCATCCAGTCGTCGACCCGCAGCGCCGCCGAGGCGGTCGGCGAGATCGGCGCCGCCATGCGGCAGATCAGCGAGGTCACCACCACGATCGCCAGCGCCATCGAGCAGCAGAACGCCGCCTCGCGCGAGATCTCCGGCAGCGCCCAGCTCGCCGCCCGCGGCAATGCCATGCTGGTCGGCAACATCTCGGGCGTCACCGGGGCGATCGAAGAGACCAGCCGCTCGGCCGCCGACGTGCTCGACAAGATCGGCGGCCTCACCCGCGACACCCAGGACCTCGCCCAGGCCGTCGAAGGCTTCTTCACCCGGCTCCGCAGCGAGGGTGCCGGCACAGCCGCCAAGGCGGCGTGACCCGCAAACGCCCGGCTCGGGCGGGGGTTGTCGCGCAACGCCTGTTCTGCGCATGACGGCACAAGCCGGTCCGGTGGGGCCGGCCCCCCGGCGGCCGGCTCGACCGGCGCTGGGTAGCCAGCCCTCGGGAATGGCTGTTAGCCTGCTGCCGCTCGCTGTCCCGTCTCACCCCCGCGCGGCTGTCGCGTCGGCCGCCCCCAGCGGAGAACTCCATGCGCCCTCTGACCGTGCTGCTCGCGGCGGCCGTGCTCGCCGTCCCGGCTCCCGCGCCTGCCGAGGATGCCTATCCGAGCCGCCCGATCCGCATCATCGTGCCGCTGGCGGCCGGCGGCGGCACCGACATCGTCGCCCGCACCATCGTCCAAGCGGTCGCCGAGGAGTGGCAGGCCAACATCGCGGTCGAGAACCGCACCGGCGGCGGCACCGTGATTGGCGCGCAGGCGCTGTTGAACGCGCCGGCGGACGGCTACACGCTGATGTTCAACACCGCGAGCTTCCTGATCACGCCGCTGCTGCTCGCCGCCAAGCCGTTCGAGCGCTCCCAGGTCGTGCCGGTCAGCCTCGTCGCCGCCTCGCCGCATGTCCTGGTGGTCAGCCGGAACGTGCCGGCCAAGGATGTCGGCGAACTGGTGACCTGGATCAAGAGCAAGGGTGGATCGGCGACTTTTGCGTCGTTCGGAAACGGCTCCTCGGGCCATCTCGGCACCGAGATTCTGCTGCGCCGCCTCGGCGTCCAGATGGTGCATGTGCCCTATCGGGGCAACGCGCCCGCCCTGACCGACGTCCTGGCCGATCACGTGGACCTCATGCTCGCCGACCACATGGACGGCAACATCAAGGCCGGCAGGCCACGGCCGGTCGCCTTCGCGGGCGAGCAGCGCTCGGTCTCGTTGCCGGACGTTCCGACCGTGATCGAGAGCGGCTATCCGGGATACGTCTCGATGTCCTGGTATGGGCTGGTGGCCCGGGTCGGAACGCCGCAGGCCGTGATCGACAAATGGCATGCCGCCGTGACGAACGCGCTGCAAAAGCCCGACGTGCGGGCCAAGCTGATCGAGCAGGGCATCGACCCGATCGGGTCCGCGCCGGCCGATTTCGCCCGCTTCATGGACACCGAGGAAGCGAAATACGCCGAGGTGATCCGCGCCGGCAACATCAAGCCCGGCGACTGAAAATTCGCCGATCGACCGCGCCGGTCCGGTCAGCCCTTCGGCCGGATCAGCGCGACCGCCTCGATCTCGACCAGGATGTCGTCGCGCATCACCTCGGCGCGAAAGCAGGTGCTGATCGGCGGATCCGTCTTGAAGTACTCGGCCCGCACCGCGTTCATGCGTTTGTAGTCGGCGGGGTTCTTCAGCATGATCACCACCTTGAAGACGTCCTCCATGGTGCCGCCGGCAGCCTCGACGCAGGCCCGGATGTTGTCGAGCGTGAGCCGCGTCTGCGCCTCGATGTCGGGCGGGACGTAGCGCTCGTAATAGTCGCCGCTGACATGGCTCAGCGCCGTCGTGCCGGCAATGTAGAGGTGATCTCCGACCAGGACGGCCCGCGAGAACGGGCCGACCGCTTCCGCCATGCCGGCCGGTTGAATGAAGGTCTTGGTCGTCACGGGAGGCTCCTGGTGCAAATGACGAGGCCGAGGCCGCGCGCGGCCGCGGTCTCACGTGCTGGCGTCGAAGGCGCCGGGCAGGTGCCGCGGCAGCGAGCCGGGGGCGATCAGGATGGCGTCGAAGCGCAACGCCAGCCCTTCGGTCTTCGGATGGGCCGCGAGCCAGTATTGTGCCGCGTCGATGATGCGGCTGCGCTGGCGCAGCGAAATCGACTCCGCCGCCGCGTCCAACGACGTGCGCGCCTTCACCTCGACGAACACCACGGTTCCGAGCCGCTGCGCCACGATGTCGATCTCGCCGACCGGCGTCTTGTAGCGGCGGGCGATGATGCGGTAGCCCTTCGCCATCAGGAAGGCAGCGGCCCGGCTCTCGGCCGAGAGGCCGAGTTTCATCGCGGCTTGCCGTTTCGGCGCCGGCGGCGGCTTCGGCTGTCCGTTCGGCTGGCCTGATGCTTCGGTCGGGACAGGCTTGGGCGACGGGCCGGATGCCGGCTGTCCGATTTCGCCCGGACCTTTGAGCGTTCGCCGGCCCTGCAAACCGGTCGGCCCGACGCCGCTCGGCACCGCGCGCACGGGCTTGCGCGGAGGCGGCGGCGTTCCGTCGTCACGGCTCATCGGGCGTCTCCCGGGCGAGCGCCAACGCGCGCTGGTAGACGTCGCGGCGCGGCGCTCCGGTCGCGGCCACGACGGTCGCCACGGCATCCTTCAGCGAGGCCGCGCGCAGGGCCGTCGCCAGCATGGCGTCGATCTCCTCCGGCGCGGTCGCGGCCTCCGCGGCGGGCGGGGCGATCACCAGCACGACCTCGCCGCGGGTCTCGGCCCCTGCGGCATAAGCCGCCGCGAGACCGGCGAGGTCGCCGCGCCGGACTTCCTCGTGCAGCTTGGTCAGTTCGCGGCACACCGCCGCCTCGCGCGGGCCCAGGCCGGCAGCGAGGTCGGCCAGCGCGTCGGCGAGCCGCGGCCCGGTCTCGAACAGCACCAGGGTGGCGGGGATCTTTGAAATCTCGCCGATCCGGTTTCTGCGGGCACCTTCGCGGGGCGGCAGGAAGCCTTCGAAGAAGAAGCGGTCGGTCGGCAGACCGGCGATGGTCAGCGCCGTCAGCACGGCGGAGGGGCCGGGCACCGCCGTCACCGGAACTCCGGCCTCGCGCGCCTCGCGCACTAGGCGGAAGCCGGGATCGGAGACCAGCGGCGTGCCGGCGTCCGACACCAGCGCGACGGCCTCGCCGGCGGCGAGCCGGGCCAAAATCTTCGGCCGGGCGACCGTCGCGTTGTGCTCGTGATAGGCGGTGAGCGGGCGCGAGATGCCATAGCGGGCGAGCAGCTTCCGCGTCACCCGCGTGTCCTCGCAGGCGATCAGGTCGGCGGCCGCCAGCGTCGCCAGCGCCCGCAGCGACACGTCCTCGAGATGGCCGATCGGGGTCGCGACCACATGGAGGCCGGAGGCGAGCGGCGGGCAGCGCCGCGGTGCGCCGAACAGCACGAAGCTGCGCTCGCCCGCGTCCGCGACCGTGGCCGCGTCGAGATCGGTCGTGTCGAAATCCGGCTCCGCCGGCTCGGAGTCGCCGGGTTCTGGCGCGTCGTCGCTCATCCGGGCGTTCTAGCCGGCCCCGGCCCGGACCGGAAGGGCTGGCCGGGCTCCCGGCGCGTCGTTGAGGATTGACCAGGCGATTGCGCTGTGGCGCTGTTGGTCGCGATAGTGTTCTGGCCCGCCTTTCCGCGGGGGAGTTTCGGTCATGGCAGCCTCTGACGATCCGACCGGTCGCGCCCCGACCCGTCGCGTCGTGGTCCGGGTTCTCGGGATCGGCGCGGCGGCGCTCGCGGCCGGCTGCACGGGCGTCGACCTCGGCAGCCTCGGCTCGCGCGGGGGACCCGATGCGCCGCCGCCCTCCACGGCCTCGGCCCCGATCGGCGAGCCGCTTCCCGCCCCCGGCGGCGGTCCGGCCGGGGCGACCCCGCCCGGCCAGACGCGGGTGAGCCTGCTGCTGCCGCTGTCGGCCGGCGGCAATGCCGGCGCCGCCGCCCAGTCGATGAAGAACGCCGCCGAGATGGCGCTCGCCGAGTTCAACAACCCGGCCGTCCTGCTCGACGTGAAGGACGACGGCGGCACCGCCCAGGGCGCTCAGGGCGCCGCCCGGCAGGCGCTGGACGAGGGCGCCGTGGTGATCCTCGGGCCGCTGTTCGCCCATGCGGTCGGCGCCGCCGCCCAGGTGGCGCGCGGCCGCGTGCCGGTGATCGCCTTCTCGACCGATTCGAACGTCGCCTCGCGCGGTGTCTATCTGCTGAGCTTTCTGCCCGAGTCCGACGTCGACCGGGTCGTCGATTACGCGGCCCAGCAGGGCAAGCGCTCTTTCGCGGCGCTGCTGCCCGACAACCCCTATGGCAGCGTCGTCGAGGCGGCGTTCAAGCAGGCGGTGTCGCGCAAGGGCGGCCGCGTCACCGTGGTGGAGCGCTACAAGGCCGAAGGTCTGCAGGGGCCGGTGCGCCAGATCGCCGAGGCGGCCGGCCGCTCCGACGCGCTGTTCATCGCCGACTCGGGCGATTCGCTGCCGCGGGTCGTGCAGGCCCTGCAGGCCGGCGGCGTCGACCCCAAGCGCCTGCAGCTCATCGGCACCGGCCTGTGGGACGACCCGCGCGTCTTTTCCGACGCGGCGCTCGACGGCGGCTGGTTCGCGGCGCCGGATTCGGCCGGCTTCCGCGCCTTCTCGGGGCGCTATCGCGGCCGCTACGGGCAGGACCCGGTGCGCACCGCGACCCTCGCCTACGACGCCGTCGCGCTGGTTGCGGCGCTGCTCAAGGGCGGCCAGCGGATCAGCGACGAGGTGCTGACCAACCCGTCCGGCTTCGCCGGCATCGACGGCGTGTTTCGCTTCCGCGCCGACGGCACCAATCAGCGCGGCCTCGCCGTGCTGAAGGTGACGACCGCGGGCGGCCAGGTGGTGTCGGCGGCGCCCCGAACCTTCACCTGATCACGTCGCCCGATCAGCGCGGGTTTCGCGTGCCGCCTTCACGCTCGCCGCCAGCACGCGGGCGACGTGAAGCGCTTTTCGCCCGGCGCCGTCAGAAATCTGATGCCGGCAGGAGGCACCGTCGGCGACGATCAGGGCGTCGTCGGGCGCGCCGCGCACGGCCGGCAGCAGCGACAGCTCGCCCATGGCGAGCGACACGTCGATGGTCTCGGCCGCAAAGCCGAAGCCGCCCGCCATGCCGCAGCAGCTCGACTCGATCGTCTCGACCGACAAATCCGGGATCAGCCGCAGCACGCGGGCGACGTCGCCCATCGCGCCGAATGATTTCTGATGACAATGCCCGTGCAGAAATGCGCGGCCGGCGATCGGCGCCAGTGGCAGCGCCAGCGTGCCGCGCTCCGCCTCGCGGACCAGAAACTCCTCGAACAGCAGCGCCTGCTGCGCCACCGCGCGGGCGGTATCGGTGTTCACCAGAGCCGGAATCTCGTCGCGGAAGGTCAAGAGGCAGCTCGGCTCCAGCCCGACCACCGGGATTTTTCGCGCGACATAGGGCGCGAGCGCGGCGAGCGTGCGCTCCGCCTCGCGGCGCGCCTCCTCGACGCGGCCGACAGAGAGAAACGTGCGGCCGCAGCACAGCGGGCGTCCGCCGTCGACGGGTCGCGCGACATGGACGCGAAAGCCCGCGGCGGCGAGCACAGTCCGAGCAGCCCGGAGATTGTCGGGCTCGAACCAGCGATTGAGCGTGTCGGCGAACAGGACGACGTGTCTTCCTTCACCCTCCCCTGGAGGGGGAGGGTCGGGCGCGAGCGCAGCTCGCGTCCGGGGTGGGGTGAACGGCGAAGCCGGCGCGTGTGGTTTCACCCCACCCCGCCGCGCTTCGCGCGTCGACCCTCCCCCTCCAGGGGAGGGTGAAAAGACGGTGCCCTCGTCGTCCCTGAAATAATCACTCCGCCACCGCGGCAGCGGGCGCCGTGCCGAGAAGCCGAGCAAACTCTCAGACAATGCCGCCAGCCCCGGAATGCGATCGCGAAGATTCATCAGCCACGGCACGCGCGCCGCATAGGGGGCGTACCGCGGCAGCCAGCCCGTGACGCGGTCCTGCAGCGACAGCCCGTGCGTCTGCGTCCAAGCGTGCAAAACCTCGATCTTCATGCGGGCCATGTCGACGCCGGTCGGGCATTCGCGCCGGCACGCCTTGCAGGAGACGCACAGCGTCAGCGTCTCCATCATCTGATCGGATGTCAGCGCACCCGGCCCGAGCTGGCCCGTGATGGCGAGTCGCAACGTGTTGGCGCGACCTCTCGTGGAGTCTCTTTCGTCCCGCGTCGCGCGAAAGCTCGGGCACATGACGCCGCCGGCGAGCGACCGGCAGGCGCCGTTGTTGTTGCACATCTCGACGGCGCCCTGAAAACCGCTGCCGGCGCCGGGATACGCCGACCAGTCGAGTGCCGTCGTCATCGGCGCCGCGCCGTATCCCTCGCCGAACCGGAACCAGGCGCGGTCGTCGAATTTTCGAGCGCGCACGATCTTGCCGGGATTGAAAAGGCCCTGCGGGTCGAAGCGGTCCTTCACGGTCTCGAAGGCGCGCACCAGGCGCGTGCCGAACATCGCCTCGTGAAACTCCGAGCGCACCAGGCCGTCGCCGTGCTCGCCCGAATGCGAGCCCTTGTACTCGCGCACGACCGCGAAGGCCTCCTCGGCGATCGCCCGCATCGCCTTGCGGTCCTGTTCCAGCCGCAGGTTCAGCACGGGCCGCACATGCAGGCAGCCGACCGACGCATGCGCGTACCAGGTGCCGGTGGTGCCGTGCCTGTGGAACACCTCGGTCAGTCGCGACGTGTAGTCGGCGAGGTGCTCCAGCGGCACGGCGCAGTCCTCGACGAAGGAGACGGGCTTTCCCGCGTCCTTCATCGACATCATGATGTTGAGCCCGGCGGTGCGCAGCTCGGTGACGGCCGCCTGCAGCCCGGCGTCGGTGATGTCGACCACGCCGCCGAAAGTCTTCCCCGGCTTGTCCCAGGCGAAGCCGAGGTCGCCGATCAGCTCGTGCAGGCGGGCGAGGCGGAACAAATTCTCGTCGTGCTCCGCTTCTGCGAACTCGACCAGCAGGATGGCGGCAGGCGTGCCGCGCACCACCGCCTCGAGGGTCGGGCGAAACATCGCGATGTCACGGGCGAGCCCGATCATGGTGGCGTCGACCAGCTCGACCGCCATCGGCATCAGCCGGACGATGTGCTGCGCCGCGTCCATGGCGCCGCGAAAGTCGCCGAAATGGCAGGCGCCGACGACGCGCCGGCCGAGCAGCGGCGACAGCTTCAGCTCGATCGCGGTCGAGAAGGCGAGCGTGCCCTCGGAGCCGACCAGAATATGAGCGAGGTTGAGGTCGTTGGTGCCCGGCACCAGCGCATCGATGTCATAGCCGCCGACCCGCCGCTGCACCTTCGGAAACCGCGCCGCGATCTCGCCGGCCTCTCGTGCGGCCAGCGCGAGCAGGTCCTGGGCCAGCGGCCGTACCGGCGATGTTTTCGGGAGATCGGACAAGTCCGCGGCGACACGGCCGAACCGCGCCGGCGTCCCGTCGGCCAGCAGCGCGTCGATCGCCAGCACGTTCTCTCGCGTATTGCCGTAGCGCAGCGACCGGCCACCACACGAATTGTTGGCCGTCATGCCGCCGATGGTGGCCCGCGACGCGGTGGAGACATCGACCGGAAACCACAGGCCGTGCGGCTTCAGCTTGCGGTTCAGCTCGTCGAGCACCAGGCCGGGCTCGACCACGCAGCGGGATCCGGCGACGTCGAGATCGATGATCCGGGTGAGATGCTTCGAGCAGTCGACGACCAGCGAGTCCCCGACCGTCTGGCCGGCCTGCGAGGTGCCGCCGCCGCGCGCCAGCACGCTGACGCCGTTTTCACGCGCGATCGCGATGGCCTTGGCCGCGTCCTCGGCGGTGCGCGGCGCCACCACGCCGACCGGGAATTTCTGATAGTGCGAGGCATCGGTGGCGTAGCGGCCGCGGGTGAAGCGGTCGAAGGCGACGTCGCCCAGGTTCTCGGCGGCGAGGCGGCGCTCCAGGCCGGACGCGTTGGGACGGGGCATGCGGCACTCTTCGGCGGGCTGGAGGGTCAGGCAGGCGGCGCGAGGCCGTGTTGCGGCGTGTTCTGGTTGCGCTGCAACAGCCCAAGAACCTTGACGGACTGTCGCATTCGTCCTTGAAAACGGCAAGCCGCGGCCTACCGAATGCGCTCCGGCCGGGCCATCCGGCGCCGACACGTTTTCATGCGGCGCTTCGTTCCGAAGACGCCACCGACAGGGAACCCCCGATGCCCAAGAATGCCTCGCGCGCCGCCGGACGGCATTTCCTCCACATTCCCGGCCCGACCCCGGTGCCCGATCGCATCCTGCGCGCCATGGACACGCCGCTGATCGATCATCGCGGCCCGGAGTTTTCGGCGCTGGCGCGCCGCGCGCTCGACGGCATCAAGACGATCTTCAAGACCACCAACCCGGTGATCATCTACACGGCGACCGGCACGGGCGCCTGGGAGGCGGCGCTGGTCAACACGCTGTCGCCGGGCGACCATGTGCTGATGGTCGAGACCGGCCAGTTCGCCGCCCAGTGGCGCAACATGGCGCAGAAGCTCGGGCTGACCCCCGAGATGATCCCGACCGACTGGCGGGTCGGCGTCGATCCCGCCGCCGTCGAGGCGCGCCTGAAGGACGACAAGGCGCACGCCATCAAGGCCGTCTGCGTGCTCCACAACGAGACCGCCACGGGCTGCCTGTCCGACATCGCAGCGGTGCGCAAGGCGATCGACGCGGCCGGCCATCCGGCGCTGCTGATGGTCGACACCATCTCGTCGCTCGCTTCGGTCGACTACCGCCACGACGAATGGGGCGTCGACGTCACGGTCGGCGGCGCCCAGAAGGGCCTGATGCTGCCGCCCGGCATGTCGTTCAACGCGGTCAGCGACAAGGCGCTGGCGGCGAGCAAGACGGCGAAGCTGCCGAAATCCTTCTTCGCCTGGGACGACATGCTGACCATGAACCGGCAGGGCTTCTTCCCCTACACGCCGGCCACCAACATGATCCAGGGCCTGGTCGTCGCCATCGACATGCTGCACGAGGAGGGGCTGGAGGCGGTGTTCGCCCGCCACGAGCGGCTGGCCGAGGCGACCCGCCGGGCCGTGCGGGCCTGGGGCCTGGACATCCTGTGCCGCGACCCGAAGGCGTACTCGCCGACCGTCACGGCCGTGCTGCTGCCCGAGGGCCACAACGCCGACGCGCTGCGCGCCCAGGCGCTGGAGCACTTCAACGTCTCCTACGGCGCCAGCTTCGGACCTTACGCCGGAAAATACTTCCGCATCGGCCATCTCGGCGACACCAACGACCTCACCGTGCTGGCGGCGCTGGCCGGCGCCGAGATGACGCTGTCGCTCGCCGGCATCCCGCACCGCAAGGGCGGCGTCCAGGCCGCCATGGATTTCCTGGTCGAGGCCCACGCCAAGCCGGCCCGGGTGGCGGCGGAGTAGGAGCGGCCGTGTCGTAGGGCGCCAATGAGCGAAGCGAATTGCGCCGGGGTGCCGATGGCGCAATTCGCTGCGCTCATTGACGCCCTACGCTCCGGATTCGCACTGTTCGGAATTTCGCACGGCCCGTGCGGATCGGTCCTAGTTTTCGAACGCTCCTCGACCGTGTAGCTGTGCCGGTCTGACAAGGAGATCGACCATGTCGCGCATCGACCAGTCCGGCACCCACGCGCTCGGCCACCGCAGCGTGAAGCGGCTCGGCTACGGCGCCATGCAGCTCGCCGGGCCGGGCGTGTTCGGGCCGCCCAAGGATCCCGACGCGGCCCGCGCCGTGCTGCGCGAGGCGGTGGCGAGCGGCGTGAACCACATCGACACCTCCGATTTCTACGGCCCGCACGTCACCAACCGGCTGATCCGCGAGGCGCTGCACCCTTATTCGGACGATCTCGTCATCGTCACCAAGATCAGCGCCCGGCGCGGCAAGGACGGCTCGTGGATCCCGGCGATGTCGCCGCCGGAGCTGACCCAGGCCGTGCACGACAACCTCGAGAATCTCGGGCTCGACGTGCTGGAGGTGGTCAACCTGCGCAGCATGCTCGACGTCCACGGGCCGGCCGAGGGCTCGCTCGAGGCGCCGCTGACAGTGCTGGCGGAGCTGCGCGAAAAAGGGCTGATCCGCCATATCGGGCTGAGCAATGTCACGCCCAAGCAGGTTGCCGACGGTCAAAAGATCGTGCCGATCGCCTGCGTGCAGAACATGTACAACGTGGCCCACCGCGCCGACGACGCCCTGATCGACGACCTCGCCCGCGACGGCATTCCCTATGTGCCGTTCTTCCCGCTCGGCGGCTTCACGCCGTTGCAGTCGTCCGTGCTGGACGCGGTCGCCGAAAGGCTCGGGGCGACGCCCATGCAGGTGGCGCTGGCCTGGCTCCTGCGTCGCGCAGAAAACATTCTGCTCATCCCCGGGACGTCGTCGCTCGCCCACCTGCACGAAAACCTCGCCGCCGCCTACCTGACGCTGCCCGACGACGCGATGGCGGAGCTTGCGGGAATCGCAGGCTCTTAACGCCGCCGAAACGTCGTAGGGCGCAATGAGCGCAGCGAATTGCGCCGGCTTGCCCGGCGTCCCGGCGGCGCAATTCGCTGCGCTCATTGCGCCCTACACACTCGGCGACTCGGAGGCGGGTGCGACGGGCCTCCTTGGACATCCGGGACGCGAACGCCTACATAACGGGGCGGCCCGAAAGCCGATCACCCCCGAAAAGCGCCGGGCGATGCCCGAAGACACCGCCCGCAGAGACCCATGACCGCTTCGCCCGAACCTGTTTCGCTCGACACCGCCGCTCCCGCGCCTGCTCCGCTGGAGAAGACGCCGCTCGAGGCCTATGTGGCGCCAGATAAGCCGTCGCTGGTCGGTTTTTCGCGGGCGGCGCTGAAAGAGGCGCTGATCGGCATCGGGGTGCCGCCGGCCCAGACCAAGATGCGGGTCCAGCAGATCTGGCACTGGATCTATGTGCGCGGCGCCCAGAATTTCGACGTGATGACGACCATGTCGAAGGATCTGCGCGTCGAGCTGGACCGGCATTTCACCCTGGCGCGGCCCGAGGTGGTGGCCGAGCAGGTGTCGTCCGACGGCACCCGCAAATGGCTGCTGCGCCTGCCGGGCGACGGGACGGCTGGAAATCCGCACGAGGTCGAGTGCGTCTACATTCCCGAGACCGACCGCGGGACATTGTGTGTCTCCAGCCAGGTCGGCTGCACGCTCACCTGCTCGTTCTGCCACACCGGCACGCAGCGCCTGGTGCGCAACCTGACGGCCGGCGAGATCGTCGGCCAGATTCTCGTCGCCCGCGATCGTCTGGGCGAATGGCCGGGCGGAACACCGCCGACCGACGGCATCGTGCCGACCGACGGCGGCCGCTTCATCAGCAACATCGTCATGATGGGCATGGGCGAGCCGCTCTACAATTTCGAGGCGGTGCGCGACGCGCTGCTGGTGGCCGCCGACGGCGAGGGGATCGGCATCTCCAAGCGCCGCATCACGCTGTCGACCTCGGGCGTGGTGCCCAACATCGTGCGGGCCGGCGACGAGATAGGCGTCATGCTGGCGGTGTCGCTGCATGCGGTGCGCGACTCCGTGCGCGACGAGCTGGTGCCGCTCAACAAGAAATATCCGATCGCGCAACTGATGGAGGCCTGCCGCAACTATCCGGGCCTCAACAATGCCAGGCGCATCACCTTCGAATACGTGATGCTGAAGGGCGTCAACGACTCGCTCGCCGACGCCAAGGCGCTGGTGAAGCTCGTCAAGGGCATTCCGGCCAAGATCAACCTGATCCCGTTCAATCCCTGGCCCGGCACTAGGTACGAATGCTCCGACTGGGAGCAGATCGAGAAGTTCTCCGAGTACGTGTTCGCCGCCGGCTACTCGTCGCCGGTCAGGACCCCGCGCGGCCGCGACATCTCGGCCGCCTGCGGCCAGCTCAAGAGCGAGACCGAGCGCCTCACCGCCCGCGAGCGCATGGCGCTGCGCGCCATGGCGATGACGGAGTAGCGAGGACGCGGCGTCGTACACCGCGCAGGCGCTACGGGGTGCTCAGATCTTGTTTTGTCGAAGAGATCGGATGGTGCGGCAAAGAGCGTGCCTCACCCTCCGACGTCATCGCCGGGCTCGACCCGGCGATCCATCATGCTGCGAAAAGAGCGTTTTTACGAAACTTGATGGATGCGCGGGTCGAGCCCGCGCATGACGGTTCTGATGCATGTGACGCGATGTGTGCCGTGCGCTCCGCACCCGGTCGTGTATAACCGCCGCATGGATCACGTCGGCCGCCTGCTGCTTCGCCTGCTCCTCGTGCCGCTCGGCGGCATGGTCGCCGTTGCGGTGGCGATTGCCGTCGTGGTGGCGGCCCACTGGGGCGCCATCCAGGCGCTGGCGACCGCCGATCCGGAGCGGCAGGGCGACTACATGATGGCGCTGGTCGCGGCCGGGCCCGAGCTGTTCGTGGCGCTGTCGACCACCATGCTGTACACGCTGGCGGCGGCCGCGATCGGCGTGCTGATCGCCGAGGTTTTCGCCATCCGCTCGTGGATCTTTCATGCCGCCAATGGCGGCCTTTCCGCCTGGATCGGCTGGTCGCTCTCGGCCAGCGGCGACGGCGGTCTTCGCGCTTTTTCCGAGCCCAAGACACTGATCGCGGCCGGGCTCGCGGCCGGCCTCGCCTATTGGCTGATCGCCGGCTCGACCTCGGGCTTCTTCAAGCCGCTGCGCACGCCTCGCATACCGGAGCCGGCGTCGCGCTGACGCCACGTCGTCGTGCGCGACGTCCTCGCCAGCCCGTGCTCGGTCTTGTCCCAGCGATAGGGATCGCGGAACAGCTTGATCAGCGCCCGCCACGCGGCTGCGGCGAGCAGCAGCCAGTGCAGCGGCATCAGCAGCAGCACCGGGGCGACCGACAAGAGCCGCCGCCGCGCCAGGCCCACCAGCCCGAGCAGCACCGAGGCTGCATAGCCGGCGACACATGTGCCGCCGAACAGCGTCACCAGCGCCGCCTCGGCGCCGTCGGACAAGCGCGGCCAGCCGGCGGTCGCGAGCTTGGCGATCAGCACGGCGGCGAACAGCGGGTGCACCAGCGCGGCCAGCACGGTGCCGCCGACGACGAGCTGCAGCGTGACGAAGCCGGCCGGCCCGAGCTCGCGCAGCGTGCGGCGCGGCGCGCGCATGTGCACCAGCCAGGTCTGGATCCAGCCCTGGAACCAGCGGGTGCGCTGACGCAGCCACGGTGTCAGCCGCGCCGGCGCCTCCTCGTGCGTGGTCGAGGCGATCACGTCGGTGCCAAAACCGTGGCGGGCGAGCCGCATGCCGAGATCGGCATCCTCGGTGAGGTTGAACGCATCCCAGCCACCGACCGCCCGCAGGGCCGTCGTGCGGAAGTGATTGGACGAGCCGCCGAGCGGCAGCGGCAGCCGCAGCCGCGCCAGAACGGGCAGGAACACGTCGAACAGCCCGGCATATTCGGCCGTGAACAGCGCGGTCAGAACACCGTCGCGGGTGTTGTCGATGGTGAGGCGCGCCTGCACGCAGGCGAGCCGGTCGCCGCCGGCCGCGAAGGCGGCGACGGCGCGGCGGAGCTGGTCGGACTCGGGGCGGTCCTCGGCGTCGAACACCGCGAGCAGATGGCCGCGGGCGAACGGCAGGGCCGCGTTGAGGGCCTTCGGCTTGGTGCGCGGGCCGATGTCGGGAGCGATCAGGATCTCGTAGGGCGGCCCCAGCCGCTGCGCCTCCAGGGCCTCGCGCGTCGCGGCGTCGTCGGCCTCCAGGACCAGAACGATCTGCAGTTTTTCGGGCGGGTAGTCGAGTGCGTCGAGGGCCCTGACGAGCTGCGGCACCGTCGCGGCCTCGCGATAGAGCGCGACCACGATGGTGTAGAGCGGCAGCGCGCCGTCCTGGAGCCGTGCGAGGCGCACCGGCGAGCCCGGCGGCATCGCGACGGCGGCGATCCGCAACGCCGTCCAGGCCAGGAACAGCGCCGCCAGCGCGATACCGAGCGCCGTCGCGACGCCGGGCCAGGCGAGGACCGGCACCGCCCCGGCAGCAAGCGCCAGAACTGGCCAGACGGACCGGGGTCTTTTCGGCGCCGCCGAGAAGGCCGGCCGCTCGTGCACCAGCGCGAAGGCGGCGCGCGTGCCGAGCGCCGCCCCGGCGCCGCGCTGCACGAAGCGGCGTAACCGCTCACCCGTGGTGAGGCGAAGATTCGGCGGCTGCGCCGGCGTGCCGGCGAGCTCGGCGAGGCGCCGTGCCGCCGCACCCTGCGGCACCACCACGACGGCGCTTTCGCGCGCGTCGTCGATCGGCACCATGCCGGCGGCAACGGCTTCGATCAGCCGGTCGTCGGCGAGCGGGCAGGCGCTGCGCGGGCGCCAGTCGATCGGCTCGAACGGCAGGCCGAGCTTCCTGGCAAAGGCCCGGCCATAGTCGTCGTCGGTCAGCAGCCCGGCCGCGACCAGCACCCGGTCGGCCGTGACGCCGAGGCTTCGGGCGCGCTGCTCGGCGAAGGCGAGAACGACCGGCGGCAGCCGGTCGCGCACGCAGTCGAGCTCCGGACACGGGCTGACGGCGCCCGCCGGGTCCGCAAGCGCGTCCCGCACGCGTGGACGCTCGCCGCGATTCCCCATCGCTCCCCCGACACGCGGCTCTGACACAACGGCGCTGCCTCGGCCGGCGACTTCGTCTATAAGGGCGCGGCGCCCCAGACCCGGACGGCCCGATGCCCAGACAGACTAGCCCAAGCAGCTCCAGGTTGCGAATCGTGACGAGCGCGCTTGCCAAAAAGCTCGCTGTGATTGCAGGAACGATCCTGACCGGCGTGGCGATGGTGGCGGGGCAGGGTGCTCTTGCACCGGCGCCGGTCCACGCCCAGGCGGCATCGCCGGGCGTGCCGATCCCCGGCTTCTGGGATCCGCGCCGGCGGCCGGAGCGGCCGGACCTTCGCCTCACCCTGATCCGCTTCATGAGCGAGGTGGATTATCCGCCGTTCAACTATGCGGGGCCGGACGGCAACCCGGCCGGCTTCAATGTCGACCTCGCCCGGGCGATCTGCGACGAGCTCAAGGTCGCCTGCACGGTGCAGATGCGGCGCTTCGACACCCTGGTCGAATCGCTCGCCGAGAACCGCGGCGACGCCGCCATCGCCTCGATGGCGGTCTCGTTCGACACCCGCAAGAAGGTCGATTTCAGCGATCCGTATTACCGGCCGGTTGCGCGCTTCGCCGCCAAGCGCAGCGCCGCGATCGATTCGGTGCTGCCCGAGCGGGTCGAGGGCAAGAAGGTCGCGGTGGTCGCCGGCACGGCGCACGAGGCCTATCTGCGCGCCTTGTTCACCGAGGCCGAGCTGAAGCCCTTCCCGACGCCCGAGGAGGCGCGCGCCGCCCTGGTGAAGGGCGAGGTCGACCTCCTGTTCGGCGACGGCTACGGCCTCGCCTTCTGGCTCAACGGCACCGAGGCGGCCGGCTGCTGCCGCTTCGTCGGCGGCCCCTTCGTCGAGAGCCGCTATTTCGGCGAGGGCGTCGGCATCGCGGTGAAGAAGGGCAACGACCAGCTCCGCCTCGCCATCAACTGGGCCCTGTTCCGGCTGTGGGAGAAGGGCAAGTTCGCCGACCTCTGGCTGAAATACTTTCCCGTCAACCCGTTCTGACGGCGGGCCGGACCGCGCGCCGGCGCGGGCCGAAGCATTTGACCCCGCGCGTCACGATCCTTAGACGAGGCGGACGCGGGTCTTCTGCCGCGGCGCCATGGGCGCCGCGCGCATCCGCGTCTCCCGGAGACCGCCGATGTCCGATGCCGCTGCCGCCCTGGATCCCGCCGCCCTGCGGGCGCTCGCCGAAAGCTCCTCGGCCTGGCCGTTCGAGGAGGCCAGGAAGATCGTCGCCCGGCTGAAGAGGACGCCCAAGGACGAGGTGATCTTCGAGACCGGCTACGGGCCGTCCGGCCTGCCGCATATCGGCACGTTCGGCGAGGTGGCGCGCACAACCATGGTGCGGCATGCCTTCCGGGTGCTGACCGAGGACAAGATCAAGACCCGCCTGATCGCCTTCTCGGACGACATGGACGGGCTGCGCAAGGTGCCCGACAACATCCCCAACAAGGATCTGGTCGGCGCCCATCTGGGCAAGCCGCTGACCCGGGTGCCCGACCCGTTCGGTACCCACGACAGCTTCGGGGCGCACAACAACGCCCGCCTGCGCGCTTTCCTCGACACCTTCGGCTTCGAGTACGAGTTCCTGTCCTCGACCGAGTGCTACACGTCGGGCCGCTTCGATACGGCGCTGCTGCGCGTGCTCGAGCGCTTCGACGCCGTGATGGCCGTGATGCTGCCGAGCCTGCGCGAGGAGCGCGCCGCCTCCTACTCGCCGTTCCTGCCGGTCTGCCCGCGCACCGGCGTGGTGCTGCAGGTGGCGATCGTCGACCGGAACGTCGACGCAGGCACGATCTCCTATGACGACCAGGAGACCGGCGAGCGCGTCACCGTGCCGGTGACGGGCGGCGCCTGCAAGCTGCAGTGGAAGCCCGACTGGGCGATGCGCTGGGTCGCGCTCGGCGTCGACTACGAGATGGCCGGCAAGGATCTGATCGACTCGGTGAAGCTCTCCGGCGAGATCTGCAAGACGCTCGGCGGCGCGCCGCCCGAGGGCTTCAACTACGAGCTCTTCCTCGACGAGCAGGGCCAGAAGATCTCCAAGTCCAAGGGCAACGGGCTCACCATCGACGAGTGGCTGCGCTATGCCAGCCCGGAAAGCCTGTCGCTGTTCATGTATCGCGAGCCGAAGTCGGCCAAGCGGCTCTACTTCGACGTCATCCCGCGCCATGTCGACGAGTATGCGCAGTTCCTGGACGGCTATCAGCGCCAGGACGCCAAGCAGCGGCTGACCAATCCGGTGTGGCACATCCATGCCGGCCATCCGCCCGCGCCCGAGCTGCCGATCACGTTCTCGATGCTGCTGAACCTCGTCTCGGCGTCGAACGCCGAGAGCGCCGAGACGCTGTGGGGTTTCATCGGCCGCTACTGGCCGGGCGTGACGCCGCAGTCGCATCCCAAGCTGCAGCAGCAGGTCGAGTATGCGATCCACTATTTTCGCGACTTCGTGCTGCCGACCAAAAAATTCCGCGAGCCGACCGACGCCGAGCGCGCCGCGCTCATGGATCTCCGCGAGGCCTTGTCGCAGCTCCCCGAGGAGTCGTCCGCCGAGGCGATCCAGGAGGTCATCTACGAGGTCGGCCGGCGGCCGCCCTTCCTGGACGAGAAGAAGAAAGGCAAGGACGGCAAGCCGGGCGTCTCGCTCGACTGGTTCAACCTGCTCTATCAGGTGCTGCTCGGCCAGGAGAAAGGCCCGCGCTTCGGCTCCTTCGCGGCGATCTACGGCCTGAAGAACACGGTCGAGATGATCGACGGCGCGCTCGCCAGAAGCGCGTGAGGAGAACTCCGACGAGCAGTCCCGGTCATTCCGGGGCGCGGGCCAAAGGCCCGCGAGCCCGGAATCCATACTCACAGACCGGGATTATGGGTTCCGGGCTCGCCGCTGCGCGGCGCCCCGGAACGACGGGAGATGGTGGCCCGCCATGAACTCCGCATGACCCTCGCCGCCTATGCGCTGATCGCCGTCACCATCGTGGTGTCGTCCTTCATCTCCGGCATTTTCGGGATGGCGGGCGGCATGATCCTGCTCGGCGTGCTGCTGGTCGAGTACGACGTCGCCACCGCCATGGTGCTGTTCTCGATCATCCAGTTCGCGGCCAACGGCTGGCGCGCCGTGATGTGGCGCAAGCACGTGCGCTGGTCGATCTTCCGGTCCTATGCGGTGGGGTCGCTCGCAGCCTTCGCCATCATGCGGCTGATCGCCTTCATTCCCGACAAGGCGACCGTCTATCTGACGCTCGGCATCCTGCCCTTCGCCATCGAGCTTTTGCCCCGGGACGCGCGGCCCAACATCGAGTGGCGCGGCATGCCGTTCGTGGCCGGCCTCTTGACCACGGTGGTGCAGTTCCTCTCCGGCGTCGGCGGGCTGTTTCTCGACATGTTCTTCCAGAAGAGCATGATCGACCGCAAGACCACGGTCGCCACCAAGGCCGTCACCCAGACCTTCAGCCACATGCTGCGGGCGACCTACTTTGCCTCGTTCGCCGGCGCCGCCACCATCGAGCCCGTGTGGGCGATCCCGCCGGCGCTGCTCTTGAGCATCGGCGGCACGTCGCTCGCCGTGCTGGTGCTGGAGCGGATGACCGACCACGGGTTTCGCCGCTGGACCCGGATCATCATCATGGCGATCGGCGTCGTCTATCTGTGGCGCGGAATCGTGCTGGTGTGGGGCGGGTGAGTGGCGCGCCCGCTTCGCCGTAGCAAATTCGCCACACCTCCAGCGAACGATTGTTAACGAAACGTAAACGCGGTGGCGGCCGCCGCGTCCGCCTGTCTAGGATCGCCTTGGGGGACACGGATCGAGCGTGCGGGAGTACGTCTGTATGCGTGCCGTGTTGTTTGCCGGGATGGTCGTCGCCCTCGGGCTCGGCCTCGCCGGGTGCTCGCGATGCGACATCCCGACCTGGGGATACACCTCGTGCCGGGCCGGTCCGCCGGCGCAGTGATACGGGGTCCGGGCGATCAGCTCGGAACCAGAACCACTGACGTCAGCGCCCGGGGCTTCCCCCCACCCCCGACCCCTCCCCGCCGCTTCGCGGGGGGAGGGGAGCCGCAGCGCCGTCTTCTCCCCTCCTCCCGCGAGCGAAGCTCGTGGTGGGGAGGGGTCGGGGGTGGGGGGCAGCAGCCGAACTAATCAGCCGGAACGCGTATGAGGCAAGCCAGCGGAGAACGCTCCGCCGGGGGAAGGGCCTTCCGGAGTTCGTCATTCCGGGGCGCGGGTTGAAAGCCCGCGAGCCCGGAATCCATACTCCCGGCGTCCAATTTTCTCGAAAGACAGGGGTTATGGGTTCCGGGCTCGCCGCTTCGCGGCGCCCCGGAACGACCGGAGAGTCACCCCGAGCGCAGGATGAAGCGGCGGTTGGCCTTCTGCACCGGGCGAGCGTTCATGGCGTAGAGCTTGGCGAAGCCGGAGACGTCGGACTCGGCGACCTCGACCGGCTCGGCCATCAACAGCCACTCGACCGTCTCGGAGCAGGGCGGCGTGGTCAGCGAGCCGGTGTAGCGATAGTAGCTGCGGCCCTTCGGGATGAAGGCGCCGGGGTCGATCGCCGCATCGGCCGGCACCGGCGGGCCCTCCTTCTGCGGCATCGTCGCGATCACCTTGGCGAAGGCGGCGTTGGCGGCGCCCGTCTTCATCAGCACGCCGACCACGGCGAGGCCGCCGGCGGCGTTCTGGTGGACGAAGTGCACCTCCATCGGGAAGCTCTTGCCGTCGACCGTGTGCTCGCTCGGCCGGTGGAAGTGGAACTGCAGCAGCTTGTAGGTGTCGCCGCCGAGCGACAGCGTCGAGCCGGGCGCCGCGTTCACCTGGATGGTGTGGCCGTTGTTGACGATGGTGGCGGCGGCGTCACGGCCCCACTTGATGTCGAGCGGCGCCAGCTCGGCCCGGATCGTGCGGTCGATGTCGATCGGCGACTGCTGCGAGCCGAGCGTGCAGACCTTGCTGGCGGCGTCCATGTCGCCCCAGTGCGACGGGCCGGCCTCCCCCTCGTAGCCCCAATGGTGCGCATCGGCCGCGAAAGCCGCGGGACCGCACAGCGGGCAGAGCGCGAGGCCCGCCAGGGCCTTGAGCGTATGACGCCGATCGAGCTTCATGGAGCCTCCGGGGGTTGGTGCGGCCGTCCGTCGCTGCGGCGCGGAGTACGCCGCCGTCCGACTCGGGCCGACACGATGCCGACGATTCGCTCTTACCGTGTGACGGCCGCGCGTCGCAAGAGCCGGCCCGGTCGGCACCGCGCCGCCTATTGGCTCGCCCAGACGATGCGGGCGACCCACAGAACCTCCTCGGCGGCGAGCACGCGGTCCTCGTGCTCGGGATTGAGCGAGCGCAGCTCGAGCGTCCTCGCCGTCTTGCGGCGCAGCTCCTTGGCCAGCACCTCGCCCTCGCGGGTCTTCACCACGACGCGGTCGCCGCGCCGGATCGGCGCCGACGGCGACACGATGATCACGGTGCCGTCCCGGTAGGCCGGCTGCATCGACTCGCCGGAGATCTCCAGCGCATAGGCGTGCTCGTCGCCGACCGCCGGGAAGGCGATCTCGTCCCAGCCCTTGCCGACCGGAAAGCCGCCGTCGTCGAAATAGCCGCCGGTGCCGGCCTCGGCGAAGCCGATCAGCGGCACGGCCTGCTCGGACGGGGCGCCGTCCTCGGTGATCAGCCGGACGAACTCGTCGATGGTGGTGTTGGTCGCCGCCAGCGATTTGGCTACCGACTCGGTCGACGGCCAGCGGGCCCGCCCGTCCGGCGTGATGCGCTTCGACTTGTTGAAGGTGGTCGGGTCGAGGCCGGCCCGCTTGGCGAGCCCGGACGCCGACAGCTTCGCACGCGCGGCGAGCCGGTCGAGCGCCGTCCAGATTTGGGCATGGGTCAGCATGGGACCTCCTGCGAAGCGCCGGAGCCGTGACGAGCGAGTCGCGCCAGTATAGGAATTTTAGCCTGGAAATGCCAAGCGGATCGCACTCCGCTCCCAGCCGGGTCGGCGGGGGGATCGAGGCTAGCCGGGACGGGTCAGGGCAGGTCGGCCGCCGGGCGGCTCAGCGGCCGCCCTTGGTGAGGCGCACGATCAGCCAGATCGGGATCACCAGCACGGCGCCGAGCAGGAAATACCGCCACAGCCACAGCACGGCGTCGAAGCCCATGTCCCAGACGCTGCGGATCAGCCGCTCGATGCTGTGCCAGATGTTCAGCGGATCGAGGCCGATGGCCGACAGGATGACGCCGACCAGGACCGACAGAAGGACCAGCCGCACCAAGACGGCGCCGGGCGAGCCGCCGAGCAGCCGGTTGAGGTCCATGGTCGATCGCTGCGGCATGCCGTCCCCGTACTGAATCGGCCGCCGCTCCGGATCCTGCATCGTCATCTGTGCCTGTCCCCGGGCTGGTGCCGCGTTGTTCGACGGCATCTTAGCACAGCCGAAAGCGGCGGCGGGAAGGGGCGGTGTCAGGCAAGGGCCGCGAGGCGGAGGGAGGCAAAAGGTGGGAGCCGCGGCGCCGACTCTCCCTCCCCCCCTTGTGGGGGAGAGTTGGGGAGGGGGGTAGCCCCAACCGAAAGCGCGCGCGGCTCACCCCCCTCCCTGTCGCTCCCCCACAAGGGGGGAGGGAACCACGAAGGCTGCTCTGCGTGCCGGGGCTGACCTGGGGTCAGCCGAACCGCACCGCGTAGACGGGCGGCAGCGTGTGGGTGACGCAGGTCCAGGCGTCGCCCTGGTTCTCGCTCACCCACAGGCCGCCCGTGGTGGAGCCGAAGGCGAGGCGCTCGCCGGCCGGGTCGAGCGCCAGCGCGTGGCGGTAGACGACGTCGTAGGCGTGGCGATCCGGCAGGCCACGGGTCAGCACCTCGAAGCTCTTGCCGCCATCGCGCGTGCGGGTGACCACCAGCCGGCCGTCGCAGGGGATGCGCTTCTCGTCCTTGATCTCCGGCACGAACCACGCCGTGTCGGGCTCCTCCGGATGCACGGCGACCGGAAACCCGAAGGTCGACGGGCCGGCGGACGGAATCTCCGTGAAGCTGCGGCCGGCGTCGGAGGAGACGAAGATGCCGTTGTGGTGCTGCACCCACATGCGCTCCGGCGCGGCCTGGCACTGGACGAGACAGTGGACGTCCTGGGCGATCGGATCGTGCGTCAGCTCGGGCGGCACGTGGTCGGCCCGCATGCCCTCGCCGCGCTGGCTCCAGGTCTCGCCGCCGTCGGCGGTGTGCCACACGCCGCCGGTCGACACGGCGATGCTGACATGGCGCGAGTTGCGCGGATCGACGCAGACCGAATGCAGGCCCGGGAGATCGGCACCGCCGCCCATCCACTGCGGCCGCTTGGGATGGTCCCACAGCGCGCGCACGAGCGACCAGCTCTCGCCGTGGTCGGTCGATTTGAACAGGCCACCCGGCAGCGTGCCGCACCAGATGGTGCCGGGCTCCTCGGTGCCGCCCGGCGTGAGCGCCCAGATCCGCACCGTGCTCCACGGCAGCGGCCGGCCCCACATGTCGTTCTCCTCGAGGCCGGCCGGTTTCTCCGGATAGGCCGGCGTCGCGATCTCCTCCCAGCCGGTCGCCGTCGAGCGGTGCAGCTTGACGCCGAAATGGCCGTGGTCGAGCGCGGCGTAGCGCCGGCCGTCGCGCGGGTCCATCACGGTCAGCGTGACGTTGTCGCCGAGGAAGTCGGCCTTGGCGATGTCCCACCGGGTGCCGTCGCGCAGAACCGTGAACAGCCCCTTGCGGGTCGAGACGAGCAGCGTGTCGCTCATGTCATCCTCCGGAGAGTGCCTGGAAAACATGGATGGTGCTGGCCGGCGCCACCGGCTCGGCCAATGTCGTGCGGTCGCGCACCAAAATGCCGTCGACGAACACGGCCATGTGGCGGCGCAGTGCGCCCTGGTCGTCGAGCACATAGCCGCGCGCCTGCGGGTTTTCTGAAAACACCGCCTCCAGCGCCTCGCGCACCGTGCTGCCGGCGACCATGGTCTCCGGGCAGGCGACGTGGCGCTGGATGTTCTGGGTGAAGATGACGCGCGGCATCACGTTCCGCCCGCGGTCCGGCCCGGGCCGAGGGGCGCGGACCCTTCGGCGAGCGCCTTGAGCGAGGCGAGGCCGGCCTCGAAGTCCGGTCCGACCATCGTCTCGCAGTCGAGCACCAGCGACACCAGCTTGCCGACGAATGGCACCGCGCCTTCCATGGCCCAGGTGACGCGTGTCGCGATGCGCGTCGCGTCGCCCTGCGGCTCCAGCGTGAAGGCGATGCGGTTGTCGGCTGCCATCGGCCTGGTCATCAGGAGGCGCATGATTACGGCGGCATCGGGTTTCGTGTCGACCACATCGATGCGTCCGGTGCCGGACTTGGAGCCGTCGAACACGTAGCCGGCGCCGACGCCGTTCGGGGGACCCTCGTAATGGCCCTTGGCGTACGGATCCTTCAGGGCGAAAGGATTCCAAGTGTTGAAGCGGTGCAGGTCGGCGATCAGTGGATAGATGGCGGCCGATGGCGCCGCGATGGTGGTCGAGCGCGCGATCTTGAAGTGATCAGGCCTGGTCGAAGCAAAGGCCGCGACCACGACCATGACGCCTGCCAGCACGGCCGCCGTGATGATGATGCCTTCGAGCATGGGGTTCCTCCTTGCCTCGATCGTCCTGAAGACGGACGGGCAGCGGTGGCTCCGACAGTGACTCGGAAAATTTTCAGCGAGTGGTATCGGAGGCGGCGGGGGCATCGGCCGCAGCGGTGCGCGCGGCCACCTCGGCGCCTGGTCCCGGCGCCGTCAGCCGGTCGATCTGGCGGCGGATATGCGCCGCCTCGGCGGGCGAATGGGCGAGCGCGATGGCGCGGTCGAGCGCCACCTTGGCCTCGCCGGTGCGGCCGAGCTTGTCCAACAGCGCGCCTTCGAGGCCGTGGAAATAGAAATAGCCCGAGAGTGTTTCACGCAATGGTGCGATGAGAGCGAGCGCGGCGGCCGGACCCCGCTGCTTCCACACCGCGACGGCGCGGTTGAGCGTCACCACGGGCGAGGGCGACAGCCGTTCGAGCGCGCCGTACAGAAGCTCGATCTGGGCCCAGTCGGTGTCCTCGGGCTTTTTGGCACGCGCATGCAGGGCCGCGATGGCCGCCTGGAGCTGATAAGGGCCCGGCTGGCGGTGCCGCATTGCCTTGTCGAGCAGCGCCAGCCCCTCGGCGATCAGCCGGCCGTCCCAGCGGCCGCGGTCCTGGTCGTCGAGCAGCACGATGTCGCCGTCGGCGTCGAGTCGTGCCGCGGCGCGCGAATGCTGGAGCAGCAGCAGCGCCGAAAGCCCCATGATCTCCGGCTCGGTCGGGAACAGCCGCAGCAGCAGGCGGGCGAGCCGGATCGCCTCCTCGCACAGCGGCAGGCGCAGATGGGCGTCGCCGCCGCTCGCCGCATAGCCTTCGTTGAACACGAGATAGATCGCCGCCATCACGGTGGCGACGCGGGCGGCGCGCTCCGGCGGGCTCGGCGCCTCGAACGGCACGTCGGCGCTCGCCACCTTGCGCTTGGCGCGGGTGAGGCGCTGCTCCATGGCGCTTTCGCCGACCAGGAACGCGCGGGCGATCTCCTTGACCGAGAGACCCGAGACGATGCGCAGCGCCAGCGCGATCTGCTGGGCATCCGGCAGATCGGGATGGCAGCAGACGAACAGCAGCCTCAAGATGTCGTCGCGATAGTGGCTCTCGTCGAGCTCCTCGGCGAGCGCCGACTCGGCGTCGTCGCGCTCGGACAAGACCTCCTCGTCGGGCAGTGGTGCCTCGCGGCGCCGGCGCCGCACCGTGTCGATCGCCACATTGCGGCCGACCATGATGAGCCAGGCGGCGGCGTCGCGCGGCGGACCATTTTGGGGCCACGTCCTGAGAGCACGGAGGCACGCCTCCTGCAGGGCCTCCTCGGCCATGTCGAGATCCCGGAACGCGCGCAAGAGCGCGGCGAGCGCCTGCGGGCGCGCCGCCGTCAGGGTGGCGCCGATCCAGTCGACATCCATCATGCGCCCGCGGATGCGGGTGTGGCCGGCGCACCGGCGGGGTTGAACAGCGCCACCGGCCGCAGCTCGTAGGAGCCGCCCGGATTGGCCTGGCCGAGCTCCTTGGCGATGGCCAGCGCCTCGTCGAGCGAGCCGCAGTCGACGATGTAGAAGCCGAGAAGCTGTTCCTTGGTCTCGGCGAACGGGCCGTCGATGACCAGCGGCGGCTCGCGGTCCTTGCGCAGCGTGGTCGCCGCCGTGGTCGGCATCAGGCGCGCCACCGGCCCGAGCCGGCCCTCGCGGGCGAGCCGCTCCTGGATGACGGCGAGCTTCTGCATGACGGCGTCGTCCTCCTCCTTGCTCCAGGAGCAGACGACGTCCTCTTGGTGGTAGCACAGGATGGCGTAGAGCATTTTTCGGTTCCTTTGGCGGACCAAGGACGGCTGAGCCTAGCCGAACCCGACAAAGGGCCGAAAACTTGAACCGCCGTCACGCCGCGTCGGCGCGCGGCGGCCGAGCCGCCTCAGGTCGCCGGCTCGACCGTGACGACCTGGAAGGTGCGCATCTCGCCGTCCTCGTCGCGGATCGAGACGTATTCACCCGGCAGGAAGGCGTGGGCGCCGAACCGGTAGCCGGCCTCGTCGTCGTCCTCGGCGGTCTCGTCGTAGTCGAACACCCAGCGGGCGTGCTCCGGACCGCCCGGCTTGTGCACGAGGCGGCCGATCTCGTCGTCCTCGGCGCCCCAGAAGCGGCGCACCCGGCAGTGCTCGCGCTGCTTGCGCCACAGCTCGGGATCGATATGGCCGTCGGGGCGCAGCGGGGCGACGAACTCGTAACCGTGGGTGGCCGACCCGAGCGGATAGTCTTTCGAGCGTGCGAGGTTCAACCGGATGCGCTTGAGCGCGTGCGGCAACTGGGTCATGACGGCCCTCCTCTTCCTTCCGCTCGGCGACACCACTGCGTCGCCGAATTTATCGTATGATGATTCTGGACCGTGTCGAGCGCACGACTTTGATCTGGATCGATTTTGGAGCCGCGAACGATCGGCCGGTGCGGGCATTGCCCCGGCCCTGGGCTCGCGAACGCCGGGCATGATGGTTTCACCTTCCGACAGGACGCAGAACGAGGCCGCGGCGGCGACGCCCGGCGCCGGACAGGATGCCGTGCTGGCATTCCTGGGCGATCCCGCGACCCATGGCGGCGCACCGGTGACGCGGATCGACACCCATGCGGCCGCGGTGTTTCTGGCCGGATCCCGCGCCCTCAAGATCAAGCGCCCGGTGCGCTTTCCGTTCCTCGATTTCTCGACGCTGGAGAAGCGTCACGCCGTCTGCGAGGCGGAGCTCGTGGCCAACCGGCCGTTCGCACCGGACCTCTACGACGGGGTGGTCGCGATCACGCGCGAGGCCGATGGCCGGCTGGCGCTCGGCGGCGCCGGGCCGCCGGTCGAATGGGCCGTGAGAATGCGCCGCTTCGACGAGACCCGCACGCTCGACCGCCTCGCCGATGCGGGTGCGATCGACGCGGGCCTCGCCGATGAGCTCGGCCGCGTGGTGGCGGCCGCGCATGCCCGCGCGCCGGTGGTCGAGGCAGCGCCGTGGATCGACGCGCTCGGCCTCTATGTGGCGCAGAACGCCGACGCCTTCTTCGAGCGGCCGGACCTGTTCGCCGCACAGGTCGTGGCGGAGCTCACGGCGCGGTCGCGGGCGGCGCTGGTGCGGCTGAAGCCCCTCCTGATCGCGCGCGGAAAAGCCGGGCTGGTGCGGCGCGGGCACGGCGACCTCCATCTCGGCAACATCGCCCTGATCGACGGAAGACCGGTGCCGTTCGACGCGCTGGAGTTCGACCCGCTGGTCGCCTCCGGCGACGTGCTCTACGACCTCGCCTTCCTGCTGATGGATCTGTGGGAACGCGACCTGCGTCCGCAGGCCAACATCGTGCTCGACCGCTGGCTCGCCGACACCGGCCGGCAGCAGGATTTTTACGCGTCGGACCTCGACGCGCTCGCGGCGCTGCCGCTGTTCCTGTCGCTGCGTGCCGCCATCCGGGCCAAGGTGACGGCGGCCCGGCCGGCGCCCGTGGGCGGGCGCGCCGCCCGCGACGCCGCGGCCGAAAAGTACTTTTGGCTCGCCTGTGCCCTGATGGCGCCGCCGCGGCCCGTGCTGATCGCGATCGGCGGCCTGTCGGGCACCGGCAAGTCGGCGGCGGCGCGCGCGCTCGCCCCCGACCTCGGGCCGGCGCCCGGCGCCGTGTTGCTGCGCACCGACGTGCTGCGCAAGGCGCTGTCCGGGGTCGACGAGCACACGCGGCTGCCGGCCGAGGCTTACAGCGAGGCCGAAACGGCGCGCGTCTATGCCGAGCTTTTCGCGCGCACGCGACGGGCGCTCGCGGCCGGGCACAGCGTGATCGCCGATGCGGTGTTCGCCCGTCCCGAGGAGCGCGCCGCGATCGCCGCGGCGGCGCGGGCCGCCGGCGTGCCGTTCGCCGGCGCGTTCCTCGGCGCCGATCTCGCCACGAGGCTCGCCCGGGTCGGCGGCCGCACGGCGGATGCGTCCGACGCCGACGCCGCCGTCGTCCGCCGCCAGGAGGCCTACGATCTCGGCACGCTCGACTGGAGCCCGGTCGACGCCTCCGGCACGCCGGCCGATACGCTCGTGCGGCTGCGCGCTGCGCTGCCCTGCTTACAGCGGCAGGACCGCGGCCCGCCGGCTCTGGTATAGTCCGCACGATCCATCACGAAACGAACTCGGAATGACCATCGACTCCCGCCGCGTCGGCATCGCCCTCGCGGGATATTGCGCCTTCCTCAATCTCTACTCGCCGCAGGCGCTGCTGCCCGCGCTGGCGCACGAATTCGGCGTCACGGCCGCCGAAATCAGCGCCGTGATGACGGCCGGCACCCTCTCGATCGCGATCTCGGCGCCGTTCACCGGTGTCGTCACCGACATGCTCGGCCGCAAGCGGGTGATCGTCATCGCCATGCTGGCCGTGGCGCTGCCGACCGTGATGGTCGCGCTCGCCACCGACGTGCACCAGATCGTCGTCTGGCGCTTCATCCAGGGGTTGGCGCTGCCGCCCGTGTTCGCCACCGCGCTCGCCTATGTGGGCGACGAGTTTCCGCCCGCAGAGGTGGCCGGCGTCGCCGGCATCTACATGATGGGGTCGAGCCTCGGCGGCTTCTCGGGCCGCCTGATCCCGGGCCTGCTGACCGATCTGGTCGGCTGGCGGCCGGCCATCGCCTCGCTGGCCGTGATCACCGTCGCGTGCGCGCTCCTGTTCGGTCTGGCACTCGACAAGGAGCGGCATTTCGTGCGCTCCGAGGGCCTGGGCGCCTCGCTGCGGCAGATGCTCCGTCACCTCGTCGACCGGCGCCTGATTCCGATCTACGCGGTCGGCTTCGGCGTGCTGTTCAATTTCATGGCGGTGTTCACCTATGTGAACTTCCACCTCGCCGGTGCGCCGTATTTCTTCTCGCCCTCGATGCTGGGCCTCATCTTCCTGACCTATCTGGTCGGCTCGGCGACCGTGCCGTCGATCGGCCGGGCCGTCACGCTGTTCGGCCGGCGGCGCTTCGTGCTCGGCGTGCTGGCCGGCTGGGCGGTGGGTGCGGCGCTGCTGCTCACGCCGGCCGTGTGGAGCATCCTGATCGGCCTCACCTTGTGCGCCACCTGCGGCATGATGTGCCAGGGCGTGTCGACCGGTGCTGTGACGGCCACGGCCAAGGAGGGGCGCTCCTCGGCCGTCGGTCTCTACATGACGGTGTTCTATGTCGGCGGCAGCGCCGGCGCCTCGCTGCCGGGCCTCGCCTGGGCGCTCGGCGGCTGGCCCGCGACGGTCGGCATGGTGCTGACCATCATCGCCCTGATGGCCGCCGTCGTCGCGGCGTTCTGGCGCGACGCGACGGCGTGAGGCTGCTTCGATCGCGGGTCATTCCGGGACGGCGCAACGCGCCGGACCCGGAATCCAGCCACATGCTCGGAATATCTCGCTGGATTCCGGGTTCGCTGCTTCGCAGCGCCCCGGAATGACAGCGTCAGCATACGCGTGACGTGAGCGCCGCCCTCAATGCCGGCCGCTGGTCACCGGCGGCTTGTCGAGGCCTTGGGGCGAGTAGGTGAACACCTCGACGCCCGTCTCGGTGACGCCGACCGTGTGCTCGAATTGCGCCGACAGCGAGCGGTCGCGGGTCACCGCGGTCCAGCCGTCGGACAGCACCTTCACGTGCGGGCGGCCGAGATTGATCATCGGCTCCACCGTGAACAGCATGCCGGGCCGCAGCACGATGCCCTCGCCGCGCCGGCCGACATGCACGATGTTGGGCTCGTCGTGGAACAGGCGGCCCAGCCCGTGGCCGCAGAAGTCGCGAACCACGCTCATGTTCTGGGGCTCGACGAAGGCCTCGATGGCGGCGCCGATGTCGCCCGCCGTGGCGCCCGGCTTGATCACCGCGATGCCGCGGTTCATCGACTCGTAGGTGACGTCGATCAGCCGCTCGGCGCGGCGCGGAATCTCGCCGACCCCGAACATGCGGCTCGAATCGCCGTGCCAGCCGTCGAGGATCAGGGTGACGTCGACATTGACGATGTCACCCTCCTTGAGCGGCTTGTCGTTGGGGATGCCGTGGCAGACCACGTGGTTGAGCGACGTGCAGGTCGAGCGCGTATAGCCGCGATACATCAGGGTCGCCGGATAGGCGCCGTGATCCATGGCGAACTCGAACACCAGCCGGTCGATGCGGTCGGTCGGAACGCCGGGCTTCACCTCGGGGACCAGCATGTCGAGGCAGCGGGCGACGAGCTGGCCCGCCTGCCGCATGCCGGCGAACGCGTCCGGTCCGTAAATCTTGATCTGTCCGTTCTTGCGCAGCGGCGCGGCCGCCGCATCGATATACGTCATGAATGATCAGGCCTCGTCGATGATGTTCCGAATGTAGGCGTTTGGAGCCCCGAATCAATCATCCCGGCGGGCGGGTCTGGGTCCTGCCGACGCGTTTGTCAGGCGGGCCGGCCGCTGCGGCCGGCCCGTACGATCAGACCGACCATGCGGGCGATCAGGGCCGGATCCTCGTCGATGCGGCCGGTCAGCAGTTGGAACCAGTGGAAGCCGATATAGAGCCGCAGCAGGCCCTCGACGTCGTCGGCCGCGATCTCGCCGCGCGCGGCGGCGTGGGTGAACAGGCTCTCGAGGTCGCACAGGCGCGCCGGCAGGAATTTCTCGCGCAGCACCTCGAGGGCGGAGCCAGTCGCCTGGGCCTCGGCAATCAGTGCCCGGAACGCCGCTCCCGGCACGCTCTCGCGCCAGAATCGCCAGACATTGGTCGTGTAGGCGACGAGGTCGTCGGCGAGGTCGCCGGTGTCCGGCACCGCGATGGCGGCCGCCTTGTCGGCCGCGTACACGGCGATGAACAGGTCGGCCTTGGACGGCCACCAGCGATAGATGGTCGGCTTGCCGGCGCCGGCGCGGCGCGCCACCTCGTCGATCGAGAAGCCGGCATAGCCCTTCTCGGCCAGGAGGCCGCGGGCCGCCTCCAGGATCGCGGCCTCGGTCGCCGGGTTGCGGCGGGCCCCGATCGAGGCGCGCCGCGCCGCGTGCTCGCACTCGGGCGATCCTGCCGAAGCAGGGCCGGGGCCGGGGAGATCGCCGTTGCTCGGCTCGTCCATGGCAGGCTCCTCGGCGCGGCGTCCGGTTTTGATGCGATTCTGCGCCGCGCGGCCCTCTTGACTTAACGAAACGGTCCGTATAGATCAAGGCCCATGAACGAAACGGGTCGTTCCGTATCGATCCGTTTCATGGTCGTCAGGAGAGCCTCATGGTCGCCGCCCAAAACTCCACCCAAAACCCTGTTCGCCGCGCCCCGATCCGCTTCGCCGCCACCGCGATGATCGGGGCATACCTGACCATCAACCTGCTGCTGGCCCTGGTGACGCCGCTGACGTCCGGGTGGCCGCTGCCGGCCCTCACGGCCGTCGTCGTGCCGCCGATGGTGCTGGCGATGATCCATCTGGTCATCCCGCTCGCCCGGCGGGTCGGGTGATTTTCTGGCCGGGGGCGGCCGCGGCTGCCCCCGGCTCCGCCAGGGGGACGGGGTCGCCGACCAAAATCCCCTCGCGCGTGACCGTACAGCGGTGTGCCAAAACCTCGACCCCGGCGGCCCGGGCCCGATCGAAGGCGATGCCGTAGGCCGGGTCGATGTCGCGGGCGAGCGAGAACCGCGCGGCCGAGCCGATCTGGATCAGGAACAGCATCACGGCCCGGTGTTCCGCCGCCACCTGGGCCGCGAGATCGTCGAGATGGCGGGCGCCGCGGGCCGTGACGGCGTCCGGGAACTCGGCCAGTCCCGGCTGCCGCATCAGCGTGACGCTCTTGATCTCCACCCAGCAGGGCGGCCGCGACGAATCCTCGAGCAGCAGGTCGACCCGGGAGCGGGTGCCGTATCTCACCTCGCGGCGCAGCCCGGCATAGCCGGCGAGCGCCGGAATGGCGTCGGCCGCGATCGCCTCGGCCGCCAGAGCATTCGGATGCGCCGTGTTGACGCCGACCAGCTCCGGCCCGGCGCCGATATCGACCTCCACCAGCTCCCACGAATGCGCGAGCTTCCGCGCCGGATTGTTCGAGCGCGACAGCCATACCCGCAGGCCCGGCATGGCCAGCCCCAGCATGCTGCCCGGATTGGCGACATGCGCGGTCACCACCGCGCCGTCGGCGAGCGCCACGTCGGCGAGGAAACGCTTGTAGCGGCGCAGCAGGGTGGCCGGGATCAGCGGGGTGGCGAAGCGCATGCGCCTGTCTACCGCCTCGATCGCGGCGCGTCAGGCCGGGATTGTTCCGCCGAGATCGTCCTCGATGTGGATGCGCACGATCTCGTCGAACGATGACTCCGCGACGAAGCCGAGCGCGCGGGCGCGCGCCGGATCGAAGCGGTGTGGCCAACCGGCGACGATTCGTTCCACCAGCGGATCGGGAGCGCGCCTGATCAGCGACACCGCGGCGTCGCCGGCGACCCGTCGCAGCGCCTCGATCTGCTCGCCCACCGTGCAGCACACGCCCGGCATGGTGAGGGCGATGCGCGGTCCCAGTGTGTCGCGCGAAAGGCCGGCGGCGTGGATCAGAAAGCCGACGGTGGCGCGCGGGCTGGCATGGGTGTGCAGCACGTCGTCGCCGACCGGCAGGATCGCCTCGCGGCCGGCGAGCGGCTCGCGGATGATGGCCGAGAAGAAACCCGAGGCGGCCTTGTTGGGCGGTCCCGGCCGCACGCAGACAGCCGGCAGCCGCAGGGCGACGCCATCGAGGAAGCCGCGCCGGCTGTAGTCGGCGAGCAGCAGCTCGCACATCGCCTTCTGGGTGCCGTAGGAGGTCAGCGGCGTGAGATGGAAATCGTCGCCGATGGTCTCGGGGAACGGCGCGCCGAACACCGCGCAGGACGACGTGAAGACGAATCGCGGCGCATAGCCGCCGTCGACGGCCCGGATCGCATCGAGCAGGGCGCGGGTGCCGTCGAGATTGCTGCGATAGCCCTTGTCGAAATCGGTTTCCGCCTCGGCCGAGACGACACCGGCGACATGGAACACGACGTCCGGTCGCGCCGAGATCAGGCTGGCGGCGACGCCCGGAGCGGCGAGATCGGCGGTGATCCGGCGGATCGAGCCGGAAAAGCCGGCCGGCACCGGCGGCTCGACCACGTCGGTGAGCGTCAGCACCGTGATGGCGGCGCCGCCGAGCACGTCCTCGCGGCCGAGTCGTTCTGCGAGCTTGCGGCCGATCATGCCGGCGGCGCCGGTCACGAGCACATGCATGCTGATCCTTTCCACGCCGGTCCGGGAGCGCGGCGCGCGCCTGCTGCAATCCTAGCAGCCTGCCCGCCCTGCGCGAGAAGGGAGCGGCGGCGCGCCGCGTCGTCTCGGCCGGGCTAGGATGACCCGCATAGGCGTGCCGTCCGGCGTTCTTCCCGCGCCGATTGTCCCGGGGGTAAGTCGCGAGAGCAATGGCGAAAAGCGATTTCTTCTGAGATGATTCGCGCCCTGGGGATCGGCCCCAAGGAGAGCCGCATGCCCATGCCGGACCGGATCGTGACGAGCGCAGCGGCCGAGGACATCCCGATCAGCCCGGCCGTCCTGGAGGAGCTGGCGCCGACCAGGCGCCTGCGCGTTGCCGTCCCGATCAGCTTGACGCCGTCGGCCGTCTACGCGGTCCGCGACTATCCGACCGGGCCGTTGCGCGGCGTCACCGTCGCGCTGGCCGAGGCGCTGGCCGCGGCGACCGGCCTGCCGCTGGATCTGGTGGCGTTCCGCGGCACCGGCGAGATCCAGATGACGGCCGAGAGCGGCCGCTGGGACGTAGCCTTCCTGCCCGCCGACGAGGAGCGCCGCGCCCTGGTCGACTTCGGCAGCGCCTACCACATCCTGCAGAGCACCTACCTGGTGCCTGTCGGATCGCGCATCAAATGCGTGGCCGACGCCGACGCGCCCGGCGTGCGCATCACGGCGGTGCGCGACAGCGCGACCCTGCGGGCCTCGATGCGGGCCGCGCCGCGCGCCACCCATCTCGCCGTCGATTCGCCGGACGACGCCGTCGCCATGATGCACGGCGGCAATGCCGACGCGATCGCGATGGGGCGCGAATCGTTGCTGGGCATGGCCCCGGAGATCGCCGGATCGCGGATCCTCGACGAGTATTTCCTGACGACGACGACGGCCGTGGCGGTGCCGAAGGGGCGGCCACGGGCCAGGGCCCTGGTGGCCGCCTTCGTCGAGGAGGCGAAGGCCTCCGGCCTGGTGCGGCGTGTCTTCGATCGGTTCGGCCTGGTCAGCGCCCTGGTGGCGCCACCCGGGGCGGCGCCGTGACGCCACGCTCCGTGGACTAAAGTGCCAGCAGGCCGGCGGCGCCGTCCTCGGTGCCGAAGCCGAGCCGGGTGCCGGCCGCGTTCCAGCCGAGTGCCGAGACGGCGCTGCCGCCCGGATGCCGCACCACGATCTCGGCCGCATCCTCGAGCCGCACCAAGAGCACCATGCCGTTGTCGTAGCCGACCGCGGCGACCGGCTGGCCCGGATGGCACGCCACCGCCACCACCAGGTTGGCGGTCGGGGCGAGCAGGCGGGGCTGCTGGCCCATCGGGCCGTCCTTGCCGTGGAACGGCCAGATCACCAGCGTGTCGGCGCCCGAGGTGGCGAGCTCGCGGCCATCCGCGGTCCACGACATCGCCCGCACCTTGGCGGCGTAGCCCATCATCCGCATGTGCTTGCTGTCGGCGAGCCGCCAGCCGTGCAGGGCCGGCTCCTGCATGGAGGTGACCAGGAAGCGGCCGTCCGGGCTGAAGCTGACGCCGATATGCGAGCCCTTCCACTCCAGGCTCTCGGGCGGCGTCTGCGCATTGGGGAACCACAGCGAGGCGCCGTTGTAGTGGGCGATGGCGAGCCTGAGCCCCTTGGGCGCGAAGGCGAGCCCGCCGACCGACGAGCCGACCTCGGTCGCGCGCACCTCGCCCTTGCTGGTCCGGGCAAACACCTGCTTGCCGGCCGACCAGGCGACGACGCCGTCGCGCCCGGCCGCGACCCTGTCGATCCAGCGCCGCTTGGCGTCGACGGCGATCTCGGTGACGGTACCGTCCGGCGCCGTCGCCATCACGCGGCCGTCGTCGCCGCCGGTGATCAGCCGCGCGCCGTCGCTCATGGCGCACAGGATGCCGCCGCCGTGGACGGCGACGTGCCGCTCGGTGCCGTCGTCCCCGACCAGCAGCACCGTCTCCTCGCCGAGCGCGAAGGCCGCGGTGTCGCGTCCCTTCGGGCCGACGAAGCCGACCGCCACCACGGGAGCGCCCGCATCGATGGCGCGGGTGCGCTCGACCAGCGAGTTGGACGGGACCGAGGTGTCGCTCATGTCAGGCACGTCGCAAACCCGTCGCGGATGAGCTGCTCGGGCAGCTCGCGGCCGATGAAGACGAGCCGGCTGTCGCGCGTCTCGTCGTCGCGCCAGGCGCGCTGATGGTCGCCGTCCAGGATCATGTGGACGCCCTGGAAGACGAACCGGTCGGGATCGTCCTTGAAGGACAGGATCCCCTTGCAGCGCAGGATCTTCGGGCCTTCCTCGGCGACCAGTTTCTGGATCCAGGGAAAGAACTTGTCGGGATCGAGCGGTTGTGTCGTCTTGATCGCCACCGACTGGATGTGCTCGTCGTGATAGTGCTTCAGGCCGCCGCCATGGGGCTCGTCGTGGTGGTGATGATCGTGATCATGGCCGTTCCCGTGGTCATGATCATGATGGTGGTGATCATGATCATGATCATGATCATGGTCGTGGTCGTGGTCGTCCTTGTCCAGGAAGGCGGGCTCGATCTCCAGGATGCGGTCGAGATCGAAGGCGTTGCGTCCCAGGACCTCGGCGATCGGAATGCTGCAGCGCTCGGTGCTGTGCAGCGTCGCGTAGGGGTTGATGGCGCGGATGTGGCCCTCGACGTCCAGCAGCTCGTCGGCGCTGACCAGATCCGTCTTGTTGAGCAGAATCACGTCGGCGAAGGCGATCTGGTTCTTCGCCTCGGGGGCATCCTTCAGGCGGTCGCGCAGCCATTTGGCGTCGGCGACCGTCACCACGGCGTCGAGCTTGGCGGCCTTCCCGACATCGGCATCGACGAAGAAGGTCTGCGCTACCGGCGCCGGGTCGGCGAGCCCGGTGGTCTCCACCAGGATGGCGTCGAACTTGCCGCGCCGCCGCATCAAGCCTTCGATGATCCGGATGAGGTCGCCCCGCACCGTGCAGCACAGGCAGCCATTGTTCATCTCGAACACCTCCTCGTCGGCCGAGACGACGAGGTCGTTGTCGATGCCGATCTCGCCGAACTCGTTGACGATGACGGCGAACCGGTAGCCGTGTGGCTCCGACAGGATGCGGTTGAGGAGGGTGGTCTTGCCCGCACCGAGATAGCCGGTGAGGACCGTGACGGGGATCTTTTCGGTCATGGAGGGCTCCGTTCGGCCTCTATATAGGCGAGCGGGTGGGCGAGGGGAAAGCCCGGGGCAATTCGTCACCTCTCCCCGCGTGCGGGGAGAGGTCGGATCGCGAAGCGATCCGGGTGAGGGGGCGTTTCCGTGTCCACGAGGCGCCCCCTCACCCCGACCCTCTCCCCGCACGCGGGGAGAGGGAGACGCGACGCTGTGCCCATTCGGCAATGCACGACAGTTCTTATTCCCCCGCCCCGGCCGTCGTATAAGGCGCCGATGTCCGCCCCTGCCGCCCCCCGCCCCGAGATGCTCCCGCCGCGCGCCCGTCTGGCGCGGCTCGCCGCCGTGGCGGACGGGATCGACCGCCTCACCGGGGCGGTGTTCCGCGTCGCGGCCTGGGGGGCGCTGGTGGTCGTCCTGGTGCAGCTCGCCGTGGTGCTCTGCCGCTACGCGCTCGGCGCCGGCTCGCTGTGGCTGCAGGAGACCGCCGTCTACGCCCACGCCGCCCTGTTCATGCTGGCCGCCGCCGGCACGCTTTCACGCGGCGGACATGTGCGGGTCGACCTTTTCTACGCCGACGCGGCGCCGCGCAAAATAGCGATCGTCGATGCGCTCGGCACGGTGATGTTCCTCCTCCCCTTCGCCGGCGTGCTTCTGTGGCTGTCCTGGCCCTATGTGGGGCGCTCCTGGGCGATCCTCGAACGCTCGCGCGAGGCGAGCGGCCTGCCGCTGGTGTTCCTGCTCAAAAGCCTGATCCCGGCCTTCGCCGTGCTGATGTTTCTTCAGGGCCTCGCCCAGCTTTTCCGCGCCGTCCTGGTGCTGGCCGGGCGCGCGCCGGCGGCGGGGCACGGATAGTCCATGGGCGGTCCCGACCTTCTCGCGATCCTGATGGTGGTGTCCGCCGTCACGCTGCTGATGGCCGGCTATCCGGTGGCGCTGACGCTCGCCGGCGTCGCGCTCGCCTTCGTGGCGATCGGCGACCTCGCCGGCGTAATGGGCACGGCGCTGCTCGGCGCCCTGCCGCAGCGCATTTTCGGGGTGATGACCAACGAGGTGCTGCTCGCCATCCCGCTGTTTGTGTTCATGGGCGTGATGCTCGAACGCTCACGTATCGCCGAGGAGCTGTTGGAGGCGATGGGCCGCCTGTTCGGCACCTTGCGCGGCGGCCTGGCGGTCGCGGTGGTCCTGGTCGGCGTGCTTCTCGCCGCGGCAAAAGGCATCGTCGGCGCCACCACGGTGACGATGGGGCTGATCGTGCTGCCGACCATGCTGCGGCACGGCTACGACAAGCGGCTCGCCGCCGGAACGGTCGTGGCCACGGCGACGCTCGCGCAGATCTTCCCGCCCGCCACCGTGCTGGTGCTGCTCGGCGACCAGATGAGCAACGCCTACCAGGCGGCGCAGCTCGCGCAGGGCAACTTCGCGCCCCAGTCCGTGACGGTGAGCGACCTGTTCGCCGGCGCCATGCTGCCGGCCTTCGGGCTGGTCGCGCTCTATCTGGTGTTCCTGATCGGCGTGGCGATCGTGGTTCCGAAATCCTCGCCGGCGATCCCGCCCGATCCGGATGCGCCACACGGGCTCGCGCTGCTGCGGCAGGTGCTCGCCGTGCTGGTCGCGCCGATCCTGCTGATCGTCGCCGTGCTGGGCTCGATCCTGGGCGGCCTGGCGACGCCGACCGAGGCGGCCGCGGTCGGCGCCTTCGGCGCGACGCTCTTGGCCGCGCGCTCCGACCCGCGCGCCTGGGGCTTTTGGGTCGCTGCGATGGCGGCCGTGCTGGTCGCCCTGCGGGCGCTGTCCGCCCAGGGCCCGGCGCCGCGCGAAATCTTCGACGGCGAGATCGCCGCGGCGCTGCCGGCGGCCCTGCTGGCCGTGGCCGCCGTGCTGGTGATCATGCCGGTCGCAAAGGTCTATCGCGCCGGCGTGCTGACGGCGGTGCTGGCCCGCACCGCCGAGGTCACCAGCATGATCTTCCTGATCCTGATCGGGGCGACGCTGTTCAGCCTGGTGTTTCGCGGGCTCGGCGGCGACGACCTGGTGCACCGCGCGCTGTCGGATCTGCCGGGCGGCACGGCCGGCGCCGTGCTCACCGTGATGCTGGCGATCTTCCTGCTCGGCTTCGTCATGGACGCCTTCGAGATCATCTTCGTCGTCGTGCCGATCGTCGCGCCGGCGCTGCTGCAGCTTCCCGGAGTCGATCCGGTGTGGCTCGCCGTGATGATCGCGCTCAACCTGCAGACATCCTACATCCATCCGCCGCTCGGGCCGACCTTGTTCTTCCTGCGCGGCGTCGCGCCCAAGGAGATCACCACGGCGCACATCTATGTCGGTGCCATCCCGTTCGTGCTGATCCAGCTCTTCGCGCTGGTTCTCCTGTGGTTCGTGCCGCAGCTCGCCACCTGGTTGCCGGGCGTGCTGGCCGGGCCATGACGGGAACGGAGTAGCGTGTCGGATCGTTGCAGACAGGATGTGGCCGCAGTCGTCATCGAGACGTTGTGCTCGGGGCGTTCCCTGTTCCGCTCGTCCCCGCGAAAGCGGGGACCCAGGACCGCGCACCTGGATGCCTGCTTTCGCGGGCATGAGCGGAGAAGACGGCGACGCCAACCAGCGGCGAGGAGACAGACATGGACCAGACCACAGCCGCAGCCGCGAGCGGCCTCGACGAGACGCTTCTCGCCCGCATGGACGCCTGGTGGCGCGCCGCGAACTATCTCACGGTCGGGCAGATTTATCTCCTCGACAATCCGCTGCTGCGCGAGCCGCTCCGGCGCGAGCACATCAAGCCGCGACTGCTCGGCCATTGGGGCACGTCGCCGGGCCTGAGCTTCGTCTATGTGCATCTCGACCGCGTTATCGTGGCGCGCGACCTCGACATGATTTTTGTGTGCGGCCCTGGTCATGGCGGCCCCGCCATGGTGGCGAACACGTATCTCGAGGGCAGCTATTCGGAGATCTATCCCGACATCGGCCGCGACGCGGAGGGCCTGCAAAAGCTTTTTCGCCAGTTCTCGTTCCCGGGCGGCATTCCGAGCCATGCGGCGCCGGAGGCGCCGGGCTCGATCCACGAGGGCGGCGAGCTCGGCTATTCGCTCGCTCACGCCTTCGGGGCGGCGTTCGACAATCCGGCTCTCGTGGTCGCCTGCGTAGTCGGCGACGGCGAGGCGGAGACCGGCCCGCTCGCCGGCGCGTGGCAGTCGATAAAATTCCTCGATCCGGTGCACGACGGCGCCGTGCTGCCGATCCTGCATCTCAACGGCTACAAGATCGCCAATCCGACCGTGCTGGGCCGCATGGCGGACGACGAGATTGCCGCCATGTTCCGCGGGCTCGGCTGGGAGCCGCTGTTCGTCGTCGGCGACGAGCCGATGGCGATGCACCGCCTGATGGCGGCGACGCTCGACCGCGCGCTCGACCAGATCGCGGCGATCCAGTCGTCGGCACGACGCGACGCGCAACGGGACGAGCCCCCGCCGCGCTGGCCCGTGATTGTGCTGCGCAGCCCGAAAGGCTGGACCGGCCCGAAGGAGGTCGACGGCAAGAGGGTCGAGGGGTTCTGGCGCGCCCACCAGGTCCCGATCACGGACCCGCGCGAAAACCCGGCGCATCTGAAGCTGCTCGAGGACTGGATGCACGGCTACCGGCCCGCCGAGCTGTTCGACGAGGCGGGGCGCCTGCGCGACGACATCGCGACGCTCGCGCCGTCAGGCCCGCGCCGCATGGGTGCCAACCCGCACGCCAATGCCGGGCTGCGCGGCGCGCTGGCGCTGCCGGATCTGCGTATCCATGCGGTCGCGGTGGAGGCGCCGGGCGCCACCACGGGCGAGGCGACGCGCGTGATGGGCACCTATCTGCGCGATGTGATCCGCCTCAACGAGGCGGCACGAAACTTTCGCCTGATGGGGCCGGACGAGACGTCCTCCAATCGGCTCGACGCCGTGTTCGAGGCGACCGAGCGGGTCTGGCAGGAGACGATCGAGCCCTACGACGTGCATCTCGCCCGCCAGGGCCGCGTCATGGAGGTGCTGAGCGAGCATCTCTGCCAGGGCTGGCTCGAAGGCTATCTGCTCACCGGCCGCCACGGCCTGTTCTCCTGCTATGAGGCCTTCGTCCACATCGTCGACTCGATGTTCAACCAGCACGCCAAGTGGCTCAAGGTGGCGCGCGGCCTGCCGTGGCGCGGCGCGATCGCCTCGTTCAACTATCTGCTCACCTCGCATGTCTGGCGGCAGGACCACAACGGCTTCACGCATCAGGATCCTGGCTTCATCGACGTGGTGATCAACAAGAAGGCGGACGTGGTGCGGGTCTATCTGCCGCCCGACGCCAACACGCTGCTGGCCGTCACGGACCATGTCCTGCGCACCTGGGACCGCATCAACGTCATCGTCGCCGGCAAGCAGCCGGCGCCGCAGTGGCTCGACATCGAGGCGGCGATCCGCCACGTCGCCGCCGGCATCGGCATCTTCGACTTTGCCTCCAACGACCAGGGCGAAACGCCCGACGTGGTGATGGCCTGCGCCGGCGACGTGCCGACGCTGGAGACGCTCGCCGCCGTCGCCCTGCTGCGCGAGCATCTGCCCGCCTTGAAGATCCGCGTCGTCAACGTGGTCGACCTGATGACGCTGCAGCCGGAGAGCGAGCATCCGCACGGTCTGAGCGATCGGGACTTCGATTCACTGTTCACTCGCGACCGGCCCGTGATCTTCGCCTTCCACGGCTATCCGTACCTGATCCACCGCCTCGCCTATCGTCGTACCAACCACGACAACATCCATGTGCGCGGCTACAAGGAGGAGGGCACCACGACGACGCCGTTCGACATGATGGTGATCAACGATCTCGACCGCTTCCGCCTCGCCATGGACGTGATCGACCGCGTCCCCGGCCTCGCCGTCACGGCCGCGCACGTGAAGCAGCTTTTGCGCGACAAGAGGACCGAGCACCGTGCCTATGTGATCCGCCACGGCGAGGACATGCCGGAGATTACGGGCTGGACCTGGCCCGGCGGCACGACGGTGAAGGGCGGGGACTAGAGCTTGTGCCGCTGTCGCGCCGACGGGCGCCGGCGCCGGCCATCCTGTCGGACTAATCCTTCGGCGTTCGCCCACAAGCAAAATCGCCGTCACCACGCGTGACGGCGTTTTGATTGTGCGATGGCACTCGTTTGGATTGGGAGGCTTCAGTCCTGCGACGGACCCGACGAGGATCCCTCGTCGCCGCTCTCGCCGGCCGAGCCCGGCTCGCCGCGCACGCCGCGATGACGGCGGCGGCGGCGATGCAGCGGGAAGCGGTCGCTGTTCTGGCCGCTCTGGCCCTCGAAGCCGCCGTTGGGGGGGGTGAAATTCTGCGCCGACTGCTGCTGCGGCGCTGCGCCGCCGGTGACGAACGAGGGCAGGCGGTCGATGCCTTCGTCGCCACCGCCCTGGGCAGGCTGCGGCTGGCGCACATAAGGCTGTTCGCGCGGCACGAAGAACTGCGCATCGCGCGGCAGATAGGGCTGCGGGTCGCGGGTTCCGAACGCGGGCTGATCGGCGGCGCCCTGCGTCGGGCCCTGATCGTCACCGTCGTCGTCGTCCATGTCGTCGCGGGGATCACCCGGGCCGCCCTCGCCGCGATAGAACGGCGTGGTCTGGCGGAACTGCTCCTGGGCCGTCGCGATCAGCCGAAAATAGTGCTCGGCATGCTGAAAATAGTTCTCTGCCGAAACGGGATCGCTGGACGATTGCGAGTCGCGGGCCAACTGCATGTACTTTTCGGCGATGTGCGATGCGGTGCCGCGGATTTTGACGTCAGGGCCGTTCGACTCGTAGACCCGGGTGAGCGGATTGTGGCTCTTGCGGTTGCGCCCCCGCATGCGCTTGTTGTTCTGACCGTTTCTCATGGTTTGGCTTTCGGCCACCTCTGATTGCGGCGGTTCATCCACCGGTTACATCAATGGTTGCATGGACCGGCCCACGACCGATCGCCACCGGCTGCAACCGCGCACAGCCGATACCCTGCGGGCGTCCGCAGACGCACCACAATTTGCCTTCTGATGGCTCAGCTTGGACCGCAGCACATCTGCGGCGCTGCCAACCTCTCACGATGCTCACGCCGCTCGCAGTCCACCGAACCGAAGCGCACGCCGAAGCCGTTGAAGTAACTCGATCCTGGGTGGTGCAGCACCAATCCTGTTCATCGGATTTTGCTGACCGCGTCGACGCTGCTTGCCTCGCCGAGCCTTGCTCCGGGCTTCCTATGCAGCGTCTCAACCCCAACCCAGGTCGATTCCGTAAGCGGAAACTAGTCGCTCTCGCTGGATAATCAAGTTCTTTTTTGTCGGAGGTTGGGAAAGACTTTCGAATTTGTATATCAGGTCTGCTGTTGCGCCATGACGGCTCGAAGAACTCCGGAAAAGTCCGGATGCGGCGACCGGTTCGTGTCGAGTCCGGACGTATCGAACAAAGCGACAACCGCGGCGGCCTGACCGGCGCCGACCTCGACCACCAGGGTGCCGCCCGGTGCGAGCAGGCGCGGCGCGTCCGCCGCGATCGCCCGATAGGCGTCGAGCCCGTCCGGCCCGCCGTCGAGCGCGAGATGCGGATCGTGGTCGCGCACCTCCGGCGCCAAGGTGGCGATGTCGGTGCTGCGGATATAGGGCGGGTTGGAGACGACGAGGTCGAGGCCGCCCGCGAGTGCCGAGCCGTAGTCGCAGGCGACGAACGCGGCGCGTGTGACGAGGCCGAGACGTCGCGCATTCTCACCTGCCACGGCGAGGGCTGCGAGGCTGCGATCGGTGCCGATGCCGTGCGCCTGCGGCAGCTCGGACAACAGCGCCAGCAGCAGCGCGCCGGAGCCGGTGCCGAGATCGGCGATGCGGCGCACCGCGCCGCGGCCATGGCGCGCGTCAATGGCGGCGAGCGCCGCCGTCACCACGGTCTCGGTGTCGGGACGCGGATCGAGCACGGCGGGCGTCACCGCGAGCGGCAGGCTCCAGAACTCGCGCGAACCAAGAATCCGTGAGACCGGCTCGTGAGCGCGCCGGCGCTGCGCCAGCGCGTCGATGCGCCTCGCCTCGTCGGCGGACAGCGGGCGCTCGGCGGCGACGGCGAGGCCGGCGTGATCGAGCCCGAGCGCGTGGCCGATCAGCAGGCGCGCATCGAGCTCCGGCGTGTCGCATCCTGCCCCGCGCAGAGCCGCGGCAAGCGCGCGGCGCGCGGCGCCGATCGGCAGGCCGGGCGCGACGATCAGCCGGTCCATCGCGACCACAGCGCCGCGATCACTGCGAAATGGCCGGTCCAGTAGAGCGCCGCGATCAGCACCGCGGTCGCGAGCACGAGCTGGATGAAGCGTCCCTGCCAGGTGCGCGGCGCCAGCACCCTGAGAAACCGGTGCCGCCAGCGGAGAGGAAATCGCGGCTTGTGCATGGGGTCACGTCCGAATCGCGTCGGGTCGACATGCGTCAGGGATGCGGGGCGTCATACCGCGCCGCTTTCGGCGGCGAGCAGCGCGGCATTGTGCTCGGTCACCAGCGCGTCGACGAACTCGCCGAGCGCCTCGCCTTCCATCACTTGCGGCAGCTTGTAGAGAGTCAGGTTGATGCGGTGGTCGGTGACGCGACCCTGCGGGAAATTATAAGTTCGGATGCGCTCGGAGCGGTCGCCGGAGCCGACCTGGCCGCGCCGCTCGGCGGCGCGCGCCGCATCGCGCTTCTGCTGCTCCTGGTCGTAGAGGCGCGCCCGCAACATCGCCATCGCCTTGGCGCGGTTGCGGTGCTGCGAGCGCTCCTCCTGGACGAACACGACGATGCCGCTCGGCATATGCGTCACCCGGATCGCCGACTCGGTCTTGTTGACGTGCTGTCCGCCGGCGCCGCTCGACCGCATGGTGTCGATCTTGAGGTCCGCCTCGTTGATGGCGATGTCGACCTCCTCGACCTCGGGCAGCACCGCGACGGTGGCGGCCGAGGTGTGGATGCGGCCGGACCCTTCGGTGTCGGGCACCCGCTGGACGCGGTGCACGCCCGACTCGAACTTCAGCCGTGCGAAGGCGCCGGCGCCGCGGATCTCGGCGACGATCTCCTTGTAGCCGCCCATGGTGCCTTCGCTGGCCGACATGATCTCGGTCTTCCAGCCGCGCTGCGCGGCGTAGCGCTCGTACATGCGGAACAGATCGCCGGCGAACAGCGCCGCCTCGTCGCCGCCCGTGCCGGCGCGGATCTCGAGGATCACGTTGCGCTCGTCCATGGCGTCCTTGGGGATGAGCGCGAGCTTGATGTCCTGCTCGAGGCTCTCGCGGGTCTCCTCCAGGGTCGCCTTCTCGGCGGCCGCGATGTCGCGCAACTCGCTGTCGCTCGCCGGATCGGCGGCGATCGCCGCGACGTCGTCGATCTCGCGCAGCAGATCCGTGTAGCGCGTCACCTTCTCGACGATCGGGGTGAGCTCGGCGAGCTCACGCGACAGCCGCACGAAGCTCTCGGGCGGCAGCTTGCCGGCAAGCTCCGCCTGGAGCGCGGCATGGCGCGTCACCAGCGCATCGAGCTTCACGTGCGGCAGCATGGCGGCATCGCCTCACAGGGTCAGGCCTTCGGCCTCGGCGAAGGCGGTGAGCTCGGCACGGATCGAGGCGCTGCCGAGCGGCATCGCCATCAGCGAGGCGATCAGTCGCTCCGCCTTGCCGGCGTCGAGGTCGAGCAGCATCGCCTTCACGGGACCGACCGCCGAAGGCAGCACCGAGAAGGCGCGGAAGCCGATGGCGATCAGCGCGAGCGCGCCGATCGGCTTCGAGGCGAGCTCGCCGCACAGCGTCACCGACTTGCTGTGCGCATGGCCGCGCTCGACGATCAGCTTGAGGGCGCGCAGCACCGGCACCGACAACGGGTCGAACCGGTTGGCGACGCGCGAATTGCCGCGGTCGGCGGCGTAGAAGAACTGCAGGAGGTCGTTCGACCCGACGGAGAGGAAATCGACGCGGTCCAGCAGCTCGTCGAGCTGGAACAGCAGCGACGGCACCTCCAGCATGGTGCCGACCTCGACGCGCTCGGGCAGGCGGTGGCCGTGCCGGCGCAGATGGGTCAGCTCGCGCTCGACCAGGCCCTTGGCCTCGTCGAACTCCTGCACGGCGGCGACCATCGGGAACATGATGCGCAGCTCGCGTCCCGAGGCGGCGCGCAGCATGGCGCGCACCTGGCTGCGCAACAGGCCGGGCCGGTCGAGGCCGAGGCGGATCGCGCGCCAGCCGAGCGCCGGGTTCTCCTCCTCGTAGTTGCGCATGTAGGGCAGCACCTTGTCGCCGCCGATGTCGAGCGTGCGGAACACCACCGGCTGGCCGCCGGCGGCATCGAGCACGTTACGATACAGCGAGAGCTGCTCGCTGGTGCGCGGGAACTGCGCCGCCACCATGAACTGCAGCTCGGTGCGGAACAGGCCGATGCCGGCCGCGCCGGTCTCGGTGAGATGCGGCAGGTCGACCGGCAGGCCGGCATTGATCATCAGCGTGATCGGCTGGCCGTCCTTGGTGACGCACGGCCGGTCGCGCAGGCTGAGATACTGGAGCTGGCGGCGGGCGCGCAGCCGCACTCGTTCCACATAGGCCGCTTCCATGTCGGGGGACGGCCGGATGTGCACGTCGCCGGTGACGCCGTCGACGATGATGCCGTCGCCGGGATCGGCCAGGCCGGTGGCGTTCGGCACCTCGCCGACCGCGGCGATGCCGAGCGCGCGGGCGACGATCGCCACATGCGAGTTGGCGCCGCCCTCCTCGAGCACCAGGCCGCGCAGCCGGTTGCGGTCGTAGTCGAGCAGTGCGGCGGGGCCCATCGAGCGGGCCACGATGATGGCATGCTCGGGCAGCTTGTCGCGGGTCGGCGCGTGGTCGTAGCCGAGGAGCTGGCGCTGCAGCCGATGGGCGAGATCGTCGAAGTCGTGCAGGCGCTCGCGCAGATACGGGTCGGTCTGGCGCAGCATGCGGGCGCGGGTGTCCGACTGCACGCGCTCGACGGCGGCCTCCGCCGTCAGGCCGGTGAGCACCGCCTCCTCGAGCTTGTGCACCCAGCCGCGGTCATGGGCGAACATGCGGTAGGCCTCGAGCACGTCGCGGTGCTCGCCGCCCTCCGCCACCTCGCCGCTCTCCAACATCAGGTCGAGCTCGGCGCGCAGCGTCTCGATGGCGATGCCGAGCCGGTGCAGCTCCTTCTGGATGTCGTCGGCGATGAAATTGGTGATGACGACGCGTGGCTCGTGCAGCACCACGTGGCCGAGCGCGATCGAGTCGGTCAGGGCCGCCCCGTTGACGTGGACGGGCCGCCGCACCGCGGGCTCGGCCCCGGGCTGGGCCAGCGAGGTGAGCTCGCCCGAGGCGATCATCTCGGCCAGCACCATCGCGGTGGTCTGCAGCGCCTCGACCTCTTCCTCGGAATAGGTCCTGCGCGCGCGATTCTGGACGACCAGGACGCCGAGCGTGTTGCCGGCCCGCAGGATCGGCACGCCCAGGAACGAGCGGTAGATTTCCTCGCCGGTCTCGGGCCGGTACGAGAAGGCCGGATGCGCCTGCGCGTCGGAGAGGTTGATGGCGCTCGCCTCGGTGGCGACCAGGCCGACCAGGCCCTCGTCGGAGCGCATCACGGTCAGGTGGACGGCCTGCCGGTTGAGGCCCTCGGTGGCATACAGCTCAAGTGTGCCGTCCACGCGCAGCACGTAGACGGAGCACACCTCCGCGACCATGTTCGCGGCGATCAGAACCACGATCTTGTCGAGGCGTTCCTGCGCGCTGACCGGCTCCGCCATCACCTCGCGGAGGCGCCGTAACAGCACGCGCGGACCGCCCAGCGCACCGCGCATCGCGTGAGGTCCTTCCGGGTCGCATCACCAGGGGCCGGCCCGGACGAGAGGTTTCGGGTCCGGTTCGGAGAATCGCGCCGGGGCGGGCCTGTCGCGCGACTCCAAGACGGCTATAGCGAATGCGCCGTGTGCGCTGCAAGCGAAAGGACGTGCTGCGACGCAGCTCTTTTCCTTATTGTCCAACACTTTGCGACTGAACGGCTTTGTCGGTCGTCTGGCGCCCCCCGGTGGCCTGCCGGGGCGTTCGGCCGGCCGGGACGACCGGCCGCGCAATCCCGCTCAGGCCTTGTCGAGGCCGTAGAGCGTGTGCAGCGTGCGTACCGCCAGCTCCGTGAAGGCGGCGTCGATCAGCAGCGAGAACTTGATTTCCGAGGTCGTGATGGCGCGGATGTTGACGCCGCGGTCGGCCAGCGCCCGGAACGCCGAGGCGGCGACGCCGGCATGGCTGCGCATGCCCACCCCGATGACCGAGATCTTGGACACCTCGGCGGCCGTGTCGAGACGGGCGAAGCCGATGGCGGAGCGGGCCTTTTCGATCGTGTCCTTGGCCCGCTCGAAGTCGGCCGCCGTCACCGTGAAGGTGAGGTCGGTGGTCTTGCCGTCGGCCGACACGTTCTGGACGATCATGTCCACATTGATGTTGGCGTCCGACAGCGGGCCGAAGATGGCGGCCGCCACCCCCGGCTTGTCCTCGACGCTGCGGATCGAGATCTGCGCCTCGTCCCTGGAGAAGGCGATGCCGGTGACGACCTCGTGTTCCATGATCTCGGTCTCGTCGCAAATCAGGGTTCCGGGAGGGGGCCGGTGCGGATCGATGTCCTCCGGCTTGTCGAAGCTCGACCGCACGAAGATGCGGACATTGTGGATCATGCCGAGCTCGATCGAGCGCACCTGCATGACCTTGGCCCCGAGCGAGGCCATCTCCAGCATCTCCTCGAAGGCGATCTTGTCGAGCCGCCGCGCCTTCGGCACCAGGCGCGGGTCGGTCGTGTAGACGCCGTCGACGTCGGTGTAGATGTCGCAGCGGTCGGCCTTGATGGCGGCCGCGAGCGCCACGGCCGAGGTGTCGGAGCCGCCGCGCCCCAGCGTGGCGATGCGTCCGCTCTCCGCGTGGATGCCCTGGAAGCCGGCCACCACGGCGACCTGGCCGGCCTCGAAGCCGTCGAGCAGCGGGCCGCCCTCGATGCCCAGGATGCGGGCCGAGCCGTGCTGGTCCGAGGTGGTGACCGGAATCTGCCAGCCCTGCCAGGAGCGGGCCGCAATCCCCATGGCCTGCAGCGTGATGGCCAGCAGCCCCGATGTCACCTGCTCGCCCGAGGCGACGACGGCGTCGTATTCGCGCTGATCGTGCAGCACCGAGGCGGCGCGGCAGAGCTCGACCAGCTTGTTGGTCGCCCCCGCCATGGCGGACACGACGACGGCGACCTCGTGGCCGGCGTCGACCTCGCGCTTGACGTGGCGGGCCACGTTGCGGATGCGGTCGATATCGGCGACGGAGCTGCCGCCGAATTTCATCACGAGGCGGGCCATGGCGGCGTGGTCGTCCTTCGGATACGGGCGCGCGGGAAAGCTTGCATGGCGCTGATCCCGGCGCGAAAAAGGCGCGTATACATAACGGCGGGGGCCCGCGATGGCAACGGCCCCGCCCGCATCGCCGCGTCCCGCCGGACGCCAGCATCGGACAGTTTTCATGAGCATCGATTTCGACAGGTCCACCACGGTCGACGCGGCCGAAATCGCCCGTTTCGAGGCGATCGCCGAGACCTGGTGGGATCCGCGCGGCAAGATGGCGACGCTGCACAAGTTCAACCCGGTCCGGCTCGCCTGGGTCCGTGACGCGGCCTGCGCGCGATTCGGGCGCGACCCGCGGCGGATCGACTGCCTGTCGGGCCTGCGCTTTCTCGATATCGGCTGCGGCGGCGGCATCCTCTCGGAGCCGCTGGCGCGGCTCGGCGCCAGCGTGGTCGGAGCCGACCCGGCGGTCACCAATATCGAGGTCGCCAGGCTGCATGCCGCCAAGAGCGGCCTCGCCATCGACTACCGCAACACCACGGCCGAGACGCTGGCCGAGGCCGGGGAGCGATTCGACGTGGTGCTGGCCATGGAGGTGGTGGAGCACGTCACCGACGTGCCGCTGTTCGTCTCGGTCTGTGCCGGCATGGCCAAGCCCGGCGGCCTGATGGTGGCGGCGACCCTCAACCGCACCCTCAAGAGCTGGGCGCTGGCCATCGTCGGCGCCGAATATGTGCTGCGCTGGCTGCCGGTCGGCACCCACCAGTGGGACAAGTTCGTCACCCCGAAGGAGCTCGAGGCCGCCATGGAGCAGGCCGGGCTGAGCGTCGCCGACGAGAGCGGCGTGATCTACAATCCGCTCGCCGACCGCTGGTCGCTCGCCCGCGACATGGACGTCAACTACATGATCGCGGCCGAGAAGGCGGCGTAGGTCGAGGAGCTCTGGCTTTTACCCTCCCCTGGAGGGGGAGGGTCGGGCGTCCGCGTCAGCGGACGTCCGGGGTGGGGTGAAGCCACAAACACCGGCTTCGCCGATCACCCTCTCCCGGCGGACTTCGTCCACCGACCTCCCCCCTCCAGGGGGAGGCGAAGACCCCCGCGCGCTTCGCCTCGGCCCCATTCGCCAAAACACACCCCCCAAAAACGAAACCGGCCCGCTTGCGCGGGCCGGTCCGTGACGCCTCCGTTATCGGAGGTAGGCTCAGATCTTCGTCGCCTTGGGATCCTGGCCGGGCGCCGCCTCGGTCGGATGCTCGACGTCGTGCCAGATCTTCTTCTTGGTGAAGTAGAGCAGACCGGTGAGGACGAGCAGGAAGATCATGGTCTGGAAGCCGAGGCGCTTGCGCGCCTCGAGATGCGGTTCTGCCGTCCACATCAGGAATGCCGCGACGTCCTTGGCGTACTGATTCAGCGTCTGGGGCGAACCGTCCGTGTAGGCGACCACCCCGTCCGCCAGCGGCGGCGGCATCGCCACCGCATGGCCCGGGAAGTACTTGTTGTAGTTGCTCCCGTCCGGCAGCTTGAAGTCCGCCGGCGGATCCTCGTAGCCGCCGAGCAGCGCCACCATGTAGTCGACGCCGTTCTCCTGGTACTGGGTCAGGATGTCGAACAGGAAGGTCGGGAAGCCGCGCTCGTAGGTGCGGGCCTTGGCCATCACCGACAGGTCGGGCGGCGCCGCCCCGTTGAAGGCCGCCGCGGCAGCCTGCGGGTTCGGATAGGGCGACTGGAAGCGGTCGGCCAGCCGGCCGGGCCGCTCGAACATCTCGCCCTGGTCGTTCGGGCCGTCCTTGACCTTGGCCTCGGCGGCAACCGCGGCCGCCTGCGCCGTGGTGAAGCCGGGTCCGCCCGGCTCCGCCAGGTTGCGGAAGGACATGAGCGAGAGCCCGTGGCAGGCCGAGCAGACCTCGCGATAGACCTGGAAGCCGCGTTGGAGCTGGGCGCGGTCGAAGGTCCCGAACGGACCGGCGAACGTCCAGGTCTGCTGGGGCGGCTTCGGCTGCTCGGACGACGCCCGGGCCGGCTCGCTCGACACCGACAGGCCGACCAGGGCGGCGAGCGCCACCAGGGCCGCGACGGCGCCCGCCTTCTTCTTGTGACCGCCGATATGGTCCTCGGTGATCGAGTCCGGCACCGGCAGCGGCTTCTCGATCATGCCGATGACCGGCAGCACGACGATGAAGTGCAGGAAGTACCAGGCCGTCAGGATCCGCGACGCGATCACGTAGCCGCCTTCCGCCGGCATCGCACCGAGCCATCCGAGCACGATGCAGGTGGCGATCCAGATCCAGAAGAAGATCTTGAACAGCGGCCGATAGCGTCCCGACTTGACCTTCGAGGTGTCGAGCCAGGGCAGGAAGGCGAGGATGAGGATCGAGGCGAACAGGGCGATGACGCCCGCGAGCTTGTTCGGGATGGCCCGCAGGATCGCGTAGAACGGCAGATAGTACCATTCGGGCACGATGTGGGCGGGCGTCACGCTCGGATTGGCCGGGATGTAGTTGTCGGCGTGCCCGAGATAGTTCGGCAGGTAGAACAGGAACCAGCAGAACAGCAGCATGAACGCCGAGAAGAAGAACAGATCCTTGAACGTGGCATAGGGCGTGAACGGCACCGTGTCCTCGTCGGACTTGGGCTCGACGCCGGCCGGATTGTTCTGACCCACCACATGCAGGGCCCAGACGTGCAGCACCACGAAGGCGACGATCACGAAGGGCAGCAGGTAGTGCAGCGAGAAGAAGCGCGTCAGCGTCGGATTGCCGACCGAGTAGCCGCCCCACAGCCAGGTCACCAAGGTCTCGCCGACGATCGGAACGGCCGAGAACAGGTTGGTGATGACGGTGGCGGCCCAGTAGCTCATCTGGCCCCAGGGCAGCACGTAGCCGAGGAAGCCGGTCGCCATCATCAGCAGATAGATGATCACGCCGATGATCCACAGCACCTCGCGGGGCTCCTTGTAGGAGCCGTAATACATGCCGCGGAACATGTGGATGTAGACGGCGAAGAAGAACAGCGCCGAGCCGTTGGCGTGCGCATAGCGGAGCAGCCAGCCGTAGTTCACGTCGCGCATCATCTGCTCGATCGATGCGAAGGCGAGGTCGGCGTTCGCCGTGTAATGCATCACCAGGATGATGCCGGTGACGATCTGGATCATCAGCAGGAACGACAGGATCGCGCCGAACGTCCACAGGAAGTTCAGGTTCCGTGGCGTCGGGTAGGAGACGAACGAATCGTACAGCAGGCTGAGGATGGGAAGCCGCGCCTCGAACCACTTGAGCACGGGATGCGTCGGCTGAAACTTGGAAGGTCCACTCATGGTGTGTCTCTGTCCGGAGGGCGCTGCGGTCCGGAGGCCGCGTCAGCCGATCTCGATCTTGGAATCGGATACGAAGCGGTACGGCGGAATGGGCAGGTTCGCCGGCGCCGGTCCCTGACGGATGCGGCCGGAGTCGTCGTACTGCGACCCGTGGCAGGGGCAGAACCATCCGCCGTAATCACCCGACTTGGCGATCGGGATGCAGCCCAGATGGGTGCAGATGCCGACAACGACGAGCCACTGCTCGTGCCCGGGCTTGGTCCGGTCCTGGTCGGTCTGCGGATCGGGGAGCTGGCTCATCTTGACGGACTGGGCCTGCTCGACCTCCTGCTTGGTCCGGTGCGAGATGAAGATCGGCTTGCCGCGCCAGGTCACCTTGATGACCTGCCCCTCCGCGATCGGCGCGAGGTCGACCTCGATCGGCGCACCCGCCGCGATGGTCGAGGCGTTGGGGTTCATCTGGGCGATCAGCGGCACGAGAACAAATGCGCCTCCGATCGCGCCGACCGCGCCGGTGGCGATGTAAAGGAAATCGCGCCGGGTCGGCTCGGCTGGCAATGACGGATTGGTCACAGTCTTCGGTCCCTTTCAATCGATGGGCGGGCAACCCCGGGAGGGCGGGCCCGAGCAAAGCCGGCGGCGGGAACAATCGCGGCGCCGGGCTCGCGGGAGGCGCACTCCACGCCACCTTAATCTCCTATTGGCATCCTTTCCCCGGGAAGCGCAAGCCCGTCCAGTTGCCGAGAGCCGCATATGGCAAATAGGATGAGGCGACGGCGTCCCGGTCCCCGTAGCGGTGTGGCCGGCCGGCTGCCGGGAGGTGAGACGGTGCGGTCGAGCGGTGTCGATTGTTCGTCATGTCCGCGACCGGCGGACGGCGCGTGGCGATGCGTTCGCGGAGCTGACATCGGCCGTGTCCGGACAAGCCGCTGAGGCCATGCGGATCGCCCTCTACGAACCCGACATCCCGCAGAACACCGGGACGATCCTCCGCCTCGCGGCCTGCCTCGGCCTCGACGCCGATCTGATCGAGCCGGCCGGATTTCCCACCACGGACCGTGCGTTTCGCCGCGCCGGCATGGACTATCTCGACCATGTGCGGCTGACCCGCCACGCCTCGTTCGATGCCTTCGAGGCGTTCCGGCGGGCGCGCGGCCTGCGCCTGGTGCTGCTCACCACGGCGGCCGCGACACCTTATCTGGAGCATCGCTTCTCGGCCGACGATGTGCTGCTTCTCGGCCGCGAATCCGGCGGCGTGCCGGAGCGCGTCCACGCCACCGCCGATGCCCGGCTGCTGATCCCGATGCGGCCCGGCCTGCGCTCGCTCAATGTCGCGATGGCCTGCGCCATGACGGTCGGCGAGGCCTTGCGCCAGACCGGCGACAACCATCTAGTCTCCCGAGATTAGTCGCGGAGGATCGTATGGGCGCGAGCGAGACGAGCAACGCGACCGATCTGATCAGGTGGCCCCTCACCGGGCCGCATCCTTGACCCTCTAAACATTATCGCAAAGCCAAACCCGGACGCCCCCGACATGCCCCCCCTCACCCCCGCTGCCTCCTCGCCGCTGCCCGAGCCCGCCGTGCTCGAAACCCGCAAGGGCGAGGCCAGAGCCTGGTTCGAAGGGCTGCGCGACCGCATCTGCGCCGCCTTCGAGGCGATCGAGGACGACGCTCCGGCGACACTCTATGTCGGTGCGCCGGGTCGCTTCGTGCGCACGCCATGGAGCCGCACCGACCATTCGGGCGCGGCCGGCGGCGGCGGCGTGATGTCGATGATGCACGGCCGCGTCTTCGAGAAGGTCGGCGTCCACGTCTCGACCGTGCACGGCGAGTTCGCCCCCGAGTTCCGCAAGGACATCCCGGGCGCCGCCGAGGATCCGCGCTTCTGGGCCTCGGGCATCTCGCTGATCGCCCATCCATTGAATCCGCATGCGCCGACCGCGCACATGAACACCCGCTTCGTGGTGACGAGCCGCGCCTGGTTCGGCGGCGGCGGCGACCTCACCCCGGTGCTGGCGCGCCGCCGCACCCAGGACGATCCCGACACGGTGGCGTTCCATGCGGCGATGCGACGGGCCTGCGAGGCGCATGCCGCGGTCGCCTCTCACGACCGGCTGAAGGCGTGGTGCGACGAGTACTTCTTCCTCCCACACCGCAAGGAGCCGCGTGGCGTCGGCGGCATTTTCTACGACTGGCTCGATTCCGGCGACTGGGCCGCCGACCTCGCCTTCACGCGCGACGTCGGCGAGGCATTTCTCGGCGCCTATCCGGCCATCATTCGCAGCAATGTCGCAACGCCCTGGAATGACGCCGAGCGCGACGAGCAGCTCGTTCGCCGCGGCCGCTATGTCGAGTACAATCTGCTCTACGACCGCGGCACCGTGTTCGGCCTCAAGACCGGCGGTAATGTCGAGTCGATCCTCTCGTCGATGCCGCCGCTGGTGAAATGGCCGTGACGGGATCGCCGTGACGGGACTGTGGTGAGGGGGCATGGTCATCCGCGAGGTCGGCGTCGCCGGCTATCGATCGCTCCGCGCGATCCGCTTCCCGGTCGGCCGGCTGACCGTCTTCGTCGGCGCCAACGGGGTCGGAAAGAGCAATCTCTACCGCAGCCTGCAGCTCCTGCAGGCGGCCGCTGCCGGCACCCTGGCGCGCGAGCTCGCCGCCGAGGGCGGGATGGAGTCGGCCCTGTGGGCCGGCCCGCGACGGGTCGGCCAGCCGGCCCGCATCAAGCTGTCGGTCGACCTCGCCGCCGGCAACGACGACCGGGAGCAGGGCGAGCTCGCCTACGACGTCCACGCCGGGCTGACGTTTTCATACGAGCACGAGATCGGGTTGCCCAAGGTGACGGACGCGGCGTTCCAGCTCGAGCCGCAGATCAAGCAGGAGACGCTGGTCTCCCAGAGCGGCCGCCGGCCGCTCAGGCTGCTGGAACGCGCCGGCCCGCGCGCCACGGCGCTCGACGACAAGGGACGCAAGCAGCCCTTTGCCCTGCATCTGCTCGCCTCGGAAACCGCGCTCGCCGCCATGCAGGATGCGGCGCGCTTTCCCGAGGTCGACGCCGTCCGACGCGCCATGCTGGATTGGCGGTTCTATCACGACCTCCGCTCCGACCGCGCCGCGCCGCTGCGCCAGCCCTGCCTCGCCGTGACGACCCCGACGCTGTCCTCCGACGGCGCCGACCTCGCCGCCGTATTCGCCACGCTCGTCCATATCCGCGAGGATACGTCGGAGCTCGACCGGGCGATCGACGATGCCTTTCCGGGGGCCCGCCTGGTCGTCCCGCCGCCCGGCCGCACGGCATCGTTCGGGCTGATGTTTCCCGATTACCCCAAGCGGGTGTTCGAGGCGGGCGAGCTGTCGGATGGAACGTTGCGCTATCTCGCACTCGCCGGCGCGCTGCTCGGCTATCGCCTGCCGGGATTCATCGCCCTCAACGAGCCGGAGGCGAGCCTGCATCCGGAGCTGCTGGCGCCGCTCGCCCGTATGATCATCCGGGCCGCGACGCGCAGTCAGATCTGGGTGGTCACCCATTCGGAAACGCTGGCGCAGGCTTTCGCGGACCACGGCGGCATCACGTCGCGGACCGTGATCTAGCGCAACGGCGAGACCTGGATCGACGGCCTCCGCCTCGCCGGCGATTTCGCCGACGAGGAGGAGGACGAGGAGTGATGCTGCCAGCGTGTCGCCGGCGGCACGGCGTTGCCCGCAGCCCGTCTCGGCGATAAGCTGTGGCGTTGGTCGATTGAGATCATAAGCCCGCATGAAAACGACGCTCGACATCGCCGACGCCCTGCTTCGCGAAGCCCGCGACGTGGCGGCGCGCGAAGCCACGACGGTCGATGCGCTGGTCGAGCAGGGGCTTCGGCACATCCTGGCCGACCGGGGTGCTGCGCCGGTCTTCCGTTTGCGCAAGGCGAGTTTCAAGGGTCGGGGGCTGGCGCCGGCGGCCCGCGACGCGGGCTGGGATCGGCTGCGGGAGATCGCACAGGAGGGTCGAGGCGGGTGATCGCCGTCGACACCAATATTCTCGTCTATGCGCATCGCGAGGATTCGCCGTTCCATGGGCCGGCCGAACGCTGCCTACGTTCGCTCGCCGAAGGCAGCCAAAGGTGGGCGATCCCGTGGCCGTGCCTGCACGAGTTCCTTGCGATCGTCACACATCCCCGCATCTACGATCCGCCGACACCGATCACGGCCGCTGTCGATCAGGTCGACGCTTGGTTTGAATCGCCGACGCTCGTCGTTCTGGGCGAGACCGAGCGACATTGGTTCGCGCTTCGAGCCTTGGTCACGGAGCGTCGGATCGTCGGTGCGCGCGTCCACGACGCCCGGATCCTGGCACTGTGTCGGCAGCATGCGGTCCGCGAGCTGTGGTCCGCCGATCGCGACTTCAAGCAGTTCTCCGGCGGCGAAACTGTCGTGGTCAATCCGCTTTTCTCTTGATGTCCGGACCCCTGTCGGGTGGCAAATCTCGAAAATGTATGGTGGTCCGCCTCAGTAGGCCACTGCCCGGATCAGCATCGCGGCGCCGCCGAGGATCACCATGGCGTCCAGGATCGCGGTGTGGACCTTGATCGGCAGGTGCTCGACCAGGCGCTTGGCCAGCCAGGCGCCCGGGATCGCGATGATGCCCATCATCAGCCCGATGGCGAGCACCTGCGCCGTGACGACGCCGGAGGCGCCGAACACCGAGAATTTCAGCAGGCCCGTCACGGTCGAGATGGCGGCGTCGGTGGCGATCACGGCGGCGCCTTCGAGGCCGGCCGCCATCAGCATCGAGATCAGGATGATGCCGGCGCCCGAGGTGCCGCCGACCAGCACGCCCCACCCGGTCGCGCTCGCCGCCAGCCCGGCCGGGCCGAGCCGCACGCCGCGCGTCTTCAGCACGCGCCGCAGCGGCACGCTCGCCACCAGCATGGTGCCGATGACGATCAGGGCGCCGCGGCCGTCGAGCCTCGTGTAGAGAAAGGCGCCCAGCACGCAGGTCGGCAGCGCCGGCAGCAGCACCAGCGGCACGCGCCGCCAGTCGACCTGGTTCCTGAACACGGTGGCGCGCGAAAAATTGTTGAAGATCGCCGCGATGGCGATGATCGGCACTACCGGCTCGGCCCCGACGATCGGCACCAGCACGAGCGGCATCAGCGCACCGGTGCCATAGCCGGCGACGCCGCCGATCACGGCCGTGGTCAGGCCGGCGACGCCGATCAGGAGAAGCTGCAGCAGCGAGACGTCGTACACGGGGCTCAGTCCGGCCGGCGGTCGGCGCGGGCCGCGATGGCGTGAACCAGCCGGTCGAGCGCGGCGCGGTCGGCCGGGAAGCCGGCCTCTATCCAGGCCGCCTCGGCCTCCTTCATGGCGGCGCCGAGCGCCGGGCCGGCGAGGCCGTACGCCATGAAGGCGCTGGCGCGCAGCGGGAAACGCGGCGCGTGCCAGCGCACCGGCAGGGTGGCGAGCAGGCGCCAGGCCGGATCGTCCGCCGCCGCGGAGCCGGCCCGGCTCCAGGCGAGCAGCACGCGATCGACATAAGCGTCCGGGCCGAGCCCGTAGAGCAGGGCACGCGCCGCCGCCTCGCTGGTCGTCGTGCCGAGGCGCCGCCACTGACGCGCCATCGCGGCGAGGCGGCGGTGCTCCGCATTGGTGAGCCGCAGCCGCTCGTGCAGCCGCTCGGCGTCCTCCTCGACCAGCACCGCGAGGGCCGCGAGACGCCGCGTCGTGTCGGGAGGCTGGTCGAGTGCCGCCTCGCGCGACACCATGGCGGCAAAATCCCACGGCCGGCCGATGCCGCCGAGCACGAGCTGGAGGATGCCGGTCTCGGCCATCACCTGAAGCGTCGTGGCGGCGGCCGGCGCGATCAGCAGCTTGAGCGTCTCCATGCGGACTCGCTCGCGCGACAGGCCGCGCAGGCTTTCGCGGGCGACGATGCAGGCTTTGAGGCTCGGCGGGTCGAAGGCGCCGTTGCCGTAGAAGGCATGGAAGCGGAAGAAGCGCAGGATGCGCAGATGGTCCTCGGCGATCCGTCTGGCCGGCTCGCCGATGAAGCGCACCCGCCGCGCGGCGATGTCGGGCAGGCCGCCGACCGGATCGTGCAGGGTGCCGTCGGGCGACACCGAGAGGGCGTTCATGGTGAAGTCGCGCCGCCAGGCGTCGGTCGTCCAGTCGCGCCCGAAGGCGACCGTCGCCTTGCGGCCGAAGGTCTCGACGTCCTCGCGCAGCGTCGTCACCTCGAAGGGCCGGCTGGCCGCCACGATCGTCACGGTGCCGTGGTCGATACCGGTCGGTACCGCCTTGAAACCAGCCGCGACCGCCCGGCGCATCACCTCCTCGGGCGTCGCCGTGGTGGCGATGTCGATGTCGCCGGGCGGCTCGCCCAGCAGCGTGTTGCGCACGGCGCCGCCGACGACGCGGGCCTCCTCGCCGTCGCGGTCGAGCGCCGCCAGCACGCCGGCCAGCGGTTCGGCGTCGAGCCAGCCGGCCGCCGGCAGCCGCGGCGGAGCGGTCGTCATGGCCGCCCCGGTGTCATTCGGTACTGCCCGGCACGAACCGGCCGTTCTCCATATGGGCCGGCACATAGGTCGAGTTCGGCGGCACCCCGCCGAACTGCGCCATCACGACGAAGCTCAAGATCAGCAGGCCGAGCGCGGCGAGCGTCAGCCAGCCGACCACCGGCGGCCGCCAGGCGCTGGCGTCGAGCAGGCCCGTGCGCGTCGCCACCAGGAACAGCGCGTACAGCACGAACGGGGTGAGGAAGAGGGCGATCTCGGTGAAGACAGGGCGGATCATGGCACGACGGTACAGCCTTGCGGCTCCGGCGGGGAGCCCGTCATCTCTCGTACACCCGTTCGTAGAGATTGCGGAGGATTCCCGCGGTGACGCCCCAGATGTACCGCTCCTGGTAGGGCATCACGTAGAACCGGCGCTTCAGGCCCTTCCAGTCGCGGCTGTGCAAGGCGTGGTTCTGGGCGTCCATCAGGAAGGCGAGCGGCACCTCGAAGGCGTCCTCCACCTCGCCCGCATTGAGGGTGAGGGCATAGCCGGGGCGGACCCGCGACACCACCGGCAGGATGCGGAAGCCCGAGAACGTGCAGTAGAGGTCGAGATAGCCGATCGGATCGACGAGATGCCGGTCGAGCCCGATCTCCTCCTCGGCCTCGCGCAGTGCGGCGGCGAGCGGGGTTTCGTCCTCCGGCTCGATCTTGCCGCCCGGAAAGGCGATCTGCCCGGCATGGTTGGGCAGGCTGGTGGTGCGCTGGGTGAGGATGACGCCGGGCTCGGGCCGGTCGACCACGCCGATCAGCACGGCGGCGGGCCGCGCCGGGATCGCCTCGGCCCTCGCCCACAGCTCGGGGTCGAGGTCGATGTCGCCGCGGGTCGCCGGCTGGCTCGGGTCGGTCAGGGCCGTCGGCACCGCCATGTCGAGCTTTTCGCGCGCCCGCGCGAAGAACGCCTCGCTCAGCGTCAGCGGGTCGGCCGGCTCGATCGCCGTCATGGCGGGCTGTCCTTTGCGGCGTGATCTTTCAGCGTGTCGGCCGGCGTCATCGGAAAGAAGGCGTCGCCAGACGCCACCCCGAACATGCGATGGCCGTCGACCTCACGCTCCTCGCCGAGCTCGACCAGGTCGTAATACAGCGGCCGCACCACCTTGGCCCACAGTCCGCGCCGGACATGCAGGTAGGGTTTCAGCCCGCCCGTGCCGGCCTCCGGCTCGAAGCGCAGCGCATGCTCGGCGTCGCACGTCACCCAGTCGTCGACATTGGTGCGGAAGCGCAGCACCGGGGCGGTCGCCTCGCCGGCGGGCTCGCGCGCCATCTCGACCGCCAGGAAGGGGGCGTCGTCGACCGTGATGCCGCATTTCTCGACCGGGGTGACCAGCACGTAGCGGTCGCCGTCCCGCCGCAGCACCGAGGCGAACAGCTTGACCAAAGCGAGCCGCCCGATCGGGCTACGCTGATAGAACCAGGTGCCGTCGGCGGCGATGCGCAGGTCGATGTCGCCGCAGTCGGGCGGATTCCACAGGTGCACGGGCGGTGGGCCGCGCTCGGCCGCAGCCCGCACCGTGCCGGCCAGCGCCTCGAATCGGCCGCCGGTCTGTCCTTCGCCGGTCCGCCCTTCCTTCGCCACGGTTCGACTTACCCTGTGAGACGCACCCGCGACGGCGGGATCGTGCGACCCGGAGGGGTCGCGGGATCGTGATGGGCCGTTGCCGGGCCCCGACTCATCCCGATAGCCTATGGTGCATAGGTGTGAGAGGGAACGGCCGGGCGCAACAGCCGGCTGGCGTGGTTGATGCATGGCAGGCCGGCGACCGCCGGTGTGAACCCCGACGGATCGGGATCGAGGAGTACCGAATGGTGCCGAGCGGCGAAAGCCTGGACAAGCTGGAAGACATGATCGTCCGTGCCGCCGAGACCACGGCCGCGCATGTGCGCGCCGCCCGCGCGGCGGTCGGCACCGTCATCTTCGGGCAGGACCGCGTCGTCGAGAGCGCCATCGTCACCATCCTGTCGGGCGGCCATGCGCTGCTGGTCGGCGTGCCCGGCCTCGCCAAGACCAAGCTGGTCGACACCATGGGCACGGTGCTCGGCCTCGACGCCAAGCGCATCCAGTTCACCCCCGACCTGATGCCGTCCGACATTCTCGGCAGCGAGGTTCTGGAGGAGAGCCCCGGCGGCCGGCGCAGTTTCCGCTTCATCCCGGGGCCGGTGTTCGGCCAGCTCCTGATGGCCGACGAGATCAACCGCGCCAGCCCGCGCACCCAGTCGGCGCTCTTGCAGGCCATGCAGGAGCAGCACGTGACCGTCGCCGGCGTCCGCCACGACCTGCCGAAACCCTTCCACGTGCTGGCGACCCAGAACCCGCTGGAGCAGGAGGGCACCTATCCGCTGCCCGAGGCGCAGCTCGACCGTTTTCTCATGGAGATCGATGTCGACTATCCCGACCTCGAAGCCGAGCGAAAGATCTTGTTCGACACCACCGGCACCGAGGAAGGCCGCGCCAAGCCGGCCATGTCGGCCGACGACCTGATGTCGGCGCAGCGCCTGGTCCGGCGCCTGCCGGTCGGCGAGTCGGTGCTGGAGGCGATCCTGCGGCTGGTGCGCTCGGCGCGTCCGGGCGCCGAGGGGACGGAGGGCAAGCTGATCGCCTGGGGCCCGAGCCCGCGCGCCTCGCAGGCCCTGATGCTGGCGGTGCGCGCCCGCGCGCTGCTCGAGGGCCGCTACGCACCGTCGGTCGACGACGTGCTGGCGCTCGCCGAGCCGATCCTCAAGCACCGCATGGCCCTGACCTTCGCGGCACGGGCGGACGGCGAGACCATTCCGGGCGTGATCGGCCGGCTGAAGAGCCGGATCGGATAGGCCCGATGGCGGCACCCCCCTCCGCCTCGCCGTCGCCCGAACGTCTCGCGCTCGACCGCGCCGGCGCGTCGAGTCGCAGCCTTGCGGCCGTGATGCCGCGGCTGGTGCTGGAGGCGCGCCGCGTCGCCGCGACCGTCATCCACGGGCTGCACGGCCGCCGCCGGGCTGGGCCCGGCGAGAATTTCTGGCAGTACCGCCGCTTCGTCTCGGGAGAATCCTCCGGGCGGGTCGACTGGCGCCGTTCGGCGCGCGACGAGCATCTCTATGTGCGCGAGCGCGAATGGGAGGCGGCCCACACGGTATGGATCTGGCCGGACCGCTCGCCCTCGATGGCGTTCCGCTCGAAGCTCGCCACCGACAGCAAGCTGGAGCGCGGCCTGGTGATGGCGCTGGCGCTCGGCGAGGTGCTGGTGCAGGGCGGCGAGCGCGTCGGCATTCCGGGCCTGATGACCGTGACGGCGAACCGCAACGTGATCGACCGGATGGTGCAGGCGATTCTGCACGATCCGATGGATCGCACCAGCCTGCCGCCGGCCTTCTCGCCGTCGCCGCTCTCCGAGGTGCTGGTGCTGTCCGACCTGTGGAGCCCGATCGCCGAGATCCGCCAGACCCTGGCGCAGCTCAGTGCCGCCGGCGCGCACGGCCATGTGGTGCAGATCGTCGATCCGGCCGAGGAGACGTTCCCGTATTCGGGCCGGGTCGAGTTCGTCGAGCCGGAAGGTTTCGGTTCCGTCACGGCCGGCCGCGCCGAGGCTTGGCGCGAGGACTACGCCGCGCGCGTCGCGCTCCACCGCAGCCAGATCCGCGCCGAGACCGACCGCATCGGCTGGAGCTTCGTGGTCCACCGCACCGACCGGCCGGCGACCGACCTGATGCTGCAACTCCATGCCCGCTTGTCGGTCGGCCGCAGCGGTGCGGCCCCGCTCCGCGCCGAGCCGGCGCCCGACGCCGCCGCGATCGCCGACGCCCAGGCGGATGACGACGCCGGTGCGGGCGTCGACGTGCTCGCGCAAGCGAGGTCCGCATGATCCCCGGGCTGCCGCTCGCCTTCGCCCAGCCGTTGATCCTGATCGGCCTCGTCAGCCTGCCGATCCTGTGGTGGCTCCTGCGGCTGGTGCCGCCGCGGCCGCGCCGGGTCGACTTTCCGCCGACGCGCCTCCTGTTCGACATCGCCCCCAAGGAAGAGACGCCGGCCCGCACGCCGTGGTGGCTGACATTGCTGCGGCTCACGCTTGCGGCGCTGGTGATCCTCGCGGCCGCCGGGCCGATGTGGAATCCGCCGGTGTCGACCGCCACGGCCCGCGCGCCGCTGGTCGTGCTGATCGACGACGGCTGGTCGTCCGCCTCCACGTTCGATGCGCGGCTGCGGACCGCGACCGATCTGGTCGCCCGCGCCCAGGCCGACAGCCGCGGCGTCGCCCTGGTGCCGCTGTCCGACCCGACCCGCGACCTCTCCATCGAGACGCCCGATGCCGCCGCCGCGCGGCTGCGCCTGATCAAGCCGAAGCCGCATGCGGTCGAGCGCGCCGACGCGCTGCCCGCCATCGGCCGCCTGCTCGCCGGTGCGCCGGAGGCCGAGATCGTGTGGCTCTCCGACGGCGTCGATCTCGGCCGCGGCGACGAGTTCGTCTCCGGCCTCGCCAAGCTGACGCAAGGCCGTGCCGTCACGGTGGTGAACGGCGGCGTGCACGCCGCGCTGGCGCTGGCCGGCGTCGACAACGCGGCCGGCGGCCTCGCCGTGAAAGTCCTGCGTGCCGACGCCGACGGAAGCACGGCCGGCACCGTGCGGGCGCTCGATCTGCGCGGCCTGCCGCTCGGGGAGACCGCCTATGCGTTCGGGTCCGGCGGCCGCGAGACCGAGGCCAAGCTCGACCTGCCGGTCGAGATCCGCAACGACATTGCCCGGCTCGAGATCGCCGGCGAGCACTCGGCCGGTGCCGTGCAGCTTCTCGACAAGCGCTGGCGCCGCCGCACCGTCGGCGTCGTCACCGGCTCGACCAGCGAGACGGCGCAGCCGCTGCTCGCCTCGACGTTCTATCTCGCTCGCGCGCTCGGGCCCTTCGCCGACGCCCGCATGGCCGAGCGCGGCTCGCCCGCCGAGGCCGTCACCCAGTTCGCCGACCAGCGCTTGCCCATGATGGTGCTGGCCGATGTCGGCAACGTCGCCGGAGAGGCGCGCGAAAGGCTGTCGCGCTGGGTCGAGGAGGGCGGTGTGCTGGTGCGCTTCGCCGGCCCGCGGCTGGCGGCCGCCGACGACGATCTCGTGCCGGTGCGGCTGCGCCGCGGCGGCCGCGTGCTCGGCGGCAGTCTCAGTTGGGAGCAGCCGCAGCGGCTCGCCAGCTTCTCGCACGAGGGTCCGTTCGCCGGCCTGATGGTGCCCGACGACGTCACGGTCAGCCGCCAGGTGCTGGCCGAGCCGGATTCGAGCCTCGCCGATCACACCTGGGCGGCGCTCGCCGACGGCACCCCGCTCGTCACCGCCGCCAAGCGCGGCAAGGGGATCGTGGTGCTGTTCCACGTCACGGCCGACACCCGCTGGTCCGATCTGCCGCTGTCCGGCGCCTTCGTCGACATGCTCCGCCGCATCGTCGGCCTGTCCGGCGCGACGGTCGGTCCCGACGTCGCCCCGCAGCCCGCCGGCGGCCAGGAGACCGTGGCGCCGACCCGCCTGCTCGACGGTTACGGTGTGTTCGGGGCGCCGCCGCCGACCGCCCGGCCGGTCGCGGCAGGCTTCGCGGGCCGCGCTACCGCCGACAATCCGCCCGGCTTCTATGGGCCGCCCGAGGGCCTGGTCGCGGTCAACACGCTGTTGGGAACCGACCGGCCGAAGCCGCTCGACGTCGCGCCGCTGTCGGCCCGGCTGGAGCCGTATCGCGCCACCGAGCCGCAGGACCTGCGTGGGCCGATCTTCCTCGGCGCCGTCGCGCTGGCGCTGCTCGATGCGCTCGTCGTGTTCTGGCTCGCCGGCGGTCTCGCCCGCCTGACCGGCTGGCGCCGCGCGCCCGCCGCGATTCTTCTGGGCGTCGCGATCGCGCTGGCGGCGGCGCCGCAGATCGCCCGCGCCGAAGATCCGAAGCGCCCCGATCCGGCCGCCGACGCCTTCGCCGCCAAGGCCACCTCGGGCACGCGGCTCGCCTATGTGGCGACCGGCAATGCCGAGGTCGACGCGATCAGCAAGGCCGGCCTGCAGAGCCTCACGGTGTTCCTGGCCCAGCGCACCGCGCTGGAGGGCGGCGAGCCGCTCGGCCTCGATCTCGGCCGGGACGAGCTCGCCTTCTTCCCGCTGATCTACTGGCCGATCGTGCCCGATGCGCCGAAGCCGTCGGCGCAGGCGCTCGCCCGCGTCGACGCCTACATGAAGCAGGGCGGCACCATCCTGTTCGACACCCGCGACGCCGTCGAGGCGTCGCCGGGTGCCGAGACGCAGAGCCCCGGCATGGTGGCGCTGCGCGGCATCCTCGCCTCGCTCGACATTCCCGAGCTGGAGCCGATCCCGCGCGAGCACGTGCTGACCAAGACGTTCTTCCTGCTGCGCGACTTTCCGGGCCGCTTCACGGCCGGGCGGCTGTGGGTCGAGGCGATGCCGGCCGCCGATCCGGACGGGCCGGAGGATCGCCGGCCGGCGCGCGCCGGCGACGGCGTCTCGTCGATCCTGATCACGTCCAACGATCTCGCCGGCGCCTGGGCGACGCGGCCCGACGGGCAGGCGCTGCTGCCGCTGGTGCCGGGCGAGCCGCGCCAGCGCGAGCACGCCTTCCGGGCCGGCGTCAACATCGTGATGTACGCCCTGACCGGCAACTACAAGGCCGACCAGGTTCACGTCCCGGCGCTGCTCGAGCGGCTGGGACAATGATGGATTGCGCCCCGTATAACCGAAGAGCCGGTCATTCCGGGGCGCCGCGTAGCGGCGAGCCCGGAATCCATACTCACAGACAGGGGTTATGGATTCCGGACAGCCGACCTTCGGTCGGCTTCCGGAATGACGGAGAATATTTAGTCGCCGGCGCGCGAAGGAACCGTCAGGACTCAGTATGACCTTCGGGATCTCGTTCGCGCCGCTTGTTCCTGATTACGTGCTGTGGGCCGTGCTGGCCGCGGCCGTCGCGGTGGTGCTGCTGCTCGTGGTGGCGCGCAGCCGCGGCGCGGTCGTGCGAGGCATCGCGCTCGCGCTGCTGGTCGCGGCGCTCGCCAATCCGTCGCTCACCCGCGAGGACCGCGAGCCCCTGTCGTCGGTCGCCGTCATGGTGGTCGACAAGAGCGCCAGCCAGGGATTTGGCGACCGCGCCGCGCAGGCCGAGGCGGCGCGCGTGGCGCTGACCGAGCGGCTGCAGCGCATTCCGGGTCTCGAGCTGCGCACCGTCGAGGCCGGTCAGGCCGACGGCGAGACCGACGGCACAAGGCTGTTTTCGGCGCTCGGCGCAGCCCTTGCCGACGTGCCGCCCGAACGGGTCGCCGGCGCCATCATGCTGACCGACGGCCGCGTCCACGACGTGCCGGCCGACACCGGGGCGCTCGGCTTCTCGGCGCCCGTGCATGCGCTGATCACCGGCCATCCGGGCGAGCGCGACCGCCGCGTCGTGCTGCTCTCGGCGCCACGCTTCGGCATCGTCGGCCAGCAGCAGGTGGTGGTGTTCCGGGTCGAGGATTCCGGCGCGCCGCGCGGGCCGGCCCAAATCCGCATCAGCCGCGACGGCGAGACGGTCGAGCGCCGTACCGTGATGTCCGGCGATCAGGTGCGCGTGCAGGTGCCGATCCCGCATCCCGGCCAGAACATCGTCGAGATCGAGGCCTCGCCGATCGAGGGGGAGCTCACCGCCCTCAACAATCGCGCCGTCGTCTCGATCGACGGCGTGCGCGACAAGCTGCGCGTGCTGCTGGTGTCGGGCGAGCCGCATGCCGGCGAGCGCACCTGGCGCAATCTCCTCAAGTCCGACGCCAATGTCGACCTCGTTCACTTCACCATCCTGAGGCCGCCTGAAAAACAGGACGGCACGCCGATCAACGAGCTGTCGCTGATCGCGTTTCCGACCCGCGAGCTGTTCCAGCAGAAGATCAACGAGTTTCAGCTCATCATCTTCGACCGCTACGCCCGCCAGGGCGTGCTGCCGATCATCTATTTCGACAACATCGCCCGCTATGTGCGCGACGGCGGCGCCGTGCTGGTGGCCGCCGGCCCCGACTATGCGAGCCCGACCAGCCTGTGGCGCACGCCGCTCGAATCGATCCTGCCGGCGGAGCCGAGCGGCAACGTCACCGAGCAGGCGTTCCGCGCGGCGCTGACGGATGTGGGCAAGCGCCACCCGGTCACCCGCACGCTCGAAGGCGCCAATGCCGAGCCGCCGCACTGGAGCCGCTGGTTCCGCATCGTCGACGCCCGCTCGACCGAGGGCATGACGGTGATGAAGGGCCCCGACGACAAGCCGCTCTTGGTGCTGTCCCGCGAGGGCGAGGGGCGTGTCGCGCTGCTCTTGTCGGATCACATCTGGTTGTGGGCGCGCGGCTACGAAGGCGGCGGCCCGCATATCGACCTGTTGCGCCGGCTGTCGCACTGGCTGATGAAGCAGCCAGACCTCGAGGAGGAGGCGCTGCGTCTCTTTGCGCGCGGCCGCGAGATCGTCGTCCAGCGCCAGACCATGGCCGAGACGGCGGCCCCCGTGACCCTGACGGCGCCGTCGGGCGCCACCCGCACGATCGAGCTCGATCCGGCCGATGCCGGCGTCTGGCGCAAGAGCGTCGAGGCGAACGAGCTCGGCCTGTGGCGCGCCGCCGACGGCAAGCTGACCGCGCTCGTCAATGTCGGGCCGCCCAACCCGCGCGAGTTCTCCGAGGTGACGTCGACGCCCGACGTGCTCTCCCCGCTGCTCGAGGCGACCGGCGGCTCGGCGCGTCGCCTGTCGTCGCGTCCCGGCGCCGAGATCGATCTGCCGCGCGTCCTGCCGGTGCGCTCGTCCGAGACCTTCAAGGGCGACAACTGGATCGGCCTCAAGATGCGCGAGGCCAGCGTGGTGCGCGGCGTCGGCGTGCTGCCGATGTTCGCCGGGCTCCTGGGCCTGCTGCTGCTGGTCGGCAGCCTCGCCCTGACGTGGGCCAGGGAGGGACGGTAACGCAGGCAACGGGCCACGCGTCACGAGGATCGGGACACGAGGATCGGCGCGAGCCTGCGCGCCGCTCTTGGAAAGCAAGCGGCGCCGGCTGCTGATCAGTACTTCGCCACCACCGGCGCGCCCCAGTCGAACCGGTAGTTGATGCCGGCGCGGGCGGTGTGGAGCGTGAGCTTGCTCGAGCTGTCGACCGTGAGGCCGAATCCGGGCGCCGTGTCGACGTCGGCGAAAAAGCCGATCGAGCCGAGGTCGACATAGAGATACTCGGCCTTCACGGACCAGTTTCGCGTCAGCGCGTATTCGAGGCCGCCACCGACGGTCCAGCCGGTCTTCGTCTGCGTGACCGAGCCGCGGATGTTGTTGAAGTTGAGCGCCGGGTCCGTGAGGATGGACTGCGAATAGTCGCGATGCCCGAGGGCGAGGCCGCCGGTTGCATAGACGAGCAGGCTCTGCACCGAATAGCCGAGCCGACCGCGGAACGTGGCGAGCCAGTCGAGGTGGTCGCTCTCGGCGAAGGAGCGGTTCGCCAGTGCCAGCGCCGGCGGGGGAGTCAGAAGTCCGGTGCTGCGGCTGCCATTGATGTCGGCGAAGGAGAAATCGGCTTCGACGCCGAGCACCCAGTTGCCGATCTGAGAGTTGTAGCCGGCCTGGAAACCGCCGAGCGCGCCGCTGGTGTTCAGCGTCGGCGAGCCGTTGGCTGTCAGCCACGCCGGCTGTCCGGGAAACCAGGGCCCGGGACGCAGCGTCACCTCGGCATCGCCCCATCCGTAGCCGACATGGGCGCCGAGATAGAAGCCGGTCCAGCTCGGCGGCGCCACGATCGGCGCGGGAGGCGGTGCCTTCAGTGCCATGTCGGCTGCGAAAGACGACGTTGCCGCGACGCAAGTTGCCGCGACGCAAAGGGCGGCGGCGACCGCTGCTTTGACCACTGGACTCGTCATGGTGCCCCCCGGCAGTAAATCGTTACCGAGTCTTAGGAGAGCTGCGGGCCACCGCTAGTGCACGCAAGACACACAGTCGAAGAATCTGCAACCCGTCCGGGACGGTCGGACGATCGACTGCCGGGTTGGCCTTCTTGGCTCGACCGGGAGGAGCCTGCGCTCGCCCCGGTCGGACAATCCCGCGTGCCGTCGGCGAGCTGGTTTCCGGGAGGGGAGACGATAGCTCTACTCCATCACCTTGTCGGCGGCCGTGATCAGGCCGAGGGTCGGATTGGCGGCGCAATAGGCGCCGAGCTTGCCGGCGCGGTCCTTCAGCTTGTCGAAGTCGAGCACCGGCGGGTCGTCCTCGCCCGTGTAGTAGCCGAGCATCCAAGCGATCACGAAGTCGAGCCGGTCCTTGCTGCCCTCGAAGAAGTCCTTGCAGGTGATGGTCGAGAGATCGAGCTTCTGGGCGGCGACCGGCGTCGGCGCGGTCGCGATCGTCGCGGCGGCGAGCAGGGCGAATGCGGCGGCGGGCAGCGTCATGGGCGGGGGCCTTTCAGAGGTTGCGTCGGCTTGCAGTCTCGCTTGTCGTGACATGCGCCGTGGCGGTGGTTCAATGCACGAGGTCGAGATCGGCCGTCGTCGAGGGTCGTCGCGCGGCGTGTTTCTACTTCCGAAACGCGGCCCCCGCATGCGGGCGCCCGGATGGACGGCGCCGGGCTTCCGGGGCTAAGAGGGGCTCCCCTGCAAGAACCCGGGCAATCCACGCCAATAGGTGATCGACATGAGCGAGCCCCATATCCGCGACAACGAATGGTGGGTCTGCCCCTACAACAACGCGCCCGAGGTGGCGGCGGCGCGGCAGCTTCCGCCGAAGGTGGAGATCCACGACGCGACGCTGCGCGACGGCGAGCAGACGCCCGGCATCGTCATGGACGTCGCCGACAAGGTGGCGATCGCCGAAAAGCTCGCCGAGGTCGGGGTCGAGCGCATCGAGGCCGGCATGCCGGCCGTCTCCGACATGGATTTCACCGCCATCAAGGAGATCTCCCGGCTCGGCCTGAAGTCCAAGATCTTCTCGTTCGCGCGCGCCGTCACGGGCGACATCGACAAGGCGCTCGAATGCGGCTGCCACGGCGTCATCGTCGAGGTGCCGATCGGCTGGCCGAAGCTCAAGTACCAGTTCAAGTGGACCTGGGAGGACGTGCTCAGGAAGAGCGTCGAGGTGGTCAACTACGCCAGGAAGCGCGGCCTCTACGTCGTCTACTTCCCCTACGACACGACGCGGGCCCGCGAGGAGGATCTGACCAACCTGCTCACCCGCCTGATGCAGGAGGCGCCGCCCGACTCGATCGGCGTCGTCGACACCATGGGCTGCGCCCTGCCGGAGGCGATCAAGTACATGGTGCGGTGGGTGAAGCGCATCACCGATCTGCCGGTCGAGGTGCACACCCACAACGACTTCGGCATGGCGGTGGCGACCGAGCTGGCCGGCGTCGAGGCGGGCGCGAGCTGCGTGCACTCCTGCGCCAACGGGCTCGGCGAGCGCACCGGCAACGCGGCGCTCGAGGAGCTGATGGTCGCGCTGCACGTGCTGTACGGCTACGACAAGCAGTACCGGCTCGACAAGCTGCCCGAGCTCGGCGCCCTGGTGAGCCGCATCAGCGGCGTGCCGATCGCCGCCAACAAGCCGATCCTCGGCTCGAAGAATTTTACCCGCGAATCGGGAATCGGGGTGGATCTCGTCGTGAAGGAGCCGCTCGCCATGTTCGGCACCCATCCGGCGCTGACCGGGCGGGCCGGCGACGTGGTGCTCGGCAAGAAGAGCGGCAAGGCGTCGATCACCTACACGCTGGAGAAGCTCGGCCTGCCGGTCCCGGACGACGCCGCCGTCAACGAGATGCTCAGGCAGGTCAAGGACCAGGGCATCGCCAAGCGCGGCCTCGTCACCGACGAGGAGTTCCGTGCCATCGCCGAGAGCGTCGTCGCCGTGAAGGCGTGACGCGGTTGCTGGTCATTCCGGGGCGCCGCGCAGCGGCGAACCCGGAATCCAGCCACAATCACCAGGCTTGCCGCTGGATTCCGGGTTCGCGAGCCTTCGGCTCGCGCCCCGGAATGACGGCGATCTGATCAAGCTCAATCGCGATCAGTCGATCTTCAGCCCGATGCGGTCGACGACCTCGCTCCACTTGGCGATCTCGGCCTTGACGTAGCGCTCGGCGTCGGCCTGCGAGCCGCCCATGGCCGAGAAGCCGATGCGGGCGAACTGCTCCTTCACGTCCGGATCCTTGATCACCGTGTTGAGGTCGGCGTTGAGCTTGGCGATCACCTCGGGTGGCGTCTTGGCCGGCACGAACAGCGCCACCCAGGTGGCGTCGTCGACCTCGTCGAGCCCCGCCTCGCCGACCGTGGGTACGTCGGGCAGCGCCTCGACCCGCTTCGGGCTGGTCACGGCGAGCGGCACCACCTTGCCGGCCTTGACCAGCTCGGTCGCCGCCGGCATCGCCACGCTGGCGAGCGCCACATGGCCGCCCATCGCGGCGTTGAGCGCGGGGCCGGCGCCCGTGAACGGCGCGTGCGGAATGTCGACCTTGGCGAGGAAGCGGAACACGCGCTCGGCCGAGAGATGCGGCGTCGTGCCGGTGCCGGCCGAGCCGAAGGTGAGGCTCTTGGTCCTCGACAGCGCGATCACGTCCTTCAGCGTCTTCACGCCGAGGTCCGGGGCGGCGACGATCAGGTTCGGCGTGGTGGCGGCGAGCCCGACGACCTTGAAGTCCGTCTCGCCCGCATAGCCGGGATTCTTGTAGAGGCTCGGATTGACCGCGAAGGCGCTGGTCGTCACCAGCACCGTGTAGCCGTCCGGCTGGCCGCGCGCGACCTGCACGGCCGCGATGTTGCCGCCGGCGCCGGCGCGGTTCTCGATCACCACGGACTGGCCCCAGAGCTGCTGCAGCTTGAGGCCGACGATGCGTCCGATGATGTCGGCCGGACCGGCGGGGGCGAAAGCGACCAGGAAGCGCACCGGTTGGGCCGGATAGGGAGCCTGGGCGGTGGCGGCCGTCGTCACGGCGAGGGCCGCGGCGAGGGCCAGCATGGCGGCCGCGAGCGAGCGCATCGGACGGGACATGGGTTCTCCTCGTTGAATCGGCGCGGATGCGTCGGGCGGGTCTTGCAGCGGGGCAGCGGAATCGAGCAGGCGCAAGGTCGGGCGGCTCAGGCGTCCCAATCCGGGCGGATCGGGCCGCTTATTCCCTCGAACGCGTTCGGCTCGAGCTCGGCGATCAGCAGGCGGGCGGGGTCGACCGGTCCGGGCATCACGGCGCGTCCGTGCGGGATGCGCTTGAAGCCGGCCCGGGCGTAATAGGGCTCGTCGCCGACCAGGACGACCAGCCGGTGGCCGCGGCGCCGCGCCTCGTCGAGCGAGCGAACGATCAGCTTGAGGCCGATGCCGCGGTCGCGGAACGGCGGCTCCACGGTCAGCGGACCGAGCAACAGCGCCTTGGCGTCGCCGATCCGGATCGCGGTGAGACGGACCGAGCCGACCAGCAGGGTGCCGATGCGGGCCAGGAACGACAGCGCGCTGTCGTGCGCCGCCTTCTCGCGGATCCGGTAGGCCGTGCGGGCATAGCGGCCGGGTCCGAAGGTGCGCTCGTGCAGCCGCTCGATCGCCACGGCGTCGGCGGGAGTCTCCGGCAGGATGGCGAGCGACAGATCGGTCATGACGCGGTAGATGTGCGCTGGAGTCGGGACTGCGACGGTGAGGCGCGCACCGGAAAGGTGTCCGGTGCGGCCACCGTGACTAGATAGCAGTGATCGGCCGGCCGGAGAAGCGCATGGGTCTGCTCGTCGAGGGGGTCTGGCACGACCAGTGGTACGACACCGGCTCGACCGGCGGTCGCTTCGTGCGCACCGAGTCGCAGTTCCGCAACTGGGTGACGCCGGACGGCGCGCCGGGACCGACCGGGCAGGGGGGATTCCCGGCCGCGGCGGGGCGCTACCATCTCTACGTGTCGCTCGCCTGCCCGTGGGCGCACCGCACCCTGATCCTGCGGGCGCTGAAGCGGCTCGAGGCCGTCGTCTCGGTCTCGGTCGTGTCGCCCCATATGGGCCGCTTCGGCTGGACCTTCGACACCGCCGAGGGCTCGACCGGCGACGCGCTCGGCGGCGCTCGCACGCTCGCCGAGATCTACGTGGCGGCGGAGCCGCACTACACCGGCCGCGTCACCGTGCCGGTGCTTTGGGATCGCCAGCGGCGCACCATCGTCAGCAACGAGTCGGCCGAGATTCTGCGCATGCTCAACGGCGCCTTCGCGGTCTTCACGGACGTCGCGACCGACTACAGCCCGCCGGAGCTGCGGGCGCAGATCGACGAGATCAACGCGTTCGTCTACGCCAACGTCAACAACGGCGTGTACCGCGCCGGCTTCGCCACCACGCAATCCGCTTACGAGGAGGCGTTCCGGGCACTGTTCGCGGCGCTCGACGAGATCGAGGCGCGGCTTTCCGCGCGACGGTTTCTTCTGGGCACGCAGATCACCGAGGCCGACTGGCGGCTGTTCACGACGCTGATCCGGTTCGACGCCGTCTATAACGGGCACTTCAAGTGCAACCTGCGGCGGATCGTCGACTATCCCAACCTGTCGAACTATCTGCGCGACCTCTATCAGGTGCCGGGCGTCGCCGGCACGGTCGATCTCGACCACATCAAGCGCCACTATTACGGCAGCCACCTCACCATCAATCCGACCGGCATCGTCCCGGTCGGCCCGGCGCTCGACTTCGACGCGCCGCATGACCGCGGCCGCTTCGGCCCGCCCTGAGCTTTTCGCGCGAACGCTCACCAGCGATCGGTCGCCGGCGCGCCATGAAACACCTCGGCGATGCGGGCGCGGGTGCCGCGGGTGGTGCCGGCCGGCAGCGCGTCGAGGGCGAAGAAGCCGGTGGCGACGATCTCGCGGTTCGGCACCGGCGGCGCCGGCTGCTCGAAGGCCCGCACCACGAACAGCGCGACATGGTCGCGTCGCGACACCCTGGCATTGAGATAGATGCCGTGCAGCACCGGCGCCGCCGTGAGATGCACGTTGCCCTCCTCGCGCAGCTCGCGGTCGAGGGCCTCGTGCATGCTCTCGCCGACCTCGACGCCGCCGCCCGGCAGGTACCAGCCCGAGACGTAGCTGTGGCGGACCAGGAGGACACGATCCTGCCCGTCGACCACCAGGCCGCGAACGCCGAGCGTGTGCCCGCGGCTCACGCGCCAATAGACATGCAGCACGCCGCGCAACGCCCGTTCGCCGGCTCGCCGCAGCCGTGCCACGGCGGCGGGATCGTGGGTCGTCGAATCGGGTCGGGGGCCGGTCTGGTCCGCCATGCGGGGCTCGTCGCCTTGTTGATCCCGGCCGACGCTACCCTGCTTCGCGCCGGGCCGCTAATCCGCGCGCTGCCCGACCGTTCTCGGCACGAGGGCAGCCGTGACGGCGGCGGCTGCCGCGCGTCCGCTGCGTAGCGCGCCATGCGCGGTCGAGAAGCCGCGGACCGAGCAGGCTTCGCCGGCGAAGAACACCCGATCGTCGAGCGGTCTCGCCAGGATCTCGCGCGCCTGTGTGGAGCCGACCCGCGCATGGGAGTAGGCACCGAGCGCCCAGGGGTCGCGGCCCCAGGCGGTCGCCGCGACCAGATGCACGCGGTCGCGGATCCTGCCCCCGAACGCGGCCGCCAGCTCCTCGCGCGCGAAGGACAGGAACGCCGCGTCGCCGCCGGCCTCGAGGTCGCGGGCGAGCGCGCCGCCGAAATAGCCCTCGATCAGCGGACGGCCGAACGGCCGCAGATGATAGTTGCCGGTGGCGCGCCGGTCGGGGGCACCGATCAGCCGGGTCTCCGCCGGGAGATCCTCCGGCGCGTCGAGCCGCAGGAACAGCTTGTCGGCGAGGCCGAGCGGCAGCGCCGCGGCGGCCGCGAGCGTCTCGGCCGGCTCCGGCGAGAGCCGCAGGCGTCCGGCGGTCAGCACGGTAGGTGGCACCGCGACGATGACGGCGCGCGCCGTCAGCTCGCCCTGCGCGGTCGCCACCCGGACGGTCGCGCCGTGGTAATCGATCGACTGCACCGGGCAGTTCACGACGATGTCGAGGCCGGTCGCCTGCGCAGCGACGAGCCTGCCGTATCCGGCGGCGACCCGCCAGTTCTCGCCGGTGTCGCGATAGCGGTCGAGATCGTGCGCCGACAGATGCGCGAGCTCGACGCCGTTCGCCCAGGTGCTGACCGCGTCGATCAGCGGCGCGAAGCGATCGCCCGGCGTCAGAAGGTCGGCGGCCGGGCGGTCCGGCCCGGAGGCGGCGGCCGCGATCCGGTCGTAGAACGTGTCGATGGTGCGGGCGAAGGCCTCCTGGGCGCCGGACGGAAAGGTCGCCGTCGCGGCCGGCCGCTGCCAGGGAGCCGGCGACCGGTCGACCGCGAAGCCGCGGGCGAGCGCCAGCGCGACCCATTCGTTCTCGCTGGCCGAGTGCAGCCAGCCGCAGCCGAGGTCGATGGGCAGTCCGTCGATCACTCGGGTGAAGGCGCGTCCGCCCACCCGGTCGCGCGCCTCGAGAACCCGGACCACGAGCCCGGCAGCGGCGAGCTCGCAGGCGGCCGTCAGGCCGGCCGCGCCGGCGCCGACCACGACGACGTCGATCCCGCTCATGCGCCTCCTTTCGCCCGCCCCCCTGTCGGGGCGGGGCAGAAACCCGCGTCCGAATCCGGAGCCCGGCTCGCGGCCGGTGCAGACCATCCGGATGGCTCATCCGTTTTGCATCGATGAGCAGTGCAATCGATTTCGGTCTGCGGTTCGTTCGTCGCAGGGCGATCACAATTTAGTGATGAACGAGGCGGTGGCACCCGGAAGTGGCGCTTTGTGACAACGGAGCCACGGAGTAGCCAAGAACCGCAGCTAATTGCTCGATCGTTTTAAGGGATAATCTGGGTCGGATTGAACGTAGGTTGTAGACTGGCTGGTATTGATTCGGGTTCGGAATTAGGATTGTGTGTTCCCGAAAGCAATTAAAGTGGTACACAAGGTACCTCGGGAGGCTCTCATCAAATGATCGGCCGCGCGCAATCTTGTTTATGATTGTGAATAGACGGCTATAGGCGGGTTAATGCTATGGTCACTCTATAATACGTCTTTAGTATTAATCCGAATATGCTCGCAGCACCTCGCCATTACGTCGAAGAACGATTGGGATGCAACTCCATTGCGATCTCGATTTGATACCTCATCTGACTGCGATCGCGTGGCGCGGGTCGTGCGTCCCGGCCGCCGTGAGGATCTCGCGTGACCACCTCTGACGCCTTGTTTCAGGATTTGCGGGTCTATGCGGCATTGCTGGACCGCTTCGGCTTCATCCTGTCCGTCAACAGCCAATGGAAGACGCTGGTCGATGCGGGGGGGATGGTTCTCCCTTACGAGGACCGGCCGGCCGTCAACTACGGTGTCGGCGAGAACTATTTGCGCTTCTGCGCCTTTGCCGACCCGCTGTCGCCGCGCCTCATCACCGGCATCTCGCAGCTCCTGGCCGGCCAGATCGACTGCGTCTCGATCATCTATCCGCGCCGCTCGGCCATGCAAAACACGTCGTTCATGCTGTTCGGCTTTCCCTATGCGGTGGACGGCAGCCGCGCCGCCCTGCTGCATATCGACATCACGTCGGTCTTTTCGGCGTTGATCCAGAACAGAAGCCGCCATGCCGGCCCCGGGGCCGCTCCGGAAGGCGGCCACTTCGCGGAGGCGCCGGGGCCGCGCGATCTCGCCATGGTGGCCACCACCCTCGAATCCTCGGTGCTGGCGGCGATCGCCGCCACCCGCGAACCCGACCGTCTGCCCCTGGCGCGGCTTGCCGCCTCCGCCGAGGCCGGCGACGAGCGCCAGCCGCCGCTGAGCAAGCGGCAGTGGCAGGTGCTGTCGCTGATGACCAACGGCCTCACCAATGTGGAGATCGCCCGCCAGCTTGGGCTGTCGCCCAACACGGTCAAGATCCACGTGTCGGGCATCCTGGCCCGGCTCGGCTTGCCGTCGCGCACCCAGGCCGTGCACTGGGCCCTCACGCAGGGCCGCCCGGACAAGGTGGGCGACGGGCCGGAGCGAAGCTGAGGCGCACAGACCCGGTCCGTCCCGGCGTCGTCGCCGGGATCGACCCGGCGACCAGGCGATCCATCGTCTTACGGACAAAGGATTTTTCACGCGTCCGAGGGAGTCGCGGGCGCGATGCCCGCGCATGACGCGTCGACGCGTGGAGACGCGCTCCCTTATCATACGGTTTCCGGGTGATTGACTCGGAGGATTCCGAGACTGTTGCGAAGCAGT
>NZ_JACAAX010000001.1 GCF_013377085.1 Rhodoplanes sp. | reverse complement strand
CGCCCGCCCCGGCCCCCGCGACCGTCGCGCCGGCCACCCCGCTGCCGCCGCAGTAGCGGCAGCACCTCGGGCGACCATCCGACCCCGGGCCACCGCCGCGCCGGCCTCCCGGCGCGCTTGACAGGCCCGGTCCCGCCCTTTACTCCGCCGCATCGGTGCGGGCGCTTAGCTCAGCGGGAGAGCGTTCCCTTCACACGGGAGAGGTCGTAGGTTCAATCCCTACAGCGCCCACCATCCTTTTCCGATCTGCTCGTCGAACACGTCGCCCCGGCCGCCGCCCCGGCGTCTGACGGGATTCGAGGTCCGCCTCACGCCCCCGGCGCCATCGCCTGCGCGGTCTCCTTGATGACGGCGATGAAGCGGCGCAGGGCCGGCGGCACGTAGGGCTCGCGCCGGTAGGTCGCCGAGACCGGGAACGGCCAGGACAGGCCCGCCGCGGGCAGGATCGCCAGGTCGGCGCCCGCGGCGCTCTCGCGGATCAGGCTGCGCGACGCGAAGGTGAGCAGGTCGGAGCACGCCACGGTGCGCAGCCGGAACGCCACCGAACGCGACTCGAAGCTGACCCGCAGCGGCGGCACGCCGGCCTCGCGGAAGCGGTCGAGGAGCCAGCGCTGCGAGATCAGCGTCGGCTCGGACAAGGCCCAGCGCTCCTGCGCCAGCTCGGCGAGCGTCACGGTCTCGCGCCCGGCGAGGCGATGGCGCGTCGAGGCGCAGACCACGAAGGCGTCGTCGTACAAGAGCTCGCTGACCAGCGTGTCGTGCGGGCGGCCGTAGTTGACGATCACATCGAGCTCGCCGTCGAGCAGCGCCGGGATCATCAGGTCGTTGTCAGAGATGCTGACCTTCAGGCGGATGCTCGGCGCGTCGCGCATAACGGCCGCGAAGGTCTTGGACAGGAAGGTCTCCGAGACCGCCATGCTCAGCCCGATGCGGAGCTGGCCGGTGCGGCCCTCGCTCACCTCGGCGACCTCGCGCGCGACATTGCGCACCATCAGGCGCAGCTTGAGCACCCGCGACAGCAGCGCGGCACCCTCGGCGGTCGGCTCGACACCGCGCGCCGTGCGCTTGACCAGCTTGACCTTCAGGGCCGCCTCGAGCCGGCGCAGGCTCTTGCTCAGCGCCGGCTGGCTGAGGCCGAGCGCCTCCGCGGCACGCCCGAGATGCCCGTGCTCGGCCGCCACGGCGAAGTATTCGATGTCGCGCAGCTCCATGCCGATACTGTCGCCCGAGCGGATGCCGACGCCGATAACCGAAATTCATCGAGGCGGGAAAACCGGATAGTTGAGGACACCCGCTGCCGCTGTCAACCTGATCACGTCGCCGGGCGTCGCAGCGCCGAGGTCTTCGCACTGCAACATCATCTCGCGACCCTTGCTGCACCTGCAAGTCGGACCAACCGACAGGGTGCTGCGACCTGTCGCCGACCGGTCGCTGGCCAAGGACAACGTCAGGGGAGCGCTCATGAAGACGTCGATCTCGATTCTCTTGGCCGCGGCCTGCCTCGCCGTCGCCGGCCCGGCCGGCGCGCAGTCGCCGGAAAAATTCCCGAACCACACGGTGCGCATCGTGGTGCCGTTCGGACCCGGCGGCACCACCGACACGGTCGCCCGCGCGCTCGCGCAGGATCTCTCCGTGCGGCTCGGCCAGTCCGTGGTGGTGGAGAGCCGTACCGGTGCCGACGGCATCGTCGCCCTGCAGGAGCTCGTCCGCTCCGGCGCCGACGGCCACACCTTCATGCTCGGCAACGTGACGACCAACGCCATCACGCCGATCCTGTTCGCCGGCAAGATGACGTTCGACTACGAGCGCGAGGTGGTCCCGGTGATGCGCCTGGTCGACGTGCCGGCCTTTTTGGTGGCGACCACCAAGAACTTCCCGCCCAACACCGTGGCCGAGTTCGTCGACTACGCCCGCCGGCTGCCGGGACGGGTCAATTACGGCATCACCGGCGCCGGCAGCTATCCGCACTACGACATGGCCGTGCTGGCGCGACGGGCCGGCAACCTGCAGCTCGCCGCGATCCCCAACAAGGGCGGCGCCTCGGCCATGGTCAACGACCTCCTGGTCGGCACCGTGCAGCTCTCCTTCGTCAATGCGGCGACCGCGGCCGGCAACGTGCAGGGTGGCACCCTGAAGGCATTGGCTGTGGTCAACCACAAGCGCCTGCCCGCCTTCCCGGAGGTGCCGACCTTGGCCGAGGCCGGCTATCCGGGCGTCGGCACCATCGCCTGGCAGGCGCTGTTCGCTTCCGCGAAGGCGCCCAAGGAGGCGCTGGAGCGAATGCAGGAGGCGACCGCGCAGGCGCTGAAGACGCCCGCCGTGGTGCAGGCGCTGGAGACGCAGGGCTTCACCATGATGCCGACCAGCTCGCTCGCCGAAACGCGCGCCTGGCTCGCCGAGGACATGGAGAACTGGCGGAAGACGATCCAGGATATCAAGCTCGATCTCCAGAACTGACGGCCGCCCACCCCGCCACCGACCCGTGCCGCCGCGTCCCGCGAGCGACACCGTCAAGACCACCGGAGTTGAGAGCATGCTCGTCTTCGACATGACCACCGAGCAGGAGTGGAACCCGCATCATCACGTCGAAAAGATTCTCGGCAAGCTCGGCGGCGGCGACGTGACGATCGCCTGCTGGGAGCCCGGGCAGATCAGCCCGTATCACAGCCATCCCGACGCCACCGAGATGTATCTCTGCCTGTCCGGCGGCGGCACCATGCGCACGCCCGAGACGACAATCCCGATCGTACCGGGCGGCCTCGTCGTGCATCCGCCCGGCGAGCTGCACGAATACGCCAACGGGCCGGCCCGCACGGTGCTGTTCCGGGTGCGCTACGGGCGCGACATGGCGGCCCGCCATTTCGACTGGCGCGACAACGCGGCCTTCGTCCAGTCGGCGGAGGATGCGGCTTATTTCCGCGCCAACCCGCCCATCCGGACGGAGCCGGTCACCGCATCAGCGTGACGGGCGGATAGCGCACCGGCTGCACCAGAGCCAGTCAGCCGGGGAGCACCCGCGCGACCGCGGCCGCCACCGCGTCGAGGCGGCAGGGCTCGCCGTCGCCGCCCAGCGTCTCGATCGGCCCGGAGCCGATCGGGCCGGTCAGCGACGGCTCGCTGCCGACGAAGATCGACACCAGCGGCACGCCGAGGGCGGCGGCGAGATGCAGGAGCCCGGTGTCGACCCCGACCACCAGGCTCGCCCCGGCGATCAGCCGCGCCACCTCGTCGAGCGGCCGGCGCTCCGGCACGCGGGCGCCGGGCAGCGCCGCGGCGAGCCGGCGCGCGCGCGTCTCCTCGGCCGGCGTGCCCCAGGGCAGCACGATCGCGAGACCTTGCGCCATCAGGGCCCGGCCGAGGGCGATCCAGCTCTCCTCCGGCCATTCCTTCTCGGGCCGGGCGGTGGCGTGCAGCAGCACGGCGTAGGGCGCGTGCGCGGCCGGCGCCAGGGCGGCCCGGTCGAGCCCGTAGTCGATCGGCCCCTCCGGCGCATAGCCGAGCGCCGCCCCGGTCAGCAGGCGGTTGCGGGTGACGGCGTGCAACTCGCGCCCGACCACATGGTGGACGTCGTAGCTCGCCGCCGCCAGCGCCTCGCGGGCGCTCTTGCGGTCGTAGCCGTGGCGCGGTCCGCGCGCCAGGCGGGTGATGACGGCCGTGCGCAGCAGGCCCTGGGTGTCGATGACGACGTCGTAGGGGCGCTCCCGCAGCCGGGCGACGAAGGCCCGGAGCTCCCGCCAGGTGTCGGGGCGCGTCAGCGCCCGCCGCCAGCGCCGCCAGGCGACCGGCACGACCTCGTCGACGCCGGGATGCAGCCGGGCGAGCGGCGCGAACGCCTCCTCGACCACCCAGACCAGCCGCGCCGCCGGCAAATGCCGGCGGGCGTCCGTGACGGCGGGCATGTTGTGAACCACATCGCCGAGCGACGAGGTCTTGATGAACAAAACGTCGACCATGGACCTCTGACAGCCGCTCCGGCGGGCGCGGTTCTCATATACAGGGCGGGGCGGATTGTCACCCGGGCGACTTTCACTGCGCCGTCGGCCCCCCGTGCCCTCGCCCTGAATCGGCCCTGCCCCTGGCCGCCGGCACCCACGGCGGGCTATACGGGCGCGGCAACACAAGGACGGTTCGATGAGCATTCTGGTGACGGGCGGGGCCGGCTACATCGGCAGCCACATGGTGCACGCCCTGGTGGACGCCGGCGAGCGCGTGGTGGTGCTCGACAATCTCTCGACCGGGTTCCGCCGGGCGGTGGCGGACGGGGCCACGCTGGTGGTCGGCGACACCGGCGACCAGGCCCTGGTCTCCCGGCTGATCGCCGAGCACGGCGTCGAGGCGATCATCCACTTCGCCGCCTCGATCGTGGTGCCGGAGTCGGTGGCGCAGCCGTTGAAATACTACCGCAACAACACCGCCAACTCGCGCAGCATGATCGAATGCGCCGTCACGGGCGGCGTGAAGCATTTCATCTTCTCGTCCACGGCCGCCGTCTACGGCAACCCGGCGCGCGTGCCGGTCGGCGAGGACGACACGCCGGCGCCGATGTCGCCCTACGGCTCGTCCAAGCTGATGACCGAGACCATGCTGCGCGACGCCGGCGTGGCGCACGGGCTCGGCCACGTCATCCTGCGCTACTTCAACGTCGCCGGCGCCGACCCGCTGCTGCGCACCGGCCAGTCGACCCGCGACGCCACCCACCTGATCAAGGTGGCGGTCGAGACCGCGCTCGGGCAACGCACCAAGATCGACGTCTTCGGCACCGACTACCCGACCCGCGACGGCACCTGCGTGCGCGACTACATCCATGTGACCGACCTGGTCGCGGCCCATGCCGACGCGCTGCGCCATCTGCGCGGCGGCGGCGCGCCGGCGACCTTCAACTGCGGCTACGGCCGCGGCTTCTCGGTGCTCGAGGTGATCGACACGGTGAAGCGGGTCGCCGGGGTCGATTTCCGCGTCGACCTGGCGCCGCGCCGGCCCGGCGATCCGGCCGAGATCGTCGCGGCGTCCGACCGCATCCGCGAGCGACTGGGCTGGCAGCCGCGCTACGACGACCTCGGCGTGATCGTCGAGCACGCGCTCGCCTGGCAGCGCAAGCTGTCTGCCATCGGAGCCGCCTAGCCGGCGTCTGCGAGCAGCCTGTGGACGCCGAACCCCGCCGTCACGCCGTCGCGATATCGTGCAGGGCAATGAAGGCGTCGAAGCGCACGCGCGGATCGTGCTCGCCTTTGTACACGGCCGACGGTTTGCGCCTCGGGCCGAGCTTCAGTGCGCCTTGGTGGTGCTCTCGAAATCCCGATGGCATTCGTCGAGCACCTGCCGCGTGAACCTCCCGATCGCGGCGTATTCGTTGTCCGTGAGGTTCGCGAGCGACACCCGCGCCGACGTGTCGACGACCTCGAACCCGTTGCCGGGCAGCAGCACGACGCCGGTTTCCTTCGCCAGGCGGAACAGAATGCTGATTCCCAGGTCGCTCTTGACGAACCAAGCCATGAATTCAGGTCCGTAGAGCGCTCCGGCGATCTCCTGCAGGTCGATCAGGGAATAGTAGTCGACGTCGTTCGGCTCACGCACGACCGCGATGCCCATGTTCCTGTAGAGCGTCTGATATCTCCGCCGGATCAGCTCCTTCGCGGCATCCTTGTAACGGTGCTCGCGGTCCATCAAGCCGTTCAGCGCGAACAGGGCCATCTGCAACTGCTGCGGCACCGACAGGCCGGCCGTGTGGTTCAGGGCCACGGCCCGACTGTCGGCGACCAGGCGATCGATGAAGCGCAGCTCTCGCGGCGTCGTCGTCAACGACGCGTAGCGCGCATCCAGGAGCTTCTTCTGCTGCTCCGGAAGCGCGGCCAGCGCCGCGTCGAACGCATTGTCGTCGTGCAACGCGATGGCGCCGAGACGCCAGCCGGTCGCACCGTAGAATTTCGAGAACGAGTAGACGCACAACGTGTTGCGCGGGCATTTGGCGAAGAGCGAGACGAAGCTGTCGGCGAAGGTGCCGTAGACGTCGTCGGTGACGATGAACAGGTCCGGCCGCCGGCTCGTCACCAGCGCCGTCAACTGGTCCAGAACCGCATCCGACATCTTCGTCGACGGCGGATTGCTCGGGTTGACGAGGCAGAATATCTTGATCGCCGGATCGAGCAGCTTGTTCAGCTCGGACTCCGGAAACTGCCAGTCGGCGTGTTGATCCATTCGGATATCGACGACGTTCAACTGGTATTCGCGCAAGACCGGGATTTCCAGATACGGCGAGAAGATCGGCGTTCCGATGGCGATCTTCTGACCGGGCTCGATCAGGCCGTTCGCCCGCAGGGTCTGAAAGATATAGGTCATCGCCGCCGTGCCGCCCTCGGTGGCGAACACCGAGAAGTCGCCGTTGCGCGGCAGCGATCCATACATCTCCTGCGCAAGGTAAGCCTTGACGATCTCCTCCGTGTGCAAAAGCATTCTCGGCGGAGTCGGATAATTACAACCCAGAAATGCGCTCACCATCTCGAACAGAAACGCGTCCCGATCGAGACCGAGTTGATCTTTGACGTAGGAAATCGCCGATCGCAAAAAGCGGACGCCGTCGGCCTCCCGGTGGTGGTTGGCGTAGGCATCGAACCGCTGAACAATGCCGTCGTGCTCCGGAAGCCCGCCGAAGCCGCTGTCCAGGTAGGAGTATGACCGCTCGGCCTCACGCAACGCGAAATCGCCGAGACTCAGAAAGGCCCACCGTGGCAACGTCGCCATGAAGTTCGGATTGCCTCGCCCCGCGTTCAACATCAGCCTCTGGGCGTTCGACGAGGCGATCGCCATCAGTTGGTCCTTGAGCTCGAAGGGGCTCAGCTTCGCATATTGGCTGAAATCGCGTTCCGTCATGGCCACACCTCGATATTGAATTATGGGGCTGCGTTTTTGGCGACGATGCCGACGATCACGGGGCCCCAAAGGGTCAGGAAGACATTGGCGACCGCATAGGTGACGGTGAACGACACCACCGGCGTGGCATTGCCCGCCTTCGTCAGCAGAGCGGCAAAGGCCGGGTTGGCGCTGCGGCCACCCGCGACACAGGCCAAGGCCTCGATGGGGTTCCGGATGCGCAGCACGAAGTAGGAGAAGAAGAAGGTGACGACCTGGGGAATCAGCGTCACCCCGACCCCGAGGAAGAACAGGGTCGAGCCGTATTTTTGGATGGCGACCAGCGCCTGAGGGCCGGCTGCGATTCCGACGATGCCGACGAACACGGCCAGTCCGAAGTCGCGGAGAAAGTTCGAGGCGCCGAGCGGCAGCGCCGCGAATCTCGGGTGAACGCTGCGCAACCAGCCGAACATCAAGCCCGACAACAGACAACCGCCGCCGCTGCCGATCGCGATCGGAATACCCCACAGCTTGAACTGGATCATGCCGATCAGCATGCCGACGAGCATGCCGATGCCGAAGAAAATGAAATCGGTGACGGCAGCAGCCGTGATCTTGTAGCCGATCTTCGATTGCACGCGATCGAGGTCGACAGGGCTGCCGATGAAGTGCAGCTCGTCGCCACTCTTCAGCACGAGCTTGCGCAGAAGCGGCAGATCCCGCCCCATGCGCTTGGCCGCGGTCAAGAACACGCCGTGCCGCGTTTCGACATTGACGTGATCGTGGATATCGCCGACGTCGCGGCCGCTGAGAGCGCGATTGGTCAGAATGATTTCGCGGCTTTCCTGGACCAGCGACATTCCCGACGGAGCGGTCGTTTCCCGACCGAAGAAGTCGACGGCGCTCTCCATGACGGAAACCGTTCCCGTGACGGCAATGCGGTCGTCCGCCTGAACGATCGCCCCGTCGGTGACGGCGAGCGGCTTGCCGTCGCGGAAAATGGCCTCGACCGACGCGTCCGACAATGCCTTGTCGATCGCCAGAGCCGTCAGGCCGGCCGCCCGGCTGTTCGGCGCGACCGCGTAGACGCGCGTATCGGTCGTGCGCATCGCATCGAACTGGCCGGGATCGAGTTCGGCGTGCCCGCCGGACAACTGCGCTGCCAGCTTCACGGCTTCGGCCCGAATGTTCCATCTCATCACCATGGGCAGAAACCAACTGACCATGATGATCGGGCCGAGCGAGCCGAAGATGTAACAGACGGCATAACCGACGGCGACGTTGGTCTGCATCGTCTTGATCGATTCAGCAGACAGCCCCAGCTTCCCGATCGCATCTCCGGCCGTGCCGATGATCGCCGACTGGGTGAGCCCGCCGGCGGCGAGCCCGGCCGCCATACCCCGGTCCAGGTCGAACATCCAGGCCGCCAGCAGGACGCACAGCAAGCCCGTGAAACACATGACGAATGCGGAGGCCAACTGGTTCAGCGAACGCCGGTTCAGCGCGTGGAAGAATTGCGGTCCGCCCTGGAACCCGACCGCGTATATGAACATCGCGAAGAAGATCGTCTTGATGCCGACGTCGAGATCGATGCCGAGTTGGCCGATGACGACGCCGACCAGCAGCGTGCCCGCGATGCCGCCGAGGACGAAACCGCCGATCTTGATTTTTCCGACGAGATACCCGAGCGAGATCGTCACGAAGAGCGCGATCAATGGCTCGCCGGTGAATATCTGGCGCACCATACCCATTTGCGATGTCCTGACGTCGAACAGTCTTTCCGGATCGAAAGACGAGAAACCGAGGCGAAGCCGAGGCCGAGGCCGCGTCGAATAGGCGAATACGCACGCGGCGTCTGAGCAAAACAGGCCACCGTCACGGACGACGCCCGAGAGTCATGACGACGAAACCAGGACGACGCGCCCTGGATCCCAGGCATGATCGTGCCGCCGGGGCCGGTCTCCCGGTTGGCGTCGGCCGATCGAGACGCCTACGATGGGTGCGGAAACGTCCTCCAACCTGTCGGTGAGCCATGATCACAAGACCACTTTCGATGGCCCTGATCGCCGCGGCTCTCGCCGCCGGCACGGCGTCCGCCCAGGACGCGCTCGTCACCTATCGGGCGATGAGCCCGGAGACGGCCCTCGATCTCGCCCGCGCGGCGCTGGCCGAGTGCCGGCAGCGCGGCTATCAGGTCGCGGTCGCCGTCGTCGATCGCTCCGGCGTGTCCCAGGTGATGCTGCGCGACCGGTTTGCCGGGCCGCACACGCCGCAGACGGCCACCGGCAAGGCGTGGACGGCCGTGACGTTCCGCACCAGCACCAGCGAGCTGGTGACGGCGACCCAGCCCGGCTCGTCGCAGGCGGGCGTCCGCGGCCTGCCCGGCACCGTCGTTCTCGGCGGCGGGGTCCTGGTCGAAGCCGGCGGCGCCGTGGTCGGCGCCATCGGGGTCTCGGGGGCGCCGAGCGGGGAGGCTGACGACACCTGCGCCAAGACCGGCATCGAGGCCATCCGCGACAAGCTCGACCTGTGAGCCGAGCCTGGCGTGAGAGCAAGCCGGAGACCCGACCAATTACTAATTCTTATGACCTATAAGCTTAATGCCAAGGTCAGGCGACGTGTCGATTCCCGGCGGCGGCGAAGCGCTACCCTGTGTGCGAAGCCGCCTCCGGATGCTGACTCGCCGGGCGATCGGGTCCATACGGTCCGGGTCGCGCCGGTCCGTCCGGCGAATCGTCTGTCCGCCCGCCGTCCGCCCTGGACGGAGCACGATATGGTCCGGCACCCCCGAATCGGGTCCGGACGAGTCCGGCCTCGAGGCCAGGCCGGACAACCGCTGCGAGGATCGGAATGCTCGGCTGGTTCCAGGCGCTCATGCCGAAGGAAGAGCGCTTCTTCGATCTGTTCGTCCGGCACGCCGAAATCGTCGTGGCGGGCGCCGAGGCGATGCGTGGACTGCTGCACGGCGGCGACCAGGTGCCGCATTACTGCAAGCTGATCTTCGAACGCGAGGCCGAGGCCGACGAGATCACCCGCTCGGTGCTGCTGGCGGTGCGGCGAAGCTTCATCACGCCGTTCGATCGCGGCGACATCCAGGGCCTGATCTCCTCGATGGACGACTCGATCGACCAGATGCACAAGACCGCCAAGGTGATCACCCTGTTCGAGGTGAACCGCTTCGAGCCCAGCATGGCCGAGATGGGCGACACCATCCTGCAGTCCGCCGAGGCGGTCCGAAAGGTGGTGCCCCTGCTCCGCTCGATCGGCAAGAACGTCACCCGGATCAGCGCCCTCACGGAGGAGATCACCCGCATCGAGGAGCGCGCCGACCAGTTGCACGACCTCGGCCGCAAGCAGCTCTTCCTGTCTCATCGCAGCGGCGACACGATGGAGTTCATCGTCGGCGCCGAGATCTACAGCCACCTCGAGAAGGTGGTCGACCGCTTCGAGGACGTCGCCAACAAGATCAGCGACATCGTCGTCGAGCAGGTGTGAGGCGCCGGCATGGATGCGACCCTCGCGCTGCCGCTGCTGATCGGCCTGATCGCGGTGGCGCTGCTGTTCGATTTCCTCAACGGCCTGCACGACGCCGCCAACTCGATCGCCACCATCGTGTCGACCCGGGTGCTGAGGCCGCAATATGCGGTCCTCTGGGCGGCGTTCTTCAACTTCATCGCCTTCCTGTTCTTCGGCCTGCATGTCGCCCAGACGATCGGCACCGGGATCATCGACGCCACCGTGGTGGACGCCCGGGTGGTGTTCGGCGCCCTGATGGGGGCGATCGCCTGGAACGTGATCACCTGGGTGTTCGGCATCCCGTCGTCGAGCTCGCACGCCCTGATCGGCGGGCTGGTCGGCGCCGGCGTCACCAAGGCCGGCGTCGGCTCCATCGTGTGGGCCGGGCTCGGCAAGACGACCGCCGCGATCTTCCTCTCGCCGCTGGTCGGCTTCTCGCTGGCGCTGCTGCTGGTGCTGATCGTATCCTGGGCGCTGCTCCGCCAGACGCCGTTCGCGGTCGACCATGCCTTCCGGTCGCTCCAGTTCGTCTCGGCGTCGCTCTACTCGCTCGGGCATGGCGGCAACGACGCGCAGAAGACCATGGGCATCATCGCCGTGCTGCTGTACTCGCAGGGGCATCTGGAGGGCGGTTTCCACATCCCGTTCTGGGTCGTGATCACGTGCCAGATCGCGATGGGGCTCGGCACCCTGTTCGGCGGCTGGCGGATCGTGCGGACCATGGGGTCGCGGATCACCCGGCTGACGCCGCTGCAGGGCTTCTGCGCCGAGACGGGCGGCGCCATCACGCTGTTCATGGCCACCGGTCTCGGCATCCCGGTCTCGACCACCCACACGATTACGGGAGCGATCGTCGGAGTCGGGGCGGCGCGGCGGGTCTCGGCGGTGCGCTGGAATATCGCGGGTAGCATTGTTATTGCATGGATCGTCACCATGCCGGCGGCTGGACTGATCGGCGCCGCCTTCTATATGCTTTGCGGCCTTTTCACATGAGGATCTGAATTGTCCGGTGGACGCGCCCGCCTCCCCTCGAAACGCCTGCTGCAATACGCGGCAGTTCCCTATCGGCGTAACGAGGACGGCGAGACCGAGGTGATGCTGCTGACATCGCGGGAAACCCGGCGCTGGGTGATCCCGAAGGGCTGGCCGATCCGCGGCGCCAAGCCGCATGCCTCGGCGGCGCGCGAGGCGCTGGAGGAAGCCGGCCTGATCGGCCGCACCACTATCGAGGCGATCGGCACCTACCGCTACGACAAGCGGATGAAGAACGGGCTCGATACCCGCTGCAAGGTCGAGGTGTTCCCGCTCGAGGTGACGGCGCAGCGCAAGCGCTGGCGCGAACAGGGACAGCGCAAGCTGCGCTGGTTCACGCTGCGCGACGCCGCCAAGGCCGTGCAGGAGCCCGGCCTGCGCAAGCTGCTGCGGCGGCTCGACAGGCTCGTCCCGAACGAGACCGACAGCGAAGCCTGATCACCGACCTCCTGCCCTGCCTCATATGAGGCAGTATCGGCCCCGGTCGCCGAGATGATTGCTCATTTGGGCCGCATATCCGCGCCCCCGCCGTGGGACTGTCGGCCCGCATCGCCGCCGCGGGACTGTCGCGGCAGCGGTGCGCGTTCCGGAGTTCCCCATGCAACGACCGTTCGGCCCCGCCCCCTTCGTCCGCGCCCTCGTGCTGGCAACGACGTCCTTCCTCGGGTTGCCCTGCCTCCCCGCCTCTCCTGTCGCCGCCGCGCCCGACTGCCTCGCGGCACCCGACACCACGCCGACGGCCGGGCGCCGCTGGTTCTACCGGCTCGACCGCGGCACCAGCCGCAAATGCTGGTACCTCCGCGAGGCCGACGAGCCCCGGCCGGCTACCGGCGAGACAGCCGAAACCGCCCCGGCACCCGCCACGCCGCTTGCCCCGGCGTCGGCCGAGCGCCCGGCGCGCCCGCTGACGGCATCGGAGCGCGACGTGCTGTTCCAGGAATTCCTCGCCTGGCGCCTGCAGCAGCCGTCCGCGGAGGAGACGGCCGCCGGCGCGGCACGTTGACGCGCGCCGTGCATGTGATATGGGGCGAAAATCTTTCGTCCGGCCGTCGCGACGGCCGGGCGCCCCCGCCACCTCGCACCGAGATCCCCGCATGACCGCGCGCTATGTGATCGATCCTCCCCCTCAGGCCACGCTGGCGATCGCCGGCTCGGACCAGCTCTTCCCGGTGCGACGCATCTGGTGCGTCGGCCGCAACTATATCGAGCACATCCGCGAGATGGGGAACGACGAGCGCGAGCCTCCGTTCTTCTTCGCCAAGCCGGCCGACGCGGTCGTGCCGGACGGCGGCGTGGTCCCCTACCCGCCGCTGACCAAGGACATGCATCACGAGGTCGAGATGGTCGTGGCGCTCGAGGCCGGCGGCCGCAACATCAAGGCCGCCAAGGCGCTGGACCTCGTCTGGGGCTACGGCGTCGGTATCGACCTGACCCGCCGCGACCTGCAGATCGCGTCGCGGAAAATCCAGCGGCCGTGGGAGATCGGCAAGGCGTTCGATGCCTCCGCCCCGTGCGGCGCGCTGAAGCCCGCCGCTGAGATCGGCCACCCGAGCAAGGGCCGCATCACGCTCGCCTGCAACGGCACGCTGCGCCAGGATGGCGACCTCGACCAGATGATCTGGAAGGTGCCGGAGATCATCGAGAAGCTGTCCGAGATGGTGGCGCTCGAGGCCGGCGACATCATCATGACGGGCACGCCGGCCGGCGTCGCCGCGACGGTGGCGGGCGACAAGCTCGACTGCGCCGTCGAGGGCGTCGGCACCCTGACGGTGACGATCGGCAAGCCGCTGGCCTGAGCCACGGGTTGCAGCAAACACCGAACCGGGCCGACGCGATGCGCCGGCCCGGCCGTGTTTCCAACTACCGGATCCCCTGCTCGGCCTGCTTCAGGAGGCCGACCTGGGCCATGAAGGCCCGCACCTCGTCGTCCTCCTTGGCGATCACCCGGGCAAACTCGGCAGCCGGCAGAAAGGCCGGCTTCACCCCCAGCCGCACGGACGCCTCGATGAAGTCCGGACTCGCCACGGTCGCCTTGATGGCGGCCTCGAGCGCATTGATGGTGACCGGCGACGTGCCCTTCGGAACCGCGATCCCACGCCACGCCTCGAGATTCAGGTCGAAACCCTGCTCGCGGGCGGTCGGCACGTCCGGGAAGTTCGGATCGCGGGCCGCCGTGAGCGCCGCGAGCAGCCGGAGCTGCCCCCCGGTCACGTAGCTCGTCAACGCGCCGGGAAGCTGCAGCACCGCATCGACTTGGGCGCCGAGCAGGCTCGGCACCACCTGGGCGGCGCCGAACGGCACCTCGACGGCCTCGACCCCGCCGGCGCGCAGCAGCGCGACCAGCGACATGTGGGTGTGGCTGCCCACCCCCGAATGACCGATCGTGATCTGACCCGGCCGCGCCTTCATGGCGGCGACGAACTCGGGCAAGGTCTTCCACGGCGCGTCGGCGCGCACCGCCAGAACCGGCGTCTCGACCAGCACCCGGGCGACCGGCTCGAACGCCGTGTAGTCGACCGCGAGCGCGCCCGAGTGATGCGCCGTCGAGATCGAGTTCGAGTTCCACACGATCGCGGAGCCGTCCGCCTTCTGCGCGGCGACCCAGCGATAGCCGATGGCGCCGCCGGCGCCCGGGCGGTTCACCACGATGACCTTGTTGCCGAGCCGCCTGGACATGCCGTCGGCGAGCAGCCGCGCGGTGACGTCGGCCGACGACCCGGCCGGAAACAGGACCGTCATCTCGATGATGCCGCGCTCCGGCAATCCCGGCTGGGCCGTTCCCGGCCGCACCGCCACCAGCCCGAACCCCAATGCCCCCAGGGCGAGCGCGACAACCGCCGCGCCCCTACGCCACGTTACCGCCATCACGTCCCCCGTCATGTCGCGCCGCGAGCGGCGTCGCCGCCTGCGACCGGGGAACGATGAGCGATAATCTGGGCGGAATGGGCGTCAGTCTGTGGCAGACCGGAGGCCGAGGGAACCGCCACCGACGGCGGTCGGCCGATGTGCTCTCCCGCTCGGCCCGTCGGCGGAATCAACGGGAGACGCTCGACACCACGCCTCGGGCATGTTAGGGCATAAACCTAGTCTTTTGCCTGTATTGATAGGGAGCGGTCCCGCCCCCCGCGCCAAAATGCGCCTCCCCGACAGGACGACGGCAATGACAGGTGACGGCTTCACAAGACGCGTCATCGCGTTCGGCACGCTCGGGTCGTTTGTGCTGCCCATGGCCGCCGCGGCTGCTCAAGATGCCTATCCGTCTCGACCCGTGGAAGTGACCGTCCCGTTCGCCGCCGGCGGCGGAACCGATCTGATCGCACGTCTTCTGTGCGACGGCCTGACGAGGCGCCTGGGCAACACCTTCGTGGCCATCAATCGGCCGGGCGCCAACACCAATATCGGAACCCAGGCGGTCGTCCGTTCGAAACCGGATGGCTACAGCCTGTTGATGGCGAGCATGGGGCTGGCTGCCAATCCATCGCTCTATCGCAAGCTGTCTTACGACCCGCAACGTGATCTGGTGCCCATCACGCTGATCGCCAATTCCTCGGCCGTGGTGGTCGTCCACCCGTCGCTTCCGGTCCACGACGTTCCCGAGCTGATCAGCTATCTGAAAGCCCGGCCGAACCAGGTCAACTACGCGGCGTACGGGATCGGCAGCGGCCCTCATTTGTCCGCCGAGCTGTTCCAGGCGGCCACCGGAACCAGCCTCGTCCACGTCCCCTACAAGGGCGGTGGCGAAGCCGCCGTCGCGGTGCTCACGAACCAGGTCCAGATGTTCTTTTCCGGCCCCATGCCGGTGCTGGCGATGATCCGCGACCGGGCCTTGCGTCCGATCGCCGTCGCGGCCGATCACCGCCTGAGCCTTCTGCCCGACGTGCCGACGTTTCGTGAGTTCGGCATCGACTACCTGAGCGGTACGTGGTTCGGCCTTCTCGCTCCCGCCGGCACCGACCCGTCGATCCTGAAGAGGCTTCACGCGGCCGCGATCGAGACTCTCGACGAGCCGATCGTGCGGTCCAGGCTGGCCGAAACAGGTGCCGAGGTGATCGCCAGCACACCCGACGAGTTCAAGCGGTTCCTGAAGGACGAGACGGACCGCCTGTCCGTCAGGATCAAGGCGGCCGGACTCCGGATCGACTAGTCGGCCTTCAGACGCGCCGTCCCGTCGGTGACGGCCGTCGGCTCACATCCCCAGATAGGCCTGCCGCACCCGGTCGTCGGCCAAAAGCTCCTCGCCGGTGCCCGACAGGGTGATGCGGCCGTTCTCCAGCACATAGGCGCGATTGGCGAGCTTCAGCGACATGGCGACATTCTGCTCGACCAGCACGCAGGTCAGCCCCTCGCGGTTGAGCTCGCGGATGGTGCGCAGCACCTCCTGCACGATGGCGGGCGCAAGGCCGAGCGAGGGCTCGTCGAACATCACGAGGTCGGGCACGCCCATCAGGCAGCGGCCGATCGCCAGCATCTGCTGCTCGCCGCCCGACAGCGTGCCGGCCGTCTGCTTCAGCCGCTCCTCCAGAATCGGGAACATCGCGAAGACGCGGTCGAGCTGCTGCTGGCGTTTTTCGCGGGCCCGCGGCAGCAAGGCTCCCATCTCCAGGTTCTCGCCGACCGTCAGGCTCGGAAAAATCTGGCGGCCCTCGGCGACCTGGCCGATGCCGAGATTGCAGACCCGGTGGCTCGGCCAGCCGGCGATCTCGGCGCCCCGGAAGGTGATGCCGCCGTGCGCGGGGCGGATCATGCCGGCGATGGTGCGGATCAGCGAGGTCTTGCCGGCCCCGTTGGCGCCGACGATGGCGACGATGCTGCCCTCGTCGACGTCGAAGGAGACGCGGTCGAGCGCCTGGGCGTCGCCGTAGAACACGTCGAGGTCGCGCACCGCCAGCATCAGAACGTGGCCTCCGCGCCGAGATACGAGGTGATCACCTTGGCGTCGCGGACCACCTCCTCGGGGCGCCCCTGCGCGATCGGGGCGCCGTGATGCAGCACCAGCATGTGGCCGGCGAGCGCCATCACGGCCCGCATCACGTGCTCGATCAGGAGGATCGTCACGCCCATGTCGCGGTTGACGCCGCGCAGGATGTCGACCATCCGATCGGTCTCGGTCGGCCGCAGCCCCGCCATCACCTCGTCGAGCAGCAGGAGTTTCGGATCCGTGGCCAGCGCTCGGGCGAGTTCCAGCCGCTTCCGATCCGGCAGGGTGAGCGCGGAGGCGCGAAAATCGCGCTTCTCGAACAGATCGAGGGTGGCGAGGATGTCGCGGGCGTAGCGGCGCGCCACCGCCATGTCGGTGCGGTGCAGGAGCGCGCCGATCACCACATTGTCCTCGACGGTCAGGCCCGGAAACGGCCGCACGATCTGGAACGTGCGGGCGACGCCGAGCCGGCAGACGGCGTCGGGCGTGCGGCCCTCGATGCGCTCGCCGCGGAACGTGATGGTGCCGTCGTTGGGCGCCAGCACGCCGGCGATCATGTTGAACAGCGTGGTCTTGCCGGCGCCGTTCGGGCCGATCACGGCGAAGATGTCGCCGGCCTCGACCGTGAACGACACCCGGTCGACCGCGACCAGGCCGCGGAACCGCTTGCCGACATCGGCGACCGCGAGGAGCGGGCTCACGGGCGACGCCTCGCGAGGCCGAGCTTGCGCGACAGCCAGGGCCACACCCCGGTCGGCACCAGATAGATGATGGTCATCAGCGTGAGGCCGAAGAACACCGCCTTGGCGCCGGGCGCGTTGATGCCGAGATGCTCGGTCACCGAGATCAGGATCTCGCCAAGCGGCGTGAGGATGAAGGCGCCGACCACCGGCCCGAACACGGTGCCGGTGCCACCGACGATCGGACCGAGGATCAGCTCGATCGAGCGTCCCATGTCGAAGAGCTGCGCCGGGAACAGACTGTTGTAATAGAAGGCGTAGAACACGCCGCCGATCGCCGTCATCGACGAGGAGATCAACACGGCCTTCAGCTTGGCGCGAAACACGTCGATGCCGAGCGCCCGCGCCGCGGTCTCGTCCTCGCGGATCGCTATCCACTGATAGCCGAGCCGCGAGCGCGCCAGCAACGCCGTGAGCAGCACGGCGGCGGCAGCGAGCGCGAAGGCGAGATAGTAGAAGAAGAGCTGGCTGCCGCGCAGATTCCACCACTGGCCGAGCCGCTGCTCTTCGTAGGGGATGAACAGGCCGCCGGCGCCGCCGACGAAACCGATATGGTCGAAGCCGATGCGGGTGAACTCGGCGAACGCGATGGTCAGCAGCGCGAAATAGACGCCCTCGATGCCGAACCGGAAGCCGAGCCAGCCGATCGCCGCGCCGAAGGCGGCCGCGACCGCCACGGCCGGGAAGACGCCGAGCCACGGGCCGATGCCGAAATGCACCCACAGGGCCGCCGACACGTAGCCGCCGAGGCCGACATAGAGGGCGTGGCCGAGCGAGAGCTGCCCGGCATAGCCCATCATCAGGTTCCAGGCCTGCCCGACATAGACGAAGTAGAGGATCAGGGTGAGGACCGAGAGCACGTAGCGGGTCGCCCCCAGCGGCGCGACCAGCAGCAGCAGCAAGGCGAGCGCCACCACGACCTGCCCGCGCCGGTTCATGTCGCCCCACAGCGAGATCATGCCGGCTTCTTTCCGAGCAGGCCCTGCGGCCGCAGCACCAGCACGGCGACCAGCAGGGCGAACGAGAACATGCTCTTCATCGACGGTGCGATGAGGAAGCCGGCGAGCGCCTCGGAGACGCCGATCAAGAGGCCCGCGACCAGGGCCCCCGCCATCGAGCCGAGGCCGCCGATGATCACGATCGTGAAGGCGAGCAGCGTGTAGGCCGGCCCGAGGCTCGGCACCGCGTCGGCGATCGTCACCATCAGGGAGCCGGCGGCGCCGACGCAGGCCAGCCCGATGCCGAACGTGACGGCGTAGAGCCGACGGACGTCGAGCCCGACCACGGCGGCGCCGATCAGGTTGTCGGCGCAGGCCCGGATCGCCGTGCCGGTGCTGGTGAAGCGAAAGAAGCCGAACAGCACGGCGCAGACCGCCAGCGCCGCCACGGCGGCGAACACCCGCACCTTGTCGATGATCAGCGGGCCGACCTCGTAGCTGTCGAACGCATAGGGCAGATTGGCCGGCTGGGCGTCCGGCCCGAACACGATCAGCACGGCGTTGACCAGCACGATCGCGAGCCCGACCAGCAGGATGAACTGCTCATGGTCGGGACGGCCGACGAAGGAGTTGATGAGCATGCGCTGGAGCGCAAAGCCGACCACGAAGAACACCGCGGCGATCGGCACCATCGCGATCAGCGGGTCGAGCCCAAAGGCGCGGAACAGCACGAAGGCGGCATACATGGCCACCACGGCGAACTCGCCATGGGCGAAGTTGACCAGCCGCACCACCCCGAAAATGGCCGACAGGCCGAGCGCCATCAGGCCGTAGAGAAGGCCGGTCAGCACGCCCTGGACGACGACGTTGAGCCAGATCGACAGCATCGGGGTGAACATGTGAACGCACCTTCCCTCGGCGGGCGGCCGGAGGCCGCCGCCATGGGCAGGTGCCGGGTTGCGACGGAGTTACCCCAGGACGGCGACCCCACGCAACCTCCGTTCGCGGCCGGCGTGGCTGCGCGGAACGCGCGGAACACGTCCCGGGAGCCCTCCACCTCTCCGCGAGGGGAGAGGCGAGCCGCGGGCGCGGCGCCCGCACCCGCTCCGGAGCGCGGGCGAGCCGGCCGAGGCAGGACCGCGCGGTCAGGACCGTCCTTGCCAGGGCGGCATCGGCAGCACCGGGGCGGCGACGGCGACGTCCGGCGGCAGCACGACGGTCGGGGTGCGGTTGCGGTTCTGCACCACGGCGGCCTGGATGTTGTTGTTCTGGCCCTTCTCGTCGAACTTGATCGGGCCGCCCGTCAACACGTGCTCGGCGATGTTGGTCGTCTTCACGGCCGCCATCAGCGTGGGCCCGTCCGCCGTGCCGGCGCGCTTGAAGGCGTCGGCCCCGACCATGATGGCCTCGAACGTGAAGCCGGCATTGAAGCAGTCGACCTCGAACCGGTTGGTCGGGTGCGCCGTCTTGTAGGCCGCGGCGAGCGCCTGGGTCACCGGCGACTTCGCATTCGCCCAGGGCAGGTTGTAGAGGTGGAAGTCGGCGAGCGGGCCGAGCGCCTGGTAGAACTCCTCGTCGTAGAGGCCGGGCGAGCCGGGCGAGATGATCGCCTTCGGCTCGAAGCGTTGCCGCACCATGTCGCGCACCAGCTTGATGGCGTCGGACGAGCGGGTGGTGACCAGCACCAGCTCGGGCGCCAGCGCGCGGATCTTGGTGACCTCGACGGCGAGGTCCTGGGCCTTGGGATCGTAGGCGATCGATTCGAGCAGCGGAAACGGCATCTCGGCGGCCGGGAACAGCCGGTCCATGGCGGCGCGCTGCGCCGTGCCGAAAGTGTCGTTGGCGTGCACGAACACGGCGTTCTTGAACGGAACGCTGGTCGCGGCCATCAGGTCCTTCACCAGCCGCAGCCCGTTGCCGACGAGCTGGGCATTGGTCAGGAAGTTGCGGACCAGGTACTTGTAGCCCTGCTCGGTGAGCTGGGGCACCGAGGCGATGTTGATGATCAGCGGCACCTGGCGCTGCTCGCAGACTTGCGCCATCGCCAGCGTCGCGCCCGACTCGAAGGCGCCGACCACGCATTGCGCCCCTTCGGCGATCGCCCGCTCGGTCTGGGTCCGCGCCACGTCGACATTGGATTCGAAGTCGACATGGACCAGCTCGACAGAATAACCGAGATCGGCCAGCACCTTCGGGGTCACCACGGCGCCGCGGTAGCAGGACTGCCCGGCGGCCGCGAACAGGCCCGAGCGCGGCAGCACGACGGCGACCTTCAGGGCCTTGGCCTGGGCCCGCACCACGGCGGGGGCCGCCAGCATCGCCCCGGCGGCCGCAGCACCGCCCAGGACATGACGCCGGCTCGGCCGGAAATGGTTGTCGGAACGCATGGGCACTATCCTCCTTGGAAATTTATCAGCCCGTTGAAATTTGGCGCGGATCGTAGGGGCCTCGCCGCGAGCGGGCAAGCGCATCTTGGCCGGTGGCGAGCGAGGTCCAGACAAGCCGCCCGGGCGGCGGGGGCGCGACCCGCGTGCATGACTTGCCGCCTCAACCGGCCGAGGGGGCGCCCCGGGGCAGGCGAAAATCCGCGACCGCGGCGAGGACATCCGGCTCGATCAGCCGCAGCGAGGCGGCCTTCATCTCGATCAGGCGCTCGCGCCGGAGCTGCTGGAGGGTGCGGTTGACGTGGACGACGCTCAGTCCCAGCGCGTCGGCCATCACCTCCTGGGTGAGCGGCATCGGCACGAAGGAGCCGAGCGAAAAGCCGATCTCGTCGAGCCGGTGGCCGAGCTCGACCAGGAGATGGGCGATGCGCTCATAGGCGGTCTGGCGGCCGAGCCGAACCACATGATTGAGCAGGCAGGCTTCCTGGCGGGCCTGTGCGGCCGCCCAGGCGCGGGCGAGACCGGGAAACCGATCCGGCTCGCGCACCATCTCGAACAGGCAGCCGGTCGAGGCGATCGACACCGCCGTCAAGGTCACGGCCGACGTGGTGGCGAGCGGCTCCGCCCCGGTCGGATGGCCGAACAGATCGCCGGGCAGCAGGAAGTCGAAGATCTGGCGGCGGCCATCGGCCAGCAGGCGCAGCCGGCAGGCCCAGCCGGCCAGCAGGGCGCCGGGCTTCGCCAGCCGCTCACCCTCGACATAGAGCTCGGTGCCGGCCCGCACCTCGCCGGGCGCCGCACAGGTCTGGCGGACGATCGAGCGCTCCTGGTCGGACAGCGGCGCAAAGCTCGACAACCGCCGCCAGAGCAGGTCATGCGGCTTGCGGTCGACCATGCGCGGGGCGCCGGCGCCAGGGGACATCGCGGTCGTGCCTTACCCACGGACAGCGGAGGCACCGAGCGGGCCGGAGGGACCGTTCCGGGGCGATCCCGGCGGCAGCCCTGGGCCGGCGCGGCGACGCGCCTCCGACCCGACCGAGCATTTCGGCTCATCGCGGGCAAATCAAGGCGCGCTCGATGTCGAGACATGAATTCGTCGCGAGGCCGAAGAGATGCCGAAGGTCAGTCCTCGACCCAATAAGTTGCGGTATGGTGGAACCGCGAGATGGCTCGGTGAATTGAAGACAAAGGCCGCACGAGACGATCACGGGACATCACGAAAACGAGAGCCGCAGCCGGAGCACGTTGTAGAAGATAATAAAACCCACCTTCATTAACCCACGGCAAGCCAGCGATATTTTTTTCCGCTGGGAACGCCGCCCGATACCCGCACTTTCGTTTGCAGAAGGCTCTGCCGGACCACCGGCGAGCCAGCCGGCCGCGCCGGTCGACGGCGACCATCGACGCCGAGCGTCCGCCACGCCCGACAATGCGGGGTGCGCACCGCTGAGCCGCCCCGCCCCACTCTCGACAAGGAGTGCTCATCGATGTGCGACTACAGCCTGCAACACGTCGCGACGCGTGCCGCCAAGGTGGGCGATCAGTTGGTGACCACCAAGTTCAACAACTCGATCACCCGCGGATTCGCCGAGGTGGGCGTGCCGAACGTGGCGGTGTGCATCCTGCCCGGGACCGAGCTCGCCTTCGAGCAGGACGTCGAATGCGATCACGCCCTCGGCTTCTTCCCCAGCCGCAAGCTGCGCGAGCGGGTCGCCCGCTTCCGCCAGATCAACATGGACAACCCCTACGAGCATCATGATGCCCTCGAGCTCCCGAGCGGACAGGTCGTCCTGCTGACCCGTCTGTGCGAGGGCCAGGTGGCGACGGTCCTGCAACTCCCGGCATCGGCGACCGCCGAGACGGAGCACGAGCACGACCATGAGCACGGCGAGAGCCATGCCGCACCCGAAGCGACTCCATGGTCCGAACGGACCGTGGTCTGACGCACCGGGGCTCTTTGCAGTTGCGTTCCCGTTTCACGCGTCGGGGCGCCGGGATGCACCCGGCGACCCGACTTTGTTGCGCTGCAATCGAACCGCGCGGGCGATCGGGCGTCGATCTCGGACGCGTCGAAAGCCCCGGCTGCCAGCCATTGCCGACGCCTCGCTTCGATCGTCGGCAGTGCAGCTCTGGCGACTTTTGGAAAAACTTCGCGAATGCGAAAATGACTTTCCGCGCCTGCGAAACTGTGGTGTGCTCAAGTTGAAAAGCCCCGATGGCGAGCGAGACCTCCATGTTCGTACGAGAGCATCAGCTACACGGACACGACGAGATCGTCCGCTTTCTCGAGACGATCAAGAAGAAGGGTCTCATTTCCGAGTATCTGGTGAGCTGGAACGGCCGCGATGGCCGCCTCACACCCAAGGTCACGGTCTGGCGCACAGACGGCACGCTGCCGGTTCATCGCGTCAAGGGCGCGATTGCCAGGAAGCTGTTCGGGCTGATCCCGGCCGAGCGCATCAGCATCATCGCCGACCGCGCGCAAGCCTGACCAATAGCCTGTCCTTTCGAGCGGCCGCTGCAAGGCAGCGACCCTGCACCCATGGACGACCAGCGATCCCCTCCCGGTTTGCGGGCGAGGCGTCGTGTGCCACCGCTTCACGGTGACCGCGCCGGTTGGCCGCGCCTGCCGCCGGCGTCACACCGCGACATTCGCCGGCACCTGGACGGCGACCTGCTCGCGCCGCGCGGACGAGCGGCAGGTCTTCACGGCGGCCGGGAGCACGCCCCGCACGCCGGTCTCGAAGGCCGCCACCACGGCCTCGTCGACGTCGCTCTTGCGGCAGATCGTCGGCGCGACTGTCGGCAGCCGCGAGCGTCGACCCCTTCCGTCTGATCAGACGGTCGCCGCGGCGGCTCGCCCACCGCAGCGGTGTCGGGTGCGGCACGATCGAGAAGGACGGCAAGGGATTCTGGTATCGGACGCGACTGGATTGTCGTTCTTAGTGGAAAATCAAGTCCACTCGCGTCACCATGGATCTGGACGCGTCACCTCCCGGGCGGCGCGGCACCGTCTCGACGGGCCTCCCGTCCTGGAAATCCCGCTCCGGCATACCTACATAGGAGCATTGTGACTCGCCCTCCCGTTCATTCTCACCGGTCGTCAGGTGACAAATGCAAGTTCCTGTCGAGATCGCTTTCCACAACATCGACTCCTCGGATTGGGCGGAGACCGTGATCCGCGGCCGTGTCTCGGAGCTCGAGCGGCTGTTCGATCGCATCACCTCGTGCCGGGTGCGGGTCGACCAGCGTGCCAAATCGAACGGGACCTCGATCCCGCCCGTGGTGCGCATCGAGATCGGAATTCCGGGACGTGCCGATCTGGTGGTCAGCCACGAGCCCGAGCACCTGCAACGCAAGTATCAGCGGCCCGACCTGCAGAAGGCCATCAACGAGGCCTTCCGCATCGCCGAGCGGCAGCTCGTCGGCCTCAAGGAGCAGCGCCAGGGCAAGACCAAGGCCATCTACAGCGATATTCAGAACCAGCGGCTCGGTCAGGTCGCCGAGGTGCAGCCCGAGCAGGACTTCGGCTATCTGGTCACGTCCGAGGGCAGCCTGCTCTACTTCCACCGCAACAGCGTGCTGGCCGGCGATTTCGATGCGCTCGGCCGCGGTGACGAGCTCTACTATGTCGAGGGCGTCGGCGACACGGGTCCGGTCGCCACCAAGGTGCGGGTGAAAACGCCCGAATAGCGCCGCCCCACATCCGGTCCTCGGCGCCCCTGTGCGGGGCGCCGAGCAAAGCCATTTCGTTCGGCGAGACAAGCCGGCTCGCAGGGCCAGCTCGCAGGGATGGGGTCGTGACCAACGATCCGAAGGACGATCCCAAGAACCGCGACACCGGCGGCAAGCAGGGCACGGCGGAGCTTTGGACAGAGCCGCATCGACGGTCGCGACAGATCGGGCGGCATGACAAGGTGGCGCCGCCGGGCGGCCGGAACGACTGACCGCGGAGGCTTCGAATCGCCGAGCGCCATGTGCTGCGCGGGGCGCAATTCGCCAAAAGCGTCGTGCGGCCGCGCCGTCGTTCGCATGTCCGGCCCGCACCAGATCGGCGTGCGCTGACAAATGCGGCTCGTCGTGTTATCTGACTCGACTGTTGCGCTGCAAAACCGCGGCGACCGCCGCTTCGGCGCGCGGGACGCTTCGGGCGGATGACTTCGGCCGGACGGTTTCGGCCGGACGACTTCGACCGGCGGCCCGGCACGTTACCCGAGACAGGACCACGCATGAACCTTCAGACCCCCGTCGCCCGCCGGCCGCGCGCATCCTCATCGAGCACCGGTGTCGATTTCGGCACCATGCGCGCCAATGCGCGAGAGGCGAGCGAATTCCTGAAGGCGCTGTCGCACGAAGCCCGGCTCGTCATCCTGTGCATGCTGACCGAGGGCGAGAAGTCGGTCAGCGAGATCGAGCAGACCGTCAAGCTTCGCCAGCCGGCCGTGTCGCAGCAGCTCGCCCGCCTGCGCGCCGACGACCTCGTCGAGACGCGCCGCGACGGCAAGAACGTCTACTATTCCCTGGCCCGGCCGGAGGTGCGCGAGATCATCGCCGCCCTGCACCGGTCGTTCTGCAAGCCGCCCCGCCGCGCGCGGTGACGCGCAGGGGCGCCGTGACGGGCCGCGCACCGTGGTGCGCCAGCATGTCAGAACCAGCGGCGAACCAGCCGCCCGCGTGACCGCTCCGCCGCGCCAGACGCCATGCGCCGGCGACGGCCGACAAGGCATGGAGTCGACGTGACCACTTCCACCATCGCAGTCGTGGGCGGCGGCCTGATGGGCCACGGCATCGCCTATCTGTTCGCCGCCGCCGGGCACCCGGTTCGCGTGTTCGACCCGGACGAGGCGATCCGCCGCTCGCTGCCGATGCGGCTCGGCCTGATCGCCGACCTGCTCGAGCACGACAGCGGCGTGATCGAGCGCATCGCGGTCCACGACCAGCTCGAAACGGCCGCGGCCGGCAGCGACCTGGTCGTCGAGGCCGCGCCGGAAAAGCTCGCGCTCAAGCGCAAGCTGTTCGCCGAGCTCGAGGCGATCGTGCGGCCCGACACCATCCTGGCCAGCAACTCGTCGGCGATCCCGAGCACCGAGATCGGCCGCCATCTCCTGCACCGGGACCGGGTGATCGGCACCCATTTCTGGAATCCGCCGCATCTGGTGCCGCTCGTCGAGGTGGTCCAGACCGAATGGACCAGCGCCGAGACGGTCACCCGCACCATGGAGGTGCTGCGTCGCGCCGGGAAGCGGCCCGTGCATGTCCGGCGCGACATTCCGGGTTTCATCGGCAATCGCCTGCAGCACGCCCTCAAGCGCGAGGCGATCGCGCTGCTCGCCGCCGGCGTCGCCGACGCCGAGACGATCGACACGGTGGTCAAGGACGGTTTCGGGGCGCGGCTCGCCGTGCTCGGGCCGCTCGAGCAGAGCGACCTGGTCGGGCTCGATCTGACGCTCGACATCCAGGAGACCCTGGTGCCCCATCTCGACCGCGCCCCCGAGGTGAACGAGCTCCTCCGGCAGAAGGTCGCCGAGGGCAAGCTCGGCATGAAGACGGGCGAAGGCTTTCGCCGCTGGACGCCCGAGGAGGCCGAGGCGGTGCGCGAGCGCCTCGGCCAGACGCTCGTCGATCTCACCCGGCGCTGAGCCGCAGCGGCGTCGCCGGGAGTCCCGGCGAGGCCGGCGCAAAGCGTCGCCGGGACGGGTGCGGCGCAATCCTGCACCGCGGTGCCTTGACAGGCATCAAGCGCGGCTCACACTTCGGATGATACCATCGTGGTGCGCGGACGGGCGTGCTCGGACCGCGAACCAGCGGTTTTCGGCCGAGGTGAGACCGGATCGACCGAAGACCGCCGTTCCGTGGTCCGACCGGACGGAGAGCGTCGCATGGACGTGATCGAGGACTACCTCCGCGATCAGGCGGTGAAATATCGCGAGCTCGCCGATAAGGCGGCCGACGACTTCGTCAAGAAGGAGCTGATCGAGCTCGCCGCCGTGTGCGAGGAGGTCGCCAACGACATCGAGGATCGTCTGGCCAGTGGCTGACGCCGGTCTCGATCAGTCTCGGTGATCACACGTCGGCGGTCCTGACGACCGCCTCAATCGTCGCGGCCGATCTCGGCGGCGGAGATCTGTTGCAAGACCCGCCGGGCTGTGGGGCTGCGGCGCAGCAGCTCCTCGCCCTCCATCGCAGCAGCCGGCCGTGCGCCGGCCGGCGGTGGCGTGATCGCCAGCGCGATCCCGTCGGCCCCCAGAAGCTGGTCCCGCATGGTGCGGATGTGCTTGCGGGCCGCCGCCTCGGCGGCATCGGGATCGCGCGCCGCGATCGCCTCGAGGATCGCCATGTGCTCGCCGGCGGCGAGCGCCTTGCGGGCGTGATGGTCGGCCGGGATCGACCGCACCATGCGGAACAGATTGAGCGAACCGCGCAGCATCGCCTGCAGGGCGGGGTTCCTGGCCGCCAGGATCACGGCCTCGTGGAAATCCACCAGCGCCAGATCGGGATCGTCCTCGTCGTCCTCGTTCCCCGGATCGACCGCGCAGGCCCGCAGCCGCGTGATGTCCTCGTCGTCGGCACGCTCGGCCGCCAACCGCGCCGCCATGCCTTCCAGCGCCTCGCGGATCGCCAGCATGTCGGCGATGTCGCGCTCGTTCGGCGCCTTCACCGAGGCGCCACGCCGCGGCTCGATGACCACCAGCCCGAGCTGCTCGAGCCGCCGCAGCGCCTCGCGGACCGGCGACCGGCTGGTCCGGAACCGCTTGGCGATGTCGGGCTCCGACAGCTTCTGCCCGCTCTTGAGCGTGCCCTGCACGATCAGGCGCTCGAGATGCTGCTCGATCTGGCGCGATAGCGAGACCAGCGCCGGCACATCGAAGGATAATTCGGATTCGCTCATGGGACGACCTGATTTGGCCCGGCCGGGCGACACGTCGGCCCACCCGGGACATGCAAGGCATGTTCCGGCGCTGGCCTCCGGCCGCACACGGTCCTCATCGCATACATCACCCGGACACGTCCTCGGAAGCGCCGAAACGGCGGCAGGCGCCGCGGCCGGGACCAGATGCAGGCGCGTCGTTGCGCCCGCTCGGTGCGAACTTTAGACACCTAATTCTCCCGCGACGCCATTAGTCCTATCACGGGGGTAGTAAAAAACCGTGCTCCCGCCGGCCGAAGGCCCGGTCCGGCACCGTCGGAGGCGCCGAACGAGCCAACGCAGGGCCCGCATCGCCGCACGCCCACGGCGCCGATTCGTGCTATAGGCGCCCAGCCCGAAACCTCCAGACCCGACATGGCCGCGCCGGGCGGCCCCGAGGACAGCATTCCGACATGGCTTCGTTGACCGATCCTGTTGCGCCCCCCGCCGACGCGCCGCTTCGCCTCGCCTACGACCTCGACTTCGCGGACCTGTATGGCCGCGACGGGCTCGCCCGGCTCGATGCCGCCTTCGTGGCCCATCTGGCCGAGACCGACGTCGCCCTGCACGACCGCCTGGTGACGGCGCGCACGACGCCCGACGCCGTCGCGCCGAAGGACGAGTCCGAGCTCCTGATCGCGCTCGCGCCGCATCTCGAGGATGTCGTCGCCGCGCTGTTCGGGATCGGCACCGAAATGCGTGCCCTGCAGGCGCGCCACGACGCGCTCGCCCCGCTCTACACGGTCAAGCGCCTGTTCGTGCAGCGCCGCGCCGCCAAGAAATTCGGTGCGGCCGCCGCCGCGGCGTTCGACGGCGACGCACTGCGCCGCGCCCTCGAGGAGGTGCTGGGCGGTCCGTTCGACGAGCTGCGCTTCGCCACCTTCATCGCGCCGATCTTCGAGACCGAAGCCGAGCATGCCGAGGTCCTGGATCTCGCCGCCCGCTACGCCGCCTGGGCGATCCATACGGAGGCGGGCCAGCACCGTCACCATGACGGTGTGCTGTTCAAGGCACCCGGCAAGATAGACCCGATGCGACTGGTGCCGGTCGAGACCGAGGTGGTCGACGGCGTCACCATGTACAAGCTGCCGGACCATCATCGCCGCTTCCGCGAGGGCTTCGCCCTCACCGACTGCGGCACCGATCTGACCGGCGCGCTCGATCACGCCAACTACTGCATCTGGTGCCACAACCAGGGCAAGGACAGTTGCGCCCGCGGCCTCAAGGAGAAGACCGGCAGCTTCCGCCGCAACGAGTTCGGCGTGGCGCTGGCCGGCTGCCCGCTCGAGGAAAAAATCTCCGAGATGAATCTCGTCAAGGCGGGCGGCCACACGGTCGGTGCGCTGGCGATCGCCACCATCGACAACCCGATGTGCGCCGCGACCGGCCACCGTATCTGCAACGACTGCATGAAGTCGTGCATCTATCAGAAGCAGGACCCGGTCGACATCCCGCAGATCGAGACCCGCACCCTCAAGGACGTGCTGGATCTGCCCTGGGGCTTCGAGATCTACTCGCTGCTGACCCGCTGGAACCCGCTGAACCTGCGCCGTCCCCTGCCCCGTCCCGACTCCGGCCGCACCGTGCTGGTGGTCGGCCTCGGGCCCGCCGGCTTCACGCTCGCGCATCACCTGATGAACGACGGCCACGGCATCGTCGCGGTCGACGGCTTGAAGGTCGAGCCGCTGGCGCCCGAGCTGTCCGGCGTCGATGCGAACGGCGCCCGCGTGCCCTTCCGGCCGATCCGCGACATCGCGGAGCTGGAGGAGAATCTCGGCACCCGCGTGATGGCCGGCTTCGGCGGCGTCGCCGAGTACGGCATCACGGTGCGCTGGAACAAGAACTACTTGAAGCTCATCCGGCTGCTGCTGGAGCGGCGAAGCCAGTTCAAGATGTATGGCGGCGTGCGCTTCGGCGGCACGCTCGGGCTCGAGGACGCCTTCCATCTCGGCTTCGATCACGTCGCGCTGTGCACCGGCGCCGGCAAGCCGACCGTGGTGCCGATGCTCAACGGGCTCGCCACCGGCGTGCGCCAGGCCTCCGACTTCCTGATGGCGCTGCAGCTCACCGGCGCGGCCAAGCCCGACAGCATCGCCAACCTGCAGATCCGCCTGCCCGTGATCGTCATCGGCGGCGGCCTGACGGCGATCGACACCGCGACCGAGGCGCTCGCCTACTATCCGCTGCAGGTGGAGAAGTTCCTGGCCCGCTACGAGGCGCTGGCGGTCGAGCGCAGCGCCGCGCAGGTGCGTGCCCTGTGGAGCGAGGCCGAGGCGGCGACCGCCGACGAGTTCATCGACCATGCGCGGCAAATCCGCGCCGAGCGCGAGGCCGCGGCCCGCGAAGGCCGGCCGCCGAACCTCGCCGCTCTGGTGAAGCGCTGGGGCGGCGTCACGGTGGCGTATCGCCGCCGTATGGTCGAGGCGCCGAGCTACACGCTCAACCACGAGGAGATCGCCAAGGCGATGGAGGAAGGCATCCGGTTCGCCGAGAGGCTTTCCCCGACCGAGGTCGTGTTGGACAGCTACGGCATGGCCAAGGCGCTCAAGCTCGCCCGCCAGGGCGAGGGGCCCGGCGCGGCCGAGGTGACGCTGCCGGCCCGCACCATCGTGGTGGCGGCCGGCACCCAGCCGAACACCACGCTGGCCCGCGAGGACCCCGCCATGGTGCTCGACGGCAAGTACTACCGGGCGAAGAGCGAGGACGGCGAGACGGTGACGCCGGAGCGCATCGCCAAGCCGGCGACCGCCCATGTGCTGACCAGCGTGCGGGCCGACGGCCGCGCCGTCAGCTTCTTCGGCGACCTGCATCCCTCCTTCGCCGGCAATGTGGTGAAGGCGATGGCGAGCGCCAAGCAGGGCTATCCGGTGGTCAGCCGGCTGCTCTCCAAGGTCGACACGGCGCCGATGCGCCGCGCCTATCTGTTCGACAAGCTCGACCAGGAGCTTCGGCCCGTGATCCATCAGGTCAACCGCCTCACCCCGACCATCGTCGAGGTGGTGGTGCGCGCCCCGATGGCGGCGAGCGCCTTCCAGCCCGGCCAGTTCTACCGCCTGCAGAACTACGAGAGCTACGCGACGCATGTGGACGGCACCTGCCTCGCCATGGAAGGCTTGGCGCTGACCGGCGCCTGGGTCGACCGCGAGCAGGGCCTGCTCGCCACCATCGTGCTGGAGATGGGCGGCTCGTCCGATCTGTGCGCCACGCTGCGGCCCGGCGAGCCCGTGATCCTGATGGGACCGACCGGCGCGCCGACCGAGATCGAGCCGGGCGAGACCGTGCTCCTGATCGGCGGCGGGCTGGGCAACGCCGTGCTGTTCTCGATCGGCGAGGCGGCGCGCGAGCGCGGCGGCAAGGTCCTGTACTTTGCCGGCTACAAGCAGCGGCGCGACCGCTACAAGGTCGCCGAGATCGAGCGTGCCGCCGACGCCATCGTGTGGTGCTGCGACGAGGCGCCGGGCTTTGCGCCCGAGCGGCCGCAGGACAAGGCCTATGTCGGCAACATGGTGGCGGCGCTCGAAGCCTATGCCACCGGCGCGCTCGGCGATCGGCCGATCGACCTCAAGGAGGTCGACCGCGTCATCGCCATCGGATCCGACGGCATGATGTCCGCCGTCGCCCGTGCCCGCCACGGCATGCTGGCCGCCCATCTCAAGCCCGGTCACAAGGCGATCGGCTCGATCAACTCGCCGATGCAATGCATGATGAAGGAGATCTGTGCCCAGTGCCTGCAGGTCCACAAGGACCCGACGACCGGCACCGAGACCATCGTGTTCTCCTGCGCCAACCAGGACCAGGAGCTCGACCATGTCGACTTCGCCAATCTGCGCAGCCGCCTGTCGCAGAACGGCACCCAGGAGAAGCTGACCAAGCAGTGGATCGACCGCGCGCTGCGCCATCTCGATCTTCGCGGGCACATCGCGGGGTGAGAGTGATGCAATACGGCGGCTCACCTCTTCACCTCCCCCTGGAGGGGGGAGGTCGGCGAGCGAAGCTCGCCGGGAGGGGGTGATCGGCGAAGCCGATCTTTGGGGCTTCACCCCACCCCGGTCGTCCGCTACGCGGACGCCCGACCCTCCCGTCGCGGCAAAGCCGCGATACCCAGGGGAGGGTGGCCACACAAGCAATGCCGTGTTTTGCCAGGATACCGCCGCCATGATGGACTGGACCGACATCGCGATCCGGCTGAGCACGGCCACGGTCATCGGCATGGCGCTCGGGCTCAACCGCGACCTGCACGGCAAGCCGACCGGCATGCGCACGCTCGGCCTGGTCGGGCTCGGCTCGTCGCTCGCCGTGACGGCCGTGCTCGACCCCACCATCGCGCCGAGCGACGCCCTCAACGCGGTCAGCCGCGTCGTCCAGGGCATCCTGACCGGCATCGGCTTTCTGGGCGCCGGCGTGATCGTGCGCGGCTCCGGCGAGGCGCGGGTGCGCGGGCTCACCACGGCGGCCTGCACCTGGCTCACCGCCAGCCTCGGCATCGTCTGCGCGGTCGCCGCCTGGACCGTCATCGCTATCGCGCTGCCGCTCTTGTTCTTCGTGCTGCTGGCCGGCGGCCCGATCGAGAAGGCGATCCGGGCCCGGTTCGGCAAGCCGGAGGCCAGCGACATGTTCGGCCGGGGGCCGCCGCCTTAGCCGGACACGACCTCGCGTCCCGGGCGCGGCGTGACGCCCCACGTCATGGCCGGGCCGGCGCGCAGCGCCGCGACCCGGCCATCCATCTCGTGAAAAGCGATCTTGCGAAGAGGATGGACGCGCGGGTCGAGCCCGCGCGTGACGCCGCGAATGGAACGATCGTTCACGACAAAACCCCTCACCGTCCCGCGACGCGCTTTTCGCGCCCGGGGTGTGCCCATCACCTGAGCCCTGGCCTTTCCGAAGAAAGACCGAGGGAGGCGGAGCGCCGGGAGGCGCCACACCTGAACATCTGCGCTTCGGGAGCGCAGGGCGCATCGAAGCGTCGATACGCCCGCCTCCCGGCGCTCCGCCGCGGCGATTTTGGGCATTCGGGCCGCGCTTGGGGTCCGGCCCGACCGGGGTGACGGATCTCTCCTGCGATGCTCCTCGCGCCCGGGTCGTCTTGCCCGGAGGGCGGAGCCCCAAAAGCCCCCAGGGGTCCGACTGACGAGGCCGGACCCGCAGGCGCCGCATCCGCCGGCCGGATTTCCCGGGAGTTCCGGCGACCGGTTCTTTCCGCGCGACGGCGTCGTGCGGAAAAACCGGCTCGCTCCGCCGCCCGACGTCACCGGTCGACGTCCCTCGACAAGCGAGACGGACCCGGTATAGGACTGTATTCCAGACCGGGGATTATTTTTCGGACCGTGCCCGTTCGGCACAGAGCCGGCGCCATCCGCCTTTCCCGCCTTGACTTCCGCCCGACGGAACGAGACGCTGCCTCTCACTAAAAAATCGAAATTCTTGGGAGGATGCCTTGACCACACGCGTGCTCGCCCTCGGGCTGCTCGTCACCTCGACCGTGCTGGCGTCGTCGCTGCTCGCCCCGCCCCTGCTGGCGCCCTCGGCGCGGGCGCAGGAGCCGGCAGCGCCGCAAAAGCCGATGCTCCCTTACGGCATCGCGCTGGACAAGATGGAGTGGAAGAAGGCGCCTGACGGCAGCGGCCGCGAGTTCGCCACCATGATCGGCGACCGCAGCAAGCCAGGAACGTATATTCAGCTCGTGCGCTGGCCGCCCAACTCGATCAACAAGGCGCACTCGCACCCGGACGACCGCTACGCGATCGTGCTGCAGGGCGTGTTCTATCATGGCTACGGCGACAAGTTCGACGAGAGCAAGCTGGAGGAGCGGCCGGCCGGCAGCTTCTTCACCGAGCCGGCGCGGCTGCGCCACTTCGGCATCACCAAGGGCGAGGGCACGATCCTGTATTTCGTCGGCACCGGCCCGTCGACCAACGACGACCCCGAGAAGTAGTCCGCAAACGCCGGCGTGTGGCGGAGCAGCCTCAGGTCGTGCCGAGCGGCGTTCCGCTCGGCCATCGACCAATTCGCCCGGGGTCGATCCTCCGCCCCAGGCGGCGTGTCCACCTTTCCGCACGATGAAAGTGTTCTGCCAAATTGACAAAAGCTGCGGCCTATGAGACCTGCCGTGGAGGGCAGCGCGTGGTCGGGACGCGGTGCCGGTTGCAACGACGACGACGACGGTTAGGGATCGTGTTCGACCGCTTGATCGTTTTGACCCGTGTTTCGGTCCGCCCGACGCCCGCGGCACAGCCGCGGGTCGATGCGCCGGGTCGTCACAACCGTTATCCGGGGATGCGGGCTGATCCTGCCGGATCGCACCGCCGCGTGCGGCCGGACCCCGGCCGACGTCGACAGGCGGCGGCGCGCCTCGGCCGCGGACGTGACCGGGCTCCCCGATGAACGAGCTGTCGCCGGATTTCCGCATGGACACCGCCCAGTTCGACTATGTCCGCGTGCTCTACGCCGAGGAAGCCGTCAACGTGCTGGCCCAGTGCGGCGAGCGCGGCGTGGTGCTGGCCGGCGGCCAGTCGCTGATTCCGCAGATGAGCCTGCGCACGTCGCAGCCGCACGTTCTGGTCGATCTCGGTCAGGCCATCGATCTGCGCGCCATCGAGGCGCGGCGAGACCGTGTCACGATCGGCGCCATGGTCACCCATGCGATGATCGAGGACGGGCTGGTGCCCGATCCCGTCGTCGGCATGCTGCCTTATGTGGCGCACGGCATAGCCCATCGCGGCGTCCGCAACCGCGGCACGCTGGGCGGCAGCGCCTGCTGGGCCGACCCCTGCGCCGACTGGCCGACCGCGCTGATCGCGCTCGACGCGATCATCACGTGCCTGTCGCCCGAGGGCGAGCGGCGCATCCCGATGACCCGCTTCTATCCCGACGCCTTCACGACCGCGCTGCAGCCGGCCGAGATCGCCACCGCGATCGAGATCCCGCGATCCTCGAAGCAGGCCCGCTGGGGCTATTACAAGGTCACCAGGACGGTCAGCGAATCCGCCGACGCCATCGCGGCCGTGGTGCATGATCCGGAGCGCGGCGTCAGCCGGGTCGTGCTCGGCGGCCTGACATGCCCGCCCGTGGTGCTCGGCGCGGTGTCGGAGGAGATCCGCGAGCGCCCGCCCATGCCCGACGCCATCAGGCTCGAGACCTGCACGGAGATGCTGTCGGAGATCCCGGCGCTGACCGACGTCAATCTCCACAACTACGCCTTCGCGCTCAGCCGCGCGCTGCGCACCGCCTTCGCAGGGTGATCGGCATTCCTCAGAACTGACAGGCGGCCCGGATGCTGCCGGCCGCTTCGGCGAAACCGTGCAGGTCGAAGCTCAGCTCGCGCTCGCCGGCCGGAGTCTGGACCTGCAGCGCGAAGGTGCGGGCCGACAGGAACCGCGCGAGCAGCGCCGCCGGATCGGGCGGCGCATAGGCGTTGCCGAGAATGCGCCAGCGCTCCGGGCTCGTCACCTGATCGAGCTGGACCGTGACGTCGACCTCGCCCATCGGCTTGGAGTCGGGCGGCCAGTCGAGATCGAGGGCGAGCAGCTCGAGCGCGCCCTTGCGGCATTCCAGCAGCAGGCCGGCCCGGCCTGGCTTGTCCATCGGGCCGCCCTGTCGGGTGATCGACAGGCCCTGCTCGATCAGGGCCGGCCGCACCGCTCCATCCTGGCCCGGAAACGGGCCCGGCGGCGGCATCGGGACGCGCAGGATGAAGCCCTTGGTGATGCGCTCCTGCGCGCTCGCCGCGGCAGAGAGCGGAAGCAGCAGGAGAACCAGAAGCAGCTTGAGCAGTCGGCTCGCGGTCACGCCGAGCACCTCCGCGTCTCCGGACGGTCCGACCCTGGCGTCGGCGCGCGTTTCCGGTGAACGAGTTCGGTCATGTCACGCGATTTGTAGCCGGTTCTCGGCCGTCGGCCAATGCTCTCGGCGGCCGGCCGCCCTGCCGTCCACGACGTTGCGCCGCGGCAGCGCAACACGATTCGTTGAACGCCCCTCGAATCAGAACGGCCGGGGCGCAGGCCCCGGCCGTTCGATGTCACGTCACACGTAGATCAATGCTGGGCGGACTGGGCCGCCGACAGCACGGTGCCGGGCTCCACCTTCACGCCCGGGCCCATCGTCGACGAGATGGCGATCCGGTTGATGAAGGTGCCCTTGGCGCCGGCCGGCTTCGCCCGCGACACCGCATCGGCGAAGGCCTTGATGTTCTCGACCAGCTTGTCGGCCTCGAACGACGCCTTGCCGACGCCGGCATGGACGATGCCGGCCTTCTCGACGCGGAACTCCACCGAGCCGCCCTTGGCGCCGTTGACGGCCGCCGTGACGTCCATGGTGACGGTGCCGACCTTCGGGTTCGGCATCATGCCGCGCGGGCCCAGCACCTTGCCGAGACGGCCGACCAGCGGCATCAGGTCGGGCGTCGCGATGCAGCGGTCGAAGTCGATGTTGCCGCCCTGCACCTGCTCGACCAGATCCTCGGCCCCGACGACGTCGGCACCCGCCGCCCTCGCCTCGTCGGCCTTGGCGCCGCGGGCGAACACGGCGACGCGCTGGGTGCGGCCGGTTCCGTTCGGCAGCGTGACGACGCCGCGCACCATCTGGTCGGCGTGCCGCGGGTCGACGCCGAGATTCATCGCGATCTCGATGGTCTCGTCGAACTTCGCCTTGGCCCGCTCCTTGATCAGCTTCACGGCCTCGGGAAGCGTGTAGAGCTTGTTGCGGTCGATGCCTTCGCGAGAGGCCAGCACGCGCTTTCCATGATCAGCCATGACGATCAACCCTTCACGTCCAGGCCCATGGAGCGGGCGGAACCCTCGACCATGCGCATCGCCGACTCGATGTTGTCGGTGTTGAAGTCTTTCAGCTTCTTCTCGGCGATCTCGCGCACCTGGGCCTGGGTGACGACCCCGACATGGTCGCGGCCCGTGGCCTTGGCGCCGCTCTGGATGCCGGCCGCCTTCTTGAGGAAGTAGGACACCGGCGGAGTGCGCATCTCGAACGTGAAGGAGCGGTCGGCATAGATGGTGATGACGACCGGGATCGGCGATCCCTTCTCGAGCTGCTGGCTCTGGGCGTTGAACGCCTTGCAGAACTCCATGATATTGAGGCCGCGCTGACCGAGCGCGGGCCCGATCGGCGGAGACGGATTGGCCGCTCCCGCCGGCACCTGAAGCTTCAGGTATCCTGTGATTTTCTTCGCCATGGCAAAGTCCTTCGCGCCGGCGCCGCCGGCTCGCAGGGTTCGTGGTGCGGATCAAGGGCGGTCGGCGAACCGTCCCTCCTCCCACGTATGGACACCGCCGTCGGCTACGGCCGACGACGACATTGCGGCTACGTATAGCAGGAGGGGGCGGGAGGCAAGGGGCGAGGACCGGGGGCGGAAGACTGAGGGGAGCCGCCGGATGCTCCGCGGACCCCGATGGCACGAACACATCACCCGCCACGCATGCACGCGTCATGCGCGGGCTCGACCCGCGCATCCATCCACTTCGAAAAAGCCTATTGTTTCGAAGATGATGGATCGTCGGGTCAAGCCCGGCGATGACGCCGAGGCGTGTGCGAATGCTCTGCCCAACGGACGAACCGGAGGCGGCCCGGCGACTCCATACGACAATGGCCGGGCAAGCCCGGCCATTACGAAAAAGCGATTAGGTCGAAAACCCTAGCCCTCAGGTCTTCTCGACCTGGGTGAACTCCAGCTCGACCGGGGTGGCGCGGCCGAAGATCGACACCGCCACCTTGATGCGCGAGCGGGCGTCGTCGACCTCTTCCACGGTGCCGTTGAACGAGGCGAAGGGGCCGTCGGAGACCCGCACCTGCTCGCCGATCTCGAACGAGACGGTCGCCTTCGGCCGGTCGATGCCCTCCTGCACCTGATGCAGGATGCGGCCCGCCTCGGCCTCGGAGATCGGCATCGGCTTGTTGTCGGTGCCGAGGAAGCCGGTGACCTTCGGGGTGTTCTTGATGAGGTGGAAGGCCTCGTCGGTGAGCTCCATCTTCACCAGCACGTAGCCGGGGAAGAACTTGCGCTCGGAGTCGACCTTGCGGCCGCGCCGCACCTCGGTGACCTTTTCCTTGGGCACCAGGATCTCGTCGAACAGGTGCTCGAGGTGTCGCTGCCGCGCCTGCTCGCGAATCGATTCGGCGACCTTGTTCTCGAAATTCGAGTAGGCGTGAACGATGTACCAGCGCTTGCTCATGTCCGTCATCCGATCCGCGCCCTCTAGCGTCCGATCCCGAGCACGAGCGTCACTCCGAAGCGGATGAGCTGGTCGGCCAGCAGGAAGAACACGGCAGCGACGGCCGACATCACGAACACCATCACGGTGGTGATCGCGGTCTCGCGCCGGCTCGGCCAGGTGACCTTCTCGGTCTCCGAGCGAACCTCCTGCAAGAACTTGAACGGGCTTACCTTCGCCATCGCTTCTTCCGATCGTTCCGAATTCGTGAAATCAGCCGCGCGAGCGACGGCCGGAGCGCCGCCGTCGGTCCTCGCCATCGCGGTCTCGCAGGGGCGAGCCGCTCCCGTCCCGCACCCGTGGCGCGCCATTGGCCGCGCCGCCGCGGCGGTGTGGAAACTTGCCCGAACCAAAAACCGTTCAGACACTTAAGATCGAGCCGACGCGCCGACAACCCCGGCGTGGACCGAGCCGGCCCAACTCGATGATCAACCTTCTAGTTTTGTTTGCGGCTCCAAGCAAGGGCCGAACCGCGCTGCGCGCCGGGCCGTGGCGAGCCGGTCCAGCGCGGCGCCGACGTCGCGGATCACGCCGGTCCAGTCGCCCCGCGCCGACTGGCGGAACAGACGGGCGGTCGGATACCAGGGCGAGTCGGCACGATCGAGAAGCCAGCGCCAGTCCGGGTTGAACGGCAGCAGGACCCACACGGGCCGCCCCATCGCCCCGGCCAGGTGGACGACGCCGGTGTCCACCGCGACGACCAGATCGACCAGGTCGAGGACGGCCGCCGTGTCGGCGAAGTCGCGCAGCTCCGGGCCGAGCAGGCGGAGCCCGGGACGGGCCGCCGCGACCTCCGCATCGGCCGGGCGGAGGTCCTTCTGGACCGCGAGCCAGGCGACGTCGCGGTCGAGCAGCGGCGCGAGGTCATGCAACGGGATGCTGCGGCGCCGGTCGTCGGCGTTGGCCGGATTGCCGCTCCAGGCGACGGCCACCCGCAGCCGGTCCGGCGGGCCGAGCCGGGCCCGCCAGGCCGCGACCCGGGACGGGTCGCTGCGCACATAAGGCACGGCGGCTGGAACCCGGTCGAGCGTGGTGCCGAAGACGAGCGGCAGGCTGAGCAGCGCCAGCCGGTGGTCCGCAGGCGGCAGGGCCGGCCCCTGCGCCGTCACCGTGACGGACGGGTCGGCGGCCGCGAGCAGCGGCGCCAGTGGCGGGTGGACGGCCACGGTGACGTGCGCGCCGGCAGCGGCCAGCAGCGGGGCGTAGCGGAAGAACTGCAGCGTGTCGCCCAGCCCCTGCTCGGCCACGAGAAGCACGCTCCGGCCGCGGAGCGCGGCCGGGTCCCGGACGGTCGGCGGCGGGATCGGCGTGACCCCGTCGCGGCGCGCCTGCCCGAACGACCAGCGCCACTCGTAGCCGGCCCAGCCGGCGGCGAGGTCCCCGCGCTGCAGGCGGACGACCGCCAGGACGAACTGCGCATCGGCGCGGCCGGGATCGATGGCGACGGCCCGCTCGAGGCAGGTCACTGCCTCGGCCTGCCGGTGCAGGTCGCAGAGGGCGAGCGCACGCCCGAGCCACGCGTCGATCCGGCCCGGATCGCGGGCGAGCGCCTGCGCCAAGCCGACCTCGGCATCGTCGGGGCGGTCGAGGTCGCGCAGCACCAGGCCCTGGCCGATCAGGGCGTCGACGAGATCCGGTGCGGCCGCGAGCGCCCGCTCGTAGGTCGCCAGAGCCTCGCCGCGACGCCCGAGCCCGGCCAGGGCATTGGCGCGCCCGACCAGAGCCGAGCCGTCGGCCGGGTCGGCACGGAGCACCCGGTCGAACGCTGCCAGGGCCTCGGCGGGACGGTCCAGATCGACCAGGGCATTGCCGCGCCCGACCAGCGCGGCGGACGCGCCGGGCGCCACCGCGAGCGCCCGATCGAACGCCTGCAGGCCGTCGGCCGGTCGCCCGGTCCGGCACAGGACGGCGCCGCGGCCGATCCAGGCCCCGGCGTAGCGCGCGTCGTGCACGATCGCGGCGTCGAAGCTCGCCAGCGCCTCGGCCAGACGGCCCGCTCCGGCGAGCGCCTGCCCGTGAAGCACATGCGCCTCGGCCGAGGCCGGCGCGAGCGCCACCAGCGCCGCGGCGGCCGCGGCAGCGGCGTCGAACTCCTTAGCGTCGAGCCGGCAGCGATGGATCAGCGCCAGGGCATCCCGGTTGACGGCGTCGGCCCGCGCGGCGGCGGTCGCGACCGCCACGGCGTCGGTCCGATTGCCACGCTGGAACAGCGTGATGGCGAGATTGGTCAGGATCGATGTGTTGCCGGGACAAATCCGGTCTGCCTCACGAAGTAATATTTCTGCATTCTCGTATTGTTTCCGATCGAAATATTCAAGCGCAGACAGAAACAATTCTTTAACATCAGAAACATTTGACGCCGTGTTGCTATTCATGACTGAATTCCGACCAACGAAGACATCGTTCAATGTCATCGAATATTGATCGAAACACGACGAACACGGAAGGCGACGGTCGCGCCACACCGAATTGCTCGCGCACCGGCCCGGGGGCCACGACGGAGGGAGCGGTCGGAGACCTCCGCTGTCGGCACGACTCCACCCTCGGGGCGCGGACGGCCTCCGACGACGAGCCTGCTCGGCGCCGACATTTTCGGAGTCAGATCGACCGAGTCGATCTGACTGTTCGAGACGCGCCCCTCGCGCGCGAGCGCGCGGCGGAGCGCTCCTCACCACGAGGGTGGAGTCGGTCGAAACGTGCGTCGGTGGGAGATCGAAAGACCCGAGATCAGACGATCCGAGTGCGGGAGATCAGGGAGCGAAGCGCAGCCCGACGGCTCGAGACGAGCCCGTCAGCAGCCTCGACAACCACCCACCCGCGCCGAAGAGCCAGCGGAGCCGCGCTCACGACTGGCAGGAGTGGAGGGACTCGAACCCCCAACCCCCGGTTTTGGAGACCGGTGCTCTAACCAATTGAGCTACACTCCTCCGGGAAGCGGGTGCGGCCGCCCGATACCCGAGCGCCACGGCCCCTAAATGCATGATCGCCACCGGCTTTGCAAGGGCGACCGGGATCGCCGGCACAGAAGCGGAATCCGGCCCAGACGGGGCCGGTCTGGTCGAGCCGGTCAGGCGGGGCCCAGGCCGGCGAGCCGCTCGATCTCGGCCGCGATCGCCTCGCCGTGGAGGTGGTGGGCCATGTGGCCGGCGCCGGGGAGACGCACCACCCGGCCGTGCGGCAGCACCTTGGCCAAAACCTCGCCGTGAATGGCGGGCGGCACCACCGGATCGGCCTCGCCCAGCACGATCACGGTCGGCACCGTGATGTCGGGATAGCGCGGCGCGATAGCGGTGAGGTGGTCGCGCAGATCCGAGTACTCGCGCATGCTGGCATGGAAGCGTCGCGGCGTCAGGCCGAGCGCCAGGCCGGTGCGGGCGGCCCAGCCGGGCGGCGGCGTCTCGGGGCGGAACAGCCGAGCCGACAGACGGTCGAGCATCGGCAGCGAGGCCGGCAGCAGCACGGTCCAGATCATCAGCGGCCCGAACACCACCTCGGCGGCCTTCTGGTACCACGGCAGGCCGCCCGGCCGGGGGTGGGTGGTCGGGTTGATCAGCACCAGGCCGGCGACCGACGGCAGCTCGTCGAGCACGTAGCGCAGCGCGATCAGCCCGCCGAGCGAATGGCCGACCACGATCAGCTTCTTGGCGCCCAGCGCCTCGACGGCGGTGCGGATCAGCGCCACCTGATGACCCGGATCGGAGACCACCGGCCCGCCCTCGCCCGAAAAACCCTGGCCGGGCCGGTCCGGCACGATGACGCGCAGCCGCCGCGCCAGCCGGTCGCCGAGCGACAGGCGCATGTCGGCGAGCTGGACATTGGCGCCGTGCAGCAGCAGCACGGCCGGAGCCTCGCCGATCGGCGGCGTCTGCGGCGCCAGATCGACCAGATGGAGGCGAGTCGGCCCGACATCGACGAAGCGGCCGACGGGCGGGCTGACGGGCGGGTTTTTGGCCTCGACGACCCGCGCGAACACCCAGGTCACCGCCGCCATTACGGCGAGGCTGGCCGCGACGAACAGCAGGAATCCGAGAGCCAGCATGATGAAGTCGCGCGACCTTCGACCCGGCAGGAGCATCAAGGTATCGGCGTTCGCCCGCGGCGATGCAAGCCGGGAGAGGCGGTTCAACCCGACGCCGCCACCGCCTCGCGATGGATCACCACGGGGGAGCGCGAAAACGTCTTGCGGCCCCGCTTCCAACCGGCGAGCGGCACGGCGATTTCGGCGATTGCTGAAGCGGGATCGCAAGCATCCAGCACAACCAGATCGGCGGGGTTGCCGATCGCGATGCCGTAATCCTTCAGGTTCAGCAGCTTCGCCGGCGACGCTGTGACCATGTCGAGGCAGCCCAACAGGTCGGCCGGGCGGCCGAGCTGGGCCACGTTGGCGTACAGATTGGCGATCCGCACCAGCGAGCAATCGCCGAACGGCGTGAACGGGTTGAGGACATTGTTGGTGGCGATCGAGCAGGTCACGCCGGCGGCGGCGAGCCGATGTGCCGGGGTGACGCCGCGCGGAACATCGTGATCGTGGCCGCGGCCCATCAGAAACAGATCGGTCGCCGGCAGCACGGTCAGCGCCACGCCCGCATCGGCGAGCCGGCGGGTCGCCGCCGCGCGCGCCTGCTCCGGCATGGCCGAGAGCTTCGTCACATGGCCGATGGCGACGCGGCCGCCCCAGCCGGCCCGGTCGGTCGCCCGGCACACCTCGTCGAGATGGGTCCAGGACGGGTCGAGGTCGAAGTCGAGATGGAAGTCGACGTCGAGGTCGAATTTTTGGGCGATGGCGAAGATGCGGGCGATCTGGCCGTGCGGGTCCGTGTCGGTGTAGGGGCAGCCGCCGACCGCGTCGGCCCCGGCCTCGCAGGCGGCGACCAGAAGCTCCTCGGCGCCGGGGTCGTTCAACAGCCCCTCCTGCGGGAAGACGCAGATGTCGAGATCGATCGCGAAGGCGTAGTCGCGCTTCAGCCGGCGGATCGCCTCGAAGCTGCGCAACGCGATGCGGGGGTCGACCTCCACATGGGTGCGCATGCGGGTCGTGCCCTGCCCGATCGCCTTCTCCAGCGTGCGGGCGGCGCGGACATGGACGTCCTGCTGGGTGAACACCCTCTTGGCGGCGGCGACCTGGGCGATCGCCTCCTGCAAGGTGCCGTGCTGGCTGGTGCAGCGGTCGAGGATGCACGACTTGTCGAGATGGATGTGGGTCTCGACGAAGCCCGGCACCGCCAGCCGGCCGCCGAGATCCTCCACCGGCACACCGACGTCGAGGCGCGGCGCGAGGGCGACGATACGGCCGCCGGCGACGCCGATGTCGCACGGGTCGTCGCGGCCGACCAGGCGCACGTCACGGAACACGAGATCGAGGGACATTTAGAATTCCGTTGAGTTAGATTTGCGCGCCGAACGGCCGCTGATCCGCCCTCGTCCTGAGGAGCGGCCGAAGGCCGCGTCTCGAAGGGCGTGGGCGGCCCCGGGGCGGCCCCATGGTTCGAGACGCGCTCTTCGAGCGCTCCTCACCATGAGGCCGGGAGAGGCCGTGCAGCAGGTGCATCAGCATCACTCCGCCGCGCGGCCCAGATAGGCGGCCTCGATGGCGGGGTCGCCGCGCAGCGCCGCGGCGGTGTCGGCGCGCACCACGCGGCCGGACTCGAGCACATAGGCGCGGTCCGCGACGTCGAGGGCGAGCTGCGCCATCTGGTCGACCAGCAGGATGGTGACGCCGTCGTCGCGCAGGCCGGCCAGCACGTCGAACAGCCCGTCGATGACGGCCGGCGCCAGCCCGAGCGAGGGCTCGTCGAGCAGCAAGGTACGGGGTCGCGCCATCAGGCCGCGGACGATCGCCAGCATCTGCTGCTCGCCGCCCGACAACAGCCCGGCCGGGCCGTCGATGCGCTCGCGCAGGCGCGGGAAGCGGTCGAGCAGGCGCTCGGCTTCGGCCTCGAGGTCGCCGTCGCGGCGCGTATAGGCGCCGAGCATGACATTGTCGCGCACCGAGAGGTCGGGGAAGACCTGGCGGCCCTCGGGCACCAGCACCAGGCCGGCGGCGGCGATGCTGTGGGCGTCGAGATGCTCGATGCGGGCGTCGTCGAACACGACCTCGCCGTCGACCGGCCGCAGCAGCCCGGCGAGCGCCCGCATGGTGGTCGACTTGCCGGCCCCGTTGGCGCCGATCAGCGCCACGGTCTCGCCCGGCCGCACGTCGAGATCGACATTGTCCAGAACGGGCGCGGCGCCGTAGCCGGCGGTGAGCCGGATGACGGTGAGGACCGCATCGGCCGGCCCATCCCAGGGCACGGCGCGACCGCGCGCGACACGCGCCTCGCCGCCCAGATAGGCCTTGATGACCTTGGGGTCGCGGCGGATGTCAGACGGCTTGCCGGTGGCGATCGGCACGCCGGCGTCGAGCACCACGATGGAGTCGGAAATTCCCATCACGAGCTGCATGTCGTGCTCGACCAGGATCACGGCGATGCCGAGATCGGCGATGCGGCGCAGCAGGCCGGAGAGCGCGTCCTTGTCGGCCCGCATCAGCCCGGCGGCCGGCTCGTCGAGCAGCAGCACGCGCGGCCGCATGGCGAGCGCCCGGGCGATCTCGACCAGACGCCGGTCGACATGCGGAAGATCGGCGGCCGGCGTCGCCAGCGCGCCGCGATAGCCGACGAAGGCCAGCAAGGCCTCGGCGGCGCGGGCGTCCTCGTCGCTGGCGAAGCGTCCCAGAAGGCCGCCGAGCTGGCCGCGCCGCAGCGCGACGAGAAGGTTGTCGACGACCAAGAGCGAGCCGAACAGCCGCGTCGTCTGATAGGTGCGGGCGATGCCGGCGCGCGCCAGCTTGTGGCTCGCCACACCGGCGAGCTCGCGCTCGCCGAGCCGGATCGAGCCGGAATCGGGGCGGTAGAAGCCGCCGATCATGTTGAGCACGGTCGTCTTGCCGGCGCCGTTCGGCCCGATGATCGAGGTGACGCGGCCGGGCTCGGCCGTGACGGCGACGCCGGTCGCCGCCCTGATGCCGCCGAAGGCGAGCGTCAGCCCCTCGACCCGCAGGGTTCTGGGCTCGGCCGGCGTCAGCAGCGCGGCGAGATCGAAGCCTTCGCCGTCGGCGGTGCGCGGGTCGGTGCGGCGCCAGAAGCGTTCCACCGTGCCGATGACGCCGGACGGGGCCAGCCACAGCACGCCGAGCAGCAGCGCGCCGAAGAACAGCAGCCGGTACTCGGCGAGGCCGGACAACAGCTCCGGCAGCACGACGCTCACGGTGGCGCCGATCACCGGGCCGAAGACGAAGCCGGCGCCGCCGACGATGACGGCGAGCAGGAACAGGATCGACTGCGAGAACGGGAAGGAGTCGGGCGCGACGAACATCATCAGCGGCGCGAAAATGCCGCCGGCGAGGCCAGCGAAGCCGGCCGACAGCATGAAGGCGGCGGCCTTGACGATGACCGGATCAAGCCCGACCGAGCGGGCCGCGATCTCGGCGTCGCGCACCGCCACCATGCCCTTGCCCCAGGCGCTGCGGGCGATGCGGTGGAACAGATAGAGCGACGCGCCGGCCAGCAGCACGGCGAGCGCCGCCATCTCGCGCTCGGTGAAGACGAGGTTGCCGATCGCCGGCGGCATCAGCCCCATCAGGCCGTTGGCGCCGCCGGTCAGCGCCCGCCACTCGATGGTGCCGTGCTGGACGATGAAGGCGAACGCGATGGTGAGCATCGCCAGCGTCGGACCTGCGACCCGCAGTGCCGGCAGCGACAAAAGAAAGCCGACCACGGCCGCTATGATCCCTGCCAGCGGCAGCGCGATCCAGAAATTCACCCCGGCGAGCGTCAGGATCGCCACCGCATAGGCGCCGATGGCGTAGAAGCCGACATGCCCGAGCGACACTTGGCCGGTGAGCCCGAGCAGGATGTTCAGCCCGACGCACACCACCACGGTGAGCGCCACCAGCGCCAGCACGAAGGGCGCATAGCCCTCGGCGAGCAGCGCGAAGGCGAGCGCACCGAGCGTGAGCGCGAGGATCGCCAGCGGCGTCAGGCGGGCACGCCACGGCTCGGGCAGCGGCGGGAGCTGAGGCAAGGCCGGCAGCCGAGGCAGTCGCGGGAGCTTGGGAAAGGCGAAGGCCATCACACCTTGCTCACGGCGGCATGGCCCAAGAGGCCGTTGGGCATCAAGGCGAGCGCGAGGATCACCACCGAGAAGACGACGATCTGGGTGTAGGTCGAGCCCAAATAGGCCGTCACCAGCGCCTCGGTGAGGCCGTAGATCAGGCCCGCCAGCATGACGCCCCAGGCCGAGCCGATGCCGCCCAGAATCGCCACCGCGAAGGCTTTTATCCCGAACAACGTGCCCATCTCGGAGCTGACGCTGAACAGCGGCGCGATCAAAAGGCCGGCGAGGCCGGCGAGCGCGGTGGAGAGCATGAAGGCGGCCGCGACGGTGCGGCGCACGTCGATGCCCATCAGGCGGGCGGCGTCTGGATTCTGCACGACGGCGAGCAGCGCCTTGCCGCGCCGGGTTTTTCGCAACGCGACGTGCAGCAGCACGGCGATGCCGAGGCCGACCACCGGAATGACGAGCTGCAGCGGATAGACGCCGGCGCCGAAAATCTCGATCGGCTTGGTCGCCAGCACCGACGGGAAGCTGCGCGGCTCCTTGCCGAAGGTGAACAGCACGGCGTTGTCGAGCACGATGCCGCCCGCCACCGTCGCCATCAGCCAGGCGCCGGAGCCGCGGTCGACGAAGGGGCGCACCAGCATGCGCTCGATGACGAGGCCGAACAGCGCGCACAGCGCCAGCGCCATGGCGACGGCCGGCAGCAGCGGCCAGCCGTACTTGACCGCGAACGTGTACCCCAGCACGGCACCCAGCATCATGGCCGAGCCCTGCGCAAAATTCACCGTGCTGGAGACGACCCAGGTGACATGAAAGCCGAGCGCAATCAGCCCGTACATGCTGCCGAGCCCGAGGCCGGAGATGATCGACGAGATCAGCAGCATGAGTTGTCTCCGCGGGCTCGCCTCGATCTCCGCTCATTCCCGCGAAAGCGGGAATCCAGAGTCCTTGCCGTGTCGCCCCTGGGTCCCCGCTTTCGCGGGGACGAGCGGAAATCTGCGCCACCTCTCCCCGATGGGGAGAGGTGAAACAAGGGCCGTGCTCAATTCCCCAGCGGCAGGATCTCGTCGCCCTTGAAGTAGGTGAAGATGTAGTCGGAGGACGCCAGCGCGTCGTGGTTCTCCTTCGAGAACGGCGTCTTGTAGGTCTTGATCAGGCCGTCATAGGAGTCGATCGCGTAGAGGGCGTCACGAACTTTGGTGCCGTCCGTGGAGCCGGCCTTGGCGATGGCGAGGCCGACCAGATGCGCGGCGTCGTAGGCGTTGGCGATGCCGACCGCCGGCGTCACGTCGGCGAGCGACTTGATCTCCGGATACTTGGCCTTCAGCGCGGCGAGCGCGGCCGCCGCCTTCGGGCTCGGATTGCCCGAGAAGCTGAAGGTCTGGATGAAATGCACCTTGTCGGCACTGGCCCCGGCCAGCTCGCCGAAGCGACCGCCCGCCGGGCCCCAATGCGACACGATCGGCACCGGCCAGCCCATGCGGTCGAGCGACTTCACCACCTGGGCGGACGGCGCCACATTGGCGACCAGGAACAGCACGTCGGCGCCGGCCTGCTTCAGGCGGGTGAGCTGCGGCACCACATCGACGTCGTTGGTCTCGAACTTCTCCACCCCGGCGAACGGGATGCCCTTGGCGGCGAGCGCGTCCTTGAGCCCCTTCTCGTTCGACTCGCCCCACGGATTGTTGATCAGGATCATGCCGGGCTTCTTGGCGCCGTATTTCTTCACGGCGTAGTCGACCAGCGCGACGTCGACCAACTCGTCGACGGCGGAGACCCGGAACACGTAGTTGTCGGCGGCGCCGTTCTTGGTGATCGGCGTGCCGGCCGCCCACACGCCCACGAACGGCACCTTGGACTGGTTGGCGAACGGCACGATGGCGATCGACACCGGCGTGTCGAGGCCGCCGAAGAACGCCGCCACCTTTTCGCGCTGCACCAGCTCGCGGGCCGCCACCACGCCCTTGGCCGGATTGCTCTCGTCGTCGCGCACGACGAGCTCGACCTTCTTGCCCAACAGGCCGCCCTTGGCGTTCATCTCGTCGATGGCGAGCGCGAGGCCGCGCACGATCGCCTCGCCGGACTTCGCCGACTGGCCCGACATGGCGGCGACCAGGCCGAGCTTGACGGTCTCCTGCGCCTGCGCCGGCCAGGCGAGTGCGCCGGCGAGCAGCGCGGTGGCGCCGGCGAGGGCGAGCCGCCGGGTCGGGCGGGCGGACAGATTTCGGGCCATGAGCGTACCTCGCGGGGTGGGTGGACTGCCCCGGTCAACGCAAGGGACATGCCAGCGCCCGGCCTCTGGGAATCCACGACAACGCCCGGCGAAAGTGACCGGAAACGCCCAAGCCGTGGGCACGCGCAGGGTCGGGCCGCCCAAATCGCATGCAGATGTGTATACAATCGGTATCGAATTTGCATACGATTGCCGGGCGACGCGGCTGGCCGGGAAAATGCATCGGGCTGTCGCGACACACCGCTGAACCGGCCTGCCGAGGAGCCCGCCATGTCCCCTGCGAAAACCGCCGCCGCGATCGACGCCTCGTCCGAGACGCAGGCCGCCGCCGCGATCGTCGAGGCGTTCCTCACGGCCTCGATGGTGCCCGACCCGGTGACGGCGGCGCGCTACATCGCCGACGACCTGGTGATCACGTTCACGGGCGGGCGAAAATTCGGCCATCCGCGCGAAAGCGCCGCCTTCAATGCCGGCCGCTACAAATGGGTGAAGAAGCGGATGCTGCGCAGCGACGTGGTGCCGGGCGTCGGAGAAACCATCGTCTACAATCTCGGCCATCTCTACGGCGAATGGCCGGACGGCACGCCGTTCGACGGCAACCGCTATGTCGACCGCTTCGTCGTCAAGGGCGGCAAGATCGTCGAGATGGACGTGTGGAACGACTCGGCCGAGCGGCTGCTGACCAAGCACGGCATCGTGGCGTGACGGCAGACACGTTCGTCGTTCCGGGGCGGCGCGAAGCGCCGAGCCCGGAACCCATAACCCCTGTCTTTCGAATATAATCAGCACTGGGCGTATGGATTCCGGGCCCGCGCGCTCACGCGCGCGTCCCGGAATGACCACCGCTGAACTTCTGGAAAACCCTCACCGCTTCCGCCCGCCCCGGGCCGTCCTCTTCGCGGCGGCCGTGCCGGCGTCGTCCGCATAGGGGGCCAGGATCGCCTTGAGGTCGCGCTCCTTGCTGGGGCGCGGCACGATCAGGGCGCGGTTCATCACGGCGCCGAGATGCTGGTCCATCACGGCGATGGCGGCGGCGGCGTCGCCCTCGGCCAGCGCCGCGATGACGGCGCGGTGCTCGCTGACGGCGCACTCGGACGAATGCGGCCGCGCGTAGAGGGCGAGCGTCAGGCCGCAGCGCGACGCCACCTCGCCGACATAGCGGGTGAGGATCGCGCTGCCGGTCATCTCGGCCAGCACCAGGTGGAACTCGGTGGCGAGCCGGATCGACAGCGGCTCGTTGTGGCCGCGCGCCCGCTCCTCCTCGTCCACATGCGCCTCGAGGATCGCGATCTGAGCTGCGGTCAGGCGGCCGGCGAGGCGGGTCACCACCAGCCGCTCGAGCCCCAGGCGGACGTCGAACAGGTCGCCGGCCTGGTCCCATTCGGGGGTCGCCACCGCGGCGCCGCGGTTGTGGCGCAGCTCGACCAGCCCCTCGGCGGCGAGCCGGCCGAGCGCATGGCGCACGATGGTGCGGCTCGCCCCGAAGCGCTCGCCGATGGCGTCCTCGGGCAGCTTGGCGCCGGGCTCCAGCGCCTGCTCGATGATGGCGTGGCGCAGCGCCCGGTAGATCGCCTCCGCCCGGTCGCCCGCCCGCTTGCCGCCGCGCTTGTCGCTGTCCTTGGCCATCCGTGCCTGCTCTCCCGCCGTCACCGGAGCACAGGACGTGCCAACCGGGCCACAGCCGGAGTCCAGGCGCGCGCCATCACCGCGGCGGGACGATGACGGTGGCGCAGTTGCGGCGCCCCTGCGCGGCACAGTCGTCGGCCTTGCGCTGCTGGACCATGGCGTCGACGAGCCAGTAGCCGACCCCGATCACGACCAGGAAGAACACGATGAGCACGAGATTGGTGGTGCGGCGGCTGCTCTCGTCCTCGTCGTCGTCATGGGGCTGCATCTGGGTCATGATGGCAGGCGCATTCCTCGGGACGTCGTAGCCCGGATGGAGCGCCAGCGACATCCAGGACAGTGCCCCCGCATGTCGCTGCGCTCGACGCGGGCTACGAAATCATCTCGTGCCGCTCGTCCCCGCGAAAGCCGGGATCCAGTCTTTGCGGCCCCTGGATTCCCGCTTGCGCTCGAATGAGCGGAGATCGGGGTGACGGTCCAAACGACAGGCCGTACCACGCTCACGCCCCCATGGTCTCCTTCACGGCGGCGACGAGCTGCTTGAGCGTGAACGGCTTGGCCAGGAAGGCGAACTGGCCGCCCTCGGGGAGGTTCTTGGCGAAGGCCTCCTCGGCATAGCCGGACACGAAGATGATCTTGAGATCCGGGTAGCGCTTGCGCAGCTCCTTGAGCAGCGTCGGCCCGTCCATCTCCGGCATCACCACGTCGGAGACGACGAGATCCACCTTCTGGCCGGCGTCGATCAGCTCCAGCGCCTCCTGGCCGTTGCCGGCCTCGCACACCGTGTAGCCGCGCGACGACAGCCCGCGGGCATTGAGGCCGCGCAGGCCTTCCTCGTCCTCGACCAGCAGGATGGTGCCCTGCCCGGTGTGGTCGGCCGAGGCGGCGCGGGCGGCGTCGCCCGCACCGGTCTGGGCGGGCGCCAGCGACGCGGCGGCCGCCTCGGTCTCCTCCAGCGTCGGTACATGGCGCGGCAGGAAGATGCGGAACGTGGTGCCGCGGCCGATCTCGGAGTCGACGAACACGTAGCCGCCGGTCTGCTTGATGATGCCGTACACGGTGGAGAGGCCGAGACCCGTGCCCTTGCCGACCTCCTTGGTGGAGAAGAACGGCTCGAAGATGCGGTCGATGATCTCGGGCGGAATGCCGGAGCCGGAGTCCGACACCTCGATCAGCACGTACTCGCCCGGCGGCATGCCCTTGTAGGAGGTGACCCGGCTCTCCTCCTCGGAGACATTGGCGGTGCGCAGCGTCAGGCGGCCGCCGTCCGGCATGGCGTCGCGGGCGTTGACGGCGAGGTTCACGATCACCTGCTCGAACTGCGACAGGTCGGCCTTGACGGGCCACAGGTCGCGGCCGTGCTTGACGTCGAGCGCCACCTTCTCGCCGATCAGCCGGCGCAGCAGCATGGAGATGTCGGACAGCGCCTCGGCCAGATCGAGCACCTGCGGCCGCAGCGTCTGGCGGCGCGAGAAGGCCAGGAGCTGGCGCACGAGGGCGGCGGCCCGGTTGGCGTTCTGCTTGATCTGCATGATGTCCTGGAAGGACGGGTCGGTCGGCTTGTGGGCGTTGAGCAGGAAGTCGGTCGCCATCATCACGGCGGAGAGCACGTTGTTGAAGTCGTGCGCGATGCCGCCGGCGAGCTTGCCGACCGAGTCCATCTTCTGCGCCTGGTCGACCTGCTTCTGCAGGGCGCGCTGCTCGGTGGTCTCCAGCGCGTAGACGATGGCGGCCTCCTGGTCGCCCTCCTCCTCGACGGCGGTGACGTAGAAGCGCGCCCAGCGGTCGCCCTCGCCGGCGAGGGCGGCGTCGACCGGCGGGAGGTCGCCCTGCCCGCGCGCCGCCTTGGCGATCGCGGCTTCGAGCGTCGGCCGGTCGCGCTCGGCCACGATGGCGAGGATCGAGCGGCCCTCGGGCCGCGAGTCGCCCGCCACCACGCCCTGGAACATGCCGGCCAGGAGGCCGTTGTTGCGGGCGATCCGCCCGGCCCTGTCGACCGTCGCGATCGCCATCGGGGTGTTGATGAAGAACCGCATGAAGCGCACCTCGGCGGCGCGCTGCGGATCGATGATGCCCTCGTTGCGGGCGCGGTTGAGCACCAGGGTGCGCGAGGCGCCGGGCGCCCCGTCGGCCCCGAACGCGACCTTGTGATAGAGCCGCACCGGCACGGTCTTGCCGCTGCGGGTTTTCAGGTCGAGGTCGAGCACGTCGGTCTTGACCTCGCCCGGCTGCGCCGAGGTCGCGGTCAGCAGCGCGGCGCCGTTGGCCGGCACGATGTCGGTGATCTGCAGGCCGCCGGAGCCGACCTCGGCGAGGTCGTAGTCGAGCCATTCGGCGAGCGTCGCATTGACGTAGCCGACCGCCCCGGTGCCGTCGATGGAGAAGAAGCCGGCCGGCGCGTGATCGAGATAGTCGATGGCGTGCTGCAGCTCCTGGAAGACGTTCTCCTGGCGCTCGCGCTCGCGCGACACGTCGGCGACCGTCCACACGGTGAAGCGCGCATCCGCGCCGGTGCGGCCGAGCGGCCGAACGCGGAGCTGCAGCCAGCGGGCCGGCTCGCCGGCGAAGCCGTTGACCCGGACCTCCTCCTGCAGGCGTCGCCCCTCGCGGGCCGCCTTGAGGAGCCGGTAGACGGCCTCGGAGACGTCGGGATCGCCGATGAACACCCGCTCGACCGGCCGCACGTCGGAGATGTCGGTGGCGTCGACCAGATGGCAGTAGGCCGGGTTGGCATAGACCACCCGCCCGTTCGGATCCGTCACCACGATGCCGTCGAAGGCGTCGTCGAGGACGCGCCGGTACATCGGGCTCGCCTCGGAGCCGCCGGAGACGCGCAGGATGCCGGTCGCGGTGGCCAGCAGCGAGAACACGCCGATCATGCCGAGCACGGCGAGCAGGCCCAGCACATAGGGCTCAGCTTCGGCGCGGCCGAGGAACAGAAGGCCGGACGCAGCCGCGATCAGCGCGAGCGCAATGGCCAGCACGAACCGGATGCTTCCTCGCCGCTCGCCACCCGGGAACACGTCCAAGCCGCCTCCCCTGCCGAGGTCGTGCGTCGTCATCGGCTTCCGCTCCGTCGCCAGACCGCGCGAATCAATCTGTGCCCGAGTCCCTTGCCAGGAACAAGGGCGCGGCCCGCGCCGCAACGGCCCCCCGGGTCACCCGGGAGATCCGCAAACGGCCCGCGGCGGGCGGGAAAACCAACGGTCCGCCAGCACGATAGGCTCGCGCTCATTGCCATGCCTTCTTCAGCCGCATGACGTAGCCGACCACCTCGGCGACGGCCTTGTAGTGCTCCGGCGGGATCTCCTGGTCGATCTCGACGGTGGCGTAGAGGGTGCGGGCGAGCGGCGGATTCTCGACCACCGGCACGCCGGCCTCGGTGGCGACCTCGCGGATCTTCAGGGCGATCCGGTCCGTGCCCTTGGCGAGGCAGAGCGGCGCGTTCATGCCGCGCTCGTATTTCAGCGCGATGGCGTAGTGGGTCGGGTTGGTGATCACCACGGTGGCTCCCGGCACCGCCGCCATCATGCGCTTGCGCATGCGGCCGACCCGCAACTGGCGGATGCGCGCTTTGATCTTGGGATCGCCCTCGGTCTCCTTGAACTCGTCCTTGATCTCCTTCAGCGTCATCTTCTGGCGCTCGTACCACTGGCGGTACTGGAAGAGGTAGTCGGCCGCGGCGATGACGAACAGGATCGCCACCACGGTGCCGAGCAGGTTCAGCGTGAGGGCCAACGACAGCGGCAGAATGGCGGCCGGGTCGGTCGAGACCAGCGCCTCGAGCCGGTCCCGCTCCGGCCAGAGCTGCATCGCCAGCACGGTACCGACCAGCGTCAGCTTGAGGAGGCCCTTGATGAAGTTGGCCAGCGCCTGCTTGGAGAACAGCCGCTTGAAGCCCGCCATCGGCGAGACCTTCGAGAACTTGGGCGACAGGCTTTCGGTCGACCACACCAGCCGGTGCTGGATGACGTTGCCGGCGATGGCGGCGATCAAGAGCAGCAGGAACGGCACCCCGACGGCGGCCAGGATCTCGGCGCAGATCGATGCGGTGAGGCGGGTGAGGGCGGAGCCGTCGGCCCGATAGGCCCAGGAATTGGCGAGCAGCCCACGCATGATGGTCGTGATCGAGGCGCTGGACGAGGAGCCGAACACCGACAGGGCCAGCGTGCCGGCGCCGATCACGAACCAGGTCGAGACCTCCTGGCTCTTGACGACGTCGCCGTGCTCGACCGCCTGGTCGAGATGTCGTTGTGTCGGGTCCTCTGTTTTGTCTGATTGTTCCTGGTCTTCGGCCATGGCTGAGGTTCCGGCTCAGCCATGCGGCGCGATGAGGTGCATCACGCTCTCGAAGTAGCCCAGGAAGGTCGCCATCATGGCGCCGATGACGAACACGAAGATCAGCAGGCCGGCGAAGATCGACAGCGGCATCGCCACGAAGAACACCTGCATCTGCGGCATCAGCCGCGACAGCACGCCGAGCCCGACATTGAACAGGAGGCCGAACACCAGGAACGGCGCCGAGATCTGCACGCCGATCGAGAAGGCGCCGCCGATCAGCCGCGTCGCCAGCGCCGCCATGTCGCCGGTCGCCGGAATCTCGCCGGGCCGGAACAGCGTGTAGCTGTCGGCCAGCGCCGCGATGGCGAGATGGTGCATGTCGGTGGCGAAGATCAGCACGATGCCGAGCAGCGTGAGGAAGTTCGAGACGATGACGCCCTGCTGCCCCTGGGTGGGGTCGACCGTGGTGACGAAGCCGAAGCCGAGCTGCTGGGCGACGATCGAGCCGGTCACCTGCAGGGCCGAGATGGAGAGCCGCGCCGTCATGCCGAGCAGGAAGCCGATCAGGAGCTCGGTCATCAGCATGCCGAACACCGGTCCGAAGCTCTTCAGGTCGATCTGGTAGGCGTTGCGGTAGATCGGCATCACCAGGGCGGCGAGCAGGAGCGCGGCGGTGAGGCGCAGGCGCACCGGCACGCTGCGCTCGCCGAAGCCGGGCAGCAGCATGATCATGGTGCCGGTGCGGGCGAACATCAGCATGAAGGCGACCGCGAGCGGCGGCAGGAAGGAGAGATCGATGCGCATGACCTCCCTCCCCGGGCCGCCTCAGCCGCCCGAGATCCTCGCGGCCAGCCGGATCATGTGACCGTTGAGAAGATCGGCCATGAAGGGCAGCGCCAGGATCATGGCGGCGAAGATCGCGAGGATCTTCGGCACGAAGACCAGCGTCGATTCCTGGATCTGGGTCAATGCCTGGAACAGCGACACGATGACGCCGACCACCAGGCCGACCAGCATCAAGGGGCTCGACACCAGGACGAGCGTCATGATGGCGTCGCGCGAGACGTCGAGGACTTCCGGCCCGGTCATGTCGTCCTGGTCCCCTGTTGCGGCCAACCGCCCGCGCCGCCCCCGATCGCCCGCGACGGCGGGCGGTCAGATCGTCATCCGCATGATCTCTTCGTAGGCCTGGATCACCTTGTCGCGGACCGAGACGAGGCTGGCGATCGCCGTCTCGGTCTCGGCGACGGCCGTGACCACGTCGACGATGTTGGCCTTGCCGGCCACCATGGCCTGCGACTGGGCGTCCGACTTGCGGCCCGTCGCAGCGACGTCGGTGACGACGTCGCGCAGCATCGCGCCGAAGCTCGTGCTCTTCACATCGGCGCCGTCGCCGATGGTCTTGCTCAGGCCGGCCCCCGGCGTGCCGAGGCGCGCCGTGGTGGCATAGGCATTGGCCGCAATCCCCGGAATCGCCATGGCGGTCCTCTTCCTGTTCAGGCGCGCAGGATGTCCAGCGTGCGCTGGATCATCCGGCGGGTCGCGCCGATCACGTTGACATTGGCCTCGTAGGAACGCTGGGCCTCGCGCATGTCGGTCATCTCGATCAGCGAATTGACGTTCGGGTAGCGCACATTGCCGGCGGCGTCGGCCATCGGATGGCCGGGCTCGTTCTTGACGCGGAAGTCGCTGGTGTCGGTGCGCACCGGCCCCATGGCGACGGTCCGCGCGTCGAGCGTGCGGTCGAGCTCGGAGCGGAAGGTCGGCACCCGGCGGCGATAGGGGTCCTGGCCCGGCGCCGGCGCCGTCGAGTCGGCATTGGCGATGTTCTCGGACAGCACCCGCATGCGCCCGGCCTGGGCGCGCAGGCCCGAGGCGGCGATCGAGAGCGATTTCACGAAATCCATGGGGTCACCTCACGCCTTACTTCCCGATCGCCGTCTTGATCATCGCGAGACTGCGCGAATAGAGCTGCGTGGCCGCCTGGTAGTCCATCTGGTTGGTTGCGACCTTCAGCATCTCGTCCTCGAGATGGACGGCGTTGCCGGCCGGACGGACCGCGAAGTGCTCGTTGCGGTTCCGGAACTGCTCGCCGCCGCCGAGCCCGGCCAGATGGCCCGGGTCCGTCGTTGCGAGCGTCACGGTCTGCGCGGTCTTGGTGCGATCGAAGGAGGGCGGCGCGAGGTCGCGCGGCCGGAACTGCGGCGTATCGGCGTTGGACACGTTCTCGGCGAGCACGCGCTGGCGCTCCTGGTGCCATTGCATCCGGGTCCGCAGCATCGAGAAGATCGGGATATTGGAGATCGCCATCGGCCACCGCCTTCGGAGCGACACGAAGGTGCCGCCCGGCAAAGATTGCCGGGTTCATGGTTAACGGCGCGTTAACCGTCGCGGCGCCATCCCCCGGCCACGGTTTTGCCGCTTCCGGAAAACCGCTAAAACAGCGTATGTTGTGGGCTCGCCTTGGCTTTCGTGTTAAGGAACCGGGTGGGGCCGTACGGCAGTTTTTGCCGGACCCGTTAACCATTGAACGAATCGACTCGGCTCACGCGGCAGGAGCTGAGAAAGGATGAATGCCCATGGTCGGCGATATGCCGCTTCCCGCGAAGTTCTTCATCGCCTTCGTGATCGTCCTGGCGCTGATCGGCGGCGTCGCCTGGCTGGTGCGGCGATTTTCGTCCGGCGGGCTCGGCTCCGCCTCGGCGCGCGGCCGGCAGGCCCGGCTCGGGGTGATCGAGGCGACCGCCGTGGACAGCCGGCGCCGGCTGGTGCTGGTGCGGCGTGACAATGTCGAGCACCTGATCATGCTGGGCGGCCCGACCGACGTGGTCGTCGAGGCCAATATCGTGCGCGGCCAGCCGGCGGCGCCGATGCGCGACGTGCCGGTGCCCCGGCTCGACCAGGCCGGTCGGCCACTGCCCGAGAACGGGCTGTGGCAGACGACGCCCGAGCCCTCCTTCCGTAACGCCCGCGGCAGCGCCCTGATGCCGCCGCTGGCCGAGGACCTGCCGCTGCAGCCGCAGGTCGAGCCGGTGCCGCGGCCGCAGACCGCCGACCGGCTCGCCGGGCTGGCCGCCGAGCTCGCCCGCAGCGCCCCGCCCCCGATCGTCGAGCCGCGGATGGCCGAGCCGCGAATGTCGGAGCCCCGCATGCCGGAGGCCCGCATGCCCGAGGCCCGCATGGCCGAGCCGCGCGTCTCCGAGCCGCGCCTGTCCGAGCCGCGCGGGCCGGAGCCCCGCCTGGGCGATTCCCGCCTGTCCGAGCCGCGCCGGCCGGCGCCCGACCTCCGCCGGCCGATGGAGCCGCGGCGGGCGCCGCCCGCACCGCCCCCTGCCCCGACCGAGGACGCCAATGCGGGCGACCGCCAGCTCGCCGCCATGGCCGAGCAGCTCGAGGCCGCTCTGCGGCGGCCGGGAGCCGCCGAGCCGGCCGCGGCTGCCGAACCGGCTCCCGCTCCGCCCGCGCCGGCCCAGCGGCCGCGGCTGCCGCCGCGAAACCCGCTGGAGCCGCGCAGCTCGCTGCTCTCCCGCCCCCCGGCGGCGCGTCCGCCCGCAGCCGAGCCGCCGGCCCCGCCGGTGGCGCCGTCCGACAACGGCCAGGCGAGCGCCCCGGCCGCGCCGTTCCACGCCGCCGACGAGCCCCATGCGGGCGCACCGGCCCCTGGGCCGGCCGGCGAGACGCCCGACAAGCCCGGCAAGACCCCCTACGAGAGCCTCGAAGAGGAAATGGCGAATCTGCTCGGCCGCGCGCCCGGAAAGCCGTGACGCGACCCTCGCTCGGCCGCCGCGTTCGTCTCGCGACGGTGGCGGCCGCAGTAACGCTGGCGATGGTGGCGGGGTCGGCGGCCTTGTGGCCGGCGGCCGCCCAGAACATCAGCATCGATCTCGGCGGCGGCCAGGGCGGCGGCCTCACCGAGCGCGTGATCCAGATCATCGCGCTGATCACGGTGCTGTCGCTCGCCCCCTCCATCCTGGTGATGGTGACGTCGTTCACCCGCATCGTGGTGGTGCTGTCGCTGCTGCGGACCGCGCTCGGCACCGCCACGGCGCCACCCAACACCGTGATCATCTCGCTCGCGCTGTTCCTCACCGCCTTCGTGATGGGGCCGGCCTTCGAGCGCGCCTACGATGTCGGCCTGCGGCCGCTGGTCAACAACGAGATCACGCCCGAGCAGGCCTTCGAGCGCTCCAGCGAGCCGTTCCGCGCCTTCATGCTGAAGAACGTGCGCGACAAGGATCTCAAGCTGTTCGTCGACATGGCGCGCGAGCCGCCGCCGGCCACCCCCGAGGAGCTGTCGCTGCGCATCCTGGTGCCCGCCTTCATGATCTCCGAGCTGAAGCGGGCCTTCGAGATCGGCTTCCTGTTGTTCTTGCCGTTCCTGATCATCGACCTCGTGGTCGCCTCGGTGCTGATGTCGATGGGCATGATGATGCTGCCTCCGGCCGTCATCTCGCTGCCGTTCAAGCTGATCTTCTTCGTCCTGGTGGACGGCTGGAATCTGGTCGCCGGCAGCCTGGTGCAGAGCTACGGCAGCTAGGGCGGCGGGCGAACGAGCCGGCGGTTCCTTCGCTGGTCATTCCGGGACGCGCGCTCGCGCGCGGACCCGGAATCCAGACGCAATCTCGGAATCCGTGGCTGGATTCCGGGTTCGCACCTTCGGTGCGCCCCGGAATGACTGACTCCTGAACCGGACCTGTACAAGGCCGCTCTCTTGCGGCTTGGCTTCTCGGACAGTCTACCGGCGCACCGCGACGGCCTTGCGGGAGCGGATCGCCGCGGTCGGATCGGGATCGGGCAGCGGCGCCCGCGTCTGGTTGCCGGGCGTGCCCGGGGCGGCCGGGGTGCCCGGAGCGGCCGGGGCGGCCGTCGGCGCCAGCGGGACGTCGTGGTTGAACGAGCCGGTCTCCGGAAAGCGGGCCCGCATGTCGCGCAGGAAGCTGTCCAGCGTGTCGTTCGAGCCGACCATGCGGGCGACCGCGGCGAACTCGGTGGCGTTGGACGCGCGCGGCGCGGTCGCCACCTCGAAGGCGCGGCGATCCGGTCCATCGGCCATCTTGGCGACGTACTTCTCGCGGAAGCGGCCGAGCCCGATCGTGTCCTCGGAGAGCGCGTAGCCGATCGCGGCGCGCAGCAGGTCGCTGCGCTCCGGCTCGCTCAGCGGCTGCCAGTCGCGCCAGCGGTCGCCATACATCACCTCGATCTGCTCGGCCGCCGCCTGCCAACGCTTGGCCGACCACAGGATATCGCTGCGCAGCCGCACCGCCTCGCGCCCGTCGAGATTGCCGACCACCTCGAGGGCGAGGTCGGGCCGGCCGATGTCCGACAGCGCCCGCCCCTCGATCAGCAGCCGCTGGTTGCGCAACTCGGTCGCCAGGTTGGTGCTCTGGGTGACGCGCAGCGTGTTGAGGGCGCGGTCCGGCTTGCGGTTCATCAGATAGACGATGGCGAGCCTCGTCGCGACCTGGGCCCGCGCCGCCCCTTGCAGGCGGTGGTCGACCTGGTGCTGCAGCAGCTCGGCCGCCTGGTCGAGCAGGTCGACCGAGACCAGCCGGTCGGCGAGCCTTCGGATCATCTCGTCGCCGCGGCGGCCGATCGGGGTGAGCTCGCGGAAATCGTAAAAGAGGCCGAGCGCGTCGACGGCCGGCATGGCGTCGCCCTTGCCGGCCAGGAACAGCGTGTCGAAGGTCGCGGCCGCCTCGTCCTGGATGCGCCGCGTATGGTCGGAGTTCGGGTGCGCCATCAAGGCGGTGCGCATGACGTGGAAGGCGTCGCGATAGCGCGACTCCTGGGTGTAGAGCCGCGCGAGGAGCTGCAGCGCCTCGATCTCGGTGTCGTCGCCGCGCCAGATCGTGGTGAGCTCCTCGAGCTCGGCGATCACCTCGGAGCGCTTGAGGTCGCCGAGATGGTAGCGCAGCACGGATTCGCGCAGCCGCGCCTGCGCGGCGGCCGGCCCGACCGCGCCCGTCACGGCGAGCCGGTAGTCGGCGAGCGCGTCGCCGCTGCGCCCGAGGCCTTCCGCCACCTTGCCGGACAGCACGGCGATGTCCGCCTCCATGTCCCGGTCGACCCCGAGCGTCTCGAAGGCGTGCAGCGTGTTGGCGGCCGCCGCGAAGTTCTTCACCTCGAGCGAGGCCTGCACGGCCTCCTTGAGGATCAGGCGCTGGAGCTGGATCGGCAGGGTCGAGATGGTCGATTCGACATTGCGGAACTTGTCGGCGGCATCCGCCCAGTTGCCCTGCTTGGCCATGGCGAGGCCGCGCCAGATCTGGGCGTCCGGATGGCTCGCCACGATCGGATGCGAAAGATCCTTCAGGGCCTCGGGAATGCGGCCCAGCATGACGTTGGCGAGGGAGCGCATCAGCATGCCGGCGGGATCGTCGGCGCCGGGCTTCTCGTCGCCGAGCGCGACCTCGAGCACGCCCTTGGCCTCGGGATACATCTCGCGGGCGAGATAGAAGCGGGCCAGATCCATGCGGGCGCCGGTGCGCCGCGTCTCCAGCGCCTCGGCGGCGGCGCTCGTCAGGGCGCGGCGCCGGTCCTCGAAGTTCGCCTCGCGGTCGAAACCCCAGAGCTGCGGATCGAACACGGCCGGACGGAACAGGCCGGAGCGGCGCCCCACCATGTCGCTCGCCGACACCGACAGGCCGCCGGGCCGGCCGAGCGTGATGCGGTCGGCCCCGAGCTCGACCGTCAGGTCGTCGGCGATCGGCGCCAGCACCACGCCATGCGACGACGGCAGCGTGCTGAACTCGACATACTCCTGCCCCTGCAGGAAGCCGCGCGGCGGCCCGAGACCCGTCACCACGACCAGCGTGTCGCCGGCCTCCGGATCGGGCAGCCGATGGACGGCGCGCGGATCGTCGAACGGGATCGCCGCCGTGGTGCGGCTCTGGCTCGCCGGATTGCGGACCAGGGCCAGCGGCCGCGGCGCCTCCATGACCTGATCGCCGATCACGACCGTGACCGTCGCGCCGTCGATCCGCACGGTCGCGAGCCGCGGCCGCTCCAGCTTGAGGCGCAGCGCCTGGCCGTCGCGCAGCGGCACCAGCGACGCGCTCTGGACGGTGCCGCTGCGGTCGCGCAGCAGCGCTGCGATATCGATCTTGGCGCCGGTGTCGAGCACGACCCACAGCGTGTCGGCGCGGTTGAACACCGCGACCGGGGTCGTCACCGGGAACGGGAAGCTGAGGATCAGATTGTCGGCCTGGCGACTGACCTGGACGGCGACCGCCCCGGTGCGGTCGGCCGGCGCGGTCGGCGTGACCGCCGGGGGGGCCGGCTCGGCACGCGGCGGCTCGGTGCGGACCGGCGCCGGCTCGGTCTTCGCGGCAACCGGTGCGGGTGCGGCGGGAACATCGGACGGGTCGGCGACCGGTGAGGCGACGGCCGGAGCCGGGGCCGGCACGGTCGCGGGCGCTGCTGTCACGGGTGCCGGTGCAGGAGCAGCCGCGGGTGCAGGGGCCGCAGCAGGCGCAGGCGCCGGTGCTGGAGCGGCCGCAGATGCAGGGGCCACAGCAGGCGCCGGCGCCGGTGTCGAGGCCGGCACGGTCGCGGGCGCGGCTATCACGGGCGCCGGCCCAGGGGCAGCAGGCGACGGTGCAGGAGCGGCAGCGGGTGCAGCAGCGACCCGCGCCGGTGCAGGTTTGGGCGGAGCAGCGGCAGCCGCTGGGGCAGGCGCCGGCGCCGGCGGGGCGGCGGGTGGCGGGCCGACGGTGGCCGGTGGGGTCAGGGCCGAGGGCGGCAGCGGCGGACGGGCGGGCTCCTGCGCCGGCACGGTCTGGGGCGGCACCGCCTGGGGCGGCTCGATCCCGGCGGAGCGCTTCGGATCGCGGCCGCCGCCGGCGAGCAGCGCCGCCAGCTCGGCGGCGCGACCGGCCGGATCGCTCTCGCTGCGGCGCTTGGCGGCCTCCACGGCGCCGACATCGACCACGAAGCTCGCGTCCTCGCGAAACGTACGAACGTCGACATTGCCGATGAAGCCGAACCGGACCGTGGTCGTCTGGTCGCGGATCTCGGAGTCGACCCCCGCCAGCATGGGCGGCGGCGAGCCCTTGGCGTCGGCGAGATCGAATTTCAGCGGCGCCTCGAAGGTGAGGGTCAGCGCCTCCTTCTCGCGCGAGGTGGCGACCGGGATCAGGTCGGGCAGGTCGAAGACGTAGCGCGAGAAGGTCGGCTGGTGCGAGACGCGCACCCGCGTGAGCGCCATCTGCTTCTGGCGCACGAGCTGCTGCTGCTGGCGCACCTTCTTCTCGGCCTCGCGGGCGCGCCGGGCCAGATCCTCCACCACCTCCTGCGGCAGGCCGGGCGGTGCCCCGGTCCAGGTGTCCGGCAAAAGATCGACATAAAGGCGCTCGCCGGCCGTCAGGGTGTTGAGCTTCACGGGTCGGGACAGTGCGATGCGGATGCCCTTGCCGTCCGGGTCGCGCCGCGCGGCGGCGACATAGCCGGCCGCCGTGGTGGAGAGACGATCGACGGCGACTTGGACGGGCGTGCGGAAGCCGACGATCACGATGCCGTTCGCCATCCGCACATCGCTCTCCACGTCCTCGGCGAAGTGGAAGACGATGCGGGCGTAGCCCTCGCTGGTGTTGACGGACAGCTCGGCCTTGACGGCTTGGGGTGCGGCGACGGCGGGTCGCGGCGACGCAGGAGCGACCACCAGGGCGGCAGCGAGGAGAACGCCGGCGAACCGCGCGCACGCCCGCCCGACCGGCACGAGACGCGCCGGCCCAGACGGACCAAACACTGCGCGAAACGCAACTGACAAGGGCGGCATGACGGGTCCCGCGCGAACGCGCTACGACAGCACTCGGGATCAGACACGAGCCTAGCCCGCGGCGTTTAACGCGCGCTTAACGCTATGTGGCTGGTTCCGAACGCCGTCTGCTGCGGATCGGCCGCGCGAGGCGGCGCGGCGCCGATCGCGCGGCCCGGGACGGCATTCACCGCCGCCAGGGCAGCCGCGAGGCGTCCTCGACGAACACCCAGGCGCCCTGCCCCAGCCCCTCCGGGAACGGGGCCACGACGGAGCCATTGCGCGCCGTGAACGCCAGTCCGGCCCCGGCGAGCCGCGCCTTCAGCGCGTCGAGCGAGGCGACCGCGAGCCCATAGGCGCCGATGAAGGGCAGCCCGGGCGGAATGGCGCAACCGACCAGATCGTGGAACGCGCCGGACGTCGCGAGCTGCACGCGGCCGCGATCGAGCTTGATGGCCGGACCGGCGCGCTCCTGCGTCACCGGACGATCGAGAAAGCGGGAGAAGCGCGCCGCCGCCTCGCCGACATCGCCGACCGCGACCAGGACGTCGAGCAGCGCCGTGACGCCGTTCGGATGCGCGAGCCAACGCGGCTGCCACACCGTGCGCTCGGTGCGATGCGTCAGCATCTGGATGCGGCCTTCCGGCATCACGCCGGGCGACAGCCGCGCCACCGTGAAGGCGGCGATGCCGGGACCATCGGCGGTCTCGACCGGACGCTGCATCGACACCAGCGGCTGCATCGGCATGCCGCTCGCGGCAAGCCGCCCATAGTGCTTGGCCGCGTCGGCGACCGAGAAGGCGATCAGATGCACGCCGACGTGGCGGGCGAGCGCACTGTCGAGCTGGCGGCCGAGCGGCGTGTCGGCGGTCTTGAACAGAACCTCCATGTAGCCGCGCGAGAACATCGCCGTGACGTTGCCGGTGCCGGCCGGTGCCAGGCTGCCGTCCGGCGTCGGGTTGACCTGCACGGAGGGCGGCGTCGGTGCAAAGCCGGCGCGGGCGAGCGCGGCAATCGCGGCATCACGGTCCGCGGCAAAATGACCGACATGGTCGAGAAAAATCTGCTCCCCCACGGGAAGCTGACGCGCGCTTTCTTCCATGAACCCCCAAACCCCCAGTCCCACTGTCGTTTTTTACAACTTCGCGCGACGGTTGGTGCCTGCCGCGACCGCTCCGCCTTATATACGAGGCGTCGCCGCCGTCGACTCTCCCCGGGCCGGCGGCAGGGACGACACACGGACTTCGCCCGTCGTGGCCCTTGCAAACGGCACAGATTTTGCTCTGTTGAACGGCCCGCAACTGGTCGAGAATGGACCTCGTTTGACCCCCGCCCCCACCATCGACGCTGCGGCGCCGCTCGCGCGCCACGCCGCCCCGGATCATCGTCAGGCGCTGGCGTTCCGCCACGTCTCGAAGCATTTCTTTCGCGACGACGGCTCGTCGCTGGAGGTGCTGCGCGACGTCTCCTTCGACGTGCCGGCCGGCAGCGTGGTGTCGATCCTCGGCCCGTCGGGCTCCGGCAAGTCGACGCTGCTCAACATGGCGGCGGGCCTGCTCGCCCCCGACCAGGGCAAGGTGCTGGTGCTCGGCCACGAGACCACCGGCGCGGTCGACTGGTCGCGGCTCGGCTACATGTTCCAGGACGATCGCCTGCTGCCGTGGCGCCAGGCGCTCGGCAATGTGGCACTGGCGCTGGAGGCCGGATCGGTGTCGCGGCAGGAGCGGCGCGAGCGCGCCCAGGCCCAGCTCGCCGTCGTCGGCCTCGGCGATTTCGGCAGCGCCTATCCGCACCAGCTCTCGGGCGGCATGCGCAGCCGCGTGGCGCTCGCCCGCAGCCTCGTCACCGAGCCCGACATCCTGCTGATGGACGAGCCGTTCTCGCGCCTCGACGCGCAGACCCGCACGAGCATGCACAACGAGCTGCTGCGCATCCACCGCGAGCGCGGCATGTCCATCGTGTTCGTCACCCACGACGTCGAGGAGGCCGTAATCCTGGCCGACCACATCGTGATGCTGTCGCCGCGGCCCGGCCGCGTCCACACCGAGATCGACGTCACCCTGCCGCATCCCCGCCTCGGCACCCCGGACGCCCAAGCTCTCGTCGCGGAGCTGCGTGCCGCGATCGCAGGGATGTCGGCCGACTGGGTGATCTGACCCTGACCGTTCCGCCCCCGACTTCGGAGATTCGCATGTTCGTCCGCAAGCTCGCCGTCCTGCTCGCCCTCGCGGCCGCCACGCTCGCGCCAGCGGCGGCGAACGCCCAGGAAAAGATCAAGGTCGGCTACTGGACCTCGGGCTTCAGCGTCGGCTTCGGCGCCGTGCTCGAGGTCGGCAAGTTCCTCGAGGCCCAGGGCCTCGTGCCCGAATACATCAAGTTCAGCGATGTCAACGGCCCCACCAAGGCGCTGATGACCAACTCGATCGACGTCGCCTTCGGGGCGCCGGCGACCGGCGCCTTCACGCTCGGCGGCGAAGGCGCCCCGCTCGAGGTGGTGCTGGTGACCCAGATCGCCGAGGCGACCTTCGTCACCAAGGAGGGATCGCCGATCACGTCGCTGTCCGACCTCAAGGGCAAGAAGGTCGGCATGTCGCCGGCCGGCAGCGCCATGTACGCCATCACGACGGCGCTGCTGGAGAAGAACCAGGGCCTCAAGCGCACCGACTACACGGCGGTGCCCGGCAACGAGGGGCGGCTCTTGCAGTTCCTCGCCCAGGGCGACATCGACGTCGCCGCGCTGCGCGCCGTCACGCTCGCCTCGGTGACCGACACCAAGCTGAAGTCGCTCGGCAATGTCGTCGAGCAGTGGCAGACGATGACCGGCACCAAGGCGCCGCCGATCCTGGGTGTCGCCATCGTCCACAAGGCCTTCGCCCGACAGAGCCCGCAGGCCGTGGTGAAATACGTCAAGGCCATCATGGCGGCGACCAAATTCGGCAGCAAGGAGACCGAGAAGGCCTCCGACATCCTGCGCAGCAGCGCCAATCTCGACGCCAAGGACGCCACCGCCTATGCCCGGCTGTGGGACCAGTTCTACGTCGCCTCGCTCGAGCCCGCCGACATCGCCACGCTGAAGACGATGGCCGAAGTGTTTCGCGCCGCCGGCACCATCGAGACGGCGGTCCCGGACTCGCTGTTCGTGCCGACCTATTACGAGCAGGCAAAGAAGTGAGAGCACCGACCGACAAGCCTATCAAGACGGGGACCGGGAGCGCGACCATCGCGTTCCGCCGCACCGCGCTGCTGATCCTGCTGATCGCGGTGTGGTGGGCGGCCTCGCTGGCGACGCCCGTCTACGTGCTGCCGAGCCCGGCCCGGGTGATGAATCGGCTGATCATGCTCGCCCAGAACGGCGACCTGTTCACCAACCTGTTCACCACGCTGTGGCGCGTGCTCGCCGGCTTCGCGCTCGCCGTGCTGATCGGCGTGCCGGGCGGCATCCTGCTCGGCTCCAACCGGGCGCTCGGCACCTTCTTCGAACCGGTGCTGCCGGTGATGAACACGGTGTCGTCGGCCATCTGGGCGATCTTCGCCATCATCTGGTTCGGCCTGTCGCCGCTCACCCCGATCTTCGTCGTGCTGATGACCGCCCTGCCGCTGATCATCACCAATGTCTGGCAGGGCACCCAGGCCGTGAACGCCGACTTCGTCGAGCTGGCGCAGACGCTGCGCTTCTCGCGGCTGAAGACGCTGCTGAAGATCTACGTGCCGTCGATCCTGCCCTATTTCTTCTCGGGCGCACGGCTCGCCTTCGGGTTCGGCTGGCGCGTCAGCCTGGTCGCCGAGACGCTCGGCGCCTCGAGCGGCGTCGGCTACCGGCTGCGCCAGGCCTCCGACCTGATCCAGACCGACCAGGTGTTCGCCTGGACGATCGCCCAGATCGCCATGATGGTGGTGATCGAGATCGGCCTCTTGGCGCCGCTGGAGCGGCATCTGTTCCGCTGGCGCCGCGACGTGCGGACGTGATTTTTTCGCCGCGGCGCAGCGCCGCGGCGTGACGTGACAAGGGCGGCGACGGGCGGCTTCGACCCGCCGCGCAAAGACCCGAGGGAGAGCCCGAGTCCATACGACCCGCAGAGCGGGTCCGTGTTCGTGCAGCGCGGCGGCCCCCGGCCGTGCCGCGACGGGAGACGACGATGCTACGACGTGACGTGCTGAAGCTCGCCTTGGGCTCGCTCGCCGGGGCCGCCCTGGCGGCGCCTGCCTTCGCGCAAGGCCCGTGGCCCGATCGCGCGATCCGCCTGATCGTGCCGCGCAGCGCCGGTGGCGTGCTCGACATCGTCGCGCGGCAATGGGCCGAATGGGTGAAGGGCTCGCTCGGCAGCATCGTGATCGAGAACCAGGGCGGCGGCGGCGGCATCATCGGCACCGCCATGGCGGCGCGCAGCGCGCCGGACGGCTACACGCTGCTGCTCGGCTCGACCAGCGACCTCGTGCTCAACCCGGCGCTCAACAGCAAGACGAATTACGAGGCGAAGGACTTTGCGCCGATCGCCACCATGGCGATCTCGGTCGCGGCCATCATCGTGCACCCGTCGGTGCCGGCCCAGAACCTGAAAGAGCTCGCCGCCTGGGCCAAGGCGAACCCCAACAAGCTGTCCTACGGCTCGGCCGGCGTCGGCACCATGGCGAATCTCGCGGGTGAGCTGTTCAAGTCGCTCGCCGGCACGCCCGACATCGTCCACATCCCCTACAAGGGCGCGGCGGGCGGCTATGCCGATCTGATCTCCGGCCAGGTGCCGATGTTCGCCTCCAACATCACCGACCAGATGCTGGAGCTGCACCGCGCCGGCAAGGTGCGCATCCTGGCGGTGGCGACCGAGCAACGCCTCGCCATCGCGCCGGAGCTGCCGACCACGGCCGAGGCCGGCTATCCGGAGCTGATCGCCAAGCTGGCGCTCGGCCTGTTCGCGCCGGCAGGCACGCCCGAGCCGATCCTCGACCAGCTCGCCGAGGTGACCCGCAAGGCCCTCGACGAGCCCGAGTTCCGCGGAAAGCTGGTGCAGGCCGGCTTCGAGCCGGTGCTCGGCGTCGGCCGCCGCGAGACGGCGGAGTTCATCACCGCCGAGCACAAGCGCTGGACCCCGATCGTGATGTCGTCGGGGCTGCGGACGCAGTAGAGCTCCTGGTCGTTCGGGGCGCGCGGTCGTCCCGTTTTACTCCGCTCGTCCCCGCGAAAGCGCTACGGGATGCACAGATCTCGTTTTGTCGAGACCATCTGGTGGTACGGCAAAAAGAGCGCCTTCCCCACCGTCGTCATCGCCGGGCTTGACCCGGCGATCCATCATCCTGCGAACAAAGCATTTTTGCGAAAATCGATGGATGCGCGGGTCGAGCCCGCGCATGACGCTCTCATGCATGGCAAGCGATGTGTGCATCCCGTAGCGCGAAAGCGGGGACCCAGAGCCCCGGGGTGCGCGGCCTCTGGATTCCCGCTTGCGCGGGAATGAGCGGAGTGTGTGACTCCGGCGGAACTCCCTCCACTCAGCCCCGGCTCTTCGCCAGCCGCGCCTCGGCATCGCTGTGCAGGGCGCCGCGGTCGATCTTGTTGGTCGAGGCGAGCGGCAGCTTGTCGACGAACCAGACGAAGCGCGGGTGCTGATAGGCCGGCGCGTTGGCGAGCGCGAAGCGCTTGATCTCCTCGGCGTCGGGATGCCGGCCGGCGCGCGGAATGACGAAGGCGACCGGCTTCTGCCCCTTGATCTCGTCGTCGACTGGCACCACGGCGGCCTGCGCCACGTCGGGATGGCGCTCCAGCATTCTTTCGACGTCGCCCGGAAAGATGTTCTCGCCGCCGGAGACGAACATGTCGTCGGTGCGCCCGACGAAGGTGTAGAAGCCGTCGTGGTCGCGCCGAAACACGTCGCCGGTCCTGTAGAAGCCGTCGGGCGTGATCGGCGGCGGCAGGTCGGGACGGTTGTGATAGCCGTTCATGATGGCCGGCGACCTCATCTCCAGCGCGCCTTCGGCGGCGTCGCGATCGTCGCCGTCGACGAGGCGCACCGCGACCTCGGGATGCGGATAGCCGACCGAGGTGTCGGGCTGCTTCAGGCCGTCCGGATGCGGCCCGAACACCACCGGGCCGCCCTCGGTCGTGCCGTAGGCATTGGTGATCACGGCGTGCGGCAGCAGCTTGCGGATGCCCTCCATCAGGCTGGCGCTGACCGGCGCCGAGCCCATGCGGATGAGCTTCACGCTGGACAGATCCGTGCGTGCCAAAAGCTCGTGCTCGCGCAGCATCATGGCCATCATGGGCGGCACGGCGGTGAGCCAGGTCGCCTTGAAGCGGCCGATCGCCTCGATATAGGCGGCGGCCGTGAACTGCGGCAGCAGCACCATGGTGGCGTGCGCCGCGCAGGCGAGCTTGGCCAAAGCCAGCGCGTTCATGTGGTAGAGCGGCGCTGCGATCAGAAAGCGATGGCCGGAGAGGTCCAGCCCTTTCGACCGCGCCTTGACGACCCACAGATGGCTCTGGTGCGACAGCACCACGCCCTTGGGCACGCCGGTCGAGCCCGACGTGTAGAGGAACATGGCGGGCTCGGCGTCGTGCGGCACCACGGCCGCGAACGGGCCGGGATCGAGAAAGCCCTCGAAACTCTCGGCGCCATGCCGGCCGAAGCAGACGACCGGCAGATCCGGCGGACAGTCGTCGCGCCGCGCCGAATCGCAGAACACCAGCCTGGCGCCGCTATCCTTCAGAATGAACGCGATGGTGGCGCGCGGGAACTTGAAGTTCACCGGCACGGCGACGAGGCCCGCCCGCATGATCCCGTAATAGGCGGCGAGATATTCGGACCGGTTCGCCGACAGAATGGCGACGCGCTCGCCGCGGGCGAAACCGCGGGCGAGCAGCGCCCGGGCGACGCCGTTCGCCGCTGCGTCCAGCGCCGCATAGGAGATTTCGCGCGGCGTCTCCTCGCCGCCGAGATCGATCACGGCGATCTTTCCGAGATCCTGGTCGCGGCGGATCAGATCGCCGAGATTTTTCGGATCATGAGCCATACGCAACCTGTCGCCAACACGAGGTCGAACCGCTTTCACTCCGTCGTTCCGGGGCGCGGCCGCAGGCCGCGAGCCCGGAACCCATAACCCCGGTCCGTGTGTATGGATTCCGGGCTCGCCGCTGCGCGGCGCCCCGGAATGACCGAGGCCTATGTAGTCGCCACGGCATCATCCCTTCGGCTTCGCCGCCACGGCGCCCGTGAAGTAGGTCGCCCGGCCGGACGCCAAAAGCTTGCCCTCGAGGTCGAAGATCTGCGCCTCGGCGGTGGAGAACTGGCTGCCGGCCTTGACGATGCGTCCGCGCACGACCAGGTCGCCCGGCATCGCCGCGGCGTGATAGTCGACCCGCAGGTCGATGGTCGGCACGCCGCGCCCGGTCCTCTTCACCAGCGCCCAGTCGGCGGCGAGGTCGAGCAGCGTCGCCAGGATGCCGCCATGCGTGTAGGGGCGCTCCGGGTGCACCTTCCACTCCTCGCGCCAGGTGGCGCGGATCTCGATCCCGTCGTCGGTGAGCGCCGTCACCTTCAGGCCGAGCCATTGGTGGAACGGCCCCTTGGTGATCATCGCGTCGACGTCTTCGGCGGTGAGGTCGTGGCTCATGGCGTGATCACCACCTTGCCGATCACCTCGCGGTCCTGGATCAGCCGCAGGCCTTCGCGGGCCTGGTCGAGCGGCAGCACCGTGTCGATCACCGGCGCGAGCTTTTTCTCCGCGATCAGATCCATGAGGCCTTTCAGGTTGTCGTCGTAGAAGCTGTTGGAGCCGATGATCTTCAATTCGAAGCTCCAGATGTAGCGCAGGTCCTCCTTGGGATCGTGGCCCGCGGTCGCGCCGCAGACCAGGATCTTGCCGCCGCGCTTGACGCATTTGAGCGACGGCGCCCAGGTGTCGCCGCCCGTGAAGTTGATCACCACGTCGACGCCGCCGTCATAGGTGCGGCGCTGCGGCTTGCCGTAGCGCTCCACCGCCCACTTCGAGAAGTCCGTCTTGGTGTAGTCGATCACCTGGTCGGCGCCCATCTCGGTCAGGCGCTTCAGCTTGCTGTCGCTCGACGCGCAGGCGATCACCTCGGCGCCCAGCATTTTTGCCAAAATCACGCAGCCGGTGCCGACGCCGCCGGAGGCGCCGAGCACGATCACCCTGTCGCCTGCCTTGACGGTGTCGTGGGTGATCAGCATGCGGTGCGCCGTGCCGTAGGCGACCGGCAGCGCCGCCGCCTGCTCGAAGGTCACGTCGGCCGGCATGGCGATGAGCTGATCGGCCGACACGAGGCAATATTCCGCCATGCCGCCGTCGAGCATCTCGCCCATCAGGCCCTTCTTCTTGTTGACCGGATTGACCAGCACGCGGTCGCCGACGGTCCAGCCGCCGACGCCGGGCCCGACCTCGGCGATCTCGCCGGCCATGTCGAGGCCGATCACCACCGGGAACGGCACCTTGATGCCCGGCATGCCGCGCACCGTGAACACATCGTGGTAATTGAACGAGGAGGCGCGCACGCGAATGACGACGTGCCCCTCCGTGACGGTCGGCCGCGGATGGTCCGTCACATAGTCGAGGTCGTCGAGAGTGCCGTGCTGGCGCAGCACCAGTGCTCGCATCGTCCCGCTCAAAGCCTTCGTCTCCTCTTCGTCCTCGTACGGGCTTTCGTCCCCGTACGGGCGTTCCGCGCCCTTGATTAACCCAGGCAGCCTGATATGCAAAGTCGTGCCGCGCGCATGGCGAAGCGGCACGGATCTGGCTTCGGAGGGTGCGCCGTCGCCCGATCGTGCGGTTGTACGATCGCGGCGCGCGGTCGTCGACACCAGGTTGCGTCCGCCCCCCGAAATATCCCGGAGCCCCGTATGCAAGAGACGTTCCGAGAGTTCCTCGACCGGCTGCGCGAGGCCGGCGAGATGGTCGACCTGCGCCAGCCGGTGGACATCCGGCACATCGCCACGCTGGTCGACCAGTCGGACAAGGCGCTGTTCTTCCACGACGTGATCGGATACCGCACGCCGGTGGTCTCGGGCATCATCCGCACCCGCGAGCGCGCCATGATGTCGCTTCGCGCCGCCACCTATCGGGACATCGAGGACCGGCTGAAGGCCGCCACCGACAAGCCGATTCCGCCCGTGCGGGTCGCCGGCTCGCCGACCCGCGAGGTGGTGATGACAGGCGACGAGGTCGACCTGTTCCGGCTGCCGATCCCGATGTCGTCGATCTACGACGGCGGCCCGATGATCACGGCCGGCGTGGTGATCGCGCACGACCCGGAACTCGGCTTCAACAGCGGCATCTACCGCTTCATCGTCAAAGAGAAAAATCTCACCGGCATCGACATCGTCACGCCGAACAACATGCGGCTGTTCGCCGACCGAGCCTACAAGGCGGGCCGCCCCTGCCCGATCTCGATCAGCATCGGCACCCACCCGTTCGAGATCACCGGCTCGGGTTTTCGCGCGCCCCTCGGGGTCGACGAGATGGCGATCGCCGGCGGCCTGCGCGGCTCGCCGGTGCAGCTCGCCCCCTGCGAGACCATCGACGTGCCCTATATCGCCGACGCCGAGATCGTGCTGGAGGCCGAGATCCTGCCCACCGGCTGGACCAATCCAGAGGGCCGCTTCGGCGAGTTCACCCGGCTGATGGGCGGGCTGCACTGGAACCCGCTGGTCCGCATCAAGGCGGTCGCGATGCGGCGCGACGCGGTCTACTACGCCCTGCATATGCCGTGGGAGAACACTTGGCTGGCGGCGCCGACCCGCTATGCGGCGATCCGTCAGGCGCTCAGGACCGCCGGCGTGGTGGTCAAGGACATCAATGTCACGCTCGGCGGCTGTGCCTTCTGGCACGCCGTCGTGTCGATCAAGAAGCAGCCCGGCGAAGGCAAGACCGCGCTATTGGCCGCCCTCTCGGTGATGGACCTCAAGCACGTCGTGGTGGTCGACGACGACATCGACGTCAACGACCCGGCCGAGGTCGAGTGGGCGATCGCCACCAGGGTGCAGGCCGACCGCGACGTGATGATCGTCTCCAATGCGCGGGCGAAGCCGCTCGATCCGAGCCTCTACCCGACGGCGCCGGGTGTGGTGCCGACCGGCGCCAAGATGGGCATCGACGCGACGATCCCGGAATACGCCCAGCGCGAGGCCTACGAGCGCATCACCTACGCCTATGCCGACACGGCCAAGGTGGCGGACTACGTCGCCGGCAAGGCCGATCCGGCCGGCGAGAGCGGCAGCGACGCGGCGGTGGCCGCGCTCGCCGAGAGGATCCTGGAGAAGATCGCCGTCGAGCCGATGTATTACACCGACATCGCCGAGGCGTTCGCCAGCTACGACTTCCAGACCGTCGCCCGCGCGATCGGCCATCTGCACGCGACCGAGCGGCTGTGGCAGGACAAGACCGGCCGCTGTTGCGTGCGCGGCTCCGCCTTCGCGGCCAAGCCGCCGGGGGGACGGTAGCGCCAAGGCCGCTGAATCCGCTCGTCCCCGCGAAAGCGCTAGGGCATGCACAGATCTCGTTTTGTCGAGACCATCTGGTGGTACGGCAAAAAGAGCGCCTTCCCCACCGTCGTCATCGCCGGGCTTGACCCGGCGATCCATCATCCTGCGAACAAAGCATTTTTGCGAAAATCGATGGATGCGCGGGTCGAGCCCGCGCATGACGCTCTCATGCATGGCAAGCGATGTGTGCATCCCGTAGCGCGAAAGCGGGGACCCAGGAGCCCCGCCGAAGGCCTGGATTCCCGCTTGCGCGGGAATGAGCGGAGATCGGGGCATCTTCCGCGCGACGAAGAGCTGCGCGGCGACAACCTCCCTCACCGCGGCGTCGCGATGGCGTCGCGGGACACGCGCTGGCTGATGATCTCGGCGGCACGGCGCAGGTCCGGCACGAAGGCGTCGACCTTGACGCGGCTCATCACCGAGGAGGTGACCACCAGGCTGATGCCGGCGATCACCTGGCCGTTGCGGAAGATCGGCGCGGCGAGCCCGATCCGCCCTTGCGCCACCTCGGAATCGGTCAGCGCGTAGCCGAGCCGCCGGATCTCCCGCATGTTCGCCTTGAAATCCGGCCAGGTCGCGAGCCCCGAGGCACGGATCGCCTGCTCGTTGGCCAGATAGGCGGCCTTGAGGAGCCGGTCGGGCAGATAGGCGAGGATCGCCTTGGAGGTCGCGCCGACGAACATCGGCATGGCGACGCCGCGCTCGTAGGTGGTCTCGGCGAAGGGCTCGCGCCCGCGCACCTCGTGGACGCACATGACGCATTCGCGGAAGCGCCGGCACAGCAGGATGGTGCCGCGCTCGCCGACCGACTCGAGCACCTCGCGCATCACCGGATCGGCGATCAGGCTCAGCCGGTCGCTCTGCCGCAACAGCCGGTCGTAACGGATGAAGGCCGGACCGAGCGCATAGCCCGCCCCCGCCACCGGATCGAGAAAGCCGGCTTTCACCAGCGCACGAACGCTGCGATAAGCCGTGGAGGTCGAGAGCGACAGGCCGCGGGCGATCCCGTCGACCGTCAGCACCGGGCCCTCCGTCTCGAAGAGCTGCAGGACGGCGAGAATTCGCGCTGGACCGTTCATGGACGACATTTAAGCTGGGTGCTCGGTTTTGCGTCTTTTGACTATACTACAATTTGTCATATAGTGACAACCGCGCTCACCCGGGCTTCGGCCCGGCAACGCCGCCTCTGAGGAGATCTCGGCCATGCGAATCGCGTCCCGCACCCTGAGCTGCCTCGCCCTCGTCCTCGCCGCCATTCTGGCGCCGCTGCCGGCCCACGCCCAGCAAACGACCCAGGCGCCGACCGAGGTGCGGGTCGCCGTGCTGGCGCCGAGCGCCCTGCTCTGGCTGCACGCCGTCGCCCGCGATCTGGGATTTTACGCTGAACGCAACGTCGTCGTGAAGGAGTTGGTTGCGGGATCGAGCCCGGCGCTGCTGCAGGCGGTGTCGTCGGGCAGCGTCGAGGCCGGCATGTCGCTCGGCGACGTGGTGATCCGGGCGGTCGACCAGGGCGCCCCGGTGGTGATCAGCGGCGCCATCCTGGGCAAAACCATCCTGCGGCTGGTCGGCGGCACCGGCATCACCACGCCGAAGCAGCTCGACGGCACCACGGTCACGGCCGGCGCCGTCGAGGGCGGCACCGCCAACCTGCTGCGCTACCAGCTCCAGCGGCTCGGCGTCGATCCGCGCGGCGTCAAGATGGTGGCGCTGACCAACTCGCGCGACCGCGTCGTCGCGCTGGGCAACGGGCAGGTGCAGGGCGCCCTGCTGATCGCGCCGTTCGACACGCTGGCGATCCGCCAGGGCATGAAGGTGCTCGACGTCTACACGGACCCCTACGTCCAGACGCCGCTGGTGCTCAACAAGCCGTGGGCCGAGAAGAACCGCGCCGCCGCCGTCGGCCTCACCAAGGCGCTGCAAAAGGCCGCCGTGTGGATTTACGACCCGGCCAACAAGGACAAGGCGATCGATATCCTGGCCGCCTACACCAAGACCGACCGCGACACCTGCGCCGACTCCTACGCGTTCATGATCCAGCAGCAGCAGGCGATCGGGAAGAACCTCGAGGTCACGGCCGCCGGGCTCGAGAACATCATCAAGATCGACCAGGCGATCGGCGCCAACCCGGCCTCCTCCAAGCCGTTCGACCTGTCGCGCTACTACGACCCGAGCTTTCTCGCCGCCCCGTGAGCCCCGACCCGATGCCGGACCCGAAAGACGAGCGGCTGCCCGTCATGCTGCTGACCGGCTTCCTCGGCAGCGGCAAGACGACGCTGTTGAACGCCTGGCTGCGCACCACGGATCTGGCCGGCGCCGCCGTGATCGTCAACGAGTTCGGCGATGTCGGCATCGACCATGCGCTGATCGCGGCGAGCAGCGACAACACCATCGAGCTGTCGACCGGCTGCCTGTGCTGCACGGTGCGCGGCGATCTCGTCGACACGCTGCGCGAGCTGACCGAGAAGCGCAGCGCCGGCACGGTGCGGGCCTTCGACCGGGTGGTGATCGAGACCACCGGGCTCGCCGACCCCGCGCCCGTCATCCAGGCCCTGATGACCGTGCCGGTCGCCACCCGCTACAGGCTGACCCAGGTGGTCACCACGGTCGATGCCGTCAACGGCCTCGCCACCCTGTCGGCCCACCAGGAGGCGCTCAAGCAGGCGGCCGTCGCCGACGAGATCGTCGTCACCAAGACGGACCTGGCCGCGGACGGCGATGCGACCGCGCGGCTCGCGGCGCGCGTGAACGCGCTCAATCCCGGCGCCCGCCTGCACGTGTCGCGCCCCGACCGCATGCCGATGCCCTCCGAGCTCACGGCGGCCGACATCTACGATCCGGCGACCAAGAGCGCCGACGCGCTCGCCTGGCTCAATGCCGAGGCCTATGCGGACGAGGACGACGAGCACGACGAGCACGGGCATCACCACGGCGCCCACGGCCGTCATCACCACCACGACATCAACCGGCACGACGCCGAGATCGGCTCGTTCTGTCTCACCTACACGGAGCCGCTCGACTGGCAGCATGTCGCCGCCTGGCTCGACGCCTTGGTGATGGCGCACGGCGCCGACCTTCTGCGCGTCAAGGGCATCCTCGACATCGCCGGCGAGGCCCGCCCGGTGGTGCTGCAGGCCGTGCAGCACCTGTTCCATCCCCCCGCCGTGCTCCCCGCATGGCCCACCGCCGACCGCAAGTCCCAGATCGTCTTCATCACCCGCGGCCTCGGGCGCGCATTCGTGGCCGAGGTGCTCGACACGGTGCGCCAGCGCCGTCCCGCCCACACGCCCCTCCCCTAAAATCCCACCGAACTGACCCGAACCCGGGAGCTCTCCATGGACTGCGTCATCAAGAACGGCCTGCTGATCACGGCGAAGAACAAGGGCCGCACCTCCATCGGCATCAAGGACGGCCAGATCGCCGGCCTCTACGAGCCGGGCCAGGAGCCCGCCGCCGCCGAGACCATCGACGCCTCAGGCCTCGCCGTCATCCCGGGCGTGATCGACATGCACTCGCATCACCGCGAAGGCAGCGAGCCCGGCTTCGAGTACAAGGACACGATCTACACCTCGACGATGCAATGCGCGGCCGGCGGCGTCACCACCTCGGTCGCCATGCCGAACGTCACCCCGCCGCCCAACAGCCTCGACCTCCTGAAGAAGCAGTTCGCCATCTACGAGCGCGACGCCGTCGTCGACTGGAACTTCAACCCCGCCCCGACCATCGCCGAGGAAATGCCGCGCATGGCCGAGGAGGGCATCGCGGCGTTCAAGATCTTCATGGTGGTCGACACCGGCCGCTCGTACCCGCACATGCCGGGCATCGGCGTGCACGACCACGGCAAGATCCTGGAGATCATGCAGCACTGCGCCGAGGTCAATATTCCCTTGATGGTTCATCCGCACGACCAGGCCCTGATGGACGTCATCGAGAAGGATTTTTGGGAGCGCCAGGAGCGCGACGCGCTCGCCTACGCCAAGGCCTATGCGGCGCATGACGGCGTCATCTGGGAGACCGCCATCGCCACGCTCCTGCGCCTGCAGAAGGCCGCCGGCTGCCACCTTCACGTGCTGCACACCCAGACGGCCGGCAGCGTCGACCTGATCCGCCGCGCCAAGGCGGCCGGCCAGAAGGTCACCTGCGAGATCAATCCGTGGGCGTTGTTCCTCGGCTGCGACTGGGGCGCGATCCAGCGGCTCGGCTCCTACGCGCTGTCCTACTGGGTGCCGGAGAAGAACGTGCCGAGCCTGTGGGAAGGCCTTACCGACGGCACCATCGACATCGTCGCCACCGACCACGCCCCGCACACCCGCGAGGAGAAGGAGATCGGCTGGATCGACGGCTGGAAGGCGCACACCGGCACGCCGTCGACGCAGTTCTATGTCAGCATGTTCCTCACCGCCGCGCTGGAGGGCAAGTTCCCGATCGAGCGCGCCGTCGAGGCGATGTCGACGAAGCCGGCGAAGCTGTTCGGGCTGGAGCGCAAGGGCGACGTGATGCCGGGCTACGACGCCGATCTGGTGCTGGTCGATCTCGACAAGGAATACGAGATCAAGGACGCCGACGTGCTCAGCCTGACCGGCTGGTCGCCCTATGCGGGCCGCCGCTTCAAGGCGAAGCCGGTGCGCACCCTGGTGCGCGGCCGCACCGTCTATGTCGACGGCAAGGTGGTCGGCCAGAAGGGCTGGGGCAAGCAGGCCCGCGCCCGCTACCAGTAGGCGACCGGGGGACCGGGGGCGGGGGGCACAGTGCGACGGCTGTACGAATTCCTCGAGCAGGACACAAGGGCGGCCGGCTTCGCCCGGGTGGCGCTGTCGACCGTGCTGGTGCTGCTGATCTGGCAGGTGGTGTCCATGCTGGTCACCAACCGCCTGCTGCTGGTGCCGCCTGCCGAGGTCGCCGTCGCGCTCGCCGGCGAGGTCGAGCAGGGTGCGATGTGGACCAACGCTGTCGCCACCGTCACGGCGGTGGTCACCTCCTTCATGGTGTCGGTGGCGATCGGGGTCGCGGTCGGGCTGGCGCTGGCGTCGAGCCGCATGCTCTCGCTCACCGGCGGACCGGTGCTCAGCGCGCTGAACTCGGTGCCCATCATCGCGCTGGCGCCGCTGTTCATCGCCTGGCTCGGCCTCGGCTTCGCGTCGAAATTCGTGCTGGTCATCATGGTCGCGGTGTTTCCCGTGGTGGTGACCACCGAGGCGGGCCTGCGGGCGACCGACAAGCAGCTCGTCGAGGCGGCCCGCTCGTTCAACGCGACGCCGCTGCAGATCTTCTCGACCGTGACGTTCCCCTACGCGCTGCCCTTCATCGTCAGCGGCATCAGGGTGGCGTGGGCGCGCGCGCTGGTCGGCATCGTGGTCGCCGAGTTCTTCGGCTCGTTCGCCGGCTTCGGCTTCGCCATCCTGTCGGCGAGCCAAACCTTCGATACCGCCCGGGTGCTCGGCTACGTCATCGTGTTGGGCGCCATGGGGCTGGCCGGCAGCGTGCTGTTCGCCGCGCTGGAGCGGCACCTCGCGCCCTGGAGGCAGGAATGAGCAACGCCATCCGCCTGCGGGTCGAGGGAATCGGAAAGGTCTTCACCAGGCGCGACAAGCCCTCGGTCGAGGCGCTGCGCGGCATCGACATGACGGTCGCCGAGGGCGAGTTCGTCTCGATCGTCGGGGCGAGCGGCAGCGGCAAGTCGACGCTGCTGCGCATCGTCGACGGCCTGATCGCGCCTACTGGCGGCCGCGTCCTGGTCGACGGCCGCGAGGTCGACCGGCCGGGGCCCGACCGCGCCATGGTGTTCCAGCAGGATTCGCTGCTGCCGTGGAAGACCGTGGTGGAGAACGTCGCCTACGGGCTGACGCTGGCCGGCGTGGCCAAGGCCGACGCCCACCGGACGGCACAGCGATTCATCGATATCGCCGGCCTGCAGGGCTTCGAGCAGCACTACCCGCACCAGCTTTCGGGCGGCATGCGCCAGCGCGTCAACGTCGCCCGCGCGCTCGCCGTCGATCCGAAGATCCTGCTGCTCGACGAGCCTTTCGCGGCGCTCGACGCGCAGACCCGCGAGATCATGCAGACCGAGCTCCTGTCGATCTGGCAGGAGACCCGCAAGACCGTGCTGCTGATCACCCACCAGATCGACGAGGCCGTCTTCTTGTCCGACCGCGTGATCGTGTTCTCGGCCCGGCCCGGCACGATCCGCGAGGAGATCCCGGTCCCCCTGCCCCGCCCCCGCAGCCTGCACCTGAAGCGCAGCCCGGAGTTCGTCGCTCTGGTCGACCGCATCTGGACGCTGATCGAGGAAGAGGTCCGCGCCGGGCTGAAGCAGGGGTAGCGGCGATCACGAGGTCACCTCCGTCATTCCGGGGCGCGGGCTGAAAGCCCGCGAGCCCGGAATCCATACCCCCGGTGCCGATTGCTTATTAATACAGGGGTTATGGGTTCCGGGCTCGGCGCTTCGCGCCGCCCCGGAACGACCGAGGAACTTTCGCAAACGCCGTTCCGCGGTTCAGGGTGAGGGCGGAGATACGATCACATCCGCTCCAGCGGATCGGGGCCGAAGCGGTTCGGGCCCGGCGTGCCGCGCTGACAGGCGAAAACCAGCAGCACCAGCGCGCCGATGACGGTGATCACCAGCAGCATCCACCAGCCGGTGCGGTCGATGTCGTGCAGGCGGCGGATGCCGACCGCAAGGCCGGGCAGGAACAGCGCCAGCGAGGCGAGCGCATTGGTCGGAGAGACGCCTCCGGTGCCGAACAGGACGGCATCGATGATCCCGGTCGCGATGCTGACCAGGATCACGAACAGAACCCAGAACCAGTACTCCGACCGCGGGGCGCGGCCTTGAAAACCGACATAGTTGCGAAACCCGGACGCGATTGCTTCGCCGAAATTCATGGGCTGCTCCGTTCGTTGATCAAGCCCGAGAAAAAGCACGGCACGCGTGTTCTCGGCAATCGTTTTCTACCCGCCGCCCAGCCGGCTTTTCAGGCGAGCCCGCGCAGCAGCGCGTAGCCGCCGAGCACCAGCAGGCCGGCGAAGAACACGGTGCGGAACGTCGCCTCGCTCACCCGCGCGCGAAGAAGCTGGCCGAGCCCCATGCCGGCCGCGGCGGGCAGCAGCGCGGCGAGCGACGCGCCGGCGAGGGCGAAGTCGAGGATCTGCGCCTGCAGGAGGCCGGCGCCGAGCGCCACGGTCGACACCGTGAAGGACAGGCCGAGCGCCTGCACGAGGTCGTCCTTGTCGAGCCCGAGCGCCTGCAGATACGGCACGGCCGGCAGCACGAAGACGCCGGTCGCCGCCGTCACCAGGCCGGTCAGGACGCCGACCAGCGGCCCGAGCCAGGTTTCGCGCGCAGCCGTCGGCCTCGGCAGCCGGACCTTGGCGAGCCCGACGACGCCGTAGGCCGCGAGCGCCGCCCCGAGCAGCGCCGCTGCGCCCGGTCCGGCCAGGCCGAACAGCCGCGAGCCGGCGAGCGTGCCGAAGACGACGCCGAGCAGCATCGGCCACAGCCGGCGCAGCAACGGCGCCAGCGCGGGCCCCGACAGCATCTGCCAGGCATTGGTGACGAACGACGGCACCACCAGCACGGCGGCGGCGATCGCCGGCGACACGGCGAGGCCGAGCAGCCCCATGGCGACGGTCGGCAGGCCGAGCCCGATGGTGCCCTTCACCAGGCCGGCGAGCAGGAAGGTGGCGGCGCCGATCGCGAGAGTCCCGAGATGATCCATGGCCCGAGCTTGATCGAGACGCGCCGGCGCGACAATGTGGAAGGCGCCGAGCGAGCCTTCGGTCCGGCCGAAGGCTGATGCCACGCCTTTCACCGCAGGGCCTGCAGGACCGGAGCCAAAAATTGTCGCTCGACCTCACCGACCTGCGCCTGTTCATTGCCGTCGCCGAGCGCGGCAGCATCACCAGGGGCGCCGACGAGGTCCATCTGGCGCTCGCCTCGGCGAGCGCGCGGGTGCGTGCGCTGGAGGCGACGCTCGGCGTCGCGCTCCTGGAGCGCGGCCGACGCGGCGTGCGGCCGACCGCCGCCGGCGAGGCCTTGCTGCATCATGCCCGCCGCGTGCTCGCCGACGTCGCGGCATTGCGCGGGGAACTCGACGCCCATGCGCGCGGCCTCAAGGGGCGTGTCCGCCTGGTCAGCAACACGGTGGCGCTGGCGGAGTTCCTGCCGGCCGTGCTGGCGGGCTGGCTCGCGGCCCATCCGGCCATCGACCTCGACGTCGAGGAGCGGCCGAGCGACGACATCGTCCGCGACGTGATGGCGGGGCGCGCCGACATCGGCATCGCGGCCGACAGCGTCGATCTCGGGGCGCTGGAACGCTTTCCCTTCGCGGTCGACCGGCTGGTGCTGGTGGTGCCGCGCCGGCACCGGCTGGCGCGCAAAAGACGCATCGGCTTCGTCGAGGCCGCGGCCGAGCCGTTCGTCGGGCTCGCCGGCGACAGCGCGCTGCAGCGCCATCTCGCCGGCCACGCGGCCCGCGCCGGCCGGCCGCTGGCACTGCGCGTCGCCGTGCAGGGCTTCGACGCAGTGTGCCGGATGGTCGAGGCCGGCATCGGCGTCGCCGTGGTGCCGGCCGCCGCCGCAGCGCGCTGCCGCCGCAGCATGGCGATCGTACCGGTCGCCCTCGCGGATCGCTGGAGCGAGCGCCGCCTGATGATCGGCATGCGCCGGCTAGACGGCCTCGCCCCACCGGCACGCGCGCTGGTCGCGCATTTGCGGGCGAATGCCGACAGCGCGTCATTCCGGGGCGCTGCGAAGCAGCGAGCCCGGAATCCATAGCCCCTGTCTCGATGAGCAATCAGCACAGGGCGCATGGATTGCGGGTCCGGCGCTCCGCGCCGTCCCGGAATGACCACCGAGTGATCAGCCGGATACGGCATCACTCGACGCTACTGCGTCTTGGTGCGGCCTTCGATCTTGGGGAGCTCGCTGGGCAGCGGCGTGCGCACCGAGGCGGTGGCGCGATTGGCGAGCTCGACCGTGAGCTTCTCGGCCGCCTCCGGCGTCATCAGAGCGAGGACGTCGGACAGCCGGCGCGGATTCATCTGGGTCGAGACGTCGAGCAGCACCCGCATCTCCAGCCGGTCGAAGATCTTGGCGGCGTCCTTGGCCCGCATGTTCTCGTACATGGTGACGAGGCCCTTGAGGCGCTGCGTCTCCACCTCCTCCTTCTGCTGGGTCGCCGCCTTGATGCGCTCCTCGGTGTCCTTCAGCTCCTGCATGCGCATCTCGAGCTGCTTCTCGGCGGAGCGCAGCAGGCTCTCGCGCACCTCGAGCTCGCGGGCCCGCGCCTCCAGCTCCTGGCGGCGCTCCTGCAGCCGTTCCAGCAAGGCGCGCTCGCCCGGCGGGATGGTGGCCGGCTGGATCGGCACAAGGGTGCCGCCGGGGCTGGGCTCGGGATTGGCCGGGCCGGGCTTTTTCGCTTCCTCCTTCGGCTTGGGGGGAGCCGAAGACCCGGTCACCTCGGGCACCGAGCCGGTGATGTCGGGGAAGTTGAACATCTGCTTCGCCCACGAGCCGCGGCCGCCCGCCGCCGGATCGGAGCGCAGGGTTCCGGTGCGGTCGACGATGCCGACCGGGACGCGCGGCCCCACCGGCGCCTCGAACCCGCCGGTCGGAATGCCGCCGTCGACCACGAATCCCAGCACCTTCAAGGCGAGCAGGCAGACGGCCGCGAACAGCACGACCGGGATCAGTCGCAGCTCGCGGATCAGGCTCATGCGGCGAGACCTCTGGAGCGCGCACGCGTCCGCTGCGCGAAGGCCTGGGCGGCGGCGAGCACGGCCCTGGTGTCGGGCGAGGCGACCGCCAGATCGGACGTCTCGGCGACGACGATGGGCGCCGGCGCCGGCGCGGGTGTGGGTGTGGGCACGGGCGCGGGTGTTGGCGCAGGCCGCGAGGCGGCGACGATCTGAGCGAGCCGGTCGAGCACCGTGGTTCCGGCCTCGATCTGCTGGGAGATGTCGGCGGCGAAGCGCTCGGCGGTGCGCAGCCGCTCGCCGATGTTCTGGTCGACGTCGCGCACCGTCACCTTGAGGCCGGCGATCGCCCGCTCGGCGATCTCGGTCGCCGTGATCAGCTCGCCGATGGTGGCCTTGAGCGCATGCTCGTCGGCCTTGAGTCGGCGCAGCTTGGAGTTGAGCACGACGCAGTAGACGATGGTCAGCAGCAGCAGGACCGCGACCAGACCCTCGATGGCGAATCCGATCCAGTGTGTCACGTCGACGCCTCCAAGCGTTTCGAGGATTCCCCGGCCGACTCGAACATGGCGAAGGTGGTTTTCGGCCGCCGCAGCGGCTTGGCGACCCGCACGGCGACGCGGTCGCCGACCCGGCCCATGCGGGCCTCCGTCAAGGTGACGTTGCCGCAGCGGATCGAGACCAGCGCCTCCGGCTTGAGGTCGAGCGGCAGCGTGTCGCCGACGTCGAGCTCCATCAGCTTGCGCAGCGGGATGAACGCCTCGTACAGCACGGCGTCGACGGAGATCTCGGCCTGGCCGATCTCGGTCGCCAGATGGCCTTCCCAGATCGGATCGCGACCGAGCTTGTCGCCCATGAACATCTGCAGCAGGACGTCCCGGATCGGCTCGATGGTCGCATAGGGCAGCAGCAGCTCGACGGTGCCGCCGCGGTCCTCCATGTCGATGCGCAGGCGCACCAGGATGGCGGCGTTGGCGGGCCGCGAGATCGCCGCGAAGCGCGGATTGGTCTCGAAGCGGTCGATGTTGAACTTGACCGGCGACAGCGGCTTGAAGGCGAGCTCGGCGTCGGCCAGGACCACCTCGATCATGCGCTTGACGAGGTCGGTCTCGATGGTCGTGTAGGGCCGCCCCTCGACCCGGACGGAGGTCTGGCCGCGACGGCCGCCGAGCAGCACGTCGATCATCGAGTAGATCAGGCCCGACGACACCGTGAAGAGCCCGAAGTTCTCCCACTCCTCCGCCTTGAACACGGCCAGGATGGCCGGCAGCGGGATCGAGTTGAGATAGTCGCCGAAGCGAACCGAGGTGATCTGGTCGAGCGACACCTCGACGTTGTCGGAGGTGAAGTTGCGCAAGGACGTCGTCATCAGCCGGACCAACCGGTCGAAGACGATCTCCAGCATCGGCAGGCGCTCGTAGGAGACCATCGCCGAGTCGATGATCGCCCGAATGCCGGAGTTGTCGGTCAGCGTCAGGTCGGCGACGCTGAAGCCGAGCAGCGCGTCGATCTCCTCCTGGCCGAGCGTACGCTCGGCACTCGCCTTGCCGGAGCCGCCCTCGTTGGTCTCGTCGATGATGGCCGACCATTGGGCGGCCAACTGCTCGTCGACCTCACCTTCCTTGCTCTGGTTCCCCTCGCCCGGCGTCTCGTTCTCGAGCGCGAGGCCCCATTGTGCGGCCAGGGCGTCTTGGTCGACGGTCACATCAGGTGGCATGGCGCGGGCCCCGGCTCGTCACTGGACGACGATTTCCTTGAACAGGACCGCGTTGACGCGGTTGGGCGCGATCGAGGCGTTGACCCGGCGGGTCAGCTCCTCCTTGAGCCGGTAGAGGCCGGCCGAGCCGTCGAGATCGGTCGGCCGCAGCTCGCGCAGATAGGTCTGGAACATGTCGAGCAGGCGCGGCATCAGCGGCGTGAGCTGCTCCTTGAGCTTCGCGTCGGAGAGCTCGAGCACCACCTTCACCTTGAGATACTGGGTGCGCTCGTTGTTGGCGCTCGACAGGTTCACCAGCACGTCGGGCACGTCGAAGAACACGGCGGGCTTGACGACCGGCGCCGCGGGCGCGTGATCGCCGTGATCGCCGCCCCCGGCCAGGAACTTGTAGGCGCCGAAGCCGCCGCCGCCGAGCACCAGCAGCCCGCCGGCCGCCATCGCGATCAGCTTGATCGGGAGCTTGCCCTTCGCAGGCTTCTCGCCGTCTTCGGGGGCCGTCGCATCGGCCTCCTCGGATTTCTTGCCCTTGTCCGCCATCGCACTGCCCCTGACCGCCTCGCGCTCGCGACGTGACCGCCTCGCGCGGGAATCGGTCACGGGGGCGCGGTTCCGGCCGCGAGATCACACTAGGGGCCAAATGGTTAACGGAAACTTTCCGAGGCCTCTTCGGCACGGCACAATTTGCCGGGTGGACGTCCCTGCGGGCGCATCTTGCCGGCCGGCAACCCAGCCTTAACCAACGAAATCACTGAATTTCCGAGGTTTTTCGCGTTGGCACGACGGCTGCTTCGGGAAGGCCGGAGCGTCGGTTTGGGAGAGCCGCCGCGACGGATGCCGGAGCGCCGCTTGGGAGAGCATCGCGCCGGTCGAGGGGAGAGAGATCGATGGCGAACGCAGCTCTCGTCGGGCTGTCGGCCCAGATGGCGTTGCAGCGCGACCTCGACGTGGTCGCCAACAACATCGCCAACAGCAACACCAGCGGCTTCAAGGCCGACCGTGGGCTGTTCCAGGAGTATCTGTCGCCGACCGCACGTGAGAACCGGTTCGGCAGCGGCGACCGCCCCATCCGGTTCGTCCAGGACGGCATGGCCTGGCACGACCTCGCCCAGGGCTCGATCCAGCAGACCGGCAATCCCCTCGACGTCGCCATCGACGGCCGCAACGCCTTCCTGGTGGTGCAGACCCCGAACGGCGAGCGCTACACGCGCGCCGGCGCCCTGCAGATCAATACCCGCGGCCAGCTCGTCACCATGGACGGCTCGCCGGTGATGGGCGAGGCCGGCCCGATCGTCTTCCAGCCGCTCGACCGCAACATCTCGATCACGCCGGACGGCCGGGTCAGCGTCCTCGAAGGCGCCGACAACAAGATCAGCTCGCAGCGCGGCCGCTTCCGGCTGGTCACCTTCGCCAACCTCCAGCAGCTCCAGAAGGACGGCGCCAACAACTTCGCCGCCCCGGCGGGCGGCGCCCAGCCGGCCGGCTTCCCGGTCAAGCTGGTGCAGGGCGCGATCGAGAAGTCGAACGTCAACAGCGTGATGGAGATCACCCGGTTGATGGAGATCACGCGGACCTACACCAACGTCGCCAACCTGCTTCAGCAACACAACGACATGCGCAAATCGGCGATCGAACGTCTCGCCGACGTCCCGACCTGAGCGGCCCTGAGGAGACCACGCCATGCGAGCCCTTCACACTGCCGCCACCGGCATGATGGCCCAGGAGCTGAACGTCCAGGTCATCTCCAACAATATCGCGAACATGCGCACCACCGGCTACAAGCGGCAGCGCGCAGAGTTCCAGGATCTTCTCTACGAGCACGTGCGGCGCGTCGGCACCCAGACGTCCGACCAGGGCAACATCCTGCCCGTCGGCGTCGATATCGGCTCCGGCGTCAAGACGGTCGGCACGCCCCGGATCATGACCCAGGGCACGCCGCTGTCGACCGGGCGCGATCTCGACGTCGCCATCCGGGGCGAAGGCTTCTTCAAGATCCAGCTCCCGGACGGCACCTACGCCTATACGCGCGACGGCTCGTTCGAGAAGGACAACCAGGGCCGCATCGTCACGGCACAGGGCTACCTGGTGCAGCCCGGCCTCACCATCCCGACCAACGCGACCTCGATCACCATCAACTCGCAGGGCCAGGTCTCGGTGACGATCCCGGGAACCACCACGGCGCAGGTGCTCGGCCAGATCACTCTGACGCGGTTCATCAACAAGGCCGGCCTGCAGCCGGTCGGCGACAACCTGTTCGTCGAGACGACCGCCTCCGGCACGCCCACCGACGGCACCGCCACGGTGGACGGCCTCGGCGACTTGCTTCAGCAGAATCTCGAGCAGGCCAATGTCGAGGCCGTGACCGAGATCTCCGATCTGATCGCCGCACAGCGCGCCTACGAGATGAACGCCAAGGTGATCTCGGCGACCGACACGATGCTGCAGACCAGCACCAACATGCTGCGCTCGTGAGGAGACTGACCATGACACGCCGCAGCCTCGTCGCCGCCGCCGCTCTCACGGGCCTCGCCGCCGCACTCGCCGGCCCGCTCGTCCCGTCGACCGGGACCGCCGCCGAGAACGGCACGACTCAGGCGGTCGCCATCCCGGTGCTCAAGCGCAGCGTCGTGATCAGCGACCCGCTGGTGCGGATCGGCGACCTCGTCGAGCATGCCGGATCGCTCGCCACCATCCCGGTGTTCCGGGCTCCGGACGTCGGAACCACGGGAAACGTCTCGACCGCGCAGGTGATGGAAGCCCTGCGGCCCTACCGGCTGTTCCGGGTCGATGTCGGCGACATCGCCGCCGTCGAGGTGACCCGGGCCGGCCGGATCGTGACGGCGGCGGAGATCCAGTCGCGTATCGTGCAGGCCTTTGCGGGCCAGTACGGCCTGGGCGATGCCGCCAACCTGACGCTCATGGTCGAACGCGACATCCGCTCCTTCGCCGTGGAGGCGACGGCGAGCGGCGACCTGGTGATCGCGCGGTCGAGCTACGATCCCCGCAGCACCCGCTTCGACATCACCTTCGAGGTGCCGGGCAGCCTGGCGGCGCGACGCGTGCCGCTGCGGTTCACGGGCACGTTGGTCGAGATGGTGGAGGCGGTGGTCACGACACGCTCGATGCAGCGCGGCGACGTCATCAAGGGCACCGACGTGATGATCGAGCGGCGGCCCAAGGCCGAGCTGCCGACCGACGCCGCCCCGGCCAGCGAGCGGGTCGCCGGCTTCGCGGCCAGGCAGGCCCTGCGCGCCGGGCAGCCGGTCCGCCGCAACGACCTGATGAAGCCCGACCTGATCCGCCGCGACGAGACCGTGACGCTGATCTACGAGGCGCCCGGCCTGCTGCTCACCACCCGCGGCAAGGCGCTCGAGGCCGGTGCCGAGGGCGACATGGTGACGGCCGTCAACCTGCAATCCAAGCGGACCGTGCAAGGCGTCGTGACCGGCGCCGGCCAGATCACTTTGGTCACGACGACGTCGCGCTTGGTCGCCGCCGCATCCCTGGAGACGTCCGACCCGGCGCCTGTCGCGCCGAAGCCCGGCGAGTGAGGACATATGCGTAAGATCAAGACGAAACCCGGCCTTCCGCGCCACGCTGCGACGGCCGCGGCCCTGCTCGCCGCAGCGCTGGCGGGCGGATGCTCGGCGATCGACCGGCTCGCCAATGTGGGCGAGCAGCCGGCGCTGCGCGCGATCGAGAACCCGACGGCCCAGCCGGGCTACAAGCCGGTGCAGATGCCGATGCCGGCGCCGCAGCCGGCCGTCTACAACCCCAACTCGCTGTGGCGGAACGGATCGCGCGCCTTCTTCAAGGACCAGCGCGCCCACCAGGTCGGCGACATCCTGACCGTCACGGTGAAGATCACCGACAAGGCGAAATACGAGAACGAGACCAGCCGCAGCCGCACCAATGCCGAGAACTCCGGCGTCACCGACTTCATCGGCACCAAGACCTTCAACACCGCCGTGGCCCCGCTGCCGGGCCGCATCCTGACCGCCGATTCGTCGGGATCGAGCGACGGCAAGGGCACCATCGACCGCAAGGAGGAGCTGTCCACCACGGTCGCCGCGGTGGTCACCCAGGTGCTCCCCAACGGCAATCTGGTCGTCGAGGGGCGCCAGGAGATCCGCGTCAACTTCGAGATTCGCGAGCTGATCGTGGCCGGCATCGTCCGCCCGGAGGACATCCAGAGCGACAACACCATCGATTCGACCAAGATCGCCGAGACCCGCATCGCCTATGGCGGCCGCGGCCAGATCACCGACGTGCAGCAGCCGCGCTACGGCCAGCAGCTCCTCGACGTGATCCTGCCGTTCTAGCCGTTCTCCGGCCCGCCTCGCCCTCTCCACCCTGCCGCTCCCACGGCAGCCGAGCTCCCCGCCGTTCCCGCCCGGAACGGCGTCTGACGCGGCCTCCGGCCTCTCCCCGCCGGGGGCCGCGTCCTCCCTCGGTGGGCCTCGCGGGACTGCAAACAGGACGGGCAAATCAACCGGATCTGCTACCGGCCTGCTGCGCGTTGTGATTAACTCGCAACATCGCGGCGCGAGAGTCTCGCCGGCCGAAGCAAAGCAACCGCGCGCGCCGATGTGTCGAACGGCCAGTCGCGCCGGTAGGATCGTCATGGGTGCTCAGGTGGCGGGTACGGGGCGACTGGCAGGATCGGGCGGTCCGGTCCGGCCCGGGATGCTTGCGGCCGCGGACATGTCGGCGCCACCGGCCTCGACGGGCGCACCGGGGCGAGACCCGCCGTGACGCGACGCGTCCTCGTCACCGGAGCCACAGGCTTTGTCGGCCGCGCGCTGGTCCCAGCGCTGGCGGCGACCGGGCGGCTGGTGCGGGCGGCAGCCCGCACGCCGGCGAGCATCCGGGGCGGCGACCGCATCGAGCCCGCGCCCCTGCCCGACCTCGCCGACCATGTCGACTGGGCCCCGCTGCTCGCCGGCGTCGACGAGGTCGTCCACCTCGCCGGCATGGCCCATCGCAGCGGCGTCGAGGACGCCGGCTACGACCGGGTGATCCGCGGCGCGACCGGCGAGCTCGCCCGTGCCTGCATGGGCCGACCGATCCAGCGCTTCGTCTTCGTCTCGTCGATCGGCGCCCAGGCCGGCGCCTCGGCGACCCATGCCGTCAGCGAAGCCGACGAGCCGCACCCGGTGACGGCCTATGACCGGGCCAAGCTCGCCGCCGAGGCGGAGCTGCGCGCCACCCGCATCCCCTTCACGATCCTGCGGCCGGCGCTCGTCTACGGCCCGCACGTCAAGGGCAACATGGCGCTGCTGATGCGGATCTCGGCATCGCCCTGGCCGTTGCCGGCCGCCGCCTTCTCCAACCGCCGCTCGCTGCTCGCCCTCGACAATCTGGTCGATGCGCTGGTGTTCTGCCTCGACAACCCGGCGACGCTGGGCGAGACCTATGTGGTCGCCGATCCCGATCCGATCACGCTCGCCGAGATGATCACGATCCTGCGCGAGGCGGCCGGCCGCCCGGCCCCGGGGAGCCCGGCGCCGCCCGCCCCGTTCGAGATCCTGCTGCGCACCAACGAGCGCAGCGTGCTGTGGGACCGTATCGGCGGCGAGCTGGTGGTCGATCCCGGCAAGCTGCTCGCCACCGGCTGGCGGCCGCCGGTCGAGACCCGCGGCGGCCTGCGCGCCACCGTGCGGGCGAGCGCCGCCGAGGCGGCTGCCGTCAGCGCCGCCGGGCGCAAGCTTTAAGGGCGGGTGCTCGAGCCGCCCCGCCGCGGCGGCCAACCGTAGCGCGGCACTTGCGCCTTGAAGCGCCGGTAGTCGTCGCCGAACTTGGCCTCGAGGTAACGTTCCTCGCGCAGCACCACGCCGTGATGGAGGAGAAGGCTGGCCGGCACCAGCAGCGCGAGCAGCCATACCGAGGCGAAGCCGACCGCGACGGCGAGCATCAGCAGGCCGAGCCCGACATACATCGGGTTGCGCAGGTGGCGGTAGAGGCCGTCCGTCACCAGAGCGGAGGCGGGCCGCCACGGCAGCGGATCGGTGCCGGCCTCGGCGAAGCGGCGCTCGCCCGCGACTGCCAGCGCGCCGCCGGCGAGCGCCAATACGGCGGCGATCGCCAGGCGAAGGCCGAGGCCGAGCCAGTCCGATACCCCGCTCGGCCACAGCCACTCGAGGAGCAAGGCCAGCGCCAGCGTCGCGGCCGCGATCACGGGCGGCGGCGCGATCACGCCGGCCCTGTCATTTGCCTCCACCATATTGCCTCGCTGCCGGGCATCCGCCGGCGCAACCGCTGCGCCGGACAGTGCCCATTTCGCCGGACCACGCTCTCCCCCTAAACTGGCGGTTTCGTGCCCGCGCGAAAATCGCGCCGGGTCCGCTCCGTGGAACCAGCCCATGCAGTCCCCGCCTGCCGCCCCGTCGCCGCCCTCCGGCCCCGCCGCCCTGGCCGGGGCCGATTCGCCCGGGCGGGGCGACCTGTTCGGCCATCCTCGCGGGCTGGCGGTGCTGTTCGGGACCGAGATGTGGGAGCGCTTCTCCTATTACGGGATGCGGGCGCTCCTGGTCCTCTACATGGTCAAGCACCTGTCCGACCCGGAGCGCGCCGAGGCCGTGCTGGGCTATGCGGCCCTGCGCGGCGCGCTGGAGACCCTGACGGGCCCGCTCGGCGCCCAACCCTTCGCGTCGCATGTCTACGGGCTCTATACGGGCCTCGTCTATCTGACGCCGCTGTTCGGTGGCCTGCTCGCCGACCGCCTTCTCGGGCAGCGCCGTACCGTCGTGCTCGGCGCCGTCCTGATGGCGATCGGCCACTTCATGATGGCGTTCGAGACGCTGCTGTTCCCGGCGCTCGCGACCCTCATCCTCGGCAACGGCGCCTTCAAGCCCAACATCGTCACCCAGGTCGGCGGCCTCTATGCGGACGGCGACGCGCGGCGCGACCGTGCCTACTCGATCTTCTATGTCGGCATCAATATCGGGGCCTTCCTGGCGCCCCTCGTCTGCGGCTCGCTCGGCGAGCGGGTCGGCTGGCACTGGGGGTTCGGCGCCGCTGGCGTCGGCATGCTGATCGGCCTTGCAACCTATCTCGCCGGCCGCCCGGCGCTGCCGCGCGACGCCCTCGCCGGCGCCCCGGCGCGCCGCGACACCACGGCGCTCGCCCGCGAGGAGCGCAGCGCCATCCTGGCCGTGCTGCTGCTCTGCGTGCCCGTGACGCTGTTCTGGGCGACCTACGAGCAGGAGGGCAACACCATCGCGCTGTGGGCGGACGACCACACCGACCGCACCGTGTCGCTCTTCGGCTTTTCGGCCGAGATCCCGACCACCTGGTTCCAGGCCGTCAACCCGTTCCTGATCTTCGCCTTCACGCCGCTGGTGGTGGAGCTGTGGGCGTGGCAGAGCCGGCGCGGCCGCGAGCCCTCGACGCTCACCAAGATGGCGCTCGGCTGCCTCGGCGTGGCGCTGGCCAACCTGATCATGGCCGCGGCGGCGATGGGCGTCGGCAAGGCGAGCTGGTTGTGGCTGCTCGGCTACTTCGTCGTGCTCACCCTCGGCGAGCTGTACCTGTCGCCGATCGGCCTGTCGCTGGTCTCCAAGGTGGCGCCGGCGCGCCACGTCTCGCTGCTGATGGGGGTGTGGCTGGGGACGAGCTTCACCGGCAATCTTTTGGCCGGCGTGCTCGGCAGCCTGTGGTCCGGCATGGACAAGGCGGCCTTCTTCCTGATGATCGCCGCCGTCGCTGCGGCCGCCGCAGCCATGATCGCAGCGTTCCGAAAACCCCTGCACCGGCGTCTCGACCCCCCGCGCCCGGAGGACCGGCCGCCGGCGGCGACGCCCTGAGGCCGCATGCCGGGCGAGACCGGCGCCCCCTTGTTGTCCGGGCTCCCGCCTGCCACAAGCACTCCCGGTAATCCGACAACGCCCCCGGAGAAGGCGGCCCATGGACGACATTTCGGTTCTGGTGACGGGCGGCGCCGGCTTCCTCGGCTCGCATCTGTGCGACCGGCTGGTCGCGGCGGGGCACGAGGTGCTGTGCATCGACAATTTCTACACCGGCACACGCCGCAACGTGGCGCATCTGCTCGGCCGGCCGAACTTCGAGCTGCAGCGCCACGACGTGACGTTTCCGCTCTACGTGGAGGTCGACCGCATCTTCAACCTGGCCTGCCCGGCGAGCCCGGTGCACTACCAGTTCGATCCGGTGCAGACCACCAAGACCAGCGTGCACGGCGCCATCAACATGCTGGGGCTGGCCAAGCGGGTGAAGGCGCGCGTGCTGCAGGCCTCGACCTCCGAGGTCTACGGCGACCCGGAGATCCATCCGCAGCGCGAGGACTATTGGGGCCGGGTCAATCCGATCGGCATCCGGAGCTGCTACGACGAGGGCAAGCGCTGCGCCGAGACGCTGATGTTCGACTACCACCGCCAGCACGGGCTCGAGATCAAGGTGGTGCGCATCTTCAACACCTACGGGCCGCGCATGCATCCGAACGACGGCCGGGTGGTGTCGAACTTCATCGTCCAGGCGCTCAAGGGCGAGGAGATCACCATCTACGGCGACGGCCAGCAGACGCGCTCGTTCTGCTATGTCGACGACCTGATCGAGGGTTTGCTGCGGATGATGGAGACGCCGGCCGATTTCGTCGGGCCGGTGAACATCGGCAATCCGGGCGAGTTCACCATGCTGGAGCTGGCCGAGCTGGTGATGAAGCTCACCGGCAGCCGCTCGAAGCTGATCTTCCGGCCGCTGCCCTCCGACGATCCCAAGCAGCGCTGCCCCGACATCACGCTGGCCGGACAAAAACTCGGCTGGGCCCCGACCATCTCGCTCGAGGACGGCCTGAAGCCGACCATCGCGTATTTCAAGACGGTCCTGGGAGTGTGAGCGGGGGCGGAATGATCCGCCGCTCGTCATTCCGGGGCGCCGCGCAGCGGCGAGCCCGGAATCCATAAACGCTGACAGGGGTTATGGATTCCGGGCTCGCGGGCTTGCAGCCCGCGCCCCGGAATGACCACGGGATATTGATCCGATACCCCCCTCACCCGAAATCCTCGCTCATGCTCGCACTCCGACCTCTCGCCGCAAGCGGCAAGTCGTGGAATCGATATGATCGTCGGAGACAATTTCTGATCACTTCGACCGCAGCCGCTGCAGGTTGGTGCGGATCGCCTGGTCGGCCGGATCGTAGGCTACGGCACGTTCGTAATCGACGATGGCGAGATCGGTGCGGCCACGCCTCTCGTTGGCATAGGCCCGCCAGACGATGGCGTTGAAGGCCTTGTCGTCGATCTCCAGCGCACTGTCGAAATCGGCGACGGCGGCGTCATAGTCCTGCAGCACCATCGCCGCATAGCCGCGGCCCAGATAGGCGTAGAAGCGGTCGGTCGGCCCGCGCAGCGCCGAGCGGAGCGCCCGGTTGTAGTCGACCTTCGCCTCGTCGAAGCGCTCCAGATTGATCTTCGCCTCGGCGCGGGCCAGCAGGGCGCGGGCGTCCTGCGGATCGATCCGCACCGCGTCCGTGTAGCTTCCGATGGCGCGCTCGTGCTCGCCCATCGCGGCATAGACGCGCCCGATCGCATACGGATAGGCGGTCTTGCGGGGCTCCATGCGGGCGCCCGCCATGAAGTCGGTCATCGCGTCGCCGTAGCGCTGGCGGCGCAGATAGAAATAGCCGCGATCGAGATAGAGGGCCGGATCGGACGGCGCCAACGAGAGCGCCGTGGTGAAATCGGCTTCGGCCCGCTCGAAGTCCGCCACCTTCTCGTAAACGGCGGCGCGTGTCCTCAGCACGACGCGTCGGTCGGCGCCCTCCGGCAGCGTGGTCTTGATGGCCGCTTCATCGACCACGAGTCCGCGCTCGAGCGCCTTCAAGGTCTCGCGCTGCGCATTGCTGTTGAGCTGGCGCGTGAGCTTCTCGGAGAACGACTCGGAGCGCACCGGCTGCGCCCACAAAGCGATGCCGATCAGACCGAGCAGGATCGCGATGTCGATGCGCCGGATGCGGGGGACGGTGATCATGCCAGAGAACTCCACACCCGAACAGACTATACCAGATCGGTAATGGAAGCCCTCGCGGCGCCGTGCCAAATCGAGTCTGATTAGATCGATCTCATGCGCCTGCGCCGCAAGGCTTCGTCAACCATGCGGGCGCCTGCGGCGTGATCGGCGTGGGACGGCTGATCATGCCCGTCATTCCGGGACGCGCGTGTCAGCGCGCGGGCCCGGAATCCATACCCCCGGTGCCGATTGCCTTCGACGGACAGGGGTCATGGGTTCCGGGCTCGGCCCTGCGGGCCGCCCCGGAACGACCGAGCGCATCGGCAAAGTCCCCACCCGAGCGAGACGTCGCAAGTCGGTTTTCGTCACGCAGCCGTCACTCCAGCGGCAGGCCCGAATAGTTCTCGGCGAGCGCCGTCGAGGCGGCGACCGAGCCGGCCAGATACGCGATGTCGGCGAGCTGGCGGCGGCGGTCGAACGCAGTCTCGTCCGGGAAGCGATGCAGGAGCTGGGTCATGAACCAGGAGAAGCGCTGCGCCTTCCAGACCCGGTCGAGGCAGGTGCGCGAATAGGCGTCGAGCGCATCGGTACGGCCGTGGCGGTAATGCAGCGCCAGCGCGCGGGAGAGAAAGACGACGTCGGCGAAGGCGAGGTTCATGCCCTTGGCGCCGGTCGGCGGCTGGATGTGGGCGGAGTCGCCGGCCAGGAACAGCCGACCGTGCTGCATCGGCTCGACCACCACGCTGCGCATCGGCGTGACGCTTTTCTGCAGCACCCTGCCCTCGGCGAGGGCGCACGACCCGCCGAGGCGCGCCCGCAGCTCGTCGAAGATCCTCGCATCCGGCCAGCGCGCCGGATCCTCGTCCGGGTCGCACTGCAGATAGAGACGCGACAGCGACGGCGCGCGCATCGAGAACAGCGCGAAGCCGCGCTCGTGATACGCATAGATCAGCTCGTCCGAGGCCGGCGGCGATTCCGACAGAATGCCGAGCCAGCCGAACGGATAGCCGCGCTCGTAGACGGTGAGAACGCCGTCCGGGATGGCCGGACGCGAGATGCCGTGGAAGCCGTCGCAACCCGCCACCACGTCGCAAGCGAGTGCGCGCGTCTCGCCGCCGTGCCGGAAGGCGATCACAGATGATGAGCCGCCGAGCCCGTCGAGCGCCGTCGCCTCGGCCTCGAACAGGATCTGCCCGCCGCGATCGAGCAGCAGCGCGATCAGATCCTTCACGACCTCCTTCTGATCGTAGATCGTCACGATGCGGCCGACCAGACGGCGGAAGTCGATATGATGCAGGGCGCCGCCGCAGCTCAATCGGATGCCGTCATGCACGAGGCCCTCGCGCTGGAGGCGCTCGCCGGCGCCGATCTCGATCAGCAGATCTCTGGCCCACTGCTCCAGCAGTCCCGCCCGCACCCGCTGCTCGACATAGGCGCGGCTGCGGGACTCCAGCACCACGGACGAAATGCCCTCCCGCTGCAGCAACAGCGAGAGCATGAGGCCCGCAGGGCCCGCGCCGACAATGCCGACCTGAGTGCGCACGAGAAGAACCTCCCGGAATGTTTCTTGTTTGTCTGCAGCACCCTGTAGGCGGCCCGAGGGCCCCGAGAGAAGACCGTCGGCCGGGAAAGTCTGGAACATTCTGCGGCGCAGCACGGCCGCAGCACGGGCTGACCGCCGCGCCGATGCGCGATCGTCTGGTCGCGCCGGACGGTCCGGCAGCAAGGTGGGGCGGAGGCGCGCCGAGGCGGCCGGCAACCCGCCGCCGGCGCGGCTTGTGACGAAGAAACGACAGGAATTTACGGCGTTTACTTAACTTATCGCGGCGCGAAGCATTGACTTTGCAACCCGTCCGCCTATGTTGTCGCCAGTCGGTTCGCCCTATGTTCGACCGCCCATCCCGCATATCCGACGTCGACGACACACCGGCGCGGCTGGGAGTTCGGGGCGTTTATCTTTGAGGGTCCATGTCTTTTGACCAACTCGGCTTGTCCGAAAAAGTCCTCGCAGCGGTTACTTCTGCCGGTTACACCGCTCCGACGCCGATCCAGGAACAGGCCATCCCGCACGTTCTCGCACGCCGCGACGTCCTCGGTATTGCCCAGACGGGGACCGGCAAGACGGCGGCTTTCGTGCTGCCGATGCTCACCAAGCTCGAAACGGGCCGTGCGCGCGCCCGGATGCCGCGCACCCTGATCCTCGAGCCGACCCGCGAGCTCGCCGCCCAGGTCGAAGAGAGCTTCATCAAGTACGGCAAGAATCACAAGCTGAACGTCGCGCTGCTGATCGGCGGCGTCTCGTTCGGCAATCAGGATACCAAGCTCACCCGCGGCGTCGACGTGCTGATCGCGACGCCGGGTCGCCTGCTCGATCACACCGAGCGCGGTGGGCTGCTGCTCACCGGCGTCGAGCTCTTGGTGATCGACGAAGCCGATCGCATGCTCGACATGGGCTTCATCCCGGACATCGAGCGCATCTGCAAGCTCGTGCCCTTCACGCGCCAGACGCTTTTCTTCACGGCGACGATGCCGGCGGAGATCCGGCGCATCACCGAGCAGTTCCTGCACAACCCGGTGAAGGTCGAGGTGTCGCGTCCGGCCACCACGGTCGATGCGATCACCCAGAGCCTGGTGAAGGCGGGACGCGAGCCGCACGACAAGCGTGAGGTGCTGCGCCGGCTGATCCGCCAGGCCGACGGCCTCAAGAACGCGATCGTGTTCTGCAACCGCAAACGCGACGTGGCGACGCTGCACCGCTCGCTGCTGCGACACAAGTTCTCCGCCATCGCCCTGCACGGCGACATGGACCAATCGGCCCGCACCGCCGCGCTCGACCAGTTCCGCAAGGGCGAGATTGCGATCCTGGTGGCGTCTGACGTCGCGGCCCGCGGCCTCGACATTCCGGACGTCAGCCACATCTTCAACTTCGACGTTCCGCATCACCCGGACGATTACGTGCATCGCATCGGCCGCACCGGCCGGGCGGGCCGCAGCGGCACCGCCATCACGATCGTCACCAGCGCCGAGCAGAAGTCGGTCGTCGCGATCGAGAAGCTGATCGGCCGCACCATCGAATGGCAGGGCGCGCCGCACGCCGACGATCCGGCCGAGGACGATGGGCCGCGCGAGCCGGTCCGCATGGGTGCCCGCATGCCACGTCGCGGCCGCGAGGGACAGGGCCGCGACCGGCACAGTGGCGAACGCCAGGGCGGCGAACGCCAGGGCGGTGAACGTCATTCCGAGCGCACCGCCGCCGAGGGCGAGCACCACGGTCGCGAGCGTCAGGGCGGCGAGCGTCAGGGCGGCGAGCGTCAGGGCGGCGAGCGGCAAGGCCGCGACGGCCAGCGCGACCGGACCGCGAAGCCGGCGCACGGCGCGCCGCGCACGAAACCCGGTAACGTGACCCCGATCGAGGCGGTGCGCCGCCGGACGCCGCGCGACGAGGCACCGGACGACATCGAGTCCTATCTGCCCGCCTTCCTGCTCCGGCCCGTGCGGGTGAAAGCCTGAGGTCGACGCGCGCCCGGGCGGACCGCCCGGGCAGTCGCATGTCGGGCTAGATCGAAATTACCGTCAGGCACCAGAACCGGTTATTTTTCGAGTCCGACAATCGACTTTGCGCAGCCTCTGGCCGCGCATTGTCGCATTGCTTTGTCACCAGTCGTTTACGTCAAATTTAGCCGCCCGACCTAGACTTTCCACGACGGGTCGAAGGCGCCGACGCTCGGCCGACCGTCGCTCTCCCTTGCTGACGGAGTGAGCGGATGACCGACATGCCGAACGATTACGAGCGAACCGTTCCCTTCGCCAAGGTCGCGCTCGACCAGATCAAGGCGCTCCGCCAGTCGGCTGTGCCGCGCAATTACGAGATCTGGTACCACTACGCGACCGGCTACAACCCGTCCCTCAACGCGGCCATCAACGACCGCCTGTCGCGCCTCGGCACCCTGTCGACCGAGGACATCGACCGCCTCCACGCTCAGTTCTTCGCCCCGGCCCGGCTCGGCGAGCGGATCGACTCGATCGGCGGCGAGGTGGTCATCAAGATCGATCAGATCATGGCGGTGCTCGATGCCGCCGTCGGCTCGGCGAGCCGGCACACCGAGAGCCTCGCCGACGCGAGCGACCAGCTCGGCCACGCCGAGGACGACGCCGCCGTGCACGAGATTCTCGGCGGGCTGATCCGCACCGTCAAGGCGATGGAGACCAGCAACAAGGAGCTGGAGCTCCGCCTCACCGCCTCCAAGGACGAGATCGCCAAGCTGCAGCAGAATCTCGACGAGGTGCGCAGCGAGAGCCTGACGGATCCGCTCACCACGCTCGCCAACCGCAAGTGCTTCGACGACGTGCTCGCCCGCATGGTCGAGCAGGCCAAGCTGCGCAACGAGCCGCTGTCGATGATCCTCACCGACATCGACCACTTCAAGCGATTCAACGACACCTACGGCCACCTCACCGGCGATCAGGTGCTGCGCCTCGTCGCGCTCTCGGTGAAGCAGAACGTCAAGGGCCAGGACCTCGCGGCACGCTACGGCGGCGAGGAGTTCGCCGTGATCCTCCCCGACACCACGCTGCGCGCCGCCATCACGGTCGCCGACTACATCCGCCGCGCCGTGATGGGCAAGGAGCTGATGAAGCGCTCGACCCGCGAGATGCTCGGCCGCGTCACCATCTCGTGCGGCGTCGCCACCCTGCATTCGGGCGACACCATCCAGAGCTTCATCGAGCGCGCCGACACCTGCCTCTATGCCGCCAAGCACGCCGGCCGCAACCACGTGATCTGCGAGGTCGATCCCGAGGTCTCGCCCGTGGTGGAGATGCAGATCGCGTGAAGGATTGTCGCGCCGTCGACCCGGCACGGCTCTCGTGATCGACGACCCTGCACGACACTGGTCGTTCCGGGGCGGCGCAACGCCCCGAACCCGGAACCCTAACCCCTGCCTCTCGATGACAATCAGCACCGGGAGTATGGATTCCGGGCCCGCGCGCAAAGGCGCGCGTCCCGGAATGACGGCGCGTGAAACGTGTTCTTCCTCGTCGCAAGGGACGAAGAAGCACCCGCCCGCCCCTACCCGGCCGCGACCTCGTCGACGGCCGCCGGCTTGATCGATACCGACTCGCCGCAGCCGCAGGCCGAAATCTCGTTCGGATTGCTGAACACGAAGCCCGCGGAGAGCTTCGCGGTCCTGAAGTCCATCTCGGTGCCGAGCAGGAACAGCACCGCCTTGGGATCGACCAGGAGGCGCACGCCCTTGTCCTCGACCACCTCGTCGGTCGGCGCCACCGCGGCGGCGTATTCCATCGTGTAGGACATGCCGGCGCAGCCGCCGTTCTTGACGCCGATCCGCACCCCGGCGATCGGCCTGTCGGCCCGCGCCATGATGTCCTTGATGCGGGCCGCGGCGGCATCCGTCAGGCGGATCACCTGCGGCCTCGGTCGCGCATTCGCCATCGCTCACCTCCACTGCCGGATACCGCGGCTCGTCCGGCGAGCCGGACGGCGCGCGCCGGCGCCTACCAAATGTTCAGGACGACCCGCGCCTCGTCGGACATCCGGCTCGGATCCCACGGCGGCTCCCAGACGATCTCGACCGACACCGGCCCGACGCCGGACACGCTCGCCACCGCGTTCTCCACCATGATCGGCAGCTCCTGGGCCGACGGACAGTTGGGCGTCGTCAGCGTCATGTCGACCGCGATCGCCCGGTCGTCGCCGATCTCGATCTTGTAGATCAGACCGAGCTCGTAGATGTCGGCCGGGATCTCGGGGTCGTAGACGGTCTTCAGCGCCGCGACGATGTCGTCGGTGAGGCGGGCGACCTCCTCGGGCGGCAGCGCTCCGCCGCCGGGCCGCACCGCGACGGTCGCGTTGGCGACCGGGGCTGAGGAGGCTGCATCCATCGGCTTGCTCTGGTCGTTCATGCGAACATGTCCTGCGCCTTGATCAGGGCCTCGGCCAGACGGTCGACCTCTTCGGTCGTGTTGTAAAGACCGAACGAGGCCCGACAGGTGGCGGTGACGCCGAAGCGGGCGAGCAGCGGCATCACGCAATGGGTGCCGGCCCGCACGGCGATACCGGAGCGGTCGATGATGGTGGCGATGTCGTGCGGGTGCGCGCCCTTCATCTCGAACGAGACGATCGCCCCCTTGTCGCGCGCCGTGCCGATGATGCGCAGCGAGTTGATCTCGCGCAGCCGGTCCTGGGCATAGGCGAGGAGCGCCTGCTCGTGGGCGCGGATGCGCCCGCGGCCGATCGACTCGACATAGTCGATCGCGGCGCCGAAGCCGATCGCTTGGACGATCGCCGGCGTGCCCGCCTCGAAGCGGTGCGGCGGATCCCCGTAGGTGACGCGGTCCTCGGAGACCTCGCGGATCATCTCGCCGCCGCCCAGGAACGGCGGCATGGCGGCGAGCAGATCGTACTTGCCGTAGAGCGCCCCGATGCCGGTCGGGCCGTAGAGCTTGTGGCCCGTCACCACATAGAAGTCGCAGCCGATGTCCTGGACGTCGACATCGAGATGCACCGAGCCCTGCGCCCCGTCGACCAGCACCGGGATGCCGCGGGCGTGCGCCAGACGCACCACCTCCTTGACCGGCACCTCGGTGCCGAGCCCGTTCGACATCTGCGTGATGGCGACCATCTTGGTGCGGTCGGTCAGCAGTTTCTCGAACTCGTCGAGCAGGAAGTTGCCCTCGTCGTCGACCGGCGCCCACTTGATCACGGCACCGTGGCGCTCGCGGAGAAAATGCCACGGCACGATGTTGGAGTGGTGCTCCATGATCGAGAGCACGATCTCGTCGCCGGGCCCGATGCGCTCGCGCCCGAACGTCTGGGCGACCAGGTTGATCGCCTCGGTGGCGTTGCGGGTGAAGATGATCTCCTCGGCGCGCGCGGCATTGATGAAGGCCCGCACCTTTTCGCGCGCCCCTTCGTAGGCCTCGGTCGCCGCGTTGGCGAGGTAGTGCAGACCGCGATGCACGTTGGCGTATTCGTGCGTGTAGGCATAAGTGAGCCGGTCGAGCACCGCGGTCGGCTTCTGGGCCGAGGCGGCGTTGTCGAGATAGACGAGCGGCTTGCCGTAGACCTTCAGGGACAGCGCCGGAAAATCCTCCCGGATGCGCGCGACGTCGTAGCTGCCGTTCCGAACCGCCGGATGGGTCATGTCATGCACTCTGGGCGACGCGACGCCCTTCTCCCCGCCTGCAGGAGAGGCGGAACAATCATCGCGCTGTCGAGACCGGTCATTCCCGCGCCTCGAGCCAACGCATCACTGCGGCCGTGAGGGCGTCGCGGACTCCCTCGTTCGCGACCACGTCGATCGCCTCGCCGACAAAGGACTGGATCAGCAGCGTCTCGGCCTGCTTCTTCGGGATGCCGCGCGCCATCAGATAGAAACGCAGATCCTCGTCGAGCGCCCCGGCCGTGGCGCCATGGCCGCACACCACGTCGTCGGCGAAGATTTCCAGCTCGGGCTTGTGGTCGGCCTCGGCCGTCTCCGACAGCAGCAGCGCGTGCGACGCCATCTTGCCGTCGGTCTTCTGCGCGTCCGGCCGCACGATGGTCTTGCCCTGGAAGACGCTGCGGCTCTCGCCTTCGAGCACGCCCTTGTAGATCTCGCGGCTCTTGCAGCCGCCGATCGCGTGGTCGACCACCAGCGTCGCATCGGCGTGCTGGCGGCCCTTGAGCAGGGTCGCGCCGTCGAGCGACAGGGTCGAGCCCGCACCGTCGCAGCGCGCGAAGATCTGGTTGCGCACCGCGGCGCCGCCGATCGTGAAGTTGAGGTCGCGGAACTGCACATTCCGGCCGAGCGCCGCCGTCAGGGTGGAGACGTGCAGCGCCGCGGCGCCCTCGGTGCCGATCTTCACATGGTCGATCTCGGCGCCGTCGCCGGCGACGATCTCGAGCGCGGTATTGACCTGATAGTCGAGACCGTCCGGCCCCTCGTGGCTCTCCACCACGGTCACGGCCGCGCCGGCCCCGACGCTCACCAGCGAGCGGGTGAACACGGCCGCGGGAACCGGGCCGGTGAAGCAGAACACCAGATGGATCGGCCGCGCGATCTTCACACCCGGCGCGACCCGGATGACGGCGCCGTCGCCCATGAAGGCCGTGTTGAGCGCGAAAGCCACGTCCTTCTCGGCCGGGCTCTGCGCCCCGAGCCGCCCCATCACCTCGGCGTCGCCCTGCGTCAGCGCATCGGCGAGCGAGCCGATGGTCAGGCCCGGTTCGAGACCGCCGAGGTCGGAGACGTCCTTCAGCAGCACGCCGTCGGCGACGACGACGCGGCGCAGGTCGACGCCGGACAGGATCGCGCCGGCGGCGCGGGCCCGCACCCGGCCGATCTCGCCGGGCGGCTGCGCCAGCGGCTTGGCGTCGCGCATCAGCGCGCGCAGATCCGTGTATTTCCACTCCTCGACACGGCGGTTCGGCAGGCCGGCGGCCTCGAACTTCTTGAACGCGGCCTCGCGGCGCGCGGTCAGCGGCGCGGCGCCGGGCAGCCGGTCCTTCACGCCGGTCCAGGCGTCGGCGATCTGCCGTTCGGCCTCCGACTTCGTCACGGTCGCTTGCGTCATGGTGTCATCCAATCAAACGGGACTTGCCGCCCAAGCTTCGATCCGATCGAGGCGACGCTCCACACGGTCGAGCCGCAAATCGAGGTGATCGATCCGAACCGAGAGCTGAGTGACCTGGATCCCCAGGTTGCCGACCCGCTGGGTCAGCTCCAGCACCCGGTCCGACAGCGTGTCGAGCTGGGTGCGAATCGCCCGCAGGTGCTGCAGCACGGGATTGTCGACCTCCTCGGTCATCGCGTCCCGGCGTCAGGCCGCCGCCTCCTGCTCGTAGTCGGCATAGCCGCGCTCCTCGAGCTCGAGCGCCAGCTCCTTGCCGCCGGTGCGAACGATGCGGCCACGGGAAAAAACGTGGACGATGTCGGGGATGATGTGGTCGAGCAGGCGCTGGTAGTGGGTGATGACGATCATGCCGCGCTCCGGCGAGCGCAGCCGGTTGACGCCTTCGGCGGCGATCTTCAACGCGTCGATGTCGAGGCCCGAGTCGGTCTCGTCGAGCACCGCGAGCTTGGGCGCCAGCAGCGCCATCTGCAGCACCTCGTTGCGCTTCTTCTCGCCGCCCGAGAAGCCGACATTGACGGGCCGTTTGAGCATCTCCGGATCGATCGAGAGCTTCTTGGCCTCCTCGCGCACCCGCTTCATGAACTCCGGCGTCGACAGCTCCGGCTCGCCGCGCTTCTTGCGCTGGGCGTTCATCGCGGTGCGCAGGAATGTCATGGTGGCGACGCCCGGGATCTCCATCGGGTACTGGAACGCCAGGAACAGGCCGCGGGCGGCGCGCTCGTCGGGTTCGAGCGCCAAGAGGTCGATGCCGTCGAGCGTCACCGTGCCGCCCGTCACCTCGTAGCCCGACTTGCCGGACAAGACATGCGCCAGCGTCGACTTGCCGGAGCCGTTCGGACCCATGATGGCGTGCACCTCGCCCGGGTTCACCACCAGATCGACCCCGCGCAGGATCTGGCGGTCCGCGACGGAAGCCTGCAGGTTCTTGATTTCCAGAAGCGACATTTCGTTTTCACCTCGTGTTGTCCCGCCCTGCATCGCAGCGGCCGGGCGTCACGCGTCGAAGACATGGCTTTCGAGCGCCCGCGAAACCCGCCGGAAGCGGAGCCGCGGACGCTGATTTCCGATCAGCCGACCGAGCCTTCCAGGCTGATGGAGATGAGCTTCTGGGCCTCGACGGCGAACTCCATCGGCAGATGCTGGAGCACGTCCTTGACGAAGCCGTTGACCACCAGCGCCACCGCCTCCTCCTGCGAGAGGCCGCGCTGCCTGCAGTAGAACAGCATGTCCTCGGAGATCTTGGAGGTGGTGGCCTCGTGCTCGAACAAGGCGGAGGAATTCTTCGCCTCGATGTACGGGACCGTGTGGGCGCCGCAGTGCGGGCCGATCAAGAGCGAGTCGCAGTTGGTGAAGTTGCGCGCGCCCGTGGCTTTCCGATGGGCCGAGACCAGCCCCCGATAGGTGTTGTCGGAGCGCCCCGCCGCGATGCCCTTGGAGATGATCCGGCTCGTCGTGTTCTTGCCGAGATGGATCATCTTGGTTCCCGAATCGACCTGCTGGCGGCCGTTCGAGATGGCGATCGAGTAGAACTCTCCGCGCGATCCGTCGCCCCGCAGGATGCAACTCGGATACTTCCAGGTGATGGCCGAGCCGGTCTCCACCTGGGTCCAGGAGATCTTCGAGCGCGCGCCGCGGCAGTCGCCCCGCTTGGTGACGAAGTTGAAGATGCCGCCCTTGCCCTCGGCGTCGCCGGGGTACCAGTTCTGCACGGTCGAGTACTTGATCTCGGCGTCGTCGTGCGCGATCAGCTCGACCACGGCGGCATGGAGCTGGTTCTCGTCGCGCCGCGGCGCCGTGCAGCCTTCCAGATAGCTGACATACGACCCCTTGTCGGCGATGATCAGGGTGCGCTCGAACTGGCCGGTGTTGCGCTCGTTGATGCGGAAATAGGTGGACAGCTCCATCGGGCATCGCACGCCCGGCGGGATGTAGACGAACGAGCCGTCGGAGAACACGGCCGAGTTCAGGGTGGCGAAGAAGTTGTCGGAGACCGGCACGACCGAGCCCAGGTACTTCTGCACCAGCTCGGGATGCTCGCGGATCGCCTCCGAGATCGGCATGAAGATCACGCCGGCCTTCTTCAGCTCCTCCTTGAACGTGGTGGCGACCGAGACCGAATCGAACACGGCGTCGACGGCGACGCGCGACGACCCTTCCGGGCGCACCACGCCGGCCAGGATCTCGCGCTCGCGCAGCGGGATGCCGAGCTTCTCGTAGGTCTTGAGAATCTCCGGATCGACCTCGTCGAGCGATTTTGGCGCGACGAAGGCTTTTGGGGCCGCGTAATAGTAGGCGTTCTGGTAGTCGATCTTCGGATAGTCGACGCGGGCCCAGGTCGGCTCGTCCATGGTGAGCCAGCGGCGGAACGCCTCCAGCCGCCACTCCAGCATCCAGGCCGGCTCTTCTTTCTTGGCCGAGATGAACCGGACCGTGTCCTCGGAGAGCCCCTTGGGTGCCTTCTCGGTCTCGATGTCGGTCTCGAAACCGTACTTGTACTGGTCGACGTCGATGCTCCGGACCTGCTCGACGGTCTCTTGCACGGCCGGCATGTCATTCCCTCCACTGCGGTTTCAAGGACCGCGGGTTGGATGTTGGCCTATGGTGTTCTGCCTGCGGAAGATCACCTTCGGAAAAGATCGCGTCACGCGGCAATACCGCATCCTCCCCTAGATAGTCTAAGCACGAGCCCGTTCCAAGCGCCCACGAAGGCCGTGACGTCGCGCTCCGTGGTGGTCGGGCCGAGGCTGACCCGCACGGCGCCGGCCGCAATGGCCGGCGGCACGCCCATGGCGGCCAGCACCTGCGAGGCGCCGACCTTGCCGGACGAGCAGGCGGCGCCCGACGATACTGCGACGCCGGCGAGGTCGAGGGCGATCAGCGCCGTCTCGGCCTTGAAGCCGGGATGCGCCAGCAGGCTGGTATTGGGCAGGCGGGGCGCCCCCGCGCCAATCACCGCGGTTTTCGGCGAGGCCGCCGTCACCTGCGCCTCCAGGCCGTCGCGCAACGCCACCATGGCCGGCGCGTCCGCCGCGAGGTCGCGGGCCGCCGCCGCGGCCGCCGCCCCGAAGCCCGCGATAGCGGCGACATTCTCGGTGCCGGCCCGAAAACCCCGCTCCTGGCCGCCGCCCTTCAGAAGCGGATCGGCGACGTGCAGGGCCGCACGCGCCACCAGCGCCCCGGTCCCCTGCGGGCCGCCGAGCTTGTGCCCCGACAGGCTCATCAAGTCGGCCCCGAGAGCATTGATGTCGCACGGGATCTTCCCGGCGCTCTGGACCGCGTCGACATGCAGGATCCCTCCGGCCGCATGAACCAGATCCGCCGCGGCGGCGATCGGCTGCACCACCCCGGTCTCGTTGTTGGCATGCATGAGCGATACCAACAGCCGAAACCCAGCATTTTCAGTGCGCAGGGCCGCCAGACGGGCCGCCAGCGCCTCCAGGTCGACGAGTCCGGCGGGGGTCACCGGCACAATGTCGACAGCGTTGGTCGGAAACCGGCCACCGCAGCGCACCGAGGCATGTTCGATCGCCGACACCAGCAGCCGATCAAATCGACCCTCGGCGGCACCGAGGGTCAGGGCCGGCGTCAGGGCCGGCGTCAGGGCCAGCGCATTGGCCTCGGTGCCGCCCGAGGTGAAAACAACATTGCGCGGCTCCGCCCCGACCAGGGCCGCCACCGCCTCGCGGGCGGTCTCGACCAGGCCGCGGGCCGCCCGCCCCTCGGCATGGACCGAGGACGGGTTGCCGGCACGGTCGAGCGCCGCCACGACGGCGGCGCGGGCCTCCGGCCGCAGCGGCGCCGTGGCGTTCCAATCGAGATAGACGCGCTCGCTCATGAGGTGCCGCTGGGTCCTGCCGGGGGTCTGCCGTCCTCGCCGCGCCGACGCCCGGCCGTGCCGGCCCGGATCAGCCGCAATGGCCCCTCCAAGCGCCACCCGCACGCGGGCCAGGCGCAACGAAAGCCTTGCTTTTCGCCCCGGTGATCATGCTAGACCAGGGCGCCGCGCCACCGACCGGCTTCGCGCAGCCGTCCCAGGGCCAGGATCATTCCGGAAATTCGAGGCGTTGTAGACAGATAGGCGGGTCGCGCCGGCGGCGTCAAGGCCGCCGCGGCGAGAGCCGGGGGCGGCGGTGCCACTGCACCGCCCGGACGACGAGGTTCACGAGCATGCCTGAGATCATCTTCAACGGGTCCGCCGGCCGGATCGAGGGGCGGTACCACCCGTCGCGGGTCAAGAACGCGCCGATCGCCATCGTGCTGCATCCGCACCCGCAGTTCGGCGGCACGATGAACCACCAGATCGTCTACCAGCTCTATTACGCCTTCGCGCATCGCGGCTTCTCCGTGCTACGCTTCAACTTCCGCGGAGTCGGCCGCAGCCAGGGCTCGTTCGACCACGGCCAGGGCGAATTGTCCGATGCCGCCTCGGCGCTCGACTGGGCCCAGGCCATCAACCCGGAGGCGCGGAGCTGCTGGATCGCCGGCTTCTCGTTCGGCGCCTGGATCGGCATGCAGCTTTTGATGCGGCGTCCCGAGATCGAGGGCTTCATCTCGATCGCCCCGCCGGCCAATCTCTACGACTTCTCGTTCCTGGCCCCCTGCCCGTCCTCCGGCCTGATCGTGCACGGCGAGCGCGACGCCGTGGTGCCCTACAAGGACGTCCAGACCCTGGTCGAGAAGCTGAAGACCCAGAAGGGCATCATCATCGAGCAGAAGGTGGTGCCGGGCGCCAACCACTTCTTCGACGCCAAGATCGAGCCGCTGATGCAGGCGATCACGTCCTATCTCGACAAGCGCCTCGCCACCGTCACGGTCAAGCCGGAGCCCCGCGGCCGTCGCACCGGGTGAGGCAACCGCTCAGGCTGCCCGCACCGTCGACAAGAACCGCTCGACCTCGACCTCCAGCCGGCTGCTCTCGCCGGCGAGCGCCCGGGCCGCCGACAGGACCTGGGCCGAAGCCGCCCCGGTCTCGCCGGCGCCGCGGTTCACCTGCGTGATGGTGCCGGCCACCTCGGTGGTGCCGTGCGAGGCCTGCTGGGCGTTGCGGGCGATCTCGGCGGTCGCCGCCCCCTGCTCCTCCACGGCCGCCGCGATCTCGGCGATGTGCGCAATGGTGCCGCCGATCTCCTTGATCGCCGTGACCGAGTCGCTGGTCGCCGCCTGCATGGCGCCGATCTGGGTGGCGATGTCGCCCGTCGCCTTGGCGGTCTGCCCGGCCAGCGCCTTCACCTCCTGGGCCACGATGGCGAAGCCCCGGCCGGCGTCGCCGGCCCGGGCGGCCTCGATGGTCGCGTTGAGCGCCAAGAGGTTGGTCTGCTCGGCGATGGCGGTGATCAGCTTGACGACGTCGCCGATCCGGGCCGCCGCCTGCGACAGCTCGCCGATGCGGCGGTCGGTCTGCTCGGCCTGGCGCACCGCCTCGGCGGCGATGCGGGTCGAATCCTGCACCTGCCGGCTGATCTCGCCGACCGAGGCGGACATCTGGCCGGCCGCCGAGGCGACGCTCTGGACGTTGTCGGAGGCCTGGTCGGAGGTGGACGCCGCCGTGGCCGACAGCCGCTGCGTCGTCTCGGCCGTCTGGGTCAGCGTGCCGGCCGACGCCTCGAGCTCGGTCGCGGCCGACGACACCGTCTCGACGATCTCGCCCACCGCGGCCTCGAAGGAATCGGCGATCCTGCTCATTTCGCGCCGGCGCGTCTCCGCCGCGGACTTCTCGACCTCGCCCTGCGCCGCGGCCTCGCGGCGCGCCTTCTCGGCCGCCTTGACCTTGAAGGTCTCGACCGCGCCGGCGATCTCGCCGATCTCGTCGAGACGACCGACGCCGGCCAGCACCACGTCGAGATTGCCGTTCGCCAGCTCGCGCATGCCATAGGTGAGCTGCGACAGCGGCCGGCCGATCCGCCGCCACGCGACCAGGAAGCCGGTGATGCCGACGATCAGCGCCAGGGCAAGGCCGGCCGCATTGACGACCAGCGCCGTGCGAGCGGCGTCCGCACGCTGATGGGCGTGGGCGATGATCTCGTCGAGGGCGGCCGTGCAGACGTCGACCAGGGCAGCGAGAGCGCCGTTCGCGACGTTCACGTATTCCAGTTCGGGGAACGGCGGGGCCTGTCCTGCCGCAGCGGCCTTCTCGACCTCGGCCCGTTTCTTCGGATAGACGTCGAACCGGCTCGTGTGCGCCGCCTGCACGGCAGCGACCACCGACGCCGGCACGCCGGGACGCGCCGACAGAGCCCGGACGATGCGCCACGCGGCCTCGGCCTGCCCGTTGAGCCCGCCCCGCCTCTCGCGAATGTCCGGAGGAAGCGCCCGCGCCGCCATCATCTGCTGGATGAGCGTCCGCTCGTTGCCGCTCAGGGCCCGCGCGATCCAGGCGGCCTCCTTGATCCCGACCAGCTCGGCGATTTCCGGATCGGCCATGCGGATCTGGTCGCTCAACGCCGCCGACACCCGCTCGAGCTCGTTGCCGAGCGCCAACGCGGTCGCGAACCATTCCTTCCCGAGCCCGGCGGGGCGCTGCGCGAGCGGCAGCTCGATCGCGCGGTCGGCCTTTTCACGCATCGTGACCACCGCGGCGACGAGCTGCCGGAGTTTTCCGACCACGTCGCCGTCGGCGCACCTGGTCTCTCCGCAGGCGGTCAGTAGCGCCTCGATCGCGGGACCTGCCTTGGCCCGCGCGGCGGCGAACTGGTCGGCCAGCTTGGGATCGGCAGGATCCGCCGCCTCGAGCGCGATGAACATCATGCCGCGCTCCGTCAGGGAGAACTGGATGACGTTGAACAAGGCGCGGTTGGCACTCGCGACCGCCTCGATCCGGGCGGTGGCCTGGACGTTCGTCCACGCATCGACGATCTCCCGCCCGGATTGCACACTCATCACGACCGCGCAAAGCCCGAACAGGATGTAGAGCGACGTGCATATTTTGATGCTTCGCACGCGATGCAACAACGTGGCGCTCATTGTTTCGACTCGGTTTGCGTCGCCGCTGGAAGGTTTCGGAGATCGTTCGAAAATGGCGGGTTAGGCGCTGTGATTGTCGCCTCACAGTGCAAGTCCAGACTTAACAGCCGGTTAGGTGGTCCGGCCCCGCCATGCATATTCGAACAGTCGGGGTGGTCGCGACCCGGTTTTTTTGCGGGGATGAACTATTCGGAGCGGATCGTGAACCGCTCCGAATCTGATCTAGACGCATTCCGATCCGTATAAATACGATAAAGAGCCGACGCAGACGATGGCTGTCGAACCGGCCCGGCCCCTAGGGGGGCCCGGCAGGCGTCGCCGAGCGCTGCGAAGTCGTGCCGGCCGGCTTTCCCCGCCGTCCCCGAGCCGACGCGACGGCTGGGCGTCCCACCGGACGCCCAGCCCGGACCGGCTCGTCCGCAGCAAACCCCACTCCGATTTGAAATCGACGCCGGACCTGATACACCCCGGCCCGAACGGCGCGAGGGCACTGGTGCCGGGCATCGGCTGGTGCAGCCGGCGTTTTCGCAGGCGACGCCATTGTGTCGCGACGCCGGCCTCCCCGCAGCGAGGACGAGGTCATGAGCAGCTACGAGTCCGATTTCCTCCGCGTCCTGGAGAGCCGCGGCTTCATCCACCAGGTGTCGGATGCGGCCGGGCTCGACGCCCTGGCGAAGAAGAACGAGCTCGTCGCCTATGTCGGTTACGACTGCACGGCGGCCTCGCTGCATGTCGGCCACCTGATCTCGATCATGATGTTGCACTGGCTGCAGCAGACCGGCAACAAGCCGATCGCTCTCATGGGCGGCGGCACCACGCGGGTGGGCGATCCCTCCGGCCGCGACGAAACGCGAAAACTGCTCACCTACGAGCAGATCGACGCCAACAAGAACAGCATCAAGCGGGTGTTCTCGAACTTCCTGTCCTTCGGCGAGGGGCGCGGCGACGCCGTCATGGCCGACAATGCCGAGTGGCTGACGACGCTCAACTACATCGAGATGCTGCGCGAGGTCGGCCGCCACTTCTCGATCAACCGCATGCTGACCATGGACTCGGTGAAGCTCCGGCTCGAGCGCGAGCAGGAGCTCTCCTTCATCGAGTTCAACTACATGATCCTGCAATCCTACGACTTCGTCGAGCTGGCGCGGCGCTACGGCTGCAACCTGCAGATGGGCGGCTCCGACCAGTGGGGCAACATCGTCAACGGCATCGATCTCGGCCGCCGGATGGGCACGCATCCGCTGCACGCGCTGACCTGCCCGCTGCTCACCACCGCCTCGGGCGCCAAGATGGGCAAGACCGCGGCCGGGGCCGTGTGGCTCGATGCCGGCATGCTGAGCCCGTACGACTACTGGCAGTTCTGGCGCAACACCGAGGACGGCGACGTGGTGTCGTTCCTGAAACTGTTCACGCTGCTGCCGCTCGCCGAGATCGAGCGCCTCGCGGCGCTCGGCGGGGCCGAGATCAACGAGGCCAAGAAGGTCCTGGCGACCGAGGCGACCGCCCTGGTGCACGGCCGGCCCGCCGCCGAGCAGGCCGCCGAGACGGCGCGGAAAACGTTCGAGGAAGGCTCGGTCGCGGCAAACCTGCCGACCGTGGAGGTCGCCCGCGCCGAACTCGAGGCTGGCCTCGGCGTGCTCACCGCCTTCGCCGAGAAGACCGGGCTGGTCGCCTCCAACGGCGAAGCCCGCCGCCAGGTCAAGGCCGGCGGCCTCAAGGTCAACGACGCCACCGTGACGGACGAGAAGCGGGTGCTCGGCCTGAAAGACCTCGGCGGCGACGGCGTGATCAAGCTGTCGCTCGGCAAGAAGAAGCACGTGCTGATCAAGGCGGTGTGAGGGGCGCACCGCAACCCGTCATTCCGGGGCGCCGCGCAGCGGCGAACCCGGAATCCATACACACAGACCGGTGTTATGGATTCCGGACAGCCGACCTTCGGTCGGCTTCCGGAATGACGGTCGTTGCTTGCGCCATCTCATGAAAATGCCCGGCACGAGGCCGGGCATGAGCAGTCTTTCCATCGAGGCGAAGCCCTCGCTGTCGCGCGGACTCCGGCCTCTCCCCGCGGGGGGAGAGGCCGCGCGCGCCTACTGCAGCGAGAGGGCGACGAAGCGGAGGTCGCCGTCGGCGCCGGCGACCAGCAGCAGGGCGGACTTGCGGCCGTCCTTCTTGAGCTGGTCGATGCGCTTCTGCACGTCGGGCGCGGTCTCCACCGCCTCCTGCGAGATTTCGACGATCACGTCGCCGGCGGCGAGGCGCTTCTCGGCGGCGGCCGACTTCGAGTCGATGCCGGTGATCACCACGCCGGCCTTGACCGTGTCCTTGATCTTGTAGCGCTTGCGCAGGTCGTCGTTGAGATTGGCGAGGGCGAGGCCGAGCGTCGACTGGACGACCGACTTCTCTTCCGGCGCGCCGCTGCCCTTCTTGGTGCTCAGCGCCGCCTGCTTCTCGCCGTCCTCGAGCCGGCCGAGCTTGACGGTCTTCTTCTCCTCCTTGCCCTTGCGCAGCACCACCACGTCGACATCCTTGCCGACCGGCGTGTCGGCGACGACGCGCGGCAGGTCGCGCATCTCCTTGATGTCCTTGCCGTCGAAGCGGACGATCACGTCGCCCGGCTCGATGCCGGCGGGCTTGGCCGGGCCCTTGTCGTCGACGCCGGCGACCAGCGCACCGCGCGCCGGCTTGATGTTCAGGTTCTCGGCGATGTCGTCGGTGACCTGCTGGATGCGCACGCCGATCCAGCCGCGGCGGGTCTCGCCGAACTGACGGAGCTGGTCGATCACCGCGACGGCGGTCTTCGACGGTACCGAGAAGCCGATGCCGATCGAGCCGCCGGACGGCGAGATGATGGCCGTGTTGATGCCGACCACCTCGCCGTCGAGATTGAACAGCGGGCCGCCCGAATTGCCGCGATTGATGGCGGCGTCGGTCTGGATGTAGTTGTCGTAGGGTCCGGAGTTGATGTCGCGGTTGCGGGCCGAGACGATGCCGGCCGTGACGGTGCCGCCCAGGCTGAACGGATTGCCGATCGCCACCACCCACTCGCCGATCCGCAGCTTGTCGGAGTCGCCGAACGACACCGCCTTGAGCGGCTTGTCCGGCTTCACCTTGAGGACGGCGAGGTCGATCTTCTGGTCGCGGCCGAGAACCTCGGCCTTGAGGCGGGTGCCGTCGTTGAAGATCACCGTGACCTCGTCGGCGTCGGCGATGACGTGGTTGTTGGTGACCACGATGCCGGACGGGTCGATCACAAATCCGGAGCCGAGCGAGTTGACGCGGCGCGGCGCCCGCTCGCGCGGCGTGGTCTCGCCCTGCTGGCCGCCGCGGCGGTTCTTGAAGAATTCCTCGAAGAACTCCTCGAACGGCGCGCCCGGCGGCAGATTCGGCACGGCGTTGCCGTGCGCCTCGACGTTCTGCGAGGTGGAGATGTTGACGACCGCGTCCATCACCTTCTCGGTGATGTCGGCGATACCGTCGGGGCCGCGCGAGGCGGCGCGGGCGTCGCCCGCCACGAGGGCCGCAGCGAGGGCCGCCGCGGCAAGCGGGCGACGAAGCTGGCGGATGCGTTCGAACGAAAGGCCGGCCATGACCTGGCGATCTCCTCGGAGGACGAACCTAAAAACTAAGGGACGCGGCGCACCCGCGCTCGGCGGGGCGCACGACGCGGACGGAACGCGCCATTACGGACGGATTGGGGCGGAATGGCGGCTCCGCCACATCGGCCCTCCGTCTCAGGATAGTGCCCGGATCAGCCAGATCAAGCCGACGCCGAGCGCCGCACTGACCACCCCGACGATCCGCAGGGTGTGCTCGGGGGTCTCGGTGAGGGCCTGGGCGGCCCGCCGGGCCGGACCCGGAAACGCCGCGAACAGAAGGCCTTCGAGCACGAAGACAAGACCGAGCGCGACCAGGAACGCGGACATTTGGGGCCCCGAGGACTGGCGCGGGCGGTAACCCGCGCCGGAGCCCGCCCCCCGTTTCGGGAGCGGGCTCCGCCGGATTCAACGTGCGGCCGCCGCGGGTGGCGAGGCGGGCGAGGCGGGCGCGGTCGCCTGAGCGGGGGGGCGACCGCTCGCATTGGCGAAATAGCGGAAGAACTCCGAATCCGGCCGCAGAAGGAAGCGGGTTTCGCCGGGCTTGAGGGCGGCCTCGTAGGCCTGCATCGAGCGGTAGAAGGTGAAGAAGTCCGGATCCTGGCCGAACGCGTCGGCGAAGATGCGGTTTCGCGTCGCGTCGCCCTCGCCGCGGGTCTGCTCGGCCTTGGAGGTCGCATCGGCCACCAGCACCGTGACGTCGCGGTCGGCGCGGGCCCGGATCTCCTGGCCGCGCTGGCTGCCCTGGGCGCGGAACTCGGCCGCCTCGCGTTGGCGCTCCGTCTGCATGCGCTGATAGACGGCCTGGCTGTTCTGCTCCGGCAGGTCGGCGCGCCGGATGCGGACGTCGATCACGTTGATGCCGAAGGCGTGCGCCTCGCGGTCGAGCTGCTCGCGCACCCGCGCCATCATCTGGGCACGCTCGTCGCGCACCACCGCGGTGAGGCTGGATTCGCCGAGCACGCGGCGGAGTGCCGAGTTGAGCAGGGTGGCGAGCCGCGAATTGGCTCCCTCGACCGAGCCGACCGTCTGATAGAAGCGCAGCGGGTCGACCACCTTGTAGCGGGCGAAGGCGTCGACCACGAGCCGCTTCGAGTCGGAGGCGATCACCTCCTGGGCCGGGTTCTCGAGATCGAGGATGCGCTTGTCGACATAGATCACGTTGTCGATCAGCGGCACCTTGAAGTGCAGCCCGGGCTCGGTGACGATCCGCCTGGGGTCGCCGAGGCGGACCACCAGGGCCTGCTGGGTCTGGTAGACGGTGAACAGCGACGCGTAGCCGAGCACCAGGATCAGAAGGATGACGACGGCGGCGATGCCGCCCGCGATGCCGGTCTTCATCGGGCGGCTCCCGTCTGGGGACGCGGGGCCTGGGATTGCGGCTGCGTGTGGCGGCGCCCGAGCTCGTCGAGATTGAGATAGGGCACGATGCCGCCGGCCGTTCCGAGCGCCCCGGCGCCCGGGTCCAGGATGATCTTGTCGGAGCCGCCGAACAGCCGCTCCATGGTCTCGAGATAGAGCCGCTCGCGGGTGATCTCGGGAGCCTTCTTGTACTCCTCGTAGATCTTGCTGAAGCGGCCGGCCTGGCCACGCGCCTCGGCGACCGTCTGCTCGCGATAGGCCTCGGCCGACTGGGTGACCTGGGCGGCGCGACCGCGCGCCTCCGGCACCACGCGGTTGGCGTAGGTCTGCGCCTCGTTCTGGGCCCGCTCCAGGTCGGCGCGTGCCGCCTGCACGTCGCGGAACGAGTCGATGACCTGCGACGGCGGATCGACCTTCTGCATCTGCACCTGGGTGATCTGGATGCCGGCGCCGTAGCTGTCGAGGGTCTTCTGCATCAGATCGTGCACGGCGGTCTCGATGGTCTGCCGGGCGCCCGTCAGGATCGGCTGGACATCGGAGCGGCCGACCACCTCGCGCATGGCGCTCTCGGCGACCGCCTTCACGGTGCCTTCGGGGTTCTGGATGTTGAACAAATACTGGCTGGCGCCGCCGGTCGGCTTGATCACCCAGAACACCGAGAAGTCGACGTCGACGATGTTCTCGTCACCGGTGAGCATCAGGCTCTCTTCCGGCACGTCCCGCATGGTGGTGCCGCGGCGCAGATCCTCGACCACCCGCATGCCGATGTCGATCCGGTTGACCCGGGTGACCTTGGGGGTGAGCACGGACTCGACCGGATACGGCAGGTGATAGTTCAGGCCCGGCGTGGCGTCGCGGGTGTACTTGCCGAAGCGCAGCACGACGCCGAGCTCGTCGGGCTCGACCCGGTAGAAGCCGGAGAGGCCCCACAGCACCACGGCGATCGCCAGCAGCACGGCGATGCCCTTGCCGCCCAGGCTGCCGCCCGGCAGCACCCGACGGAGCCTGTCCTGGCTGCGGCGCAGCAAGTCCTCGAGATCCGGAGGAGTCGGACCCGTCGACTGCGGTCCGGATCCCCACGGTCCCTTGGGGCCACTTCCCCACGGGCCGCCGCCCTGATTGCTCCACGGCATCGATGCTGCCCTTTTCCTTTACGACCGGCGCCCGGTCACCCGGTCGCACCTCGACAACGCTCCCGGCCGGAGCGTTTCGCTAAGATGTGGCCTGGGTTATAGGAAACCAACCCCCGTTTCAACGCGCGGACTTGCCGCGGCGCCACGGTCGGACGCAGACGGCGGGATTGTCCGCTCGAAGGTGCAGACCGTGAACGGCACCTCGTCCTCCGGTCCTTGCGTCCCGGCGCGGCGCGCGGTCTCACGCCACAACGTCGGGTCGATGCCCGGAAAGGCCGCGTCCCCCACGGGGCGCGTGTGCACCCGGGTGATCTCGAGCCGGTCGGCCAGCTCCATCGCCTCCGCATAGAGCTCGCCGCCCCCGGCCAGCATGACGGCATCGGCCCCGCGCCGCAGGGCGTCGGCGCGGGCGACCGCCAGCGCCGTGCCGAGATCCGGCGCCGCAGCCACGCCGGGCGCCCCGAACGCCGGATCCCGCGTCACCACCACGGTGGTGCGCCCGGGCAGCGGCTTGCCGATCGAGACAAACGTCTTGCGCCCCATCACCACGGGATGGCCGAGCGTGAGGGCGCGGAAGTGGCGGAGATCGGACTTGAGCCGCCACGGCAGCGCGCCGGCGCGTCCGATCACGCCGTTGTCGGCGACCGCGGCGACGATCACCAGCGCGATCCGTGTCATTCCTGGACGGACCATCCCCAGATCCTTGCCCTCTTCACGCGCTACAGACACAATCAGACACGCCCCGGTTGCGATGCGATGGTATTTTCTCCATCATTCCCAGACCGAATCGGTAGGTCTCGAGAGGAGCGGCGCAGTGCACAGCCAGGGTTTCGGTTCGGCCGGGCGCCTTCGTGTCGGGCCGATCGCGGCCACCCTGATCGTGATCGCTGCGATCACGGCCATGACGATCGCAGCCGGCCCGGGCCGCGCGCAGGATGCCGTCCCGCCGGGTGCCGTCAAGCCCGATCTCGGCATGGTGGCCGCGTGCCTCGCCGCCGGCAACGAGGTCGTGATGGCGCCGAGCCCGGCCTGCGTGCCGCGCCAGGCGGGCTCCGGCATCGCCGAGAGGGCCGGCATGCCGCTCGGCGAGCGCGACTGGAGCAAGGCGTGCAACAACGGCGCCGATCCGCGAAAGCTCCCCCGCGACACCGTCAAGCGGCTCGCCCGCCAGGCCGACATCGCGCCGACCGGCATCCGCATCATCGGGGCGCTGTTCTGCGACGGGCTCGATCTCGCCGGCGTCGACCTGCCCTACTCGCTGGTGCTCGACCGCTCGGTGTTCGACGGCGTGGTCGACGCCCGCAACCTGCGCGTCAAGGGCGATCTCAGCCTGGAATACGCGGTGCTGTTCGAGACGCTGCGGCTCAACCGCGCCCGCATCGAGGGCTCGGTCTATTTCGGCGGCAGCTTCATGCGCAAGCTGCGCGTCTACGACACCCAGGTGAGCGGCTCGTGGCAGCACAAGGCGGCGGTCGTCTTTCTCGACGCGCATCTGATCCGGATCACCGTGTCGGGCGACCTCGACATGACGCGCTCGGCGTTCTCGCGCCTGTGGCTGCAGTCGAGCCAGATCGGCGGCACGCTCGGGCTGGACGAGACCGAGGCGCGCTGCGCCTACCACATCAATGCCTCGACGATCGGCTATCTGACGGCCGACCAGGCCGGCTTCGGCAAGGTCGTCACCATCGGCGCGGGCGCCGCTGCGATCCGCTATCCGTGGTGGCGGCACGCCGTCGCGGGCCGGCCGGCGACCTACACCCAGACGCTGTTCCGCAGCGCCGCCATCTCGGCCGTCGCCGATGCCGAGCGGCGCCGGATCACCCGGCCCGAGCTGCCGCCCGAGGCCGACGGGCTCTTGCGCGGCTGCCGCGAGGAGACCGAGACGCTGCCGGACGGAAGCGAGCGCACGGTCGGCATCGAGGGCGTCACCGGCAGCCGCTATCTCGAGTTCTACCTGTTCGACACCACCGTTCATGCCGCCTTCTGCCTCACCGCGTTCAACTGGGCGAGGCCGTATGACGGCGAGATCCCGGACGCGCACCACCCGGTCACCATCCTGGCCCTCAACGGCACGCGGGTGGACGGCAATCTCATCGTCGACCTGTGGGGCGACCGCGCCTCGCCGATCGCCGATCTGCGGGCCGGCCACCGCGATTTCCAGCGCGTCTCCGAGCTGCACAAGCTCGAAGCCATCGGCCTGTCGGCCGGCGCCGCCATCTACAATTTCGCCGACCACCAGAAGCCCTACATCACCTATCTGGACGGGCTGAAATTCGGCCGCGTCCACAAGGCGACGCCGGCCTGCGGCGTCGACTACGGCACCAAGCTGGCGAGCCAGGTCGAGCTGCCGGCCGTCGACGAGGTGCTGCTCTGGCTCGGCAAGAACAAGGCGCCCTCGTCACAGCCGTTCCTGACCTTCGTCGATGCGTTCGAGAAGGCCGGCGCTGACCCCAACGAGCTTCGCATCCAGCGCAAGAATCTCGATTTGTGCGCCCACACGGCGCGGTGGCTGCCCTTCGTCGCGGCCTTCTGCCCGGCCGGGACGCAGGCGACCGCAGCCTCCGGCCCCGACCCGGGCGGATCGGGCCGCACCGTGCGAAGCAGCCTCGGCGCCATGGTCGCCGCCGTCTCGGACCTGATCGGATCCGCCTTCGCCGTGATGCTGTGGGCGCTCGCCGACCACGGCCTGCGCCCCGGCAAGGTGGTGTGGTGGGTGGCCGGCGTGCTGGCGATCTTCTGGCTGGTGCTCCGGTTCGGCCTGCGCGTCGTCGCCTTCCAGCCGGCGGGATCCGAGGCATCGGCACACCTCAAGCTGTGGCCGGTCGGCCCGCTGTTCCTGTTCGACCGGCTGATCCCGCTCTACAAGATCTGCAACGAGCATTACGCCATCACGCACTACTATCGCCTGGCGGCAGCGGAGCCCACCGAGACACCGTCCATCGTCACGACGAATGCCGTCGCCCCCGCTACACTCGCCGCGACAGCACCGGCTGCGGCAGCGCCGGACGATCCGCCGCAGCAGGCGACGCTGCGCGGACGGAAGATCCTGGTGCGCGCCGTCGACGAGGACACCCAGGCGCGGGTGGACAAGCTCCTCGTCGTGCTGCGGGTGATCGGCGTGGTGCTGACGATCTTCCTGCTCGCCGCGCTGAATGCGCTGACGCGCTGAAGGCTGGCCCACCGAAGACCCGCTGGCCGGCCGCACGGCGCGGTCGGACGGTCGTTGCTTCGGACTATCCGCACCAGGCGCAGTCATAGTCTGCGAAAACATCCGGCGTCATCGCGCAACCGTGATGCAGCTCCACCGACGAGGGCGTGGCATTTGCTTGCCACCGTGCTCTGCCTCCATCGCGTTCCATTTCGGGACGCCTCGCCGAAATGAAACATCTGGAACGGCTGTCCGCATGAACCTCCACGCCGCATCCCGGATGTCGTCCCGCGACGGGACACTCTCGACGCGCCCCCCGCTGGCTCACCTGCCGGCGCTCGACGGCCTGCGTGCCGTCGCCGTCATGCTCGTGCTGTGGGTGCATCTCCCCTTCGTCCAGGGCTCGGTGATCGCGAAAGCCTTCTGGTCGGTCGGGCAGGCCATCCGGGCCGGCTATATCGGGGTCGACCTGTTCTTCGTGCTCAGCGGCTTCCTGATCACGCGAATTCTGCTCGACGAGCGGGTGCGCACCGGCTCGATCTCGCTGCGCGTCTTCTACACCCGCCGCGCGCTGCGCATCTTCGCCATCTACTATCTGTGCGTCGCCGTCTATGTGCTGGCGTTTCCATTCGACGGCGAGGCGCTCCTGAGCCTCGTGACCTACACGTTCAACTACTACCATCCGTTCAATCCGACGCCGAACCCGCTGGAGCACACCTGGTCGCTCGCCGTCGAGGAGCAGTTCTATATCGTCTGGCCGGCCCTGATCGCGGCGATCCCGCTGGCGCGCGGCCGCCGGATCTGTGGCACCCTGGTTCCCGGGCTCGCCATGCTGGTCGCGCTGCTGCTCGCCGCGACGCTGGAGGCTACGCTCGCGGCAAGCCTGATCTACATGTCGAGCGCGACCCGGATGATGTCGCTGTCGCTCGGCGCCGCGCTCGCCTTCCGCGAGCTCGCCGGCGCGCCGACCGCTCGCTGGCGTCCCTATGCGGAGCTCGTCGCCGGAACGGTGCTGCTCGCCGCCGACCAGGGCGCCCGCGCCATCGGTCTGATCCCGCCCGGCGGCTGGTACTGGACCGTCGCGCTGCTCGGCTACGCGCTCGTCAGCGTCGGAACCGTGTCGCTGCTGATCGCCTCGCGCGACCGCCTGGCGTCGATGGCCCGCACCGTGCTGTCGTGGCGGCCGCTGCGCTATGTCGGCCGCATCTCCTACGGCCTATACCTCTATCACCTTCTGCTGCTGTTCCTGCTCGGCCTCGCGCCCTACCAGGTGTTCACCACCGGCGCGCCGGCCGCCTGGGTGGCGCTCGCCGTCGTCGCGACCTTCGCCACGGCGGCGCTGTCCTATCGCTTCATCGAGGCGCCGCTGCTGCGGCTCAAGGATCGCTTCGGCCGCCGCGACGCGCCGGCGCCGACCTACGTGGACTGACGCCAGCGTCCATTCCGACCTGGCCGCGGCCCGTCAATTGTGCTCGCTCGGGCCCATGATGACGATGCCTTCGGTCGCCTCGACGTGGCGCACGAAGATGTACTTGTCCTCGCGGCCGTCCGAGTGCTTGCGCCTGATGTCGCGGCGGCTGTCGCGGTCGACCTTGGCGACGATCACGAACGGCCCGTCGGCGGCGAGGCCACGCCGGCACAGTGCCTCGAAGTCGTCGAGCGTGCGCGCCGTGTGGGCCTCCTCGATTCCGGCCCCGGCGGCGATCTTGGCGATGTCGACCCGGCCGCCCGCCGTGTGGGTCGGCGGCCCGCCGATCGACTGGTAGCACTCGTTGTCCCACACGACGACCAGCAGGTTCCTCGGCCGCTCGTTGGCCAGCGTCGCGAGAATGCCGAGGTTGAACATCATGCCGCCGTCGGTATCGAGCGACACGATGCGCCGATGCGGCAGACCGACCGCGAGCCCGAACGCCTGCGGCGTCACGCAGCCGAGTTGCTGCTGGAACAGGCTCGCCTCGCGCATGTGCGGCGCGGCCGTGTACCATTCGTCGACGCTGGCGCCGAGCGACAGGATCACCAGCTCGCTTTTCAGCATGGGCGCGAGCACGCGCATGCAATCGAAACGCTTCATTTTCTCGGGCGTCGCAGTCGTCTCGGGTGTGGCCGTCGCGCTCATCGCACCAGCTCTCCGGTCAGCGCCACGGCGGAGTGATAATAGGCCGCGTAGGACCAGGTCACGGCATCCTCGATCGCTCGCTTCACCTTGGCGGCCTCGTCGATCACGCGGTACGGGATGCGCATCGCCTCGAGCAGCGGCTCCATGGTCATGCCGTGCGGCACGGCCCACCAGTTGTTCTCGCCGAGATCGCCGCGGTAGCTCATCAGCATGATCACCGGGATGCCGGCCCCCATGCCCATGCGGGCGAGTGGTTCTATCGCGGCCCGCAGCCCGGAGTTCTCCATCACCAACGCGGCACGCTTGCCCGACAGGAACACGCCGCCGCAGATCGCCGCCCCCTCCCCTTCGTTGGTGACCCTGATCGTGCGGATGTCCGGATCGGCGTCGAGGGCCGGATAGAGCTCCTTGAACAGCGAGTCCGGCAGATAGCAGACGACACTGACGCCGGCGGCCTTCAGCCCGGCGATCACGGCCTCGACGGCGTGCGGGGTCATGGGTGCTCTCGGGCTCGGCGGGTCAGCGGGTGAGCGGCACGGCGGCGCCGCCATAAAGCGCGACGCATTCGTCCTCGAGCACGCCCTCGATCACGGTCAGGTCCCAGCCGACCATCACGGCGAAGCGCTCGACCGTGTAGTCCTTGAAGTTGAAGGCGAGCTTCGCGTACTGCTTGACGTGGCGGTTGCGCGCCCCGATCACCATGGTCCTGATGCCGGCGTTGAGCACGGCGCCGCAGCACATCGGGCACGGCTCGCAGGTGCAGTAGAACACCGCCTCCGGGATCTCGCGTCGGCCGAGCTTCTTGGTGGCGAGCCCGATGGCGAGCGTCTCGGAATGCGCCGTGGTGTCGGAGGTCGAGACCTTCAGGCTCGGCGTCGACACCACCACCTGGCCACCGAGCACGACGACGGCACCGAACGGCTGCTCGCCCATCGCGGCGCCCCTATGGGCCTCGTCGATGGCGATGCGCATGAATTTTTCGTGGTCGGTCATGGTCATCTCCCAGCAACCCGAGCCCGTCGTTCCGGGACGCACCGAAGGTGCGGGCCCGGAACCCATAATCCCTGTCTGTGTGTATGGATTCCGGGCTCGCGGGCCTGCGGCCCGCGCCCCGGAATGACGAAACGGCGTCTCATCTCGCCTTCGCGGCCGCGGCGGCGATGTCGCGCTCGGCTTTCGGGGGCAGGAAATCGCGCAAGAACACGGCGCGCACGTCCGGCACCGTGGGAAGTCCGTAGGCGTCCGCCACCGTCTTGATCGCCGCGGCGAGCCGCGCGTCGTCGAGATCGCCCAGGCCGAGGCGTGCGGTCTCGGGAGAGATCATCAGCGACTTCACCGTGTAGACGAGCCGCTGCTTCTCGATGTCGGCATTGATCAGCGGCTCCAGGGCGACCAGCATGGCGATCGCCGCATCCGGATCGGCGGCGACGTCCATCGCGGCACGGTTGATCGCCTTGACGAGGCCGCGTACCGCCTCGGGCTTCTCCTTAAGGAGCTTCTGCGAGACCATCACGCCGTTGGAATAGAGGTCGAGCCCGAGATCGCTGTACATCAACCAGCGAAAATCCTTCTCGGGATCGCGCTTCATGGCGACGAAGTTCATCCAGCTCGTCACCGAGAACTGGGCGATGGCGTCGGCCTGGCCCTGCACCAGCATCTGCTCGATCAGATTGGGCGCGGCGTTGAGGATATTCACCTTGCCGGCGTCGAAGCCGTTGGCCTTGGCGAGCGGTGCCAGCAGCCGCAGCGTCGCCGAGCCGGCCGGCGCGCTGACGGTGCGGCCCTCGAGATCCTTCAGCGTCTTGATCGGCCCATCGGCCTTGACGATCACGGCATAGGGCGCGCGGTTGTAGACGAGATAGACCATCACGGGCTGCTCGCCGGGCTTGGCGGCGGCGGTCTGCATGATGGCGTTGATGTCGCCGAAGCCGGCGTCGTAGGCGCCGCTCATCACCCGCGTCACGGTGGCGGCGGAGCCCTCGCCCTGGTCGATGGTGACGTCGAGGCCTTCGCTGGCAAAGTAGCCCTTCTGCTTCGCCCAGTAGTACCAGGCGTGCGGGCCCGAAATCTTCCAGTCCAGCGTGAACCGGATTTTGGTCGGCTCCTGGGCCGCGGCGGGCGCGGCGAGGAGGCCTGCGGCCGTCAGCGCGGCGAGCCCAAAAATGCCGGCGAGCACGGATCTCGGCGTCATCGCATCACCCTCCTCGGGCCACCGCAAGCGCCGGCGGCCGGCCCCGTCGCGCCGACTGTCGCATCGGGCCGGTGATCCGGATAGAGGGACATTGGTGACCAAGGTGTTGCCCTGCCGGCAACACTCGTCACTGCCCGTCGAGCGCCTGCACGGCCTCGGTCAGCAGGGCGGCCAGCACGGCGGGGCCGGCCGGCAGGTGTGCCTTGGCGCGGGCCACCAGCATCAGCTTGCGCGGCCGCAGCCGCGGATCGGCGAGCGGCACGAAGACGAGGCGGCCGGCGTCGAGCTCGTGCTCGACGCCGACGCGGGTCTGGAACGTGACGCCGTGGCCGCGCACCGCGAGGTCGCTCATCAGATGGATCGAGTTGGTCACGGCGGCGGCGCGCAGCGCGGCGGCATCGCCCGGCATCGCGGCCTCCAGCGAGGCGCCGAGCGTGAGACTGGCGTCGGCCAGGATCACCCGCTCGCCGGTGAAATCGGCGAGCCGCACCTGCCGGCGGCCGGCGAGCCGATGGTCGGGCCGCAGCAGCGCACCGAGCCGCAGGCCGGCGCCGGCGAGCCGGCGGGTCGCCTTGGGCGGGCGCACGTCGAAGCCGACCGCCAGGTCGCATTCGCCGCGCGACACCGCCTCGAACGCCTGGGCCGAGCCCGTCACGATGAGCCGCACCTCGACCTCGGGGCAGCGCTCCCAGAAGCGCGACAGCACCGCCGGGAGCATCCCGCGCGTGACGCTCTCCACGGCGGCGACCGCGACAGTGCCGCGCCGCAGCCCTTCGAGATCGTCGATGAAGGTGCAGGCCCGCTCCAGCTCGGCGGCGCTCGCCGCGGCGTGGTAGACGAGGATCTCGCCCGCGCTGGTCAGCTTCAGGCGCTGGCGCGCCCGCTCGAACAGCGGCGTGCCGAGCCCCTCCTCGAGCTGCCGCAGCGTGCGGCTGACCGCCGACGGCGCGACGCCGAGCGCCTGCGCGGCGCGGCGGATCGAGCCGAACCGCACCACGGCCTGGAAATACTGCAGCCGCGCCGAGATCAGGCTCGGTCGATGGAGCGTCATGCGGGCCTCGGGGGTTACGTCACCCGGACGATTCCGCCGGTTCGCCCCAGCGCGCGTAGAGCGCGGCGAGCCTGGGTGTCGGGGTCCACCATTCCTCCGCCTGATTGGGTGGCGCCAGGAGAACATGCATGTGCGGCCAAAGAATTCGGACCGGCTGCCCGAAGGTCGCCCGAGCGGCCGGACCGTCGACTTCGCCCGAGATCACTGCGTCCGCCAAAGCCTCCAAGAAAACGAAGAGACGACGCAGACCGTCATGAGCCGGCTTCTCGTCGTCGTCGTATCCGTACGGGCTCGACGGTATCTCGCGCACGGCTGCCCTGGCGCTCAGCAACTCCGGGCCGTTCCATGCCGCGACGAGCGCATCCAGCCTTTCCGGTGAGCGGCCTCCCGCCTCCGCCGCGACGGATTCGCGCACGGCGTCGGCAGGCGGTGCAAGCTGTTCGCGGATCGACCGTCGCACCCGGTTCGCCGCTGGCCCGAGCGCGGCGATCAGGTTCTTGTCCGACCTGTCGGACGCATAGGTCAGCGGCGTCAGGCCAAGCAGATCGGTCGGAAGGTGAAGCGGCTCCGCCGAGCGCGGTACCACGAAGAAGCAGCGCGAGAGGCCGAGCGCGCCGACGAACAGGCCGAACTCGAAGATCACATTGTCGCGGACGACCGAAACCCGAGAATCCCGCAATTGCAGGACATCGTACGCCGTGAAGGCAAAAATCGCGAACTCGAACCTGCGCGTGGCGGCGAGGAGATCGACGATCGCACTGCTGCTCGGCCTGAAGACGTCCTGGGTCCAGACGGTCGGCTCGGCCGTATAGTCGAGATGCTCCTGCAGCCCATAAGCGACATCCAGTCCTTCCACCGAAGAGGCGATGAAAACGGATGCCCCGGGCCGCGCCGAAGTCATTTCGACACCTTGGCCGGAATATGGGGATGGGTCCGATAGTCGGCGAACTCGAAGTCGTCGTAAGCGTAGTCGAAAATCGTGGCAGGACGCCGCTTGATGAGAAGCCTCGGCAACGCCAGGGGCGCCCGCGTCACCTGCAGCTTGGCCTGCGCCAGATGGTCGGAGTAAAGGTGACAGTCCCCGCCGGTCCAGACGAAGTCACCCGGCTGCAGGTCGAGTTGATCGCAGAACATATGGGTCAACAGCGCGTAGGACGCGATGTTGAACGGCACGCCGAGGAACACGTCGGCGGAGCGCTGGTAGAGCTGGCAGGAGAGCTTTCCGTCGGCGACGTAGAGCTGGAACAGGCAGTGGCACGGGGCGAGCGCCATCTTGGGCAGCTCGGCCGGGTTCCAGGCCGAGACGATGATGCGGCGCGAATCGGGATCACGGCGGATCAGGTCGAGCGCCTGAGCAATCTGGTCGATGGTGCCGCCGTCCGGCGCCGGCCATGAGCGCCACTGCCGGCCATAGACCGGGCCGAGGTCGCCGTTCTGGTCCGCCCATTCGTCCCAGATGCTGACGCCGTTCTGCTTGAGGTAGCCGATATTGGTGTCGCCGGCCAGGAACCACAGAAGCTCGTGCACGATCGACTTCAGGTGCAGCTTCTTGGTGGTGACCAGGGGGAACCCATCCGCCAGATCGAAACGCATCTGGTGGCCGAACACCGAGCGCGTGCCGGTGCCGGTGCGGTCGCGCTTCTCCACGCCCTCGGCAAGGATGCGCGCCATCAGTTCGTGATACTGCCGCATGGGTCGGGATCGTCCGTCCGCCTAGAGGCCGCGCCGGACGGCGCGACTCGCGGCCAAACACTAACGCCCGCCCCGCGTGAGCGGAACGGGCGCTGTGGACGATGATGATGCGAAAATCTTCACCTCCCCCTGGAGGGGAGGGTAAACACACGAACCTCAGTTCCCCGGGCCGGCGGTCTTGATCACCCGACTCCAGCGGTCGACCTCGCTCCGCACCAGCGAGGCGAGCGCCTTCTGGCCACGGCGGTCGCCCTCCGGCAGGTCGCTGCCGAGATCGAGCAGCCGCTTGCGGGTGGTCTCGTCGGTGAGCGCCTTGTCGAGCGCCTCGCTGAGCTTGTCGAGGATCGGCTGCGGCGTCCCCTTGGGGGCGAACACCGCGTTCCAGGCCGACACGGAATACTCCGGCAGGCCGGCCTCCTTGGTGGTCGGCACGTCGGGCAGCGCCGGGTTGCGCTCGGCGGTGGCGATGGCGTAGGCGCGGATCGAGCCGCCCTGCACCTGCGACACCACATTGACGATCTGGTCGCACATGTAGTCGACCTGCCCACCCACCAGGGCATTCATGGCCGGTCCCGTGCCGTTGTAGGGCACCGCCGTCGGCTTCACGTCGAGGATCGAGTTGAGCAGCAGGCAGGTCGTGTAGGATACCGACCCGACGCCCGCATGCGCCATGTTGAGGGTGGCGGCGTTCTTCTTCACATGCTCCGCGAACTCGGCGAGATCCTTGGCCGGATAGTCCTTCCTGGCCAGGATCAGGATCGGCGTGCCTGCCGCGAGCCCGACCGGCTCGAAGTCGACGGACGGGTCGTAGGCGAGGTTCGGATAGAGCGGCACGGCGGCCGCGTGGGTTCCCATGTGACCCATGATGATCGTGTAGCCGTCGGCGGATGCCCGTTTAGCCCGGGTCGAGCCGGTGGTGCCGCCCGCCCCGACGACATTCTCGATGACGATCTGCTGGCCGAGCGTCCGCGACATGTGATCGCTGACGATGCGGGCGACGACGTCGGTCGGCCCGCCCGCCGCGAACGGCACGATCATGGTGACGGGACGGACCGGATAGGTGCTGCCATTGCTGCCCTGCGCGACCGCGGCGCCGGCGGTCGCCAGCAGGCAGCCGGCCGCGAGCATGGCCGTGAACCTTCGAACCGACATGACGAACTCCTTGTTGCGTTCCCCTGGACCGATCAATTCGACTTTTCCGACAGTGACATGGCGTCAGCCGCCCTTGGCATGCGGCGACCCTGATCCGGTTGAAGTCGAGGACATGCGCGGCCATTCGGCCGCATTGCTCTGATTGGTAGAGAATTGTGACGCCTGCAGCCCATGCGTCAGGCTGTCGCAGTCCGCCCACCCGGACACCGGCCCAAGCGCGGAGCCACTGCCCAGGTGATCACCCATAAAAAAACAGCGCCGCGACGGAGTCGCGGCGCTGTCGGGATCGACCGTGCGGAGACGGCTACTCTTCGACGAAGACCTCGTCGCGCTTCTTGCGGATCATCGGCAGGAGGGCGACGACCAGGAGCAGGGTCGCGACCGCGAGCAGGCCGGCGGAGATCGGGCGAACCAGGAAGGTGGTCGGGTCGCCACGGGCGATCAGCATGGCGCGGCGTAGGTTCTCCTCCATCAGCGGGCCGAGCACGAAGCCGAGCAGCATCGGGGCCGGCTCGAAGTCGTGCTTGGACAGCCAATAGCCGACCAGGCCGAAGGCCGCCGTGATCAGCACGTCGGAGGGCGAGTTGTTGATCGAGTACACGCCGATGCAGCAGAAGATCATGATGGCGGGATAGAGGAGGCGGTAGGGCACCCGCAGGAGCCGCACCCACACGCCGACCAGCGGCAGGTTGATGATCACCAGCATGGCGTTGCCGAGCCACATCGAGGCGATCATGCCCCAGAACAGCTCGGGCTGCTTGGTCATCACCTGCGGACCCGGGACGATGCCGTGGATCGTCATGGCGCCGACCATCAGGGCCATCACGGCATTCGGCGGGATGCCGAGGGTGAGCAGCGGGATGAACGAGGTTTGCGCGGCAGCGTTGTTGGCGCTCTCCGGTGCCGCCACGCCCTCGATGGCACCGCGGCCGAAGCGCGACGGGTCGCGGGCCACCTTCTTCTCGAACGTGTAGGCCGCGAACGCCGCGATGACGGCGCCGCCGCCCGGCAGAATGCCCAGAATGCTGCCCAGCACGGTGCCGCGGCCGATCGCCGGGGCGCAGGCCTTGAGGTCGGGCCAGGTCGGCATCAGACCGGTGAGCTTCGCGTTGACGACGTCGCGCGAGTCGGTGTGCTCGAGATTGCGCATGATCTCGGCAAAGCCGAACACGCCCATCGCCACCGTGACGAAGCCGATACCGTCGGCCAGCTCCGGGATGTCGAAGGACATGCGGGACTGCCCGGTCTCGATGTCCGATCCGACCATCGACAGGATCAGCCCGAGCAGGATCATGGTGAGGGCCTTCACGACCGAGCCCTTGGCGAGCACCACCGCGAAGATCAGGCCGAGCACCATCAGGGAGAAGTACTCGGCCGGGCCGAACAGCAGCGCGATCGAGGTCAGCGGCGCGCCGAGCGCCGCCACCAGCACGGTCGCGACCGTGCCGGCGAAGAACGACCCGATGGCCGCGATGGCGAGCGCCGGGCCGGCGCGGCCCTGGCGGGCCATCTGGTGCCCGTCCAGTGTCGTCACCACCGAGGCCGCCTCGCCTGGAATGTTGACCAGGATCGACGTGGTGGAGCCGCCGTACTGGGCACCGTAATAGATGCCGGCCAGCATGATCAGGGCGCCGACCGGCGGCAGCCCGAAGGTGATCGGCAGCAGCATGGCGATGGTCGCGAGCGGACCGACCCCGGGGAGCACGCCGATCAGGGTGCCGACGAGGGCCCCCAGCATGCAGAAGCCGAGATTGGCGGGCGAGAATGCGACGCCGAAGCCGAGGGCTAGATTGGCGAGCAGATCCGTCATGACTTGGACACTCTCGATCGGTGAGGCGCGGGAGCGCTCAACGGAAATTCAGGAAGGTCGAGAAGGACAGGGTCTGTGCAGGCCAGAGCTGGAGCGGCAGGTTGAGAGCGATGGGAAACACGAGCACACAGAAGCCGGTGAGCACCGCGGCCCAGATCGCGGTCTCGATCCAACGGACCTCGTCGCTTCCGGCCGCGACCGCGATGATGCTGACATAGCTGGCGATCACCATTCCGAACTGCCGGATCGTCATGGCGAAGACGAGCGTGCCGATGGTGATGAACAGCGGGCCCCGCCAAGCGTAACGCTCGAGACCGGGCCCCTGGGTGAACATGCCGACGATCATCACGATCAGGCTGAGGCCGGCCAGGATGGAGGCAAAGATGCGCGGGCCGGTGCCGGGCCCGAAGGCGAAGCCGCGCAGGCCCGGCAGATCGGCCGAGGCCCACAGCATGAACAGCGCCAGTCCGAACAGGGCGAGGCCGCCGTAATAGTCGCGCGGATCGCGAACCGGCCAGCGCAGCACGACGAGGCCGATGGCGAAAGCGAGCAGAAGAACGCCGCAGGCCAGCAGCGCGTTTCCGGTCACCGAGCTGGAGGCCAGGTTCCACCAGCCGCCGAGAGCCAACACCCCGACCAGGGCCGGCGAGACCACCGATGTGACCGTGCGTTTCTGTTCGACGGCTCCTTGAGAAGACGCTTGTACGCCCTCGGACATCAAAATCCTCCTTGGTCCTGCAGCGACCCCACGAGCCCGAATTTTGATGTGTCCTACCATAAGGTCGCCGGCAGCAGGAAGCACACGATGGCCGATTTGTGAATTGCGCAGACGCGAATCGCGCGAGTGCTGAGCAGACGCGACGATCCGGATGATCACGACCGAGGATCCCCGGTATGATTACTCCAGTGGGCTTCCGGTCGGGTGCGCTGCGGCCGACACTGATGCGGCAGTGCGCTTCTGCATGCCCGATCGGCGGCGGGCGCATTGCACCTGCGTTCATGCCGCAGTGCAACACGTCACCCCGCGACCGTATGCGGGGTGTCCCGGCGACGACCATGCATCCAAACCATGCACGCGACCACTCGCGCGCTACGCGAAACGCACCCGCATGCGCGGCGCTCCGGCTCGTATCGCAAGAGAGAACGCGGACGACTCGTCGGCGCGTTTTCAAGATTCGCACAGGCTCCACCGAGGGACGCGGCGGGAGGCGGCTCGGCAGACGTCGGTTCGTGACAGCACTGCGTCGTGGGCAACCGCTGCGTCAGGAGCATCTCGAGCAGACGGTCCGGATCGGGGCGGCAAGGCGACGATCTGGACGACGGCCGCGCCGTCTTGAACGAGCCGGGAATCCTGCGCGACGCATGCGCTCGAGCACAACCGCACCGTCTTCGCGTCCCGGTCCCTTCCGTCGCGCCCCGGTTGCTCCTATATTGGAGATGCCGGCTTGCCGGCTATGGCGATAAATGGCCGTCGTAATAAACCTTTCGGACCCGGGGGCGGTACCCGGCGCCTCCACCGGAGCCCAGTGCGGTCGACGACGAGGATCGATGCTGGGTTGCGGCGGGGGCGAAATAGGATCGACGAGGGCGTAAAGGACGTGTTTTTGCCCGGCATGGTTCCGCCGTTATCGGGCCAATGCAATAGTTGCCAACGACAACTATGCTCCGGTTGCTCAGGCCGCGTAAGCGGTTTGAAATACCGATCTTCAAGTCCTGACGGGTAGCACCGGCAGGCGGGGTTCGGAGGCACCTGGCAACAGAAGCCTCCACTCGTTTTCTCGACCTCCGGCTCGACTCGACAGCATCGTCGCGGGCTCGACCAGGGACCGCAGCACGACGACGGGCCGCGATACAAGGCGCCTTTCGGAGTCCCGGTGCCGGCGCGATCATCGTTCCCGCCCTGCCCTCCGCGCCGGGACCGAGCGGCAGCGTGATGGCGGTGGGGTGGAATTCCTCCGACCCGGCGCCTACGATCAGCAGCGAATCGTGCGCTGCACCATGCCCCGTGCCGAAGGTCCGCCATGCCGACCGACTACATCCGCTACGACATTCTGACCCAGAACGCGCTGCGCGGCGTCGTGCGCACGGTGCTGTCGGATGCCGCCACCAAGGGGCTCCCGGGCGAGCACCATTTCTATGTCAGCTTCGACACACGGGCGCCGGGCGTGAAGCTGTCGCCCCGCCTTCTCGCCCAATATCCGGCCGAGATGACGATCGTCCTCCAGCACCAGTTCTGGGACCTGACCGTGACCGAGGACGGCTTCGAGGTCGGGCTCTCGTTCAACGGCATTCCGGAGCGGCTGATCGTGCCGCTGACCGCCCTGAAGGGCTTCTTCGACCCATCGGTGCAGTTCGGGCTCGAATTCGCCATGCAGTCCGACCTCGAAGGCGAGGAGCCCGAGGGCGAGGCGGCGACCACCAGCGAGCCTGCCCCGGCCGGATCGACGCCCATCAAGGCGGCCGGCCCTGCCCGCCCGGCGGCGCTCCACAAGCGCATGCCGCCGGCATCGCCCGAGCCGCCCACCCCCGCCAACCCGGCCCCCGAGGCCGGCGAGCCGCCTCCCGACAAGCCGGCCGGCGGCGGCGAGGTGGTCCGGCTCGACCGCTTCCGCAAAAAATAGCCCGGACGACACCGTCGCTCCGATGGCCGGCTCCGCGCCGTCTCGGGCGCCGAGCGATGCCGAGCCGCGACCGTCGCGGCGCGGGAAACCATGACGGCGCAGGCGATCATCCGTCCGGTCAGGGAGACCCATCATGACGACGACCCGCACCGAGACCGACACGTTCGGGCCGATCGAGGTTCAGGCCGACCGCTACTGGGGGGCCCAGACCGAGCGCTCGCGCCGCAACTTCCGGATCGGCGAGGAGCGGATTCCGATGCCCCTGATCCGGGCGCTGGCGCGGGTGAAGCGGGTCGCCGCCGAGGTCAATGGCGAGCTCGGCCTGCTGGCGCCACCGCTCGTGCGGGCGATCGTCGCGGCGGCCGACGAGATCGTGGCCGGGCGCTTCGACGACCATTTCCCGCTGGTGGTCTGGCAGACCGGCTCCGGCACCCAGACCAACATGAACGTCAACGAGGTGATCGCCAACCGGGCGAACGAGCTTTTGGGGGGCCGCCTCGGCGCCAAGGCGCCCGTGCACCCGAACGATCACGTCAACATGAGCCAGTCGTCCAACGACAGCGTGCCGACCGCGATCCATGTCGCCGCCGTCGAGGAGATCGCCGAGCGGATGCTGCCCGCGCTGGCCCACCTCGAGACGGCGCTGGAGGAGAAGGCGTCGGCCTTCGAGCCCATCGTCAAGATCGGCCGCACCCACCTGCAGGACGCCGTGCCGCTGACGCTCGGCCAGGGATTCTCCGGCTATACGGCGCAGGTCGGCTCAGGCGTAGCCCGCATCGAGACGGCACTGCGCGAGCTCTATCCGCTGGCCCAGGGCGGCACGGCGGTCGGCACCGGCCTCAACGCTCCCGCAGCGTTCCCGGACGCCTTCGCGCGCCGCATGGCCGATCTGACCGGATTGCCGTTCACCAGCGCCGCCAACAAGTTCGAGGCGCTGGCGGCGCACGACGCCGTCGTCTTCGTGCACGGCGCCATCGCGGCGGCGGCAACCGGCCTGTTCAAGATCGCCAACGACATTCGCCTGCTCGCCAGCGGGCCGCGCTCCGGCCTCGGCGAATTGCTGCTGCCCGAGAACGAGCCGGGCTCGTCGATCATGCCCGGCAAGATCAACCCGACCCAGAGCGAGGCGCTGACCATGGTGTGCTGCCAGGTGTTCGGCAACCAGACCACCATCACGACCGCCGCGAGCCAGGGTCATTTCGAGCTCAATGTATACAAGCCGGTGATCGCACTGGCACTGCTGCAGTCGGTGCGGCTCGTCACCGACGCGGCGCGCTCCTTCGCCGACCATTGCGTCGCCGGCATCCGGGCAAACGAGAGTCGGATCGCCGACCTGACGAGCCGCTCGCTGATGCTGGTGACGGCGCTCGCCCCGTCGATCGGCTACGAAAAGGCCGCGGCCATCGCCAAAGCTGCCCACGCCAACGGCACGACGCTGCGCGACGAGGCGATCCGGCTCGGCCATGTCACGGCCGAGGAGTTCGACCGGCTGATGCAACCCAAGGCCATGACCCGCCCGGATTGACGAAACGCTTGTTTCCGTCCCCAGTATAGCAAGTCGCGACCGTCGCGAATCCGTGCGACGCGTCGCCTCTCCTGTCGGCCGGCCGTGGTTTCGCCAGTATCGGGACCTAACCCGCCGATCGAAAACATCCTTGCCCCCGAAGGAGACCGCCATGGCCGAGATCGTCAACCTGAGGAGAGTCCGAAAACGCGTCGACCGCGAAAAAGCTGCGGAACGCGCCGGCCAGAACCGTGTTCTTCATGGGATGCCGAAGGTGGAACGGACGTTGCTCGCGGCTCAGAACAAGAAGTCGGACCGCGGGCTCGACCAGCATCGGCTCGAGACGGGAGAGGGTGAATGAAATCGCCAGTCGTGAAACGCTCGATCGTGATTGCTGGACACAAGACGAGCGTGAGCCTCGAAGATGCCTTCTGGAAGGCGCTGAAGGAAATCGCCGGGGCACGCCACATCACCCTGTCGGACCTGGTGTCGACGATCGATTCCGACCGCCGGCACGGCAACCTGTCCTCGGCGATCCGCCTGTTCGTGCTCGATCATTACCGTTCCGGCGGAACCGGCGGGACGGGCTCCTCGTCCGGCCACGAGACCTCCGAGCGCACGCCGCAATCGGCGATGCGGGCAAGCTGACGCAGCCCCGCCGCCACGCCGACCTGGATGCCCGGCCTCGCGCCGGGCATCGCCGTTCCGGGTGCCCTCCGGAGGATTGCCGGGGCGGGTCCGGGTCTCCCGAACGGCCGAACCGGCCCGACTCGAAACGCCGTCGCGGTCACGATCGAGCGGTCGAATGATACCGTCGCGCACTGACGGTCCCTTCGGTCCGATGGCCGCCGCCCCCGGATCCGGGCGTCAGTCCACCGGATTTCTACGTGTTCACTGAAAATTGAAGAGCTGCTGCATCAGCGACCGCACCGGCGACGGCGCCTCCGGCTGAGGCTGGGCCTGTGCGCTCGCTGGCGGCTTCGGCGCCGGCGGCCGGGCGGCGGCGGCGGTCGGCTGGCCCGGTGCGCCGGGCGGCGGCGGGGCGCCCGTCGTCGGACGCACCGGCTGAGGACGAATCTCGATCGGCGGCGGCAGCGCCGGCGCCGCCTCGACGGGACGGGTGGTCGCGGTCGGCGTCGGATCGGGCTCGGGCCGGAGCGCGGCAGCCGCCGCACGGTCGCGGGCGAGCCGGTCCTGCTCGGCAGCGGCGCGGGCCGTGGCCTCCCGGCCGGCCGCCTCGCGGGCGGCGGCCTCCCTGGCAAGCCGCTCCTTCTCGACCCGCTCCTTGTCCAGTCGGACGCGCTCGGCGGCCGCGACGGCGTCGCGGCGCTTGGCCTCGCGCTCGGCCGCCTCGACCCGCTTGGCCTCCTGCTCGACGCTGCGCAGCGTCACCCAGGTCACCAGCGCCGTGGTGTCGACCGCGCGCTTGGGCGCCGCCAGTGGGCCGCGCAACGTCACCGCCAGCTCGGGACGGCGGCCGCCGGGACCATCGTCGCGAGCCGGCGCGGCCAGCGTGAACCGGGCATCGAGCACCTCGGTGCCGAGATCGAGGCCGGCCGTCAGCGCCACGGTCGTCCCCTCGACGGTCGCCTCCATGGGACCGAGCCTCACCCGCCCATCCGTGATCGACAGCGCCCCGCCCGCCTTCGCCACCGTGAGCCGACCGGCGTCGAGCGCGGTGCCGAGATAGCCGCCGAGCCGTTCGAGCGGCAGGCCGCGCTCGGCCGCCCGGACGCCGGCGTCGACCGCCATCGGGTCGAGCCCGGAAAGCTGCGCGCCGTCCACCGTGACGGCGCCGCTGCCGGACAGCGCGCCGATCAACGCGGCCGGGCTGAGCCCTACCCCATCGAGATCGGCCGACAACGAGATGCGCCCTTCGGCCGGCGGCGTCTTGCCGGCCCCGGGCAGAAGCTTCGCCAGATCGGCGCCGGCGAGCGCCAGGCGGGAGCGCAGCGCCAGGCCGGCCGGAACCAGCCGCAGCTCGGCGTCGGCCGAAAGGGCGCCATCGGCGAGCTGAGCCTTCAGGCCTTCGAGAGCCACCGCGCCGCCGTCGAGCCGCGCCACGGCCTTCAGGTCGCGGGCGACGAGGCTCGGCAGCAGGACCGCGCGGCCCGCCTCGATCTCGACGCGCCCGTGCAGATCGGCGAAAGCCGGCCGCCCGAACGGCTCGGCCGACCACGCGTCGGCCGCCGGAGCAGCCCCATCGCGCGGCGCCGGGCGGCGGGTCGCGCCAATGAGCGCCGCAAGCACCGGCGCCACATCGAGGTCGGTCGTCTCGATCCGGCCCGCCACGGTGCGGGGCTCGGACAGCGTCATGCCGAGATGGCCCGTCACGGTGGCGCCGGCGATGCGGCCGGCGAGCTCGTCGAGCCGCAGCTCGGTCGGCGACAGCCCGACCCGGGCGCGCAGCGACACCGGCAGCGGCGACGCGCCGCCCGCGGCGGCCGCCAGCGCCTTGGCGTCCGAGGCCGTCACCGAGACGTCGGCGCGTCCCGAAAACCCTGCCGCGTCACGGCGGCCCTTGCCGGAGGCGGCCACCCACAGGCCGCCGGAGGCGACGTCGACCTTGGCCTCGACCTCGCCATCGAGCCGGCCGCTGCCCGACAGGCTGACGGTGGCGGGCCGCCCATCCGCGGTGACCAGCCGATCGAGACCGATCAGTGCGGCGAGCGCGGCACTTTCTTTCGCCTCCACGGTGCCGTCGAACCTGATCTGGGCGGCCTGCGGCGCGGCCGGATCACCGGTGCCGCTGGCCGACACGGCGAGCCGCATCGCCCCGAGCCGGCCATCGACCGTGAGCTTGGCGGCCGAGCGGGCCGGGCCGCCGGCCGCCGTCGGCTCGGCCGAGGCCGGCGCGACCTCGAGCTTCGCCCGCAGCTCGGCAGCGCCGAGCGACGACGCGTAGCGGCGCAGCGTCGCCGCCGACTCCGGAGCGAACTCGCCGGCGAGCGCGACGAGGGCATCGGCGCGCGGCGCCTTGAGCAGCAGCGTCACGGCCCCCTGCGGTGCCGTGATCGAGGTATCGATCCGACCCGAAGCGTCGAGGCTGGCGCCGCGCAGGTCGCCGACGGAGAGGCGGTCGATGGTCAGGCCGCTGCCGTCGAAGCCGAGCCTGGCGTCGACCCGGTCGGCCGTGACCCGGCCCCAGAACGCCTTGCCGGCCGAAACCGCGAGGGTCGCTTCACGCGGCCATTCGGCCCGCGTCCCGCCGAGCGCGCCCGTCACCAGGGCGGCGGCGCCTTCGAGATCGATCTCGGCCGCCTCGAGCGTCGCGTCGAGGCGAGCCGGGCGGCCGGCCGCCGGCCGGGTGTAGGCGAAGCGCCCCTCCACGGCCTTGCGGTCGATCTCGACCGACAGCGCCTCGACGGCGAGATGGTCGCGGTCGAGCGTGACGTCGCCCTTGGCCCGCAGGGTCCCGATGGACTTCTGGGGCGCGTCCTTGGCTGACGCGTCCTTCGGGGGCGCGTCGCCGCGCCCCTCGAGGAAGGCCGACAGGGCACGCGGATCGGCCGAGTCGATGCTGACCGGGCCGGCGAAGGCGAGATCGGGACCGGATGCGGCGAGCGTGCCGCTCAGCCGCACCTGGGTGAGGCCCGGCGCCCGCAGCTCGATGCCGTCCAGCGTGACGCCGTCCGGGCTGGTCGTGGTCCCGGTGGCGAGCGTGCCGCGGAGCGTCTGCAGGACGCCGCCGCCGACATTGAGCGAATCGATGTCGAGCGTCGCCTTGACGGGCAGCGGCGGACGCAGCGACGCGACCAGGCCGCGCAGCCCCTCCTGCAGGACCTCCGGCGGCCGCCGGTCGGGCGTCGCCGGCCCGGCGATGCGGTCGAGATCGAGCTGCCGGCCCGACACCGAAAGATCGAGCCGCGGGAAGCGGCCGAGCATGAGATCGGCCGCGCCGGCGAGGCGCAACGCCCGCTCCTCCGGGCCGTACTGGAACTCCGCCTGGGCGAGCTTGGCCCGCGACGCGGTCGCGTCGACGCGCCCGGTGAGCCGCCAGGGCTCGTGGGCGGCGGCACGGCCGGCCCCGCGCGCCGTGCCGGCTGCTCCGGCCGTGCCGGCCGGGCGGGCCAGCGTCAGAGCGCCCTCGAAGCGCGGCGCGGCGCCGCCGAGCCAGAGCGTGCCGTCGGCCTCGACCAGCAGGGGCCGGTCGAGCGGATCGATGTTCAGCCGGACCCGGATGCCGCCGTCGGCGCCCTGCCGGCCGGTGCCGAGGCGGACGCCGTAGAGCGTGCCTCCACTGACGAAGGCGCCCTCGCCGCGTAGCGGGCCGGCGAGCGAGCGCAGATCCCCCTTGAAGACGATGGAGTCGAGCGAGACGCTGCCGCCGCTGACCGCGTCGGACAGCACGGCGCGGCCGTTCTCGATCACCAGCCGGTCGATCGACAGGCGCTCGGTGTCGAAGCCGGCCGGCAGCGCCGGCGCGCCGATGCGGCCGGAGCCGTCGAGCGAGAGATCGAGCTGGGGCGCATCGACGGTGAGCTCGGCGACCCGCCATTCGCCGCGCAGCAGCGGCCCGAGCGCCAGCTCGACTCGCAGGGAGCGGGCGGACAGCCGGGTGCCGCCGGCCGCCAGCGCGACGCCGGCGAGATCGAGCGAGGGTGTCGGCAGGACCCGCACGGCGATCGGCCCGTCGATCCGGACGGGCGTTCCGACGGCGCGGCTCGCCTCCGCCTCGAAGGTCTCGCGCCAGCCGTCCCAGTCGACGAAATACGGCCCGACCAGCGCCGCGAGCAGCGCCAGGATCATCGCCACAGCCAAGCCGAGAAGCGTCGTCTGCACGTGCGCGCTCCGGACGGACTTCGTCAGACGCCTCGATGTTGCGTGGATGCAGGCGCCAGCGAGATCTTCGCGCGCCGCCGAGTCGAGGCCCCCCGTGAACTCGAACTCTCGCGAGAATCGGCGGCGATTATATGTCGGTCGGGCCCATCAGCCGCAAGCGACGATCTTGCCGGGGTTGAGGATGCCGGCCGGATCGAGCGCCGCCTTGATGGCCGCCATCACGGCGAGCGCCGGCTTGCCCAGCTCGGCATCCAGATACTTCATCTTGCCCTGGCCGATGCCGTGCTCGCCCGAGCAGGTGCCGTCCATGGCGAGTGCCCGCTCGACCAGCCGCTCCAGCAGCGCTTTTGCGCGCGATACCTCGGCGTGGTCGTCGGTGTCGACCAGCAGCGCGAGGTGAAAATTGCCGTCGCCGACATGGCCGACGATCGGGGCGACGAGACCGCTCGCGGCGATGTCGACCTGGGTCGCGGCCACGCATTCGGCGAGCCGCGAGATCGGCACGCAGACGTCGCTGGCGATCGACTTCGAGCCGCGCCGCAGCGCCCCGGCGGCCCAGTAGGCGTCGTGCCGGGCCTGCCACAGCTTGGTGCGGTCCTCGGCCCGGGTCGCCCAGTCGAACGGGCCGCCGCCGAACTCTTGGGCGATCTCGCCGAAATGCGCCGACTGCTCGGCGACGCTCGCCTCGCTGCCGTGGAATTCGACGAACAGCACCGGCGTCTCCGGCAGGGTCAGGCGCGAATAGGCGTTGACGGCCTTCACCTGCAGGGCGTCCATCAGCTCGATACGGGCGACCGGGATGCCGGTCTGGATCGTCGTGATGACGGCGTTGCAGGCCGCCTCGACGGTCGGGAACGGGCAGACGCCGCCCGAGATCGCCTCCGGAATGCCGTGCAGCTTCAGCGTCAGCTCGGTGATGATGCCGAGCGTGCCCTCCGAGCCGACGAACAGCCGGGTGAGGTCGTAGCCGGCCGACGACTTCTTGGCGCGCCGCCCCGTGATCATCTCCTCGCCGTTCGCCAGCACCACCTTCATGGCCAGCGTGACGTCCTTCATGGTGCCGTAGCGCACCGCATTGGTGCCCGAGCAGCGGGTCGCCGCCATGCCGCCGAGCGCCGCGTCGGCGCCGGGATCGAGCGGAAAGAACAACCCCTGGTCGCGAAGATGCTCGTTGAGCTGCTTTCGCGTGACGCCGGGCTCGACCACCACGTCGAGATCCTCGGAATGCACGGCGAGCACCTTGTTCATGTCTCGCGTGTCGACCGAGATGCCGCCGAACGGCGCGTTGACCTGGCCCTCCAGCGACGTGCCGGTGCCGAACGGGATGATCGGCACCCCGTTGGCGGCGCAGATGCGCACGATTTGTTGAACGTCGGCCGTGCACTGCGGGAAGACGACGGCGTCGGGCGGCTGGTTCTCGACCCAGCTCGCCGTGTTGCCGTGCTGCTCGCGCGTCGCCGCGGCGGTGACGACCAGATTGCCGAATTCTGCCGTGAGTGCAGCGACGGTGGACTCCATCGTGGAACGGGAGGGTCGCGGAGCCGGCGGCGCGGCGGCCAGGGTCGCGGACGCGCTCATGCCGATTCGACCGTGCGGGCCGGTGTGCGGCGCAGCGTCGGAATCCGGGGAGATCGGCACGACTTCGTCGTGAATCGCTGACATACTGACATCATGAACATCATGCTGGACCATGCCGACCTGAAGCCGGTGTTTTTCGCGCCGTTCGTCTCGTCCGCCATGCGGATCGAGCCGGACTGGATCGACTACAACGGCCATCTCAACATGGCCTACTACAACGTGCTGTTCGACCGCGCCGCCGACGAGGTGTTGGCGCTGATCGGCGCCGGGCTCGACTACGTCACGCTCAAGCGCCATTCGTATTACACGGCCGAGACCCATGTGCGCTACCTGCGGGAGCTGAAGGCCGGGGACGCGGTGCGCGCAACCTTCCAGCTCCTCGGCCACGACGCCAAGCGGATGCACTATTTCGAGCAGCTCTTCCATGCGACCGAGGGCTGGATGGCGGCGACCATGGAGGTGATGGCGCTCCATGTCGACATGGACGCCGGCCGGGCCGCCCCGACCCCGCCCGTGATCACGGCGCGGCTCGCCGAGATGAAGGCCTCGCACACCATGCTGCCCCGCCCCGAAGCCTCCGGCCGCCGCATCGCCATGCCCGAACGGGCTTAGTTTCTCTTCACCTCCCCCTGGATGGGGGAGGTCGGCGGACAAAGTCCGCCGGGAGGGGGAGATCGGCGAAGCCGACGTTTGGGACTTCACCCCACCCCGGTGCGCGCCTTTGGCGCGCCCCGACCCTCCCCCTCCAGGGGAGGGTAAGCGCCGGCGCATGCCCATGCCCCTCCCCTTGCGCCCGTGCGGGTGCCATCTTTAGGACGAACGATTCGCGTCGGTGGGCGCGCGCCGCGTGCGCGCCGGCCGTGTCCGGCCGCAACGGCCGGCAACCGAGCCGGGCCGTCGACCCGGCGATCTGGAACCGGAATGACCGAACCCTTCAAGCGATCCTTCGAGCCCGCGCCCCCTGCCCCGGCGCCGGGCGGCATCGCCGCGCGCGCCCGCGGCGCGCTTCGCGCGCCCTATCTCGAAGGCCTCAACCCCGAGCAGCGCGAGGCGGTCGAGACGCTCGACGGGCCCGTGCTGGTGCTGGCCGGTGCCGGCACGGGCAAGACCCGCGTGCTGACCACCCGCATCGCCCACATCCTCAGCCTCGGCCGCGCGCGGGCGAGCGAGATCCTCGCCGTCACCTTCACCAACAAGGCGGCGCGCGAGATGAAGACCCGCATCGGCGCCATGGTGGGCGAGGTGGTGGAAGGGATGCCGTGGCTCGGCACCTTCCATTCGATCGGTGCCAAGATTCTGCGCCGGCACGCCGAGGCGGTCGGGCTCAAGCCGGACTTCACGATTCTCGACGTCGACGACCAAATCCGCCTGCTCAAGCAGCTCATCGCCGCCGAGAACATCGACGAGAAGCGCTGGCCGGCGCGCCTGCTCGCCACCCAGATCGACCACTGGAAGAACCGTGGCCTGTCGCCCGACCAGGTCTCGGCCGGCGAAGGCGCCGCCTTCGCCAACGGCCGCGGCCGCGATCTCTACGCCGCCTATCAGGCGCGGCTGAAGACGCTGAACGCCGCCGACTTCGGCGACCTGCTGCTGGAGACCATCAGGCTGTTCCGCCAGAACCCCGAGGTGCTGCGGCAGTATCAGACGCGGTTCAAATACATCCTGGTCGACGAATACCAGGACACCAACGTGGCGCAGTATCTGTGGCTCAGATTGCTGGCGCAGCGGGCGAGTTCAGCCGCGGTGCCGGCGGGGGCCGCGGGGGCCGTTGACCGGCCCGTCATTCCGGGGCGCGGACCACAGGTCTGCGAGCCCGGAATCCATACCCCCGGTGCCGATGCCTCACGAGAGACAGGGGTTATGGGTTCCGGGCTCGGCGCTGGCGCGCCGCCCCGGAACGACGGAGCAATTATGCAAAGTCCTTCACCGGGGAGAGGTGAAGCCGTGTCCGTGGCTACTGCATCGCCTCTCGGCCCCCCGAAAAACATCTGCTGCGTCGGCGACGACGACCAGTCGATCTATGGCTGGCGGGGCGCCGAGGTCGACAACATCCTGCGCTTCGACCACGATTTTCCGGGCGCCAAGGTGATCCGGCTGGAGCGCAACTACCGCTCCACTGGCCACATCCTCGGCGCCGCCTCGCATCTGATCGCCCACAACGAGGGACGGCTGGGAAAAACGCTGCGCTCGGAGGGCGAGGCGGGCGAGAAGGTCGTCGTCTCCTCGTCCTGGGATTCGGAGGAAGAGGCGCGCGCCATCGGCGAGGAGATCGAGCAGCTCCAGCGCAAGGGCCACCGGCTCGACGAGATCGCCATCCTGGTGCGTGCCTCGTTCCAGATGCGCGAGCTCGAGGACCGCTTCGTCACGCTCGGCCTGCCTTACCGGGTGATCGGCGGCCCGCGCTTCTACGAGCGCGCCGAGATCCGCGACGCCATGGCGTATCTGCGCCTGGTCAACCAAGCGGCCGACGACCTCGCCTTCGAGCGCATCGTCAACGTACCCAAGCGCGGGCTGGGCGATGCGGCCGTGCAGTGCCTGCACGACCTCGCCCGCGCCCGGCGCGTGCCGCTGCTGGAGGCGGCGCGCGTCATGAGCACGAGCGACGCCGTCAAGCCGAAGCCGCGGGCGGCGCTGCGCGACCTCGTCGCGGCGTTCGATCGCTGGCGCCAACAGCGCGACACGCTTCCGCACACCGAGCTCGCCGAGATCATCCTGGACGAGTCCGGCTACACCGAGATGTGGCAGAAGGACCGCTCCGCCGACGCCGCCGGACGCCTGGAAAACCTCAAGGAGCTGGTCCGCTCCATGGAGGATTTTGAAAATCTGCAAGGTTTCCTCGAGCACGTCGCCTTGGTGATGGACACAGATCGTGGCGAGGATCACGACGCCGTGTCCATCATGACGCTGCACGCGGCAAAAGGGCTGGAGTTCGACACGGTGTTTTTGCCCGGCTGGGAGGAAGGCCTGCTGCCGCACCAGCGCTCGCTCGACGAGAACGGCCGCGCCGGCCTGGAGGAGGAGCGGCGCCTCGCTCACGTCGGCATCACGCGGGCGCGAAAAAACGCCAGGATCTCGTTCGTGTCGAACCGGCGCATCCACGGCTCGTGGTCGTCGAGCCTGCCGTCGCGGTTTCTGGACGAGCTGCCTGAGCAGCACGTCCATGTCGAGGAGGCCAAGGGCGGCTTTTCCGGCTATGGCGGCCACGGCGGCGCCTACGGCTCGCGCTTCGACACCACGGCGGCGTTCGGCTCGAGCTACACGACGCCGGGCTGGCGGCGCGCCCAGAAAAACCGCGGCGGCTTCGAGGAAGACCCGCACGAGTACTCGCAGGTCGCTCCGGACGAGCCCGCCGGCCGGATGCGGGATGTCGGTGCGAGCGGGAGGTCCGCCACCCGGCCGAACGACATGTCCGGCGACTCGGCCAAGAAGGGCACGACGGGCGTCTCCTCGTCGTTCCCTCCCCCCTCGCGGGGGAGGGAAACGCGCGACGCGCGACGGGAGGGGGGTAGCCCCGGTGGAGGGCGTAGCGGCTTGTCCGCGACCGGCAACGGCGCGGGCCGCGCCCCGCTCACCATCGAAGGCGAGCTGGTCGCCCGCTCGACCGGCGCCGCCTCGGCCTTTTCGCGCGGCGACCGCGTCTTCCACCAAAAGTTCGGCTACGGCCGGGTGACGCTGGTCGACGGCAACAAGCTGACCATCCAGTTCGACAAGGCCGGCGAGAAACGCGTCGTGGACAGCTTTTTGAACAAGGCGTGAGCATGATCTTGACTATCTAACGTTAGCTAGATAGATTGAGGGCCGTTCAGTGGAGGGCGGTCATGCGCGCTATTCAGGTATCGACTGAGGTGTTCGCGGCCATTTGGAAGGCTCAGCAGGAAGGCGAACAGTCCGAGAACGCAATTCTCGCGCGTCTACTAAAAGTCGCCCCTGTCGCTGCACCTGGCTCTAGTGGAGCGGCAGGTTTCCGCGACGCGAGATATGGCATCGAATTTTCTGAGGGTTTCGAAATATTTAGGACTTACCTGGGACGAGAGCATAGAGCCAAGGCGACGGGAGGCTATTGGCAGCTACTCAAAACCGGTGAGAAATATCCGAGCCTGAACGAACTTAGCCGAGCGATCGGGACAAAAACAGAAAATGCCTGGGCCAATTGGTTCTATATCGATGCGAATGCCCATCGCGCCCCGATTTCCAGTCTCCGAGACGAGACCAAAATCATACGACGAAACCGGTCTAAGTTAACCAACATCACCTTGGACGATCTCGAACTGTGACCTCGCCCATGCCCCACTACGTCGCCGTCGTCGAGGACGCTGGGCCGGACACCGCGGTCGGGATCTGGTTTGCCGATCTGCCCGGGTGCTTTTCCGGCGGCGACGATCTGGACGAGGCGCTGCGCAATGCGCCGGAGGCGATCGTGCTCTACGCGGATGTCCTGGGCGAGGACGGCTGCGCCCTTCCGCCGGCCCGCACCCTGATCGATCTGAAGCGCGATCCCGAGATCGCCCGCGACATCGACGCGTTCATGGTGGCGCTCGTTCCCGCGCCCGCGACAGCCGACGCCGTCTGACCCCTTCGGGAGCCGCCGTCGTCGCAGCGCTCATAAATCCTAGACAAGGGTCCCGGATTTCGCTTCGCTCATCCGGGCTACAGGACCGAGGGGCTGCGAGCTCACCGAGGACCGCCATGGCGCCGCGTCGCGACGAGGTCACGACCGTTCCGAAGGAGCCGGACGCGCCGGCCGGCGGGCGCGCGTCCTACGACCGCGATTTCTACTCGTGGGCGCTGGAGCAGGCCCGCCTGGTCCGCGACGGGCGCCTCGACGCCATCGATCGCGAGAACGTGGCCGAGGAGATCGAATCCTTGGGGCGCGAGCAGTTCAACAAGCTGGAGAGCGCTTTTCGCGTGCTTCTCCTCCACATGCTGAAATGGGATTTCCAGCCGGAGCGCCGCTCGCGGAGCTGGGCGCTCTCGATCGAGACCCAGCGGATCGAGATCGAGGACATCCTGGGTGACAATCCGGGCCTGAAACCCCGCGTTCCGGAGGCCATCGCCCGGGCCTATCGCAAGGCCCGGCTCGAGGCGGCCCGGGAGACCGACATGGCGCCGGATCGCTTTCCGAGCCTTTGCCCTTACGGCCCTGACGAGATCGCGACGCGCCCCTTCGAGATCGCAGCGAAACCGAGCCCTTGATCTCCGCCGGGCGGCCCCGCGATCGCGACCGCCGACGCGGCGTAGGCACGCGCCCGCTTCCTCCCCCGTCCCACTGACGCAGATGTGACCAGACGGGGCTCGCTCCCGGCGCGCCGGCTCGCCTAGGCTGCGCGAGCCACGCCGAAAAGAGCGCGGCACGGGAGGATCACATGCAGTCGTTCGTTCGCCGCGGCGCGCCGGTCGCGCTCGCGTCTCTGATGGTGGCCGCCATCGCCGGCCAAGCCTCTGCCCAGCTCTTGACCGAGAAGAGCCTGTCGCTCGCCCAGGCCCTCACCATGGCGCAGACGGCCGCCGAGACCTGCAAGCAGCAGGGCTACCGCGTCACCGTCACGGTGCTGGGCCGCGAGGGCGAGACCCGCGTCGTGCTGCGCGGCGACGGCGCCTCGCCCCACACGGTCGAGAACAGCCGCCGCAAGGCCTACACGGCCCGCACCGTGCGGATGTCGTCGGCCGACTTCGCCAAGCGGCTGGCCGACCCGGCGACCGCACCGACCGCCACGGCCCAGGCGACCCTGCCGGGGTTCATCGCGCTCGCCGGCGCCCTGCCGGTCAAGGTCGGCGAGGAGGTCATCGGCGCCATCGGCGTGTCGGGCGCGCCGGGCGGCGAGCGCGACGAGGTCTGCGCCAGGGCCGGGCTCGACAAGATCGCGGCCGAGCTGAAATGACCCGGGACGCGGCAGGCAGACCCCAGGCCGACGGCGCCGGCCGGTAACCATCCCGCGAACCGTTCGGAACAGAACCGGCGCCTCGACGTTGGATAGCGCATCGTCCCCTTCGGCTCCTGTATCGAGTGAACCCCATGGCCCTGTTTCGCGTGCTGGTCCGTCCGGCGATCCTCGCCGCAACGCTCGTCGTTCCCCTCTGCTCCGCCGACGCCGCCGTCCTGGTGCGGATCGACAAGTCCAGCCAGCAGATGTCCGTCGTGGTCGACGGCGCGACCCGCTACTCCTGGCCGGTGTCGACCGGCCGGGCCGGCTTCGGCACGCCGAGCGGCACCTATTCGCCGCAGCGGCTGGAGCGGAGCCATTTCTCGCGAAAATACTACAACTCGCCGATGCCCTACTCGATCTTCTTCCATGGCGGCTACGCCATCCACGGCTCCTACGAGATCGCGCGGCTGGGCGGGCCGGCCTCGCATGGCTGCGTGCGGCTGCACCCCTCCAATGCCGCGACCCTGTTCTCGCTGGTGAAGCAGCACGGCGCCGGCAACACCCGCATCGTGGTGGCGGGCGGTTCTCCGGCCGGCGTGGCGCGGGCGCCCCGCGTGGCGCCGGAAGCGGCCCCGGAGGTCTCCTACCAGCCGCGCGCCGTCTATCCCTCCGACCCGTACCAGACGCCGTACTACCGGCCGTTCCAGCCGTTCGCACCACGCACCTATCCGGGCGGGCAAGGCTTCTATCAGGACCGTTGGTGAGGCCCCTGCCGGCCGGCCCGGCCTGTGGACAAGCCTGTGCACAGGCTTGTGGATGAACGGCCGGCAAGCTGTTGAAAACAAACCCGGTCGGCGACCGTGTGACAGTCGCCGGCGGGCATTCATGACAATGAGATGACGCTTTTCCCGGTTGTGCGACGACAGGTTGCAGACGCCTCTGGCCCTCGAAAAATCCTTCTTTTACAATTCATTAACCATATCCGTTAACGAATCGCTTTTGATATTCCGGTTGAATCTCGCGGTGAGCGCCGACTTCGTTAATGTGGATTATGAGGATATCCGGCGACAGGGCCTCGGGTGCTCCGCCCCGACCCGGCATGGTCGGGCAAAGCCTCGCCGGTCTCGCCGAAGCGCCGAGCCGCCGCTGGCGCGCCCCTGGCGTGTGCCTGTCCCGGCACCCCCTCGCTGTGGCCCGACCGACACCGCCACCCTTGCGCCGAAACCGCGACCGGGGTCTAACGCGGCCATGCGCGAAGGCCTGCAACCCGCCCGCCCCTCCACGGTCGCCCGGCTCGTCACCACCGAGCCTTTGGCGCGCCGCATCGCCGACCTTCTGGGCGAAAGCTTCGATCCGGAGGAGACCGCCGTCGCGGCGTTCGAGATGCCGGACGAGCGGAGCTGGGGCGTCGATGTCTATTTCGAGCACGAGCCCGACCACGAGGCGGTGCGGGAGCTGGTGCGGCTCGCCGCCGACGCGGCGACGGCCACAACCCTCGTCTTCGAGGCGTTGAGCCAGAAGGACTGGGTGAAGGCGTCGCTCGAGGGCCTCGCCCCGGTGCCGGCCGGCCGCTTCGTCGTGCACGGAGCGCACGATCGGGACAAAATCGGGCCGAGCCGCATCGCCATCGAGATCGACGCGGCGCTCGCCTTCGGCACCGGCCATCACGGCACGACGCGCGGCTGCCTGCTGGCCCTCGACCGGATTCTCAAGGCGACGCATCCGCGGCCGGTCCGGCCACGCGGCAAGAAGCGCGGCGCCGCCATCCTCGACGTCGGCACCGGCACGGGCGTGCTGGCCATCGCAGCGGCGCGGGCGCTGCGCCGGCGCGTGCTGGCGAGCGACATCGACCCGGCGGCCGTCGCGGTGGCGCGGGAGAACGTGCGGCTCAACCGGGCCGCGGGATTCGTGAGCGTGGTGACGGCGGCAGGCCTGACGGCGCCGGCGTTCCGGCAACACGGCCGGGCCCGGCTGGTCTTCGCCAATATTCTGCTCGGGCCGCTGAAGCGGCTCGCCGGCCCGGTCGCGCGGGCGACCGGACCAGGCGGGCATGTCGTGCTCTCGGGCTTGCTCGCCGGCCAAGCCAATGCCGCACTGGCACCCTATCGGGCCCAGGGCCTGCGGCTGGTCGGCCGAATCACCCTCGAGGGCTGGGTCAGCCTGACCTTATTCCGTGGGCGCTAGGCCACCGGCCGTATAACGCACCGCCCAGGCCCGTGCCTGTGCATCGGGCGCCTCGATGGCACTGCCGACCACGAACGAGTGAAAGTCCTCGTGCTCACGGCCGAGGCCGTTCAGCAGGCTGCGATAGTAGTCGAGGACCCGCTTCGCCTGGCCGATCTGTGTTTCGTAGAAGGTGGCATAGAAGCGGGCGAGCGGGCCGAACGCGGAACCGGTGGTTTCGGCCTTTTCGGGGATGTCTTCGTAGGTGAGGGTAGACATGGCGCAAAATCCTTGTTGTTGCGCCCTCCTCACGTTCCTCCATGACGGCATCGACGGTGCAGCATTTCTGCGATGCAGTGTTTTTTGCTGCAGTGCGAAGAATAAGCGCGATGCCCGGATTGCGCTAGCGGGAAAACCCGGACCCGCCTCCTCTGATACCGCATAGCGTGTATCTAGGTGAATTTTCTTTCGCAGAGTGATAAAAATTGCAATCCTAGTGCGCCCGGAGCCGTCTGCACGGCTTGGTTCTTGCGGCTGGCCGACGCTCTCGCATGGCAGCAATGCTGCAGTGCAGTACGAGCTCGGCCCCCCGCAGCCCCGGCCGTCGCCAGGGGCAGGCGCGCCGCGGCGATTCGCGTCCCCTCGCCGGGTCACCGGAGCGGATCGTCGACGCTTCCCATGAATGCCAGGTAAACGCCTCGCCGCCGTCATCCAGACGCCGACCGAAGGCCGGCCCCGGTGGCGACGCCTCGGGATGACCGAGAGGTGATCACCCGGATCCGGTGTCGGACCGGGTTGATGGTCGACAGGCCTGGTTGTTTTTGACGCGGGGACGTCGGGCCGGCAGACACAGCCCACGCTCCTGCGGACCGAGGCTCGGCCTCCGGACCGCGGGCGGACCCGACTAAAGCGGCGCCGCAACGTGCGACGAGCGCAAGCGGCGCGCCAGCGACGCGACAGAGGTCAGTCGCGGCACGTGAAGGAGCGGTAGTCGGTCGGATCGGGATGCATGAAGCGCTCGCGGCCGATCGGACAGTACTGATCGATCACGCGCTCGGCCTGCGCCATGCGGGCCCGGTAGAGAGCCGTGAAGATCCGGTCGATCAGGCTGGGTCCAACGGGCGCCTTGGCGTCGGCGAGGTGACCGAAGTGGTTCAGGCTGAGAATCGACATGGCGATCGTTCCTTTTCGAACGACACGCCTCCCCGCAGCATTTCTCCCAGCAGCACTTCCCTTTTCTTTTCAGCTTAGTCCCGTGCCGAGGAGCCGTGAAGCGGCCGGCCGCGCCACCTCTGCCGGTGGCCCGACGGGCACGACACGATCGCTCGCAAGCCGGCGTTGCATTAGAGAGTTGTTTCGCGGCCGCGCCACGATCCGGAGTTTCATGACCGGCCCGCGCTGCCGCCGCATGCCTGCCATGCGATGATACCGCAGCTCGGTGGCTCCGCACCGCCGATCCGCAATCTGCGGAGAGCGCCATTGCCGCGCCCGCAACGCCCCGATAGCGTGCCGCAATGCCCTCCCGATTCCAGAGCTTCGACGATCCGCCGGCCCCGGCGGCGAGCGCGCCACGCCTCGCCGCGCTGCGGGACGCGCTCGCCCGCGCCGGCCTCGACGGCTTCGTCATTCCGCGCGCCGACCGCTACCAGAACGAATATGTCGCCCCCTGCGACGAGCGGCTCGCCTGGCTGACCGGCTTCACCGGCTCGGCCGGCGCCGCCATCGTGGTGGCGGAGCGCGCCGTGCTGTTCGTCGACGGCCGCTACACCCTGCAGGCGGCCGAGCAGGTCGACCCGGCGCTGTTCGAGATCGCCCATCTCGCCGACACGCCGCCGAGCGCGTGGATCGAGGCCAACCTGCCGGCCGGCAGCCGTCTCGGCTACGATCCCTGGCTGCACACCGCGAGAAGCGCCGAGAAGCTCGCGCAGGCCTGCGAGACCGCCGGCGGCGCGCTGGTCGCGGTCGCGGCCAACCCGCTCGACGCCGTGTGGACCGACCGGCCGGCGCCGCCGCTCGGCCCCGTCGTGGTGCACGACACCAAGTATGCCGGCGAGCCGGCCGCCGACAAGCTGGCCCGTCTGCGCACCGAGCTGCGCAACCACAAGGCCGACGCCCTGGTGATCTCCGATCCGCATGCCGTCGCCTGGCTGTTCAACATCCGCGGCCGCGACATCGCCCACACGCCGCTGCCGCTCGCGGTGGCGATCGTGCCGGTCGAGGGCCCGGCCGCCCTCTTCGTCGACGGGCGCAAGCTCGAGCCGGCGGTGCGCGAGGCCCTGGCCGGGCTCACCGAGATCGCCGAGCCGTCGACCTTCGATGCCGATCTGGCCCGCCGTGCCGCCGGCGGCGCCTCCATCCGGCTCGACGAGGCGACCGGCCCCGACGCCGTCGCCCGCATCGTGCGCGACGCCGGCGGCAAGCCGGTGCGCGGCGCCGACCCGATCGCCCTGATGAAGGCGGTCAAGAACGCGACCGAGATCGACGGGTCTCGCGCCGCACACCGCCGCGACGGCGTCGCCCTGGTGCGCTTCCTGGCCTGGCTGGACGCCGCCGCCGGCGGCGGCAACCTCACCGAGATCGACGCCGTCGAGGCGCTGGAGCAGTACCGCGCCGACTCGGGCCAGCTCGAGGACGTGTCGTTCCCGACCATCGCGGGCGCCGGACCGAACGGCGCCATCGTGCACTACCGGGTGACGCGGCGGACCAACCGGCGGCTCGGCCCGGGCGAGCTGTTTCTGATCGACTCCGGCGCCCAATATGTCGACGGCACCACCGACGTCACCCGCACGGTCGCGCTCGGCGCGACGAGCGACGAGATGCGCGACCGCTTCACCCGCGTGCTGAAGGGACACGTCGCCATCGCCCGCGCCGTCTTCCCGGACGGCACCACGGGGGCACAGCTCGACTCGTTCGCGCGCAGCTTCCTGTGGGCGGCCGGGCTCGACTTCGACCACGGCACCGGCCACGGCATCGGCAGCTATCTGTCGGTGCACGAGGGGCCGGCGCGCATCTCCAAGCTCGGCGGCACGGCGCTGGCGCGCGGCATGATCCTGTCCGACGAGCCCGGCTACTACAAGACCGGCGCCTACGGCATCCGCATCGAGAATCTGCTCCTGGTGATCGAGGCGGCGCCCGTCGACGGCGCCGAGAAGCCGCTGAACAGCTTCGAGACGCTGACGCTGGCGCCGATCGACCTGCGCCTCGTCGCGCCCGCCCTGATGACGGCCGACGAGATCGTCTGGCTCGACGCCTATCACGCCCGCGTGCGCGACGTGATAGGCCCGCTCGTCGATGGTGCGACACGCGACTGGCTCGTGACGGCGACGCGGCCGCTGTCGACTGTCTGAACGCAGGTCAACGGCGCACGTCGGCCCCTGCCCTGTGCGCCTTGTTCGCGCTTGACCCTCCGGACGAAAGCGCCGACGTTCCGACGACGAATCGGCGACGGAGCATGCCATGCCGGTGACGACCGAGGTCGACGGGCCGCTGGGTTTCGTGGCGATCAAAGGGCCCGGGGTCGATGCGCTGCATCGGCGCAAGGAGACAACGACCAACCCGAAGATCGCGGCGACCGACTTGCGCCACAACTTCAATCACGTGCGCGAGGCGCTGTTCGCCGAGATCGCCGCGCTGGTGCGGGTGGCGCCGGGCGGCGTCGGGCGCGAGCGAAGCGGGCGGGGTTAGGCGTGAGCGTCTTCTACATCTCCGACAAGGCCATCCAGGAGCGTGTCGGCATCCTGCGCGACATCGCCCGCGGGCTGATGAGCAGCGGCGCGCTGCCAGCCGACCGCCTGGTGCTGCGCGAAGGCCGCATCCCGCTGCTGATCCAGGGCTATTTCCTGCTCAACAAGGCCTACAAGGACTGGCGCATCCCGGCCGGCCAGTCGAACGAGACGGTGCGCATCGCCGCCCTGCAGGCGATTGCCATCGTCCGCTTCCAGCCGTTCATGCCGCTGGCGCCGACGGCCGCGAAGGATCTGGCCGAGGCGCGCTGCAACGAGATTTTCGCGCTCGTCTGCGGGCTCGGCTTCCTGCAGAGGTCGCTTCGCCTGAGCGGCCCCGACCGGATCGATTTCTGGCTCCGTGTGCTCGACGTGATGGCGGCGGCCCGCGCCGAGACGCTCGATCCGTTCATCGCCGACCTCGAGCGCGGCGCGCCGCAGCCGCTCGCGACCTATGCGCTCACCATTCACCCCAACGACGAGCTGGCGATCAACAGCCTGATCTCGATCTTCGAATTGGTGGCGACGCCGAACGACCGCCTGCTGGGCTGAGCGCGGCGCGGCGGCGACGAGCAAAAAGCGGGCGGCATGCGATGCTGGCATGCTTCGTGCTCGTCTCTGGTGAGACGCTCGGTGCGTGACAGTCGCGTTTTTGCGAAACGGGGTGGTCGTCGCGGCCGAGGCCGCACCGACCAGGGAGGATGTCACATGCTCGTTCCGGACACGCTGCAGGGCGCCGTGATGCTCAGCGTCATCGATTTCTTCCTGAGCTTCATCGTGATCGCCGGGATCGGCCTGGTGCTCGCCGCCTTTCCCTATCTCGGCCGTCTCGTGAAGGTCGAGGACAAGGATCTGATCGAGGATTGACCGGGGCGCCGTGCCGACTCGTCGGATCGGAGCGAGCCGGCGGAACGACCGGCGCATCGTCACGCGAATCAGTCGACGCCATTGATTTTGTACTGACGGACCATTGGGGACAGGGGCCAGCCACATGCTCGATCAGATCATTCTTTTCATGGACGCCCTGCTCAAGGGGACCGGGCTCCAGGAGATCTGGTGGGGCAATTTCGTGATGATCGCGGTCGGCTGCGCGATGATCTACCTCGCCATCGTCAAGAAATACGAACCCTTCCTGCTGGTCGGCATCGGCTTCGCCTGCATCGTCGCCAACGTGCCGGGCTCCGACCTGATCAAGCCGGGCGGCCTGTTCAACTACGCCTATCAGGGCGTCAACCTGTTGATCGTGCCGCCGCTGATCTTCCTCGGCGTCGGCGCCATGACGGATTTCGGCCCGATGATCGCCAATCCGCGGCTGGTGATCCTCGGTGCCGGCGCGCATCTCGGCATCTTCGTCGCCCTGATCGGCGCCAAGCTGTGGGGCTTCTCGATCCAGGAGGCCGGCGCGATCGGCATCATCGGCGGCGCCGACGGGCCGATGGCGATCTTCGTCACGGTGACGCTGGCCCCGCATCTGCTGCCGCAGATCTCGGTCGCGGCCTACTCCTACATGGCGCTGATGCCGCTGATCCAGCCACCCGTGATGCGCCTCCTCACCACCAAGGAGGAGCGGCTGATCCGCATGCAGGCGCCGCGACAGGTCACCAAGCTCGAGAAGATCGCCTTCCCGATCGTCATGGCCGTGATCGTCAACCTGTTCTTCCCGCCGGTCGCGCCGCTGATCACCATGCTGATGCTGGGCAACCTGCTCAAGGAGGTCGGCGTGGTCGATCGCCTGTCGCGCACGGCGGCGAACGGCATCATGAACGTGGTGACGATCATCCTCACGGTGGCGATCGGCTCGACCATGTCGGCCGACGCCTTCCTCACCGTGAAGACGCTGCAGATCGTGTTCCTGGGGCTCGTCGCCTTCGTGTTCGGCACCGCCTCCGGCGTGATCACGGCGAAGATCATGAACCTGTTCATGGAGAAGAAGATCAATCCGCTGATCGGCTCCGCCGGCATCGCCTCGGTGCCGATCGCGGCGCGCGTCTCGCACGTCGTCGCCAATCAGGAGGACCGCAACAACTACCTGATCTACCAGGCGATGGGCCCGAATCTCGCCGGCGTGTTCGGCACCGCCATCTCGGGCGGCATCATGCTGGCGCTGCTCGGCGCCGGCTGAGGCGGCCACCGTCGCACGCCGCTCGCGGCGCACGCCGGAGACCCGGACAAGGCGACGCGCTGGACACGGGACGGGCGATCTGCGACGGCAGATCGTCCTCTTTTCGTCCGGAGCATGTTCCATGACCATTTGTCTCGTCACCGGCGCGAGCCGCGGTATCGGCTTCGGGCTGGTCGAGCGACTCGTCGAGCGGGGCGACCGCGTGCTCGCCTGTGCCCGCGACCCCGCCTCGCCCGACCTCGCGGCGCTGGCCGCCCGGCACGCCGGCAATCTCACCTTGCACCGGCTCGATGTCGGCAACCCTGACTCGGTGGCGCAATTGGCGGCGAGCCTCGAGGGCCAGCCGCTCGACGTCGTCGTCAACAATGCCGGCATCCATGGGCCCGACCGCCAGGGCGCGCTCGACATGGATTTCGACGGCTTCGCGCAGACGCTCGCCATCAACACGCTGGCACCGCTGCGGGTCGCGCAGGCGCTGCTGCCGAATCTTCGCGGCGGCGAGCGGCCGCGCCTCGTCACGGTGTCGAGCATCATGGGCCAGCTCTCCCAGGGCGGCGCCGGCGACGTCGCCTACCGCACCTCCAAGGCGGCCGTGAACAAGGTGATGCAGGGTCTGGCGGCCGAGCTGCGGCCGCTGGGCATCACCGTCGTCGTCGTGCATCCCGGCTGGGTGAAGACCGACATGGGCGGCCGCGGCGCGGCCCTGACGGTCGAGCAGTCGACCCGCGGCCTGATTGCCGTGATCGACAATCTCACGATCGAGAAGACCGGCAGCTTCTTCAATTACGACGGCAAGCCGCTGGCATGGTGAGCGGCGAAGCTCGTTCGCTCTTTCTCCAGTCGTCCCGGGGCGGCCCGCAGGGCCGAGCCCGGGACCCATAGCCCCTGTCTTTCGAAAGACAATCCGCACCGGCCGTATGGATTCCGGGTTTGCCACTGCGTGGCGCCCCGGAATGACCGAACGAAAATGGCCGGGACGAGCCCGGCCATCACGCAGTCTGTTCGTCTTGCTTCGGCGCGGGCCGCCGCCCGGCCGCCGCAGCGTGCTGCGGCGGTCCGCCGGCCGGGCGGCGATCCGCGAGCCGGACGCGTTACGCCTTCTTCGGCGCCTGGCCGATCTCGAAATTGGCCATGCTCTCCAGCGCCTTCACCATGCCGGAGTGGTCCCACTTCGAGCCGCCATGCGCCGCGCAGGAATTGAACAGCTCCTGCGCCGTCGCCGTGTTGGGCAGGCTCACGCCCATCTTGCGCGCCGCCGACAGCGCCAGGTTCAGATCCTTCTGGTGAAGCTCGATGCGGAAGCCCGGATCGAAGGTGCGCTTCACCATCCGGTCGCCATGCACCTCGAGGATGCGCGAGTTGGCGAAGCCGCCCATCAGCGCCTGCCGCACCTTGGCCGGATCGGCCCCGGCCTTGGCGGCGAACAGCAGCGCCTCGCCCACCGCCTCGATGGTCAGCGCGACGATGATCTGGTTCGCCACCTTGCAGGTCTGTCCGTCGCTGACGCCGCCGACCAGCGTGATGTTCTTGCCCATCAGCTCGAACAGCGGCTTCACCGTGTCGAACACCGCCTGCTTGCCGCCCACCATGATGGTCAGCGACGCCTGCTTGGCGCCGACCTCGCCGCCCGACACCGGCGCGTCGAGATAGTCGCAGCCCAGCGCCTCGACCTTGGCGGCGTATTCCTTGGTCTCGATCGGCGAGATCGAGCTCATGTCGACCACGATCTTGCCCTTGGACAGCCCGGCCGCGATGCCGTTCTCGGAAAACAGCGCGGCGCCGACGTCCGGCGTGTCCGGCACCATGATGATGACGATGTCGGACTTCTGGGCGACCTCCTTGGCCGACGCGCAGGCGACGGCGCCCTTGTCGGTCAGCTCCGCCTTCGGCGGCCGCAGGTCGTAGAGGAACAACTGATGGCCGGCCGCGATCAGGTGGGCCGCCATCGGCGTGCCCATGATGCCGAGGCCGACGAAGCCGATCTTGCTCATGTGGATCTCTCCTTCAGGATGTCGAAATTGCAAAACGAGGTTGCGGCAGGCGCGCGGCGGCCGTGCCGTGCAGACGTGCCGGAGCGGAACGCGGGCCTCAGCCCGCCTGACGCGGGGCTGCTCCCAGACCATAGGCGGCGCCCCAGGACAGTCCGTCCTCGGTCAGCCCGCGCGGCTTGTACTCGCAGCCGACCCAGCCCTCGTAATGGAGCCGGTCGAGCGCCTCGAAGATGCCGGCGTAGCGGATTTCGCCTTCGTCCGGCTCGGCCCGGCTCGGCACCGCGGCGATCTGGACATGGCCGATGATGGCCCGATAACGCTCGAACCGGCGGATCAGATCGCCGCCCATGATCTGGTTGTGATAGAAATCGAACTGCATGCGGACATTGGGTCGCTGCACGCGCGCCAGAATCTCCGCGGCCTGCTCCGCGCTCGACAGCAGATAGCCCGGGCAGTCGCGAGTATTGATCGGCTCGATCAGGATGACGATGCCGTCCGGCGCCGCCCGGTCCGCCGCCTGCTGCAGATTGTGGACGAAGACCTGCTCCGCCACGGCACGCTGCTCGGGCGGCACGATGCCGGCGAGACAGTGGATCGCACGGCCGCCGATCGTCACGACATAGTCGAGCGCCTGAGCGAACAGCGCGGCAAAATCCGCCTCGCGACCCGGCACGCCGGCCGCCCCCCAATTGGTGTCGGGGAGCGGACCCGTATTGATGCCGAGCATGGTCAGCCCATAACGGTCGATCTCGGCCCGCACGGCCTTGGCTGTCGCCTCGTACGGGGCTTGCAGCTCCACGGCACGAAAGCCGGCGGCGGCGGCGGCACCGAACCGCGCGATGAGTGGGCGATCGGCGAACATGAAGGAGAGGTTGGCAGCGAAGCGCGGCATCGGACACCTGATCAATGGGGGTGATGGTTGCCCGGCACAGACATCGACGGCATTCGCGGCGATGACGGCAACCGGGCCAACAATACGCGATCAGGTCGCCGACCTGATCGTATGTGAGCAGACGCGGGTCGAGACCGCGCAGCAATGATGAAGATCGGCCGTATCCTCCGGCTCCCGCCTGGCGGAGACGGCCGCATCCGGGTTCTTCCTGCTGACCACGGGTCCATGGCTCGACGGCAGCATCACAGTGTTTGGTCGGGGAAACCCGCGGATCGCATCGCCGGCGGCGCCGACCTGCATTCCGCGCGGACGGAAGAGCCGGCCCGCCCCGCGCGGCGCCGGCCCCGCCGCGAGATCATTCCGGCTCGATCCCGGCTTCCTTGACCACCTTGCCCCATTTCACCAGGTCGGACTTGATCAACGCGGCATAGTCCTCGGGCGAGCCGCCCTGCACCTCGATGCCGGCGCCTTCCAGCTTGGCGGCGATGTCGGGCATCTTCAGGATCGCGTTGATCTCGGCGTTGAGCCTGGCGATGATCGGCTTGGGCGTGCCCGCCGGGGCGAGAATGCCGCCATTGGTGTTGGCGTCGTAGCCCGTGAGGCCCTGCTCGGCGGCCGTCGGCACATCGGGCAACGCCGCCGAGCGCTTGGCCGTCGACACCGCGACGGCGCGCACGGCGCCCGACTTCACATGGCCCTTGATCGCGCTGATCGTGTCGATGTAGAGGGCGGTCCGTCCCGCCAGCAGGTCGGGATGAGCCTGCGAGCTGCCCTTGTAGGGCACCATCACGAGCTTGGCGCCGCTCGTCATCTGGAACATCTCGGCGGCCATCTCCTGGGCGCTGCCGCGGCCGGAGGTCGCGACCTTGGCCTTGTCGGGATTGGCCTTCAGCCAGGCGACGAGCTCGGGCAGCGTCTTGGCCGGGATGCCGGGATAAACGCCGAAGACCAGCGGCACGACGTGGGTGTAGACGATCGGCTCGAAGCTCTTCTCCGGATCCCACGGCAGGTCCTTGAAGAGGAACTTGGCGATGTTGTGGCTGCCGCCGACGATGCCGATCGTGTAACCGTCCGGCGCACTCTTGGCGATCAGGTCGGTGCCGAGATTGTTGGAGGCGCCGGGCTTGTTCTCGACGATCACCGGCTGTCCCATCGAGACGGCGAGCCTCTCCCCGACCAGGCGGGCGAGGATGTCGATGGCGCCGCCCGGCGGTGCCGGCACGATGAGCTTGATCGGCTTGCTCGGATAGGTCTGGGCCGCTGCGGCGACTGGCGCGAGCGCCATGCAGGCCGCGACGGCGGCGATCTTCGCTAGGGTCGACAGGCACATGGTGAAGCCTCCTCCGAGATGTCGCGGTCGCCTGCGCGTGGCACCGATCGCGTGATATCCGCCCGGCGGGACGGTGCGACGATCACTCGTCCTGGAACGCCTCCCGACGCGTGCTGCCGAAGCTGGGCAGCAGGACGAGGACGAGCAGGATGGCGGCCAGGGCCAGCATGACGGCGCTGATCGGGCTGGTGATCAGGGTCGTCGGGTCGCCCATCGACAACAGCAGAGCGCGGCGCAGATACTCTTCCATCATCGGGCCGAGGATGAAGCCGAGCAGCATCGGCGCCGGCTCGCAGCCGAGCTTCTTCAGCACGTAGCCGACGAGGCCGAACAGCACCATGAGCTGCACGTCGAAGGTCGTGTTCGACAGCGAGAACACGCCGATGGCGCAGAACACCAGGATCGTCGGATAAAGCAGGTGATAGGGCACGCTGATCATCTTCACCCACAAGCCGATCAGCGGCAGGTTGAGCACGAGCAGCATGAGGTTGCCGATCCACATCGACACCACGACGCCCCAGAACAGCGTCGGCTGCTCGGTCATCACGCCGGGGCCCGGCTGAATGCCCTGGATGACCATCGCCCCGATCATCAGCGCCATCACCGGATTGGACGGAATGCCGAGCGTCAGCATCGGCACGAAGGACATCTGCGCGCCGGCATTGTTGGCGGCCTCCGGCGCCGCCACGCCCTCGATGGCACCGTGGCCGAACTCGGCGCGGTTGCGCGACACCTTCTTCTCCAGCGCGTAGGCACCGAACGACGCCAGCGCCGCGCCGCCGCCGGGCAGGAGACCGAGCACCGAGCCGAGCAGGGTTCCGCGCAGGATCGGGGCGCGGATGCGCCGCCAGTCCTCGCGAGTCGGCCACAGGCCGCTCACCTTCTTGATCATCAGCTCGCGCGTGTCGGCCGTCTCGAGATTGGCGACGATCTCGCCGAGCCCGAACATGCCCATGGCGATGACGACGAAATTGATGCCGTCGGTCAGCTCGGCGATGCCCAGGCTGTAGCGCTGCGCGCCGGAATTCACGTCGGTGCCGACGAGGCCGAGCAGGAGCCCGATCACCACCATGCCGAGCGCGTGCAGGATCGAGCCGGACGCCAGCACGATGGAGGCGACGAGGCCGAGCACCATCAGCGAGAAGTACTCGGCAGGCCCGAACTCCAGCGCCATGGCGCCGAGCGGCGGCGCGAACATCGCCATCAGCAGCGTGCACACGGTGCCGGCGAAGAAGGAGGCGATCGCCGCCGTCGCGAGCGCGCGGCCGGCCTTGCCCTGGCGCGCCATCTGGTGACCGTCGAGCGCCGTGATCACCGACGAGGTCTCGCCCGGCAGGTTGACCAGGATGGAGGTCGTCGAGCCGCCGTACTGGGCGCCGTAGAAGATGCCGGCCAGCATGATCAGCGCCGAGACCGGCGGCAGCGCGAAGGTGGCCGGCAGCAGCATCGCGACCGTGGCCGGCACGCCGAGCCCGGGCAGGACGCCGACGGCCGTGCCGAGGAACACGCCGACGAAACAATAGGCCAGATTGGTCAGCGACAGCGCCGTCGAGAAGCCGATGGCGAGATTGGTCAGGATGTCCATCGCGCCGTCCTCCTGTCCCGTCTACGGCGCGAGCACGGCGAGCGGCTCGAGCCAGGTCCCGAGGATCGGCATCGGCACGCCGAGGCCCTTGACGAAGGCGGCGACGCAGAAGCCGATCAGCGCGACGAGCCCGGCGACCGCCTTCGGGTCGAAGCGGAACTCCTTGCTGGCCGAGGCCGACACCAGCACCAGTGCGACCAGCGCGACGACCAGCCCGGCCCGCTCGAGCAGCAGGCCGAACAGCACCGACGACGCCAGGATAAGCGCCAGGGGCTTCCAGGCGATGCCGTCGATCCGCTCGCCGCGCACGATCAGGCCGCGCACCAGCGCCACGACACCGATGGCGACCAGGATGACGGCCAGCACGCGTGGGAAGTAGCCCGGCCCCATCCGCCCGGCGGTGCCGAGCCGATAGCCGAGCGCCCCCCAGAACATCAGCCCGCCGAAAGCGATGTAGATCAGGCCGGCCCAGACGTCCTTCGGTCCCGCTACGTGCAACCGCAAAGCGCCCTCCCGTGTGTTGCGGTCCGGTCAGCGGCTCGCCGAGCGGCCCGTGATGGCGCGCGCAGCCTTCAGGGCCGCGCCCTTGAGCAGGCCGAGGTCGGAGCCGACCCCGACGAAGGAGTAGCCCATGTCGACATAGCGTTGGCCCTCCTCGGGGTTCGACGCCAGGATGCCGGCGGCTTTGCCGAAGCGGCGGCACACGGCGGGCAGCGCGGCGATCAGCGCCTGCACCTCGGGGTGCGGAATGTCGACGATGTGGCCGGTGCTGGCGGCGAGGTCGTTGGGCCCGACGAAGATGCCGTCGACCCCGTCGACCGCGCAGATCTCGGCGAGATTGCCGAAGCCGGTCATATGCTCGATCTGCACGGTGACGCCGATGTGGTCGTCGATCCTCGTCCAGTAGTCGGTGACGAAGCCGAAGGCGGAGGAGCGGCTGCCGACCGAGACCCCGCGCACGCCCTTGGGCGGGTAGCGCACGGCGGCGACGGCGGCCTTCGCCTCCTCGGCGGTCTGCACGAAGGGCACCAGGAAGTTCTGCACGCCGGCGTCGAGCAGGCGCTTGATCAGCACCATGTCGTTCCACGGCGGCCGCACCATCACGGAGGTCGGGCTGCCGGCGAATGCGTGGAGCTGGGCGATGGTCTCGGCGAGGTCGTTCGGCGCATGCTCGGCGTCGATGACCACCCAGGCGAAGCCCGTGTAGGAGACGAGCTCGGCGACCAGCGGCGAGGCCGAGTTGAGCCACAAGCCGATCTGCAGCTCGTCGGCGACGAGCCGTTTCTTGAAGCCGTTGTCGTAAACCCGGGCGAGGCGCGGATCGGTCATGAGGGCAGCTCTTTTGACGAGAGACGGCGCCGGTCGGCGCCTGGGATGACGGGACGGCGCGTCAGGCGGAGACCTCCCGCGGAGCGAAGGCGGCCGGCTCGTGCAGCGCCGGCAGCTCGCCGCGGTCGTGCTCGACGCGCTCCAGAGTGGCGACGGTCGAGTCCATGTAGCGGCTGATGTGATCGCGCAAAAGCTCGGCGGCGCGGTCGATCTCGCCGCGGCGGGCAAAGCCGAGGATCTCGCAATGCTCGCCCCATTCGCGGACGCTGTGATTGACCACGGACCAGCCGTAGAGCGAGCCGAGGCGATGGCGGTCGGCGAGGCCGTTGAGCGTGTCGCGCAAGATGCGGTTGCGGGCACGGCCGACGAGGCCGCGGTGGAACCGCGAATTGAGCTCGGCCGAGACGCCGGCCTGACCGGCATCGATGGCCGCCTTGGCGGCGGCGAGGATCTCCTCCAGCGCGGTCCAGCCGGCCTCGTCCATGCTGCGGGCCGAGTCCTTCAGCCCGGCCGGTTCGAGCAGCATGCGCAGCTCGAAAAGATCGCGCAGCTCCGCCGCGGTCGGGCGATGCACCGTGATGCCGCGGGCGGCCTGTCGGTCGGCGAGGCCGACCTGGACGAGGCGCTGCAGCGCCTCGCGGACCGGCGTCGTCGAGACGCGGAACTCGCGGGCGATCTCGGCCTCGATGAGATGGACGCCGGCCGGCAAGACGTGGCCGAGGATGCGCTCGCGAAGCACCGCGAACAGTTGATCGGCGGTGGTCTGGCGGACGACGGACTCGGCAGGGGCGACGGACATGGCGTTCCAGGATCGACTTCATATATGATATCATATTTGATGCTTCGACCGATCGATCGGCAAGTCCGTGAAAACCACCATGTGGACAAGACCGAGCTTGCGCACCCGGCAGATCGCCCGGCCGGAGCGGCACAAACAGGTCGCGCCCGCGGCACGTCGACGGCCGGGCCCGCGAAAGTCTCCTGAAAACGCTATCCATCGGCTGCGGACGCGGGTCCCTGATGACCTGGGGGCGCAGATCGGCAGGCGCGGAAACAAGCGGACACCCCGAACGGAACGCGCCACCCGGCGACCACGCGCGGACACACCTGCGACAGTCCGGCCGGGTCGCAGCGCACCACCCGTCGCGTCGTAACGCCGCTTCCTCCCACCGGCATGCGGAGATCTTCGTATATAAATTATAATTTATTCATGGCCTACTCCGCCCCGCAAAAGGTTCCCGGCCGATGGATCATCCCATTCTGCGCGACAAGGCTTATGCGCTGATCAAGCAGCGCATCCTCGAGCTGCAGTTCAAGCCGGGCGAACGGCTGCGCGAGGATTCGATCGCCGACGAAATCTCGATGAGCCGGACGCCGGTGCGCGAGGCCATCAACCAGCTCGCCACCGAGGGACTGGTCGTCAACGTGCCCCGCAAGGGACTGTTCTGCGCCAGCGTGAGCCGCGAGGAGTTCCTGGACTTCCTCCGGATCCGCGAGGCGCTGGAGACGATCGCGGTGCAGTGCTGCGTCGAGCGGATCACCGAGGCCGAGATCGATCGGCTCGCCGCCATCCTGGACGACTACGAGACCGCCCTCACGGCGGGCGATCTCAAGACGGCGAGCGCGCTCGACACGCATTTCCACAAGAGCATCGCCGAATGCTCCCGGAACCGGAAGCTGATCCGTTTCATCTCCGAGATCGAGGACTTCATGCGGCTGGCGCGGTCCAAGGAGCGGCCCGATCTCGGTCCCGCCGAGAAGGCACTCTCCATCGCCCAGCATCGCGCCATCCTGAGATGCATCCGCGAGCGCGACGAGGTCGCCGCCGCCGATGCGATCCGCGAGAACATCCGGGGAATGCGCAAGAAGCTGGGGCTTTGAGCGAAAGCGTCCCGGCCACGAGGGTCCACATGGCCAGTCAGATGATCGACCTCTCCCACGTCATCCACCCGGGCAAAGCCGGCCGAAAATTCGCGGTCGAGATGGTCGGCGCCGACACCGTCAACCAGAAGGTCGTCAGGCTCGATGGCCAGTGGTACATCATGCACAATGTCAGCATGGTGAACCACATCGCCACGCATATCGAGGCGCCCTACCACATCATCCAGTCCGGAGCCGACCTCTCCGCCTTGCGCCTCGATCAGCTCGTCGGCGAGGCGGTGCTCCTGGATCTGCGCGCCTGCCCGCGCAAGACCGCCATCACCGAGGATCACGTGCGCGAGGCCGCCGCACGGGCGGGCGGGATCCGTCCCGGCGACATCGTCTTCTGCAATCTCGGCGGCGCGCCGTTCTTCGGCACCGAAGACTACGCGCTGACCCCGTATTTCTCGCCGGCCGCCATCCAATGGCTGGTCGCGCAGGGCATGAAGCTGATGGGCGTCGACGCCTCGGGCGTCGAGGTCCCGCGCAGCGAGCAGCACGTCAACCACCACGCCCTGTTCGAAAAAGGCATTCCGCTGATCGAGAACCTGACCAATCTCGACCGGCTCTCGACGTCGCGCTTCATGGTCTACGCCTTACCGGTCGCCATTGCGGGACTCGACGCGTTTCCACTGCGGGTGATCGCCGTGGAATCGTGACGGCCTCGTCGGCCCCGCTCGCGACAGAACGCCACCGGCCCGCTCCGCCGGCGGCCAAAGGGGGAACGACATGCGTGGGTTCATTCGCCTGATATTGATCGCGGCCGCCGCATTGGCCGCCACGGCCGCGGGCGCCGAATATCCGATCAAGTCCCGCGCCATCAACTTCGTCGTGGCCTTTCCGCCGGGCGGCGGGACCGACACCACGGCCCGCGTGATGGTCCCGCTCCTGGAGAAGGAGCTCGGCGTGCCGGTGCAGATCGTCAACAAGGGCGGCGCCGGCGGCCAGATCGGCTTCGGCGAGATCGCCCGCGCCAAGCCGGACGGCTACACCATCGGCTACCTGATCCTGCCGACCGTGCCGACCATCTATTTCGATCCGGATCGCCAGGCCACGTTCTCGCGCAAGAGCTTCGACCTGCTCGCCATGCAGGACAGCGACCCCGGCGTGCTGGCCGTCCAGACCTCGAGCCCCTACAAGACCTTCCAGGACTTCATCGACGCCGCCAAGGCAACGCCGGCGAAGATCAAGGTCTGCACGTCGGGGATCATGAGCGACGACCACATCGCCGCGATGATGACCGAGCGCGCCGCAGGCGTGAAGCTCGCGATCGTCCATTTCGACGGTGGCGGCCCGTCGCGAACCGCCATTCTGGGCGGCCATGTCGACGGCTATTACGGCAATGCCAGCGAGATCCGCTCGCAGGTCGCGGGCGGCGAGCTGCGCATCCTCGCCGTGCTCGACGGCAAGCGCAACCGGTTCTACCCCGACGTCAAGACGGCCGAGGAGCAGGGCTACCGGATCGTGTCGGGCGTCTATCGCGGCGTCGCCGCGCCGGTCGGCATGCCGAAGGAGGCCCGTGACGTGCTGACCAATGCGCTGAAGAAGGTCATCACCGGAGACGAGTTCGTCAAGAGAATGGAGAACATCTCCTACGACGCGCTCTACATGGACTCCGCCGGCTACAACGCGTTCTGGAACGATTTCGAGGCCGGCGCCAAGTCGTGGGTGGAGATGGGCAAGCAGAACTAGGGCCGCGGCCATGACCATGCGACGCCCCTACCAGATCGCCGGGTCCCTCTTCCTCCTGATGGCCGTGCTCGTCGGGTGGCAATCCCTCACCATGAAGTTCTACACCCATCTGGGACCGGGGCCCGGCTTCTTCCCGTTCTGGCTGGCGGTGGCGCTCGGCGTGGTCTCGATCGTGATGATCGCGCAGTCGACCTTCGGTCCATCCGAGCCGATGCCGGCCGACTTCCGCCCCACGCGCGGCGGCGTGCTTCGCATGGCGACCGTCGTGGTCACGCTGGCCGCGACGGCCGCGCTGCTCGAGCCGCTCGGGTTCCGCCTGACCATGTTCGCCGCCCTGCTCTTCCTTTTGGCCGCGCTCGGACGGCAGGTCTGGTTCGTCACCGTCCTGATCGCCGCCGCGGGCAGCTTCGGCGCCTTCCAGGTGTTCGACGGATGGTTGCGGGTCGCCCTTCCGACCGGGGTGTTCGGACTCTGAGCCTCGCGAGGACGACCCATGGAAAGCCTGGAGCTCCTGATGGGCGGTTTCGCGACCGCCCTGCAGCCCGGAAATCTGCTGTTCGCGCTGATCGGCTGCACGCTCGGCACGCTGATCGGCGTGCTGCCGGGCATCGGACCCGCCGCCGGCACGGCCATCCTGATCCCGATCGCAATGGCGATCTCGCCGACGTCCGCCATCATCATGCTGGCGGCGATCTACTACGGCGCCATGTACGGCGGCACCATCACGTCGGTGCTGATCAACACACCGGGCGAGGCGGCGTCCGCCGTCACCTGCCTGGACGGCTACGCGATGGCGAAGCAGGGCCGCGCCGGCGCCGCCCTCGCGGTCGCGGCGATCGGGTCCTTCGTGGGCGGCACCGTCGCGGTCGGCGGGCTGGTGCTGGTCGCACTGCCGCTCACCCGCTTTGCGCTGCGCTTCGGGCCGCCCGAGTTCTTCGCCCTGATGATCGTCGGCCTGTCGCTGGTGACCGGCCTCGCCGGCCGCTCGCTGGTCCGCGCCCTGCTGTCGGCGATCCTCGGCCTGATGATCGCGCAGGTCGGGATCGACCCCGTGATGGGTGCCCCGCGCTTCACCTTCGGCCATGTCGAGCTGATGGACGGCTTCGGCATCGTTCCCGTGGTGATGGGCGTGTTCGGCATCGGCGAGATCCTGTTCAACGTCGAAGCCGGCGCCATGGCGGTGTTCAGCCCCCAAATCTCGCGGCTGATGCCGAGCCGCGCCGACCTCGATGCGTCGAAATGGCCGATCGTGCGCGGCACGGTGGTCGGCTTCCTGATGGGTCTCATTCCGGGCGTCGGCGCCATCGTGCCGACCTTCGTGTCCTATGCAATGGAGAAGCGGCTCTCCAAGACGCCGGAACGCTTCGGCACCGGCATGATCGAGGGTGTCGCCGGGCCGGAGACGGCCAACAACGCCTATGCCAATGCGGCCCTGATCCCGCTCTTCACGCTGGGCATTCCCGGCTCGCCGACCACCGCGATCCTGATGGGCGCCTTCATGATGAACGGGCTGGTCCCCGGCCCGATGCTGTTCAAGGAGCACGGCGAGTTCGCCTGGGCCGTCATCGCCAGCCTCTATATCGGCAACATCATCCTGGTGATCCTCAACCTGCCGCTGATCCCGCTTTGGGTGAAGTTCCTGAAGATCCCGTATGGAATCCTGATGGCGATCGTGTTCGGATTCTCGGTGATCGGCGTCTACAGCCTGAACAGCAGCGTGTTCGACATCGGCATCATGCTGGGCTTCGGCATCATCGGCTACGCCTTCCGCAAGATGGACATCCCGCTGGCGCCGATGATTCTCACCTTCGTGCTCGGACCGCTGATGGAGCGCGGGCTGCGCCAGTCCCTGGAAATGTCGCAGGGCGACATCTCGATCCTGGTGACGCGGCCACTCTCCGCCACCCTGCTGGTCATCGCAACGCTGGTGATCGTCAGCTCGATGTTCCGCGCCTTCTCGGCCGTGAAGGGCGACACCGAGGTCTGATCGCCGTGATCGACAGCCTCACCATCGACAAGACCGGCGGCTTCTTCAACCACGACGGCAAGCCGCTGGCGTGGTGAGCGGCGAAGCTCGTTCGCTCTTTCGTCAGTCGTCCCGGGGCGGCCCGCAGGGCCGAGCCCGGGACCCATAGCCCCTGTCTTTCGAAAGACAATCCGCACCGGCCGTATGGATTCCGGGTTTGCCACTGCGTGGCGCCCCGGAATGACCGAACGAAAATGGCCGGGACGAGCCCGGCCATCACGCAGTCTGTTCGTCTTGCTTCGGCGCGGGCCGCCGCCCGGCCGCCGCAGCGTGCTGCGGCGGTCCGCCGGCCGGGCGGCGATCCGCGAGCCGGACGCGTTACGCCTTCTTCGGCGCCTGGCCGATCTCGAAATTGGCCATGCTCTCCAGCGCCTTCACCATGCCGGAGTGGTCCCACTTCGAGCCGCCATGCGCCGCGCAGGAATTGAACAGCTCCTGCGCCGTCGCCGTGTTGGGCAGGCTCACGCCCATCTTGCGCGCCGCCGACAGCGCCAGGTTCAGATCCTTCTGGTGAAGCTCGATGCGGAAGCCCGGATCGAAGGTGCGCTTCACCATCCGGTCGCCATGCACCTCGAGGATGCGCGAGTTGGCGAAGCCGCCCATCAGCGCCTGCCGCACCTTGGCCGGATCGGCCCCGGCCTTGGCGGCGAACAGCAGCGCCTCGCCCACCGCCTCGATGGTCAGCGCGACGATGATCTGGTTCGCCACCTTGCAGGTCTGTCCGTCGCTGACGCCGCCGACCAGCGTGATGTTCTTGCCCATCAGCTCGAACAGCGGCTTCACCGTGTCGAACACCGCCTGCTTGCCGCCCACCATGATGGTCAGCGACGCCTGCTTGGCGCCGACCTCGCCGCCCGACACCGGCGCGTCGAGATAGTCGCAGCCCAGCGCCTCGACCTTGGCGGCGTATTCCTTGGTCTCGATCGGCGAGATCGAGCTCATGTCGACCACGATCTTGCCCTTGGACAGCCCGGCCGCGATGCCGTTCTCGGAAAACAGCGCGGCGCCGACGTCCGGCGTGTCCGGCACCATGATGATGACGATGTCGGACTTCTGGGCGACCTCCTTGGCCGACGCGCAGGCGACGGCGCCCTTGTCGGTCAGCTCCGCCTTCGGCGGCCGCAGGTCGTAGAGGAACAACTGATGGCCGGCCGCGATCAGGTGGGCCGCCATCGGCGTGCCCATGATGCCGAGGCCGACGAAGCCGATCTTGCTCATGTGGATCTCTCCTTCAGGATGTCGAAATTGCAAAACGAGGTTGCGGCAGGCGCGCGGCGGCCGTGCCGTGCAGACGTGCCGGAGCGGAACGCGGGCCTCAGCCCGCCTTGAACTTGTCGCGGAGCCCTTGCGTGGCACCGCGGAACAGACCGAGGTCGCTGCCGACCGCGACGAAGGTGGCGCCCCAGTCGAGATAGCGGCGCGCCTCCGCCTCGACGCCGGTGAGGATGCCGGCCGCCTTGCCGGCCGCGCGGGTGCGATCGAAGATGTGCTTGATCACCTTCTGCACCTCGGGATGGTTCGGGTCGGCGAGGTGGCCGTAGGCGGCGGCGAGATCGTTGGGGCCGACGAACAGGCCGTCGACGCCGTCCACGGCGGCGATCGCGTCGACCGCATCGACGCCCTTGCGGGTCTCGATCTGCAGCAGCACCGTGATGTTGTCGTTGATGGCCGGGAAGTAGCCCTGGGCGTTCAGGGTGCCGTAATTGTTGCTGCGCTGGGAAACCGAGACCCCGCGAAATCCGGCCGGCGGATAGCGCGTCGAGGCGACGGCGCGCTCGGCCTCCTCGACCGACTCGATGTACGGGATGAGGAAGTTGTGGAAGCCGATGTCCAAGAGCCGCTTGAGAATCACCGGCTCGTTCCAGGGCGGCCGCACCACCGGCGCCGAGACGCTGTCCTTCAGCGCCATGAGCTGCGGCACGAGGCTCAGCACGTCGTTGGGCGAATGCTCGGCGTCGAGGAGAATCCACTCGAAGCCGGCGAGCCCGAGGACCTCGGTGGTGATCGGGCTGGCGAGCGAGGCCCAGCAGCCGATCACGGTCTTGCCGGACCGGATGTCGGCGCGGAACTGATTTGGGAAGGGGCAGTAGGGAGCGGTCATGGAACGTCCGTTCTTCTTGTGAAGAGCATGCTTCGGGGATCAGCGCACCAGGCAGGGCTTCTTGCGGTCGAAGCTCCAGCCCGGGATCAGATACTGCATGGCGGCGGCGTCATCCCGGGCGCCGAGCCCGTGCTCGCGATAGAGCCGGTGCGCCGCCTCGACGGCGTCCATGTCGAGCGTGACGCCGAGGCCGGGCATGTCCGGCACCGCGATCTGGCCGCCGCGGATTTTCAGCGGCTCGCGGGTGAGATACTGGCCGTCCTGCCAGATCCAGTGGGTGTCGATGGCGGTGACGCGACCCGGCGCCGCCGCCGCCACATGCGTGAACATCGCCAGCGACACGTCGAAATGGTTGTTGGAGTGGGAACCCCAGGTGAGGCCGAACTCGCGGCACGTCTGGGCGACGCGCACCGAGCCCTGCATCGTCCAGAAATGCGGGTCGGCGAGCGGAATGTCCACGGACTGCAGGACGAGCGAGTGCGCCATCTCGCGCCAGTCGGTGGCGATCATGTTGGTCGCCGTCGGCAGGCCGGTGGCGCGGCGGAACTCGGCCATCACCTCGCGGCCCGAGAAGCCCTCCTCCGAGCCGCACGGGTCCTCGGCATAGGCGAGCACATTGCCGAGGCCGCGGCACAGCCGGATCGCCTCGGCGAGCGGCCAGGCGCCGTTCGGGTCGAGGGTGATGCGAGCCTCCGGGTAGCGGCGCTTGAGCGCCGTCACGGCCTCGACCTCCTCGTCGCCCGAGAACACCCCGCCCTTGAGCTTGAAATCGCGAAAGCCGTAGCGCGCCTCGGTGGCCTCGGCGAGCCGCACCACCGCCTGCGGCGTCAGCGCCGCCTCGTGGCGAAGCCTCAGCCAGTCGTCGCCCTTCACGGACGGCGCCACATAGGGCAGCGGCGTCTTGGTGCGGTCGCCGACGTAGAACAGATAGCCGAGCACGTCGACGGCGTCGCGCTGCTGGCCCTCGCCGAGCAGCGCCGCCACCGGTACGCCGAGATGCTGGCCGAGCAGATCGAGCAGCGCCGCCTCCAGCGCCGTGACGGCGTGGATGGTGACGCGCAGGTCGAAGGTCTGCACGCCGCGGCCACCGGAGTCGCGTGCCGCGAAGGTTTTCCGCACGCTGTTCAGGATGGCATTGTGGTTGCCGATCGACCGGCCGGTGACGAGGGCTGCCGCGTCCTCCAGCGTCTTGCGGATCTTCTCGCCGCCCGGCACCTCGCCGACGCCGGTGTGGCCGGACGAGTCGGTGATGATCACCAGATTGCGGGTGAAGAACGGCCCATGCGCGCCGCTGAGGTTGAGCAGCATGCTGTCGCGCCCGGCGACCGGGATCACCTTGACGGCGGTGACGACCGGCGTGCCGGTGGAGGCGGTGGTCTTGTCTGTCATCTCGGATCGTCCGGTTCGCGGCGCCGCGCTTCTCGCGAAGGCGGCGGCCGCTGCGCATCTCAAGGGTGGCTCAGTCGATCGAGATCTTGCCGACCTCGATGACCTCCTTCCAGCGGGCGAGCTCCTTCACCAGGAACGCGCGGAACTGCTCCGGCGTGTTGGCGACGATCTCGAAGCCGAGCTCCTCCATGCGGGGCCGCACGTCGGGCGCGTTGAGGGCCGCGACGATCTCGGCATGCAGCTTGGTCTTGATGTCGGCCGGGAGCCCCTTGGGCGCCGCGATGGCCTGCCACGAGAACACGTCGGCGCCGGACACCCCGGCCTCGCTCAGGGTCGGTACGTTGGGCAAGAGCGGCGAGCGCGTGTCGCCCGTCACGGCCAGCACCTTGAGATTTCCGCCCTTGATCTGGGTGATCACCGCATTGATGTTCTGGAACGACACGTCGACATGGCCGGCGACGAGATCGCTGATCGCCGGGGCGCCGCCGCGATAGGGCACGTGCAGACCCGAGGTGCCGGTCTTCTGCCAGAACAGCGCCGCCGTCAGATGGTCCGACGAGCCGGCGCCCGAGCTGGCGAACGAGATCTTGCCGGGGCTCTTCTTCAGCGCCTCGACCAGCTCGGCCACCGTGTTGGCCGGGAACTTCGGATAGGCGACCAGCACGTTCGGGGCCCGCACCGCGACGGTCAGCAGGTCGAAGTCCTTGAGCGGATCGTATTGCAGCTTGGGCTGCAGGAACGGGTTGGTCGCATAGACGCCGATCGAGGCGACCATGACGGTGTAGCCGTCCGGCGCCGCGCGCATCACCGAGGTCGCCCCGATGGCGCCGGTGGCGCCGGAGCGGTTCTCGACCACGAAGGCCTGGCCGAGCCTTTCGTTGAGCTTCTGCCCGACCGTGCGGGCCACCATGTCGGTCGAGCCGCCGGCCGGGAACGGCACGACGAGGGTGACGGGGTGGTCCGGCCAACCGGCGGCCATCGCGGACCGACCGGAAAGCAGAAAGGCCGCCGCGGCGGCGCCGGCGAGCAATGCCGTCTCGCGCCTGCTGATCCTGAAATCCATACTGCGTTCCTCCGGGGGTTCTCGTGAAGTCGCGTCGTCTTGGAGGGTCTTCGTTCTCGTGACCCGGCGCCGCCTGTGGCGCCGGGCAATGTCGTGGCGGCCGCTCTCACCAGAGCGTGGCGCCGCGGGCGTTGGTCATCAGCGAATAGACCGAATGGCTCGAGGTCATGAACAGGCGGTCGTGATTGATGCCGCCGAAGCAGACATTGGCGCAGCGCTCGGGCAGCGAGATGTGGGCGATCGCCTTGCCCTCGGGCGTGAACACCCGCACGCCGTCGAGCTCGTCGGAGCCCTGCCCCCAGCCGCACCACAGATTGCCGTCGGCGTCGCAGCGCATGCCGTCCGGCGTGCCGTCGCCGGCCTCGAACAGCACCCGGGCGTTGGCGAGCTTGGTGCCGTTGTCGACGACGTCGAACACCCGCATTTTTCGCGGGCTGGTGCGGGCCTCGACGACGTAGAGCTTCGACTCGTCGGGTGAGAAGCACAGGCCGTTGGGGCCGACGATCTCGGTCGTCATCGCGCTGACGCGGCCGTCCGGCGCGACGCGATAGACCGTGTGGGGCAGCTCGGGCCGCGCCATGCGCTCGCTCGGATTGGGGCCGAAGGCCGGATCCGTGAACCAGATCGAGCCGTCGGAACGCGACACGATGTCGTTCGGCGAGTTGAACGGCTTGCCGTCGAACTTGTCCGCCACCACGGTGATGGTGCCGTCGAGCTCGGTGCGCACGACGCGGCGGGTCAGGTGCTCGCAGGTGACCAGGCGGCCGCTACGGTCGCGGGTGTTGCCGTTGGAGAAGTTGGCCGGCTTCCGATAGGCCGTGAGCCGCCCGGTGATCTCGTCCCAGCGCATGATGGCGTCGCCGGTGACGTCGCTGAACAAGAGGCAGCGCCAGTCGCCCATCCACACCGGCCCCTCGGCCCAGCGCAGGCCGGTGGCGAGCCGCTCGACGGTCGCCGACGACACCCAGTATTTGCGGAAGGCCGGGTCGAGAATCTTCACGGCCGGATCCGGGATGCGGGTCGACGGCTCCCAGCCGCCCTGGGCGGCGCCGGCCGAGGCGGCGAGCGCGACCGCCCCCATGCCGGCGAGCAGCGTCCGGCGGGACGCTTCGGGTTGACGGTGTCGGCCGATGTCGTCTTGCTTCATGGGCTGTCTCCGTTCAGTTCGTCGTGACGAAAGCAAATCGCCTCCTGCGCGGCGTCGGGGGCGACGCCCCTGGCCTCAGGTCACCGGGGCCGGATTGAACACAGCGAGCGCGTTGTGCAGGCCCCAGTGGTCGGACCACGGCTTCTTGCGCCCCGAGGCGACCTCGAGCAGCAGGTGGAACAGCTCCCAGCCGATCTCCTCGATCGTCTTCTCGCCCGTGGCGATGCGGCCGGCGTCGATGTCGATCAGGTCGTGCCAGCGCGCCGAGAGATCTTTTCGGGTCGCCATCTTGATCACCGGCACGGCGGCGAGCCCGTAGGGCGTGCCGCGGCCCGTGGTGAACACCTGCAGCGTGATGCCGGAGGCGAGCTGCATGGTGCCGCAGACGAAGTCGGAGGCCGGCGTCGCGGCGAAGATCAGGCCCCTGGTCGTCGCCCTCTCGCCCGGCGCCAACACGGCCGAGATGGCGCTGGTGCCGGACTTGGCGATCGAGCCGAGCGCCTTCTCGACGATGTTGGCGAGCCCGCCCTTCTTGTTGCCGGGCGTCGGATTGGCTGAGCGGTCGGTCTCGCCGGCGGCGAGATAGCGGTCGTACCAGTCCATCTCGCGGATGAGCGCGCGGCCGATCTCCGGCGTCGCACAGCGCGGGGTGAGCAGATGCACGGCGTCGCGCACCTCGGTCACCTCGGAGAACATCACGGTGGCGCCGGCCCGCACCAGGAGATCCGAGCAGAAGCCGACCGCCGGATTGGCGGTGACGCCCGAGAAGGCGTCGGAGCCGCCGCACTGCATGCCGACCACCAGCTCGGAGGCCGGCACCGGCTCGCGCTTGCGCCGGTTCAGCTTGTCCAGATGCCTCTCGGCCATCGCCAGGATGGCGTCGACCATGGCCTGAAAGCCGTCGAACCGCTCGTCCTGCATGCGCAGGATGGTGTCGTCCGGCGCGCCCTCATAGGCCTCGGGCACCAGCCGCTCCGGCTGCAGCTTCTCGCAGCCGAGCGAGATCACCATGATCTCGCCGCCGAAATTGGGGTTGAGCGCGATGTTCTGCAGCGCCCGGATCGGCACCACGGCGGCCGGCGCGTTGATGGCGACGCCGCAGCCGTAGAGATGATTGAGCCCGACCACGTCGTCGACATTCGGATAACGCGGCAGCAGGCGCTCCTTGATGAGCCGCACCACGTAGTCGACCGTGCCGGCGACGCAATGCACGCTGGTCGAGATGCCGAGGATGTTGCGGGTGCCGACCGAGCCGTCCGGGTTGCGGTAGCCGTCGAACGTGTAGCCGTCGAGCGGCGGCAGCGGCGCCGGCACTTTTGTGGCGAGCGGCAGTTTTTCCAACTCCGGCGGCGCGGGCAGGCGGACAGCAAACTCGTCGATCCACGCGCCCTTGCGCAGCGCCCGGTCGGCGATGCCGATCACCTCGCCGTAGCGGCGCACGATGCCACCTTCGGGGATGTCCTCGAGCGCCACCTTGTGGCCCTGCGGCACGTGGTCGACCAGCGTCAATCCATCGTCGAACACCGTGCCGGCCGGCAGCCCGCCGGAGTTCGCCACGATGGCGACGTTGTCGTCCGCGTGCAGTTTTATGCGGAGCGGTGTCGTCCGGGCTGCGGCTTGCGTGAGCATGATCTCGACTCCGTCTGCGCCTTCGCGTGTCGAAAGGGACACCCGGGACGCCCCGCGGGCGCCCCGGGCCGGGGGTCAGGCCGGCGTCTTCGCGACCGAGCGGGAGAGGGTCACCCGATCGATGGTGCCGACCACGAACAGCATGCTGAGCAGCGCCACGGCGGCACTCGCTCCGACGAACACCAGCGCGCCGGCGAAATTGCCGGTCGCCTGGAGGATGTAGCCGATGACGATCGGCGTCACGATGCCGGCGAGATTGCCGAAGGTGTTGAACAGCGCGCCCGAGAGCCCGCCGGCCTCCTTGGGTGACGTGTCCGACACCACGGCCCAGCCGAGCGCGCCGACGCCCTTGCCGAAGAAGGCGAGCGACATGAAGAACACCACCAGCATGTCGGACTCGACATAGTTGCAGGCGATCATCGCCATCGCCATCAGCATGCCGGCGACGATCGGCGTTTTTCGCGCGGCAGACAGCGACCAGCCGGCCTTCAGCAGGCGGTCGGAGACCCAGCCGCCCAGGACGCCGCCGACGAAGCCGCAGATCGCCGGCAGCGAGGCGACGAAGCCGGCTTTCAGGATGGTCATGTGCCGCTCGGTGACCAGATAGACCGGGAACCAGGTCAGGAAGAAGTAGGTCATCACGTTGATGCAGAACTGGAACACGTAGACGCCGACCAGCATCCGGGTGGACAGCAGCTCCTTCAGGCAGGCCAGCGTGTCGACCTGCGCGGCCGGATCGACCTCGACCTTGCTCGCGGCGGGGTCGGCATCGAGATCGACCAGGGCGCCGCCGGCCTGGATGTAGTCGATCTCGGCCTGGTTGGCGCGCGGATGCGACTTCGGCCCGTAGATCACCTTGGTCCAGACCATCGCCATCAGCAGGCCGAGCCCGCCCATGAAGTAGAACACCGCCTGCCAGCCGAAGGTGTGGACGATCCAGCCCATGATCGGCGCGAACAGCGCGGTGGCGAAATACTGGGCCGAGTTGAAGATTGCCGAGGCGAAGCCGCGCTCGCTGGCCGGAAACCAGGCCGAGGTGATGCGGCCGTTGCCCGGGAAGGACGGCGCCTCGGCGGCACCGACCGCGAGCCGCAGCAGGAACAGCGCCGCGACGGCGGCGCCGCCGGTGAGGAAGCCGACCGTGCCCTGCACCATCGTGAACAGCGACCACATCGTCAGCGCCGCGCAGTAGGTGGTCTTGGAGCCGAAGCGGTCGAGCAGCCAGCCGCCGGGAAGCTGCGCCAGCACATAGGACCAGGCGAAGGCCGAGAAGATGTAGCCCATCTGCACGGGCGAGAGCGCGAGCGCCTTGCTGATCTCGGGGCCGGCGATCGAGACGGTAGCGCGGTCGGCGAAGTTGATGGTGGTGACCACGAACAGCACCACCAGGATGCTCCAGCGCACATTGGTGCGCCGGACCGCGCCGGCCTCGGCCGTGAGTGACATAGCCATGGGACTGCCTGCATTCGCTGTGGCGCGGGTGGGCCGACGAAAGCCCACGGGCCGTTGCGGGTCGGAGCGGCCCGACCGTGTGTCGGACCTACGGAACTCATCAGTCGTCGTATGACTTCAACGAGGTATTGCCAGACGTGACCTATGAGTGCCGGAGCGCGCCGCCGGCCTCAATCCGAAATACTACTGAATTGCAGCCCGCCAGGGAAGAGGCATCTTCCCAAGCGCACATCATATGACGTACGATGATTGGTGCCAACCTGCCAGGCTGGCCACCGAAGCCGGTCGCGGCGCGGCCGTCGTTGTGGAGAAACCGATGCAGCACGACACCGTCGCGGGCGAGCCGCACGCCGAAAGCCTCGCCGCACCGGGGCCGGACCGCGTGCGCCGGCCGAACCTCGCCGAGACGGTCGTCCGCACGCTGTCGGAGCGCATCCGCAACGGCGTGTACCGGCCCGGCGACAAGCTGCCGACCGAGCCGGTCGTGATGGCCGAGATGGGGGTCAGCCGCACCGTGGTGCGCGAGGCGCTGTCGCGGCTGCAGGCGAACGGGCTGGTCGCCACCCGGCACGGGATCGGCACCTTCGTGTGCGAGGCGCCGAGCGTGCCGGTGCAGATCGGAACCGTGGTCACGATCCGCGACGTGCTCGCCATGCTGGAGCTGCGCATCAGCCTGGAGACCGAGGCGGCGGCGCTCGCGGCGCGCCGGCGCGGCGATCACCACCTCGCCGAGATGGAGCGCGCCGTCGCGGCGTTCGAGGCCGACATCGCGGCCGGCCGGAGCGGCGTCGACGCCGACTTCCGCTTCCACATGCAGGTCGCGCTCGCCACCGGCAACCGCTACTTCGAGGGCATCTTCCGCCAGCTCGGCACCGCCACCATCCCGCGCACCCGGCTCGACACCACACGCCTCTCGGCCGAGCCGGCGTCGTCCTACCTGCACCGCACCAACCGCGAGCACGAGCAGATCCTCGACGCGATCCGCCGCCGCGACGGCGAGTCGGCCCGCGCCGGCATGCGCATGCATCTCGCCAACAGCCGCGAGCGGCTGCGCAAGGCCAACGAGCTGACCGAAGGCGAAGCGGAGCAGACGACGACGGGCGAGTGATACCGGATCCGGCATGAGGCGGAGGAAGCGGGAACGGGCGAGTTCCCCCGGCCTGCGGCGGTTCTCGAATACCTGCGATCACCGTCCTGTGATGTCACCGGATTGCGCGGGCAACATTACGGCCGAATTCGCCGATTAGATTTGCTGTTCGGAGGAAATGAGTCCAGACCCGACAGGAGGTGCGACACGAATAGGAGGCACCGAGATGAAAACGTACGAAGTCCGCTTCTTCAAGACCCTGCTCAGCTCGGACGGTCATGCGTTCCGCTGCTTGCAGGACAGCCTCGAAATCACCAACGCGAGAAGCGCCAAAACCGCCATCGTGCGAGCCGAGAGGCAATACGAGAAGCTGCACAACGTCTCGACATGGGACCGGTGGGCAGATTCCGTCGACATCAGCGAAATGACGGCTTGTCCGATGCCGCCGCAGCAGCCGGAGCAGCCGGCCGGGCACGGCGGACTGGCGTCGCGAAAGCCGTGACGCCCCTGCCCGGCTGACGATCCGGCTCCGTCGCGAGCCGCGCCAGCCTCCCTTCAGGTGCCGGTTTCCCCGACCAGCGCGAACCACTCGTCCTCGGTCAGCACCGTGACGCCGGCGTCGCGCGCCTTCGTCAGCTTCGAGCCCGCACCCGGCCCGGCGACCAGAAAATCGGTCTTCTTCGATACCGAGCCGGCGACCTTGGCGCCGAGCCGCTCGGCCATCGCCTTCGCCTCGTCGCGCGTCATCTTCTCCAGCGCACCTGTGAACACCACGGTCTTGCCGGCGACCGGCGTCGCGCTCTGCGGCTTCTCGGCGTCGACGATGCGGTCGAGCTCGGCGACCAGCTTCTCCACCACGCGCTCGTTGTGGGACTCGCCGAAATATTTCGCTACCGCGTCGACCACGGCGTCGCCGATCTGGTCGATGGCGTCCATCTCGGCGCGCGCCTCCGCGTCGCCCTTGGCGATGCGCTGCGCGGTGGCAAAGAAAGCATCCCAGGTGCCATAGGCGCGGGCGAGCTGGCGCGCCGTGGTCTCGCCGACATGGCGGATGCCGAGCGCATAGATGAAGCGATCGAGTGCGATGGTGCGGCGGGCGTCGATCGCCTCGAACAGATTCTTCACAGAAAGGCTGCCGAAGCCTTCCTTGTCCTTCAGCTTCTTGAAATTCGTCTCGTCCCGCTTCGCGAGGGTAAAAATGTCGGCCGGCGCACCGACCGGCAGATCCTCGTCTTCGAAGAAGAAGGCGATCTGCTTCTCGCCCAGCCCTTCGACGTCGAAAGCGCGCCGCGACACGAAATGCCGCAGATGCTCGATTGTCTGGTACGGGCAGGCGAACTCGCCGGAGCAGCGCGCCACCACGCCCTCCTCGCCGCTCGCCGTCGTTTCGCGCACGAGCGCAGTCTTCAGGTCGCACTTGCAGAGGATCGGGAACTCGTACGGTCTGGTGTCTGCGGGCCGTTTCTCAATCACGACCCGGACCACCTGCGGGATCACGTCGCCGGCCCGCTGGATTTCCACGGTGTCGCCGATGCGGACGTCGAGCCGGGCGATCTCGTCGGCGTTGTGCAGCGTCGCGTTCTGCACCACAACGCCGCCGACCGTGATGGGCTCGAGCTTGGCGACCGGCGTGTGCGCGCCGGTGCGGCCGACCTGGATCTCGATGTCCCTGAGAACCGTGGTCGCCTTCTCGGCCGGGAACTTGTGGGCGATCGCCCAGCGCGGCGAGCGCGACACGAAGCCGAGCCGCTCCTGCCAGTCGATGCGATCCACCTTGTAGACGACGCCGTCGATGTCGTAACCCAATGTCGCGCGCCGGCTCTCGATGTCGCGATAGACCGCGAGCAGCGCTTCGGCGGAATCGCAGGCCTTCATCAGCGGATTGGTGACGAAGCCGCAGCCTTTCAGCCAGCGCACCATGGCGGACTGGCTGTCCTCCGGCGGCCCGCCCGTGATGTCGCCCCACGCATAGGCGAAGAATTTCAGCGGCCGCGACGCCGTGATGCCGGGGTCGAGCTGGCGCAGCGAGCCCGCCGCGGCGTTGCGCGGGTTGGCGAACACCGGCTTGCCGGCGGCCTGCTGGCGCGCGTTGATGGCCGCGAAATCGGCATGCGCCAGATAGACCTCGCCGCGCACCTCGACGACGTCGGGCAGGCCCCTGCCCTTCAGCCGCTTCGGCACATCCTCGATCGTGCGGACATTCGCCGTGACGTCCTCGCCTTCGAACCCATCGCCGCGCGTCGCCGCCACCGCCAGCGCGCCACCCTCGTAGCGCAGCGAGCAGGACAGGCCGTCGATCTTCGGCTCCGCCGTGATCACCAGCGACTCGCCTTCGGGAATGCGCAGGAACCGCCGGATGCGCTCGACGAACTCCAACACCTCCTCGTCCGCGAAGGCGTTCTGCAGCGACAGCATCGGTACGGCGTGCCGGACCTTTGCGAATTTTCCCGTCGGCGCCGCGCCGACTTTTCGCGACGGCGAGTCCTCGCGGATCAGCTCCGGAAAGCGCGCCTCGATCGCGGTGTTGCGCACGCGCAGCGCGTCGTAGTCCGCGTCCGAGACGGTCGGCGCGTCCTCCTGATAGTACCGCGCGTCATGCGCCGCGATCTCGTGCGCGAGCCGCGCCAGCTCGTCGGCCGCCTCCTCGGGCGTGAGGGCGGCGACGGGGGTGGTGGTATGATGTCGTCCTGCCATGAGCCGTCATTCCGGAGCGCCGCGACACGGCGAGCCCGGAATCCATATCCACTGGAGCGGCGTTTGTCCTACTACGTTTACATGCTGGCAAGCAGCAAGCATGGGACGCTCTATGTCGGTGTCACGCGGGACCTCGTCCGCCGGGTTCATGAGCACAAGGCCAAGGCGGCCCGCGGGTTCACGGCGGAATACGATGTCGACCGCCTCGTCTGGTTCGAGTGTTACGACGATCCGGTCAGCGCAATCACCCGCGAGAAGGACATCAAGAAGTGGCGGCGGGATTGGAAGATCAATCTGATCGAAGCCGGCAATCCGGGGTGGGTCGACCTGTACGAGGGGATATGCAAATGACCGTCATTCCGGGGCGCGGGCGAAGTCCGCGAGCCCGGAATCCATAGCCCCGGTGCCGGTGGCTCACGACGGACAGGGGCTATGGGTCCCGGGCTCGGCGCTGCGCGCCGCCCCGGGACGACCGAGAAAACACAACGGTCGACACCTACCCCCCTGCCGCCCTGATCAGCCGGTCGGCGGCGGCGCGGGCTTCGGCCGTGATCTCGGCGCCGGCCAGCATGCGGGCGATCTCCTCGCGCCGCGTGGCCTCGTCCAGCACGGCGACGCGGGTCGCCACCCGCTTGCCGCGATCGAGCGCGCCCTTGGTGATCAACAGGTGCTTGTCGGCGCGCGCCGCCACCTGCGGGGCGTGCGTCACGGCGATCACCTGGACCTTGCCGCCGAGCCGGGCGAGCCGCACCCCGATGGCATCGGCCACCGCGCCGCCGACTGCCGTGTCGATCTCGTCGAACACCAGCGTCGGCGCCGAGCCGCGGTCGGCGATCACCACCTTGAGGGCGAGCAGGAAGCGCGACAGCTCGCCGCCCGAGGCGACCTTCATCAGCGGGCCGGGCGCCGTGCCCGGATTGGTCTGCACGTGGAACTCGACCCGGTCGATGCCGTGCGGACCGGCGCGCTCCGGCTCGCTGGCGACCACGGCCGTGAAGCGGGCGCGGTCGAGCTTCAGCGGCTTCAGCTCGCCGTTGACGGCCTTGTCGAGCGCCTCGGCGGCGCGCCGGCGCTTGGCCGAGAGGACCGCGGCCGCCTCGTCGAAGCGCGCCACCAGGGCGGCGGCCTCCTTCTCCAGGGCGGCGAGCTTTTCGGCGCCCGCATCCATGCGGGCGACATCGGCGGCATAACGCTCGGCCAGCGCCGCCAGCGAATCGACCGCGACATTGTACTTGCGGGCGGCGGCGCGCAGCGCGAACAGCCGCTCCTCGATGCGCTCCAGCATAAGCGGGTCATGCGCCGACGCCGTGAGCGCCGCCTCGAGATGACCGCGCGCCTCGTCGAGGGCATTGAGCGCCGCGTCGATCGCCGTGATGGCCGGCGCGACGTAGCCGGCGTTGCCCTGGCGCCGCTCCAGCCGCCGCACCACGGCGGCGAGCGCCGGTGCCGGCGACTGGTTGCCGGCGATGGCGGCGAGCGCGTCGCGCAGATCGTCGGCGACCTTCTCGGCCTGCATCATGCCGGTGCGCCGATCGGCCAGCGCCGTCTCCTCGCCGGGCTCGGGGGCGAGCTCGCTCAGCTCCGCGACGGCGTGGCGCAGCCAGTCGGCCTCGCGCTGCGCCCGCTCGACCGCGGCGCGGTGGCTGGCGACCGCGGCGAGCGCGTCGCGCCGCGCCGTCCACAGCCGGCCGACCGCTTCGGCCTCGCGCTCCAGCCCGCCATAGGCGTCCAGGAGGCTGCGGTGGCTGGCCGGATCGACCAGGGCGCGGGCGTCGTGCTGGCCGTGGATCTCGACCAGCATCTCGCCCAGGCTTTTCAGCACCTGCACCGAGACCGGCTGGTCGTTGACGAAGGCGCGGGTGCGGCCGTCGGCGAGCTGCACGCGGCGAAGCAGAAGCTGGTCCTCGGCGGCGATGTCATTATCGCGCAGCAGCGCATGCACCGGGTGCGAGGCCGCCGGCTCGAACACGGCCGTCACTTGGCCCTGCTCGGCGCCGCTGCGCACCAGGGCCGCATCGCCCCGTGCGCCAAGGGCCAGCGCGAAGGCATCGAGCAGGATCGACTTGCCGGCGCCGGTCTCGCCGGTGAGCACGGCGAGGCCTCCCGCGAAGTCGAGGTCGAGCCGGTCGATGAGGACGATGTCGCGGATCGAGAGGCGGGCCAGCATGAGTCGGCTCGGTCGTTGGTGATGTCGCTGCCGATCAGCGCGACTCGGTCGTTCCGGGGCGCCGCGTCGTGGAATAACCCGCAGTCTTAATAACGCAAATGGCCGGGACAAGCCCGGCCATCGAACAAATCGCAGCGAATGTCCCGCACGGGGGCGCGCCCCCGCGGCTCAGCTGATCTTGAACGCCCGGCTGATCCACGAGCCCTTGTTCTCGGTCGGCTCGAGCCCGCCGCCCTTCACCAGCTTGTAGGCATCCTTGTACCAGGGACTGTCGGGGAAGTTGTGGCCCAGCACGGCGGCCGCGGTCTGCGCCTCGGCGACGATGCCCAGCATCATGTAGCACTCGGTCAGGCGCATCAGCGCCTCCTCGACGAGCCGGGTGGTCTGGTACTGGGTGACGACCACCTTGAAGCGGTTGATGGCGCCGATGAAGTTCTTCTTCTCCATGTAGTAGCGCGCCACCGCCATCTCCTTGGCGGCGAGGTGGTCACGGCCGACCTCGATCTTCTTGCGCGCCTGCGCGGCGTATTCCGAGTTCGGATACTTGCGGATCACCTCCTCGAGCGAGGCAATCGCCCGCTCGGTGCGGGTCTGGTCGCGCGTCACGTCGGGGATCTGGTCGTAGTAGGAGGCGCCGATCAGATACTGGGCATAGGCCACGTCCGGGCTGCCCGGATGCATCGACACATAGCGCTTGGCCGCGCCGATCGCGTCCTCGTATTGCTGCGTCTCGTAATACGAGTAGGCCGTCATCAGCAGCGACTTGCGGGCCCACTCGGAATACGGATGCTGGCGGTCGACCTCCTCGAACTTCTTCACCGCGTCCTTGGGCGAGCTCTTCTCGTTCAGGAGATAGACGCCTTCGTTGTAAAGCTTGTCGGCCGGCAGGTCGGGACCGAGATCGTCCTCGTTGCCGCCGAACAGGCTGGTGAGGCTCGAGCATCCCGCCAGCACGACGAGCACGGGCAGGAGCGCGCAAATGCGTCCGATCCCGGACAATCCCGGGCGCGGAGCCGTGCGCCTCGACGACCTGAAAATCACGCCTTCGCCCCCTCGTAACTGCGTCGCCCGGCCGCCCCGTCCGGGCCGCGATTCACCGACGCTCGAGATTCCCCGTTCGGGACGCACTCAACCCCGACATTCGGCCGGGAATGTGGCGGTCGGCGGGGCCAGGGCCATACGGCCGTCCGGTGCGTCCCTCGGGGCACGCCATTTTGGCCGTCAGAGCCCGTTCGCACGCAAACGCAGGCGTGTTGTCGCCGGCCATGCTGCCGGACCGGCGCGGCGGCGGCCCGATCCGCTCCGCGGCGCGACCGGAGCGCCCCTCCACAAGGTGACGTCCGGCGTCTCGCAGCGACCTGACGTGATGTCTCACGCGAGGTCCGCGGCAGCCCGGGCGCCGTCGCAGGACGCGCGGCCAAGACACGGTCGATAATGGATTTTTGCGGACGCGATAGAGCGGCTGTCGCAGTGATTCCGCGGGCGGCGACAGGCCGGCAGGCCGAAGCCTCGGGAGTCGCGTCTCAGGAGACGTCGGGGCCGTAAGCCGGCGCGGCTACCCCGGTGGTCAGCTCGGCGCGGCCCCGCACGGTCTTGCGGGCCAGCGCCGTGGCGTCGACCATGGTCCAGGCGGAGCGGTCCGCCATCAGGGCAGACAGCACCGCGTGATTGAGCTTGTGGCCGCCGCAAACCGACCGATAGACCCCGAGCAGAGGGGCACCGGCGAGCGCCAGGTCACCGATCGCGTCGAGCGCCTTGTGGCGCACGAACTCGTCGGCATAGCGCAGGCCATCGGGGTTGAGGATGCGGTTCTCCGCGACCACAAGGGTGTTTTCGAAGCTGGCGCCCAGCGCATAGCCGGCGCTCCACAGCTTCGCGACGTCGCTCATGAAGCCGAAGGTCCGGGCGCGGGCGATCTCGCGGCGGAAATGGATCGGGTCGAGGTCGAAGGCCATCGTTTGCCGCCCGATCAGGGCGTGGTCGAAGGCGATCTCGATCTCGAACCGCATGCCCCGGTCATAGGGCCGCAGCTCGCCGTAGGAGCGGCCATTGGCCACCCGGACGGGCTTGAGAACCTTGATGAAGCGGCGCGGCGCCGCGCACGTCTCGATCCCGACCCGGTCGATCGCCGCGACGAACTCGTCGGCGCTGCCGTCCATGATCGGAACCTCGGGGCCGTCCACCTCGACCACCGCATTGTCGATGCCGAGGCCGGCGAGCGCCGCCAGCACGTGCTCGGCGGTCGAGCAGAGCGGGCCCGAGGCGTCGCCGATCACGGTGGCGAAATCGGTGGCGACCACCGAGCGGACTTCGGCGCGGACCACCTGGTCGGGCCGACCCTCGAGGCCGGTGCGCACGAAGCGGACGCCGGTGCCCGGCTCGGCAGGATGAAGAGTCAGCGTGGCGGGAACGCCGGAGTGCACGCCGATCCCGGATACGGTCACGTCGGATCGCACCGTCGTCTGTCGGCCGGATTTCATGCCAAACGTCCCATCCCAAAACTCTAGCGCGCCGCACGAGACCGCGGCTGTCGGTTCAAGTTTCCCCCACGGGACGTCTTCCCGACCCCAACCAACCCCGTCGCTGTCACGCGCGCTCAGGTTGCCCCGTTGAGGCCCAACTTCGTCCCCGTGCCGGCTCGAACATTAACCGTATGGTCCGGCTGGGCCAATTCACGCTTTCTTACTGATTGTTACCTGAAAAGCGGCGGCTTTCGACCCGGTTTCGGCCATGAAATCGGGGGAAAGCGCCTTGCCGGAGTGCGGATCTGCTTGCCCGTGCCCGACTGGCCACATGGCGTTGCCGGAGCGTCGCGCAGCCCTCTACATCACCACCGTGCGCCAATTCGTTCGAACTGCAGCGAATCAGTGATTCGCAACAATCCCGGCGTGCGCCCTTTCGGTGCCCGCCCGACACGCGGCTGCGATCGATGGTGGCGATCACGGGAACACGACACACCCATGGCGATTCTTTCGGCTCCTGACGCTGCTCGCCACTGCCGCGGTCGGCGGACCCGCAGATACAAGACCTGATCAGCCGGAAAACTCTAGTTCGCATATACAATGTAATTAATACTATGTGTCTGATCAGACACAGCTCCCGGCGGAAGTAAAACGCACGATAAAACCCGGCCGATTACTTATAGGAACGATTTCGGCGACTCCGTACCGTTTCAACAAGGCATGAGCGAATCAGACCCGGAGCGCACCCATTGCGAGCCGTTCTGATCGGAACCGACGTCGTCAGGACCGCGCGGTCGGCTGATGGCGCCGGCCGCTTTGGAGTGGTGCGTGCTCTCGTCGGCGCACGCGTCACTTCGGCGGATGCGCAGCTCGTCGGCGGCAACACCGTCGGTGCGACCGGCAGGGCCGAATGTGCCGCGTCTGTCCGACCGGCGGATCAGCAGCGTTCGCGGTTCGGGTCGGGGCTTCGCGAAAGAGGGGGCTGTGATGGGACGGCAGGGCGGGACGCGATCGACGGTGCCGGGCGACGCTGACGCGCGCAGGCCGGGTCCGGCCGGACTGGGTCGTGACACGCTCGCCACAGCTCCCCGGCACAGCCTCCGATGGGCGCTACTCGCCACCACCGCCCTGGTGGGCCTGTCCATCGGACTGGCGGCGGCGCTGCCGGCGACGGCAGTTCTTCTTGCCGTGACGGCGACGCCAGCTTTCGCCGATGGCGGGGGCGGGAGTGGTGGCTATCCTCTTTATGGCGGTGCGGGGGGCGCCGACAGTGCTTCGGGAACGGGAGGCAACGGTGGCCCCGCGCCGGTCTATAGCCCCCCAGTCGACGGCGGCGGCGGCGGCGGCGGCGGCGCTGGCCTGAGTGGTGGCGCAGGAGGGGCTGGTATCGCCAGTGGCGGTGGTTCTTCGGGTTCTGGTGGCGCGGGAGGTGCCACACCCGGAGCCGCTGGTGGCAATGGCACCAATGGCACCTTGCCAGGGAATGCAGGCGGCGGAGGAGGAGGTGGTGGTGCGCACGGCTACGTTGGCGCCGCCTTACCGGTTGGAGCCTCGACAGGTGGAAATGGCGGCCACGGTGGAACCGGTGTCGGGAGTCAGGGCGACGGCGGTGGTGGCGGTGCCGGTGGATACGGTGCGGTCGTCGGCGGGGGTGGCGGGACGCTGAATTTTAACGTGACCGGCGGGAACGGCGGAAATGGCGGACTTGGTACCTTTCTCTGGGGGGACGGTGGAACGGGTGGAAGAGGCCTGTATTACAACGGGGTTGGGGCGGCCTTCTTTACCGTAAACTCGGTCATTGCTGGTGGCAACGGTGGCACCGGCGCCAATGCTGGCGCTGGTGGGGATGGCATCTATGTCGCTGCCGGAAGCACTGGGGTCACGATCATCAATGCAGGCACGATCCGTGGTGGGCTCTCCGGCGATGGTTTGACGCGTGCCAACGCCATCACGTTCGCGGGCGGGACCAACATCCTCGAACTGCAGGCCGGCTCCATCATCACCGGGAACGTCGTTGCCTTCAGTAGCGCCGACACGCTGCGGCTCGGCGGCAACGCCAGCGCCAGCTTCGACGTCTCCCAGATCGGGACGCAATATCTCGGCTTCGGCATCTTCAAGAAGGCTGGCAGCAGCGTCTGGACCGTGACCGGCAGCAACAGCGCGGCCATGCCCTGGGCGGTGAATGCCGGCACGCTGGCCGTGAACGCCACGATGGCCAATGCGATCATGGCCGTTAACGGCGGCGGCACGCTCGCCGGCACCGGCACCGTGGGCAGCGTGATCGTGGCCGGAGGCGGCACGTTCGCGCCAGGAAATCCGCTCGGCACGATGACGGTGCAGGGCAACCTCGCGTTCCAGTCGGGCGCGCTTTATCTGGTGCAGGTCAATCCATCGACCTCCTCCCTCGCCAATGTCACCGGTACCGCGACGCTGACCGGTGGCAGCGTCCAGGCGGTGTTCGCCCCGGGCAGCTACCTGGCCCGGCATTACACGATCCTGCATGCCAACGGCGGCCTCGGCGGCACCAGCTTCGCTGGCCTCACCACTGCCGCCATGCCCACCGGCCTGTCGGCGACCCTCGGCTACGGGGCGAACGACGTCTTCCTGAACCTGACCGCAGTCCTCGGGGTGGGCACCGGTCTCGCAGGCAACTCCCAAAACGTCGCCGGCGCCATCAACAGCTACTTCAACGGCGGCGGCGCGCTGCCGCCGGGCTTCCTGCCGCTGTTCGGGCTGAGCGGCGCCTCGCTGTCCAATGCGCTGTCGCAGCTCTCGGGCGAGGCGACCACCGGGGCGCAGCAGGCCGGCATCAAGCTGACCAACCAGTTCCTGACCCTGATGCTCGACCCCTACGCCTATGGCCGCGGCGGCGTGTTTGCGGGCGGCAATGCCGGGACCGGCGGGGCGCTGGCGCTCGCCAGCGAGGAGGCGCTGCCGCCCGAGATCGCGCTGGCCTATGCCAAGGTGATGAAGGCCCCGGCCACGCCGATGCCGGCTACGGTCGCACCGCAATGGAGCGCCTGGGGCGGCGCCTTCGGGGGGACCAGCAAGACCCAGGGCGACGCCGTCGCCGGCTCGCACGACCTCACGGCGAAGACCGGCGGCTTTGCGGCGGGCCTCGACTACAAGGTCGCGCCCGGCACCGTGATGGGTTTCGCGCTCGCCGGCGGCTTCACCAACTGGGACTTGGCCGGCGGGATCGGCGGCGGCAGCGGCGATGCGTTCCAGGCCGGCCTGTATGCGGTGACGCGGCCGGGCCCGTGGTATCTGGCCGGGGCGCTGAGCTTCTCGCAACACTGGATGAAGACCGAGCGCACGGCGTTTGCCGGCAATCGCCTGGAGGGCCGCTTCGACGCGCAGAGCTATGGCGGCCGGATCGAGACCGGCTGGCGGGTCGCGACCCCGCTCGGCGGCGTCACGCCCTATGCGGCCCTGCAGGCACAGAGCTTCCATGCGCCCGGCTTCGCCGAAAGCGATCTCAACGGCGGCAGCTTCGGCCTCGCCTACGCCAGCCGCAATGCGAACGCGACCCGCAGCGAGCTGGGGGCGCGGTTCGAGCGGCTGGTGGCGGTCTCCGACACGGCGCTCGTCTCCCTGCAGGCGCGCGCCGCCTGGGCGCACGACTGGGTCAGCGATCCGACCCTGACGCCGACCTTCCAGGCGCTGCCGGGTGCGAGCTTCGTCGTCGCCGGAGCGACCGCGGTGCCGGACCTCGCGCTCGTCTCGGCCGGGGCCGAGCTGCGGCTCGCCGGCGGCTGGTCGCTCGCCGGCCGCTTCGACGGCGAGCTCGCCGGCCGCGGCCAGACCTATTCCGGCACGGGGACGGTCCGCTACGCCTGGTGACGGATCGGAGGCCCGTGACAGTCGGGACGGCGAGAGACTTTTGTCTCGCGCCGCCTGCGTCCATGCCCCGGCCGGCGAACGCGCGCCCTGCCGCCCTGCATCAAACAACCTGCGCACCCAAACAAAATGGCCGGGCGCGAGGCCCGGCCATTCAGTGCGGACCGACCGGAGGCAGGTCGGCCAGTCCGCGTGCGGCTCGTGTCGGGGCGGAGCGCCGGGCGGCGGCGCTCGCCCGCCCCCTCTACTGGTTCGCCTGCCGGCGCAGGAACGCCGGAATGTCGAGCTGGTCCTCGTCCGGCTGGCCGGGCTGGGGCGCCGGGCGGCCGTGCATGTCGAGACCCTGCGGCGCCTGCGGACCAGGCCGGCGCGCATAGTCGGACACCGGATCGGCACCGCGCAGCTCCTGGCGGAGCGGCGGCATGCGCGGGGCGGCGGGGCGCTCGGCCGGCGCCGCCGGCCGCATCGGCTGCTTGAGCTCCGGCTTGGCCTCGTCCTCGCGGCGGCCGAGACCGACGGCGGCGAGACGCTGCAGCAGGGTCATGCGGCGCTTCTCCGGATGCTCCTCTCCGGCCGGCTCGCCGCGCTGGGCGCGCAGCTCGTTCTGGGCCGGCAGCGGCAGCTCGTCGATCCGCGGCATGCGGGGCGGACGGCCGGCCGGCCGCTCGGGCTGCGGCGGGATGAACACGGACGGGGGCGCGGCCTGCGCCTCGTCCTGCAGGTCGGGCGCCAGCGCGTCCGGGAAGAAGGTCGGCTTCACCGGCTGGATCGGCCGGATGGTGACGTCCTCGATCTCGCGCGGGATCAGCGCATCGGCCACCGCCGCGGTGGCGACTGCGTCGATGCTCGGCTGCGGCTCAACCGGCTCGGCCGGGATCAGCGGCTGGACGGCGGCCCGCTCGGCCGGGGTCGGCGCCGCCTGGTCGATGCGGTCGGCGATGCGCTTGTTCTCGGCGCGCAGCCGGCTGGCGAGTTCGGCGATGCGCGATTCGTGAGCGGCGGCCGCCTGGGTATCGGGCGCGCGCGACGTGAAGGCCTCGACGGCCGGCAGCGGCGTCAGCGGCTGGGCGCCGATCATCGCCGGGTCGACCCCGGTGGCCACCACCGACACGCGGATGATGCCCTCGAGCCCCTCGTCGAAGGTGGCGCCGACGATGATGTTGGCGTCGGCGTCGACCTCCTCGCGGATCCGGGTCGCGGCCTCGTCGACCTCGTAGAGGGTGAGGTCCTTGCCGCCCGTGATCGAGATCAGGAGCCCGCGGGCGCCCTTCATCGAGACGTCGTCGATCAGCGGGTTGGCGATCGCCGCCTCGGCGGCACGCAGCGCCCGCTTCTCGCCGGTCGCCTCGCCGGTGCCCATCATCGCCTTGCCCATCTCGCGCATGACGGCGCGGACGTCGGCGAAGTCCAGGTTGATCAGGCCTTCCTTGACCATCAGGTCGGTGATGCAGCCGACGCCCGAATAGAGCACCTGGTCGGCCATCGCGAAGGCGTCCGCGAAGGTCGTCTTCTCGTTGGCGATCCGGAACAGGTTCTGGTTCGGGATGATGATGAGGGTGTCGACCACCTTCTGCAGCTCGGAGATGCCGTTCTCGGCGAGCCGCATCCGGCGCTGGCCTTCGAAGTGGAACGGCTTGGTGACGACGCCGACCGTCAGGATGCCGAGCTCGCGGGCCGCGCGGGCCACCACCGGAGAGGCGCCCGTGCCGGTGCCGCCGCCCATGCCGGCGGTGACGAACACCATGTGTGCCCCGGTGAGATGATCGCGAATCTCGTCGATCACCTCCTCGGCGGCGGAGCGCCCGACATCCGGCTGCGAGCCGGCGCCGAGGCCTTCGGTCGCCTGCACGCCCATCTGGATGATGCGCTCGGCCTCCGACATGGTCAGCGCCTGAGCATCGGTGTTGGCGACGACGAAGTCGACGCCCTGGAGCCCCGCCCGGATCATGTTGTTCACGGCATTGCCGCCGGCACCGCCGACCCCGAACACGGTGATCCGCGGCTTCAATTCCCGGATGTCGGGGATCTTCAGATTGATGCTCATGGCTGCCTCTTCGATGCGGGGGCGTCAACGACGCCGCCGGGTCTCGCCGGTCCGCCACCGGCGTGTTTCGGGAATCCGGTCTGGGTCATCAGAAGCTCTCGCGTAGCCATCGTCCGACCCGTGTGAAATATCCGCTGGCACCCGACCGGGTTCGATGGGCCCGACGCGGATCGAAATGCTCCAGATGCGCCACCTGGGGATAGGCCAGGAGGCCGGCGGCGACCGCAAAGGCCGCCCCCTTGGCGCCGTCCGGCAGGCCCGCGACTCCGAGCGGCCGGCCTGCCCGGACAGGACGCCCGAGGATGCGCGCGGCGAGTTCGGTGAAGCCGATCAGCTCGCTCGCCCCGCCGGTGACGATCACGCGACCACGCGGCTCGGCGGCAAACGGCGACGCCGCCAGCCGGTCGCGAACCATCTCCAGGATCTCCTCGACGCGCGGCTTGATGATCCGCGTCAGGGTCGCCCGGGACACGAACTGGGGCGGCTCGCGGTCGTCGCCCGGAACCGCCGGGACGGCGATCATGTCGCGGTCGTCCATCGCGCCACCGAGCACATTGCCATAGAGCGTCTTGATTCGCTCGGCGTCCGGCACGGTGGCCGAGAGCCCGCGGGCGAGATCCATCGTCACGTGCTGGCCGCCGAGCGCGAAGCCGTCGGCATGGACGAAGCGCCCGCCGGTGAAGACCGCGAGCGTCGTCGTGCCCGCCCCCATGTCGACCACGGCGGCGCCGAGCTCGGCCTCGTCGTCGGCGAGCGCGGCGAGGGCTGCGACATAAGGACTCGCCACCATGGCCTCGACCGAGAGGTGACACCGCTCGATCGCCAGCATCAGATTGCGCGCCGCCGCCGCCTCGGCGGTCAGCACATGCATGTCGACGCCGAAGCGCTCGCCCAGCATGCCGCGCGGATCGCGAATGCCGCGCTCGTGGTCGATGGCGTAGCCGATCGGGATCGAATGCAGCACCACCCGGCCCGGCCGCACCGAGGTGCGGCTGCCGGCGGCGAGCACGCGGGCGATGTCGCCCTCGCGCACCGTGCCGGTCACGTCGACCGAGGCCGCGAACAGCTCGCTCGACGGCCGGCCGCACGACAGGGACACGATCACGGCCTCGATCTGGCAGCGCCCGGCCCGCTCGGCGAGATCGACGGCGTGGCGGATCGCCACCTCGGCCTCGGCGAGATCGACGACGCTGCCGGCCTTGAGGCCGCGCGACTCGGTGTGGCTGAAGCCGATCACATCGATCGCATGGGACCGCCGCCGCAACACCTCCTGGGCCGGCTGCGGCGTCAGCCGCGCGATCAGGCAGGCGATCTTGCTGGTGCCGACATCGAGCGCGGCGACCACGGCGCTGCGGCGCGGCGCCAGCGGCTTCATCTTGGGGGCGAGGCCGAATTGCAGCGCGGTCATGCGGCGCCTCCCTTCGACTTCGGGCGCTTGGCCTTGAGGACGTCCTCGCGGGCCTGGGCGGCGCCGTCGGAGAGCCGCACCGTCACCCGGTCGGGCAGCCGCAGGTCGATCGCCACGATGTCGCGTGACAGCAGCTTCTTGTCGCGCTCCAGCGTCGCGAGCTGGTCTAGCGCGCGCGGCACGTCGGTCTCCGGCAGGCGGACATCGATGCCGTTCTTGAGCTTGAGGGTCCAGCGCCGCTCGGCGACCAGCACCGAGGCGCGGACCTGGTCGCGCAGCTCCGGATGGCGGTCGAACTGCGCCAGGAACTCGCGGGCGCGCTTCTCGGCGCCCGAGCCGACGACGAAGGGCAGCGTCAGCACGCTCTTCGACACGAAGGCCTCGAGCACGGTGCCGTCGGCCGCGATGACATTGACCTGGCCGTCCTTCTGCCACAACGCGAAGGCAACCCGCTCGGTGATGTCGATGGCGAGCCGGTCCGGATAGAGCTTCTGCACGGTGGCATCGCCGACCCAGGGGTTGGCCTTGAGGCGGGCACGCGCCGCGGCGGCGTCGAGGAACAGGAGCGAGCTGCGGCCGCTGACGCCGGCGATCGCCAGCACCTCGTCGCGCGACAGATGCTTGTGGCCCGTCATCGCCACCCCGGCGATGCGGAAGCCGACGGCGTTCGCCGCCATGTCGCGGACGTCGGCGAGCGCGTCGAGCACGACCGGCGTGTGGTCGCCGCGGACGATGCCGAAGCCGATGCTGGAGAGGAGGATCAGGGCCGTGGCCGTGATGCCGCCATGGCGCGGCCACTGGACGCGTTCGGCCGCCCAGACGATGCGCTCGACATAGCGCCGGGCGGTGGCGAGCGGACCGAATGTGGCGAAGCGGCCGGGTCGCCGGCCCATCGCCGGACGACGGCGTTTTCGCGCGACACGAGGGCCAGCCCCCGCGCGCGGACGCGGTGAACCGCCGGGCTCCGATGGCCCGGTCAGCGGTTCAAAGACGCGTCCTCCACCATCCATGCAACCAACTCTTCGAACGAGATGCCCGCGTGAGCGGCCATTTCCGGCACCAGTGACGTCTCGGTCATGCCGGGCTGGGTGTTGACCTCCAGGCAGAACAGCCCGGATGTCCCCTCCAGACGATCGTCGAACCGGAAGTCGGCTCGGCTCACGCCCCGGCAGCCGAGCGCCTGATGCGCTCGGAGAGCCAGTGTTCGGACCTGTTGGTAAACATTCGGTTTAATTCCTGCCGGAAGGACGTGTGTGGAGCCCCCCGGGGCGTACTTCGCCTCGTAGTCGTAAAAGGCGACATTCGGAACGATTTCAATGACATCGAGGGCGCGATCGCCCATCACGGCACACGTTAACTCTTTTCCAACGATGTAGCGTTCGCACAACACTTGTTCACCATAGGACCAGTCCGTCCGGGTGAGCTCCTGGGGCGGGTGCTCATGCTGCTCGGTGACGATGAAGACCCCGACGCTCGACCCTTCGCAGATCGGCTTGATCACATAGGGCCTGGGCAGGACGTGGCCCTTGGCCGCCTCGGCGCGCGACACCGTCACGCCCTCCGGCACCGGGACACCGCCGGCGGCCAGCACCACCTTGGCCGTGTCCTTCTGCATGGCCAGCGCCGAGGCGAGCACGCCCGAATGCGTGTAGGGCACCTGCATCACCTCCAGGATGCCCTGGATGGTGCCGTCCTCGCCCGGCCTTCCGTGCAGGACGTTGAGGGCGGCGTCGGGCTTCACCTGCGCCAGCACGGCGGCGATGTCGCGCCCAACATCGATGCGGGAGACCCGATAGCCGCGCGTCTCCAGGGCGGCGGCGCAGGCCGCGCCCGAGCGCAGGCTCACCTCGCGCTCCGACGACCAGCCCCCCATCAGGACGGCGATGTGCTTGCTCATGCGGCTCCCCTTGCGACCATCGGTCCCCCGACTCTCGTCCGGCGTCAACCCGACGGTATGGCGCCGTGGCCTATTCGGGTCCAGCGTCTCGCATCCGGTCGAGGAGCTTTCCGTGATCAATACCTGGCTCGAGCTCCCGACGGTCGATCGTCGCCGCCTACTCGACCGACAGGCTGAGCGGGACGCTGGGGGTGCCCGGGCATTTCATGAAGCCATCGTAGGACGCGCTGCCGCGCGCCGAGAACGAGCACGACACGCCCTCGATCACGATGGTCGCGGTGAGGCCGGCCAACGGCCAGCCGGTGCGGCGAAACCGGATGTCGCCCGCCTTCTCGACAGGCCCGTCGACCGTGCACAGGCCGGTGTGGCGCATCACCAGCGGCCCGGCGAACTCGCGGCCGTCGGGTGCGGCCCGCGCCGTCGCGCTCACCTCCCACTCCGACAGGTAGCCGGCCCGGCCCGTCACCTTGAGGTCGGCGGCCCCGGCGGCCTGCGGCAAAGCGAGAAGGAGGATGAGACACAGGGATCGCATGGCCTGACCGTTGCTGCGTCTCCATCATCGCCGCGGCGGCCGATGGGACCGTGAGGCAGATCACGGATCGACGCCGATCCGCTTGATCTCCCAGTCGAGCTCGACGCCCGAGGTCTCCTTGACGCGACGCCGGACCGTCTCGCCCAGCGTCTCGATGTCGGCCGCGGTGGCGTTGCCGCGGTTGATCAGAAAATTGCAGTGCAGCTCCGACACCTGGGCGTCGCCGACGACGAGGCCGCGGCAGCCGGCGGCGTCGATGAGCTGCCACGCCTTCTGGCCCGGCGGGTTCTTGAAGGTCGAGCCGCCGGTGCGGCTCTTGATCGGCTGCGTCGCCTCGCGCGACTCGGTGATCTTGTCCATGGCGGCGGCGATCTCGGCCGGATCGCCGGGCGTGCCCTGGAACAGCGCGCTGGTGAAGATCACGTCCTCGGCGACGCCGCAGTGGCGGTAGCTGTAGTTCATGTCCGGGTTCGCGAAGACGCGAACATGGCCTTGCCGATCGACGCCGCGCGCCTCGACCAGAACATCCTTGGTCTCGCCACCATAGGCGCCGCCGTTCATCCGCAGCGCGCCGCCGACCGAGCCGGGAATGCCGCGGAAGAAGGCGAGGCCGGCGATGCCGGCTTCCTGGGCGGCGCGGGCCATCTTGACGTCCGGCACCGCGGTGCCGGCCCGGATGCGATGGCCGGGCTCAACCGTGATCTCCGAGAAGCCACGGCCGAGCCGCATCACCACGCCCGGCACGCCGCCGTCGCGCACGATCAGGTTGGAGCCGAGCCCCAGCATGGTGACGGGCAGGTCCGCCGGCAGCCGCGCCAGCAGATAGGCGAGGTCGTCCTCGTCGGCCGGCACGAACATCACCTGCGCCGGGCCGCCGACCCGGAACCAGGTGATCGGCGCCAGCGGTTCGTTCGCGGTCAGCCGCCCGCGCAGCGTCGGCATCTTTTCACGAAGAGCAGGAAGGAGGTCGGGGAACATTGTCTCTGCCAAATCCATCAAACGCCGTCATGGCCGGGCTTATCCCGGCCATCCGCGACAACAGCCGAAGCCGGGAAGAAGAACGTAGATGGCCGGGACAAGCCCGGCCATGACAGGCTCATAAATTCAAGGCGAGATGATCCAGACATCACAGCGGCATTGCCCCATCCAGCCACCGCGCCAAAAACGCCCGGCCCTGTTCGGCCGTCGCCTTGCCGACGGTCGCGGCCTCGCGGCGGATATTTCGCGGGTCGAGGCCGGCCTTGCCCAGCTCGACCGTGTGGCCGACCAGCCAGGTCTCGATTCTTTCGGGATCGACCTCGATGTGGAACTGCAGGCCGAGCAGAGTCGGCCCGACCGCGAATGCCTGGTTCAGGCACGCGGCCGTCGACGCGAGGCGGGTCGCGCCGGCCGGGAGTGCAAAATTGTCGCCATGCCAATGCAACACCGGCGTCGCAGAAAAGGCGCCGAGGCCGGCGGCCCTGCCCTCCTCGGTCACGGCGAGCGGCGCGTAACCAATCTCCTTCTGCGGGCCGGGCGCGACATCGGCGCCGAGCGCCTTGGCCATCAGTTGCGCGCCGAGGCAGATGCCGAGTGTCGGCTTCCTCGCCGCGAGCCGTTCCTCGATGGCGGCAAGCTCGCCGACCAGGAAGGGATAGGCGTCCTCCTCGTAGGCGCCGATCGGCCCGCCCAGCACGACGACCAGATCGGCCGCCATCAGCGACGAGCCGTCCAACGGCTCGATCGGCGCATCGACATAGCGCAGGTCGAATCCGCGTGCGGCCAGCAGCGGCCCGAGCAGCCCGAGATCCTCGAAGGCGACGTGACGAACGGCGACGCAGGTGGGCATGTCGAAAACCTCAAGCCGCCGCGCCGAGGGCGGCGAGCTCGGCCGGCAGCGCATGCGCCCACTGGGTGATGTTGCCGGCCCCGAGACAGACGACATAGTCGCCCGGCAGCGCCAGCGTGCGCACCACGCCGGCGAGCGCCTGCGGGCCCTCCAGCGGCACGGCCCGACGATGGCCGCGTGCCAAAATGCCGGCGACCAGGGCGTCGCGATCGACCCCGGGAATCGGCGCCTCGCCGGCCGGGTAGACGGGTGCGACCACCACGGTGTCGGCGTCGTTGAAGCAGGTGCAGAACTGCTCGAACAGCGATTCGAGCCGCGAATAGCGATGCGGCTGCATCACGGCGATGACGCGGCCGGACGCGGTCTCGCGCGCCGCCTTCAGCACCGCGGCGATCTCGACCGGATGGTGGCCGTAGTCGTCGATCACGGTGACGCCGTTCCAGACGCCCGTGCGGGTGAAGCGACGCCCGACCCCGGAGAAGCCGGCCAGCGCCTTGCGCACCAGGTCGTCCGAGACGCCGAGCTCGCGCGCCACCGCGATGGCGGCCGTGGCGTTGAGCGCATTGTGGCGGCCCGGCATCGGCAGCGTCAGGTTGGCGATCTCGTGGGCGGTGCCGCTCGCCCGGTCGTGGAACAGAACCGAGAAGCGCGACAGACCATCGCGGTGGTCCTGATAGACGAGGCGCACGTCGGCCTGCGGGTTCTCGCCATAGGTGATGACGCGGCGGTCCTCGATGCGGCCGACCATGGTCTGCACCACCGGATGGTCGATGCACATCACCGCGAAGCCGTAGAACGGCACGTTCTCGGCAAACGCCTGGAACGCCTCCTGCACGGCCTCGTAGGTCTTGAAGTGGTCGAGATGCTCGGGGTCGATATTGGTGACGATGGCGACATCGGTCGGCAGCTTGAGGAAGGTGCCGTCGGACTCGTCGGCCTCCACCACCATCCAGTCGCCGGCGCCGAGCCGGGCATTGGTGCCGTAGGCGTTGATGATGCCGCCGTTGATGACGGTCGGATCGAGGCCGGCGGCATCGAGCAGCGCCGCCACCAGCGAGGTGGTCGTCGTCTTGCCGTGGGTGCCGCCGATGGCGACGCAGCTCTTCAGCCGCATCAGCTCGGCCAGCATTTCCGCGCGACGCACCACGGGTAGCCGTTTCGCGCGCGCTGCGACCAGTTCGGGATTGTCGCGGCGGATCGCCGAGGACACCACCAGCACGTCGGCGCCGTCGACATTCCCGGCGGCGTGGCCGACCGCCACCTTGATGCCCTTGGCCCGCAGGCGCTTGACGTTGGCATTCTCGGCGACGTCCGAGCCCTGCACCGTGTAGCCGAGATTAGCCAGCACCTCGGCGATGCCGCTCATGCCGATGCCGCCGATTCCGACGAAATGCACCGGTCCAATGTCGTGCGGCAGCTTCATGGTGTTCCCAATCCTCGATCGCAACAGGACGGCGGCTTCCCACCTCCCCCTGGAGGGGGGAGGTCGGTCCGCGCAGCGGACCGGGAGGGGGTGATCGGCGAAGCCGGCATCTGTGGCTTCACCCCACCCCGTGCGCGTGCCTTGCACGCGCCCGACCCTCCCCCTCCAGGGGAGGGTGAAGGCGCCCGGGCCGGCCGCGGGGTGGGTTTAGCGAATTCGGCGGGGCAAAACTACGGCGTCGCGAGGCCGGCGACCTTGAGCACCAGGTCGGCGAGCCGGTCGGCGGCGTCGAGAACGCCGATGTCGCGGGCCGCCTCGGCCATTCCGGGAAGGGTCTCGGGCTCGGCGCAGAGCCGGGCGATCTCGGCGGCGAGTCGCTCGGGCGAGAATGCCGCCTGCTTGATTCGCAGCGCCCCGCCGGCCTTCTCCAGCATGCCGGCGTTCGCCATCTGGTCCTGGTCGAGCGCATGCGGCAGCGGCACCAGGATGGACGGCCGGCCGATGGCGGCGAGCTCGGCGACCGTCGAGGCGCCGGCCCGGCTGATCACCAGGTGGCTCGACGCGATGCGGGCCGGCAGGTCGCGGAAGAACGGCTTCACCTCGGCCGGGATGTTCATCCGGGCATAGGCCTCCTGGACCGAAAACAGGTCCTCCTCGCGGGCCTGCTGGACGATCTGCAGGCGGGAGCGCACCACCACGGGCAGCAGATCCATGGCGGGCGGCACGATGTCGGCCATGATGCGGGCGCCCTGGCTGCCGCCGAACACCAAGAGCCGGAACGGCTGGTCGGGCCCCGGATAGGGTCTTGCCGCCGCCTCGATCACGGCCGGGCGGATCGGGTTGCCCGTGTGGGTCGCCTTGGCGGCGAGCCGCGGGTCGTGGCCGAAGATGTTGGGGAATCCGGTGGCGATCGCGGTGACGCGCGGCGCCAGCAGCCGGTTGGCGCGGCCGGCGATGCCGTTCTGCTCGTGGATGATGGTCGGGATCCGACGCAGCGTCGCCGCCAGCACGGGCGGCAGCGTCGGATAGCCGCCGAAGCCGACCACCGCCTTGGGCGCGAGCGAGCCGAACAGCCGGTAGGCCCGCAGGATGCCGCGCCCGAGCACCAGGGCCGTCTTGATCAGCGCCTTGGGGTCGCGGCCCCGCAATGTGGCGCTCGGGATCAAATGGGTGGCGCGAGCCGGAAAGTTGCCGCCATAGCGGAAGGCGCGCTCGTCGGTGGCGAGGTCGACCACGGCGCCGCGCGCCGCCAGCGCGATGGCCAGCGCCTCGGCCGGAAACAGGTGCCCGCCGGTACCGCCGGCCGCGACCACGATCAGGGGCGAGCCCTCGACCCGGGTGACCGCGGCCCCGACGGTGGCGATCCCAGCGGCGCCGGGGGCAGTCGCGCCAGTAGGCTCGGTCATGCCGGCCGCTCCGCCAGCACGAGATTGGCCGGCACGGCGAGCATCTCGGCCCGCGGCTGCTCGCGCGACAGCGCCAAAAGCATGCCGATGCCGTAGGCGAGCGAGATCATCGACGAGCCGCCATAGGAGATGAAGGGCAGCGTCATCCCCTTGGCCGGGATGAGGGCGAGATTGACCGACATGTTGATGGCCGCCTGGGTGCCGAACAAGAGCGCCAGGCCGGTGACGGCGAAGCGGGCGAACGGATCCTCGCTGCGTTGCGCACGGCGCAGCGAGCGCAGCACGATGAAGGCGAACAGCGCCACCACGGCGAGGCAGACGACGATGCCGAACTCCTCCGCGGCGACCGCGAAGACGAAGTCGGCATGACTGTCCGGAAGAATGCGCTTCACGGTCCCCTCGCCCGGCCCCTGGCCGAACCAGCCACCCTTGACGAACGACTCGACGGCCGCGTCGACCTGGAACGTATCGCCGGAGGCCGGGTCGAGGAAGCGTTTGATGCGCCGCGCCACATGCGGAATGGTCGCATAGGCCGTCATGCCGCCGACCGCGCCGGCGCCGAGGAGCGCGATCACCCAGACGAAGCGCATCCCGGCCATGAAGAACAGTGCGCCGAACACCAGCGTGACCAGCAGGGTCTGGCCGAAATCCGGCTGCAGCACCAGCACCGAGACGACCGAGAGGAGCAGGGCGACGGCGAGCGTGTTGGCCGGCACGTCGGTCTTGCGCGACGACTCGGCGAACAGCCAGGACACCAGGATCACGAAGGCGGGCTTGACGAACTCGGACGGCTGGATGTTGACGCCGAGGATCACGATCCAGCGCCGCGCCCCCTTCACCTCGGCGCCGAAGAAGAGCGTCGCCGCCGTCAGGCCGAGGCTGACGAAGAACACCACGAGGGCGATCCGGCGGATCGCCCGCGGCGACAGGAACGACATGCCGAGCAGCACGGCGATCGCCGGCGCCAGATACATGATGTGGCGGTTGACGAAGTAGAAGGCGTCGAGGCCGAGCCGATTGGCGACCGGGGGGCTCGCGGCGAGCGAGAAGATGATGCCGGCCAGCATCAGGGCGGCCAGCGCGGCGAGCAGCAGGCGGTCGACGGTCCACCACCAGTCGGCGAACCAGGTGCGTTCGGCGCGCGAAACCATGGCGGTGCTCCAGCCCGGGGATTCTCCGGGCTGACTATGGTTTGTGGACCGTTAAGGAAAAATTTCGAATTGCCGGGCGAGGGCGGCGATATCGGGCCCGGCGGCGATCCCTTATAGTTCCGGCCTGCCCCGACCGGCCGGACAACGACGCGCCCGCCCTCGTGCCGGGGCCCAACCCTGGAAAGGCGCCGTGCCGCCCGGCACGCCGTCATCAAAAACCGTTGCGGGGATAAGCCAATGCGCAGGCTCGCCGGCCTGATCCTGTCGTCGCTCGTCGTCATGTCGCTGTTCGTCGTGGTGTCGCAGCCCGCCGCCGCCCAGCGCGGCGGAGGCGCCAAATGGGTGGTGAGCTGGGTCGGCTCCGTGCAGGGCCCCTACCCGGTCGGCAACCCGTCGGCCCAGCCGGACCAGCGCTTCGCCTTCCCGTCCGAGGAGGCCGGCGCCCGCGACCAGACCCTGCGGATGGTCGTGCGGCCCGACATCTGGGGCCGCGAGGCGCGGCTGCGCCTCTCCAACGCCTTCGGGACCAAGCCGGTGACGTTCGACGGCGTCTTTGCCGGGCTGCAGCTCGGCGGGCCGGCGCTGGTGAAGGGCAGCAACCGCCCGGTCACGTTCGGCGGCAAGCCGAGCGTCACGGTGGCGCCCGGCGCCTCGGTGTGGAGCGATCCGGTCAAGCTCGCCTTCGTGCGCGATCCGGCCGATCCGCTGCTGGCCGGCCGCAAGCTCGCAGTCAGTTTCCACGTCGTCGGGGCGAGCGGGCCGATGACCTGGCACGCCAAGGCGCTGCAGACCTCCTATGTGAGCCCGCCCGGCAGCGGCGCCCACGGCGGCGAGGAGGCCGAAGCGGCATTCCCCTACGCCACCGCCTCGTGGTTCTTCCTCGACGCCGTCGAGATGCGCGCCCCCGCCGACAGCGTCGCGGTGGTCGCCTTCGGCGACTCGATCACCGACGGCACCGCCTCGACCATGAACGGCGACGACCGCTGGCCGGACGTGCTGTCGCGCCGGCTGAAGGCCGTCTACGGCAACCGCATCGCGGTGGTGAATGCCGGCATCGGCGGCAACCAGATCGCGGGACCTGCCGAGTACGGCCCGCAAAAGCCGTTCCCGGGCGGCCCGAGCGCCAAGTCGCGCCTCGACCGTGACGTGCTGGCGCTGTCCGGCGTCTCGACGCTGATCTGGCTCGAGGGCACCAACGACTTCAGCCGCAACGGCAATGCGAGCGCCGAAACCGTCAAGACCGTGATGGGCGAGATGGTGGCCCGCCTGCGCAAGGAGCGCCCCGACATCAAGCTGATCGCCGCCACCGTGACGTCGGCGCTCGGCAGCAACAGCCCGGCGCACGGCTTCATCGAGCAGGACGACAAGCGCAAGGCGCTGAACGACTACATGCGCACGCCCGGCCTGTTCGACGCCGTGGTCGACTTCGACGCCGCGACCCTCGATCCGGCGAGCGGCGGCCTCAAGGAGGAGATGGTGCCCGAAAGCACGACGGGCGGACGCGGCGATCGCCTGCATCCCAACCGCACCGGCTATCACGCGATGGGCTACGCCATCGATCTCGGCCTGCTCGCACCGCAGCGGGGCAAGGCCGCGGCGCGGTGAGCGGCGCGACCGTGACCTTCGTCGTTCCGGGGCGCTGCGCAGCAGCGAGCCCGGAACCCATACCCCCTGTTTCGAGATGAATCGTCACCGGGCGTATGGATTCCGGGCCCGCGCGCTGACGCGCGCGTCCCGGAATGACGGCTTTGCTATATACGATCGGCCGCCATGATCGACGGCTCCGGCCTCCCCATGGCGCGAATCTTGCTGGCCCAGCCGGGTACCAGCGGCCCGGCAGAGGGCCGCCGCCGAGATCTCGTACGACGACGCGACGACCGGGCCTTGGAGGCACCGGCCGGCACGGATTAGGATGAGGTCCCGCTCGCCACAACCTCGTCGTGATCCTCAACGGGACGCCATGATCCGCACCGCGCTCGATACCCTCTATCTCGTCGCCGGCTGGCTCGCCGGCGGCTTTCTCGTGCTCATCTTCGTGCTGATGATGGTGCTGTCCGCCGGGCGCCCCCTCGGCATCAACATCGCGGGCGGCGACGACATCGTGTCGTGGTGCATGGCGGCGATGGCGTTTCTCGGCCTCGCCCACACGTTCCGCACCGGCGAGATGATCCGGGTCGGCCTGTTGATCGACACGCTGTCGGGCAAGACCAAGCATGCCTTCGAGGTAGGCTCGCTGGTGGTCGGCTGCGGCTTCGTCGGCTTTTTCGCCTGGAATGCCGTGACGATGACCTGGTACTCGTGGCGCTTCGGCGACATGACGCAGGGCGTGCTGGCGATCCCGCTGTGGATCCCGCAGCTCGGCTTCACGTCGGGACTCGTCATCCTCGCCATCGCCTTCGTCGACGAGCTCGTCTATGTCGCGAGCGGCCGCGAGCCGCGCTACGAGAAGCCGAAGCCGCAGACCGCCGAAGAGGTCGTCGAGCAGGCGATCCAGAGCGGCGTCTGAACCATGGAACTTCTCGAGATCGCAGCCCTGCTGCTGCTCCTGCTGGCCGCGTTGCTCGCCGGCGGCGTGTGGATCGCCGTCGCCTTGATGGCCTCCGGCTGGGTCGGCATGCAGTTCGTCGGCGGCAACATCCCGGCCGGCAGCGTGCTCGCCACCACCATCTGGGGCAACTCGGCGTCGTGGTCGCTCGCCGCGCTGCCGCTGTTCATCTGGATGGGCGAGATCCTGTACCGCACAAAGCTGTCGGACGAGATGTTCCGCGGGCTCGCCCCATGGCTGAACTGGCTGCCGGGCCGGCTGATGCACGTGAACGTGCTGGCCTGCGGCATCTTCGGCTCGGTGTCCGGCTCTTCGGCCGCGACCTGTGCGACCGTCGCCAAGATCGCGCTGCCCGAGCTCAAGCGGCGCGGCTACGACGAGATGGTCAGCCTCGGCTCGCTCGCCGGCGCCGGCACGCTCGGCATCCTGATCCCGCCCTCGATCACCATGGTGGTCTACGCCGTGGCGGCGAACGTCTCGATCATCCAGGTGTTCCTGGCCGGCTTCCTGCCCGGCTTCGTGGTGATGGCGCTGTACAGCGGCTACCTGATCGTATGGTCGCTGATGAACCCGGAGAAGACGCCGCCGGCCGATCCGCCGATGCCGCTCGCGCAGAAGCTCGAGGAGTCGGCCAAGCTGATCCCGCTGGCGCTGCTCATCCTGCTGGTCTTCCTGTCGCTGATGCTCGGCTGGGCGACCGCCACCGAATGCGCCGCCTGGGGCGTGCTCGGCTCGCTCGCCATCGCCTGGTGGCACGACGCGCTGACCTGGGAATCGTTCTGGACCAGCGTGATGGGGGCGACCCGCGTCACCTGCATGATCATGCTGATCCTCGCGGGCGCCTCCTATCTCTCCACCGCGATGGCCTATACGGGCATCCCGATGGCGCTCGCCGAATGGGTCGGCAGCCTGAACCTCTCCCCCTTCGCCCTGATCGCGGCGCTCACCGTGATGTACATCGTGCTCGGCACCGCGCTGGACGGCATCTCGATGATCGTGCTCACCACGGCCGTGGTGATTCCGATGATCAAGCAGGCCGGCTTCGACCTGGTCTGGTTCGGCATCTTCGTCGTGCTGGTGGTGGAGATGGCGGAGGTGTCGCCGCCGGTCGGCTTCAATCTGTTCGTGCTGCAGACCATGAGCGGCAAGGACTCCTACACGGTCGCCCGCGCCTCGCTGCCGTTCTTCTTCCTGCTGGTCGTCGCGGTCGCGCTCATCACGGTGTTTCCCGACATCGTGATGGTGCTGCCGCGCCTCGCTTTCCCGGACTGATCTTTTTTCAACGGAGGACCTCGATGATCCGTACGTTCGCGACACTCGCGTTCGCCGCCGGCGTCGCCGCCCTGGCGATGCAGGGCCCGGCCGCAGCCCAGACCAAGTGGAGCCTGCCGGCCGCCTACCCGACCGACAATCCGCACAGCGTCAACCTGTTCGCCTTCGCCAAGGATGTCGGCGAGGCGACCGGCGGCAAGCTGCAGATCACGGTCCACGCCAACGCCTCGCTGTTCAAGGCGCCGGAGATCAAGCGCGCCGTGCAGACCGGCCAGGCCCAGGCCGGGGAGGTCATCGTCTCGCTGCACGAGAACGACGACCCGATGTTCGGCATCGACGTGGTCCCGTTCCTCGCAACCAGCTATCCGCAGTCGCTGAAGCTGTGGAAGGCCAGCCGCCCGGCCGTGGAGAAGCGCCTCGCCGCCCAGGGGCTGAAGCTCCTGTTCGCGGTGCCGTGGGGTCCGCAGGGCATCTACGCCAAGAAGGAGATCAACACGGTCGAGGACATGAAGGGCCTGAAGTGGCGCGCCTATAATGTCGGCACGGCGCGCATCGCCGATCTGGTCGGCGCCCAGGCCGTCACCATCCAGGCGGCCGAGCTGCCGCAGGCGCTGGCGACCGGCGTGGTCAACGCCTTCATGACCTCGGGCTCGACCGGCTACGACAGCAAGGCCTGGGAGACGATGACGTACTACTACAACACGCAGGCCTGGATCCCGAAGAACATCACCTTCGTCAACCAGGCCGCCTTCGAAGCGCTCGACAAGCCGACCCAGGAGGCGGTGCTGAAGGCCGCCGCGGTCGCCGAGGAGCGCGGCTGGAAGCTCGCCGAGGAGAAGGCGACCTGGTACCTGGAGCAGCTCACCGCCAACAAGATGAAGGTGCTGCCGCCGAGCGACGCCCTGAAGGCGGGGCTGAACAAGGTCGGCGACCAGCTCACCGCCGACTGGCTCAAGAAGGCCGGCCCCGAGGGCCAGGCCGTCATCGACGCTTATCGGAAGATGTGAGGCGGCGCCCCGCGTCGGTTCGTAGGGTGCGATGAGCGCAAGCGAATTGCACCGCAAAGGTGCGGGCGCCGACGCGCCTAATCGACGGGAGTCTTTCTTCGCCGCAATTCGCTGCGCTCATTGCGGCCTACGGCGCTGGGTTTGAAGCACAGAAAAACGCCCGCCGAGAGCTGTCTCGGCGGGCGTTTCATCTCTGATACCGATCTCCGCATCGTCATGCCCGCGCTTGTCCCGGCCATGACGACGGGAGCGATATTCGCTCGGGCGTGCGTCAGTCGTAGATCTCGATCACCCGGCGGCTGCGCGGCTCGACGATCACCCGGCGCTCGTTGACGACCGCAAAGGAATAGCCGTCGTGCTGAGGCACCGATTGGATCGGGACGCGCGGCGGCAGCGGCTCGCCGATCGCCACGAGCTCCGCGACGGCCACCGACGGCACCCGCTCGTGCATCACATAGGTCCGGACTTCCGCCGGCGGCCGGTCCGGCACCATGTCGGCGGCGCCGCCGGCCGGATCGTTCTGGGCCGATGCGAACGTCGGACCGAACGCCGCCAAGGCCAGTCCCGCCGCCAGAATCCGATTGCGCATCATGATGCCTCCTTGGCCGCTACCGCCGTGGAGTGAACGTGGGGATCGGCCGGACGTTCCCGCGTGTGGGAGCGGACAGGGCTCGCGCGATCGTCTATGGTTTTCGGAACCGGAGGGTGGGGCGATGGCGATCGAGACGCCGTGCAGCAAGGTGTGCACCGTCGACCGCGCCTGCAATGTCTGCGTCGGCTGCGGGCGCACGCTCGGCGAGATCGCGGGGTGGGCCGAACTCACGGACGACGAGCGCCGCCGCATCATGGCCGAGCTGCCGGCGCGGCTCGCCCGCATTCCGGCCGTGGCGGAGCATTGAGGCGTCGATCCGCGGCCCGAGATGCCGAAGCTGCGGCAGCCGCCTGTCCGACACCGGGCGCTACGGGATGCCACATCGCTCGCGATGCATGAGAGCGTCATGCGCGGGCTCGACCCGCGCATCCATCAGGTTTCGCAAAAACGCTTTGTTCGCAGAATGATGGATCGCCGGGTCAAGCCCGGCGATGACCACGGTGGGTCAGATGCGCTCTTCGCCGTACGACCGGATCGTCTCGACAAGACGAAATCTGTGCACCCCGTAGCGCTGTCGCCAGCAGTCGATCAGGTGCTCTCCGAAACGGGCGGGGCCCGGAACGGTTTCCCGCCCGGGCCCCAAACGATCAGCCGGCCTGTAAGCCGGGTTCTGTAGGGCGGAGGGCGAAACCCTCCGCGCGACGGCCATTCCTCTGGGACGCCGGTCGCCCGGCGCCTCTAGCGACCTACCCGGACGGCTGGATCCGGACATCGATCCGGGAGCTTGCGCTCCCACGCCGTCCCTATTCGGTTTTGCTCCCGGTGGGGTTTACCGTGCCGCTTCCGTTGCCGGAAACGCGGTGCGCTCTTGCCGCACCGTTTCACCCTTGCCGACGGCGATACGCAACGCTGCCGACGGCGGTCTGTTCTCTGTGGCACTATCCCTGGGGTCGCCCCCGCCGGACCTTATCCGGCACCGCATGTCCATGGAGCCCGGACTTTCCTCCCCGACCGCCTTTCGGCCTTGGTCGGGACGGCCGTCCAGCCGACTGACGCACCAGGAATGGGGAGGCGGGATCGCGACGTCAAGGCCCGCCTCCCCAAACCGGCACGCCGGGGGTTCTTAGAGCGCCCGCCCGAGGATGCGGGGCGGCGCCAGCTTCTGGCGGACCCGCAAGGGCGACGGCGTGAACTGCGCGGCCCGATAGGAGTCGCGGAAGAACTCGCCGGCCGCGCAGTAGCCGGCCTTCGCCAGGCTCGCGAGCCCGATCGGTCGATCGAACCGGGCGCCCTGAGTCAGGCCCTGCGCCGCCGCGTGAGAGAGAGGATACCGGGGGTGCATGGTGGTTCTCCTTCTCGAATGACCACGATTTGTATGATATTCACGCGCGCTGAGTTGATAATCGGCTTGGATGGAAATCGATCTTGGATTCTAGGGATCGAATTTCGTTCGATTGCCTTTTATCGAAACGAAAAACTGTGCAACGGGCTAATCCCGCAATGTTGCATCGCAGCATCAACTCACCAGCGAATCCTGATTCGAACTTTTCGCCCGGGGCGCCGGCATGCCGGGCCGAATCGCAGCCCCCCAATACGAAAAAGCCCGGTGGGGGGAACCACCGGGCTTTTCGATCGGCCGGCCTGTCGACCGGAGCGGGGCAGTCGTCCGGCCTGGCCGCACCGATGGCGCAGCGCGTCCTCAGCACCAGCCGTTGGGAGTCCAGGTCTGGATCGGACGCGGGTTCTTCCGCGCCGCGACGGTGTCGTAGTGAGCACCTGCGAAGAGGCCGAGCAGGCGATGAATCAGGCCGCGCTCGGCGGCGGCAGGCCGGCTGCGGTTCTCCGAGGCGGAGGCGCTGGCACGACGTTCAGTGGTCGACATGGGGGTCACCCTCTAGCGTTGTTGTCTCCCGCACTCTATTGGAATATTCAGAAAACATAATCAGGGTCGTGAGAAAACGATCTTGGAATTCCAGGACCGAGTGATGGACCAGATCAGCGACATGCGGGCCTTCGTGCAGGTGGTCCAGCGCGGCAGCTTCTCGGCGGCGGCCGAGGATCTCAGCCTCACCCCGTCGGCTGTCTCCAAGCTGGTGTCGCGTCTGGAGGACCGGCTGGGCGTTCGTTTGCTGCACCGCACCACGCGCCGGCTGGCGCTGACGCCGGAGGGCGAGACCTATCTGGTGCGGGCCCGCGACATCCTCGGCGCCATCGACGACGCCGAGACCGAGGTGGCCCGCGCCAGCACGACGCCACGCGGAAAGCTGCGGCTCAACACCGGCAGCGCCTTCATGCTGCACGAGCTCGCCTCCGCCCTGCCCGACTTCCTGGCCCGCCATCCGGAGATCGAGATCGACATCACGGTGACGGACCGGGTCGACAATCTGGTCGAGAATGCCGACGTGGCGATCTGCATCGGGCCGATCGCCGACCGCTCGCTGGTCGCCCGCCGCTTCGCCTACACGGAGCGCGGCATCTTCGCGGCGCCGCGCTATCTCGAGCGCTGCGGCGTGCCGCAAAGTCCCGCCGAGCTCGACGGCCTCGACTGCATCGTGCTCAGCTCGGTGCCCTCGATCAATCACTGGCCGTTTCGGGACGGCAACGAGATCAAGACCTTCGAGGCGCGCGGCCGGCTCGTGGTCGACGACGCCGAGGCGGCGCTGCGGCTCGCCATCGGGGGCGCCGGGCTCGTGCACCTCAGCGATCTCCTGGTCGGCAATGCGGTGCGCCGCGGCGAGCTGGTGCCGCTCTTGACCGAGCACCATATGGTCGAGCCCGTGCCGGTGTCGGCCGTCTACCCGCAGGGCCGCCACCGCATGCTCAAGGTGCGGGTGTTCATCGATTTTCTGGTGGAGCGGTTCGCCGATGCGCCATGGAGCACCCGGGCGAAGCGGCCGGACGGACGGACGGCGGAATTGTCGGCCTGACCGACCGGTGGCGTCGGGGTGGTCATTCCGGGCCGGCGCAACGCGCCGGACCCCGAACTCCAGCCAAGCCGACAAAGTCCGGGACCGGTCGCTGGATTCCGGGGTCGCACCGTTGGTGCGCCCCCGACCGACAGCGACCGGCACGATCACATGCGCGGCATGAAGTAGGTGTTGTAGGACGAATCCAGCACGGCCCGAACGGCGCGGGAGACCACATTGCCCTTCTGGATCCGACCGGCCGTCTCGCCAGCCTTGAGGACGTCGGCACGCGGGGTTTTCTCAGACATCGATTCACTCCTTCATCGACAAACCATCGAAGCAGATACGTAAATCTACAGAGAAAACACTCTGCGGACAATACCGCAGCGCAACAACCGACATTTGAATGAACGGACGTAATCGGCCATGCGGCCGGCGCAATCGGATCAACCGACACGGGGCTCAAGAAGTGAATCACGCCTATCAATGACGGCGCCGATCGTCGTCAGGGTCGAGGCATCCGCTTGGCCATCGACCCGTGCCGGACGGAAATGGCGCTGGAAGGCCGCGACCACGACGGCGGTCGCCGGATCGTACGCACCGCCGCGCGGCGCCGCGTAGCCGTAGTCGGCGAGCGCCGCCTGCAGGGCCGCGACCGCCGGTCCGCCGTCGCCGGCGGCGAGCCCCGGCCCTGCCGTATCGAGCGGCGCCGGCGGCACCCACAGGCCGACCCCGGCGCGCGCCAGCCGGTCCCACGGAAAGACCTCGCCGGGATCGCGCTTGCGCTCGGGCGCGACGTCCGAATGGGCGAGCACGCGGTCGGCCCGCAACCCGTGTCGCACCACGATGTCCCGACCCAGCGCGATCACGGCCGCAATCTGGACGTCCGGAAACGGCGGCGCGCCGAAATCATGGCCCGGATTGGCGATCTCGATGCCGATCGAGCGGGAGTTCACGTCGGTGTCGCCGCCCCAGCACGAGGCGCCGGCGTGCCAGGCGCGCCGCGCCTCGGCCACCATCTGCACGACGGTGCCATCCTCGCGCACGACATAATGGCACGACACCTTGGCGGCAGGATCGCACAGCCGGTCGAGCGCCTCCGCCGTGCTGGACATGCCGGTGTAGTGGAGAAGCAGAATATCGGGCCGGCCGGCACCGACCCGCGCTTCGTGGTTCGGCGACGGCCGGACCTCGCGGACCAGGGACGAATCGGGGCGGAGGAGCGTCATCGCGCCTTTGTGCCGCGTTCACCGACCCGGGCGCAACCGCCCGGAGCGATGCCGCGCGATGCCGTCGCGACAAACGTCGATCACGAAAACGGCCCGGAGAAGCTCCGGGCCGTTCGCCGTCAGAAGAAATACCGGGATCAGCGGTTCGGCGTACCGGTCGCGGCGCCCGAGCCGCTGCCCATATTGGTCCGCGGCGTCGTGCTGGCGCCGGTGCTCGATGCGCCGGAGCCCGTGGTGGTGGCGGTCGAGCTCATCGACTTGAACTCTGCCATCTGCTGGAGCTGGTCCTTGGTCATCGACAGCCGGAGCATGTCGGAGCTCGTGGTGTTCTTGCCGGTTTTGGCGGCGATCACGTGGAACGTCGAGACTGGCAGCGCCACGTCCTTCTCGCCGATGCCGAGGAAGCCGCCGACGCCGACGATCAGCGCATCGACCTTGCCCTGCTTGTCGAACAGCACGTCTCTGACGTCGCCGATCTTGGCGTCGTCGGTGCCGAGCACGTCGGTGCCCATGAACTTCGACGCGAGCCACTGGTTCGGGCCCTGCTGCGTGATGACGCTGCCGGCTGCCGCGCTGGATGTGGTGCTGCCGGAGCCCATCTGAGACGGCACCGGGGACTGAGCGACAGCGGTGGTCATCATCAGCCCGGTCACGGCCGCGACGGCTACGAGGTTGCGGAACATTCGGAATGCCTCCATCGATGAACGAATCAGGGCCGTGCGTTCGCCCTGTGTGGAGACAACCTCCGCCCTCGACACCCGTTCCGCAGATCGCGGCGGCGTCGACTCACGCGCCGGCGGGGGGCACGTCTCCGGTCGCAACAGAGCGCCGCACCACCGTCACGGTGCAGGGCGCCTGGGCGACCACCTGGGCCGAGACGCTGCCGAGATACCGCCGCAGCGGCGACGAGCCGCGCGCCCCCATGACGATGTGATCGACATTGTTGTTGCGGGCGTATTCGACGATGGCCGAGGCCGGATCGGGCGACTCGAAGACGTGATAGGTGACGCGATCGGGGTCGACCGGCAGCGGCCGCGCCCAGTGCTTCAATTCCACCAGTCTCTGCAGATGCGGATTCCGCCCATGTGCGTCCTCCATCGGATCGAGCGCGATGCGGGAAATTTTGAGCACATTGACGCAGGCGAGCCGCGCGTCCGGCACGGTGGCGAGCACACGCTTCAGCGCCGCCGCGATGGTGTCGCCGAGATCGTCGGCGGCGGACAGGTCGATCGCCGCCATCACGATGGGCGAGCGGTCGAGCACGCCGGCGATGCTGCGCTTGCGCAGCGGTGGCGCGTTGCGTTGCTTGAGCCAGCGCGACAGCACCGCGAGGGGCCCGTCGCGGTCGCGCCGCGCCGCCCGCTCGGTGAGGCCGACGCCGTCCGGATGCTGCAGGTCGAAGCGCAGTTGCGCGGCCGAGGAGTAGCGGGCGTCCGCGTCGATCTCCAGGCAGCGCAGGATGATCTCCTGCAGCCACGGCGGCACCAGCGGATTCCAGCGCGACGGCGGGTACGGGTCGCGCCACAGCCTTCGGCGCCATTCCGCCTCGCGCTCCGGCTCGCCATAGGGCCGTTCCCCGGTCGCCAGGAAATACAGCGTGACGCCGAGCGAGAAGATGTCGCTGCGCGGATCGCCGCGGTAGCGCCGCACCTGCTCGGGCGCCACGTAGCCGCCGGTGCCGACCGGCTCGTCGAACTCCTCGGCGATCAGGTCGGGAAGCTGGTCGTGGCGCGACAGGCCGAAATCGATCAGCACGGCGGTGCCGTCGTCGCGCAGGATGATGTTGCTCGGCTTGAGGTCGAGATGGGTGACGTGCTGGCGGTGGATGCTGTGCAGCGCCTCGGCGATGGCGGCGCCGATCCGCGCCACCTCGGCGGCCGGCAGCGGCGTGTCCTGGAGCAGCACCTTGAGCGGGCGCCCGGCGACGTATTCCATGACGATGTAGGGCCGCTCGAAATCGCCGGCGGCGACGAAGCGCGGCACATGCGGCCCGGACAGCCGCGCCAGGATCATCTGCTCCTGCTCGAAGCCGACGATGGTGAGCGGATCCTCGCCATGGCGCAGCAGCGGGATCTTCATGATCAGCGGCAGGCTCTCGCCCTCGCGCGACACCTGCCAGAAATCCGCCATGCCGCCCGGCTCGAGCTGGCGCTCGAGCTTGAAGCCGTCGATCACCTGCCCCGCCGCCAGGGACCGCACATTGATCACGATGCGTGGCCTTTTTTTCGAGCGGTCGCGCGCAACAGCGTCCTGTCGTCCCGACGAACGAGCGCTTCGAATCGATTCTCCAGTCGTCCCGGGGCGGCACGCAGTGCCGAGCCCGGGACCCATAACCCCTGTCTTTCGTGAGCCACCGATACAGGGCGTATGGATTCCAGGCTCGCGGACCGGTGGTCCGCGCCCCGGAATGACGGATCATCGAAGGTCCCCCGCCGGGGAGAGGTGAAGAGGAGTGCGCCGCTCCGCTGTGCCAAGGCGCGACGACGTGATCCGGACGATGGGAAAAGCACCGCCACCTCAGTATCCCTGGTAGAGCCGATAGGCGAGGCCGACCGGCAGACCCGCCTCGATGATCTTTCGCGCGGCGCCGTCGATGTCGTAGGGCACCCGCACATAGGTGAGGACGTCGGTGGCGTCGTCGAGCACGGCGTAGCAGGCGGCCGGATTGCGGTCGCGCGGCTGCCCGACGGCACCGATCACGGCGAGCCAGCGCCGCCGCGAGGTGAGCGGGATGTCGACCCGGTCGACCGGATCGAAGCTGGCGAACTTTCCCGTCACCGACATGTGGAACAGGCTCGGCACGTGGGTATGGCCGCAGAACGTGATGTGGGCGCGCGAGCCGACCAGGGCGCGCGAGGCCGAGTAGAGATCCGTGATGTAGCCCCAGCCGGCCGGCTCCACCGGATTGGCGTGGACATAAAGGATGCTGCCCTTCTCGACCACCAACGGCAGCCGGCCCAGAAAATCGCGGTGGCCGTCGCCGATCACCGTCTTGGTCCAGGCGATCGCGGCGGCCGCGTCGTCGTTCATGTCGGCACGCTCGCCGATCGCCGCCGCGTCATGGTTGCCCAGCACCGCCGCGGCGCCGCGCCCGACATAACCCATCACGGTGTCGAGCACCCAGGCCGGATCGGCCCCGTAACCCACGTAATCGCCGAGGAAAACATAGGCGTCGACGCCGGAGCGCTCGGCGTGATCGAGGCAGGCCTCGAGCGCCTCGCGATTGGCGTGAATGTCACTGATCAGGGCTGTCCGCATGGTCGAGTGCCGCCCCCCGCTGCCGGCAACGTTTCCTTAAGTTTAACCGCTGCTAATCGACGTGTCGCGTACCCATGCGCCGCCCGTGGACGAGCCCGGAATCCATTGACGCCCATACTATCCCATGGTATCCCAGCATTACCCAGCGTTAATGTTTTCGTCCGCCCCGGCCGGCACGTCCGGCGCCCGGCGGACCGCGTACGAGGCCAGCGTCAGGCCGGCGTGGAGCCCGCAGTCGAATGGACCGCTTCGTGGGACAGTTCACGGCGCGGCTCGATTCCAAGGGACGGGTGTCGATACCGGCCCCCTTCCGCGCGGTGCTCGCCCGGGATGGCTTCGAGGGGCTGTACTGCTATCCGAGTCTGGACCGGCCGGCGGTCGATGCGGGGGGACATGCCCTGCTCGGCGAGATCGAGCAATTGATCGCGCGGTTTCCGCCCTATTCGGACGAGCGGGAGGAATTCCTGGTCGCGCTCTACGGCACGAGCGAGACCTTGCGGCTGGACGGCGAGGGTCGGGTGGTGCTGACCGAGATGATCAAGGCGCATGCCGGGATCGGCGACACGGTCGGCTTCGTCGGGCTCGGGCAAAAATTTCAGATCTGGGAACCAAACGGCTTCCGCGCGCATCTAGCAAAGGCCACTGCGACCGTGCGCGAGATGACGAAGCGATTGGGTTCCGAGCGCGGGGCGCCTGGCGCCGGAGCACGGGAATGACGGCGGGCCGCGATGCCCTGGGCCGCGAGGCCGCGGAGGGTGTCGCTGGCGGACCGGCCCGCCACATTCCCGTGCTCGCCCGCCCCGCCCTCGATTTCCTGGCGGTTCGCGACGGCGGTCTCTACATCGACGGCACGTTTGGCGCGGGTGGATACACCCGTGCCATCCTGGATGCCGCGCCGGAGGCGCGCGTGATCGCGCTCGACCGCGACCGCACCGCCGTCACGGCCGGCTGGGGACTGGTCGAGGCGGCCGGCGGCCGGCTGACGCTCGTCGAATCCCGTTTCTCGGACCTGGCCGAGGTCGCCGCCCCCGGCACGGTCGCCGGCGTCGTGCTCGACATCGGCGTCTCCTCCATGCAGATCGACGATCCCGGGCGCGGCTTCTCGTTCCGACTCGACGGGCCGCTCGACATGCGCATGGGCCAGGACGGGCCGTCGGCCGCCGATCTGGTCGCGAACGCCTGCGAGCGCGACCTCGCCAATGTGATCTTCCAGCTCGGCGAGGAGCGCCACTCGCGCGCCGTCGCCCGCGCCATCGTCAAGGCGCGCAGTGCGGCGCCGATCACCAGCACCCGCGCGCTCGCCGACATCGTCGCCCGCGTGGTGCGCAGCCGGCCCGGCGACATCCATCCGGCGACCCGCACGTTCCAGGCGTTGCGCATGATGATCAACGACGAGCTCGGCGAGCTCGCCGCCGCACTGCTCGCCGCCGAGCGCGTGCTGGCGCCGGGCGGACGCCTCGTCGTCGTGTCGTTCCACTCGCTCGAGGACCGGGTGGTGAAGACGTTTCTGGCCGCCCGTGGTGGCGGCGGCGGCGTGTCGCGCCACCTGCCCGAGACGGTGCGGCCGCCGGCGAGCTTTTCGGTGCTGACCAAGCGTCCGGTGACGGCCGACGACGCCGAGCTCGAGCAGAATCCGCGCGCTCGTTCGGCCAAGCTGCGCGCCGGCGAGCGTACCGACGCGCCGCCCCTGCCCGATGAACCGGCCGGCCTGCCGTCGCTGCCGACGCTCGACGCGATGCTGCGGGGAGGCTGAGATGCGGCTCCTGAACCTCATCGTCGCGGTGCTGCTCGTCGTCGCAGCCGCCTATGTCTACAAGATCAAGTTCGAGGCGACCATCGAGGCGGAGCGCGTCGCCAAGCTGCGCACCGAGATCGCCCGCGAGCGCAACAGCGCGGCGGCGCTGCGCGCCGAGGCCGCCAAGCTGGAGAATCCCGGCCGCATCCAGGCGCTGGCGCAGCGCCACCTCAAGCTGCAGCTCCTCGACCCGGCCCAGATCGACACGTTCGACGCGCTGCCGGCGCGGCCGGCGGAGCCGGCGCCCGCCGAGAGCGATCCGATCGCCGCCATGCTCGAGGCGGCAGTGCCGGGATCCGGCCAGCCGGGCACCGGCCATCCGGGCGAGCCGACCGGCAGCGTGACGCCGAGGAGGCAGCCGTGACGGATCACACCACCGCCGCCGCGCCCGCCGATCCTCCCGCGCCTTCCGCCGGCGTCCCCGCCGTGGTCGCGGCGGCGCCGCGTGCGCCGTGGCACCGGCGGCTGATCCAGGCGCTGCTCTACGACCGCTCGATCGACCGCAGCCGCAAGACGCGGGCCCGCATCGGCCTCGCCGTGCTGGCCTTCGGCGCCGTCTACGGCATCATCGCGGGCCGGCTGGTCGTCTACGCGGTCGCCCCCGACAGTCATGCGGGCCGGCGCGGCGGCGGCAGCGACGCGGTCGCCACGGCCCGCCCCGACATCCTGGACCGCACCGGAGAAATCCTGGCGACCGACGTCAAGGTTCCGTCGCTGTTCGCCGAGCCGAAGCGATTGATCGACGCCGACGAGGCGGTCGAGCTCTTGACCGCCGTGATGCCCGACCTCGACACCGGCGAGCTGCGCGAGCGGCTCGGATCGCGCAAGGGCTTCGCCTGGCTCAAGCGCGAGATCACGCCCAAGCAGCAGCAGGAGGTCCACCGCCTCGGCATCCCGGGCGTCGGCTTCCTGCCCGAGAACAAGCGCGTCTATCCGAACGGCCGCGAGGTCTCGCACCTCATCGGCCACGTCAACATCGACAACCAGGGCATCGCCGGGCTGGAGAAGTATCTCGACAGCCGCGGGCTGGCCGACCTCCATCGCGCCGGCTTCGCCTCCGACCGTCAGCAGGAGCCGCTGAGCCTCTCGGTCGATCTCCGGGTGCAGCACGCCATGCACGACGAGCTCGGCGCGGCGCGCGAAAAGTACAAGGCCAAGGCCGCCGCCGGCGTGGTGCTCGACGTGCGCACCGGCGAGATCGTCGCCATGGTGTCGCATCCCGACTACGACCCGATCAATCCCAAGGAAGCGCTCGACCCCAACCGCATGAACCGCCTCACCACCGGCGTGTTCGAGATGGGCTCGGTGTTCAAGGCGCTGACCGTCGGGATGGCACTGGACTCGGGCAAAGCGACCTTGAACTCGTCCTTCGACGCGCGCGGCGCGCTGCACTGGGGCAAGTTCAAGATCAGCGATTACCACGCCCAGAACCGCGTGCTGTCGGTGCCGGAGATCTTCACCTACTCGTCGAATGTCGGCGCCGCCAAGATGGCGCTGGCGGTCGGCGTCGAAGGGCACAAGCAGTACTTGCGAAAAATCGGCCAGCTCGACCGGCTGCGCACCGAGCTGCCGGAGAGCGCCGAGCCGATCGTGCCGAAACGCTGGGGCGAGCTGAACACCATCACGATCGCGTTCGGCCACGGCCTGTCGGTGGCGCCCCTGCAGGCCCTGATGGGGGTCGGCGCGCTGATGAACGGCGGCTGGCTGATTCCGCCGACCTTCCTCAAGCGCACCGAGCAGGAGGCGCGCGCCGTCTCCAAGAGGGTGGTCAAGCCCGAGACCTCGGTGGCGATGCGCTATCTGATGCGCCTCAACGCCGAGAAGGGTTCGGGCCGCACCGCCGACGTGAAGGGCTATTACGTCGGCGGCAAGACCGGCACGGCCGAGAAGGTGGTCGGCGGCCGCTACAGCAAGACCAAGCTTCTGTGCGACTTCATCGCCGTGCTGCCGTCCGACCAGCCGCGCTATGTCGTGCTGATCATGCTGGACGAGCCGCAGGCGACGCCCGAGACGCACGGCTACGCCACCGCCGGCTGGAACGCCGCGCCGGTCGCCGCCAAGGTGATCACCCGTATCGCGCCGCTCCTCGGCCTCGAGCCGCGCTTCGACCTGCCGGCCGCCGACCAGCTCATCCTCGGCCGCGGCGGCCGCACCGCCGGCGCCGACGTGACCTCCTCGGTCACCCGCCGCGAGGCCCGGCCGAGCACCGGGGCGGCCACGGCCGCGTCGGGATCGCGCGCCGCCGCAACCCGCGCCGCCGCCCCCGCCGAGTTGGAGGCCACCGGCGTCGACCGGTGAGGACCGTTCCTAAGCACCGATGGCCGTCATTCCGGGGCGCGGACCGAAAGGTCCGCGAGCCCGGAATCTATAACCCCGGGGCCGGTGACTCACGACAGACAGGGCGTATGAGTCCCGGGCTCGCGCCTGCGGCGCGCCCCGAAGTGATCAGCAACCGACGACGCGGCTGCCTCAGCGCCTCTTCCGGTTCTGGCGCTCCCAGTAGTCGTTACATTTCTTGAGAAAGGCCATCGCCTTCGCGCCGTTCCCGATCTCGATCGTGAGCGTCTCGGCCCGCTTGTCCGCCGTCGTGATGGAAATCGCCATCCTCCTGGCTTTCGAAAACACGGGGGCTACGGTTCCGAAGGGTCCCAGCCGATGCTCGTACACTCCGGAGGCGTTCTTCGGCGGAGTCGTGTCGATCGGCGGCTGACCATCGAACGAGATCGTGTAGGCTTCGGAATCGGAGTCCGTCCCCCGCTGGACGTCGATCTCGATGATTCCCTCGTCGTTCGCGAGAACCACCCGGCCGCCTTGGATGTCCTTGGTTACAAGGCAGCGGCGGAGGTCCTCGTTCCACTCGCCGGCCGGCGCTCCGAGACAGGCGCGTGTGGCAGCAATCGAGATGACCACGGCGATCGAAAGCGTGACGAGGTGCTTTTGCATCCGAGGTGCTCCAAGACATCCGCAGGATGCCATGAGTGAGCGTAGCCCGGGTTTCGCCGAAGGCGAAAGCCGGGATCCTCCGCCGAGACCGAGCAAGAAATCCCCGGACTTCGCTGCGAGGCTGGGCAAGAATTCGAGCCCACGGAAGACAAGCAGAATTCTTTGCCCGAGAAGGGCCCGGGTGGCCTGATCTATTCTGCGAGCTGGTCCATACAGGCCGCGACAGAGAACGATCGTCTATCTGTTCAGGACGTGAGCCAATTCTTGCCCAGCCTCTGCGCTCAGTCCGGGCTACGAACTGCGGCTGCGCCCCTCCTCCTCACAACCCCAGCGGCCAGACCAGCGGGCATTCGGTGCTCGGATAGTCGCAGACGCCGCTGCGGTCGCTGTTGCAGGGCGGATCGAGCTTTTCCGCCAGGTCCTGCGCGATCGCCTGCCGGCGCTCCTCGTTGCCCTCCAGGCAGATGAAGATGCTGTTGGCGCCGATGCGCTCGAAGCAGCAAGCGTAGCCCGGGTAGAGCGCAGCCCGTAGGATGGGTTGAGCCGAAGGCGAAACCCATCGCCTGGTCGTACGGCGGAGGCGTGATGGGTTTCGCCTTCGGCTCAACCCATCCTACGCCCTGCGGCCCGGTGAGGGCCGCGACGACGCCTCTGCGAACGCGCGAAAAATCCGGATCAGTCGGCCGGCGCAGCGGTGATCGACACGTCGACATGCAGGCCGATCGGATCGTCGGAACGGCCGTCGAAGCCTCCCGAGATCGGACTCGCCTGCGCGGCCTCGCGGGTCACGCCGACCCGGATCAGGTTCGAGCCGGCGAGCAGGCCGTTGGTCGGATCGTACTCGATCCAGCCGGCGCCCGGCAGGTACACGGAGCACCATGCGTGCGTGCTGCCGCCGCCGCGGGTGGCGCCGGACGTGTCATCGTAGAGATAACCGGTGACGAAGCGCGTCGCGACGCCGAAGCTGCGCAACGCCTCCATCATGAGGACGGCGAAGTCGCGACACGTTCCGCTGCCGAGCCGGATGGTGTCGGCGGCGGTCTGCGTCCCCTCTTCGTACCGCGCCCGATAGCCGAGTTGTTCCTTGATTGCGCGTGTCATCGCTGCGAGGACGTCCAGGGTCTCGGAGGATCCCGCGTCGCCGAGAATGCGCCGGGCGAAGGCGGCCACCACGCCGTCCGGATCCGGCTCCTGTTGCACCGTCAGCGGTCCGAGATCGGCGAGGTCGCCTGCGGTGTAGGAGAAGGGAAACGCCGTCGCGTCGAAATCGAGGATGTATCGGGGCAGCGGCGGCCCGTCGGGATGATGCGTCAGGTCCAGCGTGGAGACGATTTTCAGGTGGTCCGTCCGCGTGGCGTCGCTCCAGTCGAGGAAGCAGATCGAATTGTTGAAGATGTCGTGCTTCCAGGTCACCAGGGCCGGAGCCGGATCGACGATCAGCTTGGCCCGGTGCAGGCGCAGGTCGTGGCTCTCGTCGGGCCGGACCATCAATCGATGGCGCCCGAGTCCGACTGGGTTGCGGTAGGTGTATTCGGTCGTGTGGACGACTTCGATTCTGGCCATGGACCATCCTCCGCACCGGAACGGAACGCGACGACATCCGGGATGCGGGCGCGGACCGGCGCCAGCGTGGGTGACGCCGTCGTCGCGTCCGGTCGAATGATGAGGCCTCGACCGAGGCGCCGCCAGTCCTTCGCGACGGCCCGCTGCGCGGGCCTCTCAGGATGTCGGCGGAGCGAGGCTGTTCACGGTTGCGGCGCCCCTCACAGCCCCAGCGGCCAGACCAGCGGGCATTCGGTGCTCGGATAGTCGCAGACGCCGCTGCGGTCGCTGTTGCAGGGCGGATCGAGCTTTTCCGCCAGGTCCTGCGCGATCGCCTGCCGGCGCTCCTCGTTGCCCTCCAGGCAGATGAAGATGCTGTTGGCGCCGATGCGCTCGAAGCAGGCCGTGCGGCAATGGGTCAGCGGACTGTCGGCGAGGTCGCGGGTCTCGCCGACATAGACGTGCCGGTAGGAGATGCCGCTCGGCACCTCATACCGAATGGCGATCACATAGACGGCGCCGGCCGACTTGAACTCGGTGTCCCGCCCATAGGCGAGGAACTCGTAGTCCCGTCCGGACCGCCCGGTGAACACTGCGTTTGCGAGCGAAGCCATCGTCATCCCCAAAGAAACGTCCACCCGTGAGCATGCTACCAGAACTTGCGAATGATTGCTAATTGGGCAAAAGTCTACGCCGCTTAATATTTGGGCTCAAGCACTTGGAGCCGAACATTCATGTTGCGTTGCAGCATTTCCGCCGCCGGCTTGCTTCCCACCCCTTGCGAACATGCTAAACCGGAGCCGCCGGGGCAGTGCTTCGGCGGCCGGACCGTTGGCCCGGCGGCCGAACCTTCGGTCCGACAAAACGCACGGCGGGGCGGACATGCGGTTGCGCGATCTTCTCGATCCGGGCGCCCGATACAAGGCGCGGCACGGAGACCAGTCGATCACCGACGTGACGGCGGACAGCCGCACCGTCGCGCCGGGCTCCCTGTTCGCCGCCGTGCCGGGCAGCAAGGCCGACGGGCTCGACTATGTGCCGGCCGCGCTGGCCAAGGGCGCCGCCGCCGTGCTGGCGGAGCGCGCCCCCCTGGCCCCATTGCCGGACGAGGTCGCGCTGGTGCTGGTCGACGACGTCCGCCATGCGCTGGCGCTCGCCGCCGCCCGCCTGCACCCGCGCCAGCCCGCCACCATCGCCGCCGTCACGGGCACCAGCGGGAAAACTTCGGTCGCCTCCTACACGCGCCAGCTCTGGGCCGGGCTCGGCCATCGCGCGGCGAGCATCGGCACCATCGGGCTGGTGACGCCCGACGAGGAGCAGTACGGCTCGCTCACCACGCCGGACCCGGTGGCGCTGCATGTCACGCTCGACCGCATCGCCGGCGAGGGCGTGACGCATCTGGCGCTGGAGGCCTCCTCGCACGGCATCGAGCAGCACCGGCTCGATGGTGTGCGGGTGGCGGTCGCCGGCTTCACCAACATCACCCGCGACCATCTCGACTATCACGTCACCTTCGAGGCGTATCTGGCCGCCAAGCTGGGACTTTTCGAGCGACTGCTGGCCGCCGACGGCACCGCCGTGATCGACATCGACCACGTCCATGCGGACGCCGTGCAGGCGGCCGCCAAGGCGCGCGGCGTAAGAATTCTCACGGTCGGGTGCAGCGAGGCCGCCGACATCCGGGCCGCCGCGATCGAGATCGACGGCTTCTCCCAGACCGTCACGATCGTCCATGCCGGGCACACCTACCGGGTACGGCTGCCGCTGGTCGGCGCCTTCCAGGTCGACAACGCGCTGGTCGCCGCCGGCCAGGTGATCGCGACGGGCGGCGAGCCGGAGGCCGTGTTCGAGCAGCTCGAAGGCCTCGTCGGCGCCAAGGGACGGCTGGAGCTGGTCGGCCACCGCCGCGGCGCGCCGATCTTCGTCGACTACGCCCACAAGCCGGACGCCCTCGCGAAAGCCCTGGACGCCCTGCGCCCCTATGCGCGGGGAAAGCTCGTCGTGGTGTTCGGCGCCGGCGGCGACCGCGACACCGGCAAGCGGCCCCTGATGGGCGCCATCGCGGCCGAAAAGGCCGACCGCGTCATCGTCACCGACGACAATCCGAGGAGCGAGGAGCCGGCCGCCATCCGGGCACAAATCCTCGCCGCCGCGCCCGGCGCCATCGAGATCGGCGACCGCCGCCACGCGATCCAGCGGGCCGTCGAAGAGCTCGCCGAGGGCGACGTGCTGCTGGTCGCCGGCAAGGGCCACGAGACCGGCCAGACCATCAAGGGAACGACGCTGCCGTTCAGCGACCACGAGGCGGTGACGTCCGCCCTGCGGGAGAAGAGTGCATGACCCACCCGCCGCTGTGGACCGTCGCCGACATGGCCGCCGCGATGTCGGCGACGCGTGCCGGTCCGTTGCCGGACGCGATCGTCGGCCTGTCGATCGACAGCCGAACCGTGTCGTCGGGCGAAGCCTTCTTCGCCATCGCGGGCGACCGGCTCGACGGCCACGACTTCGTCGCCAAGGCATTTGCCAATGGCGCCGCACTCGCAGTGGTGTCGGCGGCGCGGCGGAGCGAGTTTCCCGCCGACGCGCCTTTGCTCGTCGTGCCGGATGTGCTCGATGGACTGCGCGACCTCGCCCGCGCCGCACGGGCGCGGTCGCCCGCAAAAATCGTCGCCGTCACGGGCTCGGTCGGAAAAACGTCGACCAAGGAGGCGCTGCGCATCGCGCTTTCGGCCGACGGCGAGACCCATGCCTCGACGGCCTCGTTCAACAATCACTGGGGCGTGCCGCTGTCGCTCGCCCGCCTGCCCGAGACGGCGCGTTATGGCGTGTTCGAGATCGGCATGAACCACGCCGGCGAGATCACGCCGCTGGTCAGGATGGTGCGGCCGCACGTCGCCATCGTCACGACGGTCGAGCCCGTGCATCTGGAGTTCTTCGCCTCGGTCGCCGCCATCGCCGACGCCAAGGCGGAGATCTTTTCCGGGATCGAGCCCGGCGGCGCCGCCGTGATCAACCGCGACAACCCGCACTGGCAGCGCCTGAAGCGGCACGCCTCGCAGGCCGGCGTCGCGCGCATCGTGTCGTTCGGCGAGCATTCGAAAGCCGACTCGCGGCTGCTCAAATACGCCCTCCAGGACGACGGCTCGACCGTCGAGGCCTCGATCCTCGGCACGCTCGCCGACTACCGCATCGGCGCGCCGGGCCGCCACTTCGTCTTCAACTCGCTCGCCGTCCTGGCGGCCGTGAGCCTGGTCGGCGCCGACCTCGCCCTCGCCGCCCTCGCGCTCGCCGACCAGCGGCCGGCGACCGGGCGCGGCACCCGCATCGATCTGTTCGTCGGCAGCGGCCAGGCCCTGCTGATCGACGAGAGCTACAACGCCAACCCCTCCTCGATGCGCGCCGCGCTCGCCGTGCTGGGCCGCGCCACGGTCGGGGCGCGCGGCCGGCGGATCGCCGTGCTGGGCGACATGCTGGAGCTCGGCACCGCGGCGACCGAGCTGCACCGCGGCCTCGCCGCCGCCGTGGCCGAGAACACCATCGATCTCGTCTTCTGCGCCGGCCCGCTGATGGCCGCGCTGTGGGAGGCGCTGCCGGCCGAGCGGCGCGGCGGCCATGCGGCGAGCGCCGCGGAGCTCGAGGCCCAGGTGCTCGCCGCCGTGCATCCCGGCGACGCCGTGATGGTGAAGGGCTCGCTCGGCTCGCGCATGGGGCCGATCGTCAAGTCGCTGGCGCGCCGTTATCCCGCTGCGGCGGCGCACGACGACATTCCAGCGCGAGGCTGACCGAATGCTCTACTGGCTCGCCGACCTCTCGGACGTGATCAACGTCCTCAACGTGTTCCGCTACATCACGTTCCGCGCCGCCGGCGCGATCGTGACGGCGGCCCTGTTCGTGTTCCTGTTCGGTCCGACCATCATCCGCATGCTGCGGCTGAAGCAGGGCAAGGGCCAGCCGATCCGCACCGACGGGCCGAAGTCGCATCTGCTCACCAAGGTCGGCACGCCGACCATGGGCGGGCTGATGATCCTGTCCGGCCTCGTCGTGTCGACCGTGCTGTGGGCGAACCCGGCCAACCCCTATGTGTGGGTGGTGCTCGGCGTCACGCTCGGCTTCGGGCTGATCGGCTTCTACGACGACTACCTGAAGGTCACCAAGCAGACCCACGCGGGCTTCTCGGGCCGCACGCGCTTGGCGCTGGAGACGCTGATCGCCGTGATGGCCTGCTTCGCCCTCGCCATGCTGGGCCGCGCGCCGCTGACGACCTCGCTCGCCCTGCCGTTCGTCAAGGACATGGTGATCGACCTAGGCTGGTTCTTCCTGATCTTCGGCGGCTTCATCATCGTCGGCGCCGGCAACGCCGTGAACCTGACGGACGGGCTCGACGGGCTCGCCATCGTGCCGGTGATGATCGCGGTCGGCAGCTTCGCCGGCATCTCCTGGGTGGTCGGCAACGCCGTGTTCGCCGATTATCTGCAGCTCAACTTCGTCCCCGGCGCCGGCGAGCTCGCGGTGCTGTGCGGCGCCATATTGGGGGCCGGGCTGGGCTTCCTGTGGTTCAACTGCCCGCCCGCCTCGGTGTTCATGGGCGACACCGGCTCGCTGGCGCTCGGCGGCCTGCTCGGCACCGTCGCGGTGATCACCAAGCACGAGGTGGTGCTCGGCATCATCGGCGGCCTGTTCGTGCTGGAGGCCGTCTCGGTGATCGTCCAGGTGGTGTCGTTCAAGCTGACCGGCCGGCGCGTGTTCAAGATGGCGCCCCTGCACCATCACTTCGAGCAGCTCGGCTGGACCGAGCCGCAAATCGTGATCCGCTTCTGGATCATTTCGGTCGTGCTGGCGCTCGCCGGCCTCTCCACGCTCAAGCTGAGGTGAGCCATGATTCCCGTCACCACGCTGGAAGGCCGCAAGGTGGCGATCTTCGGGCTCGGGACCTCCGGGCTCGCCACCGCCAGCGCGCTGTTCGCCGGAGGCGCCGACGTGGTCGGCTGGGACGACTCGGAGGAGCGCATCGCCTACGCGGCGAGCGCCGGGATCCCGACCGCCGATCTGCGCGATATCGACTGGTCGCGCGTCTCCGCCCTGGTGCTCGCGCCGGGCGTACCGCTCACCCATCCGGCGCCGCACTGGACGGTCGGCCTGGCGCGTGCGGCCGGCGTCGAGGTGATCGGCGACATCGAGCTGTTTTGCCGCGAGCGCGCCGCGCATGCGCCGAACGCGCCGTTCGTCGCCGTCACGGGCACCAACGGCAAGTCGACCACCACGGCGCTGACGGCGCATCTGCTCGCCGCCGCCGGCCACGAGGTGCAGATCGGCGGCAATATCGGCACCGCCATCCTGTCGCTGAAGCCGCCGCGGCCCGGGCTCGTGCACGTCATCGAAGTCTCCTCGTTCCAGATCGACCTCGCGCCGAACCTCGATCCTTCGGTCGGCATCCTGCTCAACGTCACCGAGGACCATCTCGATCGCCACGGCACCATGGCGACCTATGCGGGCCTCAAGGAGCGCCTGGTCGCCGGCGTGCAACCGGACGGCACCGCCATCGTCGGCGTCGACGACAACTGGTGCCAGGCCGCCGCCGACCACATCGCCCACACGGGCCGTCGGGTGGTCCGCGTCTCGGTGCGCCGTCCGCTCTCCGACGGCATTTTCGTCGAGGGCGGCCGCATTCTGCAGGCCGAGGCCGCGGCGCTGAGCGAGATCGCGCTGTTGGGCGGCATCGCCACGCTGCGCGGCACCCACAATGCCCAGAACGCCGCCTGCGCCAGCGCCGCCGCGCTCGCCCTCGGCGTCGCGCCCAAGGCCATCCAGGCGGGACTGCGCACCTATCCGGGCCTGCCGCACCGCATCGAGGAGGTCGGCCGCTACGGCTCGATCCTGTTCGTCAACGACTCCAAGGCGACCAATGCGGACGCGGCGGCGCGCGCGCTCGCCTGCTTCTCCGACATCTTCTGGATCGCCGGCGGCAAGCCGAAGAGCGGCGGCATCACGCCGCTGGAGGGCTATTTTCCGCGCGTGCGAAAAGCCTATCTGATCGGCGAGGCCGCGAACGAGTTCGCCGAGACCCTCGACGGCAAGGCCCCCTGGACGATCGCCGGCACGCTGGAGCGCGCCGTCGCCCAGGCCGCCGAGGACGCCGCCGCCGCCGGCCTGCAGCAGGCCGTGGTGCTGCTCTCGCCGGCCTGCGCGTCCTACGACCAGTTCAAGAACTTCGAGGTCCGCGGCGACGTCTTCCGCAAGCTGGTGAAGGCGCTGCCCGGGGTGAAGTGATCCGCGCTGGCGGCTCACTTCGTAGGGCGCAATGAGCGCAGCGAATTGCGCCGATATAACTACTTTTAGCGGCGCAATTCGCTCCGCTCATTGCGCCCTACACGCTCGATGCGGGGTGCCGCCCTACCGCACCGCGATGGCGATGTCGCGCAGGACGTTGGCCTCGAGCTCGATCTCGGAGATCCGGGATTTCAGCACGTCGCCGATGCTGATGACGCCCACGATCGTATCGCCCTCCTTGACCGGAAGATGGCGGATGCGGCGCAGCGTCATCACCTTGGCGACCTCCGAGACACTGTCGCTCGGCACGCAGGTGATCACACTCCTGGTCATCAGATCCGAGACATGCAGCACCGGCAGGGTGCCGCCGTGCTCCGCCAGCCCATAGGCGACGTCGCGTTCCGAGATGATGCCGTCGAGCGCATGCCCGTCGTGGCTGACGATCATGACGCCGACCCTGGCCGAGCGCAGGCGTTCCGCCAGCGCCTGGACGGTCAGCGTCGGTTCCACCATCATGACGGTGGCGTTCTTGCCCTTCAAAAGGTCCGCAACACGCATGGAAGGCTCTCCTCGAACGATCCGCCGCACCGTCTTGCAACGGCAGCAGACCCGTTCCTGTCAGGGACGAACCACTCTCATGATAATCGACGATCGACGCCCTGGCCACAGGCCCCGGGGCCGGCACGGTCGCACCGCGCTGCAAAATATGGCTTCCCGAGCGCAGCGCACCACAACGTGAAAAGTCGTGATGCGCTGCAAACACCGGATCGACGAAGCACCGCTTTGTGAGAATTATACCAGTCTTCAGACGCTTCGACTCGTCATGCGCGGGCGAAGGACCCGCGCATGACGACGGTGCTCGTCACGCCGCCAGCCTGGCGCGCTGGTCGACGCGGGCGATGCGCGCGAGCAGATACTCGACCTCGGCCTTGCCCGGCGCGTTCAGCGCGATCGACGGCTTGCGCTGGGCGTCGCAGGAGATCAGGCCGCGGCGCATGTAGACGTACTTGCGCACCGCGAGGCCGAGCGAGCCCTGCTGCTGTTCGTAGCGCAGATAGGGCAGATGCGCGTCGAACAGGTCGTGCGCCTGGTCGCGCTTGCCGGCGGCCGAGAGCTTGACCACGTCGACCAGCATCTCCGGGAAGGCGTAGCCCGTATTGGCGCCGTCGGCGCCGCGCTCCATCTCGAAGTCGAGGAAGATCCCGCCATTGCCGGTGAGGATCGCGATGTGGCGCATCGCGCCGTCGCGCTCGAAGCCGCGCAGCGCCGTGATCTTGTCGAGGCCCGGCCAGTCCTCGTGCTTGAGGACGACGCAGGACGCGTTTTCGGTGACGATGCGCTTGATGACGGCGGGCGTCATCACCACCGAGAAGGTGAGCGGATAGTCCTGCAGCACGAACGGCACGTCGGGGCCGATCGCCTCGGCGGCCTGGCGGTAGTAGCCGACGATCTGGTCGTCGGTGCGCAGCGTGTTGGGCGGGCCGATCATCACGCCGCTGGCGCCGAGCTCCATGGCCTCGCGGGCGAGCGCCCGCATGGCGGCGAAGCCGGGCGCCGAGACGCCGACCACGATGGGCAGTTTGGTGCGCTTGGCGACCTGCGCCACGATGGCGCGCGCCTCCTGGAACTCGAGCTTCGGCGCCTCGCCGAGCTGGCCCAGGATGGTGATGCCGTCGACCCCGCAGCCGACGAAGTAGTCGGTGAGCTTGTCCATCGAGGCCGCGTCGACGCGACCGTCCGCATGGAACGGGGTCGGGGAGATCGGGATGACGCCCTTGATGGCTGCCGTCAGACTCACGATGTCGCCTCCTCGCTGTGCAACCGCCGCGTGCTTTCAGGGATGAACGTCCGGCCCGCGACGATCGTCTCGGACGGCGCGGAGTTTTGCGCGTTGCCGGCCGCCGGTCCAGCCGAACGAGGCGGCGCCGCCCGCATGGCCGCACCGCGCCGGGCTTCGGTCCGTCGCGCCGGCGCCCTCACGGACGCTCGCGCAGCGGCGGCTCGCCGGCATAGGCCCGGGTGAGCAGAGCCCGGATGGCGTCGCGGTCGAGCGGCCGCGGATTGAAGTAGGGATTGGCCAGCGCCCGCTCGGTGGCGACATCGATGCCCGCCTCCGGCATGCCGAGATCGCGCAGCGCGCGCTTGGCGCCGACGGCGCCGGCGAGGTCGTAGAGCGCACGGGCCGGATCGTCGGTCGACAGCACCGCGGCGAGCCGCGCCATCACGTCGGGCACGGCCGGGGCATTGTAGGCGAGCGCATGCGGCAGAACGGCCGTGTGGGTCTCGGCATGCGGCAGGTCGAAGCTGCCGCCGAGCGTGTGGCAGAGCTTGTGGTGGAGGGCCGTGCCGACGCTGCCGAGGCAGACGCCGCACAGCCAGGCGCCGTAGAGCGCGGCGGCGCGCGCCTCGCGGTCCTGCGGATCGCGCACGATGCGGGGCAGCGCCTTCACGAGCGCGCCGATCGCCTCCAGCGCCATCAGGTCGACGATCGGATTGCGGTCGCGCGCATAGAGCGCCTCGACCGCATGGGCGAGCGCGTTGATGCCGCTGGTGCCGGAGAGCGCCGGCGGCAGCGCGAGCGTGAGATCCACGTCGTAGACCACCACCTCGGGGCGGATCTTCTCGCTCGACTGCGTGACCTTCTGCCCGTCCTTCGTCTCGCCCAGGATCGGGCTCATCTCCGAGCCCGCATAGGTGGTCGGCACGACGATCTGCGGCAGGTCGGTCCGCACCGCGATCGCCTTGCCGAGCCCGACCGTCGAGCCGCCGCCGATCGCCAGCACGCCGTCGACCCGCTTCTCCGCCACGATCGCCATCGCGGTCTCGGTGACGGCGACCGGCGTGTGCATCACGGCGCCGGGGAAGATCCCCGCCAGGCGCGGGCCGAGCGCGGCCGCCACCGCGGCCGAGGTCGCCGCCTGAGACCGCGTGGTGACGATCAGCACGCGCGACAGGCCGAGCCGCTCGACCTCTTCCGGGATTGTCTGCACGGTGCCGCTGCCGAAGACGACGCGGACCGGATGGGACGTGTAGACGAACGATGTCATTCCAACTCTCTTCGATTACCCGACGCAGAGCGACAGCTCGGCGGCGGCCTGCCGCAGCAGCGGCAGGATCTTCTCGATCATTTCGGCCGTCGACATGCGCGAGGCGTGGACGCCGACATTGAGGGCCGCGAAAGCGGTGCCGTCGGACGCCATGATCGGCACCGCGATGGAGCGCAACCCGAGCTCGAGCTCCTGGTCGATGATGGCGTAGCCGGACTCGCGCACCCGAGCGATCTCGGCCCGCAGTGCCGCGGCATCCTTGATGGTGTTCGGCGTGAACGCCCCGAAGCCTACGCGGGCGAGCCGCTCCTCGAGCTCGTTCGGCCGATAGGCGAGCAGCACGCGACCCATCGAGGTGAAAGCGGCGGGCAGCCGGCTGCCGACATGCAGGTCGATGGTCATGATGCGCGAGACCGAGGCGCGGGCGATGTAGACGATGTCGTCGCCGTCCAGGATGGCGATCGAGCACGACTCGTTGAGCGCGTTGCTGATCCGCCGCAGCAACGGCTGGGCGATCCGGGTCAGCGGAATCGAGCCCAGATAGGCGTGACCGAGCGCCAGGATGCGGGGCCGCAGCACGTAGCGGCGGCCGTCCTCGGTGTCGGCGAAGCCGAGCGCCCGCAGCGTGTAGAGGCAGCGCCGCACGGCGGCGCGTGGAATGCCGGTCTTCTGGCTGATCTGCGAGATCGTCATCGACGAGGTCTCGCGGGAGAACGCCTGGATCACGGCGAGCCCGCGCACCAGCGACGTCATGATGTTGGGATCGCCCGGCACCGGCCCCTCGCCGGCCTCGGGCAATCCGCGACCGGGCGCCGGCGCAGTCCCGTCGTCGTCGAAATCGGTGTCGGTCATCACGTCCTGCCGCTCTGACACCCTGTTCCGGCGCCCGCCGATCAGGACACAGCGTCGTCGCCGCAGCACAAGGGCGCCACCTCGTTCGATTATCGCGCAAGTCGTAGCCGATGTGGAGCCGTTCTGCCAGCCCTGGCACACGACTTTGGTATCCGCGGTCGTCAACGGAGCAGCGCATCGTGCAGACCAGCTCTGTTTTCGCACAGTCGTGCGATTATAGAACTTGACGGACATTGAAAGCCGGCGCAGGTTTCCGCGCGCTAATCGAACGACTGTGCGAGGCCGATCGTCGCCCGCACCATCGCGTGGAGATCCCATGAACAAAATCTGCCCATCCTTGGAGGCGGCGCTGTCCGACATTCCGGACGGTGCATCGATCATGATCGGAGGCTTCGGCGATGCCGGCGTGCCGTTCCAGATGGTCGACGCCCTGATCGCGCAGGGCGCCAAGGACCTCACCATCATCTCCAACAATGCCGGCACGGGCAGCGAGGGCATCGCCGCGCTGATCAAGCTCGGGCGGGTGAAGAAGATCGTCTGCTCGTTCCCGCGCCAGGCGGACTCGAAGGCGTTCGACGAGCGCTATCTGTCCGGCGAGCTCGTGCTCGACCTGGTGCCGCAGGGCAATCTCGCCGAGCGCATCCGCGCCGCCGGCGCCGGCATCGGCGCCTTCTTCACGCCGACCGCCTACGGCACGCTGCTCGCCGAGGGCAAGGAGACCCGCGAGATCAACGGGCGCCACTACGTGCTCGAGTATCCGATCTCGGCCGACTACGCCTTCATCAAGGCCTACAAGGGCGACGCACTCGGCAACCTCGTCTACCACAAGACGGCGCGCAATTTCGGACCCGTGATGGCGACCGCCGCCAAGTGCACGATCGCGCAGGTGTCCGAGGTGGTGGCGGTCGGCGATCTCGATCCCGAGACCGTCGTCACGCCCGGCATCTTCGTGAAGCGGGTGGTCGAGGTGAAGCCCACCCCGACCCACGGCTGAGCGGCATGGTTCCGGAGACTCCAAAAATGAGCCAAGACATCCAGCGCCTGACCCGGCGAGAGCTCGCCGAGCGCATCGCCAACGACATCCCGGACGGCTCCTACGCCAATCTCGGCATCGGCGCCCCGACCGAGGTCGCCGACTGCCTGCCCGAGGGCGTCACCATCATCCTCCACACCGAGAACGGCCTCTTGGGCATGGGCCCGAAGCCGCCGCCCGGCGAGGAGGACATCGACCTGATGAATGCCGGCAAGCAATATGTGACGGCGCTGCCCGGCGCCGCCTATTTCCACCACGCCGACTCGTTCGCCATGATGCGCGGCGGCCATCTCGACTACTGCGTGCTCGGCGCCTACCAGGTCTCCGTCACCGGCGACCTCGCCAACTGGCACACCGGCGCCAAGGACGCGATTCCCGCGGTCGGCGGCGCCATGGATCTGGCGATCGGCGCCAAGTCGGTCTTCGTGATGATGGACCTGCTCACCAAGAAGGGCGTCAGCAAGCTGGTCGAGCGCTGCTCGAGCCCGCTCACCGGGATCGGCTGCGTCAGGCGCGTCTACACGGACCACGCCACCTTCGACATCACGCCGGCGGGCGTCGTCGCCCACGACCTGGTGCCGGGCCTCTCCTTCGAGGCCCTCGAAAAAATCTGCGGCCTCAAACTTCTCCGCAAAGACTGACTCTTCAAAAGGGGCTCATCGACATGAGACAAGCCGTCATCTGCGACGCCGTGCGGACGCCCTTCGGCCGCTACGGCGGTGCCCTCGCCACGGTACGGGCCGACGACCTCGGCGCCGTGCCGCTGAAGGCGCTGATGAAGCGCAACACCGGGGTCGACTGGGGTGCGGTCGACGACGTGTTCTTCGGCAACGCCAACCAGGCCGGCGAGGACAACCGCAACGTCGCCCGCATGGCGCTGCTGCTCGCCGGGCTGCCGGAGGCGGTGCCGGGCGTCACCGTGAACCGGCTGTGCAGCTCCGGCATGGAGGCGATCGGCCAGGCGGCCCGCGCCATCGTCTCGGGCGAGATGGAGCTGGCGCTCGCCGGCGGCGTCGAGAGCATGTCGCGCGCGCCCTTCGTGATGGGCAAGGCGACCACGGCGTTTTCGCGCGAGGCCCAGATCTACGACACCACGATCGGCTGGCGCTTCGTCAATCCGCTGATGAAGAAGCTCTACGGCACCGACTCGATGCCGGAGACGGCCGAGAACGTCGCCACCGACTTCAAGATCTCGCGCGCCGACCAGGATCTGTTCGCGTTGCGCAGCCAGGACAAGGCCAGCCGCGCCCAGCAGAACGGCACGCTGGCCGGCGAGATCTGCCCGGTCGAGATCCCGCAGAAGAAGGGCGATCCGATCCGCGTCGATCGCGACGAGCATCCGCGCGCCACCACGCTGGAGGCGCTGGCGAAGCTGCGGCCGATCGTGCGGCCCGACGGCACCGTCACGGCAGGCAACGCCTCGGGCGTCAACGACGGCGCTTGCGCCGTGATCGTCGCCAGCGAGGAGGCGGCACGCCACCACGGTCTGACGCCCAAGGCCCGCATCGTCGGCATGGCCGCCGGCGGCGTGCCGCCGCGCGTCATGGGCATCGGCCCGGTGCCGGCGGTGCGCAAGCTGCTCGCCCGCCTGTCGGTGGATATCGCCGCCGTCGACGTGATCGAGCTCAACGAGGCCTTCGCGGCGCAGGGCCTGGCGGTGCTCCGCCAGCTCGGCGTCGCCGACGACGACCCGCGCGTCAATCCTTACGGCGGTGCGATCGCGCTCGGCCATCCGCTCGGCGCCAGCGGCGCCCGGCTGGTGACCACGGCGGTCCATCAGCTTCAGCGCAGCGGCGGCCGCTACGGCCTGTGCACCATGTGCATCGGCGTCGGCCAAGGGCTCGCCATGCTGATCGAGCGGGTCTGAGACCGGCGCGAGTTCTCTCGTCTCCGCCCGGGCCTGAAAGGCACGAGCGGAGACGCAAGCCTGCGCCGCCCACGACAGCGTACACTTACACACCCCCCGGGCTCGTACCCTGCCATGACGTTCCTGAAGAACAAGGCGAACTATCGCTGGGTCATCTTGATCGCGTGCATGCTGGTCTACTGCACGTCGCAACTGGTCCGCTGGAACTACGCCTCCATCACCAAATACCTGATGGAGGACCTCAACATCGGCAAGCCGGAGCTCGGACTTCTGGGCTCCGCCTTCTTCTACGCCTATGCGGTCGCCCAGATCCCGTGGGGCACGGCCGCCGACGTCTGGGGCAGCCGCCGCGTCATCCCGATCGGCATCGGCATCCTGGCGCTGTTCCTCGCCGGCTTCGCCTTCAGCGGCACCTTCACGGAGGCGCTGGTCTGGCGCGCCGCGATGGGCGTCGTCGCCGCGGCCGGCTACGTGCCGATCACCTCGGCGCTGGCGAAATGGTTCTCCATCAAGGAGCGCGGCTTCGCCATGGAGATGTATTCCGGGCCCGGCGGCGGCCTCGGCGAGGTGATGACCTTCCTGCTCATCCCGGTGTTCGCCGTGGTGCTGGCGAAGGGCGGCCTGTTCGGCGTCACCGGCTGGCGGGCGTCGACCATCCTGATGGCGATCGTCGTCTTCGCCATCGCGTTGCTCGCACTGCTGCTGCTGCGTGCCTCGCCGACCGACATGGGCCTTCCGTCGGTCCAGCAGAAGGAGGACAAGGAGGAGCACCAGCAGCTCTCCTACAGGCAGACCCTCGGCCTGATCGCCAAGGATCCGGCCCTGTGGATCATGTCGCTGGTCTGGTCGGCCTATATGGTGGCGACCCGCCTGGTACCCGGCTGGCTGCCGCTCTACGCCACCGACTTCTACATCCAGGAAGCCGGCATGTCGAAGGAGGCGGCCATCATCGCGGGCGGCGGCATGGCGTCGGTCTACGTGATCGGCCGCGTCGTCGGCACGCCCGGCGTGGGCTGGCTCTCCGACAAGCTGCTCAAGCACGGCATTCCGCGTGCCGTCGTGATCGGGAGCGGCCTGGTGCTGATCGGCCTCACCTTCTTCCTGTTCACGCTGCACATCCCGAACACCTTCTCGCTCGCGGCACTCGCCTTCTTCGCCGGCGTGGTGATCAACATCTTCCCGTTGATCAATGCTTCGGCGGCCGAGATCTGGTCGGTCCGATCGGCCGGCTTCACCATGGGCATCATCAACATGGTGGGCCAGTTCGCCGGCGCCATCGCGCTGTCGGTCTCGGGCTTCATGGCGGCGAAGTTCTCGTTCGCCGGCGGCGCCTTCTACACCGAGTTCGTGGGCATCTGGTATCTCGGCATCATCACCAGCATCCTCGGCGCGCTGGCGACGGTCTACATGATCTATCGCGAGCGCCGCACCGTGCTGGACAAGGTGGCCAAGGTCGTCAAGGAGGCCTGAGGCCGGACCACGACGGTTGCGACGATCGAACGGGGCGCTTCGGCGCCCCGTTTTGCTGTCGCCGGGGCGCGACGGCGCCGGCGCGTCACCACGGTGGAAGGCGCACGCAGCAAGGCCGAGGCGGAGGCATTCGGTGTGCCGTCGCCGGGACGAGTCCCACGTTGCGCGCATAGCGGGACCGCGTCGCCGCGATATCGGCTATCCGGTTTGATGGCGATCAATATCATTCACGTTTACTAATATGATCCTCGGCTGCTTCGACCGCGAATGGTTCGATGCCGTGACCAGGACATCCCATCCTTTGCTCTCGTCGCTGCTGCGGGACCGGCTGATCCGTGGCCGGACCCGTATCGGTCGTACGCCGCCATTCGCCCCACGGCTCGACATTCGGCCCCCGGCAGTCGATGCCGGCCGCCGGACGCCTGCCGCTGCGTTCACATCCCAATGGAGACTGCCAGATGACGGAGAAGACGCTCGACTGCCTCGGCGAGGCCTGCCCGGTCCCGCTGATCCGCACCCAGAAGGCGCTCGGCGAGCTCGTGGTCGGCGACGTGCTCGTGGTCGCGATCGACCATTCCTGCGCCATGAAGAACATCCCGGAATGGGCCAACAAGGAAGGCCACAATTTCGAGATCGAGGAGGTGAGCGAGGGGCAGTGGGAAATCGTCATCGAGAAGAGCCACTGAGCGTGCGGACCATCCGATCCACCCAACGCCCGTCCCCGACGGCGAGGACGGGATTGCGAGACCCGCCATGACCGACATCACCGCCCTCCCCCGGCCTCCGGAAACCTCCCTTCTCAAGGCCCTTCGCCAGACCACGACGTTCAGGGCGATTCTCGTTCAGCCCTGGACCTATCTGACCGGCGCCGTCCTGCTCGCCGTGCTGGCGGCATCGCTGCTGGAATCCACCGGCTCGGTCTGGGGTGTCACCACCGCCCTCACCTTCTGGGGCGCCTGGGCCTGGGGCCTGGTCGGCGGCGATCCCCACACCTGGACGTACTTCAAGGAGGTGGCGCCCGCCTTCAACAACCCGCAGGTCGGTTTTTTCACCGACGCCGGCACCCTGATCGACGTCGGGTTGGTGTTCGGCGCGCTGCTCGCGACCCTGCTGGCCAGTCAGTTCAAGATCAAAAACATCAAATCGAGCAGACAAGTCGCCGCCGCGATCATCGGCGGCCTGCTGATGGGCTTCGGCGCCCGCCTGTCGTTCGGCTGCAATATCGGGGCGATGTTCTCGGGCGTCCCGTCGATGTCGCTGCACGGCTGGGTGTTCATGCTGTTCATCTTCATCGGCGCCTTCGTCGGGTCGAAGCTGCTGGTCTCCGTCTTCATCGGCGAGAGCACGGCGGTGGCGGTCGCGCCTTCGCCGGCGGCAGCTCCGGTGGCCGCGTCGGCGCCGGGCAAGCCCGGCGGCGGCATCCGGCGCATCCAGCGCACCCGCGTCGAGAAGAAGGAGAACGTCACCCAATTCCCGATCGGGCTCGCCCTGCTGCTCGGACTCGGGATGATCGCCTACTACTATGTCGACATACAGAAGGCGCCGCGGCTGGCGGTCTTCTGGGTGATCGGCATTGCGCTCGGCTTCACGCTGCAGCGGGCGCGGTTCTGCTTCACGGCGGCGATGCGCGATCCCTGTCTCACCGGCGGCACCAACCTGACCAAGGCCGTCATGGTGGCGCTGGCACTGGCAACCGTGCTGGTCTCGGCCCTGCAGCTCGGTTCCTACATCCGGACCGGAAACCTCGAAGCGGCTCTCAAGATCGGCCTGATCTCGCCGGTCGGCGTCCACACCGCCGTCGGCGCCTTCCTGTTCGGCATCGGCGCCGTGATCTCGGGCGGTTGCGCCTCCGGCACCCTGATGCGGGTCGGCGAGGGTTTCGTCCAGCAGTGGATCGTGCTGCCATTCTTCTGCATCGGCGGCCTGATCGGTGCGGCGGCATGGCCGCTCTGGCGCGACCTCCTGATGGTCGACATGAAGGGCGCCGTCTACCTGCCGAACATCCTCGGCGGCTTCGTCCCGGCCCTCGCGGTGCAGCTCACCGGCCTGTTCGCGATCTGGCTGCTCGCCGACTGGTGGTCGAAGCGCAGCAACGCCTGAGCCCGTCCACGGCGCGGGCCGCCAGGCCCGCGCCGCCGCCTGTCGCCATTTCGCCGACCCACTGGAAGCTCACCGCACATGCCCATCACCAAGGACCACCAGTATTACGATCTCGTCGTCATCGGCGGCGGACCGGCCGGCCTCACGGCGGCCCTCTATGGCGGCCGCGCGCGGCTGAAGACCCTGGTGATCGAGAAAGGCCTGATCGGCGGCCTCGCCACCTACACCAACGAGATCGCCAACTATCCGGGCTTCCCGGAGGGCATCACCGGGCTCGAGCTCGCCAGGAAGTTCGAGAAGCAGGCCCGCCATTTCGGCGCCGAGTTCAAGAACACGCCGGTCAAACGGGTCGATCTCGGCGGCCGCGACAAGATCATCGAGACCTTCCGGACCGTCTATCACGCCAAGGCCGTGATCATCGCCACCGGCGGCAAGCCGCGCCTGCTCGGCGCGCCCGGCGAGGAGGCCTTCCTCTACGACAAGGGCATCTCGTTCTGCGCGACCTGCGACGCCGCGAGCTGCAAGGACAAGGTCGTGATGGTGATCGGCTCGGGCGACGCCGCCGTCGAGGAGGGCCTGTTCCTCACCAAGTTCGCCTCCAAGGTGATCATGTCGGTCATCCACGAGGAAGGCCACATGGACGCCAACGCCGCCGCCCAGGCGGACGCGATGCGCGAGCCCAAGATGGAGTTCCGCTGGAACACCGTGGTCGACCACTTCGAAGGCGGCGAGCGGCTCGAGGCCGTCATTCTGAAGGACACGAGCAACGGCGAGCTGGTGCCGGTGCCGGTCGACCGCTGCTTCTACTTCATCGGCTATCTGCCGGCGACCGAGCTGTTTCAGGGCCAGGTGACGCTCACCGAGCGCGGCTACATCCCGACCAACACGCGGATGCAGACCAATCTCGACGGGGTGTTCGCGGCCGGCGACGTCCGCCAGACCTGCCTCAGGCAGGTGGCGACCGCGGTCGGCGACGGCGCCATCGCGGGATTCGAGGCCGAGCGCTACATCGCCGAGCTGGACGTGTTCGAGAACCAGCTCCTGCAATGCGAGCTGCCCGGCATGATCTACGTCTACTCGCCGATCGACGAGCGCTCGCGCGACTTCCTGCCGACCATTCGCGAGATCGAGCGGCACTATGCCGGGCGGGTGCGGCTCGGGCTGGTCGACACCTACAAGGGCGAATGCCTGGCGGCGCGGCTCGGCGCGGTGGACACCCCGTCGCTGGTCTTCACCCAGGACGGCAAGGTGGTGGCCAAGACCCGCGTGCTCGACCCCGATCGCATCGAGCGCGCCCTCGACGCCCTGGTCGATCACCGGGAGCCGGAGCTGGCGGAGTAACGCGCCCGGCGCCCGAATCAAAACGGCCGCGGGACAGTGCCCGCGGCCGCCGAAAGCGCAGTGGAAGCGGAGCGCGCCGTCAGCGCGCCTGCTGGATCGCCGACAGCATCCAGGCGCCACCGCGGGCGCGCCGGAACGTCCACAGCTCGGTGACGGTCTCGCGGCCCTCGCCGCCCGACACCACCTTGCCGGAGGCGCGGTCGACCATGCGGTCGACCAGCGAGAAACGCATCGCCACCGTCGCATAGTCGGTGTCGCCCTCGCGCCAGGCCTCGGCGAGGTCGCCCTGCTCGAGCTTGACGTCGGACACCTGGTTGATGACGCCACGGCTGGCGTTCTCCGCGAACTGCTCCGAGAAGTAGGACAGCATCTCGGGCGTGACCTTGGTGCGCAACGCACTCAGATCCTCGGTCGAGAAGGCGCCCTGCACGTCGCCGAGCAGATGCTCGAAGGCATCGTACTCGGCCGGGCCGATGCCGACCTCGTCGGAACGCTCCGGCGCCGCGGCGCCGCCGCCGCCGCCGAGGCCACCGAGGCCGAGCGGCATGCCGGCGATCCCGTGCTGCTGGCCGCCGCCGATGTCGCGCAGATGCGGGCCGCTCGCCATCGCGGGCTGCTGGGCCCGGCGGCTCTGCCACATCCGCCACAGGAACATGCCGAGGAAAGCCACCAAACCGATCTGCAGCAGCAAGCCGAGCATCGAGGCGAAGCCACCGAGGCCGCCCATGAAGCCGTGGCCCGTCAGCATGCCGAGCAGGCCGGCGCCCAGGAAGCCGGCCGCCAGGCCGCCCAGCATGCCACCGCCGAAGCCGCCGAACAGGCCGGGCCGGCTCGGCGCCATGCCGGTGGTGGCCGGGCCCGCGGCGTTCGGTCGCGTCGTGCCGGGCTGCGTCATCGACCGTTCCACCGGCGCCGCGGTCGGCGCCGTACGGGTCTGGGCCGGGGCCGAATAGGTGCGGGTACCGCGGCTGCCGAAGCTGGAACCGCCGCCGGCGCGCGACCAGGCAGCGTCACCGGCCACCATGACCAGGGCGCAAGCCACGGCGAGTGAAAGTAAAATCGGGCGCGTGCGCGATCCGAACATATGTCTCCTCCACAGCCTGCTGCTCATTGCAGAGGCAATACTCGGAGCTTTATATCGGGCCTGCCGTCGGCCAGGGGAAGTGGCGCTTTGTCGCTAGCCCCGCCCGGCGGGTTCGCTCCCCTGTCCCGGCCGACAAAAGCGGCGGCTCACCCGGTGCGGGCGACCTCGACATCCGACGCCGACGCCGACGCCGCGGCCTGATCGGCTGCGGCCGCTTTATCGGCTGCCGCGGCTCCCGCCGGACCGCCGTCGGGGGCTTCTGGGACGGCCGCCTGGGTGGCGGCAGCGGGATGGGCGGCGGCGGGCGCCTCGGGCGCCGGGGCCGGCGCGGCCGGGGGCGGCGGCGTCTCGCTGAGGATCTCGGCCGCCGGCATGTCGACCTCCCAGCGGAACCCCTCCGGGTCGTAGGCCATCGTGACGGTGGCGTTGAGCGAGGCCTCGGTGAGCTTCTGGATCACGGTGGTGCCGAAGCCGGCTCGGCGCGGCGGCTGGACCGGGGGACCGCCGGTCTCCTGCCAGCACAGCCGGACCCGGTCGTCGCCGTTCGGCCCGGTCGCGACCGTCCAGCTCATGGTGACCCGCCCGCCGGCCTGGCCGAGCGCCCCATATTTGTTGGCGTTGGTGGCGAGCTCGTGCAGCGCGAAGCCGAGATTCTGCACGGCCTCGGGCCGCAGCATCAGGCTCGGCCCGTCGATCGTCAGGGAGGACGATTCGCCGACGAAGGGCGCGAGCTGGAAGCGCACCAGCTCGTCGAGCGTCGCCCCCATCCAGTCCATGTGCACCAGGACGTCGTGCGACCGCGCCAGCCCGTGCAGCCGGCCCGTGAACTTGTCCTCGAAGTCGGTGAAGTCGTCGCTCTGTCGCGCCGTGCGGCGCGCCATCGCGATGATCACGGTGATCAGGTTCTTGGTGCGATGCGACAGCTCGCGCATCACGAACTGGATGTGCGCCTCGTCGCGCTTGCGCTGGCTGATGTCGTGGGCGATCACCGAGATGCCGACCAGCGTCCCGTCGGCGCTGCGGATCGGTGCTGCGTCGAGCGAGACCTCGATCGGGATGCCGTCGCGGCGCAGCCGGATGGTCTCCAGCCGCAGGCTGCGGCCGGCGCGGGCCGCCTCGACCTTGGCATCGAGCTCCTCGAGCCGGTCGGGCGGCAGCAGCATGGCGTGGGAGTGGCACACCGCCTCTTCGGCGCGGTAGCCGTAGAGCTCCTCGGCGGCGGTGTTCCAGCTCAAAATCTCGCCGTCGAGCGACACGCTCATGATGGCGTCGCCGGAGGACGAGACCAAGGCGGCGAGATGTGCATTGGCGATCTCGCCCTTGGCGCGATCGTGCGAGGCCTGGGCGAGCGCCTGCCCCACCTCGTTGACCTCGCGGATGCCGGACTCGACCGTGTCGATGACGCCGCCGGCCCCGATCACGGCCGCGGCGCGCGACAGCTCCCTCATCGAGCGGATGATCCACTCGCCGACCAGCGCCGAGCACAGGCAGGCCAGCACCGAGAAGACCACCAGGCTCCACAGAACCTCGGATTTCCACCGCGCCGTCGGGGCATCGACGGTCGCCCGCGGCACCGCGGTCAGCACGATCCAGCCGTTGGAGACGCGCTGCCATCCAGCGTGGAACGCCTCGCCGTCGAGACGGTAGTCGGCCCAGCCGCCGAGGCCCGCCGCGGTGCGGCTGCGCATCTCGTCCGGCATCCGTGTCCCGGTGGCGGCGTCCGCGCTTTCGCTGCCGGCGATGACCAGCCCGTTGCGGTCGACCAGGGTCGACACCCATCCGTCCGGCGTCTGGCGGGCGATCACGCCGCTGAGGTGCTCGACCGGCATGGTGCCGGACAGCACGTAAGGTGTCCCGGACACCGGACAGACCAGCGTGACGACCGAGCGGCCGGACACCAGCGAGCGGAACAGATCGGAGGTCTCGCACTCGCCGCTTTCGGTGACCCGTTGGACCAGCGCCGGCGTGCGGCTCACCGGCAACGTCTGGCCGAACGGCTCCAGCGTGTTGAGGATCTGCTGGCCGTCGTTGCGCAGCAGCACGATCCAGCCCGGCACGGCGGCCACGCTCCGGCGCGCCTGGCCGTGGAAGCCGGCGAGATTGTCTGCGGCGAGATGCGGCGAGGTGGCGAGCACGGCGAGCTGGGCCTGCTTGACGGCGACCTCGCGGGTGATGTCGTCGGCGATGGCACGGGCATAGAGGCGGCCCTGGCGCTCGACCTCGGCCTGCTTCTCGCCGACCACGACGCGATATTCCATGGCGAAGAAGGCGAGACTCGGCAGCAGGCCCGCGAGCGCCAGCAGCGCGAGCGCCACCCGCAACGGCACCGGCCGATGCGCGAGCGCCTTGGACCGTCGCAAGCCCGCCGTCCGTCCCGACGCGATCGCCGCCAAGCCTGGTACCCTCCCCTGCGCCGCCGGGTCGGCCCCGGGGACATCCGATTCGATCTCGCCACTCCTCCTAGCGGTTCGCCAACAGTCTGTCCTTTTCGCGACGGTGCGCAAGCCGCCGGCCGGTCTAGCCAGCCAGCGCGACGACCGCATCGAGATCGGCCTGCAGCACGCTGACGCCGTCGCGGCGCTGGCGCGCATAGGCGGCGAACTCGCGCGCGCCGGGCGCCATCACGGGGGCATCCGGATCGGCCGCCGGCGTGCTCGCCAGGATGGAGCCGAAGTCCTCCATCCGGGCGTGCAACCATTCCGCGCCGCCGAGCTTCGCCACGTCGATCAGCACGAAGACATGGCCGAGATTCTGCGCCACGCCGGGATTTTTGTCCCAGGCCTGCACATGGGTGAGGTAGGCCGCATCCGACAAGAGGCCGGCGAACAGGTCGACCATCACGGCGAGCCCGTAGCCCTTGTGGCCGCCGACCGGCAGCAGGAAGCCGGCGAGGCCGGCCTTGGGGTCGGTGGTCGGCTTGCCGTCGCGGTCGGCCGCCCAGCCCTCCGGCATCGGCAGCCCCTGCTCGGCGAGCTTGCGGATTTTTGCGCGCGCCGCGACGCTGAGCGCCATGTCGAGCAGGATCGGATCGCCTCCCGGATTGGGCACGCACAGCCCGATCGGATTGTTGCCGACGCGGGTGTCGCGGCCGCCCCAGGGCGCGATCGTGGTCGTCGCGTTGCTGGCGATGATCGAGGCGAAGCCTTCCTGCGCGGCCAGGAACGCATACGGCATGATCGGCCCGAAATGATTGCTGCCGCGGGCGAAGGCGGCGCCGATGCCGGCGGCGCGCGCCCCCTCCATGGCGGCCTCGAGCGCCCGCATGCCGACCAGCGGGCCGATGCCGTTCCGCCCGTCGACGCGAGCGAGGCCGGCGGCGACCCGCTCGGTCGTCACGGCCGCCTTCACGTCGATGCCGCCGAGGCGGACGCGGTCGAGATACTGCGGGATGCGGCTGATGCCGTGGGTGCGCAGCCCGAACATGTCGGCGAGCACCAGCACGCGGGCGGCGAGCGCAGCGTCCGCGTCGGCCATGCCGCCCGCGGCGAGCGCCTTGGTGGCGAGCGCGAACAGCGCCGCCTCGGAGATCACGGCCTCGCTCATGAGGCTGCTCCGGCGAAATCGAACACGGTGGTATCCTCCAGCGTCTCGGCGAACCACGCGCTGATGCCGGCGCACCGCTTCGCCGTGTAGACGGGCGCGCCGTCGTCACCGAGCCGCATCGAGAGATCGTGCCCCGGGATGACGATGGTGCCGGACGTCTGGCGCCACAGCCGCCAGATCATCTCGATCGAGGCGCGGCTCGCCGCATCGTCCTCGCTGGCGTCGACGCGGCGTGAGATCAGCTCGGCGCGGTTCTTGGCGGCGTCGCCCGTGAAGATCACGGGCACGGGATTGGTGGTGAGATGGAAGATCATCGAGCCCGGCGTATGGCCGGGCGCCGCGTGCGCCCGCAGGCCCGGCAAGAACTCGTCGCCGTCGGCGACGCGGCGCACCCGCGGATCGGCGTCGAGCGCGTCGACATAAAGCTCCGGCAGCGGATCGAAGCCGGGCGGCTGCGCCGCCGCCCAGGCCAGCTCGTCGCGGCCGATCCATACGGTCGCGTTCGGAAACAGCACGAAGTTCACGGCATGGTCGTAATGCGCATGCGTGAGAACGACGTCGGTGATCTGGTCCGCCCGGACATCATGGGCGGCGAGCAGCTTGGCCAGCGGCTTGCGGATGCCGAAGGCGCCGACATCGATCAGGATCTTGCGCTCCTGCGACCGCAGCAGCGCGATGGTGCTCCAGCCGAGCCCGCCATGGCACACCGCCTTGCCGGGAAAGCCCTGCACCAGAACGTCGAGACGATACATTTGACCTCTCACTCGGCCCTGATCTGGGCCGCCTCGGCGACCTTGCCGAATTTTTCCGACTCCGCCCGCACGAATGTCCTCAGCTCGGGGAGAGACATGGGCTTCGGCACGATGCCCTGAATCATCAGCTTCTCGGTGATGCCCTTGTCGGCGATCGCGGCCGTGACGATGTCGTGCAGCCGCTGCAGCACAGGCTCCGGGATGCCGGTCGGCGCGAACATGGCGAACCAGTTGAGGAGCTCGTAGCCGGCGAGCCCCGGTGCGCCCTCGCTCAGCGGCGGCACGTCGGGGAGCTGCGGCATGCGCTCGCGCGACGTCACCGCGACGGCGCGCAGCCGGCCGTCCTGCATCAGCGGCAGCGCCGCGCCGAGGCTGGAGAAGCTCATCGTGACGGCGCCGACCGCGACATCGGTGACGGCCGGCGCCGAGCCGCGATACGGCACGTGCAGCACGTCGATGCCGGCCATGCGGTTCATCAGCTCGCCGGCGAGATGCTGCGGGTTGCCGACGCCGGACGACGAGAAGGACAGCTTTCCGGGGTTCGCCTTGGCGGTCGCGACGAGATCGGCCGGCGTCCTGATCGGTGACTTGCCGTCGACCACGACGACGCAGGGCACGATGCCGGCGAGCGCCACCGGCACCAGCTCCTTCAGCGGATCGTAGGTCATCCGCTCCTTGTAGATGTGCTGGTTGACGGCGACCTCGCCGGAGGCCGCCATCAGCAGCGTGTAGCCGTCCGGCGTCGAGCGGGCGACCGACTGCGCTCCGATCATGGCGGCGGCGCCGGTGCGGTTCTCGACGATCACGGGCTGGCCGAGCGCCGCCTTCATGGGCTCGGCGAACATGCGCGCCACGATGTCGACGCCGCCGCCCGCCGGATAGCCGACGACGATGCGGATCGGACGATCCGGAAAGCCGCCCTGGGCGCGAACCAGAGACCCTGCGGCGACGGTCGCGAGACCGGCAGTGACGGCGCGGCGCGTGATCACGGGGATTCTCCGTTGCGGATGACGGGAATTCTCGGAGGGAACCGGCAGGAGCCCGACTATGTCACCGGGCCGCCGCGGCGCAAGGGGCGCGGGGATGGAGACGACAGGACGGGGGCGACCCGGTCCGGGCTCCGAACCCGTTTCCGCGAGGTCGGAGACACGGATCGACGCGCACAATCCCGAGAGGCATTTGATCGGTATCATTGTACTGGTAAAAGACCCTCTCAATCTCGTCGGCTGTCAGTCGGTGTCGCGGCGATCCGGCGGCGGTCCCCGAGCGAACAAGGGCACCGCGACGACCCGGACGGGAGGTGCCGGAGCGAATGTCTCCGGGCGACCGGACCCGTCGAGAAGGAGTCCGAATCATGCGTCAGTCGTCACCCGACGCCGCCGCCGACGCTCCGCTCTCGCCCGTCGCCTTCCGGCGGGCCAAATGGCCGACCGCGGGGGTCAGCCTGATGCTGTGTGTGATCGGCGCCGGCCTCATATGGCTCTCGCCCGAGATGCTCGACCCCGACTGGCACAACGAGACCTCACGGCTGCTCGGCCGGATCTTCGAGGACCTTCCTCCGGTCTTCCGGTTCGGACTGGCCCTGCTCATGAGCGGACTCATGCTGGCGATGGGTGGGAGCCTCGTGTGGGACGCCTCGAGCAGAAGGCCGATCATCCTGCTCGACGTGTCCGGCGTGACATGGCGGCCGTTTATCGGGCTTGGCCGCAAGACATCCTGGGACAAGGTCGAATGGGTCGAGGGCAGAAAGCTCTCGCTTCGGCTCGACAAAAAGCCCGTCTCGATGGGTTACGCCTTCATCGATGCGCCCCGGGCAGAAGTCAGAGTGGAATTCGCCCGCTTCCTGCAGACGCCTGCCGGCCGCGGCATCCCGGACGCCGGACGACGAAACGCGCGATGAAACGCGCGACGAAACCCGCGGCGTGCGCCGCCGGCCGCTCCGCGGGACGGTGGGCAGACCGTGATGGAGATCACAGTCGCGCCGACGATTTCGTGATCTTATGATTTTGCTTTCGCGATCGCCCCATGCGATCGCCGCAGTGGTGCTCCCATGGTCCCGACCCGACTGGTCGTTTCCGCTCTCGCCCTGACCGCCGCCGTCCTTCTTCCCGTCGCACCGGCCTCCGCCCAGACCGCCCGTGACCGCGAGGTCTGCATCGGCCGGGATGCGGAGGCAGCGATCGCCGCCTGCACGCGCCTGCTGGAGGGCCGCGGCAAGCTGTCGGCGGCGGAACGCGCACGCCTCCTCGGCCATCGTGCCATCGCCCGCTCCGAGAAAGGGCAACGCCAGCTCGCGATCGACGACTACACCAAGGCGATCGAGGCTGACGCCGCGGCCGGGTGGGCGTATCGCGGCCGGGGCTTGCTGCTCCAGAAGAACGGCGACCACGACGGGGCCATCGTCGACCTCTCGCGCTCCATCGAACTCGATCCCAAGCAGGCCGGGGCTTACAGTGGACGCGGGGTATCCTACGACAAGAAGGGCGACCGAGCCCGAGCGATCGAAGACTTCACCCGCGCCATCGAGCTCGATCCCACGTACCACTTCGCGCTCTACTCACGTGCCCTGGCCTTCCGGCGGGGCGGCGAGCCTGATCGCGCCATCGCCGACTTCGACCGGGCGATCGCCATCAACCCCAAGGATGCGGATTACTTCACGCTCCGGGGCGACGCCTGGGCCACCAAGGGAGACCTCGATCGCGCGCTGCGGGATCACGACGAGGCGATCCGGCTCGATGCGAAGAACATCCAGGCTCACATCTACCGCGTCCTGGCACTGGTGAAGCGCGGCGATCTCGACCGCGCGCTGATCGACCTCGACGAGGTGATCCGACTTTCTCCGCGGCACACGAACGGGCTCAACCTGCGCGGCTATGTCCGCCGGCAGCGTGGCGACCTCGACGGCGCACTCGCCGATCTCGACGAGGCGATCCGGTTGGACCCGAAGATGTCGGTGGCTTACAGCAACCGCGGCGAGGCCCGGCGCCTGAAAGGCGATCTCGACCGCGCCATCGCCGATCAAGGCGAAGCGTTGCGGATCGACCCGAACCTCTCGCCGGCCTTGACGAGCCGCGGCCTGGCCTTCGAGGCCCGCGGCGACACGGCGCGGGCCCGCGACGACTTCAAGGCGGCGCTCGCGGCGCCGGTGAGGACGTGGCTCTCCGGAAGCGCCTGGAGCGAGACCGCGCGCGCGCATCTCGCCGCGATCGACGCCGCCAGTCCATCCCCGCCGACCACTGCGTCGCCGCCCACCGCTTCGCCGCCGGCCGCATCCGTGGCACCGTCGACCGAGCCGCCGCGCGCTCCCGTGACGGTCGCCACGCCCGGCAACCGCGTCGCCCTGGTGATCGGCAACGGCACCTACAAGTATGCCACCACGCTTCCCAACCCACCCAACGACGCCGGCGACCTGACGCGCTCGCTGCGGACGATCGGCTTCGACGTGGTCGAGGGCATCAATCTCGGCAAGCAGGACATGGAGCTGAAGATCCGCGAGTTCGGGCGCAAGCTCGATCGCGCCGACCTCGCCCTGTTCTTCTATGCCGGGCACGGCCTGCAGGTCGCCGACAAGAACTATCTGGTACCGATCGACGCCAAGCTCGAGCGCCAGGGCGATCTCGCCTTCGACACCGTCACGGTCGACGACGTGCTGTCCCAGATGGAGAGCGAGCGCCGGGTCAACCTGGTCTTCCTCGACGCCTGCCGGGACAATCCGCTCGCCCGCTCGTTCGCCTCCACGCTCGGCACCCGCTCGACCTCGGTCGGCAGCGGCCTCGCCCCGATCCAGAGCGCGGTCGGCACCATGATCGTCTACGCCACCCAGCCCAAGAACGTCGCCCTCGACGGCGACGGCCGCAACAGCCCGTTCACGGCGGCGCTGCTCAAGCACATCGGCACGCCGGGCCTCGAGATCAGCGCCGTGATGAAGCGGGTGCGCGCCGACGTCTACCAGGCGACCCGGCAGAAGCAGTTGCCGTGGGACCACTCCTCGCTGATCGGCGACGTCGTCCTCAGCCGCTGAGACGGGAGCCGGCGCGATATCGCAGCGCCTCGACCAGCAGGGCGAAGGCCGGCGTAGGCTGGCGGCGGCTCGGATAATAGAGGTGATAACCGGGGAACGGCGGGCACCAGTCGGCCAGCACGCGGACGAGCCGGCCGTCGGCCAGATGCGCCGCGAGACAGTCGTCCGGCAGGCAGGCCAGTCCGAAGCCCTTCGCGGCGGCGCTCAGGATCAGGTCGATGCGGTTGAAGACGAGCGGACCGTCGACCCGCACCCTCAGCTCGCGCCGGCCCTTGCGAAACTCCCAGGCGTAGAGGCCGCCCGCCGTCGGCAGGCGGAGATTGATGCAGGCGTGGTCGGCGAGATCGCGTGGCGTCTTCGGCGGCGGCCGCCGCGCGACATAGTCCGGCGACCCGACGACCGCCATGCGCAGCTCCGGCCCGATCCGCACGGCGATCATGTCCTTGGCCACCTGCTCGCCGAGCCGGATGCCGGCGTCGTAGCGCTCGGCGACGATGTCGGTCAGTCGCTGGTCGACGGCGACCTCGACCTTGATGTCCGGATACATCGGCAGGAGCCGCTCGAGGGCGGGCCAGAGGATCGCCTGGGCGGCGTGCTCGCCGGTCGTGATGCGGATGGTGCCGGCCGGCCTCTCCCGCAGGTCGCCGAGCGCGGCGAGCTCCGCCTCGATGCCGTCGAGCGCCGGCGCCAGCGTGCGCAGCAGGCGTTCGCCGGCCTCGGTCGGCACGACGCTCCGCGTCGTGCGGGTCAACAGCCGAACGCCGAGCCGCTCCTCGAGCCGGCGCACGGTATGGCTGAGAGCCGACTGCGACGTGCCGATCTTGGCGGCCGCGCGGGTGAAGCTCCGCTGCTCCGCCACCGCCTGGAACGCCGTCAGGTCGCCGAGCTCTTCGCGCCGCATTTATGAATCCAGAATATAAGTTCAATCTCATTTTACCGCCTAAACGCTGACTGCCGCCAGCCCTATCTTCCGGCCGTGGCCGCCGGTTCGGAGGTGGCGATGGGTGAGGGGAGCCGATCATGGAGATCAAGCGGTGCGGCACGCAGCCGTCCGGCAAGGGCCCGGCCGACTGGTTCACCGGGACGGTGCGGATCGACCCGCTGTTCCCGGCGCAGGATCCGGCCCGCGTCGTCGGCGCCAGCGTCACGTTCGAGCCCGGCGCCCGAACCGCCTGGCACACCCATCCGCTCGGGCAGACCCTGATCGTCACGGCCGGCTGCGGCCGGGTCCAGCGTTGGGGCGGCCCGGTCGAGGAGATCCACCCCGGCGACGTGGTCCGGTTTCCGCCCGGCGAGAAGCACTGGCACGGCGCTTCGACGACGACCGCCATGACCCACATCGCCATCCAGGAGCAGCACGACGGCAAGACCGTCGACTGGATGGAGCACGTCGACGACGCACAATACGGCGCCTGACCGCGGACAAAAGGTCCAACCTGATCATAAAAGGAACCAAAGACATGCAGAAGCGCAAACTCGGACGCAGCGGCCTGGAGGTTTCGGCGCTCGGCCTCGGCTGCATGGGCATGAGCTTTTCCTACGGCCCGGCCGCCGACAGGCAGGAGATGATCGCGCTGCTCCGCTCGGCCGTCGACCGCGGCGTGACGTTGTTCGACACCGCCGAGGTCTATGGCCCGTTCACCAACGAGGATCTGGTCGGCGAAGCCCTCGCGCCGGTGCGCGACAAGGTGGTGATCGCGACGAAGTTCGGGTTCGATCTCGATCCCAAGGGCGAGCGGATGTGGGCGGGTCTCAACAGCCGGCCGGAGCACATCAAAGAGGTCGCCGAGGCGTCCTTGAAGCGGCTGCGGACCGACGTCATCGACCTGTTCTATCAGCACCGTGTCGATCCCAATGTGCCGATCGAGGACGTGGCGGGCGCCGTGAAGGATCTGATCCGGGCCGGCAAGGTCCGGCATTTCGGCCTCTCGGAAGCCGGCGCGCAGACGATCCGCCGCGCCCATGCGGTCCAGCCGGTCACGGCGCTGCAGAGCGAGTATTCGCTGTGGTGGCGAAAGCCGGAGGCGGAGGTGCTTCCGGTGCTGGAGGAGCTCGGCATCGGCTTCGTTCCCTACAGCCCGCTGGGCAAGGGCTTCCTCACCGGCAAGATCGACGCGACGACGACGTTCGATGCGACCGACTTCCGCACCACCCTGCCGCGGTTCACGCCGGAGGCGCGCAAGGCGAACCAGGCCGTGATCGACCTGCTCGGCCGGATCGCAGCCGGCAGGAAGGCGACGCCGGCCCAGGTCGCGCTCGCCTGGCTGCTCGCCCAGAAGCCGTGGATCGTGCCGATCCCCGGCACCCGCAAGCTGTCGCGGCTCGACGAGAACATGGGCGCGGCGGCCCTTGTGCTCACGGCCGACGATCTGCGCGAGATCGATGCGGCGGCGGCAAACATCCCGGTGCAGGGAGATCGCTATCCCGAGCACCTGGAGAAGATGACCGGACTGTAGGCAATGCTGCATCAGGAGCGAGACGCATGACACAGAACATCGAGAACAAGGTGGTCGTCATCACCGGCGCGAGCAGCGGCCTCGGCGAGGCCACGGCGCGGCGGCTCGCCCGCAACGGGGCCAAGCTGGTGCTGGGCGCGCGACGCCTCGACCGGCTTCAGGCGCTGGCGGGAGAGCTGGGGTTGGACAAGGCCGCCGCGGTGAAGACCGACGTGACGGATTACGAGCAGGTGAAGCATCTGGTCGACGGTGCGGTGCAGATGCACGGGCGCATCGACGTGATCATCAACAATGCCGGCCTGATGCCGCACTCACCGCTCGAACGGGGCAAGGTGGCGGACTGGAACCGCATGATCGACGTCAACATCAAGGGCGTGCTCTACGGCATCGCCGCCGCGCTGCCGCACATGACGGCGCAGAGGAGCGGGCACATCATCAACGTCTCGTCGGTCGCCGGCCACGTCGTGCGGCCGGGCAGCGCCGTCTACGCGGCGACCAAGCACGCGGTCCGGGTCATCTCCGAGGGATTGCGGCAGGAGGTCAAGCCCTACGGCATCCGAACCACCGTCATCTCGCCCGGCGCGGTGGCGACCGAGCTGCCCGACAGCATCACCGAGCCGGACATCGCTGCGAGCGTGCGCAAGATCTACGAGATCGCGCTTCCCGCCGACGCCTTCGCCGACATGGTGCTGTTCGCGATGAGCCAGCCGGAGAGTGTGGACATCAACGAGATCCTGTTCAGGTCGACCCGGCAGGAGATCTAGGGCCGGTTCCTGTGTCGATGAATCAATCGTTTCCGCTCGTCCCCGCGAAGGCGGGGACCCAGGGGCGACACGGCAGAGATACCCTGGATTCCCGCTTTCGCGGGAATGAGCGGAGCGTGGGTCAACGTCAGCGAAAACCGCTCTAGCCGGCGAGATCCCACCGTTCCGCTCGATGATGTCGCGGACGGCGATCGCCATCCTGCTCGCGCGCATCGAGCGGCGGCGTCCGAGATCAGTCCTCGCCCGGCACCGCCCTGGGCAGGTCGCGGTCCTCGTCGAAGCGCGACTCGGGGGCACGCGCCGCCCGCTTGCGCGCCGCGATCGAGCCGGTGGCGCCGAAGTCCGGGCGCTGCGCGGCGTAGCCGCTGCCGCCGCGGGCGCGCGCCGCCACCACGTCGCCCGGGATCGCCGCCGGCTGGCAGATGCGCCGCCCGGAATCGCGCCGCATCAGGTCGACATGGATGTGGTCGTAGTGGAAGACGTTGGAGCCAGGCGCCAGCACGGTGGTGAACATCTCGCAGGCGACCGTCTGCACGTCGTGCAGAAAGCCCTGCTCCTCCGGCGTGCCGCGCCAGCCGCGCTTGACCGTGATCACATGGCCGTCGGCCAGCACGAAGCCGGCGATGTCGAGCGCATTGCCGAAGGCGTGCTCGGAGATGCGGGCGCGCGGATTGCCGTTCATGCCGCGGCACGAATAGGCGGAGATCTGCTTGATCTCGACCACCGGCTGGCGGAACCAGCGCTGCGCCGCCGGCTGCACGCCCTCCAGCACCCAGCGGTCGAGCTGGGACACCAGCGGACAGGCGAGCGTCGCGGCCGGCGACACCGCGGCGGCGGTCGCGCCGGTGGTCAGCGGCTCGGGACGCGACGGGCCGACCGACACCGGCTCGCCCATGCTCGGATAGCTCGGCGGATAGATCGAGGCGGTGTCGCGCGGCGGCTCGCGGGCGGGCGCACTCTCGCGCGTCGTGCGGGGCGGCGCGACCGGCGGCGGGGCTGAACGGCTCGCCCGCGGCGCGTCACGGTAAGGCGAGGCGCGATCGATCGGGGTCGGCGAGAAGCCCGGCTCCTCGTAGTCGAGCCCACCCGGCGCGGACCGGGCCGGGCTCGTCTCCCGCACCGGCGGAAGCTGGCCGCGGCCGACCGCGGAGCGGCTGCGCGGCGGCTCGGCGGCAGCCCCATAGGACGGCATCGGCGGCGCATAGGCGCCGGGGGAATCGGGCGGCGGCGGCGCCACGCCGGGCGGCGTCAGCGGCGTCGGGCCGCTCGCCTCGCCGCCACCAGTGCCGCCATAGGAGCCGGACGGGCGGGTGGCAGGCGGCGGTCCGGACGGCACCCGCAGATAACCGGGCGGCGCGCCGAGGATTTTTCCGGGCGGCGCGCTCTGCGCGCCCTGCGAGCCCTGCGGGATGCCGCCGGGCGGCCGCACCGGGTCGTCCGCATAGCCGAGCGCCTGGCTGTCGCCCAGCGCCCCGACCTTCATGGGAAAATCGGCCCCGCACATGCCGGGCCCGTCGATCGGCGACAGCAACGCGACGGCCGGCCCCTGCTTCACGGAGCCGCCCTTCAGGCACGAAACCTCGGCCTCACGCCGCCATGGCTCGCGCTGCGCCATGAAGTTGCGGGCGCAACCGGCGAGCGTGAGGAGAACGAGCGAGCCGACGAGATACCAACGAACGTCGCGCGTCATGGCACGAGTTTGCGGTCTCGTCCGTTAACGACCCCTCAACGTTACCCTACGGTTGCACCGCCCATGCGGTTTTTGCGCCACGCCCCGTCGCCGGAAACCGGCCCAGCGGCTTGCCGGCGCCGCCGCTTTTCGCCACACACACCCGACGCCGCCAAAAAGCCCCCGCCACGAAGGACAGCGCCCATGCCGCAGCCGCCGGTGCAGCCCCTGAAGGCGCTCGACCTCGCCCGCCGCATCGAGCGGGGCGAGATGTCGCCGGCCGACGTGGTCGAGCTCTGTGCCGCCGCGCTCGCCGCGAACGAGGAGCGGATCGGCGCCTTCGCCAGCCTCGACCTCGCCGGCGCCCGCGCCCGCGCCGCTGCCGCCCCCGAGCGGCTTGCCGCGACACCGCTGCGCGGCCTGCCGGTCGGCATCAAGGACATTTTCGATACCGCCGATCTGCCGACCAGCCACGGCTCCCCGATCCACGCCGAAAACCGGCCGGGGGCCGACGCCGCCCTCGTCTCGATGGTGAAGCGGGCCGGCGGGCTCGTGCTGGGAAAAACCGTGACGACGCCGTTCGCCTTCCTGGACCCGGCCGGCACCCGCAATCCGCACCATCCGGAGCACACGCCGGGCGGCTCGTCCTCCGGCTCGGCGGCCGCCGTGGCGGCCGGCATGGTGCCGATCGCCATCGGCACCCAGACGGGCGGCTCGGTGGTGCGTCCGGGCGCCTTCTGCGGGGTCGCCGCCTACAAGCCGTCCTTCCGGGTGCTGCCGACGGTCGGCGTCAAAACCTTCTCGTGGTCGCTCGACACGCCCGGCCTGTTCGCGGCTGGAGTCGCCGATGTCGCCTACGCGGCCGCCGCCCTGACCGGGCGGGACCTGCGGGTCGACGGCGACGCGCCGGCGGCGCCGCGCATCGGCCTCGCCCGCACCCATGTCTGGCCGGAGGCGAGCCCCGCCATGCAGACGGCCGTAGAGCGCACGGCACGAGCCGCCGCGGCAGCCGGCGCCACGTTGCGCGAGGTGACGCTGCCTCCGGTGCTCGAGGAGGCGTTCCGGGCCCATGCGATCGTCCAGGACTACGAGGCCTATCGGGCGCTCGCCTACGAGTACGACCATCATCGCGAAAAGCTCGGCCCCAACCTGCGCCAGCTCCTCGACGATGCCGCGACGCTGCACGCCGACGACTACGACCAGGCGTGCCGGATCGCCGAGCGGGCCCGTCACGCGCTGGCCACGCTGATGGAGGAGGTCGACGTGCTCTTGACACCGTCGGCGCCCGGCGCCGCACCGCGCGGGCTCGCCACGACAGGACAGTCGACATTCAACCGACTATGGACCCTGATGGGGACACCGTGCATCAATGTTCCGGGCCTGATCGACGAGTCGGGCCTGCCGCTCGGCGTCCAGGTCGTCGGCCGCTTCGGACGTGACCGGGCGGCCCTCGAAGCGGCGCTGTTCGTCGAGCGCGTCATCGCTTCCGGCCGCGCGGCTTCGGGCGCGTGACCTTGGGCGCGTCGTAAGGCGGCGCGCGACGACGGTTTGGTGTGCATTTTGCGTAAACATGGCGTGCACTGCGCGTGCGCGCGACGAGGACATGATGGGTGTCATCCGAACGGCCTGCTCGGCCGCGATCCCGACAAGTCGTTCCGCGTTTGCACAGCCGGCATCCGCCCTGCTGCTCGCCGGCCTGCTGGTGACGACCGCACCGTCCGCGATGCCGGCCGCCGCCCAGACGAGCCCTCTGCCGCCGGTGATGCGCAGCACCGCGGCTCCGCTCCGGCTGGCGCCCGGCGAGGAGACCACGATCGTGCTCGAGGAGAACCTCACCACCGGCTATGCGTGGCGTCTCGACACAGCGAGCGGCGCACCGTCCTGTGTCGTGATCACGGATCTGGGCCACCAGCAGCGCGGCGGCAACGCGCCCGCGATCGGGGCCGCCGGCCTGCATCGCTGGAAACTGCGCGCCCAGTCGGTCTGTCACGCAGATTTGCGCTTCGTCTATCAGCGCCCGTGGGAGCAGCATCCGGTGCGTGAGCATCTGGTCTCCGTCGACGTGCGCTGATCACTTGGCAAATAGTGAGAAAAACAACTCCCGCAGCGCACTGTGGTGGTGCAGTGCGCAATCGTTTCCGACTTCAGAACGCTTTGGCGGTGTGCTATGGTCCGCTCCGGTCAATGGTACCGAGGAGACCACTGTGGTTTACACGATCGACATGAACCGCGTCGCGATCTGTGCCGTGTTCGTCTTTGTCACGGCGATCGTGCTGGGCGCGTTCTGATCGGTTAACGCATTTCGAGACAAGGGCGGGCAGCACCGCCGCAGGGACACCGGAGAACGCGTTTCTCCGGTGTTTGTATTTTTAGGGCCATTTGTTTTTCTCCGGCGTCGGTTTGTCTCGGGAGATTGTTTTCTTGGCGGAGCCTTGTGTTCCGGCGCCGTTCGATCGAGACATGCTGCTGCATGACCCTCGGAGTCCGCGATGCCCCCCAAAACCCTCCTCGAATTCGCCGGCGTGACGCCGGTTCCGGCCCGCCTCGCCGACGCCGTGCTGGTGGTGATCGACGCCCAGCGCGAATATGTCGACGGCCATCTGCCGCTCGCCGGCGTCGATGCCGCGCTCGACGAGATCGGCCGGCTGCTCGCCCGCGCCCGCGCGCTCGGCACCCCGATCATTCACGTCGTTCACCACGGCAAGGGCGGCGGTGGCGTCTTCGCGCCCGGCAGCCGCGGCGTCGAGATCGCCTCGCCGGCGGCGCCGGCGCCGGGCGAGCCGGTGCTGACCAAGAGCCTGCCCAACGCCTTCGCCAGCACCGATCTGGCCGACCGCCTGCACGCGTTGCACCGCTCGTCGCTGGTGCTGGCCGGTTTCATGACGCACATGTGCATCGAGGCGACCGCGCGCGCCGCCATCGATCTCGGCCTCAAGTCGACCGTGGTATCGACCGCGACTGCGACCCGCGACCTGCGCGATCCGCTGACCGGCGCCACCATCCCGGCCGCCGAGGTTCACCGCAACGCGCTCGCCGCGCTCGCCGACCGCTTCGCCACCATCGTGGCCACGTCCGACTTGCTGGCGGAGTGAGCAGGCGGTCCTAACCGGCGACGGATGCATCCAACAGCGCGATCTCGTCGGCCGCGAGGTCGAACAGGCGGTAGACGATCGCGTCGATCTCGCGTTCCGCCGTTGTGATCTCGGCCGTCAGCCTGTCGACGGCGGCGCGGCTCTCGGCGAGATAGGCCTCCCACTCGGCTCGCTCCCGCACCGGGACGTCGGCGTGCAACGCCCGCTTCGCCTCGGCGCGAAAGGCGGCGAAGTCGAGCGTCCACCATTCGTCGAGCTTGCGGGAGAGCGGAGCGTCGAGCGTCCCCGCCAAGTCGAGGATGCGACGCTGCACGGAAGCCTCGATCCCAAGTCGCGCCACCGCCCGCTCGGAGCAGACCGCCGCCAGCTCGACGAGCCGGTCGCGATCGAGCGGTGCGGGATCGGGGAGGTGAAGCTGCGCGATGTATTGTGCCTCCGCCTCGACATAGCCACCGCGTTTCAAGCGCCCCGACGCGAAGAGCTGAAACCAGGCACAACGGCTGTTCAGAAAAGCAAGCAGAAACCCATCGTCCCGGGGGACAAAGAAGCACTTGTTGTTCAAGAACGCAGTCGAACGATCGAGAGCAAATGACGCCTCGATCTGGAAGTGCGGCCAGACGATCTTCGGAGCGGCGAATCTCGGTTGGTAGGCGAGCTGGGCCTGCTGCAGCTCGAACCATTCTTGCCTGGTCGCACGCTCTTCCAGCTTCTCCTTGAACGGCCGCAGCCAGTCGCGGATCGCCGGATAGGCGTCGATGTCGATCTTGCCTTTCGGAATGTTGATCAGGAACAAGCCCTCCGGCTCGACCCGCCAGCGCTTGACGTTCTCGCCGCGCAGGAACGGCATCAGGAGCTCCGCCGACCGCGGGTCCAGGGCGACCAGCCGGTCGCGGGTCGCCGTGTCGATCACGAAGGCATCGTTGAGCCCGGTGACGACGCCGCGCAACGGCGCGCCGTAGACCTCGCCGAGCGTCCGCTTGCCTTGCACGATCTTGTCGCGCAGCGCCGCAAGCGGCGCGTCCTCGAACTGCCAGGACCCGGTGCCGAGCCGAGCGCACGGCATCGGCAGAGCACGGGCGACGAACTCCGCCTCCAGGTCCTTCGGCAGTGCATCTGCTTTCATGAAAGACAGGGCGTCGGCTGCACCGGGCGAGCCCTTGCGCAGCGTCAGGATCGCCGGATAGGTCGTGACGCCCTCGAACACCTGGAGATCGCCGAAATCGACCACGGCCTCGACCACCGCGTTGGCCGCCAGGAAGGTCCGCAGGTTCTCGCCCGAGCCGGTGCGGAAGAACGTCGACGAGGAGATGTAGCCGAGCCTCCCGCCCGGCTTGAGCAGATGGACACCGCGCTCGAAGAAGTAGGCGTAGAGGTCGGCACGGTCGGCCGCCACTCCATAGTGCGCCTCGAGATACGGCTTGATGGGCTTGATCAGCTCCATCCGCACATAGGGCGGATTGCCGATCACGACGTCGAAGCCACCCGCCGCGAACACGTCCGGAAAAGCCGCCCGCCAATCGAACGGACGATCCGTGAAGGCGGGATCATCGATCAGGCTGTTGCCGACCTTGATGGTCGCCTCGAGATTCGACAGCGGGTGCCGGCTGCGCGCCGTCTCGAGCCAAAGGGCGAGCCGCGTGATCTCCACCGACTCCGCATTGAGGTCGACGCCATGCAGGTTCCGCGTGACGATCTCGTCGAATGAATCGAATTCGACCGCCTCGCCGAGCGCGAGAAGCCGCTCTGAAACCCGCCGATACTCGGCCGCGAGCAGATCGAATGCGGCCACCAGAAACGCCCCCGAGCCGCACGCGGGATCGATCACCGTGAGGCCCCGCAACGCGGTCGCGTAGTCGCGCCAAAATGCCCGTTCCGAGTCCTCCATACGCCAGGGAATGGGGTCGCCGTCGGACGGCAGCTCGGACGTGGCGGCATGCACCGAGAGCAGAGTAGAGAACCGCTCGTCGAGCGTCTTTCCGACCGTGCGCTCGACCAGGAACCGGGTGACGACATCCGGTGTATAGACGACCCCTTCGCGCTTGCGCTTGGAGACTTTCGGTGGCGCCGCGCCGCGGCTCTCGGCACGAAGAGCCTCCAAGTCGGTGATGGACTGCTCGAAGATGTGTCCGAGCACGGTGACCGGCACGTCGCTGCGATCGTCCCAGCGCCCGAGCGAGGCGAGGTCGGTGGCGAGCGGATCGGGCAGGACCAGCGCATCCGCGACAGGATCGGGTGCGAACAGACCGCCGTTGTACGACCAGATATCGAGCCGGGCGTTGCCGCGGTCGATAGCACGGAACAGTCCTTGAAAGTTCGTCCAGATCGGTTTCGGATCGAACTCGTTGCTCGCCGTCGTCGCGCGTTCCAGCAGCTTGTCCGGCAACAGGGCCGTGCGCTCCGCAAAAGCGACGAACAGGATGCGGTCGAGGAGCTTTTGGGCCAGCTCGATCCCTGCCGGCGTCGAGAGACCCGGCCCGTCGGACGAATCGACGAGAAACGCGATCAACCGGTCCCGCAGCGCCTTGCATTCGACGTACAGAGTATTGGTGATGTCCCTGTAGGCGCTGTCTGTCCTCCGCAGCAGATCGTCCGTCGCACCGTCGAGAAGGCGCTCCGCGGACATGAGGAGGCACAATCGCGCGTGCTCGTCGGGATCGTCGAGCTTGCCGAGATCGAACACCTCGTAGGCGTCGCGCCCGCGCCCGAAGCCGTAAAGGCGAATCTCCACGCAATTGGACACCAGCACCCATCGCGAGCCCGGCGCATCGATGGCGTTGTCCCAAGCCTGCTGGACAGGGCTGCGGCCGCGCCCGGGCATCACGGCGTCCAGGTCGTCCGTTCCAGGGCCCTTCAGCTCGAATGGAGCGACGAGTTCGTCCGCGCTGCCCGGCATTCCGAACCGACCAAGCGCGACATCCAAGGCTCCGCGGCGAATCGGCCGCTCGAACGCGAGCGTGTACGGGTTTTCCGGATCGAACGGCGTGTAACCGAGGATGTCGCCCAGAACCTTCTCGAAAAACAGGTTCCGGACAGCGGTTTCCTTCTGGACCGCGAATTTGGGGCTTCTGGCCGTCCTGGCGTAGCTCGCCGCCGCGGAGAGCTGGCGCTCGGTCGGATTGAAGGCGAAGCGCGTCCGGGCTTCGGATACGACCTTGTGGTCGAGAAGCGGCACGCGCAGGGCCCGCGGCAGCCCGAACCGCCGAGTCCGCCCGCCCCGTTCCCCATCGCCGAGGTCGAGTCCTGCTGCTGCGAAGAGAACCATGGCGGCGACAGGTTAGGAGGCCGGGCCCGCCCCGTCCACGGACTGACGGCCGGCGGTCTCACGGTGCACGGCTGCCGATCCGTGAAGCGAGCGCCTGTACGCCGACCACGACGCCGATCCACACTGCGAGCACCGCCACGGCCGTAGCAACGTGCCCCGGCGTCGGCTCGCGTGCGGCGGCGACGAGCTGCTCGCCGAAGGCCGACATGGCGACCAGCCCGGGCGCGAGGCCGAGCGCCGTGCCGCCGATGAAGTCGACGAACCGCACGCCGCTCGCGCCGGCCAGAAGATTTATCACCGCAAAGGGCGCGACCGGCAGCACCCGGATGACGGCGACAGCGAGCACACCGCGCCGCGTCACCGCACGACGGATCCGGTCGAGACGCGGCCCGAGCAGGCGGATGAACGGCTTCTGCCCGAGCACCGCGCCGACGGCGAAGCCGACCGTCGCACCCACCAGCAGGCCGACGCCGGAATAGAGCAGCCCGAGCCACAAGCCGAACACCATCGCGGTCGCCGCGATCAGCAGCATGACCGGGACGGCGAGCAGGCCGGCCACCACGAAAAGGATCAGCACGACGAGAGGCGCCTGCATGGGGCCGGATCCGGCCAGCACGCCGCGCAGGCGCTCGATGTCGGCGAGCTGAGACAGCGGCGTGAAGCGCCAGGCCAGCGCCACGGCGGCGACGACCAGGATCGCGGCCGCGGCCTTGACCACGCCGGGCAGCCGCGATGCGCGAGCCGGTCCCATCATCGCGCTCGCGCCGGCTCCCCTACTCGGCCGCGACCGAAGCGGCGCGCTTCGCGTCGGAGAGCGAGCCCGGGTCGTAGTTGAGGATCGGCGCGAGCCAGCGCTCGGCCTCCGCCACCGTCCAGCCCTTGCGGGCCGCGTAGTCCTCGACCTGGTCGCGCTCGATCTTGCCGACGCCGAAGTAATGCGCCTCCGGATGGCTGAAATAGAGCCCAGACACCGAGGCGCCCGGCCACATGGCGAAGCTCTCGGTGAGCGACACGCCGATCTCAGCCCCGCCGATCATCTCGAACAGCGTGCCCTTCTCGGTGTGGTCGGGCTGCGCCGGATAGCCCGGCGCCGGCCGGATGCCACGATATTTCTCCGCGATCAGGTCGCCGGCCGCAAAACTCTCCTCGGGGGCGTAGCCCCAGAAATCGCGGCGCACGCGCTGGTGCATGCGCTCGGCGAAGGCTTCGGCGAGACGGTCGGCCAGCGCCTTGACCATGATGGACGAGTAGTCGTCGTTCGCGCCCTTGAAGCGGTCGGCGACCGCATCCTCGCCGAGGCCGGCCGTGACGATGAAGCCACCGACATAGTCGGGCACACCGCTGGTGAGCGGGGCGACGAAATCGGCGAGCGCCACATTGGCGCGGCCCTCGCGCCGGGCGAGCTGCTGGCGCAGCGTGTGCAGGGTCGCGACCGGCTTTTCACGCAATTCGTCCGCATACAGCAGGATGTCGTCGCCCTGCGCCGCCGCCGGCCAGAAGCCGACCACGGCCGAGGCCTTGAACCAGCCCTCGCGCACGATCGCATCCAGCATCTTCAGGGCGTCCGCGAACAGCGCCCGCGCCGCCTCGCCGACCTTGCCGTCGTCGAGGATCGCCGGGTACTTTCCCGCCAGCTCCCAGGTGGAGAAGAACGGCGACCAGTCGATATAGGGCACCAGCTCGGCGAGGTCGTAGGCCTCGAACACGCGGCAGCCGAGGAAGCTCGGCTTCGGCGGCGCGTAGGCCGACCAATCGAGCTTCAGCGCGTTTTTCCGCGCATCGGCGAGGGTGAGTCGCTTCTTCTGCTCCTCGCCGCGGGCATGCGCGGCAGCGAGCCTTGCGTATTCGCGCCGCACCTCGTCGATATAGGGCCCGCTCTGCTCCTTCGACAGCAGCGCCGACATCACGCCGACGGCGCGGCTCGCATCGTTGACATAGACGGCCTGTCCGCGCCGATAGTTCGGATCGATTTTGACCGCCGTGTGGACACGACTCGTCGTGGCTCCTCCGATGAGAAGCGGCACATCGAAGCCCTGGCGCTCCATCTCGGCGGCGACATGGCACATCTCGTCGAGCGACGGCGTGATCAGGCCGGAGAGGCCGACGATGTCGGCCTGCTCGGCCTTGGCGGCCTCGAGGATCCTCGTCGCCGGCACCATCACGCCGAGATCGACCACCTCGTAATTGTTGCACTGGAGCACGACGCCGACGATGTTCTTGCCGATGTCGTGGACGTCGCCCTTGACGGTGGCGAGCACGATCTTGCCGGCGGCGCTCTTGCGGGTGTCGCCGCTCTTCGCCTTCTCCTCTTCCATGAACGGCATCAGATAGGCGACCGCCTGCTTCATCACGCGCGCAGACTTCACCACCTGGGGCAGGAACATCTTTCCGGCGCCGAACAGGTCGCCGACGACGTTCATGCCGGCCATCAGCGGCCCCTCGATCACGTCGAGCGGGCGCTTCGACGCCTGTCGGGCCAGCTCGACGTCCTCGGCGATGAAATCGGTGATGCCGTGAACGAGCGCATGCGTCAGCCGCTTCTCGACCGGCCAGCCGCGCCATTCGAGGACCGCCTCTTTCGCCTCGCGGGTCTGGCCGCGATAACGCTCGGCGACCGCCAGCAGCCGCTCGGACGCGTCCTTCCGCCGGTTGAGGATCACGTCCTCGCAGGCCTCGCGCAGCTCCGGATCGAGGTCGTCGTAGACGGCCATCTGGCCGGCATTGACGATGCCCATGTCCATGCCGGCCTGGATGGCATGATAGAGGAAGACCGAGTGCATGGCCTCGCGCACCGTCTCGTTGCCGCGGAACGAGAAGGAGAGATTCGAGACGCCGCCCGACACATGAGCGCCCGGCAGGTTCTGTCTGATCCAGCGGGTCGCCTCGATGAAGGCGAGGCCGTAGCCGTCGTGCTCCTCGATACCGGTCGCCACCGCGAAGACGTTCGGATCGAACACGATGTCCTCGGGCGCGAAGCCGACCTCTCTCACCAGGATGTCGTAGGCGCGCTTGCAGATCGAGGTCTTTCGCGCGACCGTATCGGCCTGGCCCTGCTCGTCGAACGCCATCACGACCGCTGCGGCGCCGTAGCGCAGCACCGTGCGGGCCTGGCGCACGAACGCCTCCTCGCCTTCCTTCATCGAGATCGAGTTCACGATCGCCTTGCCCTGGATGCATTTCAGGCCGGCCTCGATGACGGAGAACTTGGACGAGTCGACCATCACGGGCACGCGGGCGATGTCGGGCTCGGCAGCGACCAGATTGAGGAAGGTCGTCATCGCCTCCTGCGAGTCGAGCAGGCCCTCGTCCATGTTGACGTCGATCACCTGGGCGCCGTTCTCCACCTGATCGCGCGCGACCGAGAGCGCGGCCGCGTAGTCGCCCGCCTTGATCAGCTTTCGGAACTTGGCCGAGCCCGTGACGTTGGTGCGCTCACCGACATTCACGAACGGGATCTCGGGCGTCAGCGTGAACGGCTCGAGCCCGGCGAGCCGCAGAAACGGTTTCGGCTGCGCCACCTCCCTGGGCGCCTTGCCGGCGACGGCCTGGGCGATCGCGCGGATATGGGCCGGCGTGGTGCCGCAGCAGCCGCCGACCACGTTGACGAGGCCGGCACTGGCGAACTCGGCCAACAGCCCAGCCATGAACTCCGGGCTCTCGTCGTAGAGGCCGAACTCGTTGGGCAGGCCGGCATTGGGATAGGCACACACAAGGGTGTCGGCGACGCGCGACAACTCGGCGATGTGGGCGCGCATCTCCTTGGCGCCGAGGGCGCAGTTGAGGCCGATGGTGAGCGGCTTGGCGTGCCGCACCGAGTTCCAGAACGCCTCGGGCGTCTGGCCGGACAGCATGCGGCCCGACAGATCCGTGATGGTGCCGGAGATCATCAGCGGCACACGGCGGCCGAGCTCCTCCAGAACCTCCTCGATGGCGAAGATCGCCGCCTTGGCGTTGAGCGTGTCGAACACGGTCTCGATCAGCAAGAGGTCGGCGCCGCCGGCGATCAAGCCCCTCACCTGCTCGGCATAGGCGACCCGCAGCTCGTCGAACGTGATGGCGCGAAAGCTCGGATTGGAGACGTCGGGCGAGATCGAGGCGGTGCGGTTGGTCGGGCCGATGGCGCCGGCGACGAAACGGCGCCGCCCGTCCTCGCTCTCGGCCGCGACGGCCGCCTCGCGGGCGAGCCGGGCGCCGGCCTCGTTGAGCTCGGTGACCACCTCCTCCAGGCCGTAATCGGCCTGGGCGATGCGGGTCGAGGAGAACGTGTTGGTGGAGACGATGTCGGCGCCGGCGCGGAAATAGGCGAGATGGATGGCCCGCACCGCGTCGGGCCGGGTGATGATCAGGAGATCGTTGTTGCCGCGCAGATCCCGCGAAAAGTCGGCAAAGCGCGCGCCCCGGAAGGCCGCCTCGTCGAGCTTCAGATCCTGGATCTGCGTGCCCATGGCGCCGTCCAGCACCAGGATTTTTTCACGCGCCAGCGCGCGCAGCGCGGTCTCTGTTTCGGACGGGGCAAGGAGCTTGGTCATTCTTCTGGCTTTCTCTCCTCTCGCGGTCGAGAGGCTCGGTTGACGATTGAAACCACGGATAAGGTGCGATGCTCGAGAGTCGACAGACGCGCTTCGATGGCGGCGAGACGATTTTCCACGGCGGCGGCCGCATAGCGACCGACCAGGGAGTCGCCAGCGGCGAATTTCCTGACCGCGCCAATCTCGAGATCGAACGCCACGATGCGCGCCTCCAGGTCACGGATCTGGCCTTTCAGATCCCGGAACCCGCGATCCATCTCGGCCCTCATCTCACGCACTGCCGACAACACCGCATTCTCCATTTCGGTCATCGCGCTCTCCCGAAACTCACCCCCCCCTATAAATAGGGAAGCTCGCTTCACCCTCCCCTGGAGGGGGAGGGTCGGGGCGCGCGAAGCGCGCACCGGGGTGGGGTGAGGCCCCACGCACCGGCGACGCTGTCACCCCCACCCGGACCGCTACGCGGTCCGACCTCCCCCCTCCAGGGGGAGGTGAAGGAGGGGCTTACGCCGCTGCCTCGGCCGTCGCTGCCACGGCCGCCGCCACGGGCCGCAGGCCCAACAGATGGCAGACCGCGTAGACCAGGTCGGCGCGGTTCATCGTGTAGAAGTGGAACTCGGTGACGCCGCGATCGACCAGGTCGAACACCTGCTCGGCCGCGACCGCGGCGGCGATCAGCTTGCGGGTCGCCGGGTCGTCGTCGAGGCCGGCGAAGCGGTCGGCGAGCCAGGCCGGGATCGAGGCGCCGGCCTTGCCGGCGAACGAGCGCGTCAGGTTGAAGTTCTGCACCGGCAGGATGCCGGGCACGATCGGGATGGTTATGCCGCGCGCCCGCACGCGGTCGAGGTAGCGAAGATAGAGATCGTTGTCGAAGAAGAACTGGGTGATGGCGCGGCTCGCGCCGGCGTCCACCTTGGCGGCCAGCATGTCGAGATCGACGGCGTCCGACGGGCTCTCTGGATGGCGCTCCGGATAGGCCGAGACCGACACCTCGATGTCGGCCTGCTCGGCGGCGGCGAGCCGCTTGATGCCGCCGACCAGATCGGCGGCGTTGACATAGCCGCCCGGGTGCGGCGCATAGGCCGTGCCGATGCCGCCGACCGGATCGCCGCGCAGCGCCACGATATGGCGCACGCCCGCCGACAGATAGCCGCGCACGACGTCGTCGACCTCGTCACGGGTCGCGGCGACGCAGGTGAGATGCGCGGCCGGCGTCAGCGCCGTCTCGTCGAGGATGCGCTTGACGGTCGCGTGCGTGCGCTCTCGCGTCGATCCTCCGGCCCCATATGTGACCGAGACGAAGGCGGGACGCAGCGGCGCCAGCCGCTCGATCGACTCCCAAAGAGTCTTCTCCATCTCCTCGGTCTTGGGCGGGAAGAACTCGAAGGAGACGCGGATGCCGGCGCCGCGATGCGGGACGCGGCTGGCGCGGGGTTCGGGTGCGGACGGCATTCAGGCGACCTCGCGGGTTTCGGCGGCGATCGCGATCCGCGGATCACGGCCCAGCCACAACGTGACGGCCAGTTGTCCGTCGGACCCCGGCTCGGGCGGCAGCACGCGATGCAGCCCGGGCTCGAGGCCCGCCTGTTCCAGCCATTGGGTGATGGTCTCGCGCGGAAAGCCGAGCCGCCGATGGGCGTGCTGCTCGCGCAAGAACTCGAGCGTATGCGGGGCGAAGTCGACTACCAGCAGCCGGCCCTGCGGCCGCAGCACGCGCGCCGCCTCGCGGATCGCGCGGCCGCCGTCGTCGAGGAAGTGCAGCACCTGGTGGAGGATGACGACATCGAAGGAGTCGGGCGGCATGGCGAGGTCGAACAGGTCGCCGTGGCGCACCGAGACGTTGCGCAAGCCAGCGCGGTCGAGCCGGGCGCGGGCGAGCGCCAGCATGTCGCGCGACAGGTCGATGCCGAGGCCGCGCTCGATGGTCGGCCCGAACAGCTCCAGCATGCGGCCCGTGCCGGTGCCGAGATCGAGCAGCGAGCGGAACGGCTTGTCGGCGAGCGCCTCGGCGATCGCCTGCTCGACCGCCTCGTCGCCGGCATGCAGGCGGCGGATACGGTCCCACTCGGCGGCGTGGCGGGCAAAATACGCCTGGGCGGCCTGGTTGCGGGCCGCCCGCACTGCGGCGAGGCGCTCGCGGTCGCGCCCGAGAGTCCGGTCGGCGGAGTCGAGCCGGGCCAGGAGACCCCGCACCAGCGCGGCCGCCTCGCCCTGCTCGGCGGCGCGGAAGAAGGCCCACGAGCCTTCGCGGAAGCGCTCGACCAAGCCGGCCTCGGCCAACAACTTGAGGTGGCGCGAGATGCGCGGCTGCGACTGGCGCAGAATGTCGGTCAGGTCCGAGACCGTCAGCTCGCTCTCGACGAGCAGCGCGAGGATTCTCAACCGCGTCTCCTCGGCCGCCGCCTTGAGGGCGGTGCTCAGGTCGTCGAAGCTCAAGCGTGCGCCCATGCGGACATGTCCCGAGACTGGGTTCCGGTTCGGCCTCATATAGGCACGTATCGCTCCAGACATAAAGATATCTTTATGCCTTGAACAGGGCGATCTTGAATGACCCCGTGTCGGAGGCTTGCGGCTCGCCTCCGCCGACATTGAAAAGCCCGCTCATTTGCTAATAAATCCGCAATGTGCCGCCGACCGGCGGACCCGCACGGCGGTTCCTTGTTACCGCAACGCACGGGGGCCGGGGCGAGCGCCGACAGGACCCAGTCGCATGACCTCCCCGCCCGACCGCCCCTTCGCCGCCACGGCCGGCCACGATCCGGAGGCGAGCGAGGAGGACCGAATGCGGCCCGGCGAGGTCGCCGTTCCGCTTCCGGAGGGCTTTGATGCCGGGCTGTTCTATATCGGCCGCGTCCGCACGCCCTGGCACCACCGCGGCGACTGCCCGCGCAACGCCCGCCAGTCGGATGCCGTCTGCACGATCGAGCTCGACCCGCGTTACGCCCAAGGGCTGACCGGGGTCGAGACCTGCACGCATCTGCTGGTGCTCTACTGGATGCACCAGGCCCGCCGCGACCTGGTCGTGCAGGCGCCGCGACACTACGGCGAGCCTCGCGGCACCTTCGCGCTGCGCTCGCCGGTGCGGCCGAACCCGATCGCCGCCAGCGTGGCGCGGCTGGTCGCAGTCGAGGGCACCCGTCTCACGGTGATCGGGCTCGACTGCCTCGACGGCACGCCGCTCCTCGACCTCAAACCCTATTTCGCCTCGACCGACGCGGTCGCCGACGCCGTGGTCGGCTGGCACGCCGCCCGCAAGAGCTGACCGGCGCATCCCATGCCGGAGCTTGGCGCGACCTGGGTATGACGGCGTGTCGCCCCCCCCGCGTCGCCCGTCGGGACAGTCGGGTTCATGGCGATCGCCGGGCGATTTCGCGGCGTGGTTGACGAATCATTGCCGGCGCGGCGGCGCGCGGTCCGCCATCTGATGCGCAAAAAGCCCCGAAAAATCGCCTCTATCTGAAGGCGACCGGCGCCGGCGGCCATCGGCCGGGGCGCCGCCGCGCGGCTCTCCCGAGATGTCTTAAATTGCAATTAAATTTGCGCCTTTCCGGTTTGAACCGCCTGAAGACCTCATCTGACACAAAGGCGGGGAACACGGGGGGTGTCATGACAAACTTCGCTCTAGCTCGTTCCATCATCGCCGCATCCGTCGCCGGCCTGTTGCTGACCGGTGCGGCGTCGGCCAATCCATTCGCGCTGTTCGCGCCCGTGCTGACGCCGCAGGCCGCCGTCGCCCCGACCGACACCGTGATCCCGCGCGACGAGGCGCCGCTGGAGCAGGTGTCGCGCTTCCGCCGGCAGACCCTCGACTACAAGACCAGCGAGCCGGCCGGCACCATCATCATCGATACGGCCAACACCTATCTCTACTACGTGCTCGGCAACGGCCGCGCGGTCCGCTACGGCATCGGCGTCGGCCGCGACGGCTTCCGGTGGTCGGGCACGCAGTCGATCACCCGCAAGGCCGAGTGGCCCGACTGGACGCCGCCCACCGAGATGGTGCGGCGCCAGCCCTATTTGCCGCGCTTCGTCGCCGGCGGCCCCAACAATCCGCTCGGCGCCCGCGCCCTCTATCTCGGCGACACCATCTACCGCATCCACGGCACCAACGCGCCCGAGACGATCGGCGAGCGCGTGTCGTCGGGCTGCATCCGCATGGTCAACGCCGACGTCATCGACCTCTATTCGCGCGTCACTGTCGGCACCCGGGTGATCGTCCTGTCGGGCCGCGACCGCCACGTGGAGAGCACCAGCGCCCCCCGCGGCTGAGCTTCACGCGAGACGGAGCGGGCCCGTGCCGGCCCGCGCCGAAGAACAAATCGGTTCTACTGTCCTGAACAGCAAAACGTCTCACAACACTCGTCTTCTCTGAGCCTCACTCCACTTGGCCGGCCCCGGATGCCCCCGGGGCCGGCCTTTTTCATGGAGGGCCCGAGAAAAAGGGCCGCCAGCCGTGCATAACGGCGACATTCGGACCGTCGAGCCGCGGGCTAATACTCGTTCTGAAAGTTTAGTCGCGCACGATCTTTTAATCATCTCACGAGAACTGCGTTTCCTTTCCGGATCCATTAATTCGACTCCGTCTAAATCCCGACGGTGCCGTGCAAACATATCCCGACCATGACTCATCCAAAGAAGCCGCTCCCATTGCAGCTCCTGATCGTCTCCGCCGGGGTCGTGATCGGCCTGTCCGCCGGTGCGATCGGGATCACGATCGAGTATTTGCGCAAGGATGCGATCCGGGTGGCCGAGCGGGAGAGCACCACCAACGCGCTCATGGTCGCCGACCAGCTCATCCGCTCGATCGAGCCGGTCGACAAGCTGCTGACCGAGCTGCGCGACGTGGTGCCGGAGCTCGGCATCGCGACCGCGACGGAGTTCCGGACCTATTTCAGCAAGGAGCCGATCATCCAGCTCCTGCACGACCGCATGGTCCGCGTCCCCACCGCAAAGGTGATGCGCATCTTCTCGGACGACGGCGCGCTGCTGCAATCGAGTTACCCGGTTCCGGTCGACGATCCGCAGGCTCCGCCCGGCGCTGCCGGCCGCCCGGCCGCGTCGATCGAAACGGATGGCCTTTTTGTCAGTGCGGCGGTCCGATCCGGATCGGCCGACGAGCGGCTGATCTACCTGAGCCGACACATCAAGGGCAGCGATGGGGATCTCGTGGGGACGGTCGCGGTGGGCGTGAACCTCGACTATTTCCACCGGGTCTACGACACGTTCTCGGCGCTCGCCGGGCAATCCTTCATCATCGCGCGCCGCGACGGGACCATCCTGGCCAACCGGCCGACCCTGACCGGCGTCACCGGTCCCACGATTCCGTTCGATACGCGCTGGTACGACGTGGTGGCCAGCGGGGGCGGAACATTCCGCTGGGCAGGCGGCGACGCCGACCACGGCCGGAGAATCGTCGCCGTCCGTCCCATCCCCGACACACCCTTCGTGGTCAGCGCCGCGATCCTCGAGAGCACGGCGCTCGAAGACTGGCGCAACCACGCGATCCGGATCGGTGCCGGGGCGCTGCTGGCCGCCTTGTGCGGGTTCGGTCTTCTCTGGGCCCTGAACCGCCAGGTCGGCCGCGTCCTCGCCTCCGAGGCCTCGCTGACCGAGCGTGAGGCGCGCCTGCAGGAGAAGTCGACCGAGGTCGAGCAGGTCAACATGCGGCTCGACGCGGCCCTCAACAACATGTCCCACGGCCTGTGCATGTTCGACCGCGATGGCCGGCTGCGGGTCTGCAACGACCGTTACCGCCGCATGTACCGGCTGTCGCGCGAGGCCACGCGGCCCGGCACATCGCTGCTGGAGCTGATGCGCGCACGGGTCGCCGCCGGCACCTTCTCGGGCGATCCCGACACTTACGTGGCCGAGGTGCGACGCACCAGCCAGGGCCTGCGGACGGGTCAGTTCACCGCCGAGCTCACCGACGGACGCATCGTCGCCGTGCTCAACGATCCGATGCCGAACGGCGGCTTCGTCTCGGTGCACGAGGACATCACCGAGCGCACCCGGGCCGAGATGCGGATTGCCCACATGGCCCGCCACGACCCGCTAACCGACATCGCCAACCGGCTCCTGTTCGGCGAGCGCATGGACGAGGCGCTCGATCGGCTCGAGCGCACCGGCAAGGGCTTTGCCGCCTTCATCTTCGACATCGACCTGTTCAAGTCGGTCAACGATTCGCTCGGGCACGGCGCCGGCGACACGCTCCTGCGGGCGGTGGCGCAGCGGCTGCAGCACTGCGTCAAGGACACCGACACGATCGGTCGCATCGGCGGCGACGAGTTCGCCGTCATCCAGATCGTCGAAGACAACCCGCGTGCCGCCGCCACTGCACTGGCCGCACGGCTGCTGGAGAAGATCCGGGCGCCTTACGAGATCGACGGCGAAAGCGTCGTCATCGGCATCAGCATCGGAGTCGCGATCGCCCCGCAGGATGGCACCGAGTCGAGCCAGATCCTCAAGAGCGCCGACCTCGCCCTCTATCGCGCCAAGGCCGATGGCCGCGGCTGCTACCGCTTCTTCGAGCCGGAGATGGACGCCAATGCCAGGCAGCGGCGCGAGTTCGAGTTCCAGCTTCGCGAGGCCCTGGTCCGCGAGGAGTTCGAGCTCCATTTCCAGCCGATCGTCGACATCGCCACCCACCAGCCCTGCGCCGTCGAGGCGCTGGTGCGCTGGCGCCATCCACAGCATGGCCTGATCCCGCCCGACAAGTTCATACCCGTCGCCGAGGAGATCGGCCTGATCATCCCGCTCGGCGAGTGGATCCTCAACGCCGCCTGCCGCACCGCCGCCGCCTGGCCCGATCACGTGCGCCTCGCCGTCAATCTCTCGGCCGTCCAGTTCCGCAGCGGCAATCTGGTCGATGTGGTGCGCGATGCGATCGCGCGCTCCGGCTTGCCGGCGACGCGGCTCGAGCTCGAGATCACCGAGTCCGTGCTGCTGCAGAAGGACCATGGCGGTCTCGCGGTGCTGCACGATCTCGCCGCGCTCGGCGTGCGCATCGTGCTCGACGATTTCGGCACCGGCTACTCGTCGCTGAGCTATCTGCAGATGTTCCCGTTCAGCAAGATCAAGATCGACAGATCCTTCGTCGCCGACCTGTCGAGCCGGTCCGACTGCGCCGCCATCGTCTGCACCGTGATCAACCTCGCCAAGGCGCTCGACATGGACACCACGGCCGAGGGCGTCGAGACCTGGGAGCAGGTCGACCTGCTGCGCGCCGCCGGCTGCCGCGAGGCCCAGGGCTGGCTGTTCGGCCGGCCGGGCCCGGCCGCGGCCCTGTCGTTCGAGGCCCAGCCCGCCGCGATCCAGGACGTCGCGGCGTAGCGCATCGTCAGGCGACGCGGAGCCACAGTCGCCGCAAATAATGAGATAATGAGATGCGGAACAGCACCTGCACCCGACGGCGTATTAACCGAATGGTAGCGCGAAGCGTCTATTCACCTGGGACGATGTAACAGGGCCGCGGCCGACGGCCGACGGAACGGCATACGGCCCATCCGCCAGGCGCTTCACCGCCCATGCCGCATCTTTCGTCGCACCGACACTGGCTTTCCTTCCGCGCCCTCATCGCCGTCACGGCGATCGTGATCGCGGCCTCGGTGCTGGCGATCGGCTTCGCGGTCTGGCAGCTCCGCAGCGATGCGATCGCGTCGGCGAACGAGGACTCCGACAACCTGGCCGTGGTGCTGGCCGACCAGATCAGCAGGGTCATCAAGCCGATCGACGACGGGCTCGTCGATCTCACCAGACATCGCCTGTCGCCCGACGAGGTGCGCCGCCTGCTCGGGAGCGCACGCTTCTACGACGAGTTGCAGGACCGCGCCGCCACACTTCCGCAGGCGACCGCGATCGTCGTCGTCGGCGCCGACGGCGATCTGCTCAACTGGACGCGCGACTGGCCACCGCGGCCGTTCGATTTCCGCGATCGTGCCTTCTACAAGGATCTGAGTCGGGCCGACACCGACGCGCTCCATGTCAGCGGGCCACTGCTGAGCCACAGCAGCAACACGCAGATCGTCCTGTTCACCCGCCGCCTGACCGGCCCCGACGGGGCCTTCTCGGGCGTCGTCGGCATCGGGATCCCGGTCGACTACTTCCGCAACGTCTACGAATCGATCGCCGCGCTGGCCGGCCGGTCCTTCTCCCTCGTTCGCGGCGACGGAACCGTGCTGGCCCGCTTTCCCAACGACTTCCTCGCCGTCGGCCAACGCATGGCCGACGGCTCGCCATGGTACGATGCGGCGGCGAAGGGCCGCGGCTTCTTTGTCTCGCCGGGCATGATCGACCAGATGAAGCGTCTGGTCGCGGTGCGGCCGGTTCCCGGGCTGCCGCTGTTCGTGGACGTGACCCTGACCGAGCAGGCGGCGCTCGCCACCTGGGAGCGCCGGGCCGCATGGATCGGCCTCGGCACGCTGCTGGCGGTGCTGTGCTGTGCCGTGCTGCTGCGCAGCTTCGTCGGCAAGTCGCGCGCCCTCGAGAAGACCAGCGCCCAGCTCGACGCGGCGCTCAACAACATGTCTTACGGCCTGTGCATGTTCGACCGCGACGGCCGGCTGCTCGTGCACAACGACCGCTATCTCGAGATGTACGGGCTGGATCCGGATCTGGCGCGTCCGGGCACGCCGCTGCGCGATCTGCTGCGGCTCCGGACCGTGGCCGGCACCGTCTGCGCCGACCCGGAGTCCTATCTGTCGGATATTTCGGCCGCGATGGCCTGCAAGTCCACCACGCAGGTCACCACCCGGCTCAGCGACGGGCGAGTGATCGCCGTGCTCAACGATCCGATCAAGGACGGCGGCTGGGTATCGGTGCACGACGACATCACCGAGCGCACCCGGGCCGAGATGCGGATCGCCCACATGGCCCGGCACGACGCCCTCACGGATCTGGCCAACCGGATGCTGTTCCGCGAGCGCATGGACGAGGCGATCGTGCGGCTCGAACGCACCGGCCAGGGCTTCAGCGTCCTGATCTTCGACATCGACCTGTTCAAGTCGGTCAACGACTCGCTCGGGCACACGGGGGGCGACGCGCTGCTCGAAGCGGTCGCCGAACGGCTGCGGCCGCATGCCGGGCCGAACGATACGATCGGCCGCATCGGCGGTGACGAGTTCGCCGTCATTCAGATCGTCGACAACGGGGCGCAAGTCGACTCCGCGGCGGCAACGCTCGCGCAGTGGCTGCTCGACGAGATCCGCAAGCCCTACCAGATCGACGGCGAGCGTATCGCGATCGGCATCAGCATCGGCCTCGCCGTCGCGCCGCGCGACGGCACCGAGCCGAGCCAGATCCTCAAGAACGCCGACCTCGCCCTCTATCGCGCCAAGGCCGACGGCCGCGGCTGCTTCCGCTTCTTCGAGCCGGAGATGGACGCCGACGTCCGCCAGCAGCGCGAGTTCGAGTTCCAACTCCGCGAGGCCCTGGTCCGCGAGGAGTTCGAGATCCATTTCCAGCCGATCGTCGACATCGCCACCCACCGGCCCTGCGCCGTCGAGGCGCTGGTCCGCTGGCGCCATCCACAGCATGGCCTGATCCCGCCCGACAAGTTCATACCCGTCGCCGAGGAGATCGGCCTGATCATCCCGCTCGGCGAGTGGATCCTCAACGCCGCCTGCCGCACCGCCGCCGCCTGGCCCGATCACGTGCGCCTCGCCGTCAATCTCTCGGCCGTCCAGTTCCGCAGCGGCAATCTGGTCGATGTGGTGCGCGATGCGATCGCGCGCTCCGGCTTGCCGGCGACGCGGCTCGAGCTCGAGATCACCGAGTCCGTGCTGCTGCAGAAGGACCATGGCGGTCTCGCGGTGCTGCACGATCTCGCCGCGCTCGGCGTGCGCATCGTGCTCGACGATTTCGGCACCGGCTACTCGTCGCTGAGCTATCTGCAGATGTTCCCGTTCAGCAAGATCAAGATCGACAGATCCTTCGTCGCCGACCTGTCGAGCCGGTCCGACTGCGCCGCCATCGTCTGCACCGTGATCAACCTCGCCAAGGCGCTCGACATGGACACCACGGCCGAGGGCGTCGAGACCTGGGAGCAGGTCGACCTGCTGCGCGCCGCCGGCTGCCGCGAGGCCCAGGGCTATCTGTTCGGCCGGCCGGGCTTCGCCAGCGCGCTTGCGCTCGACCGCCCGCTCGCCGCGCGCGGACCGGGCCGCGTGGCGGCATCGGCGCGCGACCGGGTGGCATGACCCTCCCCGGCGGTCGTCCCCGCTTCGCCGGGCCGTCCGGCATCCAGGCTCCGCAGACCACCTGACGCACCAGGCCGACGGATCGCGCCTGGCGGACGCCGGCGCCCGCATGCGGGTATGGGGCAACCGACTCGGAGCCCACAGTCCCGGCGCCGGCCCTGGATCGCGACAGCCTCGCATTGACACAGGTCCGTTCTGCCTTAAATTGAGACTTCGTTCCGAGGGGTGCTCCGGAAGGAGCTGAGAGACCGTCGGCCGACGCGGCGCTACCGAGCAACCATCCGGTTGCGGACACGCCGCCAGGCACCACGGAAACCCTTTGAACCTGATCCGGGTCATGCCGGCGAAGGGACAGGGACCATTCCCACTCCGACGCATGCTGGTTCCGGACGGCCCATTCACGGGAGGCTCCGAATGAACAAGCACACGCCCGCCACCGCGCTCGCCGTTCCGACCGTCACCACCGGCCCGATTGCCGGCTCGCGCAAGACCTACACGTCGCCCGCCGCGGCACCGGACCTGAAGGTCCCGGTGCGCGAGATCGTGCTGACCGAGGCCTCCGGCGAGCCGCCCGTGCCGGTCTACGACCCCTCCGGCCCCTACACGGACCCGAGCGCGACGATCGACGTCGAGGCCGGCCTGCCGCGCCTGCGCACCGCCTGGGTTCAGGAGCGCGGCGGCGTCGAGACCTATCAGGGCCGCGACATCAAGCCGGTCGACAACGGCAACGTCACGGGCGCGCATCTGGCCCGCGCCTTCCCGAACCAGCACGCTCCACTGCGCGCGCTCGACGGCAAGCCGGTGACGCAATACGAGTGGGCCAAGGCCGGCGTGATCACCAAGGAGATGGTCTACGTCGCCGAGCGCGAGAATCTCGGCCGCCAAAAGATGCTCGAGCGCGCCGAGGCGGCGCTCGCCGACGGCGAGCAGTTCGGCGGCGCGCTGCCCTCCTTCGTCACGCCGGAGCTCGTGCGCAGCGAGATCGCCCGCGGCCGCGCCATCATCCCGGCCAACATCAATCACGCCGAGCTCGAGCCGATGATCATCGGCCGCAACTTTCTCACCAAGATCAACGCGAACATCGGCAACTCCGCCGTGACCTCGTCGGTGGAGGAGGAGGTGGAGAAGATGGTGTGGGCGATCCGCTGGGGCGCCGACACCGTGATGGACCTCTCCACCGGCCGCAACATCCACAACACCCGCGAGTGGATCATCCGCAATTCGCCGGTGCCGATCGGCACCGTGCCGATCTATCAAGCTCTCGAAAAGGTGGATGGCGATCCCGTAAAACTCGACTGGGAGGTCTACAAGGACACGCTGATCGAGCAGTGCGAGCAGGGCGTCGACTACTTCACCATCCATGCCGGCGTGCGGCTCGCCTATGTGCCGCTGACCGCCAGCCGGGTCACCGGCATTGTTTCGCGCGGCGGATCCATCATGGCGAAGTGGTGCCTGGCGCACCACCGCGAGTCGTTCCTGTACGAGCGCTTCGACGAGATCTGCGACCTGATGCGCAAGTACGACGTCTCGTTCTCGCTCGGCGACGGCCTGCGGCCTGGCTCGATCGCCGACGCCAACGACCGCGCCCAGTTCGCCGAGCTGGAGACGCTGGGCGAGCTCACCCAGATCGCCTGGAAGAAAGGCTGCCAGGTGATGATCGAGGGCCCCGGCCACGTGCCGATGCACAAGATCAAGATCAACATGGACAAGCAACTGAAGGAGTGCGGCGAGGCGCCCTTCTACACGCTCGGCCCGCTGACGACCGACATCGCCCCCGGCTACGACCACATCACCAGCGGCATCGGCGCCGCCATGATCGGCTGGTTCGGCTGCGCCATGCTCTGCTACGTGACGCCGAAGGAGCATCTCGGCCTGCCCAACCGCGACGACGTCAAGACCGGCGTGATCACCTACAAGATCGCGGCGCACGCGGCCGATCTCGCCAAGGGCCACCCGGCCGCGCAGGTCCGCGACGACGCACTCTCCCGCGCCCGCTTCGAGTTCCGCTGGCAGGATCAGTTCAACCTCGGCCTCGATCCCGATACGGCGCTGGCCTATCACGACGAGACCCTGCCCAAGGACGCCCACAAGGTCGCCCATTTCTGCTCGATGTGCGGCCCGAAATTCTGCTCGATGAAGATCACCCAGGATGTGCGGGACTATGCGGCCGGGCTGGGCGACAATGAGCGCGCGGCGCTCTACCCGACGGACGGAGCGGCCGGCTCCGGCCACTCTCCTCGTCCTGAGGAGGGCGTGCGAGCGCCCATCTCGAAGGACGAGGCCGCCGCCGGCATGAAGGAGATGTCGGAAAAATTCCTGAAGATGGGCGGGCAGGTCTATGTCGAGACCAATGCCGTGAAAGCCAGCAACAAGGCGCTGTGAGGCTTGGCTTGATTTCGTGAGATGAAGGGCTGGTCCGGCAACGCCGACCCGCCCTTTTCTTTCGATAGAGGGGAATGCGCTTCGCTATTTCGCCCCGCGCCTGCTCACCGACCGCCCGCCGCCTCCAGACGTGCCGCCATCTCGCGAAAACCGCGGGCCTTGGCGAGGGCGAGCGGTGTCCTGCCGTCTCGGTCGGCGAGGTTTGGAGTCGCCCCGGCATTGAGCAGCGCCGTCAGGCAGGCGAGATGATTCGGGCCGCCGTCGCCGAGCACGATCGACTCGATCAGCGCCGTCCAGCCGAGATTGTTGACGTGGTCGAGCGGCGCGCCGGCGGCGATCAGCAAGCGCACCACCTCGGCGTGGCCGAGATGCGCGGCGGCGATCAATGCCGTCCCGCGATAGGGGCTCGTCACCAGCTTGGCGTCGCCACCGAGCTCGAGGGCGAGGCGCAGCATGGACACATCGTTCGCCACGGCCGCGATGGTGACGATGTCGTAGCTCTGGCGATCGAGGGCGCGCACGTCGGCACCGGCCTTGGCCAGCACCCGCGCCGCCTCGGCATGGGTGCGGAACACGGCGACGTGCAATGGCGTGCGGCCATTCTGGTCACGCGCGTCGATGGCCGCGCCGCGCGCCAGCTCGGCAGTAAGCGCAGGGACGTCGCCTGCGGCGGCCGCCGCATGCAGGCCGGCGTAACGAGCGATCTCCTCGGACGAGGGAGCCACCTGCGCGCGCGCCGGCCCGATGACCGCGGCAAGCGCGACAGTCATGATGATCATCGCCATGGCGCCGCGCATCATTGGCCTCCGTGCCGTCGGCCGCCATCGTACCGTCCCAACGAAGGTGCAAGATACCGAACGCCGTTCACGTTTCCGACAAGCACGCGTCGATCTTGGAATAGGTTTCGCTCCACTCGAGCCATCCTGCGGGCTTCGCCGTCCCTGTGCGCTCAACAGGCTCCTCCGGGCCAGCCGAAAGCTCCGCCCCGCTCGCCGGCGCGTGCGCTTCGCCGCTCGTTGCGCTACCCTCCGGGTCGGCACATCAACCCCCAGGTGGACCATGGCGCACATCACCTATCGGATCGTCCAGCATGACGGAGGCTGGGCCTACAAGGTCGACGACGTGTTCTCGGAGCCGTTCCCGAGCCATGCGGATGCGCTGGCTGCCGCGCAACGAGCCGCACAGGAGCAGCGCATCCCGGACCAGACCCAGGTCATCGAATACGAAGACGCCGCCGGCAAGTGGCACACCGAAACCGCGATGGGCGGCGATCGTCCGGACACCGAGGTGGAGGACAGCCCGTAGCAACCGTAGCCGGCGCGTACCGGACGCCGGCCATGGTCGGTCTTCGGCAAGCAGCGATTCATACATCGCGCGTTCCCGCGCGGGGCTCTAGCCCGAGACGCATGTGCCTCGCAGCCCGACCCGTCCACGCCACGCGCTATGGCGCCAGCGCATCGGCGGCGAGCACCCAGGTGCTGCCCTGCAGCCGGCCCTCGGTGATCATCTCCACGGTGACCCGGTTGGTCCTCGGATCATGGCGCAGGATTTTGACGGCGAGCGGATTGATGAACTGCCAGGCCTCGCGCCGCCCGAGAATCCTGCTCTCGTAGGCGGCGACGGCTTTCGCACCGGCGGCTTTCTTCACCCGCCGCCACTGCGCCAGCCCGGCGGCGTCGTCGAACCAGATCGAATTGGGCTTCACCTGCACGGTGGCGCCGGCGCGGAACTCGGCCGCGCGGCTCCCGCCAGCCATGATCGCGGTGCTCAGGGTGGCCAGAAGTAGAAGGGCGGCGAAGCGTCTCATGGGTCCTTGGTATCGACCAGGGGCCGAGCGGTTCGAGGCGATGTCCAGCCGCCGACGCCCGGGTCGCGACGCGCCGACGGCCCCAGGCCGGCGCTATTTCAACGACAGCGCCATCCCGCTGAGGTCGAGATTGGCGATCAGGCCGACCTGGCGGCCCTGCAGCTCGAGCACGGCGCCCTTCTGGTTGCGCAGCACGATCGCCTGGGCGCCCGGGCCGATGGCGCCGCCGGCCCCGGCGGCGCCGTAGACCCCGGCGACGTCGGAGGGCCGGCCGATATTGCTGACCCGGCCGTGGAGATTGGCTTTCGAGGCGCCGAAGACGAGGCCGGCGGACAGCCCGCCGATCGACAGCCGATACTTGCGCCCCTGGAACGTCAGCGTGCCGCCGCCGCCCGAGCCGCCGATGAACCAGCCGCCCTTGTAGATGGTGAGCGAGATGCTGCCGCTGTCGGCGCGGGCCACCGGGGCCGCGCAAAACAGAGCCGCGAGAGCGACGAGAGCGATCCGGAATCCCGATGTGAGCCGCATGCCAAAAGTTCTCCCCAGGGCGCCCGGCGCCCGAATCGCCGATCCATCGCACGAAAGCGGTACGACACTGTGGTGGACGGCGAGCAGAACGATCAACGACACGGACGGTAACCTGTCCTGCCGATCGCGTTCCCCTTTCGTCGCGAGAACCTGGATCGCCGCTCGCCACACTACCGTTCACGTCGCGTTGGGTCGCCCTGCGTCGAAGAGGAGGCGCGAAATGTCGGACACGGTCCTCGGCTTCTGGGATTTCTTCTGGATCTGGTGGATCGTCGCGGTGCTGGGCGGCGGCACGTCCTACCTCTCGTCGCGCGACAAGCCGCAGCTCGAAAAGCTCGAGCAGCAGATCGCGGCGTTGACGGAGGAGATTCGCTCCTCGAAGGGCGGCGGCGCGGCGCCCGCCGACCTGCCGGATCGCCGAGGATGACGCCGTCATACCGAAACGCTCTCGCGGTTCTCGTCGCCAACGAAGCGGCGGCGGAGGTGTCGTTCCTGTACGCCCTGCACGAGCGCGACCGCTTCGACGCCGCCGCGTTCTGGGAGCTCTTCGACGCCATGGCGGTGATCGCCGCCGCCCCGCCGCGGCAGCGTGCGGCGGCACGCCGCGCGGCGGCGTTCGTGCATCGTGCGATCCTGATGCATGTCATCCACCATCTCAGCCCGCACGACGGCTCCCGGATACGCCGCTGTCCGGGGCGCCGCCTACAGGCCTATCTCGACCGGCTCGACTGGGTGTTCGTCCCGGTGACCGACGGCACGCGCGGCTATGGGCCGGCGCCGGACGTCGACGATGGCTTGCGCCGGCCGCAACCGCGCCGGACCCGGACCGCTCGAAGGACCGCGCCGCGGACCCGCCTGCCGACGTCGACCGCATGACCACCCGGCACGGCTCCACCCTCGGGACACGAACCATGCGCGCCCCTGCCCGCCTCGCCCTCGGCTTCGTGCTGTCGCTCACCGTCGCCGCCGGGCTTCAGCACGCCGTGCTGGCCGGTTATGGCGGGGGCGATGCCACGGCGGCCCTGGTCGCGCTCGCGGGCCTCGTCGCGATGATCACGGCCGTGTTCGGGCTGGTGGTCTGGCATCGCTGGTCGGCCGCCCGTATCCGCCGGACCGCCCTGGCGATCCTGGCTGTTCTGCTGGTGCTCGGGCTCGGCCTCTGGGCCGCCGGCACCCTGATGAGCGGCCCCGGCCTCGGCGGCCGCATCGCCGAGGATCTCGCCGTGCTGGTCGATCTCGCGATCCTGCTGCCCGCCGCCGCCGCCGTGCCGGTCCACTGGCTGTTCTTGCGCCACGCCCAGCCGTAAACCTTGTCGGCGGATCGCGCCCCGGCCGCGGCGGGCTTGCGCTATCATGGCGGCTCACCCGAACGAGACCGCCCGTGGACCCGTCCGCCATCAACAGCTTCGACGCCGTGATCGGGGCGCTGGCGCTGCTCGCCGCCCTGATGGGCTTCACCACGGGCCTGATGCGCAGCCTGGCGACCATCCTGGGCTATGTCGCGGCGGCGCCCGTCGCCATCTATGCCACCCCGATCGTGACAGCCATGCTGGCCGGCCAGCCGGGCGCGCCCGAGGTGCCGCCGGCCGTGATCTTCGCCGGCGTCCTGGTGGCGAGCGGGATCGCGCTCGGCGCGCTGATGCGCACCGCCGTCGCGGCCGTGATCGGCCCGATCGTCGGCCTGCCGGACCGGCTCGCCGGCGCGATGCTGGGGGCCGGTCGCATCGGCCTCGTCGCCGTCGTGCTGGTGCTGGTGTTCGACCGGATCATCCCGCCGCATCTGCAGCCGCGGTTTCTCGCCGAGTCGCGCCTGCGCCCGGTGCTCGCCACCGCTGCGGCCGCCGGGCTCAAGACCCTGCCGCCCGAGGTCGAGACCTTCATCGACCGGCTGAAGCGCGAGCGCGGCCTCTGAGCGGCCACGTCGGGCCGGACGGCGCGCTTCGCCGACGCGGCGCTGCGCTGTATGGTCCCGTTGATTCGCCGAATCGGCCGGGCCGGGAGAGCGGAATGGCGCGCACACATGTCTTGGCAGCCGGCGGCATCGTGGTCCGCCATGGATCCAAGCCGCTGGTCGCGATCGTCCAGCGGCGCAAGGACAACGGCTGGGTGCTGCCGAAGGGCAAGCTCAAGCCGCTCGAGGACCCCATCACGGGCGCGCTGCGCGAGGTGATGGAGGAGACCGGCCACGACGTCGCGGTGCACGAGTTCCTCGGCGTCATCGCCTATCCGGTGCGCGGCTCCGTCAAGCTCGCCCAGTTCTGGCGCATGCAGGCGCTCGACGGCACGGTGAACGACCCGGCGCGCGACATCCGCGCCGTCGACTGGCTGCCGCTGTCGGAAGCCGTCGCCCGGCTCAGCGTGCCGCACGAGCAGGTCTTTCTCGGCGGCGTCGGCCCGGCGGCCCTCGCCTCGGTGCGGGCACAGCAGCGCGCCAAGCGGGCGGCCGTGCGAGAGCCGGTCCGCGCGGCGGGCCGGATCACGTCCGCCGAGCCGCCGGCGATCGTGCGGGCGACCGCTGCCGACCTGCCGCCCGCCAACAGTCAACCCAGCGTGCCGTCGCCCGGGCTGCTGCGCCGCATCGTCCAGGGTTGGACCTCACCGCGCCATCCGTGACGATCGCCGCGGCCACCTCTCCGGCGCCCTGACACCGCGGAGGTCGCGTGCTGCACCGGATCATGCCGCCGTCGATGCGAGCCCGCCTGCCGGCACCGGCCGAGCTCGGACCCGTGCTGATCCTGTTCCTGATCGCCGCGGCCCTGTTCGGCTTCATCCTGATCGCCGACCAGGTGCGCGAGGGCGACACCCACGCGCTCGACGCGGCGATCCTGACGTTGCTGCGCAACCCGGCCGATCTCGGCGACCCGATCGGCCCGCCCTGGTTCGAGATCATCGTCCGGGATCTGACCTCGCTCGGCAGCGTCACGGTGCTCACCGTGCTGACCGCGGTGGTGCTCGGCTTCCTCGTGGTCGACGGCAAGCGCGCCGCGGCCCTGCTGGTGTTCGTCTCGATCGCCGGTGGCGGCGTGCTGGTCGAGGCCGTCAAGCTGGTGGTGGCCCGCCCGCGCCCGGATCTCGTCGCCCATCTGGTCGACGTCCACACCTCCAGCTTCCCGAGCGGCCATGCGACCGCCTCGGCCGTCACGTTCCTCACGCTGGGCGTGCTGCTGGCGCGGGTGCAAAGCCGGCGACGCCTGAAGGCCTATGTGATCGGCACGGCCGTCGCCCTGACCCTCATGATCGGCGTCAGCCGCATCTATCTCGGCGTCCACTGGCCGAGCGACGTGCTGGCCGGCTGGTGCCTCGGCGCCGCCTGGGCGCTGCTGTGCGGCCAGGTCGGCGTATGGCTGCAGCGCCGCGGCCGGATCGAAAAGCCGTCCGAGCCGGCACCGGAGCAGGAGCCCCGCCACGACGACACCGCGAACGCTTCGCCGGCGGCGACGTCGATGTCCGGCATGCCCGAACGCCCTGCCCCGCTGCCCGCACAGGACCACGCCGTGCCTCATCCGGGCGTGCGGCGCGCCCTGCGCATCCTGCTCGCCGCCGCCTATGCGGCAGCGGGCGTCGCCCATGTGATGCGGCCTGAGCCGTTCATCGCCATCACGCCGGCCTTTGTGCCGCACCCGCACGACGTGATCCTGGTGACCGGCGCGCTGGAGATCGCCGGCGCCGTCGCGCTGCTGGTGCCGCGCACCCGAAAGCTCGCCGGCGTGATGCTGGCCCTCTATGCGGTCTGCGTGCTGCCGGCCAACATCAAGCAGGCCGTCGAGGGCATCGCGCTGCCGCCCGTGCCGGACACCTGGTGGTATCACGCGCCACGACTCGCCTTTCAGCCCGTGCTGGTATGGGCCGCGCTGTTCTGCGCCGGCGTCGTCGACTGGCCGGTCCGGGCGCGGTCACGCCGGCCGCCATCGTGATGTCTCCCCGGCGTGCCGGTACGGGCTTGCTGGCGCGCGCAGCCTGCCGTTCAATGCTCCCCACGAGGCACCGCTCGCAGCACCGGGGGCCGCCATGGCGCAAGGAACGGATTTCATTCTGCAGGCGCTCGCCGCCGAAGGACTCGGCCATCTGTTCATGGTGCCGGGCGGGCTGGTCGATCCGTTCCTGCCGGCGATCGGCCGGCAGCGCGGCCTGACGCCGATCGTCGCGGCCCACGAAGGCGGCGCCGCCTACATGGCGGATGGCTATGGGCGGGCGAGCGGCCGCTTCGGCGCTGTCCTGGGCATCGGCGGCCCGGGCCTCACCAACATGGCGACCGCGATCGCCGCGGCGAAGACCGACTCCGCTCCCGTGCTGGTGCTGAGCGGCGAGGTGGCGCGCGCCATGGAGGGCCTCGGCGCCTTCCAGGATGCGAGCCAGGCGACGCTGGACGATACCGCCGTGATGAAGCCGCTGACGCGCCTCTCGGCGACGGTCGCCGAGGCCGAGAACCTGAATCACTGGCTGCGCCACGCGCTCACCACGATGTTGTCGCGGCCGCGCGGGCCCGTGCATCTGTCGCTCACCCGCGACGCGCTGGTCGACGACTGCTCGGCGTCCTACGTGCCGGTGTCGCCCTTCTTCGCCGGTGATGCGCCGCTCAGCCTGCCGCAGGCGGAGGCGGCGCTGGCGACACTCACGGCGGCGAAGGACGGCCGCGGCCTGCGCATCGTCTGCCTGGCCGGCGCCGGCGTCGCCGACCCGGCCTCGGCCGCCGCATTGAAGACAGTGGCCGAGGGCTGGGCCATGCCTGTCGCCACGACGCTGCGCGCCAAGGACGTGTTCCCGGAGGACCATCCGCTGTCGCTCGGCGTATTCGGCTATGCCGGCACGCGGCACGCGACGGCGGCGGTCTTCGCCGACGACCTCGACGTGCTGCTCGTGCTCGGCTCCGGGCTCAACGAGCGCGACACCATGCACTGGACGCTGCGCGAGCGCACCAAGGCCGTGATGATCCACGTCAACACCGACATGGACGAGCTGACGGCGCATGGCCAGGCCGCCCATGCGGTGCCGGGCGGCGCCGGCGCATTTTTGCGCCTGATGGCGGAGCGCCTCGACGCCGGCCCGGCGGCGAGCGCCGCGCAGGCGGAGCGGCGCGCCTGGGTGGATCGGATCAAGGCCGGCCGCCGCCTCTACGACACCGAGAACTGCGCGCGCGAAACGCGGCCGATCCATCCCGCGGCAGCCGTCACGGCCTTGAGAAAAGCGTTTCCGCGCGGCGGCATCGTGCTGGTCGACTCCGGCGCGCACCGCGCCTTCATGGGCCACTACTGGACCGCCTACGAGCCCGGCACCTATGTCTCGGCCACCAATCTCGGCCCGATGGGCTGGGCCATTCCGGCGGCCGTCGGCGTGCAGTGCGCGCGAACAGACTGCCGCGTCGCCGTGGTGACGGGCGACGGCTGCATGCACATGCACGGCATCGAGATCCAGACGGCGGCGCGCCACCGGCTGCCGATCGTCTATGTGGTGCTCAACAACGCCGCACTCGGCAATGTGTGGCTGCGCGCCCACCAGGAAGGGCCGGTGCCGGCGGCGCTGACCAGCCTGCCGGATCACGACTGGGCGGGATTTGCGCGATCGCTCGGCGCCGAAGGGTTCACGGTCGACGACCCCGCAGCACTGGAGGAGACGTTCCAAAAGGCGCTCGCCTGCGGCACCACGGCCGTGGTCGACGTCAAGGCCGACAAGGACTGCCCGACGCCCGTCTACGATTTCTCGGCCGGCGCGAAGGCGTGGTCGTATCACGAGTGATGAGACGGCTTCCGTGGTCATTCCGGGACGGCGCAAAGCGCCGGACCCGGAATCCTGCCACGCAGTCGGGGTTTGCCGCTGGATTCCAGGTTCGCTGCTCCGCAGCGCCCCGGAATGACGGAGAGCTGAGGGAGCCCCCATGACCATCCTGACCATGGATCCGGCCGCGCTGCCGCCGGCGGCAAAGGCCCTCTACGATCAGATCGCGGCGAAGCGCACGGCGCATGGCGAGGGCTTCGGCGGCCCGTATCTGGCGCTGCTCAATCATCCGGAGCTGGCGCGCCGCATCGAGGACCTCGGCTTCTTCCTGAAGTTCGACGGCGTGCTGCCGCGCACCGCCTATCAGTTTATCGTGCTGTCGGTGGCGCGCTCGACCGGCGCCGCCTTCGAATGGCAGGACCACGTTCAGCACGCGCGTGCCGCCGGGCTGCCGGACGGCGTGATCGACGCGGTCGGCTCGGGCGGCACGGACGCGCTGCCCGATCCCTACCGGCTGTTGAGCGCGATCCTGGCCAAGACACTGACCTGGCAGGAGGTGCCCGACACGCTGCAGGCGGCGGCCGTAAAAGAGTTCGGGCGCGAGGGCCTGGTCGAGATCGTCGTGCTGTCCGGCTTCTATCAGATGTTCGCGGCGATCAATCAGGGTTTCGGGATCGGCCTGCCGCCGCACACCTGATCACGCCGCCGGCAGGTGGCGCCGGTTGGCAGCCCGCATCAACCGCTGGACGACGCCGGACAGCGAGAACAGCGTCACCTGGCTTTTGTCGTAGGTGCCGATCCCCAATATCTCGTTCGCCGCCATCAGGCCGCTCTCGACGGCGGGGCCGATCCCTTCGCCCAGATCCATGGTGGCGAGCCCGGCCGAATCGCCGATCAGCAGGCAGCGATCGCTCTTCACCTCGCCGTCGCGGGTGAACAGATAGTACGGATGCCCGGTCTCGTGCAGGCCCGCGGCGGTCGCCGCATCGAGCCGGCCGTCGCGAACGAGGTCGTCCAGAAACGCGCGAAAATGGTCGTGGATGTTGGTGCCGGTTTTCCGCAGATACTTCGCCTTGGCACCGAGGCCGATGTTCACGTGGCCGTCGCCTTTCGGCACCACCCAGGCATAGCCGACAAGGCCGCGGCGGAAGAACAGCCGGCAGGCGTCGTCGCGCGCCGGATAGGAAAACTCCTTCTCCAGCGTGACGATCTGGCGCGATTTTTGGCGCGGCTCCGCGAACAGACCCCGCCGCACCGGGCACATGGTGCCGCCGGCACCGATCAGCCAGCGGCACGCGAAGGCGTCGTCAATGACGAAGCGCTCGCCGTCGCGGCGAATGCTGCGCACCTCGTGCTGCACCACCTCGACGCCGGAGCGCGCCAGCAGCCAGGCGTCGAACTCGACCCGGCGAATGGAAAAGTTTTCGCCCGGCGTCGGAAACCAGCGAAGCGCGAACGGCAACCCGCGCACATGGGTTCGGATGTCGAGCCGCAGCATCGGATACGGATAGTCGCCGGGCCCGATCTCGAGATCGCGCAAGACCTTCTCGGTGATCCAACCGGCGCACAGCTTGAGGCGGGGAAAGCGTGCCTTGTCGAGGACGAGCACGCCGCGCCCGTGCTGCACCAGGCGCCGGGCACAGGTGCTGCCGGCCGGTCCGCCGCCGACGATGATGGTCTCGACCTCGCGCATCGCCGGCAGCGATACGACGGACCACGGACCCGGCGCAAGCCGCCGGCGGCACCGCCGGGCCAGGGTCCGCACGGCCCGGCTCGCCCCATCGGTGACGCGCAGGCTTCAGGCCCAGGGGGCATCCCGCGGCACGCGTACAACCCGATTGCTCGCATTACGGGAATATGCCAGCATTCCGGTTGTGGTGCGGCGTTGCGTTCGGGGGACGGGTATGCGGATCAGCGAACTGGCTTTTCGCGCGAGCCGCAGACCAGCCCGAGTTCCTGCGCGAACGCCCGGCTTGTGCGCCAGCCTTCTCGGCTTGCTGCTGGGCGGCTGCTTCGTGCAGGACCGCTCCTATGTGCTGGCCAAGCCCGACGAGACCTCGGGAAGCTGGCGGATCGAGCACCGGATCGACCGCATCACCGGCAAGCCCGCCCCGACCGCCTTCGTGACCACGATGCTGTCGAACAACAAGACGACAGCGATCCGGCCGGCACTCGTCCAGGTGATGTGTTTCGAGGACAAGCCGATCGTCCGCTTCTCGTTCGACCTGCGGGTCGGCGCCGACCGCAACTCGACCTTCGCGTACCGGGTCGACAACCGGCCGGGCAGCGAGGTCGACGCCACCTTCCTGGAAGATCGCAAGACCATCGCGATCGACGACACCGCCGTGGTGGCGAGGTTCATCGAGGATGTATCGGCCGGCAGCATGCTGCTGGTGCGGACCGAGTCGCTGTTCGCCGGCCGCACCGTCGCCGAGTTCCGCATCGTCGGCGCGAAGGCGGCCTTCGCCCCGGTGTTGGAGGCCTGCCCGCTGCCGGCCGGCGCGCCGGCCAGGCCTGCGACCTGACGGATCGCTGCGCTCACCCGTAGGCGGGATTGCGGTCCAGAAGCTCGATCGAGATGCTCTCGGGGCCGCGGATGAAGCAGATGCGGATGCCGGGCCGCGGCGCGTGCGGCTCCTTGGTGAACACGACGCCCTTCTGCTTCAGCTCGGCCGCGACCGCATCGATGCCCTGGACCACCAGACCGAAATGATCGAGCCCGCGGCACGGCAGCGCCGGCGACGGATGGACGCCATCAGTCGACCCGACCGGCGCGATGAAGATCTTGGCGCCGCCGAGCTTCAGGTCGATGCGCGGCTTGCCCTGCTCGACACTGCGGAGAATCTCGGCGCCGAGCATGCGCTCGAACCACTGCGCCATCGCCTCGGGATCGCTGGTGCGCAGATGAACGTGGTCGAACACGAAGGCGGACATGCGGAAGCTCCGGGATGGGTTACGGGCGGCGCCACCTTAGAACATGTCCCGGCGAGGTGGGAAACGGTTCACTGGACGGGCCTCGATGCGTGCCCGCGCGTTGTCATGGCCGCGCCGTTCACGTTCCAGACGGCGGCCAGGCGGTGCCGTTCGCCGTCACCGACACGCCGCTGCCGCCATAAACGAAGGTCATCGTGGTGGCCTTCTGCGCCTCCATCATCCGGACGAATCGCTCGACGGCCACCTGCGGGTCGCTGACCTCGCGATAGGAGTCTTCGGGGCTGGTGTGCTCGAGCGCATAGGCCTGGGCCGTGATGGCGTGCGATATGCGGATGGACTGCCGCAGGTGCGCGTCGGAGGCGACCAGCGCGTCGATCGCCGCGAGATCGTCGCGCTCGCCCGCCGCATGGATACCGGTGTCATCCACCGTGAAACTGACGGGCGGCTCGCTTGCGAGCCCCGCGGAGGCGAAGGCCGTGTCGAGCTCCTCGGCCAGGTCGGCCGTCATGGTCTCCACGCCCTCGCGGGTCGGCGGGGCGAAGCGCCGTACCGAGGCGGGATCGATCGCATAGGCGACGGTGCCGTCGCGGCGCGACATCACGATCGCCGGCGATGCCGCAGTGGAGGGCGTCGCAGTCGTTTCCGTGGTCGAACCGGACGCCGTCGCCGACGACGCATCTTCGGCCGCGGCGAGCGCGGCGGCGAAGCTGCTGTCGGCCGTGCGGCCGGCGCGGGACCCGGAGGCATTCGGCGTCGGCGACGCCGAGACGGCAGATATGGTCATGACCCCAACTCCACTCACGATCCGGGGTCGCAATCTGCAAGTCCGGTGCCGGTCCCTGTATCGCCGAAGTCCTTATGGCGCAGGCCTATCCTGCACGGCATGGCACGACGAGACTGGTCAGGAGTTGCCCGGCCGGAAAATGCTGCCGACCAGAATCACCCCAGTCGGGCGGGCGCCGACATGCGGCCGAATCGTTTACGTTCGCGGTCTACGATTCGGGTGTCTGGACACGGGGCTCGACCACCGCATGACGGCGTCGGCATGGCGCGATGAACGAAACCAGCGGTCGCTGGCGCGGCTGCGCAAGGCGCTGCCGGAGATTTTTCCTGCGCCCGTGCTCGACCGCGCGCTGGCGCGGCCCCTGATCCCGCCGCTGCCCCGCATAGCGATCGACGGCTTCTGGCGGGCGCATCCCTTGCGCGCCGACCGCCTCTCGCGCGCGCTCGCCGCAAAGAGCGGCACGCCGGTCGGCTGGACGTGGCGCATCGCCGAGACCGGCACCAAGCGGCCCGACCGCGCACGCGGCCTGCCGGCGAGCTTTCGCACCCCGCCTGCGCCCTATCGCGAGCCGGCCTTCGCGCCCGGCGGCGGCCGCTGCTGCGTCTGCGGTCAGCCGGTCTTCCGCTTCGGCTGGCATGTCGACCTGTGGGATCGCGGACCCAACCGCAACGCCGAATGGCACGCCGCCTGCGTGGTCGCCTGGCAGTTCTGGGTGGCGCCGACCGAGCATGTCGCTCTCCTGAGAAAGCTTCAGCAGCGCCGCTGCGCCGCCCGCGGAAAACGGCTGTGGCGGACAGCCGAGGTCGATCACCGCGTGCCGCTGTTCGAGGTCTGGCGCGACCATCGTGACACGCCCTGGCCCGACCTGCTGGGGTTCTGGGGCCTGCCCAACCTGCAGGTGATCAACCGCGACGTCCATGTCGAGAAATGCGCCGACGAGGCGCGCGGCCGCAGCGAGCGACGCCGCGGCGAGAGCGCGCGCGAGCCGGCGTGAGCCGCGGCCTGCGATCTCCTCACGGTTCCACATCCGCCGAAAGGAAACCCGCGGCCGAACGGCGTCGGGCCGGCCCGTCGCCGTTCGGAAATCGGGTGGTGTCGTCCTCCGCCGCGCTCCATCTTCGCACCGGCAGAAGAGGAGCCCCACATGAGTTTCCGGATCCGTGGCCTGCCGGCCGAACCGTTCGCCCCGTTGTTCGCGCTCTCGGATGCGGCGCTCGCCGCGCACGGCGCCGTGCGGCGCATCGCCGATGCGCGCGAGCCCGGTTATCCGTGCCGGGTGAGCCTCACGGATTCGAAGCCTGGGGACGAGCTGATCCTCGTCAATCACGAGCATCACGCGGTTGCGTCGCCCTACCGAATGCGCTTCGCGATCTATGTCCGGGAGGGCGAAACAACCTTCGACGAGGTCGACATCGTCCCCGAGCAGCTCCGATGCCGAACACTCGCGGTCCGCGCGTTCGACGAAGCCGGCATGATGGTCGGGTGCGAGCTCGAGGACGGCCGGGCTGTCGAGGACGCGATCGAGCGGCTGTTCGCCGTTCCGCAAGCCGCTTATCTGCACATCCACTTCGCCGCGCCGGGCTGCTATGCGGCAAGGGTCGAGAGAGCGTGACGGCTAACCGCGATCCGCTTCAGGTCGACCGAGCACATCGTGCTCTTGAAGAAGCTGCAGCAGCGTCGCGGCACCGCCGATCTCACGCGCTGAGAAGGATGTTACCGTTGCCGTGGCGGAGCGGGTCGTGGACGACGGCGGTGTCGCGTCCGGAGCGCTTCGCCTCGTAGAGCGCCGCATCGGCGCGACCGAGCGCAGCGTCGATCGTGTCGCCCTCCGTGAGCCGGCAGGCGCCGATGCTGATCGACACCCGCACCGCGACGCCGCCGTCGAGCGTCACGGGCGTGCCGCCGATGGCGGCGAGCAGCGTCTCGGCGAGCGCCCTGATCGTGGTCTCGGGCCGCGGCCGCGCCACCACGATGAACTCGTCGCCGCCCCAACGCCCGTAGACATCGCCGGGACGCAGCGCCGCCCGCAGGCGGCACGCCGCCTCGGAGAGCACGCGGTCGCCGCCGTGATGGCCGTGCGCGTCGTTGATGGTCTTGAACAGGTCGAAGTCGATCAGCAGCAGGTCGAGCGCAACGCCGTCCCGCTCGGCTGCGGCGCGCATCGGCTCGAGCGCGACCAGCACGCCGCGCCGATTGTAGATGCCGGTGAGCGGATCCACCTGAGCGAGCCGGCGGAGCTGATCGGTGCGTTCCGCCACCATCTCCTCGAGCAGCCCGGTGTGGTCCCCGACCGCCGCCGCCATGCGGGCGAACGCCCGCGACAGCCGGCCGATCTCGTCGCGGCCGCGATCGACCTCGGCGGCGAAATCGCCCACCTCCATGCGGCGGATCGCTCCCTCCAGCCGCGCCAGGCGATCGAGCACGACGCGGCGGAAGAACACCATCATCAGTGCGACGGCGGCCGCCGCGATCAACGCGAGCAGCGCCGCGATCGGAGCAAACATGGCACGATCGATGATGGCGTCCACGTCCATGAGCGTCACGTTGAACCAGCCGACCCGGTCGAGATAGCCGACCCCCACCAGATAGTCCTTGCCGCCGATGCGGATGAAGCTCGACTCCACCGCATTCCGGCCCTCGCCGAGCCGCGCCATCATGGCCGCGAGCGTCGCCCTGTCGGTATCGCGATCGACCAGGGCGTAGATGGTCTTCTTCGCCTTGGTGTCCTTGGTCAGGCTGTGGAAGTCCACCATCCTGGCGTCGCGATGCGCCTGGATGGCGCCGGCGCGATCGACGAACATGCTCTGCACGCCGACCTGCGGGATGTCCACCACCTCGCGGATGAAGGCGGTCAGATCCACGCCCGTGCCGATCGCGCCGAGCACGCGTCCGCCCTCGGCGATCACGCAGTTGATCCACACCTTGGTGACGGCGAGGTTGTCGTCGTGGTCGACATTGAGGCGGCAGCCCGGTCCGTCGGCGATCGTGGTGTAGTACCAGCCATCGCGCGGGTTTTCCGGCTTGACGGTGTAGCGGCGCTGGTCGCCCGCGTAGGAGCCGTCGCGGTCGTTGAAGTAGTAGTTGCCGGAGGCGTGGACGACGAAGAAGTAGCTGTGGTCCTGGAACGACTGGCGATAGCGCTCGAGCTCGGCGAGGCCGCGCGCCGCCTTGTCGGGGGCGGCTTCGTCGGTGGCCCATTCGATGACGGCGGGCGAGCGCGTCAGCGTCTCGGCGAGCGAGACCTCGCGCATCAGCGCCTCGAGGCCGCGATAGCGGTCGAACAGCACCTGCTTCTCGGCGAACAGCGTGCCGAGCTTGACGACCGTGGTGCGCACGATCCACTCGAACGCCACATAGGCCGGTAGCGAGACGGCGACGAAAACCGCGAGCGTGAGCAGGAGAAGCCGCGTCTTGAGGCTCGCCGTCACGCGCTCGCGAAGCGCGCGCAGCAGCGCCGAAACGTCGCTCTGCATCGATTCGTCTTCCCAGGCCGGCCTGTCCCATTCCCGAATCCCCGGCAGGTCGTCGGCGGCTCGGGGGTCCGGACCTTCGTCTCTACCGGAAACACCCCACCGAGTGATTAACGCTCTCCGACTATCGTGCTAAAAGTTCGAGCAGTCCGCGACGGCTCCGCGTCGACGGATCGTCAACCAGACGCCCCGATCGGGTCCGGATCGGGCCGGCGTCGAGCCGGCCGTGCCGCCGATGGCGTCGTCCGCGATGCCCGCAACAACGAGTCGATTCGCCGCATGCCCGTCTTCACGCCGCACCAGGACAAGGCGCTCGCCGCGGTCGCCCGCTGGCTCGACGCCCGCCCCGGCTCGCGCGGCACGCCGCCCGTCTTCCGCCTGTTCGGCTATGCCGGCACCGGCAAGACGACGCTCGCCCGCCATCTCGCCGAGGGGGTCGAGGGCGAGGTGAAGTTCGCCGCCTTCACGGGCAAGGCCGCCCAGGTGATGCGCTCCAAGGGCTGCCGCAATGCCTCGACCATCCACAGCCTGATCTACCGGCCGCAGGACACCGAGAGCGAGCAGCCGAGCTTCACGCTGTGGGACGACGCGCCCGCCTCCAAGGCCAAGCTGATCGTCATCGACGAGTGCTCGATGGTCGATGCCGAGCTCGGCCGCGACCTGATGTCGTTCGGCGTGCCGATCCTGGTCCTGGGCGATCCGGCCCAGCTCCCGCCCATCCAGGGCGGCGGCTTCTTCACCGAGCACGAGCCGGACGCCATGCTGACCGAGGTGCACCGCCAGGCGCAGGACGATCCGATCGTGCGGCTCTCGATGCAGGTCCGCGAGGGCGGCCGGCTGGCGCCCGGCGACTACGGCATCAGCCAGGTGGTGCGCCGCAGCGACCTCGATCCGGCCCGCGTGCTCGACGCCGACCAGGTGCTGGTCGGCCGCAATGCGACGCGGCGCGCCTACAACGGCCGGCTGCGCGAGCGACGCGGGTTCACCGAAGCGCTGCCGCTCGCCGGCGACAAGCTGGTCTGCCTGCGCAACAACCGCAAGAAGGGCCTGTTCAACGGCGGCCTGTGGACCGTGAAGGAGCGCGCCATCGGCCGTTCGAAAAAGCTCGTCACCCTGCGGATCGCGCCCGACGAGGACGTCTCGATCCGCAGCAAGCTCCTGAAGGTGACGGTCCGGGCCGAATGCTTCCTCGGCAACATCGAGGAGTTCGACTGGGCGCAGCGCAAGGTCTACGACGAGTTCGACTTCGGCTACGTGCTGACCGTGCACAAGGCGCAGGGCTCGCAGTGGGACGACGTCGTGCTGTTCGACGAGAGCTTCGCGTTCCAGGAGACGCGCGAGCGCTGGCTCTACACCGGCATCACCCGCGCGGCGAAGCGCCTCACCGTGGTGGTGTGACCCGCCGGATGTCGTCCGACGGACGCCGGCGCCGGTCACGCCGCATGGGTGTCGCGCAGCCGCTCGGCGGCGCTGCGCGCCTCGGTGAAGGCGTCGTCGAGCCGGGCCGTGAGGTCGGCCGCGCGCGCCGCCGTGATCGCGTCGGCCTCTTTCTCAAGCGCCAGCGCCAGCTCGGCGAGCCGGCGGAAGCCGAGCGCACCAGCGGAGCCCTTGAGCGTGTGGGCCTCGATACCGAGCGTCTTGCGATCGGCCCCGGCGGCCAGGTCGCGCAGCACGGCGAGGCGGCGGCGGGCGTCGTCGAGGAAACAGTCGAGCGCCGCGGCGAAGCCGTCGTCGCCGATCTCGTCGCGCAGGATCTCGGTCGCCGCGAGGTCGAGCACCGGCAGGCTGGAACCGGCGTGCGCGCCTGCCTCTTTGGCCCGCCCGTGGCGGCCGAACTCGGCCGGCCGAGGCGCGCGCTGCGAGACCGGCCGCGGTGGCTCCGCCGTATCGCTGTCGTCGACCCCGAGTCCCATATAGGCAACCGCCTGCACGGCCTGGGCGAGCGACTCGATCAGTACGGTCTTGCGCACCGGCTTGGCGATGAACCCGGTCATGCCGGCCTCGCGGCAGGCCTGGACATCGTCCGGGAACGCGTTGGCCGTCAGCGCGATGATCGGCATGCTGGCCCAGCGTCCGCCGCGGGCGCGGATGTGGCGCGTCGCCTCCAGGCCGTCCATGCCGGGCATGCGCACGTCCATCAGGATCAGGTCGCAGGCGAACTCCGACACGGCCGCGACCGCCTGGAAGCCGTCCTCGGCGATCCGGATGGTGATGTCGAACGACTTCAACATCCGGGTCACGACCATCTGATTGGTGCCGTTGTCCTCCACCAGCAGCACCCGCAACGGGCGGGCGAGCCGGCCGAGCACCGCCGTGAAGGCGGCGTGCGACACCGGACCGGCGCCGCGGTCGCGGGGCACGTCGGTGACCGCGAGCGGCAGCCGCACCGTGAAGGTCGACCCCTCGTCGAGCACGGAGCGGACCGCCACGTCGCCGCCCATCTGCTCGACCAGCCGCTTGCAGATCGCAAGGCCGAGGCCGGTGCCGCCGAAGCGGCGGTTGATCGAGCTGTCGGCCTGCACGTAGTCGGAGAACAGCGTGCCGATGCGTTCCGGCGCGATGCCGATGCCGCTGTCGTGCACCGCCCATTCGAGCGTCGCCCCGCCGGCGGCGCGGCCCGCGCAGCCGACCACGACCTCGATCTCGCCGCCGGTCGGCGTGAACTTCATGGCATTGCCGGCGAGATTGAGCAGCACCTGGCGGATCCGGCCGGGATCGCCGAGCATCAGGGGTGGAACGTCGCCGGCGACCGACAGGAACAGCGCGACGCCCTTGGCGCGCGCCTGCGGTCCGAGCACCCCGACCACGTCGTCGGCGAGCTCGCGCGGCGAGAAGGCGACGCATTCGAACTGCACGCGCCCGGCCTCGAGCTTCGACAGATCGAGGATGTCGTTGAGGATCGCGAGCAGGCACTCGCCCGACTGGTTGATCGCCTCGAGGGTCTTGCGCTGGTCGGTGTCGAGGGTCGTCTCCAGCAGGGTCGCGGCAAGCCCGAGCAGGCCGTTGAGCGGCGTGCGGATCTCGTGGCTCATCACGGCGAAGAAGGCGGACTTGGCCTTGCTCGCCACCTCGGCGGCGCGCTCGTGCTCGCGGGCGCGGACGGATTCGGCCTCGGCGCGGGCGCGCTGCTCCTCGGCGCGCTTGAGGTCGGTCATGTCCGTATGCGTGCAGACCCATCCGCCGGTGGCGTTCAGTCGCGGGTTGATTCCGATGACGCGCCCGTCCGCCAGGGTCTCGAGCCACTGTGTATCGGCAGTCGGCTCGCGATCGAGACGGCTGCCCGGACCGACCACCAGCCCCAGATCGCGCCGCGCCCTGACGATCTCGTCGAAGCGCGTTCCGCGTCGCGGCGCCAATGCGTGCAGGCCGTAGAGATCGACGAAACGCTGGTTGCAGACGATCAGTCGCCGCTCGGCATCGAACATCGAGAGCCCCTGGTTCATGCTCTCGAGCGCGTCCTTGAACAGCCGATTCTGCTCCGACAGCTCGGCCTCGCTCGATTCGAGGGCGTGCCGCGTGTGCTGCAGCCGGCGGATCGAGGCCAGCACGAAAAGTGCGACCGCCGCGCCGATCAGCGCTCCCGCCAGCCCGATGGTCCACAGCGTCGGCACCGCCGCACCGAACAGCTCGGCGGAGGATTCGAGGGTCGCCCTGATGCGGTCGTCGAGCACGTCGTCGATGTGGCCGAGCACGCGGCGCGCTGTCCGTACATTGTCGTAGGTACGCAGAATATGGAACGAGCGCTCCTCTTCGGTCGCACCGATCTGTTCCCAGGCGGCGAAGTGATCGAGGCTTTCGCCGATCTCGACCACCGCGTTCCACAAGGCGAGGTGGTCGCGCGCGGAAACGACGTCGCCGGTGACCCCGATCAGCCGGTCGAGCGGCGAGTCGAGGGCGAGCATGCGACGCACGTCCACGACCGCGCCCGCCACCATGGCGGAGCGCTCCTCCTCCTCGAAGCCGATCGTCACGGCCGTCACGCCAGCGAGGATGTGCGCAAGATAGCGATCGAGCTCGCGCACCAAATCGTGTCGCTTGACGTCGGTCGCCACGGACACGACCGAGGATTTGCCGTGGGCGAGCTCGTGGGCGTAAAAGCCGGCGGAGCCGACGATCGCGGCAAGGAACAAGCCGATCGCGATCGCGTAGGGCGCGATCTCGCGAAAGTTCGCTCGTGCGGCTACGGCCGGAACTGTATCGGGGTCGCGGCTCACCGGACGTTCGCCTTCACCGGGGCGCCGGACACCGGGTCGAAATAGATCTCGACCCGCCGACCGTGCTTGTCGCGCCCGTAAATCTCATAGCAGTGTCCCGGCGTCGTCTTGAACACGACGATCCTGTAGCCGTCCGTCTCGATGCGCTCGCGCATCGCCTGCAGCGGCAGCCACGTGTCGGCGGGCACGGTCGTGCAAACAGGGCCGGCGTCGGCGGATCCGACCAGCAGAATCAGGATGACGAGGCTGGCGGGATGGATCATCGTGGGTCCGCATGGAGCGAGAGAGCATTCGTTTTGATGCAATTCTACCGATCGCCGATTAAATGATCTTTACGTCGGTCGGAGACCCGAAAGGACCAGCCGATGACCTGGAGCCGGCCCACGACGAGCGCGATCGCACGGCGCACGACCGCACGGACTAGACCGTCATCGTGGCGCCGGACGATCCGGGCTCTCCTGCTCGTCAGTGTCGTCGCGCTCTTCGGAACGACATGGCCCGGCGGGGCCGATGCGGCCGACATCGCGCCGCGCGGCTATGCCGGTTACGCTGGCGAGGTCGCCGGCCCGATCATCGGCGGCACCGTCGCCAACAACGGCTACTACGCCTATGGCCCCTACGCAGGACCCGGCGCGCCGCTGCCGTGGAGCAACCTCTATGGGCCGGCCGTGCCGGTCGCGCCGGGCTGCTTCATGCAGCGCCAGCGGATCTGGACCGAATACGGCTGGCGCTGGCGCGTGGCGCCGCTCTGCTATTAACGATTGTTCATCTGTTCCAACGCGTTAGCGGCAGGTCGCAGGCGCTCCGCCAAACTAACGACAAATTGGGCGTGCTCAATTCGGCTGGTGACGTCAGCCGCACGGGGCTGATTGCCGGCGAGCCGAACCCCCGACCTGTCATCGCAAGTCCGGGCGCGCGGCGCATCATCCGAGCCTCACGAGGGGACCATGACCCGAACCCTGACTGCTCTTTCGGCAGCCGCGCTGGCTGCCGTCCTGGCGCTGCCGGCGAGCGACGCCCAGGCCCAGTACTACTATCACCGCGGCGGCGGCGGCGGCGCGGCAGCGGCCGGCATCATCGGCGGCCTCGCGGCCGGCGCCATCATCGGCGGTGCGATCGCGAGCTCGCGGCCGGCCTATCCGTACGACCCGGCCTATGCGGCGCCGCCCCCGCCTCCCCCGCCCGGCCCGTATCCGGGCTACGCACCGGCCGCCGGCTGGGCGCCCTACCCGGCCTATGCGGGCCCGATCCCGGTCGGCTGCCCCGGCGGCTACTGGGCGCGCCGGCCGCTCTACGACCCCTATGGCGGGTTCATCGGCTATTCGCGGCCGCGTTGGTTCTGCCCCTGAACGGCAAGGCGGCGCCTCCAACACGTTTCCGCGACGCCCAAACGGCCGGCCTCCCACCGGCCGTTTTCGTGTCTACATACAGAGGCAGACCGAAGACCGGAAAAATCGGCAAGTCATGGCACACACTTGTCCCGCGGCGATCGAGCCAGGCACGGTTGACAACTGTCACGCGGGAGAGACAATGCCGGCTATCGTCATAGTTGTTTCCAAGTCCGATCTCCGTGGGGGGCGAAGGGACGGATGGCGAACGGACCATTTCACCGGCGAGAGAGCCCGACACAGACATCGCAGGACGCCGTACAACAGGTCGCGTCTGGAGAGATTTGGGGTCGCACTGCGCGCTGGGGCCTCAACCCGAGCGTCAAAGCATATCGTGATCGGCTCCCGCCCGACCGGCGCGGCATCCAATTCACGACTCCCATTCCTCCTCACCCGGGGAGCGGTTCCCCTTTTGAGGCAGCTTGGTACCATCCGGACACGCCGGGTGTTTCGCTGCGACAGAACTCGAACAACGAGGACTTCGCCGTCATTCCAGCGGTGGTCACCAATTTACAGCCATGACAATTCGTTCTTTACGATTTGCTCGTATAAGAGGTGCGCTTGCAGCGTTGAGCACGTCGCGCAGTGGGGCGCAGCCTTACGATCCGGTCGGGCCGGCGGAGGACCGCATGGGACCCCTTGAGATCGCAAACCTGCACAAGCTCTTGGAGAGCGAAAACCTGATTCCGCAAGCGGTCATCGGCACCGAGATCGGCCCGCTCCTGTCCAAGTTGGGCGCAGGGATCGAGACCGGTTGGGACGATCTCGACGGGTACGCCGGTGCGGGCTTTGTCCTGGGTGACATGCCGTTCGCGGTGATGCGCTACGAAGGGCATCCGCCCGCGACGTCGACAATCTATCTTCCTCGCCGGTTTCACGACGTGGACGAGATCAGTGAAGCCGTCAATTTGATCACGTCGAAGCTCGGCATCTCCGAAGCCGCCCTCGTTTGGCAGCGACGCGATAATCCGGAACTCTGAGTCCCGAGGCGCCGCAGCCTCCTCCCACCGCCCGATAACTCATCGCCGCGACGCTCGCGCCCGCATGTGGTCCAGCACGGCGGCGTCCGGCCAGCAGTCGAGCGACAGGCCGTTGGCCTTCTCGTAGGCGCCGAGCGCGAGCCGCGTGCGCATGCCGGCCTTGCCGTCGATCTTGTCGCGGTACATCCCGAGCGCCGCGAGGTGGTTCTGCATCTCCTCCAGATCCTTGGTGCGCAACTGCACCACCGGATCCCAGGCGCGCTCGAACGGACCGCCGCCGGCGATGCGATCCGAGACATTGCCGACGAACAGCACATACAGATCCGAGAAGTTATAGTCCTTGATCACGTAGTAGTTCTTCATGATCAGGAACGACGGGCCGTGCAGCCCGGCCGGCTGCAGCAGCGAGGCCGGCTCGTTCAGATCCGCGGCCGCCGGGCGCTTTCCGCCGGCCGGCACGAAGCCGGCAGCGAGCCAGTCGCGCAGCGGCTTGAGGTTGTCGGGATCCGCGATGGTGCAGTCGAGCCCGCGCGGCGGCTTGACCTCGTAAGCCCAGTGCTTGCCGGCCTGCCAGCCCTTGGCGGCGAGCTGCTGGGCCGCGGACGCGAGCGCATCCGGCACCGAGCGCCAGATGTCGCGCTTTCCGTCGCCGTCGAAGTCGACGCCGTGCTTGTAGAACTCCGACGGCAGAAACTGGGTCAGCCCCAAGGCACCGCCCCACGAGGCCCGCATGTCGGACCGCGCCACGCCGTCCTCCATCATCTTCATGGCGTAGAGCAGCTCGTTGCGGAACATGTCCTTGCGGCGGCCGTAGTACCCCTGCGTCGCCAGCACCCGCAGCGCGTCGTGCGGCAGCTTGTAGGTGCCGAACGCCGTCTCGCGGCCCCAGATCGCCAGCACGACCGAGCCCGGCACGCCGAAGCGCTGCTCGATCCCCTGCAGCGCCGTGCGGTGCTGCTCCAGGAGCTGGCGGCCCTGGCCGGCCAGACTGGCGAGCGTCTTCTCGCGCAGATACTCGGCCGGCGTCTGGACGAACTCGGCCTGGCCGCGCGGCGGCGTCTGGGCGCGGCCCGGGATCACCAGGTCGGGCAACGACAGGTCGGGCTCGAGCCCCCGCACCGCCTGCTCGAAGGTGGCGCGCGACACGCCGAGCTTCTGGGCGTCCGGCCACAGGCTCTGCAGCCATTGCTGGAAGGCGGCGTCGGCGGCGCGGCCGGCGGTCGGCGCCAGCGCGAACGCCAGCATCATTGTGACGGCCAGCACCACGGCGGTCCGGCCGGCGGACAGGAGGATCATCCTGGCATCTCCACGAACGTTCCGTGAAACAAGACGAATCGGAAACAGAGAGAGTCCGGTAAACAAGGTTTTAATGGGGAGACGGTTCGGCGCGTTATTTTGATTGTCATAGCCGTCTTCCTGCCGGGTCAGACCGCGCAAAAGAACAATCCGTGACACAAGACGAATCGGAAACGGACAGGGGGCGATTAAGAAAGTATTGCGACACGTCGATCGCTGCGCCGCAGGCGCATCGCGACGACCGCGTCGATGTTCCCGCTCCGGTCCGCGAACACGAATCGGAAACGGAGCGTGGCCGGTTAAGAATTCGTTGCGTGCCGCGGCGCCCGGCGCGATTGTCGAACGGCGTCGATCCTTTCATCGAACTGATTTTTTCAGGAGACACCCATGTCCCGCCGGTTCTCCCGATTCGTTCTCGCCGGACTCGCGTTCGGGCTGGTTCTGACGGACGCGCACGTCGCCCCCGCCGCATCGACGACGGAGCTGCTCGACGCGCTGGTCGCCGCCTATCCGGACGCGCTGGCGCGCCACGACGGCGAGCGCGTCTATTGGCGCGACGGCACCGCCATGCCGGCCTCCGACGGCCGCGCCGACAAGCCGTTCAAGGAGCTCTTGGCCAACGCCTCGATCCTCGATCAGCTCCGCCTGCCCTACCGCACCGGGCGCCTCGCCGCGCCGCCCCCCCTGAACGACGATCCGGGCCGCTTCCGCAACGAGGCGTTCTTCAAGAAGATGTACGGCGACTGCAAGAAGGGCGAGGTGCAGGCCCGCATGGTGTCGATCACCTGGCTGCCGAAGAGCTGGGGCAAGAAGGTCTCGGTGACCAGCGTCAACGGTGTCGCCGAGAAGCTGAAGGCTGTGTCGGACGAGATCGAGGCGCTGCCGGCGGAGATCCGCAAGTCCGCCTTCCCGATCGCCGGCGTGCTGGCCTGCCGGCCGGTCGCCGACACCGGCAAGATGAGCATGCACGGCTACGGCGCCGCCATCGACCTCAATCTCGACGTCTCCGACTACTGGCTGTGGACGAAAAAGACCGACCCGATCCCCTACAAGAACCGCATGCCGCACGAGATCGTCGACGTGTTCGAGCGCCACGGCTTCGTCTGGGGCGGCAAGTGGTATCACTACGACACGATGCATTTCGAGTATCGGCCGGAGCTCATTTCCGCCGGCGCGAAGTGACGGGGGACGGCATCACCGGCGCCACATCCGGCGCAAAGTCCTTCGCGGCGCGACGCGCCAGCGAGAGAAACTGCCGCACCGTGCCGGACGGATCGCCGCGGCGCGCGACCAGCAGCAGCGGCGCGGTCGGCTGGGCGCGGCCTTGCAGGCGGCGATAGACGACGCCGTCCATCTGCATGCGGCCGAGCGACTCCGGCACCAGCGACAGCCCGAGTCCCGCCGCCACCAGGTTCAAGGTGGAGACGATCCGCGGCACCTCCTGGCCGACCGTCGGGCTGAAGCCCGCCGCCCGGCAGGCCGCGATGATGGCGTCGTAGAGGCCCGGTCCGCTGCGCCGCCGATAGAGAATGAAGGTCTCGCCGGCCAGCGCCTTCAGCGCCAGCGGCGGCCCGTTCGCCCGACCTTGCGCAAGGAGATGGCCGCGCGGCAACGCCACCACCATCGGCTCGTCGAGCAACGGATGCACGACCAGCCCCTCGGCGTCGACCGGGGTGCGCACGAAGCCGACGTCGACGGTCTCGTTCTGCAGGTCGGCGACCAGCTCCAGCGTCCCGCCCTCCTCCAGCGTCGCCGCGACACGCGGAAACGCCTCGCGAAAGGCGCGGATGACGCGCGGCACCAGCGGATGGAACGGCGCCGAGCTGGTGAAGCCGATGCAGACCTGGCCCTGCTCGCCGCGGGCGGTGCGCCGCGCGCCCGCCACCGCGTGCTCGGCCTGGGCCAGCACGGCGCGCGCGTCGGCCAGAAAGCTGCGGCCCGCCGCCGTCAGCTCGACGCCGCGCGGTCGCCGCCGCAGGAGCTGGACGCCGAGCTCGCGCTCCAGCGCCTTCATCTGCTGGCTCAGCGGCGGCTGCTGCATGCCCAGCCGCTCGGCCGCGCGGGTGATGTGGCTCTCCTCGGCGACGACGACGAAATAGCGGAGATGGCGGAGCTCCATGCATGTCTCCGATACATATCGAATAGATATGGATTTTGCTTTTACCATAGTATGGATCGACTGACGATGTCGCCTTAGGCGTGCGGCGATGTCCATCGACCATCACGGAGCCGCCGCCATGACCGAGACCAGCCCAGCCGCCATCGATCCCACGCCCGCCTCCGTCGAAGTCCTATACGGCGAGATGAGCCGTCGCCTCGCGATCGTGCGCGATCGCCTGCGCCGGCCGCTGACGCTCGCCGAAAAGATCCTGCTCGGCCATCTCGACGCGCCGGAGACGCAGGAGCTCGATCCGGGCAGGAGCTATCTGTCGTTGCGGCCCGACCGGGTGGTGTTCCAGGACGTGCTCGGCCAGAGCGGCATGCTGCAGTTCATGCAGACCGGGCTCGACCGCGTCGCGGTGCCGACCACGATCCACTGCGATCACCTGATCCAGGCCCGCACCGGCGCCGGCGCCGATCTGGCCGCCTCGCTCGCCGAGAACCAGGAGGTCTACGGGTTCCTGCGCTCGGCTTCGGCCCGGTATGGCTGCGGCTTCTGGGAGCCGGGGGCCGGCATCATCCACCAGGTGGTGCTGGAGAACTACGCGGTGCCGGGCCAGATCCTTATCGGCACCGACTCGCATACGCCGAACGCCGGCGGGCTCGGCGCCTGCGCGGTCGGAGTCGGTGGCGCCGATGCCGTCGAGGTGATCGCCGGGCTGCCGTGGGAGCTGCTCTATCCGCGCCGCATCGCCGTCTATCTCACAGGCTCCCTGAGCGGCTGGACGGCGCCCAAGGACGTGATCCTCTCCGTCGCGCAGGCCCTCACGGTGTCGGGCGGCACCAATGCGATCATCGAGTATATCGGCCCCGGCGCCCGCACCATCAGCGCCACCGGCAAGGCGACCATCGCCAACATGGGCGCCGAGCTCGGCGCCACCACGTCGATGTTCCCTTACGACGACTGGATGACGCGCTATCTCGCCGCGACGGGCCGCGCCGATCTCGTGCCGGTGATCGAGCGGCACCGCGACCTCTTCGCGCCCGACGCCGAGGTCGAGGCCGAGCCGGAGAAGTTCTACGACCGCGTCGTCCGGCTCGATCTTTCGACGTTGGAACCGCATGTCTCCGGGCCGCATACGCCGGACCTTGCCCGCCCGATCTCGGCACTTGCCGCCGCGGTCGCCGACGGCCACGACGGCCTGGTCGACAATCTGTCCGCGGCCCTGATCGGAAGCTGCACCAACTCCTCCTACGAGGACATGAGCCGCGCCGCAGACGTCGCCGCACAGGCGCGCGCCCACGGGCTCGCTTCCGCCGTGCCGCTGATGGTGACGCCGGGCTCCGAGACGGTGCGGGCGACCGTCGCGCGCGACGGCCAGCTCGACGCGTTGGAAAGCCTCGGCGCCATCGCGCTCGCCAATGCCTGCGGGCCGTGCATCGGTCAGTGGCGCCGGGCGGATCCTGCGGCCGATGCGCCGAACGTGATCGCGACCTCCTACAATCGCAATTTCCCGCGGCGGAACGACGGCCGCGCCACCACCATGAACATCATCGCCAGCCCCGAGATCGTCACGGCGCTGGCGATCGCCGGGCGGCTGTCGTTCAACCCGCTGACCGACACGCTGACCGGCGCGGACGGGCGGCCGTTCCGCCTGCAGCCGCCGCAGCCGGCACCGGACGTTCCGACCGTGGGCTTTTCACGCGCCCGCGCCTGCATCGCGCCGCCGGCGGACGGCCGCGCCGTCGCGCTCGACATCGATCCGGCGAGCGAGCGGCTGCAGCGGCTGGCGCCGTGGCCGGCCTGGGACGGCGACGATCTTCTGAACATGCCGGTGCTGCTGAAAGCGCGCGGCAAGACCACCACGGACCACATCTCGCCGGCCGGACCGTGGCTGCGGCTGCGCGGCCATCTCGACCGCTTCAGCGACAACATGTTCCTCGGCGCCGTCAACGCCTATACGGGCGAGGCCGGCCGCGGCCGCAACGTGGTGTCGGGCGAGACCGCGTCGTTCTCGGCGATCGCCCGCGCCTACAAGGCGCAGGGGCTGCGCTGGGTGGTGATCGGCGACAGGAACTACGGCGAGGGATCGAGCCGCGAGCACGCCGCGCTGTCGCCGCGGCTGCTCGGCGGCGTCGCCGTGATCGCGCGCAGCTTCGCCCGCATCCACGAGACCAACCTGAAGAAGCAGGGCCTGCTGGCGCTGACCTTCGAGAATGCCGACGACTACGAGCGCATTCTTGTGGACGACCGCATCGGCCTCGTCGGGCTCGCCGATCTCGCACCCGGCCGTCCGGTGACCTGCCGGGTGCAGCACGCCGACGGCACGGTCGAAACGCTGTCGCTGCACCACTCCTACAGTGCGGCCCAACTCGCCTGGTTCCGGGCCGGCTCGGCCCTCAACACGATCGTCAGCCGGCGGGCGCGTGAAGCGGCCGAGTGAGTCCGATCACGCCGGCGTCGCGCAGCGCGTCGATATCGGCCGGGCTCCGGCCGAGCAGGTCGCGCAGGATCTCGGCCGTGTGCTCGCCCAACAGCGGCGGCGCACGGTCGTACTGCGGCGGCGTGCCGGCGAGCCGCAGCGGCGAGGCGATGGTGGCGACGTGTCCCCCGTCGCCGCGCGAAAGATCGACGCGCAGGCCGCGATGCTGCACCTGTGGATCCTGAAAGACCTGGGCGTAGTCGTTGATCGGCCCGCACGGCACGCCGCGCGCCTCCAGCGCCGCGATCCAGTCGGCGGTCGTCCGCTCGCGCAACGTCAAGGCGATCTCGGCCGTCAACGCTTCGCGCCCGAGGATGCGGCCCGTCACCGTCTTGTAGCGCGCGTCGTCGGCAAGATCCGCGCGGCCCAGCACCTCGCAGCAGCGCTGCCACTGGGTGTCGTTGCCGACCGCGATCACCACATGGCCGTCGGCAGTCTCGAACACTTCGTAGGGGACCAGGCTCGCATGCGCGTTGCCATAGCGGTGCGGCACCTTCCCGCTGGCCAAATAACCCGTCACCTGGTTGCCGCCGAGCGCGACGATGCAGTCGAGCAGCGCCATGTCGATGTACTGGCCACGCCCCGTCACGCTGCGATGGCTGAGCGCCGCCAGAATGGCGATCGAGGCGTACATGCCGGTCAGCACGTCGGCGATGGCGATGCCGACCTTTTGCGGCCCGCCGCCCGGCCGATCGTCGCGCTCGCCCGTGACGCTCATCAGGCCGCCCTGCGCCTGGAACACGAAGTCGTAGCCGGGCTTGTGCGCCGCCGGCCCGTCCTGGCCGTAGCCCGTGATCGAGCAGTAGACGAGGCCCGGATTGATCGTCTGCAGGGATGCATAGTCGAGCCCGTAGCGGGCGAGATCACCGACCTTGAAGTTCTCGATGACGATGTCGCATGACGCGGCGAGCTCGCGCACCAGCGCCTGCCCCTCCGGCCGGGCGATGTCGATGGCGATCGAGCGCTTGCCGCGGTTGGCCGCTGCAAAATAGGTCGAGTCGCGCGACGCCCCGCCGCTCGCATCGGCGACCCAGGGCGGCCCCCAGGCGCGGGTGTCGTCGCCGCAGCCGGGCCGCTCGACCTTGATGACGTCGGCGCCGAGATCCGCGAGGTTCTGAGTGCACCACGGGCCGGCGAGCACCCGCGAGAGATCGAGCACGCGGATGTGGGAGAGAGCACTGGTCATGACGTGAGGCTGGTCCGGAGCGTTGAGCGGGCCCGCCGGCCCGCGACGTTATTGGGTGACGCGGATGTCGGCCTTGGTAACGACGTCGTGCCACTTGTCCATCTCGGCGAGCACGAACGCGGCGAATTGCGGCTGCGACATGGTGCCGGGTTCGGCACCCAGCTCCTTCAGCTTCGCCTGCGCGACAGGCGAGCGCAACACCTCGCGCACGTCGTCGGAAATCTTCTGGAGCACCGCCTCCGGCATTTTCGCCGGCCCGTAAAGCCCGAACCAGGCGGTGGCGTCGAAACCCTTCACGCCGGCCTCGTCGAGGGTGGGAATGTCGGGCGCCGCCGCGGCCCGCGTCAGGCTGGTGACGCCGAGCGCCCGCAGGCCGCCGGACTGGATGTGGCCGACCACGCCGGGCAGCGAGTCGAACATCATCGGGATGTGGCCGCCCAAGAGGTCGTTGAGCGCCGGCGCCGCGCCCTTGTAGGGCACATGCGTGATCTTGATGCCGGTCTGGAAAGCGAACAGCTCACCCGACAGGTGGTTGGCGCCGCCCGTTCCGGCCGAGCCGAAGTTCAGCCTGCCGGGCTCTCGTCTGGCGAGTTCGATCAGCTCCTTCACGGTCTTCACCGGCAGCGAGGGATGCACGACCAGCACGTTGGGCACCGAGGCGATCAGGGCGACAGGCGTGAAGTCGGCGCGCGAGTCGTAGCGGAGCTGCTTGAACAGCGACGGGTTGATCACGTGATGGGTCGCCGTGATCATCAGAGTGGTGCCGTCGGGTGGCGACTTCACGAGCTGCTCGGAGCCGACCGTACCGCTGGCGCCGCCGCGGTTGTCGACCACGACGGCCTGACTCCATTTCGCCGCGAGCTGATCGGCGACCACGCGGGCCAGAATGTCGGTGGTGCCGCCGGCCGGGAACGGCACGATGATCTTGACCGGCTGGCTCGGCCAGGTTTCCGCGGATACACATGGCGTCGCGGCCAGCAGCGCCGCGAAGCACGCGGCGACGAACAGGCGTCTCATGGTGTTTCTCCCGTGGATGTGTCGGCTTGTTGTTCTTCGTTCGTCGTGTTTCCCGGCCGCAGCCGGATTCGATGTCCAGCGTCATTCCGGGGCGCGGACCGCAGGCCCGCGCCCCGGAATCCATAACCCCTGTCTGTGTATATGGATTCCGGGCTCGCCGCTGCGCGGCGCCCCGGAATGACGAGACTATCTCAGGTGGCCGGCGGAAACTCCGCCATCGCCTCCCCCTGCGCGACGGTCGTGCCGTGCTGGTTCTTGATCTCCACCGCGATCACGGCCCAGCGGCCTTTTCCCGTCACCTTCTTGGCCGTCACGGTGCCGGTCGGCACGATGGTGTCGCCGGGTTTCACCGGCGCCTTCCAGCGCGTCTCCAGGCGACGGTGCACGCCGCCCATCGGATAGAGCCAGTCGGTCAGCATTTTCGTGATGATACCGAAATTGGTCATCCCGTGCATGATGATGCCGCCGAACTGGGTCTTGCCGAAGCTGCCTTTCATGTAGTCGTCGTCCCAGTGCAGCGGATTGTAGTCGAGCGAGGCGTCGCAGAATTCGCGGATGGTTTCGCGGGTCGGAGCGAACGGGGTGCCCGCGATGGTGTCGCCGATCGCGATCGTGTCGAAAGTCTTGTCCATGGGCACCCTCACATCGGCCGGATCGTCCAGCCGCGGCCGGAGCAGATCACGTCGTCGTTCTGGTTGAAGAACACGTTGTCGTGGATGACGAACAGCCGGTCCTTGCGGATGAACTTGTCGAGCGCGCGCGCATCCATCCGGATGGTGTCGCCCGGCCGCGCCGGAACGTTGTAGCTCCACGACTGCCCGGCATTGACGGTGCCGGGGCTGCGCATCCAGTCGTCGATCGGCGTGCAGGCGAACATCAGCAGGATGTGGATCGACGGCGGCGCGATCAGGCCGCCATGGGGCGAGGCCCTGGCAAGGTCCTCGTCCATGTAGAGCGGATGCAGGTCGCCGACCGAGCGGCAATAGGCCTGGATCGCCTCCCTGGTCAGCACATAGGGCACCGTCTTGCGCGGCGCGCCCGGGACGATGTCGTCCCACGCCATGCGCAGCTTCTCGTCCTTCCAGAAGTCGATCGCGACCTGGTTCATGTTTCCCCCGTCGGGCGGCCGGGCTTGCGGTTCGGCGCCGAACCCGCTAACATTGACCGCTAAGCGAACTTTTATAGCTGTATTGCGAACTTTGCGGGAGGGCCGTGGCGCTGTCAAGCGCGCGGTCGCCACACGCAACCGCAGCTTTCCAACCCCGACCGGATCCCGAGCGACATGGCGACTGCCGAGAGCGAAACCTTCGTCCGGGCGCTGGCGCGCGGCCTCTCCGTCATCGAGGTTTTGGGGCGGGGCGCGCCGCGCCAGACCGTGGCGAGCATCGCGGAGGCGGCCGGGCTGCCGCGCAGCGTGGTGAAGCGCTTCGCGCTGACATTGACCGAGCTCGGCTACGCGGCGAGCGACGGCAAGCGCTTCTGGCTGACGCCGAAGGTACTGAAGCTCGGTCTGTCGTATCTGTACGCCCTGCCGTTCTGGCGGCAGGCACAGCTCGCGCTCGAGGAGCTGTCGGGCGAGATCGGCCAGAGCTGCGCCATGTCGGTGCTGGACGGCGACGAGATCGTATACGTGGTGCGGGTGCCGACCTATCGGATCCTGCGCGCCAGCCCGACGCTCGGCAGCCGGCTGCCGGCCCATGCGGTGTCGATGGGGCGCGTGCTGCTCGCCGCCGAGCCGCCGGCCGCGCTCGACCATTACCTCACGACGGCGCCGCTCAAGCGCCTCACCCACGCCACCGTCACGGATCCGGAACGGCTGCGCACCGCGATCGAAAAGGTCCGCGAGACCGGTTGCGCCTGGGTCGATGCCGAGCTCGACGAGTCGATCTGCGGACTCGCCGTGCCGGTGCGCGATGCCGACGGCACGGTCGTCGCGGCGGCGAACGTGAGTCTTCCGTCCGGCGTCTTCACCGAGGCGCGCGCCAAGACCGAGTTTCTCGCCGCGCTGCGCCAAGCCTCCGCTCGCATCCGCGCGGCCATGTGAGCGCCGCGCGCCCTCGCCGCCCGATCACAGTGCCGTACCGCGCCCCGCCGGAGGCTGGCCGTCCCGGGTCGGCACGAGGCGTCCTCGCGCACGGGCGACCGCGTCGCGTGCCACCCGGAGAATGACGTCGCTGGTTCGTCCCCGCACCGCCGCCTGATAGGCCGCGCAGAGGGTCAGCGGCGCGAGCGGCGGCGTCGCCCGATGCCGGACGATCGAGCCGGCTTCGAGCTCGACGTCGACGACGCAGGCCGGCAGCACGCTGACCGCGACGCCCGCCCGGACCAGGCGGACGATGGTCGCCATGTCGTTGCAGGTGCTGAGCATCGGCAGCGGCGACGGCGTGGTCGCGAACCAGTCGCTGATGATGGTGTGAAACGGCGACGGCGGCGGCAGCGTGACGATCCGTTCGGCGACGAGGTCGCCCGGCCGCACGGTCCGCCGGCCGATGCGCGATCCGGCGCCGGCGAACCAGGCGATCTCGGACAGCGCGATCGGCTCGATCCTGACGTGGGCCGGCACCGGCATGTCGACCAGGAAGGCGACGTCGAGCTTGCGCGCGCCGAGGAGCGCGCCGAGCGTCGTGCTGTTACTGACCGTCAGGGCGACGCGGAGCCCGGGCTGGCTCTCCTCCAGGGCCGCCAGCACGGCGGGCAGGCAGCTCAGCGCGAAGGTGTTGGACGAGCCGAGCCGCAGCACGCCGCGCAGCGGATCGCCGGTCGCGAGGTGCCGCGTCATCTCGTCGAACACGTCGAGGCCGCGCTGCACGTATTGCAGCATCACCTGACCGGCCTCGGACAACCGCACGCCGCCCTTGCCGCGCACGAACAGGGCGCAGCCGAGCGAGGTCTCCAGCTCGCGGATGCGCAGCGAGATGGTCGGCTGGGTGAGGCCGAGCCGCTCGGCGGCGAGACGAAACGAGCCCAGATCGGCGATCGCCGCAAACGCCTCGAGCTGGGCCATGGTGTAGCGTCTCATAGGAATTTCCTATCAGCTTTCGCTCAACCTTCCAATTGGACCAATGTGTGCCCGCGGCGCTAGCGTCCCCTCCGCACCCCCTTCGCCGTCATCCGTTCAGGACGCCAGTCGACCGGACCGCCATCTGCGGCCTCGGCCCGGAGGAGGAGAGCCTGATGAACCTGTCTCGTCGTCAATTCGCCGTCGCCGCGGGTGCCGCGGCGCTCGTCACCGCCGCAGGAGATGTCGCCATGCCGGCCGAAACCACCAGCACACCCGGCGTCGACTGCCACGCCCACATCATGCTGAAGAGTGCGCCGCTCGCCCCCGGCCGGCATTCCGAGCCGGCGCGCGACGTCCCGGTCGAGGAGTTCATCGCCGTCCTCGACGCCCATGGCGTCGGCCGCGGCGTGCTCACCCAGCCGAGCTTCTACGGCACCGACAATTCGCTGCTGCTGCAGGCCTTGGGCCGCTATCCTGAACGGTTGCGCGGCACCGCCATCGTCGATCCGACGATCAGCGAGGCGGACTTTGCCGCGCTCAGGCGCGGCGGCATCCGCGGCCTGCGCCTCAACTGGTTCCACCGCAACACCCTTCCGGATGCCGGCGGCGCCGACTATCAGCGCCTGTTCGGCCTCGCGCGCGACCTCGACCTGCATGTCGAGCTCTATCTGGAAGGCGCCAAGATGCCGGACGTGCTGGCAGCCATCCGCAAGGGCGGCGCCAAGATCGTCATCGACCATTTCGGCTCGCCGGAACCGGCCACCGGCGTCGACGGCGCCGGCTTCCGCGCCGTTCTCGACGCCGTCGCCGCCGGCTCGACCTGGGTGAAGCTGTCGGCGCCCTACCGGCTCGGCGGCGCCGCTCCGCAGCCCTATGTCGACGCGCTGATGAAGGCCGGCGGGCCCGATCGCCTGGTGTGGGGCAGCGACTGGCCGTGGGTCTCGTTCGAGACCGGCCGCACCTATCCGGGCTGCCTCGCCGATCTCCAGCGCTGGGTCCCCGACACCGCCGCCCGCGACATCGTCTTCCGGCGCACGCCGGGCGCGTTCTTCGGCTTCTGAAAAGTACGGCACCCGGCCACGAGCGTCGGTGCGGACAGACAAGGACTGCCACCATGAACGCGACCACCAAGGCGACGGACGATCCGCGCGAGGCGGCGATCATCCGCAAGATCGCCTATCGCTTCCTGCCGGTTCTGATCTGCGGTTACTTCCTCAACTATCTCGACCGCACCAATATCGGCTTCGCGGCGCTCACCATGAACGACGAGATCGGGCTGAGCTCCGCCCAGTTCGGGGTCGGCGCCGGCATCTTCTTCTTCGCCTATTGCATCTTCGAGGTGCCGAGCAACATCGTGATGTACCGGGTCGGCGCGCGCCTGTGGCTGGCCCGCATCATGATCACCTGGGGCATCATGTCGGCCTTCATGGCGCTGGTGGTCGGCCCGTTCAGCTTCTATGCGGCGCGGCTCCTGCTCGGCATGTCGGAGGCGGGCTTCTTCCCGGGCGTCGCGTTCTTCCTGTCGACCTGGTTCCCGAAGCAGTACCGGGCCCGCATCATGGCCTGGTTCCTGCTGTCGATCCCGCTGTCCTCGCTGCTCGGCAGCCCGGTGTCCGGCGCGCTGCTTCACATGGACGGGATCTGGGGCCTGTCCGGCTGGCAGTGGATGTTCATCATCGAGGGCACACCGACGGCCCTGGTCGGCCTGTGGGCCCTGCGGGCGCTCGCCGACAGCCCCGCCACCGCGACCTGGCTCACCGACGACGAGCGCACGACCATTCTCGACATGCTCGCCGCCGAGCGCCGCGACAAGCCGCGCAAGGACATCATGGCGGCGCTCCGCGATCCCCGCGTGCACGTGCTGGCCGTCATCCAGTTCGGCTTCACGGTCGGCTCCTACGGGGTCGGAATCTGGCTGCCGCTGATCCTCAAACAGTTCCTCAGCGAGCCTCTGACGATCGGCTTCGTCTCGGCGATCCCCTATGTGTTCGCCTGCCTCGCCATGCTGGCCTGGGCCGCGCATGCGGACCGCAGCGGCCGGGTGATCGGCAATCTCGCCCTCGCCTGCCTGCTGGGTGCGGTCGGCATGGCGTTCTCGATCGTCTCGTCGTCGCCGACGCTCGCCATGATCGGGCTGACGCTCGCGCTGGTCGGTGTCACCTCGGCCCGCGCGATCTTCTGGACCATCCCGGGCCAGATCCTGACCGGCATGGCCGGTGCGGCGGGCTTCGCCTACATCAACACCATCGCGGCGCTCGGCGGCTTCGTCGGCCCCGCCGCCATCGGCTGGGCCCGGCAGGTCACCGGCTCGTTCACCTGGGGCCTCGCCTTCATGGGCGTGATCCTGCTGGCGACGACCCTGATGGTGTGGCCGCTTCATCACTTCCGGCGGCAGGCCCAGGCCGCCGCAGAATAACCCCGCCGCCGAATAGTCCCGCCGCAGCGCATCCGGACCAGGAGCCGTTCCATGCCGTACCTCGTCGCTTCCGACCTTCCCGAGCGCCCAGCCGGCGAACGTTTTCGCGCGCTGCTGGGCCGTCCAGAAATCCTGCAGGTGCCGGGCGCCCACAACGGGATGGCGGCCCTGCAGGCGCGCGCTGCGGGCTTCTCCGCCTGCTACCTCTCGGGGGCCGCCATGACGGCCTCGATGGGGCTGCCGGACCTCGGCATCATCACGGTCGACGAGGTCTCGTTCTTCATCCGGCAGGTCGTGCGGGCGTCCGGCCTGCCCGTGCTGGTCGACGGTGACACCGGCTATGGCGAGGTGCTCAACGTCATGCACATGGTGCGCACCTTCGAGGACGCCGGCGCGGCGGCCGTCCATATCGAGGACCAGCTCCTGCCGAAGAAGTGTGGCCATCTCAACGACAAGAAGCTCGCCGACCCGCGCGACATGGCGGCCAAGATCGCCGGCGCTGCGCGCGCCCGCCGGCATCTCGTCCTGATCGCCCGCACCGATGCGGCGGCGAGCGAGGGCCTCGACGGGGCGGTGGCCCGCGCGCGGCTCTATCTGGCGGCCGGCGCCGACGTGATTTTCCCGGAGGCGCTGACCACGCCCGCGATGTTCCGCGAGTTCGCCGAACGACTGCCGGGCGTACCGCTGCTCGCCAACATGACCGAGTTCGGCCGCACGCCGTTCCTGACCGCGGCCGAGTTCGAGGCGCTCGGCTATAAAATCGTGATCTGGCCGGTCAGCTCGCTGCGGGTCGCCGCCAAGGCGCAGGAGGATCTCTACACGGCGATCCGGCGCGACGGCGGCACCAAGGCCATGCTGCCCCGCATGCAGACCCGCGCCGAGCTCTACGCCACCATCGGCTACGCCGATTACGAAGCGCTCGACGCCTCGATCGTCCGGACCATCGTGCCGACCGGCGCGTAAGAGCCGTCGACCGGACACGCCGCGGCCGCCCCCGGCGGCTGCGGCCGTGCATGCATGCCAGCGTTGCGGGCGGCGCGACATGCGGCCGCTACGGCATGGCCGTTCGGATTCCGCGCATCGGATCGCGCTGTTCCGTTACGCTCGGCGACTTGCGCCTTGCGGATCCGCCTGCCACGCTCCTATGTGGACGGGAGTGCCCCCGCGCCAGCGCGACCCTCCCGTTTGCGAGCCGCGAACGTCTCGGTCCGCTTTCGGATTGCCAGGACCAGGCCGTTGCCGAGCTCCCCCGATCAGCCTCTGCCGCCCGCCCCTCCCCCGCCTCCCGCTCAGCCGCCCGCCAAGACGGCCTTCATGGTCGTGTTTCCCTCGATCATGCTGCCGATGTTCCTGGCCGTGGTCGACCAGACCATCGTGGCGACGGCTCTTCCGGCGATCGCCGGCGCGACCGGCCAGATCGAGCGCGCGCCCTGGATCGTCATTTCCTACCTGATCGCCGCGACCGTCGCGGCGCCGCTCTACGGCCGGCTCGGCGACTCGTTCGGCCGCCGCCGCATGCTGGAGGTGGCGCTGGTCGTCTTCATCGTGTCGTCGCTGCTGTGCGCCGCCTCACCGACCGTCGAGATGCTGACGCTGGCGCGCGTGCTGCAGGGGCTCGGCGGCGGCGGCCTGATGACGCTGTCGCAGGCCCTGGTCGGCGAGAGCGTGCCGCCACGCGAGCGCGCCCGCTATCAGGGCTGGCTCGCCGCCGTCGCCGTCACGGCCAACTCCTTCGGCCCGGTGGCCGGCGGTTTCCTGACCGAGCATTTCGGCTGGCAGTCGATCTTCCTGGTCAACCTGCCGATCAGCCTGGTCGCCCTCGTGCTGGTCCGCCGCCTGCCGGCCCGCAAGGCCGAGCGGGTGGAATGGCAGTCCGATCCGGCCGGGCTGATCCTGTTCGCCGTGTTCGTTACCACGACACTCCTGTCGCTCGAGCAGGTGCAGCGCGCCAACATCGCGGCGCTCCCCTTCGCCGCGGCGCTGTTCGCGGCCGCGGCGCTGAGCCTGGTGCTGCTGATCGCGCAGGAGCGCCGCGCGCCCTCGCCGCTGATCCCGCTCGCCCTGCTGCGCCAGCCGGCGATCTGGCGCAGCGACGCCATGGCGGTCTGCCACGGCGCCGCGCTGGTGTCGCTGATCACCTTTCTGCCGGTTTTTCTCGGGGTGGTGCACGGGGCCTCGCCATCGACCATGGGGCTGGTGCTGGTACCGCTGACCATCGGGATCGGCGTCGGCTCGCTGCTGACCGGCCGGATGGTCGCCCGAACCGGATTCACCACCGTGTTCCCCTCGGCCGGCCTGGCGCTCGCCACGATCAATCTGGTGGTCCTCGCCGTCTGGGCCCCCGAGATGACCGTCCGGGCGCTCGGCGCCATGATGCTGTGGAACGGTCTCTGCATGGGGACCGTGATGGGCGTCGTGCAGGTCACGGTGCAGAGCGCCGCCGGACCGCTGCGGCTCGGCGAGGCGGCGGCCTCGGTGCAGTTCTCCCGCTCGATCGGCGCCGGCCTCGGCACCGCCTTGGTGGCGACCGTGCTGTTCGGTTATCTGGCGGTGCGCGACCCGGAGGCCATGCGGCTGTTCGGGGCGCTGATCCACCACGGCCGCGACGCCGCCGCCGCCGGCATTGCGGTGCCGACGGCTATCCAGGCCGAGATCAAGAACGCCTTCCGGGTCGTGTTCGCGGCGATCGCCTGCTTCACAACGGCGGGCGTGGTGCTCGCGCTCACCAACCCGCTTCGCCGCATCTGACCGTCCTGGTCGGCGGCACTGCGCACCGGGGCCGAGGCGCTCAATGCTGCGCGTGCGCCGGCGGCTGGCTCAGCCGGTCCACAAAGGCGATGCCGATCGCCGACAGGATGAACACGCAGTGGATGATGGTCTGCCACATCACGCCGGTCGCCGTCAGGGTTCCGCGACCGGAGTCGAGCGCTCCCGCCTCGATGAAGGTGCGCAGCAGGTGTATCGACGAGATGCCGATGATGGCCATCGCCAGCTTGATCTTCAGCACGCTGGCGTTGACGTGGCTCAGCCACTCCGGCTGATCCGGATGCCCCTCCAGGCCGAGCCGAGACACGAAGGTCTCGTAGCCGCCGACGATCACCATGATGAGCAGGTTGGAGATCATCACCACGTCGATCAGGCCGAGCACCACCAGCATGATCTGCAGCTCGCTGAAGTCGAGCGCGTGCGAGACGAGGTGCCACAGCTCCTTGAGAAACAGGATCACGTAGACGCCCTGTGCCACGATCAGACCCATGTAGAGCGGTAGCTGCAGCCACCGCGAGCTGAAGATCAGCGTCGGCAAAGGGCGCAGCGCACGCGGAAGGGGCTCGGGCGATGTCGGTGGCGTGGTCTCGGTCATTCTGAGTGTCTCGCTGGTCGGCTTTGAACATACGGTCGTTGCCGGCGAAGAGATCACCGACGGCCGGATCTCGCACCGCACAGTAACGGTGGACCATCAGAGTACAACCGCATCGGCGTGATGGCCCGGCGGGCGTTTCGCCGCAGGCCGGCCCGCGCCGGCGCATCGCGGTCTGCGGGCAGCTTCCCATCCCGCCCGATCCGTCGCGATGCTTGCCGCGTCGCTGCGAGTCCCACCCGATCATGGGCATCTTTCCACTGGCAGCGCCGCCGGCCGATCGCGTAGCATGGCGCTAAACACAAGAAGCCTTCGAACCCGGTGGAAACCCCCATGTCCGATCAAAAGCCTTTTCCCCTGAACGCCTGGTACGCGGCCGCCTGGTCGCACGAGGTCGCGCGCGCCCTGACGGCGCGCACGATCTGCAACAAGGACGTGGTGCTGTATCGCCGCGCCGACGGCCGGGTCGCCGCCCTCGAGGATGCGTGCTGGCACCGCCTGCTGCCGCTGTCGATGGGGCGCCTGCAGGACGACGAGGTGGTCTGCGGCTATCACGGCCTCGTCTTCAACGCCGCCGGCCGCTGCACCTTCATGCCGGCCCAGAAGACCATCAACCCGTCGGCCTGCGTGCACGCCTATCCGGCCGTCGAACGCCATCGCCTGGTCTGGATCTGGCCGGGCGACTCGGCCCTCGCCGACCCGGCGCTGGTTCCAGATTTCCATTGGAACGACGGCACCGAATGGGTCGGCGAAGGCGGCACCTTCTACGGGCTCAAATGTGACTATCGGCTGGTCATCGACAACCTGATGGACCTGACGCACGAGACCTATGTCCACGCCGGCAGCATCGGCCACGACGCCATTCTGGAGAGTCCGTTCGACGTCACCCACACGGACCGCACTGCGACCGTGACGCGGTGGATGATCGGCATCGAGCCGCCGCCGTTCTGGGCGAAGCTGCTCGGCCGACCCGGTCCTGTCGACCGCTGGCAGATCATCTATTTCCAGGCCCCGTCCGTCATCGTCGGCGATGTCGGGGTGACGCTGACCGGCACCGGCGCCCGCGAGGGCGACCGCTCGCAGGGCGTCAACGGTGCGTTCCTGGCCGCGATCACGCCGGCGACCGAGACGAGCTGCCACTACCACTGGAATTTTGTCCGCAACTTCCGGCGCGACGATGCCGAGCTCACCCGGGCGATCCAGACGGGCCACGTCAACGACGGCAAGGGCGTCTACGACCAGGATCACGTCGTGCTCGAAGCGCAGCAGAAGGCGATCGACCGCAATCCGCGCATGCCGTTCTACAACCTCAACATCGACGCCGGCGCCCTGTGGGCGCGCCGGATGATCGACCGCATGCTGGCGGCCGAGCAGACCCAGATGCATCGGCCGAGCGAAGCCGCCGAATAGCCGAGCCATGTCCGAAAAAACCGAATGGCAAAGTGCGCGGCTTCGTGCCGTGCAGAATCTGACGGCCGACATCCGGCTTTTCGAGATCGAGCCGGAGCGGTTCGTCGCGCCGGCCCCGGGCAGCCACATCGACGTGGCGGTGCGGATCGGCGAGCGGCCAGATACGCGCTCCTACTCGCTCGTCGGCCCGTGCACGGACGGCATCTACCGGATCGCCGTCAAGCTCCTGGCACACACGCGCGGCGGCTCGGCCTACATGTGGAGCCTGGCGCCCGGCGCCCGCCTCGGCATCTCGGCCCCGAAAAACCACTTCGACCTCGGGCTCGGCCGGCCTGACTATCTCTTGGTCGCAGGCGGCATCGGTATCACGCCGATCTGCGGCATGGCGCTGGCCCTGCATCACGCCGGCGCCCGCGTCCGCGTCCTCTACGCGGCGCGCCGCGCCAGCGATCTCGCGTTCGCCGACGATCTCGCCGGCGTGCTCGGCGAGCGGCTGACGCGTGTGGTGAGCGAGACCGCCGGACGCATCAATTTCCAGAAGGAGATCGCGACGCTCGCGCCGGGCGGAGAGCTCTATGTCTGCGGCCCGATCGGCATGCTGGAGGACGCCAAGCGCGCCTGGCAGGCGAGCGGGCGACCGGTCGATCAGCTCCGCTTCGAGACCTTCGCCAACAGCGGCCGCTTTGCCAACGAGCCGTTCACCGTGACGATCCCGCGGCTCGGGAAGGTGATCGAGGTGCCGCGCAACGATACCATGCTGGCGGCGCTGGAAGCCGCCGGCGTCGACATGATCTCGGATTGCCGCCGCGGCGAGTGCGGCCTGTGCGCCCTGCCGATCCTCGAGGCCGACGGCATCGTCGACCACCGCGACGTGTTCTTCAGCGAGGCCGAGAAAGCCGCCAACGCAAAACTCTGTACCTGCGTGTCCCGCGTCGCCGGCGGCAGCATCACGGTGGACACGGCGGACAGGCCGGGGTGACGGGCAGGCCTCCGGGCCTGAATTGCACGCCGTAGACGTATTACGTATGCCGCAGACGTATTACGTATCATGTCGCCATGGCGCGGTCGCCTCGGCTGTACGAAACGCGGTAACTGATCCGCCGCCTGGAGCGCGACGGCTGGGTCCGGCGACCCGGCAAGGGTGATCACATCGTTTTTCGTCATCCGGATCGGCCGGACCGTGTCTTGGTCGACCCCGGAAAGAAGGAAATCCCGATCGGAACGCTTCGATCGATATACCGGATGGCTGGATGGGACTGGTGACAGCGGGACCGAGCATGACGACACACGTGATCGCGATCGTGCACGAGGAAGCGGGCATCTATGGCATTTCGTTTCCGGATTTTCCGGGCTGCATCGCTGCGGGTGACAGCCTCGACGAGGTCTTGCGGCGCGGCGCAGCCGCCGCGACTGCTTATATCGACAGCCTGATCGAGGATGGCGAGCCGGTCCCGACACCGCGAACGCTCGACCGGCTCAAGGCCGATCCCAGCTTCCACGAGGATGCCGAGGACAGCATGATCGTCGCGTTGCCGGTCGACCTGTCCGGCAAGTCCGTGCCCGTCGACGTGACCTTCGACGAGGGCTTGGTCGCCGCGGTCGATGACGCGGCGGCCCGCGCCGGCCTCAGCCGCGCGGATTTCCTGGCCGCCGCCGCGAAAGAGAAGCTGGGCGTGTGACGTTCGAATTAAATGGCGTCATACAGCCCAGTCTTTTGGCAAGCGGAAGCCACGAGCTTTATTTGCCGTGGGAATGCGTGATCTAAGAAACGCGGCAGGTCGAATCACCGCGAGAACTTCTTGTACTTCAGCCGGTGCGGAATGATCGAGTCGGTGCCGAGACGGCGCATCTTGTCCTTCTCGTAGTCCTGGAAGTTACCCTCGAACCACTCGACGTGGCTGTCGCCCTCGAAGGCGAGGATGTGGGTGGCGATGCGGTCGAGGAACCAGCGATCGTGGCTGATGATCACGGCGCAGCCGGCGAAGTCCTCCAGCGCCTCCTCCAGCGCCCGCAGCGTGTCGACGTCGAGATCGTTGGTCGGCTCGTCGAGGAGCAGCACGTTGGCGCCGGACTTGAGCATCTTGGCCAGATGCACGCGGTTGCGCTCGCCGCCCGACAAGTTGCCGACCTTCTTCTGCTGATCCGAGCCCTTGAAGTTGAAGGCGCCGCAATAGGCCCGGCTGTTGACCTCGCGCTTGCCCAGCATCAGCAGGTCGAGGCCGCCGGAGAGCTCCTCCCACACGGTCTTGGCGGCGTCGAGCGAGTCGCGCGACTGGTCGACATAACCGAGCTGCACGGACTCGCCGACCTCGATCGTGCCCTTGTCTGGCTTGTCCTGGCCGGTGATCATGCGGAACAGCGTCGTCTTGCCGGCGCCGTTCGGGCCGATCACGCCGACGATGCCGCCGGGCGGCAGCTTGAAGGTGAGGTCGTCGATCAGGAGCTTGTCGCCGAAGCCCTTGGTGAGGTGCTCGAAATTGATGACGTTCTGGCCCAGCCGCTCGGCCACCGGGATGACGATCTGGGCCGTGGTCGGCGCCTTGTCGCTCGCCTTCTGCAGCAGCTCCTCGTAGCGCTGGTAGCGCGCCTTGGACTTGGCCTGCCGCGCCTTGGGCGAGGCCGAGATCCACTCCTGCTCGCGAGAGAGCGCCTTCTGGCGGGTCTCCTCCTCGCGGCCCTCCTGCTCGAGCCGCTTCTGCTTCTGCTTCAGCCAGGACGAGTAGTTGCCCTCGTAGGGGATGCCGCGGCCGCGATCGAGCTCGAGGATCCAGCCCGTGACATTGTCGAGGAAGTAGCGGTCGTGGGTGACGATCAGGATGGCGCCCGGATAGCTGCGCAGATGGCCTTCCAGCCAGTTTACCGTCTCGGCGTCGAGGTGGTTGGTCGGCTCGTCGAGCAGCAGCAGCTCGGGCTGCTCGAGCAGAAGCCGGCACAGCGCGACGCGGCGGCGCTCGCCGCCCGAGAGCTTGTCCACCGCCCAGTCGTCGGGCGGACAGCCGAGCGCGTCCATGGCCTGCTCGACCTGCGAATCGAGGTCCCACAGGTTCTGATGGTCGATCTTGTCCTGCAGCGCCGAAGCCTCCTCCGCCGTGTCGTCGGAGTAGTTCATCATCAGCTCGTTGTAGCGGTCGAGGATCGCCTTCTTGGGCGCCACGCCGAGCATGACGTTCTCGCGGACCGTCAGGTCGGCCTCGAGCTGCGGCTCCTGCGGCAGGTAGCCGACCCGGGCGCCCTCGGCGACCCAGCCCTCGCCGACATATTCCTTGTCGATCCCGGCCATGATGCGCAGCAGCGTCGACTTGCCTGACCCATTGACGCCGAGCACGCCGATCTTGGCGTCCGGGTAAAAAGACAGGTGGATGTTGTCGAGCACCTTGCGGTTGCCCGGATAGGTCTTGGACAGACCCTGCATGTGGTAGATGAACTGCCGGGCCATCGCCGCTTCGTCCTTGCCGTCGGTTGTCGGGATCGAGGGCTGATGTAGCGAGCGGCCGGCCAAAGGGCAAGCCGGGCCGGCGGGCCGTTCCGGGGCTAACGCCTCAGCATGCTCTCAGACTGCCCATGCATCGAAGCGTCATGCGCAGGCGTGAGCCGCGCATCCATCCAAAACGTAAATATTCCTTTGTTCGCAGGACGATGGATCGCCGGGTCAAGCCGGCGATGACGTTGATAAATCACGCGGCGTCGTAAACCGAAGCAGTCGCCGCGTGGTGATGGGAGACGCCGCGGCGTCCCGGACGAGCGGATGGCGAGGCATCAGCCCGCGCCTGCGTGACCCGAATCACAAACGGCGGACCCGTCTGCGTGCTCCAATCAGCATGTCCTGTTGGAGCAACGCCCGTGTCGGTCCCGCAACGCGCAAGCCTTCTCGACAAAGCCGCCCGGCGATCCGGGCGCGACTGTCGCGCGGCGGCAACGCCCGACTGTAACGCCCGGGTAACGGTGAGCGAGGAAGTCGCTGCCGGCGGCGGAAATGAACGCATTTTTAACGATTATGACCGACAAAAGGCTTTACAGCGGTCCATGGGATCAACGGGCAGAACGCCGGATCAGGATCGCCAAACCGCGGAGCGTGTCATGAACGCCTCCAGTCCCTCAGGCCCCCCCCTCGGCGCAACTCTCTTCGCCGCGTGCCGGTCCCTGCTGACCGATCTGTTCGTCCGCTATCATCCCGAGCGCCACTACATGCGCGGCCCCGGCCCGAAGTGGCGCGAGAAGAACCTGGTCCACCACGTCGTGATGCGCCCGTCCCGCACCATGCGGCCACAGCTCGCCCGTATCCGCGTCCGCATCTGATCGCCCCGCGCCGTTTCGCCGGCTGGCCGCGCGACCGCCGCGGCCGCCTTGCCGGCACGCCCCTCTTCTCGTGAAATCCCTTGTCACCGGTCCGGCCGCGGGCTAGCTCGCGGACCGGCCGTTCGTTCTCTTTCCGAACAAGGGAGTTCCGACACATGCGCGTGCGCTGCGCCGTCCTCGACGACTATCAGAAGGTGGCGCTGTCCAGCGCCGACTGGTCGCCCGTCACGGGCGACGTCGACGTCACGGTGTTCAATGCGCCGTTCGGATCCCCCGCCGCCGCCCAGAAAGCCCTGGAACCGTTCGAGATCGTCTGCCTGATGCGCGAACGCACCCCGTTCCCGCGCAGCATGGTCGAGGCGCTGCCGAACCTGAAGCTGCTGATCACCACGGGCCAGGCCAACCGGGCGATCGACCTTGCGGCGGCGCGCGAGCGCGGCATCACGGTGTGCGGCACCGCCAGCTTCGGCAACCCGACCATCGGCATCGTGTTCGGCCTGATCCTCGAGCTGACCCGGCGGATCGGCTTCGAGAACGCCCGCATGAAGGCCGGCGAGCCGCTGCAGGCGACGGTCGGCGACGACATCGAGGGCAAGACCCTCGGCATTCTCGGGCTCGGCAAGCTCGGCACGCGGGTCGCCGGCATCGCCCAGGCGTTCCGCATGCCCGTGGTCGCCTGGAGCCCCAACCTGACGGCCGAGAAGGCCGAAGCCGCCGGCGCCACCCTGGTGTCCAAGGACGAGCTGTTCGCCCGCGCCGACATCCTGACCATCCATGTCCAGCTCTCGGACCGCTCGCGCGGTCTGGTCGGGGCCCGCGAGATCGGCCTGATGAAGCCGGACGCACTGCTGATCAACACCTCGCGCGGCCCGATCGTCGACGAGGCGGCCCTGCTGGCCGCCCTGACGGCCGGAAAGATCGGCGGCGCCGGGCTCGACGTCTACGACATCGAACCGTTGCCGGCCGACCATCCCTTCCGCACGCTCGACAGCGTGGTGACCACGCCGCATCTCGGCTACGTCACACGGCAGAACTACGCCCTCTATTTCCGCGACATGGTCGAGGACATCCGCGCCTTCCTGGACGGCAAGCCGGTGCGGGTGCTGGGCGGTTGAGGATCGGCCCGGCTCCGCCCGGGCCTCCAACCGCATCGTCCGACCTGGCGGGGCTGCATTGCGGCCCCGCGGCCCCGCGAGCCGGCGCCGCCGGCTCGTGCTGCAGTGCAACAAGCCTCGCGCGCCCCTCATGTTTACGGTCGACAGCCGCTCACGCGACGGCGGAGGCAACACGCACAGACATCTCGTCACACGGAATTGTACCGAGATCCGGTCAACTGCCATAATTCTGTATAGTAAATTCTCCACAACGTACTTTAACCAGTTAGAACGTATTTATACATCGATACACTTGATCACGACACGATGGACGCGACGACGACGCCATGCCCCATTCCTGTCAAAATTCATTAAAGCTTGCCATCCGTCCGGCTTGTCTGTATGTCGCCCTCCATAGACGAGTTGGAGGGATCATGCGGACAGTGAAATTCGCCGGGGCAGCGGCGCTCGCATTTGTGAGCCTGACGCTGGTTTCGGCGGAAATCATCCGGACCGCGGTCGGACAACAGTTCGAGCCCGGCACCGAGATGGGCACCCGATTGGCCCTGGCCCCGAGCCGCGGAAACGCCGGCACGGACGAGCGGCGCGTGGCCGCGCGGGGCGGCAGCCCCGAGCAGGCGGCGCCGGCCACCGGGGCGGCAGCGCCCGTCGCAGTCGCCAGCACGGCGGAGACCGCCGTCGCGGGTCCGCTCCTCGCGCTGGTGATCGGCAACGGCGCCTATCCGGACGGCGAGGCGCCGCTCGCGGCCCCCATCAACGACGCCCGGGCAGTCGCCGGCGAGCTGCGCACCCGCGGCTTCGACGTCGAGCTCGGCGAGAATCTCAGCAAGCAGGCGATGGAGCGCGCCATCCAGCGCTTCGAGGCGAAGATCACGCCCGGCGCCACGGCGCTCGTCTATTTCAGCGGCCACGGTCTGCAGGTCGGCCGCGAGAACTATCTCGTCCCGGTCAGCGCCCAGATCTGGCGGCCGGAGGACGTGCGCCGCGACGGCGTCGGCCTCGAGCCGCTGGTCGCCGAGATGAACACCCGCGGCGCCGTGCGCAAGCTGGTGATCGTCGACGCCGCCCGCCGTAACCCGTTCGAGCGGCGGCTGCGCGGCTTCTCCAGCGGGCTTGCCCCGATCGCCGGCCCGGAAGGCACCCTGGTGCTCTACGCGGTCGCCCCCGGCAAGGTCGCCGACCAGGAGAACGGCGATACCAGCGTGTTCGCCCGCGAGCTGATCGCCCAGATCCGCGCCCCCGGCCTGACGGTCGAGGAGGTGTTCAACCGCACCCGCGTGACGGTCGCCCGCGCGACCGGCGGCACTCAGGTGCCGGCCGTGTTCTCGGCCATGACGGACGACTTCTCGTTCGCCCAGGCCTCCGAGCCCGGCCCGACCCGGCAGAGCGCCCGCTGAGCCGAGGCGTTCTGCAGCCGCGCAAGGCCCGCGGCGAGTTTCCGTTCCGTCGAAATTCTTGCGCCCGGTCCCCGGACGCGCATCATGTCGTCAAACGACAAGGCGCGCATCCTGGCCGGACCGGAGACGTCTCTCTCCGCCTTGTCGCCCGGGATTGCGTCCCGGTGCAGGAGGAGGCGACACGATGCCATCCGCGACCGCTTTGGCGAACGGAGAGCTCCTGCTCCTTTACGCCTTTCTCGCGATCGTCGCCCTGATCGTCCTGATCGCGCGGTTCAAGCTCAACCCCTTCATCGCCCTGATCGTCGTCTCGCTCGCCATGGGCGTGGCGGCCGGCATGCCGCTGCCGACCATCGTGACGTCGTTCCAGAACGGCGTCGGCGGAGTGCTCGGCTTCATCGCCGTGGTGGTGGCGCTCGGCACCATGCTGGGCAAGCTCCTGGCCGAATCCGGTGGCGCCGAACGCATCGCCAAGACCTTGATCGACCTGTTCGGCGAGAAGCGGGTGCACTGGGCCATCATGTTCGTCGCCTTCATCGTCGGCATGCCGGTGTTCTTCCAGGTCGGCTTCGTCCTCCTGGTGCCGCTGGTGTTCGCCATCGCCAAGCGCACCGGCACGTCGCTGATCATGGTCGGGGTGCCGCTGGTCGCCGGCCTGTCGATCGTGCACGGCATCGTGCCGCCGCATCCGGCCGCCATGCTGGCGGTCGGCGCCTTCAAGGCGGATGTCGGCCTGACCATCATCTACGCCATCATCGTCGGCCTGCCGGCGGCCGCCCTCGCCGGCCCGATCTATGGGAAATGGATCTCGCCGCGCATAAAACTGCCCGAGCACAATCCGCTCGCCGAGCAGCTCGTCGGCCAGCCGCGTGAAGACCTTCCCGGCTTCGGCGTCTCGGTCTTCACCGTCCTGCTGCCCGTGATCCTGATGGTCGGATCGAGCCTCGCCGACCTCACGCTGGCGGCCGGCACGCCGCTGCGCAACACGCTGAACTTCATCGGCAACCCGGTGATCTCGCTGCTCGTCGCCCTGCTGGTCGCCTTCTGGACTTTTGGCGTGCGGCGCGGCTTCGACCGCGACCAATTGTTGAAGTTCACGACCGACTGCCTCGCGCCGACCGCGACCATCCTGCTGGTGATCGGTGCAGGCGGCGGCTTCAACCGCGTGCTGCTCGACTCGGGCGTCGGCAAGGCGATCGCCGACCTCGCCCTGCAGCTCCAGGTGCCGCTGCTCGTCCTCGCCTTCGTGGTCGCCTCGGTGATCCGCGTCGCCACCGGCTCGGCGACCGTCGCGCTCACCACGGCGGCCGGGATCGTCGCCCCGATCGCCGCCGCCGTGCCGGGCACGGTGCGGCCGGAACTGCTGGTGCTCGCCACCGGCGCCGGCTCGATCATCCTGTCGCATGTCAACGACAGCGGCTTCTGGCTGATCAAGGAGTATTTCAACATGTCGGTCGAGCAGACGCTGAAGACCTGGACGGCGCTGGAGACAATTCTCGCCGTGTCGGCCTTCTGCTTCACGCTGCTGCTCGCCGCCGTCGTCGGAACCGGAGCATCGCCATGATCGTCGTGCTGATGGGCGTCTCGGGGTCGGGCAAGACCACGGTCGGGCTCCTGTTGGCCGAACGGCTCGGCTGCGGCTTTTCGGATGCCGACGGCTTTCACCCGCCGAAGAATGTCGAGAAGATGCGGGCCGGCATCCCGCTGACCGACGACGACCGCTGGCCGTGGCTGCACGCGCTGCGGGCCGCCATCGAGGGCTGGGAACGCGAGGGCGTCGACCGCGTCGTCGCCTGCTCGGCCCTGAAGCAGGTCTATCGCGACATCCTCGCGCCGCGCGACGATGTGACCTTCGTGTACCTGAAGGGATCGGCCGCCGTGATCGGGCCACGCCTCGCCGCGCGTACCGGCCACTACATGAATCCAAAGCTGCTCGACAGCCAGTTCGCGGCCCTCGAGGAGCCGGCCGGCGCCCTCACGGTCGACATCGCCGGCACCCCCGGCGAGATCGTCGCCGACATTTTGGGCAAGCTCGGCCGGATCGCGCAGCCCGGCTTGTCGCCGCCGGCGGCGTGATCCATGGTGGGCGCCCTGTCCTCGCGCCCGCCTCCCGCATGGCCCTGAAAAACGTCCTGATCGGCAGCCCCGTTCCGCGCCTCGAGGACCGCCGCTTCGTCACGGGCCGCGGCAAGTATGTCGGCGACGTCGCCGTGCCCGGACGGTTGTGCGCCGTTTTGGTGCGAAGCCCGCTCGCCCACGGCGTTTTGCGCGGCGTCGACACCGGGGCCGCCCGCGCGTCGCCGGGCGTGCACGCCGTCATTACCGCCGCCGACATTGTTCGCGACTTGGGCGCCGTTCCCAAAATACCGCTGCGGCAGGATTCCTCGCCCGACTTTGTGCGCGCCGCGCAACCGGTCTTGGCGAGCGACCATGTCCGCTATGTCGGCGAGCCGGTGGCCCTGGTCGTCGCCGAAAGCGCGGCACTGGCCGAGGACGCGGCCGAGCTGGTCGGGCTCGATATCGAGGCGCGGCCGGCCATCGCCAGCATCGCGGCGGCGCGCGACATGCGGGCACAGCTCTTCGAGAAAATCCCCGACAACCGGGCCGGCACGCTGCACGGCCTGCGCGGCGACGCCGCCGCGGCTTTTTCGCGCGCCGACTACACCCGCCGCGAAACGTTCCGGATTCACCGCCACACCGCGATGCCGATGGAGCCGCGCGGCCTGCTCGCCGACTGGGACGCCGCGGCCGGCCGTCTCACGGTGCACGGCGCGGCGAAAGTTCCGTCCGCCAACCGGCGCATCCTGGCTGCCCAGCTCGGCCTGGCCGAGGACGCGGTGACGCTCATCGAGGATGACGTGGGCGGCGGTTTCGGGGTGCGCGGCGAGTTCTATCCGGAAGACTTTCTGATCCCGTTCGCCGCCAAGGCGCTGGCGCGACCGGTGCAGTGGATCGAGGACCGCCGCGAGCATTTTCTGGCCACCAACCATGCGCGCGAGATGGAGTGTGATCTGGAGATCGCCTGCATGCGCGACGGCACCATGCTGGCGCTGCGCGGCCACGCCAGCATCGACCTCGGCGCCTATGTGCGCACCACCGGCGCCACCCCGGCCCGCAGCCTCGCCCAGTTCCTGGCCGGGCCGTATCGCATTCCCGATGTCGCGCTCGACGTCGACCTGATGCTCACCACCAAGACGCCGGTCGGCACCTACCGCGGACCCGGCCGGTTCGAGCCGGATTTCCTGCGCGAACGGCTGATCGACATGGCTGCCAAGGATCTCGGCCTCGATCGGGTGGAATTCCGCCGCAGGAACCTCGTCACCCGAGACGAGATGCCGTGGCGACTTTCCACCGTCACGCCGCTCGGCCTCGATTCCGAATGCGACAGCGGCGACTACCCCGAGACCTTCGCACGTTGCCTGAAAGAGTTCGGCTGGGCCGAGAAGACCGCGCTGCAAGGCGCGCTGATCGACGGCCGCCGGCACGGCATCGCGGTCGGCTGCTATTTCGAGGGAGGCTCGCCGGGTCCGCGCGAAAACGCCATGCTGCGGCTGGAACAGGATGGCCGCGTCAGCGTCCATGTCGGCTCGTCGGCCCTCGGCCAGGGGCTCGAGACCGTGATGGCGCAGATCGCCGCCGACGCGCTGGAGCGGCCGCTCGCCGCCATCGCCCGCGTCGTCCACGGCTCGACCGACGCGGTGCGCGACGGCTTCGGCTCCTACTCGTCGCGCTCGGTGGTGATGGGCGGCTCCGCCGTGCTGGCGGCGGCCGAGATACTGAGAGCATCCATCTGCACCACGGCGGCCGAAAAGCTAGGATGCAAAGCTGAGGAGCTGACACTCGACGACGAGATCGTGCGCGCTCCCGACGGCCGCAGCATCGCGCTGAAAAATCTCGCCGGCGGCGTGCCGGACGCCGAGGGCACGTTCGCGGCCAATGCCCGCGCCTACAGCTACGGCGCCCATGCTGCGCAGGTCGCGGTCGATCCCGCGACAGGGCACGTGCAGGTGATCTCCTACGTCGCCGTCGAGGATGTCGGGCGGGTGATCAATCCGGCGACCCTGCACGGCCAGACGGTCGGCGCCATCGTCCAGGGGCTCGGCGGCACGCTGCTGGAAGAGCTCGTCTACAACGACGACGGCGAGCTCTTGACCGCCTCGCTCGCCGACTACCTGCTGCCGACCGCGGCCGACGTGCCGCCGATCTCGGCGCAGGCGATCGATCTGGTGCGCGCGCCCGGCAATCCGCTCGGCGCCAAGGGCGGCGGCGAAGGCGGCATCATCCCGGTCGGCGGCGTCATCGCCAATGCGGTCGCGAACGCGCTGTCGTATCTCGGCATCGAGCCGTGCGCGCTGCCGCTGTCGCCCCAGCGCGTGTGGCAGATGATCAAGGAGGCGGAGACCGAGACAGAATGATGTCGTCATTCCGGGGCGCGCCGAACGGCGCGAACCCGGAATCCAGCCCCGTGCGCTGGCGCCCGCTGTGCGGCTGGATTCCGGGTCTCGGCTGCTGACGCAGCCTCGCCCGGAATGACCGGAGCATGGGTGACGCCGCGCCCCCACGTTTGCACCCTCCCGCCCCCACCCCTATGCTGCCGCTCCCGCCCTGCGCCCCGCCAACCACACCGCGAAACCCATGACCGACTCTCCCATCGCCTCCGTCGACCTCGTGCACATCGCCCTGCCCACAAGGCGCGAGCACAAATGGACCGGCCTCACCGAGCCGATCGGCGGCTATGTGCTGGTGAAGATGACGGACCGCGACGGCCGCATCGGCTGGGGCGAGGCGCCGGCCCTGAAGGACTGGGGCGGCGAGTTCGGCCGCTATTTCGGCGAGAGCCCCGGCACCACCATGCAGGTGATCGAGGCCTATCTGGCGCCCGCCGTCACGGGCGCGCTGCCCGGCGACATCATCGACCTGCATGCCCGCATGGACCGCATCATCAAGGGCTTTCCCTACGCCAAGGCAGCCGTCGAGTTCGCCGCCTGGGATCTCGCCGGCAAGCAGTGCGGCCTGCCGGTGCACCGCCTGCTCGGCGGCGCCGCGCGCAAAACAATCCCGGTGACGCATTCGATCGGGCTCCTCGGTTTCGAGGAGGCCGAGCGCGAGGTGGCGAAGGTTGTCGCTGAGGGCATTCGCACCATAAAAATCAAGGTGGGCGTCGATCCGGAGCGCGACGTCGAGATGGTGAAGCGCATCCGCGACACGGTCGGCCCGAAGACGACGCTGTGCGTCGACGCCAACCAGGGCTATGCGACGCCGGGCGAGGCGATCCGCACGTTCAGAAAGATGGAGCACTGCGAGCTGAAGTATTTCGAGCAGCCGGTCGAAGGCATCGAACGGCTGGCCGAGGTGGCGCGCGCCATCGACGCCCCCGTGATGGCCGACGAGAGCGCCTGGAACGCCCATGACGTGATCCAGATCGTGGAGAAGCGCGCCGCCCAGATCGTGTCGATCTACACCACCAAGCCGGGCGGTCTGTTCAAGGCCATGGAGGTCGCGGCGGTCTGCCGCGCCGCCGGCATCATCTGCAACGTCAACGGCTCGGTCGAGACCGGCATCGGCAATCTCGCCAATATTCAACTCGCCGCGGCGGCGCCCGCCGTGGTGCTGTCCTGCGTCGTGCCGGTGTCGACGCCTGTGGAGTTCTTGGGCGAGCGCGTCGGCGGCATCTACTACAAGGACGACCTGATCGCCGCGCCGATGCGTCTCGTCGACGGCGCCATCGTGCTGCCCGACGGCCCCGGCATGGGCATCGCCGCCGACGAAGCCAAGATCGCGAAGTACGCCGTGAAGAGGTGAAGCCGGGCGAGCCTACTGAAGGATTCCGTCATTCCGGGGCGCTGCGAAGCAGCGAGCCCGGAATCCATAACCACGGTGTCTGTGAGTATGGATTCCGGGCTCGCGGGCCTTTGGCCCGCGCCCCGGAATGACCAGCTCATCACACCACCCTGTACCCGCGCGGAAACTGCTGCAGCGTACGGAATCCGTCGTCGGTGACCAGCACCAGATTGCCGGTCTGCACGCCGGCCCTGCCGTCGCGGGTGACGACGTTGGGCTGGACGACCAGCGCCATGCCGGCCTCGAGCACGAGATCCGGGATGGTCGCCGACGGACGGCTCGCGGTGCCGAGCACGGGCGGCAGATAGCCGCCGCCATAGCCGTGCACCAGGTCGTCGATCACGGTGAAACCGGCCTCCTCGATGCCGCGCGAGGCCTCGACCAGCTCGCGCGCATGCGTGCCGGGCTTTACCCGCGCCAGCACGGCGTCGAGCGTCGCGTCCGCCACCGCATGCAGCTCGCGATAGAGCGCATTGGGCTCGCGGCCGATGAAGAAGGTGCGCAGGACCTGCCCCGTATAGCCCCAATAGTCGACGGAGAGCTCACAGCTCAATACGTCGCCGACCGTCAGCACGCGGCCCGACGGATACTGACGCGGCACCGCGACGTCGGGCGCATCCATGGTGGCCGTGTGGACGTAGTGGATGAAATTGGTGCCGCCGGTGGACAGATACGCGCCCTGCACCAGCGCGACGAGCTCGCGCTCGTTCAGCCCAGTCCGCGCGCCTTCGGCGAGCGCCGTGACGGCGATATCCGTGAGGCCGGCGGCGAGCTCCAGCCAACGCACCTCCTCGGGTGACTTGATCATCCGGGCCTGAGCATAGGCGCGGTTCATGTCGAGCAGGCGAAACCGCGACGCCAGCCGCTCGCCCTCGGCATATGGCAAGCGCCCGATGACGCCGACGGTGGCGCGCCCCGTGATGGCGAGGTCGCTCGTCGCTATACCGATCGTCTCGACCGCCCGGGCGACGGCGCTGCGGTCGCCCCACAGCACCTCGGTGCTCCGGGCGAGCTTCTTGGCGAGCGGCAGATGGTTGTAGTGCTGCACGAACATCTTTCGCGGCGTGCCCGGCACGATCACGGTGACGGCCTCGGCCGTCACCGGCCATCCGGTGATCCAGCCGGTCGCCGTGCCGGCCCGCATCGCCTCGGCGACGATCAGCGCATCGAGGCCGTTCGCCGCCATCATCTCGGCGACGATCTTTTCGCGCCGCTGCATCTCGGCATCGGAGAAGTGCGGATAGTCGGCGCCGAGCAGATCGCCGAAGCGTGACTTCAGCTCCGCGTGTAGTTCGGAGACGGTCGGCATGAATGCCTCCTCTGAGCCCGACTTCCTCTCACACGTCATTCCGGGACGCCGCGAAGCGGCGAGCCCGGAATTCATAACCCCGGCCTGTGAATATGGATTCCGGGCTCGCGGACTTTCAACCCGCGCCCCGGAATGAGGGCGTAACAACACGCGATACGTCCCCGGCCGTGCCTCACTTCGAGAACGGCTTCTCCTTCTCGAGCCGCGCCACCGCCTCCTTGGCGATGGAGAGGTCGAACAACCGCTCGGCCGAGACCTTCTTCTCGACGAAGTCGTAATAGTCGGCCCAGTAGTCCTGCATCTTCATGATCGAGGCGACGTTCGGCTGGCCGTCCTCGTTGACGTACGACCAGAACGGCGCGATCGCCTTGACGGTCTCTGGCTTCTGCAGCGCCGTGGTGCGAGCCAGGATGTCGACGATGTCGGGATGCTGGTCGGGCGCCGCGGCGGCGGCGTTGAACTCCTTCGCACCCTGCAGATAGGCCATGGCGAAACGCACCAGCACGTCGCGCTTTTCACGCACCAGCGCCTGCCGGGTCGCGAACACCCCGATGGTGCCGTCGGGATCGATGGTGTCGCCGGTGGCGATCATCGGGCCCCAGCCGTTCTTCTCGGCGAAAAAGCCGAACTGATAGGCGAGGTCGGTGCCGTCGATCTGGCTCTGGCCCAGCATCTTCATGAGATCCGGCTGCGGCACGTTGGTGACCCAGGTGACGTCCTTGCGGGGATCGAGCCCAGCCCGCTGCAACGCCAGCGAGAACACATATTGATTGATGCTGCCCGTGCCACTGACGCCGATCTTCTTGCCCTTCAGCTTGCCGAGATCGGCGAGCGTCCTCACCCCGGCGGCGGCCATGTCCTTGCTGACATTGATGACCGTGTAGCCACGCCCGGCCTTGTTGTTGCCGCGGTCGAGGATGACCACCAGCGGCGCGCCGCGGGCGATCGAGTTGAACAGGCTGGCATTGGCCGTCATGAAGGTGAGGTCGAGCTCGCCGGCGATCAGCGCCGGCACGGCCTGCTGGCCGTCGATGAACATGCGCTTCTCGACGTCGATCCCGACCGTCTTGAAGTAGCCCTTCTGCTCGGCGACCAGGAAGCCGCCGCCGGTGATGAACGGCCCCTCCCCGACCCTCACCACGTCGGCGGCGCGCGCCGCCTGCGGTCCCGCGAGTTGCGGTCCTGCGAGCGACAGCACCGCGCCGACGACCGCCATCATCAAGCCTGACGCCTTCATGACCGCCTCCTTCGATGGATCGTTTCAAAGTGGATTGCTGCAGACGTCACTGTCACGCCGGGACCCGCCGTACGGCGGGCGCAGCGGGCTCGGTCACCGGCCACGCCGAGGCGAGCCGCGACGACAGGCCGGCGCTCTCGACGATGCTGCGCCCGATCGCCTCGGCCTCGCGTAGCACCTCGTGCGGGTCGGGGCCATGGCTGAACACGCCGTCGCGATAGACGACCTCGCCGTCGACCAGCACCACCTTGGCGTCGGACCCCTTGCCGGCGCAGACGAAGGCGGAAAGCGGCCGCAGCAGCGGACCGACATGGGGCCGGCGCATGTCGAACACCGCGATGTCGGCGCGCTTGCCCGGCTCCAGCGAGCCGATCTCGGCTTCCAGCCCCGCAGCACGCGCCCCCTCGATGGTCGCCATCTCGATGGCGCGCTCGACCGAGATGCGGGTCGGGTCGAGGTGGCGCTGGTGCTGGAACAGCACGCAGGCCTTGATCTGCTCGAACATGTCGTCGGTGTAGTCGACCATCGGCCCGTCGGTGCCGAGCGCCGTGACGATGCCGAGCCGCGAGGCGTTGGCGGCCGGGCCGATGCCGCCGCCGCGAATCGCCTCGCTGGTCGGCGTGTAGACCAGGCTCGCCCCGACATGCGCCATCTGCTCGAGATCGAGCTCGGTGCAATGGATGCAGTGGGCGAGAATCCAGCGCTCGTCGAGCACGCCGAGCTGCATCAGGTAGCGCACGTCGGTGCGACCGGTCTCGCGCAGATGCTTGAGGAAGCCCTTCTCCAGCGAAAATGTGCCGCCGGCGATGTGGCTGGAGATGCGCAGGTCGAGGTCGCGGGCGAGCGCATAGCCGCGGACGATCAGCTCCTCGGTGCTCATGCCAGACGCGGTCCAGTGGGCGTTCGCCTCGATCACCATGGCCATGCGCACGAGGCCGCCATGGGTGCCATCCCAGCGCCGCGCCTCCTCGGCGAATGCCAAAAGCGACTCGTCGAGCGACAGCGGATGCGCCGTGAAGCGGGCATTGCGGCAGCGCAGCTCCTTGGCGAAGATCTGGCGGATGCCGAGCTCGGCCTGCGGCGCGATGATCGCCTTCACGGTCTCGGGGCGCGTCACCGTGACCGAGTGGTTGAGCGAGCAGGTCGTGCCGGTCGCCAGCATCTCCATGCCGCACTGGAAGCTCGCGACCCGCATCGCCTCGTCGGAGAGCCGCGACACTAGCGGGAAGACCAGATCCGTGATCCAGTCCTCCAGCAGCAGGCCGTCGGCCAGCCCCTTGAACAGCACATACCAGTGGTGCTGGTGCAGATTGATCAGGCCCGGCATGACCAGGCAGCCGTCGGCGTCGATCACCTCGTCGATGCCATGCAGCGACGCGACGTCGAGGTATTGCACGACCTTCTCGATGCGGCCATCGGCGATCAGCACGGCGCCGCCCGGAAAGACGTTGCGGTCGCGGTCGACCGTGACCACCAGTCCGTTGTTGATCAGGATGCGGGCCATGTCTCAGCTCTTTCCCACGGCCCAGGGAGCGACCCAGCGGTCGATCGCGCCCTGCGCCTTCATGATCACGCCGCCGAACACCGCCAGCGCCACCAGGCTGGCGAACACCTTCTCGGTCTCCATCACCTGGCCGAAGCGGATCAGCAGATAGCCCATGCCGCTCTGGTTTGAGCCGCCGATCATCTCGGCCGCGACCACCAGGATGATGGTGACGCCCATGCCGAGATGGAGCCCGGCGAAGATGCTGGGGATCGCGGCCGGGATCACCACGTTCATCTGCACCTGCCGCGTGTTGGCGCCGAGATCGCGGGCCGCCTTGACCAGCTCCTGGCTGGTCTGGCGGATGCCCGCATAGGTGCTTATCACCACCGGGAAGAAGGCCGTGATGGCGCTGATGGTGAGGATATAGGCCTCGCCGGTGCCGAGCCAGATGATCAGCAACGGAATCAGGGAGATCTTGGGCAACGGATAGAGCGCGGCGATCCACGGATCGATCACACGCTCCAGAACCTTGGACATGCCCATCAGCACCCCGACCAGCACGCCGAGCACGCCGGCGACCAGGAACCCGGCCATGATGCGCATGAAGGTGACGGCGAGATTCCAGGGCAGCGAGCCGTCGGCGATCATGGCGACCAGATAGCGGGCGACGCTCGACGGCGCCGGCAGGATGATGGGCGCGATGTCGCCGCCGCGCACCGCGATCTCCCACAGCAGCAGGAACAGCACCACGGAGAGCGACGGCAACAGCCGCAGCCACAACGGGTCGCGGCGCTTTCTCGCCGGTCGACCGCTTCTCGCACGCGCGCTCACGCTCATGCGATCGCCTCGTCTTGCTGACGCATGGCGTTGAGCACCTCCTCGCGGATCAAATGAAGAATGCGGTCGTAGAGCTCGCCGAACTCGTGGGTGTTCACGAGTTCCTGGGTGCGCGGCCGCGGCAGGTCGATCTTGATGACCTCCTTGATGCGGCCGGGCCGCGCCGTCATCACCACCACCTCGTCGCCGAGCAGGATCGCCTCGTCGATCGCGTGGGTGACGAACAGCACGGTCTTGCGCATGCGCTCGAAGATGCGCGTCAGCTCCTCCTGCATGACGATCTTGGTCTGCGCGTCGAGCGCCGCGAAGGGCTCGTCCATCAGCAGGATCGGCCGGTCCATGATCAGGGCGCGGGCGAGCGCGACGCGCTGGCGCATGCCGCCGGAGAGCTGGCTGCACGCCTTCTCCTCGAAGTTCTTCAAGCCGACCGAGGCGATCAGCGCGCGGGCCCGGTCGTAGCGCTCGTCCCGTGCCACGCCGGCCATCTCCAGGCCGAACGCGACATTGTCGATCACGTTGCGCCAAGGAAAGAGATTGAGCGACTGCCACATCATCACCGAGCGCTCGCCGGGCCGCGCCGGCGGCAGCGACGGGTTCGCCGGATCGACGATGCGGATGGTGCCCGAGGTCGCCGTCTCGATGCCGCCGACGATCTGGGCGAGCGTGCTCTTGCCGCAGCCGCTCGGGCCGAGCAGACAGGTGAGCGTGCCGGACTTGAAATGGTGGTCGATGCCGTCGAGCGCGCGCACACCGGCGCCGCCGTCGTCCCACACCTGCACCAATTTCTCGACGATGATGTCCATTGCGGGGAGCTCGCAGGTCGGACCGGAGCTGCGGGTGTCGCAGATCCATTGACGTTAAGTATCTTAACGTTGAGCTTTTCATTTGCAATGGCCCTTCGTCAAGCTCATTATGCAGGCGAAGTGCCGCAATCGAGGGCTCGTGATGTCTGCAGTCGCATACGCCGATCCGCCGCGCCGGAAGCCTGAACGATCGGCGTCATCGCCGGGCTCGACCCGGCGATCCATCACTTCGAGACGACGACCCTTCTTCGTCGTTCCGATGGATGCGCGGGTCGAGCCCGCGCATGACGGCGCTCCGGATCGATCGCGCGACGGCTGACATGACCACCGACCTTTCAGACTCCGTCGAACGCCTGCTCGCCGAATGGCGACGCGAGCGGCCCGACATCGATCCCTCGCCGGTCGGCGTGCAGGGTCGCATCATGCGGCTCGCCGCCCATCTGCTGCGGCAGACCGACTCTTGGCTGGGGCCGCTCGGCCTCTCCTGGGAGGCGTTCAGCGTCATCGTCACGCTGCGGCGCTCGGGCAAGCCTTACGAGATGCGGCCGACCGACCTGCTGGCGGAATCGCTCCTCACCTCGGGCGCCATCACCAATCGCATCGACAAGGTCGAGGCGCTCGGGCTGATCGAGCGGCGCCCGGACCCGAGCGACCGCCGGGGCGCCCTGATCCGCCTCACACCGGCCGGCAAGCGCGTCGCCGACCGGGCGATCGCCGACCATTTTGCCGGCGTGGACGGAGTGCTGACCGTTCTGGCACCGGCCGAGCGGCGGCAACTGGCGACACTGCTGGCCAAGCTGCTGGTCGCCGTCGAGGAGGCGCCGAAGCCGGCTCGCCGGGCGGAGCTGCGCTCAGGGCGTCTGACCGCCCGGGCCGACGAGGGCGCAGCGGTCGATCAGGCCGCGAAGCGTGGTCCCCAGCGCAGCCGTGGCGCCGGGCGCGGCGACGCAGGCCGCCGCCACGTAGCGGTCGGGCCGGACGGCCAGGAGCACGTCCCGGCCCGGCGGTAGCCAGCCGGCCAAGAGGCCGGCGACGTCGCGACCGGTCGGCACGTCCGAGGGGTCGGGATCGGGAGTCTGGTCGGCCGGCAGCACTGCCACGCGACGAAGGTTTGGCAGCCCGAACTCGACGTCGGCCGCCGCGGCGAGCAGCGCCGGCGCGCCAGCGCCGTACGCGACCAGTCCAAACCCGTCGCCCAAAAGATCGTCGAGCCGGCCGCGACTGCGGTCCAGCCGCTCCAGCTCCGGCTGCGGCAGCATGCGGCCGGCGACGCCGAGGCCGCCGTCGTCGGCCACCACGAAGCCGTCGCGGTAGAACGGCTTCGGCTTGTACTTCATCTGGGCGAACCAGGCCTGCACGGGTGGCACCAGGCCGGCGAGCCGGAAGCCGTTGCGCACCAGCACGCCCTGCAGGGGCGAGGTCGGCATCATCACCCGGCCCATGGTCACGGCGAGTTTTATCAATGCCCAGGCGTGCGGTGCGCGCTCGACCTGATAGGTCGACAGAAGGCCCGGCGACAGCTCTCCCCTGGTCACGGCGGCGAGCTTCCAGGCGAGATTGTGGGCATCGCGCAGCCCGCTGTTCATGCCCTGCCCGGCGAAGGGCGGCGACAGATGCGCAGCGTCGCCGGCGAGAAAGATGCGCTCCGAATTCCAACGGTCGGCGATGCGAGCGTGGAAGGTGTAGACCTGCCGGCGCACGACAGGCGCATCGGCGTCGGGCCCGTGCGCCGCGAGCAGGCTTTTTACGAAAGCCGGGTCGGTCGCCGCCGCGTCGTCCTCGTCGTCGCGCAGCATGACCTCGTAGCGGCGGATGCCGCCGGGGCCCGGCAGCGTGATCAGCGGGCGGGCGGGGTCGCAGACCACCCGGGTCTGGCGCAGCCGTTCTTTCGTTGCGCCGAGATCGACGATCAGCCAGCGCTGGCGGTAGGTCGAGCCCGCCATGGTGGCGCCGACGATTTTCCGAAACATGCTGCGCCCGCCGTCGCAGGCGGCGACGTGACGGGCGCGCAGCGACACCGGCGCGCCGTCCGGATCGCGCAGCGTCAGCGTCACGCCGGAAGAATCCTCCGCCGCACTCTCGCAGGCATGGCGGAACAGGGTCGCGATATTGGAAAAGCGTGCGAGGCCGGCCCGCAGAGTCGCCTCGAGCCGCGGCTGCTCGAAGGCATTGCGCTTGGGAAATCCGTATTCGCGGCTGGTCGGCTCGACGGCGAGGAATCGCCGCCCGTCCGGGCCGAAATAGCGCGAGCCGTAGTCGAGCGCGACGTCGCGCAACACCGCATCGATCAGCCCGGCGGCCTGCAGGGTGCGCAGCGACTCGTCGTCGATCGAGACGGCGCGCGGCTCGCGCACCGTACCCTCGTTGCGCTCGACCAGCACGACGGAGACGCCGGCGCGGCCGAGCAGATTGGCGAGCGTCAGCCCGGTGGGCCCGGCGCCGACCACGGCGACGTCGCAGGCGAGCGCCGTCATGACGCCCCCGTGCCCGCCACGCCGCCCGTGGATGCGCCGAGTTGATCGACCAGCAGGCAGGCCGAGGCCAACAGCATCAGCACCAGTCGGTGCTCGAGCCCGGCGTCGAGCCGGGCGGCCTCGACCACCAGGCTGAGGCTCGCCGCGATGCCGAGCTCCGGAACCGCGATCGGCACGGCGAGACCGGCGAGCCCGTCGTCGATCTCGCCGCGGCTCACGCAGTGGCCGCGTTTCCTGATCACCGAGAGGATGTCGCGCAATTCGGTGATCTGCGCGAGCGGCGTCGCCTCGCCCTCGATGCGCGCGATCAGCCGCAGCAACCGGCGCGCCGGCAACTGCGCCAGGATCGTCTTCGAGGTGGCGCCGCGGGTCAGCGGCATCGGCCGGCCGCGCTCGTAGCTCGGCCGCCGCGGCAGCGCACCCGTACGCGTGTCGGCGACGCACATCACGGTGTCGCCGAAGAGCCGCGCCAGCAGCACGGCGCACGGCACGCCGGCCTGGTGGGCGACATCGGCCAGCCGCGGCTCGCCCAGGCGCATCAGCGGGTCGGTGAGCCGCACCAGCCGGTCGAATTCGACGAAGGCGGCGCCGAGCCGGTAATGCGCCTCGGTCGCCGGCTCGAGAAACGCCGCCGCGACCAGCTCGCGCACCGCCCGGTAGACGCTGCTCGCCGGCTGCCCGAGCGCCGACGCCATCTCCGGGACCGTCCAGACGCATCGCTCCTCGTCGAACAGGCGCAGGATGCGGACGAAGCGTGCGAGCCCCACCATGGTCACGTGGTTCCGGTCTCGTCGACGACGCCGTTGCGCAGGTGCCCGATGCCCTCGACCGCGACCTCGACGATATCGCCGGGCTTCATGAAGAGCTGCGGCTCGCGCTTGAAGCCGACACCGCCGGGCGTGCCCGTGACGATCACGTCGCCCGGCGCAAGCGGCGTGAAGGCCGACACATAGGCGATGATCTCGGCGATCGAGAAGATCATATCGCCCAGCACGGCCTTCTGCACCACCTGCCCGTTCAGCGTCGTGGTGATGGCGCGGTGATCGAGCCCGTCGACCTCGTCCGGCGTCACCAGCGCGGGGCCGAGTGGACAGGTGCCGAGAAAGTTCTTGCCCGGCGTGAACTGGATGGTGTGGCGCTGCCAGTCGCGCACCGAGGCCTCGTTGGCGACCGTATAGCCGGCGACCAGGGCCAGTGCATTGTCCTTCGGCACGCGCCAGCCGGGCCGGCCGACGATCACGGCGAGCTCGCCCTCGTAGTCGAGCGCCTGCGACACCGCGGGCCGCACGATCGACGCCTCGTGGCCGATCAGCGTGTCGGCGAAGCGCCCGAAGATCGAGGGATAGGCGGTCGGGGCGCGCTCGGTCTCGCGCCGGTGCTCCTCGTAATTGTGGCCTACGCAGAGGATCTTTGTCGGGCTCGGAATCACCGGATCGTAGCCGAACTCGCCGGCGGCGAAGTCGGTCGTGCCCGACGGGTCGGCGAAGTGCATGCCGAGCGAGAGTGCGTGCAGATAGGTCTTGAGATCCGGCACGACGGCGCCGAGCCGCGCGCCGAGATCGTGCACGCCGGCGCCGACGACGACGCCGAAGCTGCGGCGCCCCTGCGCCGTGAACGAGACGAATTTCATTTGGATTGCCTCACCGCTCTCACATGACTCTCACGGCCTCATGCTGAGGAGCCCGCGCAGCGGGCGTCTCGAAGCATGTGGCCGCCCCCGTCCTTCGAGACGCGGACCTTCGGTCCGCTCCTCAGGACGAGGGTGGGCTTGGTCTCACGACCGCATGATGGCGCGACCCCACAGATTGAGGGTGCGCTCCTCGTGCGGCCATTCCTTCACCGGGCGATCGTGGATCACCTCGAGCTCGGCCGAGACCTCGATCCAGTTGCCGTCCGGATCCTCGATGAAGATGAAGAGGTTGTTGCCCGGCCCATGGCGGCCCGGGCCCCACATCAGCGTCACGCCGTGCGCGGCGAAGCGGTCGGCCCAGTCGCGGATCGTGTCCCACTCGCCGGCCTCGTAGGCGTGGTGGTCGATGCCGGCGCGGTCCTGCAGGAAGCAGGCGAGGTTGTGGTGCTCGTGATTGCCGCGCATGAAGCAGGTGGTCACCCGGCCGGTCGCGTCGACCACCCGGTCCGCCACCGCAAAACCGAGCTTTTCCGCGTAGAAGCCCTCGATCGCTCGCACGCTCTTGGTGGCGAGCGTCAGGTGCTGGACGGGCCCGCGCAGACCGCGGCGCGGCGGCTCCGGCTGGGCGAGGCCGAACACGATGGTGTTGTGGTCCGGGTCCGTCACGGCGAAGGCGCCGGGGCCGAACAGCGGCGTCACGATCGGCGTCGGCGCCAGCCCGTGCGCCTCCGCCCGGGCGCACAGGCCGTCGAGCCCGTCCTGGTCGCGCAGCGCAAAGCCGGCATGGCCGAGCGTCTTGGCCGGCCCGTCGCTCAGGATCAGGCGGCGCCCCGGCCCGGCCAGCATGAAGGTGCCGCCCCGCGGCCCCGACTGCAGGTCGACCACGGCCATATCCATGACCTCGGCATAGAAGCTCGCAAGGCCGGCCGGATCCGGGGTGTACAGATGCAGGTGATGCAGATAGGCGCCGGCCTGGACGGCTGTGAGCATCTCTTCCTCCATTATGATTTTTTGATAATTCTATACCAGAATGATATCCGACTTCTCATAAACTGCAAGGCGATGCCTTGTTTCAGGGTGGAGTCCGGTCGCGGCGGCGTCCCTCGCGGACAGCAGCCGCATCGCGCACGGCGCGGCGGACGATCGCCGCGAAGGAGCGCGGGGCGGCGGGCCGCTCGCGCCCGTGCACCCACAGGAGGCCGGGGATACGGCGCGGCGTCGGGCCTTCGAGGGCCACGGCGCTCAGGTCGGTGCCCCTGATGGCCCGCGCCGGCACGACCGCGGCGATGCCGGAGCGGCGCGCCATCTCCAGCATGGCGCCGATGGTGTTCATCTCGACCACGACGGCCGGCTCGGCCCCGGCGGCCTCGAACCAGCCGTCCAGCATGCGGCGCGTGGCGAAGCTGCGGGTGAGCAGGATCACGGGGAGGCGATGCAGCTCGCTCATGCGCAGGCGCTTGCGCGCCGCGAGCGGGTGGCTCGGCGGCACCGCGAGGGCGAGCTCCTCCTCGTAGAGCGGCTCGAAGGCGATCGGTCCGCCGGACACCGGCTCGTAGGCGATGGCGACATCGAGCGCACCATCGCAAACCCGCGTCTCGATCACGGGTGCGGCGAGATCCTCGATGACGAGGCGGACAGCGGGGTGCCGCGCCAGGAACATCGCAGCACAGCGCGGCATCAGCTCGAGATTGACGCTGTGGACGGCACCGACCCGCAGCGTGCCGGTGATCTGCTCGGGGTCGCCGCGCACCAGGCGGACCGCCTGGTCGATGTCCTGGAGAGCCTTGGCAATGCCCGGCAGCAACGTCTCGCCGGCCTCGGTCATCACCACGCGCTTGCCGATCCGGTCGAACAGCCGCACGCCGAGCTCGTCCTCGAGCTGGCGGATCTGGTGCGACAGGGTCGGCTGGGTGACGTGCACCTGGGCGGCCGCCCGCGTGAAGCTCAGGCGCTCGCCGAGCGCCGCGAAGTAGCGCAGATGCCTGAGCTCCATGGTTCACTCGCCTCCTCGTCGCGCGCTCGATGCGCGCTCATGGCCGCACGGTGCAGCCTCGCGGACGCGGGCTCGCATCGGCGTCACCTTACGGTCCGTCGCACGATCGATAGACAGTGTCTATGTTGGTGATGCGGGCTATTCATTTTGTCATTGTGGCGAAGGCTCTTATGGTCGGGGCCCTGTCTCGCCCGGCACGGCCGACCCTTCGCCGGCCCAACCGGCAAAGCCCGCGGACCAGCCCGTGACCCGACGCGTCACCTTCACGTTCGACAACGGACCGACCCCGGGCGTCACCGCGGGCGTGCTGGACATCCTCGCCCGGCGCGGGCTGCAGGCGACCTTCTTCGTGATCGGGCAGAAGCTGCGCGCCCCCGCGGCCGCCGCCCTGGCGAGCGAGGCGCATGCGGCCGGCCACTGGATCGGCAATCACACCTTCACGCATTCGGTCGCGCTCGGCGAGCGCACCGACGCCGCCTATGCGGCCCACGAGATCGAGGACACCCAGGCGCTGATCGGGACGCTGGCGCATCCCGACAAGCTGTTTCGGCCCTACGGCAAGTCGGGCCGCATCGGCCCGCATCTGCTCAGCCGCGCCGCCGTCTCGTTGCTGCAGGCGCAGCGCTATTCGTGCATCCTGTGGTCGAGCGTGCCGCGCGACTGGTGCGACCCGGACGGCTGGGTCGACCGCTGCATCGCCGACGTCACCGCCCGCGACTGGACCGTGGTGGTCCTGCACGACGTCGTCGGCGCCTGCCTGCCGCACCTATCCGAGCTTCTCGACCGGCTCGACGACCTCGGCGTCGAGTACCGGCAGGACTTTCCCGAGGATGTCGTGCTGATGCGGACCGGCACGCCCGTGCACCTGTCCGACGCCTATATGTCCGAGTCCGACCTGCCGGACGTCGCGCCGGCCGACTGCTGAAACCACCTGACGTCGAGCCGATCGGGGCGGCGCCGCCTGCCCAAAGCCAAATCGCCTGCCGAGGCGGACAAGAATCCGCCCACCCGGTCGCCCAAGGAGCCGCCCCATGTCCGTGCCGTTCCGCGCCCCCATTCGACCTCTCGCCAAATCCTTCGCAACTGGCCTCGCCGCCGTCGCCCTCGCCGCGGTGACCCTCGCCGGCCTGCCCGACGCGGCACGGGCGCAGACCTATCCGTCGCGATTCGTCCGCATGGTGGTGGCGTTCGGACCCGGCACTACGACCGACATCGTCACCCGCCTGGTCGGCACCGCGCTTGCGGCCGATCTCGGCCAGCCGGTGGTGATCGAGAATCGGCCCGGATCGGGCGGCGCCATCGGCACGGCCGCGGTCGCCAAGTCCACGGCCGACGGCTACACGCTCACCATGGGCACGGTCGGCACCCACGCCATCAATGCCGGCCTGTTCCCGCGTCTGCCCTACGATCCGCTCAAGGACTTCGTGCCGATCGCACTGATCGGCTACACGCCGACCCTGCTGGTCGTCTCGGCCAGCACGCCGGTGCGCAGCGTGGCGGACCTGGTCGCCCTGGCGAAATCGCGGCCGGACGGCATCAACTTCGCCTCCGCGGGCAACGGGACCTCGGGCCACCTGGCGGGCGAGTTTCTCAAGAACAAGACCGACACCAAGATGGTCCACGTTCCCTACAAGGAGGGCGGGATGGGCGTTTCCGACGTCATCTCGGGCCAGGTGCAGTTCATGTTCTACCATCCGGCCGCCGTGATGCCGCACGTCCAGAACGGCACGCTGCGCGCCATCGCGACCTCGAGCGCCCGCCGCAGCATGGCGGCTCCCGACGTCCCCACCATGATCGAGCAGGGTTTTCCGGGCTTCGACCTGGTCGCTTGGTTCATCCTATACGCGCCGACCGGCACGCCCGACGCCGTGGTGACGCGGCTGCGCGAGGCAACCGGCCGCGTGCTCGGCAATCCCGAGGTCGCCGCCCAGCTCCAGGCCCAGGGCGTCGAGCAGTTGCCCCTCGAGGGGGAGGCCCTGACGGCCTTCGGCCGCGACGAGGTGGCGAAGTGGACCGACCTCGTCAAGATTTCCGGCGCCCGGGTCGAATAAGGCACTGCTCTGCATCTCTGACGTGCCCGAATCGCCGTGACGGGCGTTGAAGGCGGAGCGCTGTCGGCTTATATCAACCGCTTCCACGCCAGACACCATGGTGGCCGGAGGACGGGGCGAGGCGCCTCGGATCGGCCCGTGCCATGCGACCGGAGATTGAATGAGCCGCTTCCGAGACACCGAGCTTCAGGACCGCCAGGGCAACGCCGCCGCCGCCAAGAAGGCCCTCTTGGAAAAATTCCGCACCGCCGTGGCCGATCCGGCCCTGGAGGAACGCCGCGCCGCCATGGAGACCGAGCGCCTCGCCCGCAAGGCGGAGCGCGACGCCGCCCGCGCCAAGCGCGAGGCCGAGGCGGCCGAGAAGGCCGCCCGGGACGCCGAGATCGCCGCAAAGCTGAAGAAGGAAGCCGACGAGGCCGCTGCCAAGGCCGCCGCCGAGAAGGCCGAACGCGATGCCATCGAGGCTGCTGCGGCCGCCGAGGCCGAGGCTGCCCTCAAGGCCGAGCAGAAGGCGGCGCGCGACGCCCGCTACGCCGCCCGCAAGGCGGCCAAGAAGGAACGCCGGCGCGGCTATTGAGGCCGTCGGCTGGAGGCGCCGCGTCGCGACGCCGCGCCTCAATCCTTGCGCTCGTCGCCCATCACGCCGGCGAGCGCCCAGTTCTCCTTCGGCACCTCGTGGATGATCACGTGCAGGTTGTCGGGCTTGGCCCCGGCATGCGCCACCATGGCGTCCGTGATGGCGCGCACCAGCGCGCGCTTCTGCGCCTGCGACCGGCCGGTCCACATCTCGACGGTGACGACGGGCATGCTGTTCCTTTCTGCGGGTGGCCCTGCGACAAGTGAGGGCTGATGCTCCGACGGCCGTACCGTGCGCGGTGCGGAAGAAATCCGTCAGTGCTCGTCCTGAAGAACGTGCTCGATGCGGGCCCTGATGCCGCGCCACTGGCTGGCCCCGACCGTGACGGGCGCCCGGCTGCCGAGCCCGCGCCCCCAGATCGCCCTGCGGCCGAATCGCTTCGCCGTCTCGAAGTCGACGCCGCCGGGCGGCGCGGCAAGATCGACGATCAGGGCGCTCTCCCGCAGCACGCCGAGCACATTGGCGCCGACGACCCGCGACGGCACCGTCGAGAACAAGAGATCGAGCCGCGGTGCGAGATCGGGCAGCGCCTCGAGCCCGTGCGCCGTCGCGCCGGCCACGAAGGCGGCCGCCCGCTGCTCGGGATTGCGTGCCACCACATGCGTCTTCGCCCCGAGCGCCACGAGATAGCGCGCCAGCACCGTGCCGATGGTGCCCTGCCCGATCACGCAGGCCTCGGCATTGTGGATGGTCACGTCGGTGTTCTCGATGACGATCTTCAGCAGCCCCTCGATGATGGCCGGCGTGCGCTCCAGCATCAGGGCGCGGTCCCACTCGTATTCGTGGATGCCGATCGACAGCGCCTCGCAATGCTTCTTCAGGTTGTCGTCGGCCCAGCCGAGGATGATGTGGGCGCGCGGCTGCATGCCGGCCAGCATGGCGCGATCGGGAATGATCGGCTTCGGTGCGGTCGGCGCGAACAGCGCGCCGCTCGGCGCGATGCCGGGAATCGGGAACAGTGCGAACTTGGCACCCTTCAGCACGGCGGCGGGGTCGTCGAGCCGCGTCACGCGCTTGATCCCGCACTCGGGCCAGGGAAAGCCGTGCACCCGCACCTCGGCGCCGGTCGCGGCGGCGAGCCGAGCGATCTCCTGCTCGCGACGGTCGCCGCCCAGCATGGCGATGACGAGCTTCGACCAGTCGATGATAGCCACGGGGATTGCCTTCGGTCCGCTACGGGACCGCCAGTTTGGTCCGCCGCTTCGCCGCCCGCAATGGCCTTGCGTCGATTGCGGCAGGCAGGTCCCCACTCGTCATGGCCGGGCCGGCGCGCAGCGCCGAGACCCGGCCATCCATCGTTTCGGAAAAGTTGTTTCGAAGGGATGGATGCGCGGGTCTTCGCCCGCGCATGACGGCGGAGTCCGGGGCAACTGCCCGCATATTGGCGCGCCGATTGCGTCCGGATAGACTCGATGGCACCCAAACGGCGCCGGCGCGGCGCCGTCCTCCCGCACCCCCGGCCGTTCCGAGCAAGGACGATTTTCCGTGCGCACCCTGATCGAAAACCTCGAATTCGTCCTCACGGTCGACAAGACCGACACGGTGCTGTCGAACGCCTCGGTGGTGGTCGACGGCGAGCGCTTTTCCGACGTCGGTCCGGCCGCCGTGATCGCATCACGTTACGGGCGCGAAACCTTCGATCGCATCGTCGACGGCTCGCGCTTCGGCATGACGCCGGGCTTCATCGACTCGCACGTGCACCTCTCCGAAACGCTGTCACGCGCCGTCTTTCCTGATTGTCTCGCCACCCGCGCCTGGGTGTTCCACTGGGCAAAGCCGTTCTATGCCAACGTGACGGGCGAGGACGAGGTGGTCGGCGCCACCCTCGGCATGGCCGAGATGCTCCGCTGCGGCACCACCTGCTTTCTCGACATGGGCGCGCAGAGCGACGTGCGCGGCGTCGTCGAGGCGATCGACAAAATCGGCATGCGGGGCATCACGGGCCGCCACGCCGCCGACGTGCGGCCCGCCGTGATCCCGCCGGGCTGGACCGAGGAGATGATGGCCCATCACTTCTTCCCGGATGCAGCGACGGCCCTGAAGGCGCTGGAGCGCACCGTGAAGGATTTCGACGGTGCCGGCGGCGGCCGCGTCCGTTGCTGGTGCAACATCGAGGGCAAGGAGCCGTGCAGCCTGGAGCTGCATGTCGGGGCCCGCGCGCTCGCCGAAAAGCTCGGCGTCGGCACCACCTATCATCTCGCGACCTCCATCGAGGAAGCGCATGTGTGCGAGCGCAAGCACGGCCTGTGGCCGATCTCGCGCATCGCGGCGCATGGCGGGCTCGCCTCCAACCTGGTGATCGCCCATTGCGTCGCCGTGCAGGACGACGAGGTCGGGCTGATGGCGGACGCCGGCACCAAGGTCGCGTTCTGCCCGGGCACCGCCGTAAAACTCGCCAAGGGCGCGACCCGCATCGGCAAGTATCCCGAGATGATGGACGCCGGCATGGACGTCGGGCTCGGCACCGACGGCGTCTCGGCCGGCGGCACCATGAACCTGATGCGCCAGCTCTACATGGTGGCCGGCATGTTCAAGGACAGCCGGATGGACTCGACCCTGGTCGGCGCCCGCAAGGCCCTTCGCATGGCGACCATCGAGGGGGCGCAGGCGCTCGGCTGGGCCGCCGAGATCGGCTCGATCGAGAAAGGCAAGCGCGCCGACTTCGTGCTGTTCGACCTCGACCATTTCGAATGGGTGCCGTACGGCGACCCGCTGCAGGCGGTGGTCTACTCGTCGAGCCCCGCGTCGATCGCGCAGACCTGGGTGAACGGCCGCGCCCTTTTCGAGAACGGCCGCGTCGCCACGGTCGACGAGAAGTCGCTGCACGTGGAGGCCCGCCGCCGCGCCGCCGACGTCGTCCGCCGCGCCGGCCTGGTGATGGGCCAGACGCCCGTGGTGACGACCACGTATGATTGAGGTGGATCGCGTTCTTCGTAGGGTGCAATGAGCGACAGCGAATTGCACCAGTAAGGCGCGACGTCGGCTCACTCAAGAATTCATTCGGTCGGTTCGGCGCAATTCGCTGCGCTCATTGCGCCCTACGCCTGCCACCACCCGCGCAAACGACCGCTCGACCGCGCTCCTGGTCAGATCCCGGGTGATGAAGACGAGCCGCGAGGCGTGGTCGTCGTCGGGCCAGGCCAAAAGTTCCTCGGGCGGATAGAGCACGTGCTGAACGCCATGCACCACCACGGGCCGGGTGCGACCGCGCACATTCAGCACGCCCTTGAGCCGCAGGATCTGCTCGCCGCGCGCGGCGAGCAGCAGCTCGAGCCATTGCGTCAGGGTGGGCCAGTCGAGCGGGGCGTCGGCGCGCAGGCAGAAGCTGGCGACCCGGTCGCTGTGGCGGTCGGGTGCATGCGCGTCTGACTCGTCATCGTGATGCGCGTCGAGGCGATGCGCGTGATGATCATGCGACGCGGCCGCCTCGGCGGCCAACCACGTGTTCACGTCCGCGTTGCGGGCATCGAGCCCGAAAATCTCGCCCTCGAACAGGGCCGCCGGCGACGGGCCGGCGTCACGCGACGCCTCGAATCGCTGCGCCGCCGGATTGAGCGCAGCAAGTCGCGTCCACAGTCGTTCGCGCAAGAACGGCTCGGTCAGGTCCGTCTTGGTCATCACCAGGCGGTCCGCCATGGCGGCCTGCTTGACGGCCTCCGGCCACGTCGCGAGCGTCGCCTCGCCGTGGGTCGCGTCGACCGTAGTGGTCAGCCCGGCGAGCCGCATGTGCGGGACGAGCCGCGCGTCTGTCATCAGTGTGTGGACGATCGGGGCCGGATCGGCGAGCCCGGTGGTCTCGATGACGATGCGGCGGAACGCCGGCAGGTCGCCCGCCGCGCGGCGTGCCGCGAGATCGGCCAGCGTCTCGACCAGCTCGTTCCTGACCGTGCAGCACAGGCAGCCGGACTCGAGCAGCACGACGTCTTCCTCCAGCCGCCGCACCAGCAGATGATCGATGCCGACCTCGCCGAGCTCGTTGATCAGCACGGCCGTGTCGCCCATCGCCGGATCGGCGAGCAGCCGCGCCAGCAGCGTCGTCTTGCCGCTGCCGAGAAAGCCGGTGAGGATCTGGACCGGGATCATGTCGGTCGTGAGCGAACAGCCAACGCCGTCATTCCGGAAGCCGACCGAAGGTCGGCTGTCCGGAATCCATAACCCCTGTCCGTGTGTATGGATTCCGGGCTCGCCGCTATGCGGCGCCCCGGAATGACGGAGAATTGCTGATCGCCATCCCGTATCAACTGCTTGCCTCCACGGAATCGGTGTCGCCGCTCAGCCGACCAGCACGGCGGCGCGGCCGACGACCTCGCCGCGCTCGACCTTGTCGTGGACGATCTCGGCCTCGGCGAGCGGGCGGATTTCTGACACCAGCGGCCACACCTCGCCGCGGGCGACGAGGTCGAGGCACTCTCGAATCTCGCGGCGGGTGACGTAGCGGCTGCCGAGAATCTCCTGCTCGCCGGCCAGAAGTGCCAACGCCGAGACACTGAACGTCTGCCCGGCGCCGCCCAGCGTGACCAGCCGGCCGCGCCGTCCGAGCGCCCGCACGCCGGCCTCCAAGGTCGCGGTCGCCGAGACGTAGTCGACGACCACGTCGACCCCCTGCCCGGCCGTGAGGTCGCGCAGCGCCGCGACGACATCGCCGTCGCCCGGGTCCACGGTCTCGTCGGCGCCGGCTTTCCGGCAGGCGTCGAACTTCCAGGCGGCGGTGTCGACCGCGATCACCCGGGCCCCCGCCCGCTTGGCCATCATGAGCTGGTGGATGCCGAGACCGCCGCCGGCACCGAACACCGCCACGGTCTCGCCCGGCCTGATCCGGGCGCGCGAGATCACCTTGTGGGGGGTAGCTATCGCGTCGCTGACGACGCCGATCTCGGCCGGATGGGCGCGGTGGTCGAGCTCGGGCGGGAGCGTGATGAAGATGTGGGCCGGCAGCTTGATGTATTCGGCATAGCCGCCGTCGCAGTCGATCCCGACATTGCCGCCGCCATGCCGGCACAGCGGCTCGAGCTCGTTGCGGCAATACTCGCAGCGGCCGCAGTTCAGGTAGTAATAGGCCGTCACGGCGTCGCCGACCGACAATCCCTCGACGCCTGCCCCGACGGCGACGATCTCGCCCGTGATCTCGTGACCGATCACCCGAGGAAACGTCACCGCCTTCCGGCCCGCCTTGACGTGCTGGATGGTGAGACCGGAGCCGCAGGCCAGCACCCGGGCGACCGCCTCGCCCGGACCCGGCACCGGATCGGGCAGCTCCGCCATCACGAAAGGCGCCCCGGCCGCCTGCAAAACCATCGCTTTCATCGCACGTTACACTCCAAATCACACACACCGCGCCGGCCGGCCCGGGCCCGCGGTCCAGCGCCTGCGACTCGGTGGCGGTGGACGACGGCATGGTGACGCGCCGGCTCGCTTGACGCAAAACGTCGAATCGCGCGGACATCCAAGGTAATATATGCTGGCGTCGTGATCCGAGGATCGCGGCCGCCCGCGGAGCACATTTCCGAAAGAAGCGGTTTCGACGGCGACGATTTGGATTTGTCGATTTGGGCTTCGAATTGGACCAACTTGGATTTGGACCAGAAAAGATGAACCGATCGGCTGGTCGTCGGTCGCTTGTTCGGGATGATGGCGCCGACCGCCTCGCCCCGCCGCCGCCCACACGTCGCGAACCGCATTGCCCATCGACGGCGGCTGAGCCGCACGTCATTTCAGGTGTCGCATCAGGAGCGTTCGACCATGTCTGACTCCTCGCCCGTGAACAAGCCCACGATCTCCACCAGCCCGATCGAGACGCCCGTGGGCGCCCCCGTCGATCCCGTCATCGCGCCGCGCCCGTCCGAGCCGCCCCGGCGGCCGGAGCCGCCGAAGACCATCGTCGACACCGCGATGGAGACCACCAAGGCTTACGCCAAGTATGTGTGGGCCGACCTCCTGGTGCTGTTCACGGAGATCAAGCCGGCCTTCGTCAAGTTCGCGATCAAGCAGAAGAACTTCCTGATCGGCCTGGTGGTCTTCATCCTGCTTCTGCTCTGGCTGTTCTGACCAGGCATTCGGGCAGGTCGCACGTTCTTTCGATCCGGATGGTCTCGCGCCGCAAGGCCGTCCGGAAGTGAGTGTTGTCGTGCGTGTCCGTGGTGACGCGGGCGCGCGCCTCGCTCAGCGGCGCCGGAAGCCTTCGCGGATCGAATCCATCCGCCCGGTTCCGCCCGAGCCCCAGCGCGGCGGCTGCTGATCGACGGGGTCGCAATCGGACGAGCCGAGCGGCACCGTCACGCCGGTGTCGTTGTCGAAGCGGAACTCCGGACAGCGGCCGCGACGGTCCGGAGCCAACCGGATCGTGCCGACATGGCTGACCTCGGCCTCGGGCGACGGGGTCGACAGCAGCGTCCGGATCGGACCGTCGAAGCTCTGCTCGACCAGAGCGGCGGCGGCGACCATGGCGACGAACACCGCGCAGACAAACAGCACCCGGCGGTCCTGGAGGGGCCGATTGGCCGCAGTTCGTCTCGAGCGCTTCTGCATGCCGATTCGTTCGCCTGACATGCGGGCCTCACCGTCCTTGCACGAACGACGGCCCGCCCGCGGGACATCGCCCGGACGATCGCCTTCTGGCGACATGCCGTCCGGCGCCGGACCGACCTGCCCTCTGCGCTGAACGCCTACCGAGCATCGGCGACGGTTTCTCAATGCCCGGTTAACAACGCCGGCGCGGCGCCGCGATGTTTCGTCATAGGGTTTCTGGCGCAGGCCTGCAGACGGACGGCGGCGCCGTTTTACGAGCGGACCGCTCAGGCGATCCGCTTGATGTCCGGCCGCTCGCCGAGCACCCGTGCGATGGCGGCCTCGTCCATCAGGCTGAAGGCGGACGACAGCGCATCGGCCGTGGTTGCGTCGTCCGCCACCACGGTGACGCGGCGGGAGGCGTCGGCGCAGCCGCCGGTGCGGGGATCGAACAGGTGGTTGCACCGCCCGCCGGTGTCGAAGCGGAAGCCGGCCGCCGCCGAGGTGGCGACCGCGCGGTCGACCACGTCGATCTCTTGTGTGGCCGCGCCCTCCAAAGCGACATGCCAAGGCCGGTGGGCCGGGTGATCGCCGATCGCGCGGATCTCGCCCATGTCGACCAGCGCATGGGCGAGCCCGGCGTCGCGCAGCAGCGCCACCACCCGGTCGGTGATGAACCCCTGCGCGATGCCGTTGAGGGTCACGGCCATGCCGCGCCGCGCGAAGGCGATGCGGTCGCGGCCGAGCCGCAGCTTGTCGAATCCGACTTTGGCGAGCGCCGCCGCGATGGAGACGGCCGGCGGCGGTCCGGCGTCGCGCCCCTGCGCCGAGAAATGCGCCACATAACAGTCCCACAGCGGCTGCACGGTCGGATCGAACACGCCGCCGGTGAGGCGGTTGACGCGGCCGCAGGCCTCGAGCAGCGTGACGAGCTCGGGCGGCGGCGCGACCAAAACGCCGCTGCGGTTCAGCACGGCGAGCGCGGAATCGTCGCGCCAGAGGCTGAAGATCGCCTCCAGCCGGCGGGTCTCGGCGACCGCCGCGGCGACCAGCCGCTCGGCCTCGGCGCGGTCGGGATGGTGGATGCGCAGGCTCGCGACGGCGCCGAGCGCGACGCCGGTCCAGGTCACCAACGCCCCCTCGTCGGCACGCGGCCGCAGCCCGGCCGGCAGCAGCGCAAAGCCGGCCGCCGCCGCCGTCACGGCGACGAAGCGGCGCCGGGTCACGCCCGCGCGCGGGACATCAGCGCGCATGGGCGTGGCTCCCGTCGGTCGCGATGGCCGGGGCGGCCTCCGCCTCGGCCGCCGAACCGAGCACGTAGTCGCGCGGAATGTCCTTGAAGCCGACGATGCGGCCGCCGTGCCGGGCCGCGAACGTTTCGGCCGCCGCGCGTTCGCCGAACGGCACCGCCTCGGGCGTGCCCATGCCGCCGCGCTTGTCGCTCTCGATCACGAACACGGCCTTGCGGGCCTCGACCCAGTTCTCCGCGCCGGGCGTGTCCCAGCTCTCCGCCCGCCCCATGTCGGAGACGTAGATGGCGCGGATGTCGCGCGGCTCGTCCGGCATCATCGTGAAGGCGACGGCGTCGCGCGCCGAGGAGAACCACACCGGGTCGATACGGCTCGCCAGCACGATCTGCCCCTTCGGGCCCGGATGCTCCAGCACGTTCATGCCGCAATAGCGGCCGATGGCCTCGGCATTCAGGGCCTGCGGCGGCGGAAGCGGCGCGGCGGCGCGCTCGTTGCAGGCGGCGAGCGTCAGCGCGGCGAACGCAGCGACGAGAATGCGGACCAGCATGTTTCAAAGCTCCCTGCGGGCGAACAGCGCCGTGGCGAGGCCGAGCGGCAGGAGAATCCAGCCGACGAGTGCGGCGAGCAGCACGCCGCTGCCGAGCGCCACCGTGCCGCCGAGGCCGGCCATGCCGGAGAACAGGCTGACATTGGCGAAGCCGGTGAGATTGAGCAGCCGATAAGCGTCGGTCGGGTTGAACAGCAGCACAGTCTCCAGCACGCCCGATCCGATGTGGGCCCCCTGGTCGGCCACCAGGACGCCGAGCAGAGCGAGGTCGTAGACGACGACGAACAGGAGCCACAGGCAGATCGCCACAGCCGCCGCGGCGGCGCGGCTGCGGGCGAGCGCGCTGGTGCAGTAGCCGATGGCCACGAACGCCCCGCCGAGCAGCAGCGACGAACCGATCATGGCCCCAAAAGCCTCCCAGCTCTGGCGGTCGACATCGGCGCCCGTGAAGACCACCGCGACGCCGGCCGCCCCGAAGCCGACGAGAGTCGCGATCGCCAGAACGACCATGTGCCCCAGGAACTTGCCGAGCACGATCTGCCGGCGCGTCACCGGATAGGCGAGCAGCAGCAGCATGGTGCCGCGCTCGACCTCGCCGACCAGCGCGTCGTGCGAGATCAGCAGCGCGATCAGCGGCAAGAGCAGGATGCCGAGGCTGGACAGCGAGACGATCACCACGTCGAGCGCATTGACCCCGACCGTGCCGGTCGGCGTCGAGCCGAGCAGCGTGAGGCTGAGCGCGAGCGCCCCCAGCAGCAGCGTCGCGGCGACGACCCAGCGGTTGCGCACCGCCTCGGTCAGCTCCTTGCCGGCGATGGCGAGAAGGCTTCTCATCGCGCGCTCCCCCGTTCGAGGAAATGGGCATAGAGCTCGTCGAGCGTCGGCGCCGCCACCTCGATGTCGTCGATCGCCCCGTCGTTCGCGGCGGCGCGGCGCAGCAGCGCCATCTTGGCGTCGGGGCTGCAGACGAGGTCGTAGTGATGGCCGTTGAACGGCAGCCCCTCCTCGCGCAGCCAGGCCGGCGTCGCGGCGCGCTCTGCGACCTTGACGCGCACGCGGATCGGCAAACGCGCCAACTGCCGCAGTTCGCCGAGCGAGCCGTTGGCCAGCACCTTTCCGCGGTCCAGGATGACCACCCGGTCGGCGACACCTTCGAGCTCGCTCAGCGCATGGGTCGAGACCAGCACGGTCGTCCCGTCGCGGGCGAGATTACGCATCAGGCCATAAAGGTTTCCACGCAGCGCCGGATCCAGGCCCGACGTCGGCTCGTCGAGCAGCATCAGAGCGGGTCGGGCCAGCAGCGCCTGGGCGATGCCGAGCCGCTGGCGCATGCCTTTCGACCAGGTGCCGACGCGGCGGTCGGCGGCATCCGACAATCCGACGACGCCGAGGAGGCGCGCCACCTCGCTCTTCGGCTCGCCCTTCAGCCGCGCATAGAAACGCAGGATCTCGCGGCCGGTCAGCGCCGGATTGAAGGCGACGTTCTCGGGCAGGAAGCCGATGCGGCGCCGCGCCTCGGCGTCGCGCTCCGCCGGGTCGGCGCCGAGCACATGGATACGGCCGGCACTCGGCCGGATCAGGCCGAGCATCAGCTTCATCAGCGTCGTCTTGCCGGCGCCGTTGTGGCCGACCAGGGCGACACACTCGCCGGCCTGCACGGCGAGCGACACGTCGCGCACCGCCTCGACGGCGCCGTAGCGCTTGGCGACATTGGCGATCTCGACGGTTCGCACGGGCGCGCTCGTGTCGCTTGTCATGGCCTGGCCCTCCGACCCTTCGTCTCCGACGTCTCCGACGTCTCCGACGTCGTTGTCGTTCTTGTTGTCGCTGTCGTCGTCGGCGCCGCCATCAGCGGATGGCTGTCGACGACGCCGCCCGGATACAGCGCCGGGAACTGCGCCTGCGCCCAGCGCAGCATCTGCACGGCCGGGCTCGCCACCAGGATTTTCGCGGCCGGCGCGGTCCACAGCACCTTGTCGATGATGTCGTTCGGCCGGTAAGCCGTGTCGGCGACGCCGTCGCCGTCGAGATCGAAGCCCGGATTGTCGCTCCAGAAATTGCCGCGCCCGTCCTTCGACCAGTCGAGCGAACGGGTGCCGACATATTTGACCTGGTGGCGGTTGCGCACGAAGGCGTTGCCGACGATCTCGTTCTTCTCCGAGCCGGCGGTGAAATGGATGCCGATCTCGCAGCCCTCGAAGCGGTTGCCGGTGAAGCGGTTGGCGTTGGCGTTGTAGATGAACACGCATTTCTCCGGACCGGCGCGCCGCACCATCCCGGAGTTTTCACGCGCCCGATCGAGAAGTGCTGCGTGCTGGTCGTCGACCGCGATCTCGGTGCTGGCCGCGATCGGGCCGCCCAGGACGACATTGCCGGCGACCGTCGCGTTGTTGGCGTAGTTGAACAGGAACCCGTGGTCGCGGTCGCGCTCCGAGCGATTGCCCGTGATCTTCAGCCGGCTCGAATACATCACGGCGAAGCCGACATGATTGCCGGCCGAGACATTGCCCGCGACCGTGCTGTCGTTGGTGTACATGTAGTGCACGGCGAAGCGCACGTCCTGGAATCGGTTGTCGGCGAAGATATTGTTGCGGCTGCTGATGACGAAGACGCCGTCGCGCCCGAAGCGGATGTCGTTGCCGACGATGCGGGCGCCCGGCGCGTTCCACACCGAGACGCCGTTGCCGGCCTCGCTGGTGCGCCCGCCGCGCCGGCCCAGGATGGCGTTGCGCTCGACCGCGGCACCTTCCGCGCCATGCACATAGACGCCGAACAGGTTGCCCTCGATGCGGTTGCCGGCGACCCGCGCCCGCGCCGCCGTGCGGGCCAGGAAGACGCCCGAGTCCATGGTGTCGAGACTGCTGCCGGAGCCGACGATGATCAGGCTCTCCACCGCCGCATCGACCGCCGTCACGGTGACGACGCTGCCGTCATGATCCCCATCGAGCACTGCCCCGTCCTCGCCGCGCAGCGTCAGCGGCACGGCGAGACGCACGGGGCCGCGATGGCGCCCCGTCTTCAGCACGACCACGTCGCCCGGCGCGGCGGCGTCCAGCACGCCCTGCAGCGGCGTGCCGGGCTCGACTGCGATGGTAGCGGCCTGTGCGCCTGATGTCATGACAACGACCGCCAGGACACTCAGGAGAAGCGGCACGCTCCCGTTCACCTCTCCCCGCCGGGGAGAGGTCGACGCGCACGGCGCGGCGGGTGGGGGGGTCCCTACCCCGACGTCGGATCCCCTCACCCCGCTGCGCGAAAGCGCGCCGAACCTCTCCCGACGGGAGAGGACAGGAGGCGGCACCAAGAGCGGCACCGTATGGTGGAGACGAGCCATCATGCGTTGCGCGGATGCACCAGCATGCGGCCCTTCATCTCCATATGCATGGCGTGACAGAACCACGAGCAATAGTACCAGTAGACACCCGGTCGGCTCGCCGTGAACGAGACCGACGCGGTCGCCTGCGGCGCCACCTCCATGTTGATGCCGTAGTTGACGATGGCGAAGCCGTGGGTGAGATCCTCGACGTCGTCGACATTGGTGACGTAGACCGTCACCTCGTCGCCCTGGTTCACCTCGAACGAGTCGAGCGCGAAGGCCGGCGCCGACGACGTCATGTAGACCCGCACCACATTGCCGTTGCGGATCACCTTGGCGTCCTGCTCGAGCTTGATGCCGTCCGCCGCCGCCTGCTTGCGCGCCTCCTCGAAGAACGGATCGTCGCGCTTCCACACATGCAGCGGATTGACCTTGGAGCGGTGCACGATGGTCGCGTCATGCGGCTCGGCGAAGCTCGGGCCGTCGTGCACCACCACCATCCGGTCGCCCGAGATGTCGATGAGCTGGTCGTTCTCGGGCTTCAGCGGGCCGACATTGAGGAAGCGGTCCTTGGAGAACTTGTTGAGCGAGATGAGCCACTTTCCGTCCGCCTCCTTGGTCTGGCCCATGGAGGTGTGGTTGTGGCCCGGCTGGTAATGGACGTCGAGCTTCTGGATGACCGGGTTGACCTTCTCGCCCTTGAAGGCGCGCCGCGCCGCCTCGATGTTCCACTTGCAGATCTGGCTGTCGAGGAACAACGTGGTGTAGGCATTGCCCTTGCCGTCATAGGCGGTGTGCAGCGGGCCGAGCCCGAGCTCCGGCTCCGCCACCACCACGTCGCGCGGCTTGATCTTGTCGTCGAACAGATCGTCGAACAGCCGCACGTCGAACACCGTGACGGTCGGCGACAGCTTGCCGTTGGCGACCACGTGAATGCCGTCCGGCGCCGTGTTGATGCCGTGCGGGCTGTTGGAGACCGGCACGTAGCGGGTGTAGGGCGAGCCCTTGCGGCCGTCGACCACCGGCACGCCGCCCATCTCCTTGAAGTCGCCCTTCTTGACCGCGTCCTCGATGCGCTTGAGGTTGAAGATGACGACCCAGTCCTGCTCGTTCGCCGTCATCTCGGCGAGCGTCACGCCGCCCTCGGAATTGTAGCAGGTCGAGAAGGCGTATTTGCCCTGGAAGTCGGCGTCCACATTGTCGAGATTGCCGTCCACCATCACCTGCCAGGCGACCTTCATGGTGTCGCCGTCGATGGCCGAGAAGATCGAGTAGTACTGCTTGGGGTCGTTCAGCACCTTGCCGTCGTTGGGCAGCGGCACGCCGTCCTCGCCGTTGGCGAAGACGTAACCGGTGCGCGGATATTTCTGCACCCGCAGACCGTGCACCGTGTGCTGGTTGGGGAGCTGGATGATCTTGTCGCATTTCATGATGTCGCAGCGCACCCGGGCGACGCGGGTGTTGGCCTTGTCGTTCATGAAGACGTAGCGGCCGTCATAAGTGCCCTCGGTGAACGACATGTGCGGGTGGTGCAGGTCGCCGTTCAGATAGGTGCCGCCGCGGGTCTTGAGGAACTCGCGGGTCTCGGGCGTCAGCCCCTCGGTGAGGATTTTCAGGCTCTCGTTGGTCTGGCCCCAGCCGGTGGCGCTGTCGCGGTTGAAGACCGGCACGCGCATCAGCTCGCGCATCGACGGCAGGCCGACGATGCGCATCTCGCCGGTCTGGCCGCTCGAGAAGAACACGTAGTACTCGTCGAGCTCGCCAGGCTTCACCTCGTATTTGGCCGGCCCGCGTTGAACCGCCGGCGCAGGCGCCGGCGCACGGGTCTGTGCCTCGGCGGTGCCGAGCCCGGTCATGCCGGCGCCGGTCGCCGCACCCGCCACGCCCGCGACGGTCGCGACCGCACCGGTCCTGATCAGGTCGCGTCGGTTGAAGTCTCTGCTGGTGTCGTCGGTGCTCATGGGGTCTCCTCCGGTTCCGGTCTTGCGTCTGCTGGTCAGGTGTCGGCGGTGGCGGGCGCCGCCGCGGGGCGGCCGCCCGCCGTGACGACGGGGCGCGTCGGTCCCTTGCCGCCCCGCATGGACGGTGAGGTCAACGCTTCGCGCCGCTCGCGCTTCAGCCTCACCTGGATCATGTGCGGGCAGCGGTGGTCGTCGAAATAGAGTTCCTGGCAGTGCATGCAGTAGATGCACTCGTTGACGTTGATGTGCCCCTCGGGATGGATCGCCTGGACCGGGCATTCGACGGCGCAGCGCTGGCAGGGCGAACCGCATTCCGACCAGCGTCGCAGCCATTCGAAGGTGCGCAGCCGTCCGGGGATCGCCAGCGCCGCGCCGAGCGGGCAGAGGTAGCGGCAGAAGAAGCGCTCGACGAACAGCCCGGCGACCAGCAGCACCACGGCGTAGACCACGAACGGCCAGTCGCGCACGAATTTCAGCACGATCGCGGTCTTGAACGGCTCGATCTCGGACATCTGCTCGGCGTAGCCGACCGAGTAGAGCGACAGCCCGAACAGCCCCAGAAAGACGATGTATTTCACCGGCCACAGCCGCTCGTGCAGGCCCCAGGGCACCGGGAACTGCGGGATGCGCAGCGCCTTGGCGATGGTGTTGGTCAGCTCCTGCAGGGCGCCGAACGGGCACAGCCAGCCGCAGAACGGTCCGCGGCCCCAGAACAGCAGCGCCGCCGCGACAGCCGTCCACAACAGGAAGATCAGCGGCGCCGTGAGGAAGTGGTCCCACGAGAAGCCGGTCATCAGCGCGTTGGCGAATGTGAGAATGTTGACGACCGAGAGCTGGGCGTTGGCGTGCCAGCCGATCCACACCAGCGTGAACAGGAGATACGCGCGGCGCACCCAGACATAGACGACCGGCCGGCCCACCAGCGCGTTCTGGAAGAAGAAGATGCCGGTGAGCACCACCAGGGCCACGATCGTGACAGCGATCGACACGGTGTCGCGCCGCCACATCTGCTTCCAGAACGGCTCTTCCAACGAACCCGCGCCGGCGGCGGCCGCGGCCGGCGGCGCGGACGCCGATGTCGAGCCGGATGCCGACGTCGTGACCGTGGTGGCCGGCGGTTCGCGCTTCACATAGGCCTCGGGCAGCGTGTAGCCGAGGTCGACGCTCAGAAAGGCCTTGTCGCGCACGCCGGTCGCGCGCTGCACCATGAGCTGAAGCTGGAACGGCTCGACGGGGTCGAAGCCCGTCTCCTCCGGCACGACGAACACGCCGATCTCGCGAAGATCCGGCGCGTCGGCCGCCGCGAGCGAGCCGATGCGCTCGTGGTCGCGGTCGCGGAAGCGTGCCGCGTTGCCGTCCTGCAGGAGCTGGATGCGGTCGAACAGGCCACCCCGTACATAACCCGAGCCCTTGTACGAGTAGAGGCCGTCGCCGGCGATCAGCAGGGCCTGCTGGCCGGGCTTCAGTCGCCGCAGGAGCTGCGCGTAGCCTGCCTCGCCCAGCAGGCTCTCGCCGATGGTCGGCACGCTCGCGAGCGCCACATAGAGTTCGACGAAGGTCTCGTCGGGATCGCCCGGCTCGGGATTGGCGATCGCGGCGGCGTTGCCCGATTTGGCGAAGGCCTCGTTGATGTCGGCGATGGTGAGATGCAGGCGGCGCACCGAGCCGTCGCCCAGGAGGCTCTCCCAGTCGCGCTGCTCCTGCCGGGCGAGGTCGACGGTGCGGAGCACCGGCGCGACGACGCCGGGCGCCGCCGCGGCGGGCGCGCCGCCCGCGCCGGCGAGCCGGCCGCTGCGCACGATCTTGACGGCCGAGCGCACCACGCTGTCGGCCATCACCAGCACCGTCACGGTCGCCCCGCTGATGATGTCGGGCTGCGGCGCCTTCGCCTGTCCGCTCGCGATCGGCGCGATCCTGGTGCCGATGAGCTTGTTGACCGCCTCGACGACCTTTTTCTCGGGCACGCCGACCAGGACGATCGGTTCCTTGTGCTCGACCAGCGCCAGGCCCGTGACCGCGGCGTCGCGGTCGAGCCCGACCAGCACCTCGATCGGCTTACCGGAGTATCCGGTGGCGGTGGCGAAGTCGGCGTTGAGATAGACGATGCCGAGCAGCAGGTCGCCCGCATAGACGGGCGCCAGCGGCGGCTCGCCCTGCAACGGCCCGAACCGGTCGGCGCCGTTGAAGAACTGCTGCGGCGTCACCTTGGCGAGGAATTCGGACAGCCGCGAGTCCGCCGCCGCAACCGGCGCGGCGACGAGCAACAGCCACGCGATCGCGACGACGAGAAAGCCGCTCACGCGTGAGACCATGAATCGATAGCCGTAGCTGTCGGATCGCGACATACGAACCCGCCGTCGGTGCCGGAATGTGGTGGGGTGTGAATCAGGTCCGACGTCGTTGTCGGCCACGATCGATCCACGATATGCGCCGCGATGCGCAATGGAGCCCACTTGAACGCCGGCCCCATCCACTGTCAACGACGGGCCGACACGTAACAATCCCAAGCAATCCGGCATTCGGCATCTCGTTACCTCGCCGGCCGACGGATCGCCTGTTTGTGACGAGCAATCGCTCGCATGCTCCGGTTTGCCGGCGTTGCACGCCGAGTCGACCGCTGCTCGCATCTGCCAGCTACGCCGACTTTGACGTCGCCGAAGGGCAGCTTCGTTGCGCGTGCGCAAACAAGTCCGCGAACGGCTCCGGTCCCCCGTGGCGAAGCGTGTGGCGGGTCGTTACTCTGACGACCAGATACGCGGGGGCTCGGCGCCGCCGCGCCGGGATCAGGAGATGTACATGTCCCGACTGCAAGCTCCGCCACCTGCCCCGGTCCGCTCGATGACCGAGCTGTTCGCGATCGCGCAGGCGATGGAGACGGACGCGGTCGCCTATTACAACGCGATGGCCGTGGCCATGCGGCAGCGCGGATCAGCAGCGCTGGCCGACGTGTTCGATCGTCTCGCCGCGGTCGAGCGCGGCCATGTCGCACAGGTCGACGACTGGAGCCGGCGCCAGCACGGCGCCGTGCCGGAGCCGACTCGCCTGCGATGGTCGCCGCCCGACACGTTCGACGTGCCCGCCGGCGAGGCCTCGCGCTCGCGCCTGATCACGCCCTACGGCGCGCTCGCCGCCGCCGTGCGGCAGGAGGAGCGCGCCTTCACGTTCTGGAGCTACGTCGCCGCCGAGGCCGCCGACGACGAGGTGCGGCGCGCCGCCGAGCACATGGCGCTCGAGGAGCTGGAGCACGTGGCGATCCTGCGCCGCGAGCGCCGCAGCGCCTGGCACGCCGAGCGCGGCACCCGCGCGCCGTCCCGCCATCTGACTCTCGCCGATCTCGCCGAGCGCGAACGCGCCATCGCGGCGCTCCTGGCCGCGGCTCCGGAACAGATCGCCGGGGCGCGCAGGCCCGAACTCGCGGAGCAGGCGCGCCAAGCTGTGACACGACTCGACGCGCTCGCGCTCGACCACGGATCGGAACCGGTGGCGAGCCTCACCGGCGAGACGTGTTCAGCAGAGACGCGATCAGGAGATGCGCCCGCATCGACGGATGACCTGCTCGCGGCGGCCGAGTTGCTGGTCGACGCCTATCTGGCGGCAGCCGAGCAGTCGCAGAACGACGCCGTCGTGTCACTCATGCACGACTTCGCCGCCATGGCGGTCACCCGCCTCGCCGCCCTGCACGACGAGGCACCCGGGACGTGAGGAGCGCGTCCTGGCCGAGGCGCCCGGCGGGACCGGAGACACACGTGGATCGGCCGCACGGCCTACTCGGCGTCCTCGGCCATGTCGACGCCGACGACCGGCAGCCAGAACCGAAACACGGTGCCGCCGCCCGGATTGGGCTCCGCCCAGATCCGCCCCTGATGAGCCTCGACGATGTTGCGGCACACCGACAGGCCGATCCCCATGCCCTGGCTCTTGGTCGAGGCGAACGGCATGAAGAGCCGGTCGGCGATCTCGGGCGCGAGGCCCGTGCCCGTGTCGGCCACGCTGAACTCGATGCGCTCGCCGCTCGCCGACAGCCGGATGTCGAGCTCCTTGCGCGGGGTGTCCTCCATCGCCTCGATGGCGTTGCGCACCAGATTGAAGACGACCTGCTGGATCTGCACCTGGTTGACCAGGATCGTCCCCGGCTTGTCGGTGTCGAAACGGACCTCGACGCCCTTGTGCTTCGCCGCCGTCAGCGCCAGCGTGGAGGCCTCCTGCATGAGGGTCGCGGCGCTCACGACACGCCGCTCGCCGTCGCCCTTGCGGACGAAATCGCGAAGCTGCTTGATGATCTCCCCGGCCCGCAGCGCCTGGTCGCCGATCATCTGCATCATTTGCCGCAGCTTCTGCCGTCGCTCGTCGTCGATGTCGTCGGCGGCGACGATCCGCTGGCAGCCGCCGATATAGACGGCGACCGCGGTGAGCGGCTGATTGAGCTCGTGTGCGAGCGCGGCCGCCATCTGGCCCATCTCCGAGAGACGCGACACGTGCAGCAGCTCGGCCTGGAGGGTGCGCCGCTCCTCCTGCGCACGCTTCTCCGCGTCGATGTCGACGATCATCTGGACGGCGCCGGCGACACCGCCGCTCTCGTCGAGAAACGGCAGCGCGGCGATGCGGGTCCACAGCGGCCCCTGGTGCTCGTCGCCGCGGAAGAAGAACTCCAGGCCCGGCCATACCGGCTCGCCACGAAGTGCGCGCGCAGCCGGGTAGTCCTCGGGCTTCAGCAGCCGGCCCTTCTCGTCGTAACCCTCCCACAGCGCGCGGCGGGCCTCGTCGCGCGACGCGATCACGTGCGGCACGAAACGCCTGAAATACCCGTTGCTGACCATGGCGCGGCCGTCACCGTCGAAGAGCCCGACCCCGACCGGCAGAGCCTCCATGATGACGGCGAGGCGGCGATCGCTTTCGCGCAGCGCCTGCTCGGTGCGCATGCGCTCGGTGATGTCGATGACGATGCCGATATACCGGTCCACGCGCCCGTTCGCGTCGACGATCGGCCGGCTGCGCGCGAGAAGCCATCGGACCGGCTCGCCCGCGGGACGATTGACCCGCCACTGGACCTCGAACTCCTGGCCGGCCGCTGCGGCCGCGCCGACGATGCCCGCCACCCGCTCGCGGTCGTCGGCATGAATCGAGGCGACCCAATTGTCGTAAGAGGGCTCGCACGCGCCGATCGTCAGCCCATACAAGGCCCACAAGGACTCGGACCAGTAGTTGCGGTTGTCGGCGAGCGTCCATTCCCAGGAGCCGGCATGCGCAGCGTCCTGGGCCAGCCGCATCCGCAGCTCGCTGTCGGCAAGCGCGCCTTCCCGCGCAATCAGCGATTTCGCTGCCGTGTCGAAGGCCTGCAGGGCGTGATCGACCTCCGGCACCCCGGTCGGCTGGAACCGCACCGGCTCGCCCCGCTGAAGCCGTCCGGCGACCTGCACCAGCGCCTCGATCGGGCCGGTGATGCGTCGGGCCGCCCAGGCCGCCAGCAGCACGCTCAGCACGGTCACGGCCAAGCTCGCGACGGTCGCGGCGATCATGGTCTGCCGGATCGGCGCCTCGAAGACGCTCTTTTCCGTCGCGAGACCGATCGCCCAGCCGCTCATCGGCGACACCGAGTTGGCGCTGACGATCGGTCGATCCTCGACCGACAGGAACTCGGCGACGCCGTCGACCCGCCTGACCGCGAGCCATCCGGCGGACGCCGGCTTGCCGACCCAGCGCTCGTGGTCGAGAGATCGCGCGACGAAGTTTCCGCTGCGATCGATCACCCCCGCGAGCCAGCCCTCCGGCATGCGGCGGTCGTTGAGAAGATCCCGAATGGCATTCGCCTGAACGCCGATCAGCAGATAGTAGGCGGGCGCGCCGGTGCGAAACACCGGCACGCCGGCGCCGATCACCGGCGTGCCCGCGACCGGACCGACGACGACGTCGGTGAACTGGACCTGCCTGGTCTCGAACGCGCGACGCTCTTCCGCCAGCACCGACGGGGGAACACGCGGCAACGACGCACCGGGCGACAGCAGGGTGTTCAGCACCTGCTGGCCGGCCGGATCGACCAGCGTCACCCAGGCACCCGGAAGGCCGCTGATCGCACGCTCGGCCTCGCCTCTGAATGCGACGATGTCCGCGGCCTGAAGCGCCGGAGACGTCGCCAGCGCCTGCCCCACCGCGACGTACTTCCCAAGCTGCGCCTCGACGGCGCTCATGATCGAGCGCGAGGAGTAAACGATGGCCTGCGTCCGCGCGTCGCGCTCGAGGACGGCGAGCCGCCAGACGATGGCGACGGACAGAAGCAGCATCGGCAGCGCGACGGCGAGCACGATCAAGGTCAGGCGTCGGCGGATCGTCAGCCCGTGCGGCGCCAGTCCCGGCTCGACGGCAGTGATGAACGGCGTCGAACGCCGGGCGGACGGCGCCACCGGCGTCGACGCTGCGCTCGGCTGCGGTCCGATAGTCATGCTGGCTCCCGATGCGGATCGCGCCACTATATGGGGGAGACGCTCTCACACTTCCGTAGAAGTACTCAGAATCTGTCTGCCACCCTGGCGGACGTTCTGCAGCGGCACTGTGTTGGAGTGAAGAGGCGAGAAGAGGGAGCGTGCCGAAACATGACAAATCAGCACGAGCGGCTCGGATGATCTTCTCCGGTGGCGAAGACCGCCGAGCAGATCGCGCCCCGGCAGATCGGCTCTACCGGACAAGCCTGCACGATGCCCCGGCGATGCGAGATCGGCCCGCCGCAAGAGCATGCGACCACGCACGATAAACACGACAAATCAACGAGAGCGCGTTCGTGTCCATGGGACGGAACGCGCTCTCGCGGCCGAAGCCGGCGCGGCGCGAGCCACGCCCGAGCCGATCAGACGGTGCGTCCGCTGCGCGGCACCGGCCGAACCGGGCGCGGCCCCTCCGCCACGGGGACAGCCGCCTTCTTGGCCGGCGCAGCGGCCTTGGAGCCGAGGCTCAGGCCGCCCTGCGACACCCGCACGAGGGCCAGCAGAACGATGGCGCCAGCCGCCGCGTGGATGACGAGGCCGGCGTTGCCAGGCATCACGGCGACGCCGAAGTGCCGGGCCGCCCAGACGCCAGCGAAGGCGCCGATGACGCCGACGACGGCATCTCCGGCCATCCCGAATCCTTTACCGGTCGCGAGCCGATCGGCAATCCAGCCGGCGCCGGCCCCGACGACCAGCACAATGGCGAGAAACGGTAGCGATAAAGTCATTACATCCCCCGAGTTTCAAAATGATCGAGCCGCACAGTGCGGCAGCAAAGACGTTGCGCGCCCCGCGAGCAAAAAAAAGACGGGGACACCCGGAACGCGCGGCACACCCGACGCGAACCATCGTAACAACGAATTCGACGGTCCATTGTTCCGGCCGACGCGGCCGATCGACGCGGAAACCCGGAGACCTCCCTTCAGGCGGCGCGCCTCCCCCTGCGGTCGCCGGAGGGGCCGTCTAAACCGATACTTAACCGAAGCTGATCAAGTTGGAGGGCGAGCCTCTTCGCCGTGCCCCCGCGGCGACCGGCTCCGCGTCGTCGGTCACGGCCGGGCGACCGTTCGCCGAGCCAGTGAGACCGATGGTGCGCGACGACATCCTCCCCATTGCCGAAGCGCTCGGTGCGGCAGCGGGCTTGGCCGAAGAGACATTTCTGCAGACGGGCGTCCGGCTCGGCTCCTCGGTCGATCTCCTGGAGCACCTGACATCCCTGTTCGGCAGCCTTCAGGGCGAGCTGGGCGGCGACGCCTTCCACCGCGCCACCGAGGACCTCTCGCAGGTCGGCGCAAAGGCGACCGCGCTCGGCGGCGCCCGCCGCGACGAGCGGGCCTCACTCGACCGCCTGACCCGGGTCAGCGCCGGTCTGCGCCGGCGAATCGACGAGATCGCCAAGGAAATCCGCACCATCGACGTGCTGACCATCAATGCCCGGATCACCGCCTCCGGCATCGGCGCGGCCGGCACCGAGTTCCTGGACTATATCGGCGGGATCGGTCGCTCGCTGGCGATCACCAACACCAATCTGCAGCACTTCCGCGACGATCTCGTCGCGGTCGCCCGGCATCTCGCGGTCGCCAGCACGGGCGAGACCGTGTTCGCCACCCGCCACACCGAGACGATGGCACAAGTGCCGCGGCAGCTCGCGCACAGCCTCGACCTGATCACGGCGCGCTCCCGTGCCGCCGCCGAGGCCGCCGCCGCGGTCGGCGCGCGCTCGCGCAAGCTCGCCGACGGGGTCGGCCGCGTCGTCATGGCCCTGCAGGTCGGCGACGCCACCCGCCAGCGCATGGAGCACGTCCAGGCGAGCGCCGGCCAGCTCGCCGATCTCGCCGGCGCGACTGCGGCGGACGACCGGCACGCCCCATGGGCGGATCTCGGCACGGAGGAGCGTCGCGCCCTCGTGGCCGCCGGCTGCACCCTGCAGGCGGCCCAGCTCGGGGACGCCGCCGACGAGCTCGCCCGCGAGATCGCCGCGGTCCACCGCACCCTCGACGGGCTCGCCGCCGACGCCCGCGAGATCGTCCGGCTCGGCCAGACCGTCTACGGCTCGACGGCGCATGGCGGCGAGTCGTTCCTGTGCGAGCTGGAGGAGGACGTCAGCCAAGCGCGGGCGTTGTTCGAGGGCTTCCGCACAGCGCGCGAAAGCGCCGACGGGATCATCGCCGAGGTGCTGCGGATCGCCACCCGGCTGGTCGACCATATCGGCACGGTGCGGGCCGTCGAGGCCGACATCCGCATCATGGGCGTCAACGCGACGCTCAAGAGCAGCCGCCTCGGTACCGTCGGCAAGCCGCTGGGCGTCGTCGCCGAGGAGCTGACGCTGTCCTCCGCCCGAACAGCGACCGAGGCGGTCGCCGCGACGGCGGACGTCCAGGCGATCGTCGCGACGGCCGAAGCGTTGGCGGGACAGAACCAGGCGGCACGGCTCGCCGAGATCGCCGCCGTCATCACGGCGATGGATACCGCCATCGCCCGCCTGCACGCCGTCGCCGAGACCCTCGGGGCCGCGCTCGCGGCACTCGCCCGCGACGGCGCCGCCGTGGTGTCGGTGCTCGACGAGACCGCCGCCGGACTCGCCCGGGCCGAGACCATCGCAGCCGCGATCCGGCACGCCGCGGCCGCCTTTGCGGCGGTCGCCGCCGCCGCGCCAGCCCGATCGATCCCGACGGGAGAGGCCGCGGACGCGCTGTTCGCGCAGCTCGCCGCCCACTACACCATGGCGCGCGAGCGCGACGTCCATGCCCGCGCGGCCCCGCGCGGCCTCGCCACGACCCTCGCTCCGCCGATCGCCGCCGCCGCGCCGGCGATGGCCGAAGCGAGCCTCGACGACATGCTGTTCTGAAAAGCGAGCGGCCGGCTGGAGCATTTTCCGGCGATCTCGACCCACACTCCGCTCAGTCCCGCGCAAGCGGGACTCCAGGGGCCACGGCGCGGGGCGCGGGATCCCCGCTTTCGCGGGGACGAGCGGAGCTCGTAGGGCAATTCATCTCCGTTGAAAATTGCCCTATGCCGATCCGGCGCGCAGGACCGCGCCGGCCAGCGATCCGAGCGGCAGCACGCGGTCGACGGCGCCGAGGGCGATCGCCTCCTTGGGCATGCCGAAGACGACCGAGGTCGCCTCGTCCTGGGCCACCGTGTGGGCGCCGGCCTGCTTCATCTCCAGGAGTCCGCGGGCGCCGTCGTCGCCCATGCCCGTCATGATGATGCCGAGCGCGTTCGCCCCGGCGAAGCGCGCCGCCGAGCGGAACAGCACGTCGACCGAGGGCCGATGGCGCGACACCAGCGGGCCGTCCTTGACGCTGACGTAATAGCGCGCGCCGCTGCGCTGCAGCAGCATGTGGCGATCGCCGGGCGCGATCAGCACGCGCCCGCGCAACGCGGTGTCGCCGTCGGCGGCCTCCTTCACCTCGACGGCGCACAGGCCGTCGAGCCGCTTCGCGAAGGCGGCCGTGAACTTCTCCGGCATGTGCTGGACGATCAGGATAGGCGGCGAATCCGCCGGCAGCACCTCGAGCAGCGCCCGCAGCGACTCGGTACCGCCGGTCGAGGCGCCGATGCACACGATGGTCTCGGTGGTCCGCGCCATCGCATGGCCGGCCGAAGGCGCCGCCAGCATCACGTCGGCCGTCAGCTTCTTAGCCGGCGTCGCGATGCCCCCCGGACCACGGGCCCGGCGCGGCAGGCAATGCAGGCGAGCCCCCGCCGCGGCCTTGACGGCGTCGCAGATGCGCACCTGCGACTCGATCAGGAACTGCGTCACCCCGAGCCGCGGCTTGAGGATCACGTCGACGGCGCCGGCCTCGAGCGCCTGCATCAGCGTCTCGGACCCCTCCTCGGCGAGCGACGAGCACATCACCACGGGCAACGGCCGCTGGCTCATCAGCTTGCGCAGGAACGTAATGCCGTCCATGTGCGGCATCTCGACGTCGAGCGTGATGACGTCGGGCAGCTCGGCCTGGATGCGGCGTGCCGCGACGAACGGATCGGACGCCGTGCCGATCACCGTGATGTCGGGATCGGCGCCGAGGATCCCGGCGAGCGTCTGCCGCACCGATGCGGAGTCGTCGATGATCAAGACCCGGATCGGCGCCGCCATGGTCAGCTCCGGCGAAAGACTGCGGTGCCGGCGGTGCGGACCGGCAGCTCGAATCCGGACAGCGTCTCGGAATGGCCGAGAAACAACCAGCCGCCGGGGCGGAGATGATCGCAGAGCCGGCGCAGCACCGCGAGCTGGGTAGGCTTGTCGAAATAGATGAGCACGTTGCGGCAGAAGACGACGTCCATGTCGCGGTCGATCGGATAGCTCTGGTCCATCAGGTTGAGACGGCCGAACCGGACCATGGCGCGCAGCTCCGGAACGATCCGCACCAGCCGCGAGGCGCGATCCTTGGCCTGCATGACGTAGCGGGCCCTCAGCTCGGCCGGCACCGGCGCGATCATCTCGGCCGGGAAGATGCCGCCCTGGGCGGTGCCGAGCACCTCCGTGCAGATGTCGGTCGCGTAGACGGCGCCGGCCAGCTCGGGCTGACGCCGACGCTGCTCGGCCAGCACCATGGCGATCGTGTAGGCCTCGGCGCCGGTCGAGGCCGCGGCGCTCCAGATCTTCACCGGCGCGTGCGAGCTGACCCGGCGCTCGGCGGCGATGCGCGGCAGCACCTCGTCGGCGAGGGTGCGGAAATGCTCCGGCTCGCGAAAGAATTCCGTCTTGTTGGTGGTGACGACGTCGATCAGGTGGATCTCTTCGGCGGCGAGCCCGTCGCGGGCGAACAGATAGTTGCAGTACTCGACGAGGCTCGCCATGCCGAGGGCACGGACGCGCTTGCGCAGCCGCCCCTCGACCATGGTCGCCTTGCTGGGCGGCACCTTGATGCCGCTGTAGTCCTGGATGAACGTCGCCAGCCGCTGGAAGTCGCGGGCGCCGAGCCGGTCATGGCTGTCGACCCAGGAGGACTCCGGCCGCGCAAGCGGCTCCTGCCGCTCGGCCGACGACGTCCTGGGTTGAGCCTCCGTCATGGCGTCCACCCCACCTCAGCTCGCCCGCTCGAATTGCGCGTCATGGGCGTCGGGGCCGCCCGACGAGAGGTCGAGCTTGTAGCCCGTCCGCGCCGGCGCCTTGCCCTGGCCATAGGCCGCGCGCACCTGCTCGACCAGCTTGTTGGCCCCGCCGGTGGCCGGCTTGGCGACCGGCCGCGCGCTGCGCTCGGCCATGGCTGCGGCCGACTTGGCGGAGGCCTGCGAGCCGGCCCGCGTCGGCGCCGGACGCCGCGCCGCGACGACTGCGGTGGCGCCGTCCTCGGTGCGGAAATAGGCGATGCTGCTCTGGAGCTGCTCGGCCTGCGCCGCCAGCTCCTCCGAGGTCGCCGACATCTCTTCCGAAGCGCTGGCGTTCTGCTGCGTCACCTTGTCGAGCTGCTGGATCGCCTGGTTGATCTGATCGGCGCCGATGTCCTGCTCACGGCAGGCCGCGCTGATCTCCGACACCAGCTCGGCCGTCTTCTGGATGTCGGGCACCAGGCGCGTCAGCATCTCGCCGGCCTCCTGCGCGACCTTCACGGTCTTCGACGACACCGTGCCGATCTCGGCCGCCGCCGTCTGGCTGCGCTCGGCGAGCTTGCGGACTTCCGAGGCGACAACGGCGAACCCCCTGCCGTGCTCGCCGGCCCGGGCCGCCTCGACGGCCGCGTTCAAGGCCAAGAGGTCGGTCTGCCGGGCGATCTCCTGCACGATGGTGATCTTCTCGGCGATGGTGCGCATCGCCTCGACGGCACGGCCCACCGCCTCGCCGCTCTTCTCCGCATCCGCCGCGGACTGCCGGGCGATCTTCTCGGTCTGCGAGGCGTTGTCGGCGTTCTGCTTGATGTTCGACGCCATCTCCTCCATCGACGAGGAGGCTTCCTCGGCGGACGCCGCCTGCTCGGTCGCGCCCTGCGACAGCTCCTCCGAGCTCGACGACAGCTCCTGGCTCCCCGCCGACACGTTGTCGGCAGCACCCAGCGCCTCCGACACGACCTGACGCAGCTTCTCCACCATGCGCTCGAGCGACATGCCGAGCGTATCCTTGTCGGAGAAGCGCGTAACCTTCACGGTGAGGTCGCCATTGGCGATGGTGTCGGCGACGCCCGCCGTGACGCGCAGGTTGGCCGTCATGCGATTGAGCGAGTCGACCAGATCCTTGATCTCGTCGTTGCTCTTGACCACGATCTGCTGGTCGAGATCGCCGATGGCGACCGCCTGGGCGAGCGCGCCGGCGCGGCCGAGACCGCGGCTGATGGCGAGGGCGATCCACACGGCGACGGCGACCGCGAATATCATGGCGAAAGCGACCAGGCCGAGCAGCAGCATCCGGGCGCTCTCGTATTGCTGCGCGGCGTCGCTCTTGGCCTCCTCGAGCAGACGTTGATTGACCTCCAGCACCGCCTTGAGGTTCTTCTGCACCTCGCCGACATGCTGGCGCGCCACCGAGCCGGAGAGCTCCCGGGCCTCCTCACGATCGCCGCGGCGCACCGCCTCGCGGATCTTGTCCTGCGTCACGACGAGTTGCTGCAATGCGGCCCGCGCCGCCGCCCACAGTGGCCGGCGCTGCGCCGCCGCGGTCTCCTCGCCCTTTTCGAGCCGCACGGCCAGCGACTGGCGCTCGCGGGTCATCTCGGTATCGAAGCGGTCGTACTCCTCCTTGCCGGCCGAGGTGATGAGGTTCTTCTCGGCCCGCACGACGGTCAGCAGGCTGTTGTTCAGCTCGAGCGAGAGCTGCAGGCGCTGGACCGGCCCGTCGACCAAGCGCCTGAGCGTGGTGTCGAGCGACGCGAGATTCGAGATGCCGAGCCAGGCCGTGACGGCGGACAGGACGATGATGGTCGCGAAGGCGAGCGCAAGCTTCAGCTTGATGGTGACACGCATCGGGGCATTCCTGGCAGGAGGCGTCAGGCCGCGACGGCGGCGGACGGGAGATGGTCGCCGCCCGCGGGCAGCGCGCGCTGCGCCGTGAGGACGGCCGGATCGGCAGTGAACAGGCGGACAATGTCGAGCACCGCGACGAAGCCGTCGCCGTGGCGCCCGACCCCGCGGATGTGATCGTGATTCCACGGCGTGCCGATGTCGGGCGGCGGCTCGAGGCTGCCGTCGTGGAGCGCCATAACCTCAAAGACGCGATCGGCCGTGAGGCCGAGCGCGAGGCGGCGGCCGGGCAGCGGCACGTCGAGCACGACGATGCGGGTGGTCTCGTCGGGCTCCACCCGCGGCAGATGGAGCCGGGTCCGCAAGTCGATCACCGCGACGGCGCGACCGCGGACATCGATGAGCCCGTCGAGATGCGCCGGTGCTTCCGGGATGCGGAACAGCGGCTGCATCGGGAGGATCTCGAGCACCATCGCGACCGGGACCGCGAACACCTCCCGGCCGATCCCGATGGTGACGTAAAAGGTCTCGCCGGCACTGCTCACTTGCGCCATGGCTCAGCTCGCCCGCTCGAATTGCGCGTCATGGGCGTCGGGGCCGCCCGACGAGAGGTCGAGCTTGTAGCCCGTCCGCGCCGGCGCCTTGCCCTGGCCATAGGCCGCGCGCACCTGCTCGACCAGCTTGTTGGCCCCGCCGGTGGCCGGCTTGGCGACCGGCCGCGCGCTGCGCTCGGCCATGGCTGCGGCCGACTTGGCGGAGGCCTGCGAGCCGGCCCGCGTCGGCGCCGGACGCCGCGCCGCGACGACTGCGGTGGCGCCGTCCTCGGTGCGGAAATAGGCGATGCTGCTCTGGAGCTGCTCGGCCTGCGCCGCCAGCTCCTCCGAGGTCGCCGACATCTCTTCCGAAGCGCTGGCGTTCTGCTGCGTCACCTTGTCGAGCTGCTGGATCGCCTGGTTGATCTGATCGGCGCCGATGTCCTGCTCACGGCAGGCCGCGCTGATCTCCGACACCAGCTCGGCCGTCTTCTGGATGTCGGGCACCAGGCGCGTCAGCATCTCGCCGGCCTCCTGCGCGACCTTCACGGTCTTCGACGACACCGTGCCGATCTCGGCCGCCGCCGTCTGGCTGCGCTCGGCGAGCTTGCGGACTTCCGAGGCGACAACGGCGAACCCCCTGCCGTGCTCGCCGGCCCGGGCCGCCTCGACGGCCGCGTTCAAGGCCAAGAGGTCGGTCTGCCGGGCGATCTCCTGCACGATGGTGATCTTCTCGGCGATGGTGCGCATCGCCTCGACGGCACGGCCCACCGCCTCGCCGCTCTTCTCCGCATCCGCCGCGGACTGCCGGGCGATCTTCTCGGTCTGCGAGGCGTTGTCGGCGTTCTGCTTGATGTTCGACGCCATCTCCTCCATCGACGAGGAGGCTTCCTCGGCGGACGCCGCCTGCTCGGTCGCGCCCTGCGACAGCTCCTCCGAGCTCGACGACAGCTCCTGGCTCCCCGCCGACACGTTGTCGGCAGCACCCAGCGCCTCCGACACGACCTGACGCAGCCGCAGCACCATGGTGTTGATGTGCTCGATCAGGTCGCCGATCTCGTCCTTCGAGGTCTTGTCGATGGTCTGGGTGAGGTCGCCTCCCGCCACCGCCTGGGCGAGCAGGCCGGCGCGGGCGAGGCTGCGGCTGATGCTGATCGACATCCACACCGCGATGGCGAGCGCGAAGGCGATCGAGCCCAGGACCATGCCGATCGTCAGGGTACGGGCGCTCTCGTACTGGCGCTCGGCGTCGTGCTTGGCCTCCTGCAGCCAATTGCGCAGGATGCCGGTGATCTGCTCGAGGCCCTTCTGCGCGTCGGCGGCGGACTGCCGCGCCGCGGTGGCGGAGAGGTCGCGCGCCTCGGCCGAGTCGCCGCGGCGGATCGCATCGCGCATCCTGTCGTGCACGGAGCCGAGCTGCTGGATCGAGGTGCGGATGCCGGCCCAGATCGGCTTGCCCACCGCCGTCGAGGCGGCTTCGTCGGCATCGACCTGCTTTAGGATCGTTTGGCGGAGGTCGAGCATCTCGGCCTCGTAGCGGGCGCTCGCATCCTTGTCGGTCGCCAGCACGAGGTTCTTCTCGGCACGCACCAACGTCATCACGTCGAGGCTGCGCTTCTGCGACGCCTCGAGGCGCTTCATCGGTCCGTCGACGAGCTGACCCAGCGTCGCGTCGAGCGCGGCGAGATTCGAGATGCCGAGCCAAGCCGTGGCAGCGGACAGAATGATGACGACCGCGAAGGCGAGGCCGAGCTTCAGCTTGATGGTGACACGCATCACAGTTCTCCAGGGCGGCCGGCGAGCGCCAGGGTCGCGGTCTTTCGGTGGGACGTGGTCGGGGGCGTCGCGCCGGGTTTGGACGGGTCGGCCGCCGGCTCGGCGGCGCCCGGCGCGAGAATGCGGGCGAGATCGGGAACGACAATGAAATCGTCGCCGCGCTTGGCGATGAAGCGAATGTAGTCCTGGCGCCAGCGGGTGCCGATGCGCGGCACCTCGGCGAGCACCGAGGCGTCGAGCGTCGTGACCTCGTGCACCTTGTCGGCCCTTATCCCGATCACGGTCGGCACCCGGTCGATGTCGATCTCGATCACCACGATGCGGGTGTCGATGGTGTCGGGCGCCTGCTCCATGCCGAACTTGAGTCGGAGGTCGGCGAGCGGCACGACCTTGCCGCGGACATTGACGAGTCCGTTGACGAAGGGCTCGCTGCCGGGCACCTCGGTGACCGGGACGAGATCGAGGATCTCGCGGACCTGGGTGGCTTCCAGCGCGAAGGTCTGGCCCTGCAGGTCCATGGTCAGCACCTCGAGGGGCCGGCCGCCGTTCGATTCGCTCCCGTTCGGGTCCGTGCCGCGCGATGCGGTGCCGATCGGTGCAGTGGCGTTCGATACGCTCATCGGTAACTCCTCTCGCGGCTCAGCCGGCGGCCTTCAGGCGCTCTTCGGCGGCCTGCCCGTCGGCGACGAGCTGCGGGACGTCGAGGATCAAGGCGACGCTGCCGTCGCCCAGGATGGTGGCTCCGGAGAACACCCCGATGTCGGCATGCAGCCGCGACAGCGACTTGATGACCGTCTGGTGGTCGCCGATCACCTGGTCGACGACGAGGCCGACGCGCATCCCGTTCGCCGACACAATGACGACCTTCTGGTAGGGATCGGCCGGCACCTGCGAGGCGAACTGCTCGCGCAGCCGGATATAGGGCACCAGGTCGCCGCGGATGTTGAGGAAGCAGCGGCCCCTGGAGCGGAGATCCTCGGTCGGCGTCAGCTCGACGCACTCCTCGACGGCGCCGAGCGGAATGACGTAGCGGCCCTTGCCGACCCGCACCAGAAGTCCGTCGATGATGGCGAGGGTGAGCGGCAGCCGCAGCGTCACCTCGGAGCCGTGACCCGCCGTGCTGCGCACGTCGATCGAGCCGCGCAGCTCGTCGATGGTGCGCTTGACCACGTCCATGCCGACGCCGCGGCCGGACAGGTTGGTCACCTCGCGGGCGGTCGAGAAGCCGGGGGCGAGGATGACCTTGAAGAGTTCCTCGTCGGCGAGCTTGGCGCCGGCGGCGACGAGGCCCTGCTCCTCGGCGCGCGCCTGGATCCTCGCACGGTCGAGGCCGCGGCCGTCGTCGCCGACCGTGATCAGCACGGCGGCGCCGGCATGGCGCGCGCTGAGCGTGATCCGGCCCGTCGCCGGCTTGCCGGCGGCGGCGCGGCCCGCGGGCGGCTCCAGCCCGTGGTCGCCGGCATTGCGAATCAGATGGACGAGCGGATCGGCGAGCCGCTCGATCACGGTCTTGTCGAGTTCGGTCTCCTCGCCCGAGGTGATCAGCTCGATGTCCTTGCCGAGGTCGCGCGAGAGGTCGTGCACCAGCCGGCGGAAGCGCCCGAACAGCGATCCGATCGGCATCATGCGGACTCCCATGGTGGTGTCCTGCAGCTCGCGGGCGAGCCGCTCGATCTCCTCGGTCACCGACTTCACCTGGGGATCCAGGGAGGCAGTGGCGATCTGCTTGAGCCGCGACTGAGCGATGACCAGTTCGCCGACCCGGTCCATCAGCTCGTCGAGACGCTCGGCCGGCACCCGGATGCTGCCGCCCGTCCGGGCCGCCGTGGCGCCCGGCGCCGAGGGGCTCGGGGCGGGAGCCGGCGACGCCCCGGAGGGCGTAGCGGCCGGAGACGGGACGGACGCAGCCGGCTTCGTCGCCTCGACCGGCGTGGCCGCGGCGGCAGCTTGCGTCGTCGGCGACGCGGCGGCGTCGAGGCGCTCGATGCTCAGCTCCATGTCGTCGAGGAGGAACATGAACACCTCCTCGATGGCATCGCGCGGCTTCTCCGTCGTGAGATGCACCTCCCAGCCGATATGGCAGTCGAGCGGATCGAGCTCGTCGATCGCCGGCACCTGGTCGGTCTGCGCCACCACGACGGCCCCGCCGAGGGCGTGCAGATCCTCGATCAACAGCAGCGGATTGCTGCCGGTCGCCATGGTGCCCTTGGGCAATCGGAATTTTACCCGCCAGGTCGCCTCGCCGGACTGCCCGGCGGCGTCCGTCGCGAGCGCCGGCGCAGACGGCGCGTCGGGTGCGACGCCGGGCGACATGGCTGCGTCGAGCACGATGCGGAGGCTCGCCAGGATCGCCTCGCCGGCCGCGTCGTCGGCCTCGGCGGGGGCCTCGATCAGCCGGCGCATCTGGTCCTTGGCCTTCAGCGTCAGGGCGATCAGCTCGGCATTGGCACTCACCCGGCCCTTGCGGACCAGGTCGAACGCCGTCTCGACGTGATGCGTGAAGGCGGCGAGCCGGTCGAAGCCGAACATCGCGCCCGAACCCTTGATGGTGTGCAGCGCCCGGAAGGCGCCGTCGATCAGGTCGGCGTCGGCGGGCCGGTGCTCGAGATCGAGCAGCGCGTGCTCGAGCTGCTCGAGCAGCTCCTGGGCTTCCTGCCGGAACGTGTCTGTGGCGTCGATCGTGATCATGCTCCGAGCACCTTGCGAACCACCGCGACGAGCTGATCCTGCTGGAACGGCTTGGTGATCCAGCCTGTCGCGCCCGCGTCCTTGGCTTCCTTCTTCATCGCCGCGTCGGATTCGGTGGTGAGGAACAGGATCGGCACGCCCCGATAGGCCGGCAGCTTGCGCAGCTCGCGGATCAGCGCGAGCCCGTTCATCACCGGCATGTTGAGGTCGGTGACGACCATGTCGACCGCGCTCGCCTGGGCCTTGGAGAGCCCGTCGGCGCCGTCGTTCGCCTGCAGCACCCGGTAACCGGCGCCCTGCAGCGTCAGTTGCACCATCTGGCGGACACTGGCGGAGTCGTCGACGTTGAGGATGGTCTTGCTCATTGATCACCCGATGCTTGCAGCCAGAAGGTCGCGCCGCCGAGGGAATCGGCGGCGTCGCGGGAGAGGAACCCGGCCCGGTCGAGAGTGACGTAGAGTGGCCCGCGAACGGGGCCGGCGAGGATCAGCGACTTGCCGGCCGCGAGCGCGCCGCGGCGCGCCGCGAGAACGAGCTGAACGAGGCTGAGATCGAACTCTTCGAGGCCGTCCAGCCCGATGCGAACCGCAGCGTGGTCGGCTATGGCGGCTTTCAGCCGATCATGCGCGACCCCTATGGTGCGGACCGTCTGCAGGCCGTCGAGATCGACGAATCCGATCTCCTGGTTGGTATTGTCCACGGAACACACCTATTGGATGCCGATGCGGGTTCCGACATATCGCTTTGCCGGAACTCGCTTTTCACGAGCACCGACCTACACCCCTTGGTTTTAAGCCAGCCTTAACAGGTGATAGCCCTCGTAAATAACACTTACTACTAAAGAAACGCGAAACATCGTTTAAACTTTGTCTCGATCCGGCCGCGACCCGTTAGCGCGCTCGCTGTCGCGGACCTGTCACGATGCACGAAACGGCCAATGGCGGGTGAGGCTTCGACGCGACGGCGTCGCGGCCGGAGTCGTAAATGCGGGGCGCGTGAAAAGGGTCGAAACGAACCGCCGGCGGCGTCAGGACACGCGGGCGGCCTCGGCCCGCATGTCCGCCATGCGTGTTGATACGGACGAGAAAACAAATTTCTCACGGCAGTCGGACCTCGCCGGCGAAACCGCCGCAACGCCGGGCACGATCGTGATCACGACGCCGGCTGTACGCGCTGCGGCAATCCCTTCCGTCGTCCAACCGGGCACCCCCGACGGACCGCACGTCAGCCGCACCACCCGCTTGCTCTCGCGCGCGAACCTGATCATCAGATCGCCGACCGCGTCCAGCCGAGGCGCCACGCGACGATCGGCGGCGCCGATCGGCAGCATGCGCGCCTCGCGGCGGGCGAAGGCGAGCACCTCGGAGGAAACGCCGGCATCGTGGAGCACGACGTCGGCGCTGCGCAGCGCCCGCACGGCCGCCAGCGTCAAGAGCTCCGGATCGCCCGGCCCGGCGTCGACGACCGTGATGCCGCCCGGCCCGGCGCCGCCGGCGAGCAGATCGTCGAGATCGCGCCGCGACGGTTCGCCCGCATGCGCCGCGAAGGCGCGGTCGGCGAGACGCAGCCAGAAGGCGCGACGCGCCGGCATGGCGGGCAGACGCTCCGCCACCTCGGCCCGCCAGGACTTCGCCGCCGCGAGCCAGCGCGCCAGGCCGGTCGGGATCAGCGCCTCGATCCTGGACCGCAAGGTCTGCGCCAGCACGGGTGCGGCGCCGTCGGTCGAGATGCCGATCACCAGCGGCGAGCGGTTGACGATGGCGCCGAACTGCACGTCGCACAGCTCGGATCGGTCGACCGCATTGACCATGGCTCCACATTTTCGCGCAACGCCGACGGCACGCCGGGCGTCCGCGGCATCGTCCAGCGCGACGATCACGATCCGGGCGTCATGAACGTCGTCCTCGCTCCAGGCGCGCGCATGCAGGGCGACACGGCCGTCCGGCACCGCGCCGGGCGCCGCGCGCATCTCGTCGCAAAACTCCGTCGCGATGACGTCGACCCGAGCCCCGGCCGAGGCGAGCAGACGCGCCTTCCAGGCGGCGCCGGCGCTGCCGCCGAGCACCACGGCGCGCTCCCCGCGCAGCCGCACGAAGACGGGCAGCACGGCGAGCGGCGCCAGCCCGGCGGCGCGGGTGTCGATCGAACGATGCTCAGGCCGCGACACGGGGCGCCTCCGCGAGCAGGCGTTTCAGCTCCGGGATGCAGGAGCCGCAATTGGTGCCGGCCTTCACGGCGACGCCGATCGCCGTGGTATCGCCGGCGCCGGCCGCGACCGCCGCCTCGATCGTGCCGCGTGCGACCCCGAAGCAGGCGCACACCATCGGGCCGCAGTCGGCTGCACCGTCCGGCGCGCGTCCGGAGAGCACCGAGAGGCGCGTCGCCGGGGAAAGCTCGTCGATCGCCAGCAGCGGCGCCAGCGCATCCCACCGCGGCGCGCCGTGGGACGCGGCCGGCCCGACGAACAAAGCCCCGGCAAGGCTTCCGCCCTCGAAGGCGGCGGTGCGGAAGACCTCGCGGGCGGGGTCGTGCAGCTCGGCCCGGTCGGCATCGCCGAGCAGCGCATCGACCCAGCCGCGCACGGCGTCGAGCGGCGCATCGGTCGCCAGCGCATACGCATAGCCGCCGGCGACGGCGATCCGCGACCACCAGATGCCGTCCGGCAGCGCCCGCGGCGTGCGCAGCAGCGCCACGCCGGCGAGCCGCATGCCGACGGCCGCGAGCGTCGCCGGCGTCGCCTTTGCCTCGGGCTGTCCGGAATGAGGATCGGTGGCGCCATTCACCAGCGCGCCGACGCGGCCGTGCGACGAGGTTTCCGCCGTCCAGTGGATCGGCGCAAAAATCTCGCCCTCGCGCACGGCGTTGCTCATGGTGACGCGCAGCACCGCGCTGCCATGCGAAGTCTCGACGCGGGCGAGCCCGCCGTCGGTCAGGCCGAAGCGCAGCATGTCCGCAGGATGCACCTCGACGAAGGGCATCGGCCGGTGCGCCCCGAGACGGGCCGACAGGCCGGTCCGCGTCATCGTATGCCACTGGTCGCGCACCCGCCCGGTGTTGAGCCACAGCGGAAACCGCTCCGACGTCGCGCCGGCGAGCGCCGGCACGGCCGGCGGCACGAAGCGGGCGCGGCGATCCGCCGTGACGAAGCCGCCGTCGCCGAACAGCCGCGCTGTCCCGGCCGGCCGGCCGGCCGGCGCCGGCCACTGCACGGGCGCGAGCGCGTCATAGGCATCGTCGCCGAGATCCGCGAGCGCGGAGATGTCGAAAGCACGGCTGCCATCGTTCTCGAAGCCGGAGAGCGCCGCATGCTCGCGGAACACGCCGGCGGGCCCCATCCACGCGAACGCCTCGCCGTGCCCGAGCTTTTGGGCGACCTGCGCGACCATCCACCAGTCCGGCCGCGCCTCGCCGGGCAACGGCAGAACGGCGCGCTGGCGCGAGATGCGCCGCTCCGAATTGGTGACGGTGCCGTCCTTCTCGCCCCACGCCGCCGCCGGCAGGCGGATATGGCGGCGCGCCTGCGCGCCGCCTGCAAGCGTGTCGTTCGAGGCGACGTTCTCGGAGACGACCAGTAGATCGAGCTTGCCGAGGGCGTCCCGCACCGTATCGGCGCGCGGCAGCGACACGGCCGGGTTGGTTCCCATCACCCACAGCGCCTTGATGCGCCTACCGGCGACCGCATCGAACAGGTCGACGGCCTTGAGGCCTTCGCGGGTGACGACGGCCGGCGCATCCCAGAAGCGGCCGACACGATCGATCTCGGCGGTCGAGAAGCCCATATGGGCGGCGAGCATGTTGGCGAGGCCACCGACCTCGCGGCCGCCCATGGCGTTGGGCTGGCCCGTGAAGGAGAGCGGCCCCATGCCGGGCTTGCCGATGCGGCCGGTGGCGAGATGGCAGGCGATGATTCCGGTCACCTTGTCGGTGCCCTGCGCCGACTGGTTGACGCCCTGCGAGTAGACGGTGACGACGCGCGCGGTGTCGCGCCACGCCGTGACGAAGGCTACGATCTCGGCTTCGGAGAGGCCCGTGCGTGCCGCCGTCGCCGCCACGCCCGGTGCGATGTTTCGCGCCTGCGCCAGCGTCGCCTCGAGGCCCGTCGTGTGCGCCGCCACGAACGCCTCGTCGAGCGCGCCCGTGTCGGCGAGATGGGTGAGCAGAAAACCGAACAGCACCGTGTCCATGCCGGGCGCGACGGCGAGGTGAAGGTCGGCCTCCTCGGCCGTGGCGGTGCGGCGCGGATCGACGACGATCACGCGGGTGCCGCGCGCCGTGCGGGCGGCGGCGATCCGCTGGAACAGCACCGGGTGGCACCACGCCGCATTGGAGCCGACGAGCACGACCAGATCGGCCTCGTCGAGATCCTCGTAGCAGCCCGGCACCACATCGGCCCCGAAGGCGCGGCGATGGCCGGCGACCGAGGAGGCCATGCACAGGCGCGAGTTGGTGTCGACATGCGGCGTCCCCAAAAACCCCTTGGCGAGCTTGTTGGCGACGTAATAGTCCTCGGTGAGGAGCTGGCCCGACAGATAGAAGGCGACCGCCTCCGGCCCATGCGTCGTGATCACATCACGCAGGCCGGCCGCGACGGCATCGAGCGCCGTGTTCCAGTCGGTTCGCACGCCGTCGACCTGCGGATGCAGCAACCGCATGTCGTGACCGAGCGTCTCGCCGAGCGCCGCGCCCTTCGAGCACAGCCGGCCGAAGTTCGAGGGATGCGCCGGGTCGCCCGCGACCGCCACGGTGCCGTCGCGCCCGCGCGTCGCGACAAGGCCGCAGCCGACCCCGCAATACGGGCAGGTGGTGCGGACCGGCGTGGTTTCGACGGGCACTCGTCTCTCCTCAATACACGTCGGCCTGATAACGACCGGCCTTCTTGAGCGCGGCCACATAGGCGATCGCCGCATCGGCCGGCTTGCCGCCGTGTCGTTCCACGATCTCGACCAGCGCGCGCTCGACATCCCTGGCCATGCGCTTGGCGTCGCCGCACACGGCGACCTGGGCGCCCTGCTCCAGCCAGGAAAACAGCTCGACACCGAGCTCGCGCATGCGGTCCTGCACGTAGAACTTTTCGGTGCCGTCGCGCGACCAGGCGAGCGACAGACGCGTCAGCACGCCGGCGCTCTTCAGCGCGTTCAGCTCGGTCTCGTAGAAGAAATCGCTGTCGCGCCGCTGGTGGCCGAAGAACAGCCAGTTCTTGCCCGATGCGCCAGTGGCGGCGCGCTCCTGCAGGAAGGCGCGGAACGGCGCGATGCCGGTGCCGGGGCCGATCATGATCAGGGGCGTCGCCGGGTCTTTCGGCACGCCGAAGCCGTGCGCCTTCTGCACATAGACGGGAACGCGCGCGCCCTCGGGCAGCCGCTCGCCAAGAAACGTCGAGGCGACGCCGAAGCGGCCGCGGCGGTTGACGGCGTAACGCACCGCATCGACCGTGAGCGACACCCGGCCGGGATTGGCGCGCGGCGACGACGAGATCGAGTAGAGCCGCGGCTGCAGCGGATCGAGCGCCTCGCAAAAAGCCTCGGCCGAGGGTCGCACGCCGAACTTGTGGAGCGCGCCGAGCACATCGAGCCCCGCGGCGTCGCCGTCCGGGTCCTCGCCGGCCGCGAGCGCCCGCGCTTTTTGGCGCAACGCGCCGCCCGTCACATAGGAGAAGAGCTGAAAGAGCGCGTCCGGCGCCGCCCCGAGCGAGACGTCGCGCAGCAGCACGTCGTGCAGCGGCTTGCCGTTGACCAGACCCTCGGGCCGGGCGCCGAGATGGGCGATCACGGCGTCGACCAGGCCGGGTGCGTTGAGCGGAAACACGCCGAGGCTGTCGCCCACCGCGTAGCTGACGCCGCTGTCGGAGAGGTCGAGCTCGATGTGGAACGTCTCCTTCTCGGAGCCCACCCTGTTGAGCTTTTGGCGCGCCACGAACACCGCGTCGACGGGCGCTTCGCGGGCGTATCCACGGACGGCCGCGGGCGTCTCGGCAGCCCCCTCCACGGCGGCCGGCACCACGGACGGCGCCGCCGGCGCATCGGCGCCGCTCAGCTCGACCGCCAGCGCCTTCACGGCCCTAAAAGTCTCCTTGCCGCCGGGGGCGCAGAGATTCAGCCGCTCCTCGGCGCGGGTCGTCAGCGCGTTGGCATAGGCCGCGCAGGTGTAGCCGCACTGGCCGCAGTCCTGCTGCGCCATCGCGGCCATGAGCCGGGGCGCCAGGGGGCGTTCCGCGGCGAGAGTCTGCCGCTCGACGAGCGGCATCGCCGGATCGTGCCACGGCGCGTCGTCGTTGTCGGCAAGCACAGGCCCGGACGGCGTGGCGCCTGACGGCGCATCGACCGGCACCGGGGCCGTGCCGGCGCTCGCCAGCGCAGCAAAGAAGCCGCCCAGCCAGGCGCGCTGCTCGGGCGTGAAGGGCGCCGTCTCGGGCAACGTGAAGATCGGTGGCGGCGACACGGGCGCGTTCATTCGGCGGCCTCCAGGGCGGCACCGGCCGGCGCACAGGCTTTCAGATGGTCGACGCCGACCCGCAGCGTGAACGCCTGAAAGCATTCCTCCGGCCCGCTGCGCTCCGCGAGATATGCGCGCAGCAGCGCTTCGACATGCACGGCGGCGCTGTCGGCCGGCACGGCCCGCCACAGCTCGCGACCGATGGCGGCATTCTCGGCAAATCCGCCGCCGACCACGATGTCGTAGCCCTCGACCGTGTCGCCGTCGCTGCCGACCGGCACCTTCACGCCGATCAGGCCGATATCGCCGATGTAATGCTGCGCGCAGGAGTTCGGACAGCCGGTGAGATGGATGTTGACCGGCACATCGAGCGCCAGTCGCGCCTCGACGTGGGCAGCGATGTCGAGCGCGCTCTCCTTGGTGTGCGCATTGGCGAACTTGCAGCCGGTCATGCCCGTGCAGGCGACGAGCCCGGCGCGGATCGAACTCGACTCCGCCGACAGGCCCAACCCGGTGAGCCGCGCCGTCACGTCAGGCACCCGCTCCGTCGCGATGCCGGAGACGAGCAGGTTCTGCCAGACGGTGAGGCGGATGTCGCCGTCGCCGAGCTCGCGCGCGATCGCGGCGATGCCACGCATCTGCTCGGTCGTGAGACGCCCGACCGGCACGACGACGCCGGCATAGACGCGACCCACCTGTACCTGCGGATGAAAGCCGAGATGCGCGGCCCGGTCGGTTTTTGGGCGCAGCGCCACATGCGCGGCGTCGACGCGGTCGAGCTTGCGGCCCAAGACCTCCTCGACCTTGGTCACGAACGCGTCGAAGCCGAGCCGATCGAGCACGTATTTGAGCCGCGCCTTCGCGCGATTCGTGCGGTCGCCCTCGGCGCTAAAGACGCGGACAATGGCGTCGGCGACCGCCACGCAGTCGGCCGGGCGCACCACCACGCCGGTGTCGCGTGCCAGATCACGGTGGCCCGATATGCCGCCGAGCACGAGCCGCATCCAGGCGCCAGCCTCGACGGCTGCGCCCCCCAGCACCTCGACGGCTTGGAAGCCGATGTCGTTGGTCTCCTCCAGCGCCGGGATGATGCCGCCGCCATCGAACGACACGTTGAATTTCCGCGGCAGCCCGATCAGCGATCGGTCGTTGAGGATGTGGAAGTGCCACCCGCGCGCCAGCGGACGCGTGTCGATCAGCTCCTGCCGGTCGATACCGGCGGTGGGCGAGCCGGTGACGTTACGGATGTTGTCGGCCCCGGCCCCGCGCGCCGTGAGGCCGAGATCGGTAAGGCCCTCCAGGAACGGCGCGGCGCTTTCGGGCGCGATCTCGCGGATCTGCAGGTTCGCCCGCGTCGTCACATGGGCGTAGCCGCCACCAAAGCGGTCGGCGAGATCGGCGACGCCGGCGAGCTGCCAGTGATTCAGAATCCCGTTGGGGATGCGCAGCCGCGCCATGAACGAGTCTTGGGCCGGCGCCACCCAGAACAGGCCGTGAGTGCGCCAGCGGAAATTGTCGGGCGGCGGCGGCGCCTTGCCGGTGTCCGCTTCGCGCTTCATGCGGCCATAGGCGTCGAGCGGATGCTCGGCCCGCTTCCACTTCTCCTGGTCGGCGAGCTTTTTGCCGGTAGCCAGCACCCTGTCCTGCGCGGCGATGTGGATGGCGTCCGGACCGGTCGGCGGTGCGGGCGGCGCGCTGGCTCCGGCCGCGCCGCCGACCGACCTCATCACGGCCACGCCGGCCGCCATGCCTTCGAGATAGCGCTTCTGCTCGGCGTCGAAGTCGGACATTTCTCCGGACCTCACGCGGCCTGCGCGACCGGCGCCGCCGGCTGGTCGGCCGCCAGAGCATCGCCGGGGCCGAACACCAGCTCGTCGCGCATCGCGCTCACGTCGGCGCTCGACGCGATCAGCTCGTGATAGAAGCCCGCGTGGCGCGTCTCGCCGACCAGAATGGCGGCCGCGAGCTTTTGGCCGCGCACCACCAGCCGCGCGTATCGGCCGGCGGAATAATCCGACATCGTGATCACGTCGTCACCCGCCGCAGTCGCCACATCACCGGCGGAGAACACCGGCACGCCGGAGACTTTCAGCCGGGTCGTGAGCAGCGTGCCGCCATAACGTGCGTCCTCTCCTGCCATCCGCCGTGCCAACATCTCGGCCTGGGCGTAGCCGGGCTCGACCAGCCCATAGACGGTGCCGCGATGGGCGACGCACTCGCCGATGCCGTAAATTCCTCGGACCGACGTAGCCAACACATCGTCGACCACGATGCCGCGATCGACGGCGAGACCGGCGGCCTGCGCCAGCGAGGTCGCCGGCCGCACCCCGACCGCGACGACAACCAGCGACGCCGGCAGCACGCGCCCGTCCGCGAGCCGCACCGCCTCGGCGCGTTCCTCTCCGTCGATCGCGGCAGTCTGAGCGCCGAGCACGATCTCGATGCCGCGCGCCCGCATCGCCGCCTCGACCAGCCGGGCGGCGCCGTCGTCGAGCTGGCGTTCCATCACGCGCGAGGCGAGATGGACGAGCGTCACCGGCACGCCGAGGCGGGCGAGCCCATAGGCGGCCTCGAGCCCGAGCAGCCCGCCGCCGATCACCACGGCGCGACCGCCGGCCCCTGCGGCGGCGCGCATGCGCGAAACGTCGGCGAGATCCCGGAACGTGATGACGCCGGGCAGATCCATGCCGGGCACCGGCAGCCGGATCGGCTCCGAGCCGGTCGCCAGCACCAGGCGATCGAACGGCACGACGCCGTGATTGTCGATCCGCAGCTCGCGCTCGGCGGAGTCGATCGCGCTCGCCCGCGCGCCGGTGATCAACCGCACGCGGTTGGCCAGATACCAGCGGCGATCGCGCAAGCGGCAGTCGTCCTCGCTCGCCTCGCCGGCGACCAGCGCCGAGAGCAGCACCCGGTTGTAGGCCGGCACCGGCTCGGCGCCGACCACCGTGACGTCGAACCGCTCGGGCGCCCGCCGCGTCACCTCCTCGACGAAGCGCAAGCCCACCATGCCGTTGCCGACGACGACGAGGCGCTCACGCATGGCGGACTCCGGGGCGGACCCGGCATGCCGCGAACCCGATCAGGCGTAGGCGGTGGCGATCATATGGGCCGTCAGCACCCGATAGGCCTTCGTCCAGGCGTCGGCCACTTCGGGTGTCCAATGGCCGTCGAGGCAACGCGCGAGGCTCGCCAGCAGCACCGTGCCGACCACCGAATAGTGCAACGGCGTGACGCCGTAGTCGACGTGCTGCTGCGCCAATTTCTCGGCCGCCGGGAGCAGCACGGCCGGGTTCTCCAGGCTGCCGACGATCACGGCCAGCGTTCCGATGAATTTCCGCTTCTGCTCCTCGATATCGCCGCGGAACATCGGTCGCACCTCGGGTACGGCCTCGAACAGATGCTCGTAGAAGACATCGGACAGCCGCCTCGCCCCCGACCAGATACGGTCGAACGAGGTGCGGACATGCGCAATGTCGTCGGCCGACAGGAACTCTGTTGTCATGTTCTACATGGCCCAGCACTATTCGGTTCCCTGATATCATGGCCGATGGTCCAGCAGAAGAGCCGTCCGGGCGCTCACGCCGCCTCGACGAAGCGGTTGCGGGCGTAGAGGAACTCGAGCACGGCGGCGCGGCAGCGGTTGTACTCGTGATTGTCCACCAGCTCGAGCCGGCGGCGCGGCCGCGCCAGGGCCACCGTCAGGACCTCGCCGATGGTCGCGGCCGGCCCGTTGGTCATCATCACGATGCGGTCGGACAAGAGCACCGCCTCGTCGACGTCGTGCGTGATCATGATCATGGTGTTGTTCAGGCGCGCATGGATCTCCATCACCTGATCCTGCAGATGCGCACGGGTGAGCGCATCGAGCGCGCCGAACGGCTCGTCGAGCAGAAGAATCTTCGGCTCCATGGCGAGCGCGCGGGCGATGCCGACCCGCTGCTTCATGCCGCCCGAGATCTCGGCCGGCCGCTTGTCCTTGGCGTGTGCCATGTTGACCAGCGCCAGGTTCTCCATGATCCATTCGCGCCGCTCGGCCCGCGAGCGCTTGCCGCCGAACACCTTGTCGACGGCGAGCGCGACATTCTCGTAGACGGTGAGCCAGGGCAGCAGGCTGTGGTTCTGGAACACGACCGCACGGTCGGGCCCCGGCTCGTCGACCTCGTGCTCCTCCAGGAGCACGCCGCCGGTCGAGGCCCGCAGCAGGCCGGCGACGATGTTGAGGAGCGTCGATTTCCCGCAGCCGGAATGGCCGATGATGGAGACGTACTCGCCCTGCTGGATCTTGAGCGTGACGTCGCGCAGGACTTCCGTGGTGGCGCCGGCCCGCGAGAAGCTGATGCCGACATGGTCGATCTTGAGATAGGGATTCATGGCTCGGCCCTCAGTTCGATGCGGTGCCGCGAGTGACCAGCACGGCGGCGCCCGCCACCAGCCGGTCGAGCAGGAAGCCGACGCCGCCGATATAGGCGAGCGCGACGACGATGTCGGGCAGCCGCGACGAGTTCCACGCGTCCCAGATGAAGAAGCCGATGCCGACGCCGCCGGTGAGCATCTCGGCCGCGACGATGGCGAGCCACGCGAGCCCGATACCGATGCGCAGGCCGGTGAAGATGTAAGGAGCGGCCGACGGCACCATGATCTTGACGAAGAACTCGAGGTGGTTGAGCCGGAGCACCCGCGCGACGTTGCGGTAGTCCTGCGGAATGTTGCGGATGCCGACCGCCGTGTTGATCAGGATCGGCCAGATCGACGTGACGAAGATCACGAAGATGGCGCTCGGACTGGCGTCGCGGAACGCCGCGAGCGAGATCGGCAGCCAGGCGAGCGGCGGCACGGTGCGCAGCACCTGGAACAGCGGATCGAAGCCGCGCATCGCCCACACCGACTGCCCCACCACGGTGCCGACGGCGACGCCGACGACCGCGGCGAGGCCGAAGCCGATGGCGACACGCTGCAGCGAGGTGAGCACGCGCCAGCCGAGCCCGATGTCCTGCGTGCCGGCGACGAAGAACGGATCGACGATCAGATCCTTCGCCTCGCTCCACACCCGCGAGGGCGGCGGCAGCGACGAGGTCGGGCTCCAGCAGGCCATCTCCCACACCAGCAGGAACAGCGCCGCGATGATCAGCGGCGGCACCGTGGCGGCGGCGATCTTCTGCGCGACCGGCAGGAGCCGTGCGGAGAGCGGCGGCGGTTTTCGCGCGAGCGGGACGACGGACGCGGTGGCCACCGGCGCAGCGGCGGCAACCCCTTCCGAGACGGTCTTCAACTTCAGCATGGAATTCGCCACGGGGGCTCCTAGAAGTCAGTGTTGAACGAGGCGTCATTCCGGGACGGCGCGGAGCGCCGGACCCGGAATCCAGCCACGCCCTCGGAGACGGTCGCTGGATTCCGGGTTCGCACCTTCGGTGCGCCCCGGAATGACCGGCTGCGATACGCTCGTCACACCGTCACGCGCTTGATGCGCTGGGCGCGCAGATAGGCCATCGGGTCGGCGGGATCGAACTTGACGCCGTCGAAGAAGGTTTCGACGCCGCGGCTGTCGGAGGTCGGATGTCCGGCGACGCCGAGCGTCTTGGCGGCCTCGATCCACAGGTCGGAGCGGTTGGTCTTGTCGACCAGCGCCTTGATGTCGATCGACGGCTCGAACTTGCCCCAGCGGATGTTCTCGGTGACGAACCAGGTGTCGAGGCTCTTCCACGGATAGGACGACGACCCGCCCTCGCCCCAGAACTTCATGTAGAGATTGGTGCCCTTGACGGTGCGGCCGAGGCCGTAATTGATGTCGCCCTTGAGGCGCCCGATGATGTCCGGCACCGGCACGTTGAACCACTGCCGACGGCCGATGATGGTCGCCATCTCGTCCTTGTTCTCGGCCCTGTCGCACCACTGCTGCGCCTCCATCACGGCCATCAGGATGGCCTGCGTGGCGCGCGGATTCTTGTCGACCCAGTCGGCCCGCATGCCGAGGATCTTTTCAGGGTGCCGGAACCACAGCTCGCCGGTGGTCAGCGCCGTGTAGCCGATGTTCTGGTTGACGAGCTGCTCGTTCCACGGCTCGCCGACGCAGAAGCAGTCCATGTTGCCGACCTTCATGTTCGCCACCATCTGGGGCGGCGGCACCGTGATCACCTTGATGTCGGTGTCCGGGTCGATGCCGCCGGCGGCGAGCCAGTAGCGGATCCACAGGTCGTGGGTGCCGCCCGGGAACGTCATGGCGGCTGTCAGCTCTTTCCCCTGCTGTTTCTTGCGCTCGAACGCGGCCTTGAGCGGCGAGGAGTCCTTCTGGATCGCCAGATCCTTGTACTCGTTGGAGACCGAGATCGCCTGGCAGTCCTCGTTGAGATTGAGCAGCGTGTACATCGGCAACGGCTGATTGTTCTGCATCACCTTGCCGGTGGTGTAGAGATGCGTCTTCGGCCGCAGGATGTGGCCGCCGTCGATGCCGTTACGCTCGGTGCCGAGCGCCATGTTGTCGCGCGTCGCCCCCCACGAGGCCTGCTTGGCGATGTCCATGTCGGGCAGGCCGTGCTTGTCGAAGAAGCCCTTCTCCTTGGCGATGATCAGCGGCGAGGCGTCGGTGAGCGCGATGTAGCCGAGCTTGGTGCCCTTCACTTCGGGGCCCGCCGCTTGCGCGAAGGCGCCGGCCGGCAGCGCCGCCTTGGCGGCGGCCAGCAGGGCGGCCGTGCTGGCGGCGTTGCGCAGGAACTGGCGGCGGCTGGAACGCAACGGCCGGATCGTCGTGGTCATGCTGTCTCCTCGCACGGCAAAAAGAAACGCCGCCGCTTCGAACCGACACGACGCGCCCCGGAGATCCAGGCGCGTAACGACAGCTCGAAGCAGCGGCGTTGCTGCGATTACGGGTCGACCACCGTCAGCGTCGGCGGTGGCCGCCGAGACTTGTTATACAAGTGGCGTGCCAACCATGCCGCGTTGCGGAAAATCAATTAGTTCCCGGGAGCTAGGAAGGGATCTGCGACCAAAGTCGAACGCCGCGCCGTGACCGTTCATGCGCCTGTGAAGAGCACGCGGCGAGAGCACCTGACCAAATGCTGAGCAGAGGAATCAGCGCGTGACCGGCGTCCCGGCCATCGCCGCATCGAACAGATCGCTGCGGTAGACGGCCCGCACCGCATCGCGCGAAGACTCCGGCACATGGCCGGCGGCGCGCATCGCGTCGAACAGCCAATCGGCCTGCGTCGGCTCGGGGCGGCTGGCGTCGAGCACCAGGAACTCGGGATCGACACGCTTTTCGCCGGCGCTGTCCACCACCAGGGCGCCGTCGAGCGTCCGCTGCACCAGCGCGGCCGGGAGATCGAGATGGCGCGGCTCGCCCAGCAGCGCGGCGAGGTCGGCGTGGTTCTCCGGCACGGCGCACCATGCCGCCGCCGCGGCCAGTGCGCGGATCAGTGCCGCCATATCGGCGTCATCGGCCCGCTCGGCCGGCACGGCCAAGACCTTCTCGGGCGCGAGCCGAACGATCTGGTTGCCGAGCAGCAGGATGGTACCGACGCCGTCGTCGACGGCAACGCTGTTCCACGGGCTGCCGACGCAGAAGCCGTCGACATGGCCGCGCCGCAGTGCGTCGACCATGAAGGGCGGCGGCACCACGATGATGCGAACGTCGTGCTCGGGATCGAGCCCGCCGGCGCCGAGCAGCCGGTGCAAGAGATAGGTGTGGGTGGAGAACGGAAACGTGGTGGCGAGCGTGAGCGGCTCTTCCACGCTGCGCGCGCGGGCGATCTCGCCGAGCGCCTCGGCGGCCGCCGCGAACCCGCCGCCGAGGCCGCCATGCTCCGCCAAGGCGTCGGCGAGCGGCCGCGACACCGTGACGGCGTTGCCGCCGAGATTGAGCACGACGGGCGCGGCGAGCGGCAGCGCCACATGGCCGAGGCCGAGCGTGGTCGCGACGGCCAGCGGCGCCAGCATGTGGGCGGCGTCGAAATGACCGAACACCAGCTTGTCGCGGATGTTCGCCCAGGAGGTCTCGCGCACCAGCACGAGGTCGAGCCCTTGCGCCTCCGCAAAGCCGCGCTCGGCCGCGGCGATCAGCACGGCGGCATCGGTCAGCGGCACGTATCCGGCGGTCAGGCGCGTCATCAGAACAGCTCCGCGGCCGTGATGATCGCCTGCGCGATCTCCACCAGGCGCTTCTTCTCGTTCATCGCGGTCCGGCGCAGCAACGCGTAGGCATCGGCCTCGCTCAGGCCCTTGCGGGTCATCAGCAGGCCCTTCGCCTTGTCGATGGTCCTGCGGTCGGCGAGCGCGGTCTTGGCCTCGTCCAGCTCGCGCCGCATGCGGCTGTAGGCGTTGAAGCGCATCACCGCCATGTCGACGATGGCGCGCACCCGTTCGGGCTTGAGCCCGTCGACCACATAGGCCGAGACGCCGGCGTCGATCGCGGCCTGCATGGTGGCGGTGTCGGAGCGGTCGACGAACACGGCGACCGGGCGCTCGACCACCCGCGATACCTTGAACATCTGCTCGAGCACGTCGCGGCTGGGGCTGTCGAGCGCGATCACCACCACGTCGGGGGCGAGCGCGACCAGCCGGTCGAGCAGGTCCGGCGAGTCGGGAACGATCGCGACCCGCGGAATCCCGGCGGCGCGCAATCCCTCCTCGATGATTGCCGCGCGCGCCCGATCAGCATCGACCACTGCGACTGAGACCACCCCATCCTGCATTGCATCATTCTCGCCGGATCGGAGCCGCGACGCAATCGCCGACGCGGGCGGGCCTGGGCGTCAGAGCGTCGCCTCGAAGCCTTGCAGCACGTTGACGGCGTTGAGGCCGATCGCCTCGACGGCATAGCCGCCCTCCATGACGATCAGGGTGGGCAGGCGCAGTCCGGCCAGCTTTTGGCCGATCGCGACGAAGTCGGGACTGTCGAGCGTGAAGCGCGAGATCGGGTCGCCCTTGAAGGTGTCGACCCCGAGCGAAACGACCAGCGCCTCGGCCCCGAAATCGGCGACGCGCCGAAGCGCATGATCGAGCTCCTCCGCCCACGCTGCGAAGCCGGTGCCGAAGGGCAGCGGATAATTGGCGGTCGCCCCCTCGCCCGCGCCCATGCCGGTCTCGTCGGCGTGGCCGAGGAAGTAAGGATATTCGTGCAGCGGGTCGGCATGCAGCGACACGAACAGCACGTCGCCGCGGTCGTAGAAGATGTCCTGGGTGCCGTTGCCGTGATGATAGTCGATGTCGAGCACGGCGACGCGTGCAGCGCCACGGTCGCGCAGCGCCTGCGCGGCGACCGCGGCATTGTTGAAGAAGCAGTAGCCGCCATAGAAGGCGCGGCCCGCATGATGGCCGGGCGGGCGGCACAGCGCGAAGGCGACACGCTCGCCCTCGGCGATCAGGCGGGCGCCGGTCGCCGCCACGGCGGCGGACGCGGTGGCTGCCCGAAACGTGCCGGCCGTGATCGGCGTGCCGGCATCGAATGCGTAGTAGCCGAGTTGGCCGTCGATGTGCTCGGGCCTGATGCGGCGCATGCCGGGGGCGAGCCAGGTGAAGGGCAGCGCGTCGTATTCGCCGTGCTCGGCCACCCAGGCGTCCCAGGCTTCGCCGAGGAAATCGACGAAGTCGTCGGCGTGCACGCGGCGCACCGGGTCGAGCCCGAGCGCGTCGGGCGGCACCACCGGGCCGAGCCCGACCTCGCGGACTCGCGCCAGCACCAGCGCGGCGCGGCGCGGCATCTCGAAGCTCTCGACCAGCTTTCCGTCGTGCAGCTCGGCCTTGCCGTCATGAAGGACGTGATCGTCGCTGTAGACCGTGATCATGGACTCGACTCGCGTGGATCGGGACGTGCCAAGGCCAGCACAACGAGACGTGGCACGCGACAGATGCGCAGGTCGAGGACGCGCCCGTTGTGGACGACCGCCTCGCGGCCGGCGAGATCGACCGTGATGTCGTGAAAATCGAGAATGACCCCGTCGAGCGGATAGACGGCCTTGTAGACGGCCTCCTTGGCCACGAACAGGAGTCGGCCGGCGATGGGATCGCCCGCGAGGCCCGGTCGCTCCGGCTCGGTCGCGACGAGATCGAGCACGTCGTCCGGCAGCGGCTCGGCCGGCTCGACGTCGATGCCGAGCGCCGCGACGTCGCCGCGCCGCGCCACGGCGGCGACCGCGACCTGGTCGTCATGGGCAAGCGAGCCGACAATGCCGGCCGGCCAGGCCGGCGCACCCGACGCGGTCTTGAGGACCGCGCAGCCGGGATGGCCGAGCCGTGCCAAGAGGTCGCGCACGACCAGCCGGGCCGAGCCGCTCGCCCGCCGCACGGCCAGCACGGTCGTGGCGATCGAGCGGGCCTCGTCGTCGGTGAGCGCCGCCTCGTCGCCCGGCGCGATCAGGCGATGGCCGATGGAAATACAAGGCGCCAAAGCGTCGAGCGCCTGCTGCAGGGCCGGATCCGTGCGGGTGGACATTAGCCTTCGGCTGGCCTCACGTGGACAGCGTCCCGACCGGCACCTCGGCGATGACCTCGCCGTCCTCGTCGCAGCCGATCTCGACGAAGCCGACGCTCGCATAGAGGCGTTTCGCCGGGTTGCTCGGGTCATAGCAGATCGAAACGGTGGCGATGCCCGGCAGCGTGCGGATTTCATCGAGCGCCCGCTGGAGCGCGGCGCGGCCATAGCCGCGGCCCTGGCAGCGCCGATCGATCATGAAACGGTAGATGACGGCGCGGCGGCCGCCCTCACCGTCGGCGTCGTACATCAGGAAGCCGACCAGATTGGCTCCGGCATAGATGGCGCGCGGCCGCGCCAGTGGATCGAATTTCGACTCGGCGATCGAGTACAGGTTGCCGGCGACGAGATCGCGCTGGTCGGCCTCGAGCTCGAGCGCGGCCACGTCGCGCCAGTTGTCCGCCGTCACGTCGGCGAGCCGCACCTCGGCGAGAGTGGCGGCTGCGACGTCGTTCGTCAGGGCACGAGCCACGCTGTCACTCCGCGGCGATGCGGTACTCGGGCTCGACCGTCTCGGGCACCGTGTAGACGGCGGCACCGAGCGCACCGTCGGCGGTGCCGTGCCGGCGCCAGAGCTTCGCCGGATTGCCGCGCCAGGTCGTGTGGGCGTCGACCACCTCGCCCTTCATCAGGAACGCGTCGGTATCGATCACCACGTGGTCGCCGAGCGTGACGCCGTAGTGGACGAAGGCGGCCGGGCCGAGCGTGCAACCCGCGCCCATGCGGATGTGGTCGGACTTGAACACGCCCTCCTCGAGCGAGTGCGCCTGCAGGACGCTGCCCTCGTTGAGGTTGGCCCAGTCGCCGACCTGGGTGAGGCTGCGGTCGGTGATCGAGCAGCCGAGGTCGACGACCTTGCGGCCGACCTTCACGCCCATCAGCCACAGGATCAGGCTCTTGATCGGCGTGCCGCCGAAGAGCTGCACGTGCGGCCAATCCGAGAGCTTCCAGTGGCGCTCGTGGCTCCAGAAATAGGGGTCGTAGATGGTCACCATCTCGGGCTTCAGCTCGCCGAAGCCGAGCGAGGCGCGCTCCATCATGGTGAAGTAGAGCACGGCGCCGGCCGAGGTGATGGCGCCGGCCGCGAACAGGGCGAGCACGCCGAAGGTCGGATAGACCAGCAGCGCGGCCTGCCACACGGCCAGCGAGGCGAACACCAGCAGCCAGCGGGTGGCGAGGAACAGCGCCGCCGTGACGGCATTGTAGCGGTTCTTGGCGGCGAGACGGCGCAGCCGCTCGTCCTCCGGGATCGCGGAGAGCATGCTCTTGTCACGCTCGACCATGCGCGGGATCTCGAAGGGCGGCGAGCCGAGCAGGCCGCAGTTCTCGCGCACCGGGCCGTCGACCGGGATCATCACCTTGGTGCCGAGCAGCACGTTGGCACCGGTGCGGCCACCGGGCGGATACTGGATGTTGTTGCCGAGATAGTTGTTGTCGCCGATGCGGGTCTTGCACAGGCGGAACGACGTCGCCGACATCTCCAGATTGATCATCGACAGGCCGTCCGAGACCATCGTGCCGGAGCCGATGTCGCACATGAACGGATTGTCGTGCTTCTGGTTGGTGCCCATGTTCGAGCCGGTCTGCTCGACCTTGTTCAGGTTCCAGCCGACGAAGCGCATGTAGCCGATGATGGCCGACGAGTCGCCGAACAGCACGTTGAAGAACAGCGAGTTCGAGAATTTTTCGGTGAGGCCCTGCAGCCAGGCATGGATGCCGAAGGTCGAATAGGTGCGGCCTTCGGTCAGGAACAGGCGGGCGAGCCGGGGCACCAGATAGACACCCGCGAGCCCCGTGACGATCGACCCGAAGAAGGAGGCGAGCGACACCAGCAGCACGGTCGGCAGCGAGCCCCAGAAGGTGGCGGCGGCCGTGTCGGCGCCGGCGTGGTGCTCGTAGAGCGCCATGGCGACGATCGGGACCGGCACGACGAGGAGGAACAGCAGGGAGAACTGCACCACCTCGGAGAGGCCGCGGCGCAGCGCCGTCGACGGCAGCGGCTCGACCCGAACATAGTCGGCCGTGGTCTCGATGGCGGGCGAGCCGTGGAAGCGCTTGCCGTCCGGCACACGCTGGCCGCTCTGCAGCGAGGAGGCGTGGCCGAGCTGGGTGTCGTCGCCCATCGCGGTGTCGATGTCGAGGACGCTCGCCTCGCCGACGAAGGCGCCGGCGCCGATCGTCACCCGGCCAGTGTGGATGAAGTTCGACTGCGCCCGGTAGCCGAGCACGATCGACTCCTTGCGCAGGATGGTGTCGTCGCCGATCGAGATCAGGTCGGTGCAGACCGGCACGAAGCGGCACTTGACCACCGCGTTGCGGCCGACCTTGGCGCCGAGCAGGCGCAGATAGACGTTGTAGATCGGGTGGCCGCCGAACAGCGCCACCGGCGCGTTGCGGATCAGCGTCTTGGCCGCCCAGAAGCGGAAGTAGCGGGCGCTCCAGATCGGGATGCGCTCTTCCTCGAAGCGGCCGACCAGCAGCCACTTGCCGACGATCGACACCGCGGTGAGGCCGAAGAAGCTGGCCACCGCGGCGAACGCGCTGCGCAGATAGAGCTGCACCGGATCGCCGGCCGCCGCATAGGCCCATTCGAAGCTGGTGTCGAACACCCACAGGCCGAGCAGGCTGTAGGCCCCGTAAAAGAGAAGCTGGGCGGCGCCGCAGGTGTAATACGAAAAGTCGGACGGGACGTGGAACGGCTCCGGCGCCGCCGGGACCGGCTCCGCCGCACCGCCCGCCTCGAAGGTCGCGGCGAGCTTGGCGATGGTCGGGTTCGTGTAGATGTCGCGCATCGACACGCCCGCCATGCCGGGATTGCGGCGGATGCGAGCGCAGAAGCGCGCCATCAGCAGCGAGTTGGCGCCGAGGTCGTCGAAGAAATGGTCGTCGATCGACACGCGCTCGACGGTCAGGATCTCGGCGATCGCCTCGACCAGCAGCCGCTCGTTGTCGGTGCGGGCGGCGACGACCTTGCCGGTCGCCGCGGCCTGGCAGCGCGAGCCGGTCGGCTTCGGCAGCTTCTTGCGGTCGGCCTTGTTCGACGCCGACATCGGGATCGCCGGCAGCTCCTCCAGATAGGCCGGCACCATGTAGGCGGGCAGCCGGCGCTTGAGCGCCTGGAGGATTTCTCTGCGCGGCAGCTCGCCGGCGCCCTGCTTGAGGGCGTAGTAGCCGACCAGCTCGGGCATGCCGGGCTCCGGCTCGAAGGTCGACACCGCGGCCTGGGCGATCTGCGGCATCTCCATCAGGACCGACTCGATCTCGACCAGCTCGATGCGGTAGCCGCGGATCTTCACCTGGGTGTCGATGCGGCCGAGATACTCGATTTCGCCGGAGTCGTTGATGCGGCCGAGGTCGCCGGTGCGATAGATGCGCTTGGAGGCGTTGTTGGCGATGCCGAGGAAGTCCGGGATGAACTTCTGGGCCGTCAGCTCCTCGCGGTTGAGATAGCCGGCGGCGACGCCGATGCCGGCGATGCCGATCTCGCCGAGCTCGCCGCGCGGCATGGCGCGCGCCTCGGCCGGATCGAGGATCACGATCGAGTAGGTCGGCATCGGAATGCCGATGGTGACGGGCTTCTCCGGGTGAAGCTCCGTCACGGTCGCCGTCACGGTCGCCTCGGTCGGCCCGTAGGTGTTGAGGATGGTGCGGCCGCGGCGGCTCCAGCGCATCACCAGATTCTGCGGGCAGGCCTCGCCGCCCACCATCAGCAGGCGCAGATGCGGCAGGTCGCGCTCGATGGTCGACAAGAGCGTCGGGCAGCAGCACATCGCGGTGACGCGCTGCGCGTGCAGGAAGTCGGCCAGTTCCTCGCCGACCAGGCCGCCGCCGGCGCGTCCGGGCACCAGGGTCGAGCCCGCCATCAGCGGCACCCAGGTCTCCTCGATCGAGAAGTCGAACGCGATGGTCATGCCCTGGTAGACGCGGTCGCCCGGCCGGTACCCGTAGGTCTCGGCGGCGACGCGGACGAAGTTGCAGATGCTCGGATGCTCGACCAGCACGCCCTTCGGGTTTCCGGTGGTGCCCGAGGTGTAGATGATGTAGCAGGCCTGATCGTCGGTCGCGGCAACCTCGGCCTCGGTCAAGCGGGCCGGCGAACGGACGTCGATCTCGTGCCGGGCGGCGTCGAGCAAGATCGCCGTGGCATCCTGCTCGGCGAGCCGCGACGCGAACGCCGACATCGACACGATCGCCTTGATGCCGGCGTCGGCCAGCATGAAGCGGATGCGGTCGGCCGGCAGGCCGGGATCGAGCGGCACATAGGCGGCGTTGGTCTTCAGCACCGCGACCAGCGCCACATAGGTCTCGATCGACTTGTCGAACAGCAGGCCGACGCGGTCGCCCGGGCGCACGCCCTGCGCAACGAGGTGACGCGCCACCTGGTTGGCACGACGATCGAGCTCCGCATAGGTGAGGGCCGTGTCGCCGGCCAGCACGGCGGCGTGGCGGCCGAAGCGCGCCGCGGCGTCCTCGAACAGATGATGCAGGCGCTCGCCCGGCTGCCAGTGCGGCGACGGGTCACGGCTGCCGCAGGACAGAACGTCGCTCTCCGCGAGCCGCCGCCCGAGACTTTCCAGCAGGTCGTGGCCGTCGGACTGCCCGAACGAACGGACGGAACGGCCGATGCCGCTGGACGATCCGTTGAGCGCGTCGCCGAAATCGATTCGATGGGCCATTGTTCTGCTCTGGTTCTGTCTGGCGCAGCGCGCTCGTCGATCGTGGTGCCTGATGCGACCGATCAGGGTCCGCAGTGCCTCGCGGCCCCGGCAAGATCGATCAGCGGCGCGGTGTGAAGAGCTTCGCGAATTCCCCCGAGGCTCTTGGTCGTTTCCAGCCTCTTGCGACGCCACCATGTGAACCGGCACATGAATGCTGCCTGAATGGGCCGTGCAGGTTTGGACAGCGCGATGTTTGTTGTTGTCGCAAAGCCACATCCGGCGCGCTTTCCGGCGATTCCTCAGAGTTATTACGTACGCTGCGAGGGTGGTTAGCGGCCGGTTACAAAACGGGTATTTCAGCACTCGAAGCGGTCGCCATGGCGGGCCACAACCCAGGGCCGTGAGCGCGTCCCGGCGATTCGAATCGAGCCGGACGATGCCCGCGGGCGCCGCCCCCGGAGCGTCACACCGGGCCAACCGGGTCGAAACGGATCGAGAACACCAGCACATGCGGCCGCCGCCCATGCGTCGCACCGCCGCCGGTGTCGCTTTCGCACTTGACCGGGGCGGGGCCGATGCGCCCCAATCGCGCCCGACCGTCCCCGGTCGGTCGCAGCCTGCGGGTTACCGACCGCCAGCCCCTGCGCGTCGATCGAGTCACCGATCGGTCACAAGTCTGCAGCGACACGGTGCGAACGAACGGCACTGGAGACGCATGATGATTCTCGGACTGTCGTTCACGACGTTCACGGCCCTGCACGTCGCCATCAGCCTGATCGGCGTCGTCTCCGGGCTCGTCGCGATGTCCGGCATGCTGGTCGGCAAGCGGATGGCGTCGGTGACGCTGGTGTTTCTCGCCAGCACGGCACTGACCAGCCTCACCGGCCTTCTCTATCCGTCGGCGAGCTTCGGGACCCGCCATATGGTCGGCATCGCCTCGATCGCGTTGCTGGCGATCGCGTGTCTCGCCGCCTATGCCTATCGGCTCGCGGGCGTGTGGCGACCCGTCTACGTCGCGTCCGCGCTGCTGGCCCTCTATTTCAACACGATCGCCGCGATCGTTCAGGCGTTCCAGAAGATCCCAGCCCTCGCCGCTTGGGCGGCGAGCGGATCCGAGCCGCGGCTGCTCACCATGCAGGTGGCGGTGTTCGTGCTGTTCGCCGTGATGGGTGGTCTCGCGGTGTGGGGCGGTCGTCGCGAAGCCGTCGGCCCGTACCACGGCGAGCGCCTCGGCGGGCAAGGCTGAACGCCGGCCCGACCTGTACATCGATGCAGGTCGGCGGCTCCCGGGCTCACCACGTGTATCGCGCCGTCGCGGTTCCGGCGTAGGTGCGGCTGTGGGCGGCGGCCTCGCCGTCGAACTTCGCCGCGAGCGCGAAGCCGTTGGCGAAGCGCAGCTCGGCCCCGCCGATGCGAGGCCGGAGTCGTGCGCCGGGGTCGCGCCCGTGACCGTGAAGCTCGCACCGGGCAGCGCCTGGAGGGTGGCGGCGAGCGTCGGGCCGCTCACCCGCCGAAATTGTCGATTCCTGCCTGGCATGGCGTACTCATCCCGAGCCAGGTCAGCGTGACAAAGAGCGGCGCCGTGTGCCGATGCCGGGCAAACGGTGCCGCCAAATCGCAGACAATCGGTATGGCGCCAGCTCAGAATGCGAAACTGGCCTGCGCTTTGGCGGTCCAGAATGTGTAGTCGCTACCCAGGCCGCCGAGCTCGCCGCCGAGGGTGAGGCGCGGCCCGCGCGCGAAGCTCACGGTCACGCCGGACATGGCGCGCGCCGACCAGGCATCGAGGGCGACGAGCGGCGCGGCTGCGACGGCCGTCAAGCCACTGGTGTCGGTCGCGTCCTTGCTGAAGTAATAATCGGCGTAAATGCCGGCATAAGGCGCTACGGAGACATCAGGCGTCATCAGCCACGGCCGTGTCGCTTTGAAACCGGCGCTGACGCGACCGGAGGAGAAGTTGCGCTCGGTCTGCGTGGTGCCGAGGGTGTCGGTGTAGCCGTCCTGATGCTCCCACAGCGCGTAGACGCGGACAGAGGGTTCGAGGTCCAGGCTGGCCACGCGGTAATTGCCGGTGACGCCGCCGGACACGAGCACGCGTTGCCCCGGCAGCGAGGCCGCGGCGGTCCCGGCCGTCAAGGCGTAATCCAACCCCGTATAGGCGACGGCCATGTCGAGGCGGAGGCGATCCCAGAACCGCCAGCCCAAATATGCGCCGCCGGTCCAGCCGTCGCCGCGCAGTTTCGCGGTCAAGTAGTCCGAGGTGTAGTGGAAGTTCTCATAACCGGCGAACACGCCCAGCAGAAAGTCGGGTGTCAGCTTGCGCGTCAGGCCGGCCGTCACGTTGACCTGATCGCCGGAGAGGTCGTTCTGCGTGCCGGAGCGGCCGCTGAGCCCCGAGCCGCGAACGTCGATCCAGAGCTGCCAATCGCGCGGCGTGACACGCGCTGGTGCTTTTGTTGTCGCCTGCGCGCCGCCGGCATAGGCCAGAGCCGAGAACGCGTCGTCGACGCGGTTGGTCGCCTGTGCCTGAGGCTTCGCCGCGAGCGTCGTGGCCGACACGCCGTCCCGATCCGGCCATCGCGACACGGTCCTCGTGTCGCCGCCTTCGTCCACCGCGAAGTTGAAACGCAGGCCATTGCCGCTCGGCGTCACAAGCTGCGGATTGTCGGAAAAACCGTCCGAGATCGCGCCGTCGATCGCGCCGGAAACGGCCTGGCCCGAGATCTGCGACACGGTCTTGGTCGCGACGATCTGCATGGCCCGCAGCCTGCTGCTGTCGGTCGGTATGTTCACCACCTGACTGAGAGGCGCGGACGTGGCGGCGCCGTAGCCGGAGTCGCCACCATAGGCGGCCGTGATGCCGTGCATGCCGGCACTCAGTCCCGTCGTCGTCAGCGCGGCAGCGCCGCCGGTGAGCGCGACGGTGCCGAGAACAGTGCCCCCATCGCTGAATGTCACCGTCCCCGTGGGCGTACCGCCGCCGCTGGCCACCGTCGCCGTGAATGTCACGGCTTGGCCGACTTGGCTCGGGTTCAGCGAGGAGCTCAACGTCACCGTCGTGCTGACGTTGTTAGGCGTCCCGACGCTGTTGAACGTAAAGCCGCCGGCGAGCGTTCCGCTGCCGACATTGTTGGTCACGACCACGTCGACGGCACCCGCGGCGTGCGCCGGGGCGACGGCGGTGATCTGGGTGCTGCTGTTGACCGTGAAGGAGGTCGCCGCCGTGCCGCCGAACGTCACGGCCGTCGCGAAGGTGAAGCCGCTGCCGGTGATGACGACAGCCGAGCCGCCGGTCGCCGCGCCGGCATTCGGGGCGACCGAGGACACCGTCGGCGCCGGCGCATTGACGCACGAGCTGACGACGGTGTCCCCAGGATACGTTGAGCCGCCGAAATAGAGCGTATGGGAGGTGTCCGCTGGGACGACGTAGGTGAACCCGGTTCCCGTCGGACCGGCCAATGTCGTGTAATCCGCTGTGGCATCGGCGAGGAAGATATGGCTGTTGCCGGTGTTGTTCGTGATGTGGACCGTGATCGTGTCGCCTTTGACGAATCCTGTTCCGTCGGTGACGAACGAACCGTCGGAGGCGATGCCGATGGTGTTGCAACCCGGCGACGCCCATGCGACGCCCCATAACCCCGCCGTCGCGCACAACCACGCCAGCGCGACCAGCACCTTTCCAATGATCCGCATCGCATTCCCCCGGCTCGTCGCGCCGGGTTCGCCGGCGCGTCGGACTTTTCGCAAGGTCCAAGGGTGGCCTAGCAGCCCGTTCTCCCGCGCGATGTGCCCAGCGTCCCAGGCGCAGATTCGGCCGGCCGCTGTTGCGGCCGCGACACAGCGGGAGACGGGACCAAGGGCGAGCAGGTCAGGCGTCGGGCGGTCGGCTGCGCCGGGCCGCGGAACGCCGGCTCACCACGTGTATCGGGCCGTCGCGGTTCCGGCATAGGTGTGGCTGTGGGCGGCGGCTTCGGCGTCGAACTTCGCCGCGATCGAGAATCCGCCGGCGAAGCGCAACTCGGCGCCCGCCGAGGCGAGGGCGGAGTCGTGCGCAGGCGTCGCGCCCGTCACCGTGAAGCCCGCGCCGGGCAGCGCCAGGAAGGTGGCGGCGAGCGTCGGATCGCTCACCCAGTCGTGCGCGTAGGCGAGCTTTGCCCGCAGCGCCAGCACGGCGTTCGGGCCGACCGCCAGCGCGTGGTCGAAGCGGCTGCCCACCTCGCCGCGCGTGTCGGTCGCGGTGCGGCCCGCATAGGCGAGCCCGAAGCTGCCGCCGGTCGTGTCGCTCTCGCGGTAGCCCGGCGTCGTGAAGGCCTGCGCCTGCACGGCCGCATAGGGCGTGACGGACACGACCGGCGAGGCTATGCGCCAGCCGGTCTCGATGCGGCCGCCATAGCTCTGCCCATCGAAGGCTGCCGTGAGGTGATCGGCGCCGACCGAGATGCGGTCGGTCGACATCCAGTGCTCGGCGAAGGCGAGCGAGACCGCCAGATAGGCCGGCCCGGCCACCGTCTTGCCGTAGACGCCGGCCTGGAAGGCATCGCTCTTGCCGCTGCCGAGCCCCTGCGCGAGGCTCCAGCCGGTGCCGCCGCCGGCCAGCGCGAAGCCGACCAGGGTGGAGGCCGAGACCCGGTAGTCGGCGCCGATCGCAAACCCGTCGGCCCGGGCCGAGAGGTCGTGGCTGCCGATCCCGGCGGGGTCGCCCGCGGTGCGGTTGTAGCCGCCATAGGCCGAGCCCCACACGGTCCAGCGTGGCTCGCGCAGCGGCGACGCGGCCGGCGCCTTGGCGGGCGCCTTGAACACCGCCGCATAGGCGGAGGCGAGCGCAGGCGACATCGTCGCGTCGGCGTCGGCGTAGCCGAGGGCGCCCCCGCCCCCACCCGCGCCGATGCCGGCCGCCCCGCCACGGCCGTCGACGAACGGGTCGACCATCAGGCCCAGGAACGCCGTCATCATCTGGAAGGCGCCCTGCTGGGCGCCGGTCGCCGGCTCGCCGGAGAGCAGGGTCAGCGCATTGGCGAGGTTTTGGCCGGTCAGCCCCAGCACCGAGACGAAGCCGGGCGGCAGCGCGCCGCCGCCGTTGAAATACCGGCCGAGCGAGACCGCGACATTGCGCTGGTTGAGGGACAGGCCGGCGACGGCGTCCAGGTTCAGGGAGAGGTCGAGCATCACGCTGCCGGCGACCGAGTAGTCGAGGCTCGCCCGGAACCCCGCCGGCAGATTGGTGGTCGCCAGGGCGTCAAAAGTGCCGGTGCGGCTGGCGGCCGAGAGGATCGTGTAGTTTTTGCTCAAATAGCTGCCGCTGGCGAAATAGGCCTGCACGGTGCCGGCCAGCGTCGCCGCGCCGCCGACGACGGCCCGCGACGCCGTCGTCGGGTCGAGCATGACCTGATAGATCGAGCCCGGCGCGAAGGCGAGCGTGCCGGCGATCGTCATGGTGGATCCGGGCGTGCCCGCGCCGGGCGCCAGCACGCCGCCGGCGTTCACCGTGAGGCTGCCGACCGTGCCGGTGCCGGTGAGCGTACCGCCGCGGTTCACCGTGGTGGCCGAGCTCGCGATCGCGCCGCTCACGACCAAAAGGCCGCCGTCGATCGTGGTGGCGCCCGTATAGGTGCTGGTGCCGGTCAGTGTCTCCACGCCGGCCGCGAGCGCCAGCCCGCCCGTGCCGGTGAGCACGCCCGCGAAGGTCGAGGACGCGTTCGACAGCGTCAGGATCTTGTCGCCGAGCGCGACCGTGCCGCTGCCGGCCAGCGTCGTGATGGTGGCACCGGCCGTGGTGGCGGAGATGTCGAAGGTCGCGCCGGTGCCGATGCTGACGCCGCTCGACGCCGCGATGGTCCCCGTCCCGCTCAGCGCCAGGGTGCCGGCGGCGACGATGGTGGCGCCCGTGTAGGTGTTGGTGCCGGCGAGCACCAAGGTGCCGGCACCAACCATCTCCAGGGTTCCGGGCGAGGTGCCGTCGGCGATGACGCCGGTGAGGGTCTGCACCGTGCCGGAGGCCGGCGCAAACGCCGGGTCGCCCGAGATCGAGATGGCGTTGGCGATCGTGTAGCTGCCGCCGGTGAAGCCGAGCGTCGTGCCCTCGGCGAGCACCAGCGGTCCGGTGCCGATCGCCCCCGAATTGCCGATCACCAGGGTGCCGCTGGCGACCGTGGTGCCGCCCGTGTAGGTGCTGGCGCCGGTGAGCGCCTCGGTGCCGCCGGCGATGACCAGGCCGCCCGTGCCGGTGATCTGGCCGGCGAAGGTCGACGAGGCGTTGGACAGCGTGAGGGTCTCGCCGCCGAGCGCGACCGAGCTGCCCACGAGGCCGGCCAGCGTCGTGATGGTGGCGCCGGCCGTGGTGCCCGAGATGTCGAAGGTGGCGCCCGAAGAAATGCTCACGCCGCGCGACGCCGCGATGCTGCCGGTTCCGGTCAGTGCCAGGGTGCCGCCGCTGATGATCGTCGCACCCGTGTAGGTGTTGACGGCGCCGAGCGTCAGCGTGCCGGCGCCGGCCTTGGTCACGCCGCCGGTGCCGGTGAGGCCGGACGCGAAGGTCACGTCGTTGCCGTTGGTGTCGAAGGTGCCGCCGTTGCTGCCGAGGGCCGTGAGCCGCGCCGAGATGTCGGTGGTGTTACCGGTCGCCCATTGCAGGCCGCCGCCGTCGAGCGTGATCAGGCCGGTGCCGAAATTGGCGGCGGCGTTGAAGTTGATCAGGCCGCCGGTGATCAGGGTGCCGCCCGTGTAGGTGTTGGTGCCCGTGAGCGTCAGGATGCCGGCGCCGGCCTTGGTCAGCATGCCGTTGTTGGTGATGGTGCCGGACAGCGTCAGATCGAAGCCGTTGGTGTCGATGACGCCGCCGAGCGCCAGGAGCGAGATCGTCTTTGCCGTGGAGAACGAAGCATCGAGCTTCAGCGTGCCGCCGTTGAAATTGACGTACTGGTCGAAGCCGAGCGTGGTCAGCGCCGCGTCGCTGCCGGCCGACACCGCACCGCCGGTCGCGACGATGACGTTCGGCCCGATCCAGCCGGTGCCGCCGTTCAAGACGCTGTTGATAGTCGTGCTGACGGTGTCGATAACGGTGTTGGTCGCCGCATCGACGACAGTGGCGCCACCCGAGCCCGACACATAGATCCGCGACCCGTCCGGCGTCACCGTGACGCCCACGCTGAGGTTCGGAATCGTTACCGTGGTGACGGCATTGGTTGCCGAGTTGATGACAAACAGCGTGTTTGCCTGGTCCGTCACATAGACGCGCGTTCCATCGGGAGACACGGCGATGCACAACGGGTTACCGCTGAGCGAGATGGTGGCGACCACGGTGTGGGTCGCCGTGTCGATGACCGAGACCGAACCGGCTTGATTCGCGACGTAGACCTTGCTGCCGTCCGGCGAGACTGAGATGCCGCTCGGGCCTATGCCCACGGAAACCGTGGCAATAACCGTTCGGGTCGCCGCATCGATGACCGACACGCTGTTGGCGCTGAGGTTCGCCACATAGATGCGGCTGCCGTCCGACGAGACGGCGACCCCGTAAGGGTGCGAGCCGACCGGGATCGCGGCGCCGACGACCTGGTTGGTTGCGGTGGAGATCACCGAGACCGAGTCGCTCGCATTGCCCGTCGCATAGACATATTGGCCGTCCGGGCTGATCGCGATGCCGTTCGGATAATTTCCGACCCCGATCGTGGCGACGATCGTTCGCGCCGCCACGTCGAGCACCGTGACGGAGTTGCTCCCGGCATTCACCACGTAAGCGTAGCGGCCGTCCGGCGAGAACACGGCGTTTTTCGGATAGGCCCCGACCGTGATGACCGAGCCGATGGTCGTGTTGGTCAGGGTGGAGAACTCGACCACGGCACCCGGATCCAAGTTTTCACCGGTGAGCAGGCCGTAATTGTCGATGCCGGCGCGCGCCGGCGTCGACAGCGCGAGCCAGCCGAGCGGCACCACCACGATGGCCAGGCGGCGCCGGCGCCGCCGCAGTGGGCGCGAGCCGCTCCGTGTCGCCGCGATCCGCAGATCGCGGGCGGCAACAGGCAGGGGGCGGTCGGACCGGCCGAGGGAGACGGGGAGGCGCGGGAGTCGGGGGGCCACGGTGCGGTCCTCTGAGCAGGGTCGAGACACAGACCGTACTGATCCTGCGGACCCGCGATGTGCCCAGCGTCCCAGGCGCAGATTCGGCCGGACGCTGTTGCCGCCGCGTCACAGCGGCTGGGAGAGCCGCCCGCGCGGTACGATGATAGAGCCGAGGGCCACGGTTTGAGGTGTCAAGACACCATTTTCCGCCGCCTCGCAGTTTTGGATTAGCCCGAGCCGGTGGTAAACTCGGCCCTGGACCGGCGATCGAGAAGGAAGGCCATGCGGCCTGCGCGTCGAGTCACGGTGCAGACGAGAGGCCGATTGGACGACACACCGACGAACGAGTTTCGTGGAGCGCCGGCGCTCTCCGCGATGCGTGAAGCAATGGCCGACCTCTGCGACGTGGCGGCCCTGACGGCGCCGGACGTCTTCCAATTCTCGTCCCATGCGGTGGCGATCGGAACGTCCCTGCTGATCGAGTCGGTCTCGACCCGCCTCACCTATGATCGCACGCCCGCCCACATCGCCCGCGGCGACCTCGATCATTACCTGGTCTCACTCTGCCTCGAGGGCGAGATGCGGTTCGTCTCCGGACGTCGGGACGTGACGATACGGGCGGGCGACATCTGTCTGATCGACATGGCCCAGCCGAACCGGACATGGTTGACCGAGGCGGGCGGCGCGCACTCGCGGATGTCGACGGTCGTCCTGCCCCGTGCCGTCCTGGCGCCGCGGCTCGCGAATCCGGATTCGGCGACGGCGTCGTTGCTGCCGCGGAGCGACCGCCGGGCGCGGCTCGTGGCCAGCCAGCTCGCAGCACTCCGGCGGCGCCGCTCGCCGGATGCGGGCGACGATGCGGCCGCGGTCGAGGCCATGGCCGACATCGTCGCCGCGGCGGCCGGCAGCGCCGCGGACACGGCGGACGCGGCCGGCCGGGCCGATCGCCATCTGCTCCTCACGATGATCAAGCGCCACATCGAGGCCCATCTCGAGACCGAGTCGCTGACCGCCCAGGATCTCTGCCGCCGGTTTCGCCTGTCCCGCGCCAGCCTCTACCGCCTGTTCGAAGCCGATGGCGGGCTCACGCGCTACGTTCAAGAGCAGCGGCTCAATCGCGCCTTGAGACTGCTCGCTGCGCCGGCAGCACGGCACAAGCGCCTGATCGATCTCGCCGTCGATCTCCAATTCAGCAGCGACTCCACCTTCGTCCGCGCCTTCCGCCGGCACTTCGGCATGACGCCGGGCGAGGTCAGGGACATGTCGCAAGCCTGGCAGCGCGATGCCGACGGCGCGGCGGGGCCGGACCATCCCCTCCGCAGCCTGGCGCGCTCGCCGCGCCCGGCGGTGTCGCGACGGTCGGCGGACGGCCCGCCCCCGACGCTTTAGGCCCGCTTATTTCTGCGCCGTCGCGGCGATCTTCGCCACCGGGATCTCGGAGGCCGGATCGTCGAGCGCGAGCCGCAGGTCGAGCGATACGTGGTGGAAGCGCGCATCGGCGAAATCGTCGTGGACCGCGAAGCCCACCGTGTAGACCTCGCCCGGCACCAGGCTGATGTCGCCCGGACGTTCCGCCGCCAGCGGCCGACGGATGGTCGCGATCCAGCGGTCGCCGATGCGGTCGATCGAGCCGGAGATCGGCAGGCCGCCGTCCATCAGGCGCTGCGCCAGCACCGAGCCGGACTCCGCCGGATGCCCGGGCCGCACGCGCAAAAGCTCCATCCGGGTGCCGGCCGCGCGCAGTGCCGCGAGCTCGTCGGCCGGCTTGACCGCAATGCCACCGCCACGCGCACCGTCCTTGCCCTGCAGATCGACCGCCGTTCGCGACTGGGCCAGATACTTGGTGAGACCGTCGGTGAGCGCCGCGTCGGTGGCGTTGGGCATCAACCCGTTCGCCGCCTTGGCGTCGACCTTCCTGGCATCCGGCATCGAACGCGCGTCGTGATGGCAGGTGACCCAGCAGCCCGCCTGCTCGCCGCGGTCCACCGACTTGCCGGCGATCATCATCGACAGCTTCGACGGGTTCTGCGGATCCATCTTGCCGCCGTCGACGAACGGCGCCGGCGTGTGCGGCGTGTCGCTCCACTCGAAGCGCAGGAACAGGGTCTTGCCGTCTTGCGCCGCCTGCACGGCGACGTCGATCCAAGGCCGCTTGCCGGGGATCGGCGTCGGCTCGTTCTTGGCGCCGGAGACGATCTTGGCGCCGATCTCCTTGACCTCCTTGCCGTGGCATTCGGCGCAGCGCTCGCCGGCGCGCAGGAAGCCGCGCGCACCCGAATGGTCCTTGGTGACCTGGACCCACTCGAACGAGCTGACGCCCGGATAGAACAACGTCACGGTCTTCGGCGGAATGGCGGCCCAGTCGACCCCGAAAGTGTCGATCGCGCCGGCGGCTGCGCTGGCCTTGCCGGGGTCCGCGGCACCGGCGCGAAGAATCTCGGCCTGGATGCGGGCGCGCAACGCCTGCTCGGCCGCGCGGGTTTCCTCCTCGCGCGCCTTCGCCTCCTCGGCCTCCCGCGCCGTCACCCGGGCGAGCCCCTCCATGAAGGTCGCCGGGATCGGCCGCACGAAGGCAGGATCGGGCTTTTCCAGCGCCTCGATCTGCGCCGCCGTGAGCTGATCGCGCGGACTGTGGTGGGCGATACCCTTGTGGCAGTCGATGCAGGTCTGTCCCGACGTGAAGGCGTCGAGATGCACTTTTCGAGCGCGTGGCTTCTGGAATTCCGGGTTCATCGACTGCAGCGTGTGGCAGTTGCGGCATTCGAGCGAGTCGGTCCGCTTCATCCGGTCCCAGACATGGGTGGCGAGCTCGAGCCGCTTGGCTTCGAACTTCTCCTTCGTGTCGATGGTGCCGAGCATCCAGTGCCACAGCTCGTTGGTGGCCTGCACCTTGCGCAGCATCTTCGGCAGCCACTCCTTGGGGACGTGGCAATCCGCGCAGGCCGCCTTCACGCCGGTTCGGTTCTGATAGTGGATCGTCGTCGCATACTCCTTGTAGACGAAGTCGCGCATCACATGGCAGCCGGTGCAGAACTCCAGCGTGCTGCTCGCCTCGACAGCGGTGTGGAAGGCGCCCCAGAACAGCACCCCGCCGACGAACCCCGCGGCGACGAGCGCCGCGAGCGGCCAGCGCGCGCTCGGCGACATCAGCCAGCCCCATAAACGGCGGATGCGGCCCGGACCGCCGGGCTCCGGTGTGGATTGCGACATGATCACTCCGTGGAATCCGTGACGGCTGTCAGGCCGCGGCGGCCGGGATACGCTCTGTCACGGTCACGCGGTCGGCCTCGACATAGCGCCCTGCGCACCGCACCAGGCCGCGATAGAGCGGCGAGCCCACCTTGTCGGCGGAGCCCGCCATGGCGGCGAGCATCGGGGCGAGATGGCGGTCGAGGAAATCGCGCTGCGCCCGCAGATAGGGGCCGGCGTCGAGCGACTGGTCGAGAGCCTGCGCCTCCTTGGCGGCGAGAAACTGCATGAACTCCAGCTCGGCCGTCAGATTGTCGGCGAAGTCGCGCTGCACCGCGCTCGGCGCCAAGCCGAAATGCCGGTAGAAGGCGTCGAGCTCGAGCAGCAGCTCGGCGCGCGGCCGTTCGGTCACATAGCTGCCCTCGTAGAGCGAAAGCGGCGTCGCCGGCAGCGCCGTCTCGAAGGTGGCGAGATACTGCGCCTCCAGCTCCGCCAGATCCGTGACGGTGACGTCGAGATCCGACCGCGCCACGGCGAGTGGCCCGATCTCGTCCGGGTAGACGTCTGTGATCATGTCGACCAGATCGCCAGCGAGATCGCCGACGCTGACGTCCTCGAACAGGTCGGGGCCCGGATAGGCGAAGGCGCGTGCGAGCTCGCCGTAGATCGCGCTCCGGAGAATGGCGTTGCGTGCCGGGTCCATCATGGCGATCGCTCCGTGGTCCGTCTGGTCAATCGGGGTCCTTGGCATCGGCCTGGGTCTGCGCCCGGATGGCCGGCACCGGCTCGCCCTTGAACACGTTCTTCAGCTTGAAGTGCTCGTGCACGCCGGAGCCCTTGCCGGAGCGCACCGCCTCCTTGTCGAAGTCGAAGGCGTATTTGGGATCGACCGCCGGGGTGAACACCTTGTAGGGCGGATGCGCACCCGACCAGCCCGAGCCCTCGTAGTTGAGGTGGCAGGTCGCGCACGCGGTCTTGTAGTCGAAGCTCTGGCCGAGCTTGACGAGTGCGTCGCGCCCGGTCTCGCCGCCGCCGGTTTTCCAACGCTCCTCGGCACTGCCATGCTCGACCCGAAACTTGCTGCCGGCGCCGTGGCAGGTTTCGCAGCCGACCACGGCGAAGTTCTTCAGCTCGACCGCCGGCGTCGCCGCCGAATAGCCGCCCGGCTTGCCGAAGCCGGTGGTGTGGCAGCCGAGGCAGGTCGCGTCCGTGGTGTAGTCCTTGGCCGGATCGAGCTTGCCCTTCTGCTTCGCCGCCGCCTTGACGTTCGGCTTCAGCGACTCGAAGGCCTTGGCATGGGACGTCTGCGCCCAGCTCTCTGCCTGGTCGATGTGGCACTTGCGGCAGACGCTGACGCCCTCGAACTCCTGGGCGGCCGACGGCGCGGCAACGAGCAGGATCGCGAACGCGGCGCCGATCGGCAAGATGCTCCTCATAAGTCCTCCTCGCCGGAGCCGACGCTCCGATCCTGCTCGTTCCACGAAACTCTCAGGTCATCGGGTCGAGCATCATGTCGGCACTGCGCCGGCCGATCATGATGTCCATCAGCTCGGACGGCTGGTTGGCGATGCGCTTGGCGCGCTCGTCGTTCAGCGTCTTCAGCACGCGCGGCACTTCGTTGCCGAACAGCTTGACCAGGTACTCGACCGGGATCTTTTGGTCGGTGCGCAGATTGCCCTGCGCGTCCTCGTTCACCGGGCCGAGCACCGGCGGCACGTAGAACATGTTCGGCTCGGTGCCGCGCTCGGCATAGAGCGGCAGCGCCACCTTCCAGACGCGGGCGAGCTTGTGCACCGAGCTGGCGGTGTCCTCGATGAAGCCGACATGCATGGCGCGGCCGACGCACTGGGCGACGCAAGCGGTCGCGACGCCCTTCTCGATGCGCGGATAGCAGCCGATGCACTTGCTGGCCTTCTGGGTGGCCGTGTTGAAATAGGTCTTGTCGTAGGGGCAGGCCTGCACGCAGTTGCGCGCTGCCTTGCACTTGGTCTGGTCGACCAGCACGATGCCGTCGGCGGCACGCTTGTAGATCGCGTCGTTCGGGCAGGCTTCCAGGCAGGCCGGCTTGCTGCAGTGATTGCAGTGGCGCGGCAGGTAGAAATAGTAGTTGTTCGGATAGGCGCCGGCGCCCTGGTCCTCGTCGTAGTTCGGCGCCCACGAGCCGAAGCCCGCATTCGTCGCCCCCGGCCGTGGCCGCACGCGGCCGGGCACGCCCTCGAACAGGCGGGCCTGGTAGTCGAACTCGAACGGCACGCCGTACTCGCCGGCAGTCGGCATGCGGGCACGCTGGACCTCGCCGGCGGCGTTGAAGCCGCCGCCCTTGGCCTCCCAGTCGCGCGGATAGCCGCGACCCGGCTTGGTCTCGACATTGCGCCAGTAGATGGGGTCCTCGCCCTTCTGGTTGGTCCACAGCTTCTTGCACGCAACCGTGCAGGTCTGGCACCCGATGCACTTGTTGAGGTCGACGACGAAGGAGAGCTGCTTCTGCGGTTTGGTGATCTGCTTGGCCATGATCGGTATCCTTCAAACCCGGGTCTCTCGGCGGACCGCCGCGACCGGGCGGCGATCCGACGCGCGATCGCGTCCGCTCAGGTCGGGACCACGCCGGTGAAACGGCGCACCTGGACGCGGGCGTCGCGCTGGGTTCCCCCGGGTCCGTAGTAGTTCGGCCGGAAGACGAGATGACCGTAATTGCCGACCAGACTCGTCGGGTTGATGCGGATCGGGCAGACGCTCTGGGTCGAGCCCTCGATCAGATCCATGTAGAGCTCCGGCGTGTGGGTCATGGTGACCCGCCCTTCCGGCTCCCGGTTGTGGATCTTGACGCGGCAGATCATGCGGCCGTGGTCGTTCCACACCTCGGCCCAGTCATTGTCGCGCAGACTGCGGGACTTCGCCTCGCCGGGCGGCATCTCCAGCACCGGACCGCCGCGCTGCAGCCGCAGCATCAGCACGTTGTCCTTGAAGGTGGAGTGGATGGCGTGCCGGCTGTGCGGCGTGTTGAACCGCAGCGGGAACGCGTCGGCGTCCACCGGCGGCTTGTAGACCGGAAGCTCGACGCCCATCTCGAGGAACCAGTCGTGATCGATGTAGAATTGCTGGCGGCCCGTGAGGGTCGGCCACGGCTTCTTGTTGGCCGTGTAGAACTGGAACGGAACGTAAGGCACGCCCTCCTTGATCGGCGAGGTCCAGTTCGCCTTGAAGCGCTGCGGCCGCTCGCGGATCATGTCGAGCGTCATGCCCTTGGTGGCGGGCGCGTTGTCCAGGATGAACTGGGCGGCCTGCTCGGCGGTCTCCAGCTTGCCGTTGTCGGTCTGCTGGGCGTAGAGAGTCGAAAAATCGCGCGAGAGATTGAACTGCTCGTCGAACACCCGCGACATGCCGCGTTGGACGGCGAGATCCTGCACCTTCTTGGCGAGCAGCGCGAACACGTCCCAATCGTGCTTGGACTCGTGCATCGGCGGGGTCGCCGGCTCGGTCATGTTGATGAAGGTGTGCTCCTCCGTCATGTTCAGATCGAGCTTCTCGTACCAATGCGCGGCCGGGAGCACGATGTCCGAGTAGAGCGCCATCGAGTCCATGCGCAGGTTGAGATTGACGATCAGGTCGAGCTTCGGCCACAGGTTCTGCAGGACGTATTTCTGGCCCTTCGCCTGGTTGAGGAAGTTGCCGCGATAGACGATGAACACCTTGGGATCGCGGCCCTCGCGCGGAAAGATCGGCATCATCCGCTGCTCGAGGCTGGCCCGGAGATACTTGCGGGTGTCGATGCCCACCGTCTCCATGGCGTCGTAGGCGTCGGCATGCACGTAGGTCCAGATCGTGGTCTGGGCGAAGCGCTGCCGCGCCGGCGTCAGCGGGAAGGACAGCGCCAGCACGCCGGGCGCCGCCACCGGCTTCCATTGGCCGATATAGTGGTTGACGCCGCCGCCGTTCTTGCCCTCGTTGCCGGTCAGCGACGACAGCAGGTGGAAGGCACGGATCTCGATGTCGCTCCAGTACCAGTGATTGGTGCCGCCGCCGCTGACGATCATGGCCGGCTTCACGCTGCCATAGGCCTTGGCGACGTCGACGATGGTCTTCTCGGCGACGCCGGTGATCTCCGACACTTTCTTCGGCGTGTAGTCGCGCAGGATGCGCTCGGCATAGAGCGCGTAGACCGGCTTGACGTCGACCGACTTGCCGTCCTTGAGCGTGACCTTGAAGCTGCCTTCGAGGGCCGGATCGAGGTCGCCGAGCGCGATGGTGCCGTCCGGAAAGGTGAGCGTGTTGCGGCCCAGGAAAGGCGGCTGCAGCGCCGGGCGTCCGCCGGGCGGTTCCTCGCCCCAGCAGCCCTTGGCGATCACGGCCTTCTTGGTCTTGGCGTCCCAGATGTAGAACTTGGCGGGCGATCCGCCCTCGACCACGTCGGCCTCGCGCAGGAAGCGCTTGTTGTCGGAGCGTACCAGATACGGCAGGTCGGTCTGCTCCTTGACGTTGGCGAGGTCGACCAGCTTGTCGCGAATGATCACATGCGCGAAGCCGAGCGCCAGCGCCGTGTCGGTGCCGGGTTTCGGGTGGATCCAGGTGTCGGCCTTGATGGTGGACGGGTTGTAGTCGGGCGTGATGCTGACCACCCGGGTGCCGTTCAGGGCCGCCTCGCTGAGGAAATGCGCGTCGGGAATGCGGGTCACGGCCGGGCTCGAGCCCCACAGCATGACCAGCTTGGCGTTGAACCAGTCGGCCGTCTCGGCCGTGTCGCCCTGCACGCCGCAGGTCTGGGTCTGGCCGGTCGGGTGGTCGCCGTACCAGTCGAAGAAGGTATGGACGTGCGCGCCGGTCAGGTTGGCGAAGCGGTGGCCGGCCGAGAACGACACCGGCGCCACCGCCGGAACCGGCGAGTAGACGCTGATGCAATCGACCGCATGGTCCCGGATGGTGTCGAGGATCTTGGTAGCGATGATGCCGAGCGCCTCGTCCCAGCTCGCGCGCCGCCACTTACCCTCGCCGCGCGCGCCAGTGCGGATCAGCGGGTACTTCACCCGGTGCGGTCCGTAAAGATAATCGGTGCCGCAGGCGCCCTTGTTGCAGCCGCGCGGATTGTACTCGGGCACGCCGGCGAGCGCCGGCATGTCCTTGGACGCCTCCTCGCGGATGACGATCCCGTTCTTGCTGTAGACCCAGTGCGGGCAGGCGCCCGTGCAGTTGATCAGGTGGGCGCCGCGGGTCTTCTTGTCCCAGCTCCATTTGTCACGATAGAGCTGCTCCCACCCGCTGTAGTCGTGCTGCGCATCGGCGCTCTGCGTCGCTGTCTGCGCCAATGCCTTGAGGGGGAACGGTCCGCCGAAAAGCGTGCCGAGATAGGCGGCACCGCTCAACTGCAGCAGGTCCCTGCGGGTCGTTTTCTGCATGATGAGATCTCCCGGCGGACGATCGTTGATCGATTGATGGGCTCGCGCGACGAAGGTCGCGGCGATCGAACGGAAGCATTCCGAAGAAGCCGAGGGGCAGACCGCGGGGGACAGTCTGGCGTCGGGGAGACACCAAAGCCGAGCAGCTCAGCTTAGCTGATCGGCATTGGATGCCGTTTGTGACAAAGATCAATCGGACGGATCGGTGCGAGTACGCATGCTGATCAGGTGCAGCCACCGCACCGGCGACTGTTGGCGAGACCTCTGAGCAGCGTGTTCTCGGCATGACGGCGTCGCCTCGTCACGGAGCACGGCGGCGGCCGAGTTGCAGCCGCCGCTGTCGCTCCGATCGATCGGCTACATGGCCGGATTGGTGTTCGAGAGCGTGTTGACGACGCCCTCCACCGATTGGATGGTGCCCAGCACGGTCGGGCTGCCCCAGCGCGTGTGGTACTTGTTCTCCGGCACCTGGGCGAGCGCGATCAGCAGGTTGTTGAACGCCCCGAGATCGTTGGTCTCGAAATAGGTGATGAAGTCGGTGTCGGACAGCCCGGTCGAGTGATAGAGCTTGCGCTTGACGTTGACGAGATACTGCAGCGTCGGCGCCGTGTGGGTCTCGATCTCCTTCAGGCGCTGCGGCTCCGTCATGTTCCACCATTCGGCGCTCTTCTTCACCGGAATCATGATGGCGAAGCGCGGCGCCGGATCCGAGTAGGTCGCCGCGAACAGGCCGGCATTGAGCGTCTCGGACTTGGCCTTGGTGATGTAGTTGAGCGCCTTGGTGACGCCGACCAGGTTCTCGGTCACGTCCGAATAGGAGCCGAACTTGGTGGCGCGGAAATCGGTCAGGAAGGCCTGGGCGGCGGCCAGATCATAGGCATGCACGCGCAGGAAATAGTCGCTCTTGGCGTCGAAGCCGCGGGTCAGATAGGCGTCGACGATCACCTTGTCCTTGTGCTTCTCGACGACGGCCAGCACCTCGGCCGCAGCCGCCTTGCGGTCGGCCGCAGGGAGCATGCCGTATTCGGGCCGCAGCTTGTAGACCGAGAAGTCGCCGAACACGCCGAGCTCGGTGAGAATCTTCGTGCGATCGATCGGGGCCTTCGCCATTGGTGCAGACGCCATTGGAGCGGGGGGCATCGGCCCGGGGGCCGGCATTCCGCCTCCCTGTTGAGCAAGCGCCGTGCCAGCGAGAGCGAGCGAGATCGCCGCGGCGAATCCAAAGGTGAGCCATTGCCGATGCGGCACGAGAGTAGGAATCATGTCTGCCTCCACGATTGACCTTTTTGGCGGCGCATCGGGGGTGACCATCCGCCTCTTGCGGGCGCGAACGGCTGGCGTCGTCTGTCCTGTTTCTTCGTTTGGAAGCGCTCGACGTTACGGAGAAAATCGCCCTCGGGTTTAGTACTTAGGGGCGCAAGCTCGGCCCTGGAGGCGATGACGGGTTTCGGACGGGTGTTGCATATTCGTCGCCACCACTACGGGATTCCGGATTATTTTCGCCGAGGCGTAACGCGTCCGGCTCCGGCCGCGAACAATGTCACGGAGGGCACGTGAATCGACGCGAGTCCGCTCAGTCCGGCTGGAGGCCGGCGGCTATCGTGTGAGAGAGGCCCGCGACGGCGGACAGGCGATGAAGACCAACGAGCTGATCCAGGCCCTGGTGGCAGACCGAGACACAAGCGAGACCGCAATGGCGCCGTCCCTGGTCGGGGCCGTGGCGCTCGGCCTCGCCGGCTCGCTCCTGATCTATGCGGCGACGCTCGCCCCCCGGGATCTCGCCACCGCCGTGCTTGCCCCCCGCTTCGTCTTCAAGCTCGTGGTGGCGCTGCTGCTCGCTGCGGCCGCGGCCCCTTTGGTGAACCGGATGGCGCGCCCCGACGGCGGCGCCGGGACGGCCTGGCTCGCCCTGCTGGCGGCGCCGCTCCTGCTCTGCTTCGGCGTCCTGATCGAGATGGCCGTGGTCGACCCGTCGGCGTGGCGCGCCCGCCTGATCGGCGAGAACGCCGTCGCCTGCATGCTGTGCATTCCGCTGCTGTCGGCCCCCGTGCTCGCCGTGACGCTGATCGCCCTGCGGCGCGGCGCACCGACCCGGCCGGATCTCGCCGGCATCTTCGTCGGCCTCCTGGCCGGCGGTCTCGGCGCCTTCCTCTATGCCAGCCACTGCCCGGACGACTCGCCGCTGTTCGTCGCCGCGTGGTATCCGCCGGCGATCGCGGCCGTGGCGGTCGCGGGCCGCACCATCGCGGTGCGGCTGCTGCGCTGGTGAGGGCGGCGACGCCTCAGGCGAGGTCGGCGGCGATCGCGGCGACGACGGCCTGCGTGAACGCGTCGGTGCCGAGCGTGCCGCCGACGTCGCGGGTGCGGGTCGCCGGATCGTCGAGCACGACCTCGACGGCGCGCTCGATCACGGCCGCAGCGGCGCACTGGCTGGCGTTTTTATCGCGCCGTCCGCGCCAATCGAGCAGCATGGCGGCCGACAGGATCAGTGAGGTCGGATTGGCGATGTTCTGCCCCGCGATGTCGGGCGCCGAGCCGTGCTGCGCCTGGGCAATGCAGACCGTGTCGCCCGCATTGATCGAGCCGGCGAGGCCGAGGCTGCCGGACAGCTCGGCCGCCTCGTCGGAGAGGATGTCGCCGAACATGTTGGTGGTGACGATGACGTCGAACCGATCCGGCGAGCGCACCAGCAGGGCCGCGGTGGCGTCGACGATCAGCTCGTCGAGCGTCACGTCCGGAAAGCCGGCTGCGACCTGCCGGACCTCGCGCAGAAAGAGCCCGTCCGTCAGCTTCATGACGTTCGCCTTGTGGACCGCCGTCACCTTGCGGCGGCGGCCGCGCGCCAGCTCGAACGCCGCCCGCGCCACCCGGGCCGAGCCCTTCGCCGTGATCTTGCGCACCGCCAGCGCCATGTCGTGATCCGGCATGAACTCGCCCGTGCCGGCCACCATGTTGCGATCGGCGTAGAAGCCCTCGGTGTTCTCCCGCACGATCACCAGATCCATCGGCTTGCGCAGGATGCTCAGGTCCGGCCGCGAGCGGCTCGGGCGGATATTGGCGTAGAGATCGAACGCCACCCGCAGCGCGCCGGACGGATTGATGCCGCCCTCCTGGCGGGGCGGATAGTCGAGATGCGACACCGGTCCGAGTATGGTGCCGTCGACCTCGGGGATCCGGCTTATCACGGCCTGCGGCAGCGTCGTTCCTTGCGCCGCGAGCGACGCGAAGCCGATGTCCCGGCTTTCGAAGCGCAGGTCGAGCGAGAGGGCGCGGCCGACCGTCTCCAGAACCGTCACGGTGCTGGCGGCGATCTCGGGACCGATGCCGTCGCCGGGAAGAACCAGGATATCCATGGCGGCTTCTCTCTGCTGGAGCGGAGGACTGTCGGCGCGGGCGCTGGATCGAACACACCTGCAATCTTGCTTCGACCACACATAGCAGACATATTGGTATTTTACAACATCAAAATACCATATAGACTGAACCACCACGGCAAGCGGTCGCCATGCCGTGATGACGCGCCGACCCGGCCCGGCTAGCATCGAGGGCCGGCGGATCGCGGCGCACACGACCGGAAACGGACGATGAATCAGACCGTTCTCACCCATCAACTGGCGGCCCGGATCACCGACATCATCCGCACCGCGAATGTCCCGAAGGGCATGCGGCTGGTGGAACGCAAGCTCGCCGAGCAGCTCCGGGTGTCGCGGTCGCCGGTCCGCAATGCACTGCGGCTGTTGGAGGCCGAGGGCGTGGTCGGCGGCGCCGACGGCGGCGGCTACGTGGTGCTCGATCCGCAGCTCGCCTCGGAGCCGCGGGCGACGCCGACGCCGAGCGACGAGGAGACCTATTACCGGATCGCCCGCGACCGGCTGGACGGCACGCTGCCCGAGCGGGTGACCGAGAACGCGCTGGTCCGCCGCTACCGACTGACGCGTGTTCAGTTGACCAAAATCCTCCGGCGCATCGCCGGCGAGGGTTGGATCGCGCGGCTGCCCGGCCACGGCTGGGAGTTCCTGCCCGTGCTGACCTCGATGCAGGCCTACGAGGACAGCTACCGGTTCCGCCAGACTATCGAGCCGGCCGCGATCCTCGAGCCGGGCTTCGTGCTCGACCGCGACGCCCTCGTCGCCTGCCGGGCCGAGCAGCAGCGCCTGCTCGACGGCGACATCTGGACCGTCTCGAACGCCACCTTGTTCGATCTCAACAGCCGCCTGCACGAGGCCATCGTCACCTGCAGCCGCAACACCTTCTTCATCGATGCGCTGAAGCGGGTCGACACGCTGCGACGGCTGATCGAGTACAAGCAGTCGCTCGATCGCAAGAACGCCGTGGTGCGCTGCCGCGAGCATGTCGTGCTGGTCGACCTGCTGCTCGCGAATAACCGCGAGGAGGCGTCCGCGCTGATGCGGCGTCACCTGGACTCGGTCGGCCGCGAGAAGGTTTTGCCGAAGCCGGATCGTTGACTTGGAAACTTTCCGGTCCGGCGGCATACACGATTTGAAAACCTTTCGGGTTTTGACGGCGGATAAACCACGTCCCCCGGATCGCATTGACCAGAAGACGCCCGTCCCTATCCTGATGCCAGGCGCGAGAAGGGGACCCGCGTGCTGATCGCTCCAAAGACCGCCCGCTTCATCGCGCGCATCCGCGCCATGATGTCGGTCGCCGAGGCGGCCGGACGGCTGGACTCCCGTCCGGGCGCACCGACGCCGTTCCGCATCGTGCCGCGCACGACCGCCGGCACGATCGCGCGGCTGTGGTCGCGGCTCGTGGCCGCCGGCGTTCCGCCCTCCGCCCAGGCGGCGCTCGCCGACGACGCGACCATCGCCGCAGCCGAGAGCTTTTCCGCCAATATCGAGAGCATGATCGGCACCGTGAAGGTGCCGGTCGGCATCGTCGGGCCGCTGCGGGTGAACGGCCTCAACGCGCATGGCGACTTTCTGATCCCGATGGCGACCACCGAGGCGGCGCTGGTCGCCTCCTATGCGCGCGGCGCGACCGCCGCCAACCGGGCCGGCGGCATCGCCGCGACGACGCTCTCCGACGGCGTGCTGCGCACGCCCGCCTTCCGCTTCGCCTCGATCGCCGATGCCGGCCGCTTCGTCGACTGGGTGGCGGGCAATCCAGAGCTGCTCACCGCGGCCGCGAACGAAACCACCCGGCACGGCGCGCTCGTCTCGATCGACCCGGTGATCGACGGCGAGGTCGTGTTCCTGCTGTGCACCTATTTTACCGGCGACGCCGCCGGCCAGAACATGGTGACGTTCGCGACCGACGCGCTCTGCCGCGCCGCGCTGGCGCAGTGCCCGATCGCGCCGCTCTCCTGGTTCCTCGAAGGAAACTACTCGGGCGACAAGAAAGCCTCGTTCCTCGGCGTCATGCAGGGGCGCGGCCGCAAGGTGACGGCCCAGGTCGACCTGCCGACGGCCGTGGTCGAGGATGTGCTCGGCGTCGGCATTGCGCGCATTCTCGAATACGGCCGCATCGCCAATCTGGGCTCGCTGTTGTCCGGCCAGATCGGCGCGCAGGCCCACTATGCCAACGCGCTCGCGGCGCTCTATCTGGCCACCGGCCAGGACGCGGCCTGCGTGGCCGAATCCGCCGTCGGCTACACCCGCATGGAGCCCTCCGACATCGGCCTCAAGGTGACGGTGACGCTGCCGAACCTTCTGGTCGGCACCGTCGGCGGCGGCACCGGCCTGCCGTCGCAACGCGCCGCACTCGATGTGATGGGGCTCGCCGGCACCGGGCACGCACCGGCGCTCGCCGAGGTCGCGGCCGCGCTCTGCCTGTGCGGCGAGCTGTCGCTCACGGCGGCAGTCGCGGGCGGCCAGTTCGGCTCCGCCCACAAGCGCCTCGCCCGCGGGAGACACTGATGTCCGATCTCGCCGGAGCCGATCCGAAAAGCCTGGCCGGCCGGCTGTGGATCTATCAGGCGGAGCGCTTCCCCCTCGCTCGCACCATTCCCCTGCTGCTCGCCTTCTCGGCCTCCTCGGTGACGGCGTCGGCGCATCTCGCCGGGCGGCCGGTACCGGAGTTTTGGGCCTACGCGACGGCCTTTGTCGTCGTGCTGGTGTTCTTCTGGCAGATGCGGGTCGCCGACGAGGTGAAGGACGCCGACACCGACGCCCGCTGGCGGCCCGAGCGGCCGATCCCGCGCGGCCTGGTCTCGCTGCGCCTGATCGTCGGGCTCGGCATCGCGTCGTCCTTCGTCGCCCTCGCAGCGGCCTTCGCGTTCGATCCGTGGCTGGTGCTGCTGGTGCTGATGGTGTGGGCTTGGCTCGGCCTGATGACGGTCGAGTTCTTCGCCCCAAAGCTGTTGCATGCCTCACCGGCGCTCTATCTCGCCACCCACATGGCGATCATGCCGCTGATCGACGTGTTTTTGACCGGCTGCGAGTGGCTGCCGGCCGGCCACGGCCTGCCCACCGGCCTGTGGACCTTCCTGCTGATGAGCCTCGCCAATGGCTGCGTCGCCGAGTTCAGCCGAAAAATCTGGGCGCCGGTGAACGAGCGGCCGGGCGTCGACACCTACACGTCGGCCTGGGGAATTTCGGCCGCCGTCGCCGCGCTCGCCGGCGCCTGGCTTCTGGGATTCTTCGCGCTCATCGCCTACGGGCACGTGCTGGCGATGACCAAATGGTTCGTGATCGCCGGCGCGGCGGCCTCGCTGCCGATCGCCGGCAGCATGATCACGTTACTGGCGAGCCCGACGCCGGCGGCGCAGAAGCGGCTGGAGACCCTGTCGGGGATCTGGATCCTGCTCTGCTACGTGCTCGCCGCGACGCTGCCGTTCGTCATCCGGATCTGACCATGGCCTTTACGCTGGCGATCCAGGACATCATCGCGGCCGGCGCGGGCGTCGCCGGCGGCAAGGGGTTTGCCCTCGCGCAGTCTTCTTCGGCCGGCGTGCCGATGCCGGGCTTCTTCGTCGTCGTCCCCGAGGCGCTGGGCGAGGACGGCTCGCTGCCGCCGGAGGCGGTCGCCGAGATCGAGACGCGCCTCGCCGGCCTCGTGCGCGAAAAGCTGACGCGGTTCGCCGTGCGCTCCTCGGCGCGCTCGGAGGACGGCGCCGCCGACTCCCATGCCGGCCAGTTTCTCACCGTGCTCGACGTGACGGCGGACGACGTGCCGACGGCCGTGGTGCATGTGATCAGATCCGGCCTCGCCGGCAGCGTCGCCGACTATCGCACCGCCAAGGGGCTCACCGGCGCCGAGCTGCCGGCCGTGGTCGTCCAGGGCATGGTGGCGGCGTCCGCGGCGGGTGTCGCCTTCGGGGCCGACCCGGTGTCGGGCCGCACCGACAGGGTGGTGATTTCGGCCGTGCAAGGCCTCGGCGACCGGCTGGTCGCCGGCGAGCAGGACGGCGAGACCTGGCGGCTCGACAAGGCGACGCTGGAGATTCTGGACAGCCCCGACGACGCGATCCTGACCGATGCGCAGGCCAAGGCCGTCGCCGCCCTGTGCGTGCGCGCCGAGGCGCGAAAAGCCCGGCCGCAGGACATCGAATGGGCTTTTGGTCCCGACGGCGCCGGGCCCTTTCACCTGCAGGACCGGCCGATCACCAGCCGGCTGCTGCCCGCCTGGACGCCCGAGACCAAGCTGACCGTGCTCGACAACTCCAACATCGTCGAGAGCTATCCGGGCCTCGTCTCGCCGCTCACCTTCAGCTTTGCCGCCATGGCCTACGACCGCGTCTACCGCGCGTTCTTAGGGATGATCGGCGTGCGGCGCACCGTCATCGATGCGCACGCGGCCGACCTCGCCGGGATGCTGACGCTGGTCGACGGCCGCATGTATTACAATCTCGGGAGCTGGTACCGGCTCCTGTCGCTGCTGCCGCTGTTTACAAAAAACCGCGCCAGCATGGAGACCATGATGGGCGTGTCGCAGCCGCTGCCCGACGAGGCGGTGGGCGACACGGCGCGGCCGGGCGTTCTTGCGGCGTTGCGCATGATCCTCGGCCTTTTTCGCGGGGCGCTGCTGCTGCCGGTCACGCGGGCGCGCTTCATGAGCCGCATGGCGGCCTGCGTCCCGCCCGGCCGCAGCGCCGACGACCTCGCCCAAAAGCCGCTGTCGGCGCTCGCCGCCGAGTATCGCCGCATCGAGGCGGCGCTGCTCGACCGCTGGGACGCGCCGATCGTCAACGACTTCCTGTGCATGATGGCCTATGGCGGCTCCCGCCGCCTGATGGAGCGCTGGGCCGGCCCAAACGGCCTCGCCCTCCACAACGACGTGATGATCGGCCAGGGCGACATCGTCTCGGCCGAGCCGGCACGCCTGATCCGCGCCGCCGGCGAGGCGCTGGCGCAGGCCGGGCCGGCGCTGCGTGATCAGATCACGGCCGGCGACGTCGCTGCCGCCTTCGCGCATCCGGCGCTCGGGCCGCAACTGCGCGCCTACATCGACCGCTTCGGCGACCGCCGCATCGGCGAGCTGAAGCTCGAATCCCCCACCCTCTCGGACGACCCCGCCCCCCTGCTCGCCGCCGTGCTGGCGGCGTCGCGTAAGAACGATACGGGCTTCCGAAAGAGCCCCCCACCCCCGACCCCTCCCCGCCATTCGCTGACGCGAATGGGGGGAGGGGAGCCGAAGCGCCTCGACTCCCCTCCCCCCGCGAGCGAAGCGAGTGGCGGGGAGGGGTCGGGGGTGGGGGGAACGGCGCCGGCCCCGGACACCACCCTCTCGGCTCTGTTCCACGACAAGCCCGTGAAGCGCCGCGTCGCTTCGGCGCTGCTCGCCTACACCAAGGCGCGGGTGCGCGACCGCGAGAATTTGCGGTTCGAGCGCACCCGGATTTTCGGGCGTGCCCGGCGCGTCTTCCTCGCCATGGGCGCGGCGCTTGCCGCGACAGGGCGTGTGGAAAACGCCGCGGACGTGTTCTGCCTCACCGTCGACGAGGTCTTGGGCGCCGCCGAGGGCCATGCCGTGACTCACGACCTCGCTGGGCTGGTGGCGCTGCGCAAGGCTGAGCGCACCCGCGACGCCGCCCTGCCCGATCCACCCGAGCGCATTCTTCTGCGCGGCGCCGTGGGGGATCGCTCGGCGCGCATTCGTGCCGGCACGACGGCCACGGTGTCCCCCGGCATCGATGCGCAAAAAGAGCGCCGCGGCACGCCTTGCGGGTCCGGTCGCGCGAGGGGAAAAGTCCGCGTCATCCGCGATCCGGTGACCGATCAGCTCCAGCCGGGCGAAATCCTGGTCGCCCGCCACACCGATCCGGGCTGGATTCAGCATTTCGTCAACGCCGCCGCCGTGGTGGTCGAGCGCGGCAGCGTGCTGTCGCACTCTGCCATCGTGTCGCGCGAGCTCGGCATCCCATGCGTGGTCGCGCTCGCCGGCGCCTGCGCCTGGCTCACCACCGGCGAGGAGGTCGAGGTCGACGGCTCGATCGGAACCGTGAGGCGGATCGATGCCTGAAACAGGGATCGCATCAAAGGCGCGCTTCGACATCGTGCGCTACGCGCAGGTGTGGGAGGACGCCGATATTCTCGTGGACGCGCTCGCCGGCCCGCCCGGACGCACCTTCCTGTCGGTGTGCTCGGCCGGCGACAACGCGCTGGCGCTGCTGCTGCTCGATCCCCGCACCGTCGTGGTGCGCGACCTGTCGGAGGCGCAGCTCCACTGCCTCGCGGTCCGTATCGCGGCGATGCGCACGCTGGCCTGGGCCGAGTTCGTCGCCCTGATGGAGCCGACGCCCGCGATCGACCGCACCGCCCTGATGCAGCGCGTGCTGCCGGCGCTCTCGCCCGCCGCGCGCGAGTTCTGGCAGACGCGGCTCGATGCGGTCGAAATACTCGGTCTCGCCGGAGTCGGAAAATTCGAGCACTATTTTGCGGTGTTCCGGCGCCGCATCCTGCCACTGATTCATGGCGCCGCGACGGTCGAGGGCGTGTTCGTGCCGCGCTCTCGCGAAGACCGCGAAAACTTCTTCACCGAGCACTGGAACAACTGGCGCTGGCGGCTCGCAACAAATCTTTTCTTCTCGCGTTTTGTGATGGGGCGGCTCGGCCGCGATCCCGCCTTCTTCGCTCATGCAGAGGGGAGCCTGCCGGCGCAGGTGCGGCGAAAGGTGCGGCAGGCCGCGGTCGACCAGGATCCGTCGAAAAATCCGTACATGCAGTGGATCCTGATCGGCCGTCACGCGGGCGCGCTGCCGCTCGCCTGGCGCGAGGAGCATTTTGCCACCATCCGGGCGCGGCTCGATCGTCTCGACGTCGGCCTCGGCCGCGTCGACGACCAAGCGGCGCAAAAATTCGACGGTTTCAATCTGTCGGATGTGTTCGAGTATATGGCGGCGGACGAGTTTTCGGCCTGCTACGGGCGGCTGCTGAGCCTTTCGAATCCCGGCGCGCGGCTGGTCTACTGGAACATGATGGCACCGCGCAGGGTGCCGGCCGTTCACGCGAGCGCAGTGCGCCGGAACGCCGAGCTCGAAGCGCGGCTCGCCGCCGCCGACAAGGCGTTCTTCTACGCCGATCTGGTCATCGAGGACGTGACGTGACGACGCTCGGCATCCTGATTGCCATCGCCTCGGTCGCAGCGCTGTTCGGCATGGCCTACGGCGTGCGCATCGCCGGGCTCAAGTTCGGCTGGCCGGCGGAGGCGCAGCGCAAGCTCGTGCATGTCGGCGTCGGCGTGCACGCGATGCTGCTGCCGCTGGTGCTCGACCGCGCCTCTTTCTTCATCTTCGCCGCGCTGGCGCTGGTCGCGCTCATGATCCTGCGCTCGCCCTGGGGCAGCCGCGGCGCCGGCGCCTCGGTGCATTCGGTCGAGCGGCGCTCGTGGGGCGACCTCTTGTTCCTGCTGTCGGTCGCCGTGCTGTTCGTGCGCGCACCCGGGAGCCCTGCCCTCTACGTGCTGCCGATCGCCGTGCTGACGCTGTCGGACGCCGCCGCCGCCGTGATCGGCACCGCCTATGGCCGGCGCCGCTTTGGCTCCGGCGACCGCATCAAGAGCATCGAGGGCACGGCCGTCTTCTTCGTCGTCACCTGGATGGTGGCGGTGACGATCCTGATCACGGCGACCGACGTACCGCGCCTCAACACCGTGCTGCTGGCGACCGTGGTGGCGGCCTTCGCGGCGCAGGTCGAGGCGGAGTCGTGGAAGGGGCTCGACAACATCTTCGTGCCGCTCGGCATCCACGCGCTCCTCACCTTCAACGGCGACGCCGACCCGCTGCTGCTGGCGCTGCTCGCCGCCGCCTTCGTCGGATCCATGGCGGTGGCGCAGCTTTCCGCACGCTTCGTCGGCATGACGCCGCATGCGCTGCGCTCGACCGCCGTGTGCCTGTTTCTCACCGCCGGCATGACGGCGCCACGCCACGCCATCCTGCCGGTCGCCGCCTTCGTCGCGCACGTCTTCTCGCGCCGCGACGCCCAGAACCCCGAGCTCGACGATCTCGACTTCGTCGCCGTCGTCTGCCTGATCGGCGTGTTCTGGCTGACGGTGGCCGGCATCACCGGAAAGCTCGGCACCGAGTTCTACACCATCACGTTTGCGGGCGTGCTCGCCGGCCTCGCCGTGCTGTGCCTGCAGACCAGGGCGCTCGACCGACGGCTCGCCGCCGCCGCCGCAATCTCGGTGGCGACCTTTCTGGTGCAACGCTGGATCATTTCGGGCGACGGCGCCGACATCCTGTGGGCCGGGCGGGCCGAAGCGGCCGTGACGGCGGCGCTGACCATCGCGGCCTGTGCGTTCGGCGCCGCCTGGCGGCCGATCCTGCCCTATCGCCGCGGCCCGCTGTTCACGGCGCTGGCGCTTGCGATTCCCGCAGTCGCCTACGCAATCGCCTGTCGGGGCGGATGACGCAGTCAGGAGTCTTGGTGATGACACAGGACATCGCGATCTCGGAAACCCTGCCGTGGAACAGCCGCCGAACCGCGGCGATCGCCAGCCCTGTCTTTGCCGACGCCGCCGCCGGGGAAGCCTATCTGAGCGAGGCGAAAGCCGAGGCCCGGCACCGCGGCTTCGAGGCGATCGTCGGGCCGATGGCGGGCGACACCTGGGGCTCCTATCGCGTCGTGATCTGGAGCGACGGCAGCCCGGCCTTTTTCGGTGAACCGAAGACCGGGCCGTATGATCTCGAGGCCTATCTCGCGGCCGGTTTCGACATCGCCGAGACGCATTCGTCCGCCGTCGCCGCGCCCGGCTCGCGCGGTTTTACGACCGTCGGCCCGCAGGACGTCACCGTGACGGCGTGGGACGGCCGCGATTCTGAAATGTTGCTCGCCGACGCGCATGGGGTCGTCATGGCGGCCTTCGCCAGGACGGCCTTCTTCCGGCCGATCCCACGCGAGCATTTCGTCGCCGCCTATCGGCCGGCCCTCGCCAAGGCGGATCCGCGCTTCGTGCTGGCGGCACGCGATGCCGGCGGCCGCCCGGTCGGCTTCACGCTGGCGTTCCCGGATCCACTCCGCCAAGGCGCCGTGGTGCTGAAGACCTATGCGGGGCTGCTGCCGGGCATCGGCCGGCGGATGGCCGACATCGTCCACGCCACCGCGGCCGAGGCGGGTTTCTCCGAGGTCGTTCACGCGCTGATGCGCGACGGCATCGCCTCGGCGTCGCAGAGCAAGAAGTTCGGCGGACGGCCGATCCGCCGCTACGCCCTGATGGGAAGGCGTCTCTGAAACCGTGCTCGGTTTGAAGCGATTCTCGCCATGACGCCAATCAAACACGAGCCGGGATGCCGAAACGTGACGCTGCTCGACCACTTTTCGCAGCGAACGGCGGAGCATCCGGACCGAACTGCCATCGTCGAGCGCGACGGCAGCACGATCACCTATTCCGGTCTATCGAAGCGCGCCGAAGAACTCGCCGCCGCATGGGCGGCGAAGGGGATCGGCAAAGGCGACCACGTGCTGGTCGCCGTGTGGCCCGGCATCGCGCTCTACGCATCGCTCGCGGCACTTTGGCGACTCGGCGCCGTCGCAGTGCTGCCCGAGGCGGCCATGGGTCTCGCCGGGTTCCGCCATGCCGCGGCCGCGGCCGCGCCGAAGGCGCTGCTGGCCGACCGGCCGATCCGGCTGCTGTCATGGCTGTTTCCTGAAACGCGAAAAATTCCGCTCGGCCTGTCTCCCCGCTCGGTCGGTGACGCCGACGCGGCGCCCTCTCCCACCGTGGCGGCAGCCGATCCGGCGCTGATCTCGTTCACCAGTGGTACGACCGGCAAGCCCAAGGGCATGGTGCGCAGCCACGGCCTGCTGCTGGCCCAGCACGAGGCGCTGGCCTCGCTGATCGCGCCGCAGGACGAACACGAGACCGACCTGGTCGCCTTCCCGGCCTTCGTGCTCACCTGCCTGGGCCACGGCACCACGGTGGTGATGCCGGGCTGGGACCTGCGCCGGCACGACAGGGTGAGCGGCGAGACCATCTCCCGTCAGGCGCGGGCCATGGGCGTCACCCGCCTGCTGGTGCCGCCCGTGATCACGGCACGCCTTGCGCAAGACGGACTCACCACGCCGGTGCGGCGCGTGCTCACCGGCGGCGGACCGGTCTATCCCGACGTCGCCCGCGCGTTCCTGACAAGAAACCCCGGTACCGGTCTCACCATCGTGTACGGCTCGACCGAGGCGGAGCCGATCAGCCACGTCGAGGCCGAGGCGCTGTCCGAAACAGACTGGCAGGAGGCGGCGCGCGGCGGCGGCCTGCCGGTCGGCGCGCCGGTGCCGGAGGCGACCGTGCTGATCGAGGACGGCGAGATCCTGGTCGCCGGTCCGCACGTCAACGAGACCTACATGGATCGCGCGCAGGACGCCGTCACCAAGCTGCGCCGCGACGGCCGCATCTTCCATCGCACCGGCGACGCCGGGCGGCTCGACCAGCAAGGCCGTCTCTGGCTGCTCGGGCGGCTGGCGGCGTCACGTCCCGGCCTGCACCCCTTCGCCATCGAGACGGCGGCGCGCCTGCAGCCGGGCGTCACGGGCGCCGCCGTGGTGGCAGTGCAGGATCGCGTCGTGCTGTTCGTCGAGGGGGCGGCGCCGCGGCTCGGCGACGATTTTGCGAACCGGCTCGCGACGCTCGGCATCGCGGTGCGGCCGCTCGCCGCGATCCCGCTCGACCGCCGACACCGGTCGAAGCCGGACTACGCCGCCCTCACCAGACTGATGGACGCGTAGCCGAAGGTGTTCGCGACGGACCCGATGGCCGGTCCTCGCGAGTCGCAAACCCGCACAGCGAAACAACCATGGCCCCGGAGACGAGCTCCGGGGCCATGTCAGAGGGGCATTCGTAGTCGGTGCGGCCGATCAGTACCGCGCCACGACCGGAGCGCCGAAGAAGTTGAAGCGGTAGTTCACACCGACCTTGACGAGGTGAGCCGTCAGATCCACGTCGCGCTGCAGGACGCTGCCGACCGGAATCTGGGTGCTGGTGCTGAAGGAGACCAACGAATCTGCGGTCTTGGTGCCGAAGTCGAGGTAGTTGTACTCGAGCGTGAACGACCAGTTCTGCAGGAACCGCTGCTCGATACCGGCGCCGACCACCCAGCCCTGACGGTTCTCGGTGAACCCGGAGGCCGTCGACAGCGTGTTTCCCACATAGGTCGCGCTCGAGGTAACGTCTCGGGTCCAGGCCGCGCCGCCCTTCACGTAGAGCATGAAGTCGTTCGACGTCCAGCCGAGGCGGGCCGTCGCCGTGGTGAACCAGTCGAGACGATCGGTGTGATAGGCCACGATGCGGGCCGGGGCGATCGGGCTCAGGACGGTGGCGTCACCGTCGACGCCGCTCCACGAGAAATCGGCCGCCGCGCCGATGACCCAGTTCGGCGCGAACTGGTAGTCGCAACCGATCTGGCCGCCGCCGATCACGCCGAGCTTGTCCTCGGTGTACGAGGAGCCATACGGGAAGCTGGTGCTGTTCAGCACGCCCACATTGGTCGACTCGGCGCGAGCGATACCGCCGCCGAAGTGGCCACCGATAAAGCAGCCCGTCCAGGTCGCAACCGGAACCGGCACGACAACGGGCGGCGCTTTCACGGGCATGTCCGCAGCCGAAGCCGCCGTCGCACAGGCCAGTAACGCCACACTTCCCAACAGCAGCTTCTTCATGGGACCCCCCTGTGAATTTCCCCACGTCCAAGTGTGGCCTAATGTAATCGAGCCGCCAAACTTTTGGTTGTATTTTTGCCACACTCGCCAAGATCCCGGGTTGCAGGGCCACCAACCCTCCACCCAACCCTACTATTCCGCTTTGGCGATTGGCCTACTCCCGACCGAGGCCCGCGACAGATCCGCCGGCGCACGCGCCGCCCGCAATGCGCCCGAGCCGGCCGCCCCATGCCACCCGACCATCGAATCGAGAGACGAGACGGCCGGGCGCAAGGCCCGCAAACCGGCGGCCCCGTCGGACGCCGCGACCGTCGTCTAAGTGCTTGGTCAGTCCATCTTGATGTCGGCGGCCTTGACCAGCGGCCACCACTTGTCGATCTCCGCCTTGTGGTAGGCGCCGAGGCCCTCCGCGGTCTGCAGCGAGGCGTCCGGAATCGCCTGGCCGAGCTCGCCGAGACGCCTCTTCGTCTCCGGCTCCTTCAAGGCGGCCTGCACGGCGGCGGCGAGCTTGGCGATCGCCTCCTTGGGGGTGCCCTTCGGGGCCCAGAAGGCGTGCCAGATCGACATGTAGAAGCCCGGCAGGCCGGCCTCGTCGGTGGTCGGAACCTGCGGGGTCGCCGGCAGCCGCTCGTTGGAGGTCACGGCGAAGGCCCGGACGGTGCCGCCCATCACCTGCGGCACGGCGTTGGCCGCCTGCTCGAACAGCACGTCGATCTGCCCGGCCATCACGTCCTGCAAGGCCGGCCCGCTGCCGCGATACGGAATGATCTGCCCCTGCACGCCGAGCCGGCTCTGCAGGGCCAGGCTGCTGACATGCGACGGTGTGCCGGCGCCCGAGGTACCGAAGGTGATCTTGCCCGAGTTGGCCTTCATCCACACCAGCAGCTCGGCCAGGTTCTGGGCCGGCAGCGTCTTTCGCCCGACCAGGATCTGCGGGTTGGAGGCGATGACGGCGATCGGCTCGAGGTCCTTCACCAGATCGAAGGGCAGATTGTAGATCGCCCCGTTGATCACATGCGTGCCGACATGGCCGATGCCGAACGTGTAGCCGTCGCCGGTCGCCCGCACCACGCGGGTGACACCGATCGAGCCGCCGGCCCCGGTGGTGTTCTCGACGATCACGGGCTGGCCGAGCGTCACCCGCATGCGCTCGGCGAAGATGCGGGCGATGGTGTCGGTCGGTCCGCCGGCCGAGAACGGAACCACGATGGTGATCGGACGCGACGGATAGGCCTGGCCGAACGCCGTGGCGGTCGTCGCTGCCAACATGCAAAGTACTGCGAAAGCAAGCCTGGACATCAAAGCCTCCGACTGTTCGCGCAATTGCAGGAACGCTGTGCCTGGGGGTGGTCTCCGGTCGTGTCGAGATCGCGAGCGAGGCGCCGCTGTTCCGCGACTTATGTCCGCGACGCCGTGATGTCGGTATCGACGATGCCGATGGTGGAACGAGCCAAAGGGCCGCCGGCCTCACGGCGCGCAGCGGCGACATCCTCGGCGAGGCCGCCGACGATCGCGTCGCCAGCCCCCGCGCGAATGCGCCTGCGTCCGAAGGACGTAGCCATGCTGCAACCCCCAGCGAGGTCAGTATTGACTTCCCACCAATATTGTCAACAATCTTGGTGACGGAGATTCTGATGACGTCCACCCCTGCCGCGACGGCCGAGAAGGACCAGCAGCGTCCCCTTGCGGACATCCTCGAAGAGGAGATCGTGCTGGGCTATCTGCTGCCCCGCGAACGGCTCGTCGAGGAGGAGGTGGCGCTTCGCTGGAGCGTCAAGCGGCACGTCGCCCGCGACGCCATCCTGACCCTCGAGCGCATCGGGCTGGTGGATCGTGTGCCCAACAAGGGCGCGGTCGTGCGCATGCTCGGCGCCGCCGATGTCGAGCAGATCTATTCGGTGCGGGAGGTGCTGGAGACGCTCGCCGCGGAGCAGATTCCGCTGCCGGCCGCGCCCGACCTGATCGCGCGCCTGATGGACATCCAGACGCAGCATTCCGCCGCCGTCGCGGCCGGCGACCCGCGAAAAGCGTTCCGTGCCAACATCGCCTTCCACGACATGCTGTTCGCGAGCTGCGGCAATCCGCATCTCGCCGATGCCATTCGCGGCTTCGAGCAGAAGGTGCACGGCATCCGCTCCATCACGGCGGCCGATCCGGCGCTGCTCGCCCAGGCACGCGACGAGCATCTGGCCATGATCGCGGCGCTGCGCGCCGGCGACCGCGACGGCCTGGTCGCGCTCTGCCGCAGGCACCTGATCCCGGCCCGGACCGCCTATGTCGCGGCGCTGAAGCGGCGGGGCCTCGCGTGAGCAGGCCGTTCTCTGCACGGCCGCGAGCCGCGGCGCGCCGCGCGCCACCCTGATCGGAGACCCATGACATGGCGCGCATCGAGACGTCGCAGAAGCAGACGTTCGGCCCCTTCATCCGGCTTCACCCCGATGACAACGTGGCGGTCGCCCGCAGCGCCGTTCCGGCCGGCACGCCGATCGGAGCCGGCGATGCGGTGACGGCAAGCGACGTTCCGGCCGGCCACAAGGTCGCGTTGCGCGCGGTGCGGGCCGGCGAGCCGTTCCTCAAGTACAATGTGGTGATCGGCTTCGCCGCCGCCGACATCCCGGCCGGCACCTATGTCCACAGCCACAACATCGCGTTCCGGGAGTTTTCACGCGACTACGCGCATGGGCGCGACTATTGCCCGGTCGACATGGTGCCGGAGGCCGAGCGCGCGACCTTCCAGGGGATTATCCGCCCGGACGGCCGCGTCGCCACCCGCAACTATATCGGGGTCGTCTCCACGGTGAACTGCTCGGCCACCGTGGCCAAGCGGGTCGCCGACTGGTTCACGCCGGAGCGGCTGGCGGCGTTCCCCAACATCGACGGCGTCGTCGCGCTCACCCACGGCCTCGGCTGCTCGATGGAAATGACCGGCGAGCCGATGGCGATTCTCCGCCGGACGCTCGGCGGCTACATCCGCCATCCCAACATGGCGGCCGCCGTGGTGGTAGGGCTCGGCTGCGAGCGCAATCCGATCGTCGAATTGTTCGCCGACGAGCGGCTCACCGAAGGCCCGCTGCTGCACGCCCTGGTGATGCAGGACCAGGGCGGCACGAAAAAATCGATCGAGGCCGGCATTGCCGCGGTCCGCGAGATGCTGCCCGAGGTGAACAGCATCACCCGCCGGCCCGTGTCGGCCAGCCACATCGTCGTCGGCCTGCAGTGTGGCGGATCGGACGGCTTCTCGTCGATCACGGCAAACCCGGCGCTCGGGGCCGCGGTGGACATCCTGGCGCGCCACGGCGGCACCGGCATCCTGTCGGAGACGGCCGAGATCTACGGCGTCGAGCACATCCTGACCCGGCGGGCCGCCTCGCGGGAGATCGGCGAGCAGCTCATCGATCGGATCCGGTGGTGGAAGGAGGAGTACTCGGTCGGGCGCGACACCCAGATCAACGGGCGGGTGACCCAGGGCAATGCCGCCGGCGGCCTCGCCAACATCCTGGAGAAGTCGCTCGGCTCGTCGATGAAGGGCGGCACCGGTCCGCTGATGGCGGTCTATCGCTATGCCGAGCCGGTGCGGGCCAGCGGACTGGTCTTCATGGACACGCCGAGCTTCGATCCGATCTCGGTGACCGGCCAGGTGGCGGGCGGCGCCAACCTGATCGCCTTCACGACCGGCCGCGGCTCGTGCTTCGGCTCGGTGCCGGCCCCGACCGTCAAGCTCGCCACCAACACGCCGATGTTCACGCGTCTCGCGGACGACATGGACATCAACTGCGGCACGATCCTGGACGGCTCGGAGTCCATCGAGTCGATGGGCCGGACGATCTTCGAGCAGTTCCTGCGGGTCGCCTCGGGCCAGAGGACCAAAAGCGAGCTGCTGGGTGTCGGCGACAACGAGTTCGTGCCCTGGCAGGCCGGGGTCTTCAACTGAGAACCTGAACTGACGGGGCGAAGAAGCGGCGCGGCAACCTTTGGTTGATACGCAGGAACCCCAAGGTCCGCAAACGACCCTCCGGACGACTCAACCTTGCCGCATTCGGCAGGCTTAGTGTGACGGTGCGTCGGGGGACGCGTGTCGCCGGTGGAGACCTCACCACGGGTGGCGAATACGGGTGGGGGAAGCATTGGTTCGTGTTGGAGTTCGCGCGATTCCCATCGGGATCGCGGCGCTGGCCATGGGGTTCGTCCTCAAATCGGTGGTGACGCAGGCGACTCCGGCCGACGCCGGGTTGGGCGCCGAGCCGCGCCTCTCGGTTTTCGGGACCATCCACCCGGACATCTTCCGGCTGCGCGCGCCGATCGGCGCATCCCCGCTCGGTGTCCGCGTGGCGAGCCTCGACCCGCAGATCGGGCTCGAGACGCAGGATCTCCAGGGCGACTCCCCGGCCACCTGGCAGACCGCATCCTTCCATGAACGCTTCGGCTCGCTCGACGAGCCCGCGGCCGGCTTCGAAGACCGTTTCGGATCCCGCCCACGGGGCATCACCGGCAGCGTCAGGCTGCCGTCGGATCGAAACGTCCAGAAGGCCGCCCGTCCGATGGGCCGGCTGCCGGACGCAGCACCAGCCACGACCGCGGCGGCGCCCAAGAAGCACATCCGTCCTGGACAGGCGCGCCCGGACCCCGTCGCCGTCCCGGAGGAGGACGACGGCCGCACCGCGATCTACGACATCTCGGCCCGCGTCGTGTATCTGCCGAACGGGCGCAAGCTCGAGGCCCATTCCGGCCTCGGCAGCCTGATGGACGATCCGCGCCATGTGCATGTGCGGATGCATGGTGCAACGCCGCCGAACGTCTACAAGCTCACGATGCGCGAGCAGCTTTTTCACGGGGTTCGCGCCATCCGCCTCAACCCGGTCGACCACAGCAAGATGCACGGCCGCGCCGGCATCCTGGCGCACTCCTACATGCTCGGCCCGAACGGCGATTCGAACGGCTGCGTGTCGTTCAACGACTATCCGGCCTTCCTGGCGGCGTTCCAGAGGGGCGAGGTCACCCGCATGGTGGTGGTCGATCGCCTCGACAGCCCGCCCGGCCCCAAGGTCGCTTCCGGTTCGGGGTGGCTGACCGACACGGTCAAGAAGCTGTTCGCGCGCGACGACGGCAGCGATCGTTACGCCTCCGCCGGGCAGTGAGGCACGCCGGTTCGGGCGACGGCTCTCAGGCTTTCGGTGTCTCGGGACGCCCCTGATCGCGAGCATTGGGCGGCAGGCGTGCGCGCCGCAGCCTGACCTGCCCGGCCAACGCCGGCACCAGCGGTGACAGGCCGCCGGCTACACCACCCCACGGGACGTGATCAGGGCCGAGCCCGGACACTCGCCCGATTTCCCTCAACCTGTGAGGATCGACTTGAGCGCATCGCGCTCGGTCGCCATGAAATCGAAGAACGCGGCAACAGGCGGCGTCCGGCGCAGATCGGGATGCGTGAGCAGACGCCAGCTCCTGGCCAATTCCGGGATCGGCCCGAGCACCCGGACGAGATCCGGCTCTCCGTCCGCGATTGCGGTCGGCAGCGGACCGATGCCGACACCCGACTTCACCCCGTACATCAGTCCGAGAACGCTGTTGTTGCGGGCCGCGATGCGCGCATCCGGCGCAACCTGTGTCAGCCACTGCGCCACCCGATGCTTGCTCATCGTCTCGTCCAGACATACGAGCGCATGGCGCGACATCTCGGCGACACTCTCCGGTCTGCCGTGACGAAGGATGTATTCGCGGCTCGCATAAACGGCCCAGATCGAATCGGCGATCTTCCGGCCGACCAGTTCGTCATCCGTATCGCCGGACCGAAAGGACACGTCGGCTTCGCCCTTGGCCAAGTCGAGATAGCGGTCGCTCATGACAAACTCGACGCGAAGCATCGGGTGACGCGCGTGGAATCGATCGATCAGCGGCATCATGCGCTGCACGATCGGTTCGGGGCAGGTCACCCGGATGATCCCGGGCCGATCGCGCTGGCCGATCTGCCGCTGGAAATCCTCGACCGCGGCTTCGACCCGTTCCGCGAACGGCCGCAACTGCTGTCCGGTGTCGGTCAGGCGATATCCGGTGGCCGTCCGCATCACCAGCTTGTGCCCGATCGTCTTCTCCAGATCGGCCAGCCGGCGTGACACCGTCGACTGGCTGGTGCGAAGCGCCTTTCCGGCGGCGATCGTGCTGCCATGGCGAGCGACCGCGAGCAAGTATTTGAGATCGTCCCAATCCAACATTCGGGGATTATGCAATTCCGAGGCCCCCGACCGCAATCTCGCTGCTGCCGCATGCCCTCGCCGTCGCGTACACGTCGCGACAGGCAAGGCGAGGAGCCGTCACCCCCATGCAACGAGCAATCGAGACCATTGCCCTCGAGTCGCCCACAGGCGGCCAGCCCCGGGCAGCGTCGATGCTCGTCGCGGTGGTCATCGCCGCGACGGCCGCATGCCCCGGACCCGGTCGCGCCGAGACGCTTCTCGAGCGCGGCAGCTATCTGGTCAACACGATCCTGGCCTGCGCCAATTGCCACACGCCCAAGACCGCCGACGGCCGCGCCGTCGAGGAGAAGGAACTGGCCGGTGGCGGGCTGTCGTTCACGACGCCGGCGTTCAATGTCACCGCGTCGAACATCACGCCCGATCCCGAGACCGGCATCGGCGCCTGGAGCGACGACGACATCAAGCAGGCGCTCACGGCAGGAGCACGCCCTGCGCATGCGCGGCTGCCGGGCGCACCGCTTGCGGCCGTGATGCCTGCAGGCTTTTACAAGGCCCTGCTGCCCCGCGATCTCGACGCCATCGTCGCGTATTTGCGCACCGTGAAGCCGGTGCGCAACGCCGTGCGTGTCCCTGAATACAAAGCTCCGGTGCACCGCGACGCCTATCCGGACGCCGAGGCTGGATTCTCCGAGGACAGCCTGCGAGATCCGGTGAAGCGCGGCGCCTATCTCGTCACCATCGGGCATTGCATGGAGTGCCATTCCGCCTGGGCGCGCGGCATCTCCGACTATGCGACAGGCCTCGGCAAGGGCGGGCGCAAGTTCGGGCCGGACCTCGTTCAGGGCTTCGCCGCCGACTGGCAGGGGTCGACGGCTCCGAACATCACGTCGCACACGAGCAAGGGTATCGGTGGGCGGAGCGATGCCGACATCAAGCGCGCGATGACCCAGGGACTCGGATGGGACGGACGGGTGCTGAAACCTCCGATGGGGTACGCCTGGTATGCCGGCCTTCACGAAGAGGACGTGCAGGCGATCGTGGCGTGGCTTCGCACGGTACCGCCCGCAGAATAGCGCCCACCCGACACTCCGGCCGAGCAAAACATCATGAATACGGCATCACCATTTGATCCACGGCAGTTCAAGGACGCGACGCGCGGGCATTGGGACAGGTCCGCCCAGGGGTGGAGCGATCAGAGCAACATCATCCGCGGCTGGCTGCGCGGCGCGACGGACGCCATGCTGGCCATGGCCGAGGTCGGACCGGGAATGCGCGTGCTCGACGTGGCCGCCGGTGCCGGCGATCAGACGCTCGACATTGCAGAGCGCGTCGGCCCGACCGGGTTCGTGCTGGCCACCGACCTCTCGCCGGCCATCCTGGCACTGGCTGACGATCGACTGCGGCGCGCGGGCATCCGCAATGTCGAGGCTCGGGCCGCCGATGGAGAAGATCTGGGCGGCCTGCCGGCCCACTTCGATGCGGCGATCTGCCGACTGGGTCTGATGTTCTTCCCGGATCCGGCGCGCGGACTCGGCGAGATGTTCCGCCTGCTGAAGCCGGGCGGCCGGGCCTGCACCGTGGTGTTCTCGACTCCCGAGAAAAACCCGTGCGTGAGTATCCTCATGGCCGTCGCTCTCGCGCATGCCGGCCTGCCATTGCGCGACCCCGACCAGCCCGGCGGTCTGCTCAGCCTCGGCAAGGCGGGACTGACTGACGCGCTGTTTCGTCAAGCCGGATTTTCCCTGGTTGCCACCACGCGGCTCAATGCCCCGTTCCGGCTGCCGTGCGTCGGCGACTATCTCGATTTCATCCGCATGTCGGCCAGCCCAATCCTGCAAATCCTCGACCGGCTGGACGAGTCCCGCAAACGGGCCGCCTGGGCGGAGATCGAGGACAGGCTCGACGCCTTCGCCACACCCGACGGATGGGAGGGTCCGAACGAATTGCTGCTGACAATCGGGCGCCGACCGTAGCCGCGGAGATCCGCTTCGGGGCAGACCCGGACTGCAGCTTGCTTCACGGGGCTCTTTTCACCCCGGTCCGGCGGCAGGCCGTCAGGGCGGCACGCCCGTCGGGTGCGGCTGCCCCGCTTCGGTGCGGTCCCTCGCCGCTCGGTCGCCGCACAACAGCGGCTCGGAACGCGCCGCCGGCGCTCAGTGGCGTGGCGGGCCAAGGGCGGCAAGCAGCCGGATCGACGGCAGTGGGCCCAAGAATCCGCCAAGTGATTGATTTATTGATGGTAGCGGAGGTCCGCTACATCCGATCCCCCCACCGTCCGTTCCCATTCTGTTGCAGGGTCGCCTAAACCGAAACGGGCCTGGCCTCTCGGGCTGCGGGACCGCGAAACGTGTATCAAGCGTCAGAATCTAGCCACCAGCCCCTCAAGCCCGCCGCGAAGCCGGCAGCGCATGCAGGCCGACCAGCCGCGGCATCGGGGCGGACGGTCCGCACCGCGAACAGGTGAGGCCGAAGACGAGGCTGGCGACCGCCGCCTCGGGGTGTCGGTCGACGCGCCGGAGGTCGACGGCGCCGATGGTGACGCAGGCTGGGCACAGCACTTCGAGGAAGGGCATGCCGGCGAGCAGCGCGGCCCGGAGGCTAGGCGACCACAGCGGCAACTCGTCACTGGCGAGCCCGGCGTTCCAGCGGCCGACGACGGCGCGCGCCCACTCTTGCCGCGCCCGGTCCTCGGCGAGGTCGAAGGCACGCGCTTTCATGCGCGGGATGCGGTCGCGGACACCCATTGCGGTCGACTCGGAGTTGCGGGCGTCGATCCTAGGCCGCCGCGCCGGGCTAGCCAACGTCGTCGCGCTCCGATCACGGCGCCGGTGCCTCGTCCTTCTGTTCGCCCGCGTCGCGACGATCCGGAGCGCGTCGTCGGCCAGCGGGTGCTGCAGGGCGAGGGCCTCGGCAACCGGCGCCGTCAGCAAGGTCGCGGCAATGTCGCAGCGTGCCCGCATAGACTATGTCTACGATTGAATAACGTCATGCTGCGCTAAATAGTGCCTCCAGATCCGCAGGCGATGCCATTCGCAAAGCCTGTGCCCGCGTTCTAGCGTTTGAGACATCTACCAACTGAATCGTGCCATCTTTTTTGCGGCCGACCATGAGGCGCCCAAATTCGAGGTGATGCTCCTCGGCAAATTTCGCCAACCCCTTTGTCTTGGCCCATGTGTCCAAACGGCTGTCGTCGTGCGGCTCGAGCAAATCGACCAGATAGGAAGCTCCAATCTGACGAACGATGACGAAATCCGGATAGAAGGGCTTCTCGCCGCCATGCTCATACGGCACACAAAAAGCCCAATCCCGGCGCGGCAGGTTCCGAAGCCAGCAGACAAACCCCTCTTGCCTCATCGCCCATGCCAGAAAACCGGCCTCCCACGTGTTTAGGGTCGCGGAAAACTCACCCTTGCCGTCCGCGAAGAGGTGCTTGGTCCACACGGCCGAGCCCGGCATCTCGACGATGACATCCGGCAATTCCCAGTCCTGCGCTTCCGCTTTCCCGCTTGTCTGAATGAGATGTTTATAGCGAGCGCGCTGCGAGGCTGGCAGCCTGTTGATAGCCTGCTTATTGGCCTCCCACATCGTATCGAAAGCCATCCGTGCAAGGCGTTTCATGGTCCCATCGGTCTGCTCTTTCTGGAGTATGGCAAAGAGCTCAAGCTTAGCCTCGTTAGGCTTCGCCCGGTCGTGATATCGCTTCCAATAGGTCCGATGCAGTCCCTCGCCAGCCGCCAGAACGCGGCCCGCTTCGTCGAAAAGCTGCTCGATGTTCTCGGCGGACAGAACCATTCTGGCCGTTCGGTGACCGGTCACGTTCATCGCGCCGATCTCGACGGCAGTCACGTCCACGTCAATCTCGCCGCCCTCGCGGACCGTCCGATCCCAACCCGGATCACTTGTGGCGTAATCATCCCTGAGGCTCTTCAGTGCCTCAGCGAACTCGGAACGAAGCCGCTCATCCGCGTCCTCGTCGAGACCATCGTGAACCAGTAATCCAGCAAGGCGAAGGGCGCGCTTGATCTCGCTCATTTTTGGGGCACGGGCGATGCTGTAGTTCTTGAGCATCGCCAGATGGCTGAACACGGCCTCGAACGCCGGATTGCGGGGATACTCCACGGCCTTCGTTGTGACATTGCTCGGCGTGCCGTCGTGCTCATCCGGACTGCGCAACCGGGCAAGGACATCCTCAAGTGTCTGGGAATCGTAATGCGGGAGGAAGAGCTCAACCGTGTTGAGAACCTCATCGCTTTCGATTCGCCGCGCGAGAGGCGTGCGAATCATGCGTCCGACAAGCTGGGCAATGCTGGTCGGGTCCTGCGCGCGGCGAAAGCTCATCATCACTTCAGCGCGTGGGCAGTCCCAGCCCGTCGTCAGAGCCGTCTTGAAGAAGACCACCTTAACGTCTGCGGCACCCTGAATCCGGGAGGCATCCATCCGGCGGATGATCCGGCCGCTATACTGGATATCCTCTCGGTTTTGGAAGCAGTGTACAATTTCATGCGGCCCGAGTTGGCCGATCTGACGCTCAATGACCCGCACCACGTCATCCAGCGGGGTGCGGGTGAGAATATTGTCGCCCCCATCTACCACCTGAACAACCAAAACCGGACTTACTAGTTCCTTCTCGCGTTCCCGCGTGCAATAGGCAGCCCACCTGTTACGAAAATCCTTCCAGCGTGCCGCCGCATTTTCAAGAAGCGTCAGGTCGCTTTGCGCCGCCGCTGCAGGGGAAGTTACGACGATCAGATCCTTTAGTAACCCGCTCCGCTGCACGGCATCCGGCGGGATCGAGACGGGCCGCTGCGTGCGGCTGGTATTCCCGAGAAGCTCGGTGAACCGCTGCGGAGTGGCACTCATGCCGAGAACCAGGGGAACTGGCAGCAACCCGTCCTCGTCGGACCCAGTGATGAATTTCTGCATGATCGGCTTTCGCTGACGCTCGGCAACGCCGGCGCCGCGATGCGCCTCGTCGATGATCACCACGAAATCCTGGGGAGCGGCGGCGACAGTGTTGGCGATCGTTTGCCAGAAAGTGACGTTTTTGCGGTCTCCCTGCTTGGTCAAAATCTTGTCGCGGCCGAGCAACTGCGTATTGATGAAATACACATGCCCCGGCTGCAAGCGGAGTTCGTTGAAGCTCTCGCTGTCCACTGTGATGAGTTTGTGGAACGGGACATTGTCGCACGCGGCCATGAGCTTGGCCTTGCTCTGCGCGTTGAGTTCGGGCGAGTCCGATAGCCACAGGAAGGTTGTTTGAGGGCGCGCTACGATGCCGTCAGCACCGCCGAACAACCAATCGATCACGGCCGCTACAGTTATGGTTTTCCCAGAGCCTGTAGGCGCGCTGAGAGTGATCGCCTCCAACTCGCCTTCCGTCACACCCGGACGGGCCTGGGCAAGTTTGTTGAGGATGCTTCGGGCGGCCTCGGTCTGGAACGTCTTGAGTTCGTATCTCATGACTTCGGCGCCTCAGGTGCGAAGGAGTTTTGGCTGTTGAGGCGGAAGTTTTCGAGATAGCTCTTGTATAGCTGAAAACATGTGTAGCGCACGCCGATGGCTCGCCGCATCAGCGCAAAGTTCTCGTCGCTGTCTGTCACCAGGAACACCATGTTGATGTCGGGCCTCTCTCGGAGCTTCTCCCTGAACTCCCGGAATTTCTTCTCCTTGATGAGCACGGCAAAGGGGGAGTGCTTCGGGATAAACCATGAGCTGGTGCCCTTGGAATCCGCGCGTTCCCCTGTCGCCCCAGCCATCATCCACAAGATCGGAAGGATTGCCTTGAACGCTTCCCCGCGCGCCACGTCGTCCGGATTGATGAAATCGAGCCGGAAGTATTCGACGTTCTCCTCGAAGCCGCCCACAATGCGAAGCTGCTTGGCGTGGCCCTCAATATCGAGATAAGCACCCGGCAGAGCTGTACCGTCTGGCCGGGTGCCGGTAACAGCCGCTTTGCATCGAGGCCAAGTGACACTCTGGCAAATGCCGACCCGTTCAAACTCCGGATCTCCAGGGAAGTGACCCTGCTTCATGAGTCGCGTCGCGACTACCTCGCCGGGCTCGTTGTTTGATACCAGGATACAGCGGCGGAAGCCGCCAAGCTGCGCATTAATGAGAGCGGTCGCGTGCAAGGTGGTGCCGGAGCCGGCAAAGAAATCCAGCACTAGAGCGTTCGGCCGGTCGCCGATCACGGTCAACAACGTGTCGCGAACGGCATATAGGGACTTGGCAAAGGGAAAGGCGTCGCGTCGACCAAGAAGTTGGTGAAGCATTGATGTGCCATGTGTGCCTGCGTCATGGCGCGAATGCCACCAGACTGTTTTCACCAGCTTAGTGTTGGTTTTTCTATACCAAACATTTATCGTCCAACTTCCCGTAACCTGGTTTTTCCGACCAACAGCTACGCGCTTTTCAGAAAGCGCCGCTCGCATTGAAGGCGAACTAAACCGCCAGCACCGTTGATTTCCATCAGCATCAATTGGCCAAATCGCGGTGTAGCCATTCCTGTTGGCGAAGCTAGGATCTTGGCCAAGGGGTATCGGATCTCCAACATCCTTCACCGTCCTAGTCTCAGGGTCGATGAAGATCGGGTAGAATTGCCGCCAACGCTGATGCCGGTAACTCGACTGATTGCCACGTCGACGCGCGTGGCGAAGGGTCCAGAGTTCGATGTCCTCGGGAGGGAAGGGAAGATCGGCACGCAAAGCCGAGATCTCGACTTCCGTGCTCTTGTCGTCGGCCTCGCTCGTCCCCTCGTCCTCGTCCTCGTCTTCCTCCTCCTCCTGGTCCTCGTCTTGCTCCTCAGCGATCACTTCCTCGGTGACACCGATCCGGGCCAGGTCCCGAAGAAAATTGGCGTTGACGACCGACTGATTGCTACTCGGAATGCAAAAGACCGCATGCTCTTCCATCCGGGCGAAGTTATAGCGGCCCGCCCCCTTTGGATTAATAACTATCGTCACCATTCGCCGAAGGTGGCTTCCAATGACGTCTTCAAGAAGCATGCCTAGATGGTGAAGCTCATTTTCGTCGATCGTGATTATTAGAACGCCGTCCGATTTCAGAAGCCGCTTCGCCAAAAGCAGCCTTTTTTTCATCATTGCGAGCCATTTAGAATGGCGGAACGAGTCTGCCTGATCGACATAATCGTTGTTGTATTTCCAGTCGCGCGCACCGGAATTATAGGGCGGGTCGATGTAGATGACATCGACTTGGCGCTCGTAGCAGTAGAGGAGAAGCTGTAACGCGTGGTAATTTTCCGCGTTGATCAGTGTGTGCCACGGCTTCTCGGGTCCGCCACGTCCCACGCGATCAATGGGCGTCAGCATCGGATAGATCGGATCGCCGAACCGGCGAACCGCAACGAGGTCGGAAACCGGGGCTTCCTGCGTGACGGGTGATGGACCTTCGACGGCGCTTTCCAGTGTGGCAATACCGCGCCGGATGCCCTTGATGTGCCAGAGCTGGTTCCCGCGCTCCCGCTTTCGGGCAACGAGATCGCCCTCGCCAATTGGAAGGTTCGGGAGGCGGACGGTCTCGGGGAGATGTTCCTCGAAAACGAGACCGAACTTCTTGGATCGCTTTAGCTCGCGAACCTCAGCAGCGATCTCCTTGCGGAGATGCTCGTTGCCGATTTGAGCCACGAGCTCTTCAATTCTGGCCATAGGGTTTATTGACTCGTTGAGCGGGATGTCGACTGGTTGTGCTTAACTACTTTATACTCGGTACACGTCGCGTTTTTATTGGCTTTTATTGTGCATTTTGATCACAAGCCCCCGCTGTGTCGTCACGGATCTATTCTATCACCTTGACACCGCAGCCCTCGTTGCCATGTGTGTTGTGGGTTCACGCGCAGACAGGTCGAGATCGACGCTGCCGAACGATATAACCTGGTTCGCATGCGCACGCAGCATTTCAGGTCGCCTTCGATATCGCGGATGATCCTAACCGAAAGGACTCCAAGGGATTACGGTGACAGTGCATTTAATGCACAAACTCGCCGCCGTCGCCCTCGTTTCGATCGCGATGCCGGAGGTCTCCCGAAGCCAGTCGCCGAGCCGCCAGCCGCGGGGCTATTCTATCTCGAGGCTCCCGCAGGATTAGCCAATCGGTCATGCGCACTTCAGCGTGGGGGATCGATGGTAGCGGGTCGAAACTGGCTAAGTCATTGATTTCGTTAATGGTAGCGGAGGAGGGACTCGAACCCCCGACACGCGGATTATGATTCCGCTGCTCTAACCAGCTGAGCTACTCCGCCCCGACAGCCGATATGGCCGGCCGTCCCGCGCCTCGTGCGAGGCATCGGGGACGGCTCCATAGCACATCGTCCGGACCGGACGCCAGCCCCGGTCGGGCAATGATTTAGGGTCCGGACTCATAACCAGTAGCAGACGGTCGCGGCGATGTGGACCGCGGC